>NZ_JAFBBZ010000001.1:0-1488821 GCF_016907435.1 Nocardioides salarius | reverse complement strand
GCCAGAGCGCGTCTGTCCGTCGCTGCAGCGGTGGTGGCCTGCGGGCTGCTGCTCGCCGGCTGCGCATCCGGCCCGGAGGCGCAGCCCTCCTCCTCTTCTGCGTCGTCTGCGGCCGCGGTGCTGGCCGACCACGACCTCGCGGGGCTCGAGGCCCCGGAGGTCATCGAGCGGCTCGACACCATGGCCCTGGCCGACCGGCCGGGCGACCTGATGGCCTCCGTGCAGCCGGACGCCGTCGTGGTCACCGACGACCAGGGCCGCGAGGCGCGACTGCCGATGCCGGAGGACCAGGTCTACGTCTCGGTCGCGCCCTACGTGGACCAGACCCACGAGTGCCACTTCCACAGCCTCACCACCTGCGTCGGTGAGCTGGGCGACGAGAGAGTCGACGTCACGCTGACCACCGCCGACGGCGAGGTGCTCGTCGACGAGACCCGCCGGACCTACGACAACGGGTTCGTGGGCCTGTGGGTGCCGCGCGACCTCGACGCGACCCTGACGATCACCCACGACGGGCGCACCGGGACGGCGCCGATCACCACCCGGGACCCCGACGACCCCACCTGCGTCACGACTCTGCAGCTGACCTGATCCGGCTCCGTCAGCTACTGAGGCCGGCCGAGCAGTCAGTTTCGCACCATCGACCGGTCGCTTTCGCACCATCGACCAGTCAGTTTCGCACCGACTCGAACTCCTCGAAAATAGTTTCGATCTGCCTGTGGAAAACGGCTTCTGACCTGGTGCTTTGTCGGTGGGTCCTGAGATACTTAACTCATGGCCACCACCGCGGCGCACCCCATCGGAGGTGCTGTCGCGCGGGTGCACGCCACCCTTGACGAGGTGGCTGGTACGCCGTTGTGGTCGATGAGCCAGGAGGCCACCGCGCAGACGTTGGTCGAGGTCTCGCGGGCCGAGGCCCGGTTGGTGGAGGTGCGCTCGCAGCTGTTGTCGCACGCCGAGACAGTGGCGGTGGCGGAGACGAACGCGTCGCCGTCGGTGGCGGTGTGGCACTCCAACGCGACACGGTCGACGAAGCGCGAGTCGTTTCGCCAGGTGCGTCTGGCTGAGGGGCTGGATCGCTACGACCTGGTGCGGGAGGCGCTCGGTCGTGGCGACATGGTGGCGGAGCAGGCGTCGGTGATCTGCACAGCGCTGGACGAGCTGCCCGACGATCTCGACCCGTTCGTGTTGGAGCAGGCGGCGAAGGCGCTGGTTGCGTTCGCGGAGGTCCACGACGCGAAGGCGCTGCGGGTGCTGGGCCGTCGGATCCTCGAAGTCGTCGCACCGGAGGTGGCCGAGGCCTGGGAGGCCGAACAGCTCGAGCGCGAGGAGCGGGAGGCCGAGAAGTCGGCGGTGTTCCGGATGCGTGAGGACGGGCACGGGCGGATCAAGGGGTCGTTCACGGTGCCGCTGCTGGTGGGTCAGATGTTGGAGCGGGCGCTGCTGGCGTTTGCCGCCCCGAAGCACCAGATCGCCACCCGGGACGCTGAGGAGGAGCAGAGCGAGGCGCCGGTGCCGGTACGCCGCCCCACAGCGGAACGGTTGGGTGCGGCGTTCGTGGAGCTCGTCGAGCGCCTCGACCCCCACGACCTGCCCAAGGCCGGCGGTGTCAACGCCACCGTCGTCGTGACCATGACCCTCGACTCCCTCAAGGACGGCCTGGCGGCCGCCACCCTCGACACCGGTGACCGGATCAGCGCCGCCACCGCGAGGCGGCTGGCCTGTGAGGCAGGTGTCGTGCCGGTGGTGCTGGGTGGCAAGAGCCAGCCGCTCGACGTGGGCCGCGCGAAGAGGTACTTCACCCCGGCCCAGCGGGTCGCGATGGGCATCCGTGACGGCGGCTGCACTGCCCGCGGCTGCGACGCCCCTCCGGCGATGTGCCACGCCCACCACGACGATCCCTGGTCGTGCCACGGCCACACCGACCTCGACTGCGGACGACTCCTCTGCCCCTTCCACCACCGCCGGATCCATGACCCCGAGTACGAGAGCGACGTGGGGGCTGACAACCAGGTCACCTTCAACCGACGAACCTAGGAGCACTCCGCTCCCCGGCGCCGTTGGTTGAGCAGCGAGGGCCGAAGGCTCGAGCGACGCCGAAACCCGGTGAGCCCACGGCGTACGGCGAGTGGGCCACTCGCGGGGTCTCGGCGTCGCTCGTCGCTGGCGCTCCTCCCTGCTCGACCAGCGGTGGGTGCTGGCGCTCCTCCCTGCTCGACCAGCGGTGGGGCGCTGTCTTTGGATCGTGTGAGGATCGCGCGGGATGGGGCTGGTGTGGTTGGCGTCACGGTGTCGGCGGTCACATGCTCGGGTCTCCAGACCCCAGGAGGCACCCATGAGCACCACCCCCCACGCCGGCGCCGACGCCGGCACCGCCACCGGCACCCCGCCGCGCTGGCGGCTGATCGGCCCCGGCCTGGTGGTCGCGGCCACCGGGGTGGGCGCCGCCGACCTGGTCGCCACGATGATCGCGGGCAGCAAGTACGGCTACGCGCTGCTGTGGGCCGTGGTCGTCGGCTGCGTGATGAAGGTGGTGCTCGTCGAGGGCGCCGGGCGCTTCTCGCTGTCGACCGGGCGCACCATCTTCGAGGGGTGGAGCAGCCTGGGGCGCTGGACCCACATCTACTTCGGGCCCTACATCGTGGTCTGGGGCTTCGTCTACGGCGCCGCCGCGATGGCCGGCACCGGCCTTGCCCTGCACGCGCTCTTCCCGGTGCTCGGCGTCACCGCCTGGGGCATCGTCTCCGGGCTGATCGGCCTGGCGCTGGTGTGGTCGGGGCGCTACGCGATCTTCGAGAAGACGCTGAGCCTGCTGGTGCTGCTGATGTTCGTCTGCATGGTCGCTGCCGCCGTCGTCACCCTGCCCAACCTGCCCGACATGGCCGCCGGGCTCGCCCCGCGCATCCCCGACGGCGCCCTGATCAACGTGCTCAGCGTCGCCGGCGGCGTCGGCGGTACCATCACCCTGGCCGCCTACGGCTACTGGCTGCGCGAGAAGGGCTGGTCGACCCCCGCCTTCATGCGCGTGATGCGCCTCGACAACGGCGTCGCCTACCTGGTCACCGGCATCTTCGTGATCGCCACCCTCGTGGTGGGCGCCGAGCTGCTCTACTCCGCCGGCATCGCCGTCGACACCGGCGACAAGGGCCTGCTCGACCTCTCCGAGGTGCTGCGCGACCGGTACGGCGCCGCCACCGGCACCATCTTCCTCGTCGGCTTCTGGGCCGCGGCGATGAGCTCGCTGGTCGGCGTGTGGAACGGCGTCAGCCTGATGTTCGCCGACTTCGCCGGCCACGTGCGCGGCCTGCCCACCGACCACGCCGACCGCCAGGGCGGCGGGCGCTGGTACCGCGCCTACGTGCTGTGGCTGACCCTGCCGCCGATGCTGATGCTCTTCCTCGGCAAGCCCGTCTACCTGATCCTCGCCTACGGCGTGCTCGGCGCGCTGTTCATGCCGTTCCTCGCGATCACCCTGATCTGGCTGCTCAACACCGACCGCACACCTAAGGAGTGGCGCAACAAGCCCTTCGCCAACGTGGTGATGGTGCTGTGCGCGCTGACCTTCCTGGCCCTGGCCGTCGACCAGGTCCGCTCCGCGGTCGCCGGCGTCCTCTGAGCCTGACGCCGAGCGTGACGTACGCCGCCGCGGTGCCGGCGGCGGCGTACGATCCCGGGGTGCAGCTGCTGCTCGTCGAGGACGACGCCGGGGTCGCCGCGGCCCTCGTGGAGACGCTCGAGGGCGCCGGGTGGGGCGTGACCCACTGCCGGCGCGGCGACGACGGGCTGCACCAGGTGGCCGGCGCCGACCTCGTGGTGCTCGACCTGGGGCTGCCCGACATGGACGGCCTCGACTTCCTGCGCACCCTGCGCCGCGCCTCGACCGTGCCGGTGCTGGTGCTCACCGCCCGCGACGGTGACGGCGCCACCGTCCTCGGGCTGCGCGCGGGCGCCGACGACTACCTGGTCAAGCCCGTCGGGCAGGCCGTGCTGGTGGCCCGGGTGCACGCCCTGCTGCGCCGCAGCCGCGTCGAGGACACCGCCCGCGAGGGCGCCGCCACGCTGGCCTGGGGCGGGCTGGCCCTCGACCTCGGCGCGCGCCGCGCCACCCGCGACGGCGCCGAGGTCGCGCTGACCGCCACCGAGCTCGACGTGCTCGAGGCGCTGGCCGCCCAGCCCGGCGAGGCGGTGAGCCGCGAGGCCGTGCAGCTGCACGTGTGGGGCACCCCCGCGCTGGGCCGCTCGCGCTCGCTCGACTTCTTCGTGGCCTCGCTGCGCAGCAAGCTGGGCCCCGACCTGCCGCTGCACACGGTCCGGGGCTTCGGCTACCGGCTCGGCGGCTGAGCCGGCCGGAACAGGGCGGGACAGGGCGGGGGAGCAAGTGGAGAGACGGGTCCGGCTCGTGGTGGGGCTGCTGCTGGTCGGCGCGCTCCTGGCGTTGTCGGTACCGCTCGCACTGGCCCTGGGCGACCGGCGTACGGCGGCGCTCGCGGTCGAGCGCGACCGCCAGCTGAGCGTGCTCGCCGAGCTGGCCGCCCGCGAGGGCGACGTGGCCGCGGCGGTCGCGCGCTACCACGAGGTCTACGACGAGGACGTGCTCGTCACCGACGCCACCGGACGCGTGCTGGCCGGGGCGGGCGCGCTCGACACCGGGGAGGCGGAGGTCGCCGAGGCGGTGCGGGTCGGCCTGGTCGGCCAACCCACGCCGGCGCTCGAGCGGGTGCTGCCCTGGACCCGCGACCAGCCGCTGCGCAGCGCGGTCGCCTTCGAGGACGGCGACGTCGCCGCCCTGGCGCTGCTGCGCGTCGACACCAGGGCGGCCGCCGGCGACGTGGCGCGCGGCTGGGGGTGGGTGCTGCTCGTCGGAGTGGCGCTGCTGCTCGCCGCCCTCGCGCTGGCCCGCTGGCTCTCGCGGTGGGCGGTGCGCCCGGTGCACTCCCTCGAGAGCGCCGCCCACGACCTCGCCCAGGGCGGTCGCGGCGGTGGCGCGGTGCTGGCCAGCGGGCCGCCCGAGCTGCGCGGGCTGGTCGACGAGTTCAACCGGATGGTCGAGGTGGTGCAGCGCTCGCTCGACGACCAGCGGCGCCTGGTCGCCGACGCCTCCCACCAGCTGCGCAACCCGCTCGCGGCCGTACGGCTGCGCGCCGACTCGTTGGGCGCGCACCTGCACGACTCCGGTGCCCGCACGCACGCCGGGCTGACCAGCGAGCTCGAGCGCCTCGAGCGGCTGCTCGACCAGCTGCTGCGCCTGGCCCGGGCGCAGGAGAGCGGCACCTCCGGGGTCGCCGGTGCGCGGGCGCCGCAGACCCTCGCGCCGCTGGCGCAGGTGCTGGCCGAGCGGGTCGAGGCGTGGGCGCCGGCCGCGGCCGCCGCCGAGCAGTCGGTGGTCGTGGTCGAGCCGGTGCCCGACCTCGAGGTGGCCCGCGACGACCTCGAGCAGGTGCTCGACGTGGTGCTCGACAACGCGGTGCGGCACGCCGGAGCGGGGGCGGGGGTGTGCCTGCGTGCCGACGCCCCTGCTGCTGTCGCTGGTGGTGCCGCTGGTGGTGTCGCTGGGCGGCAGGTGGTGGTCGAGGTCGACGACGACGGGCCCGGGCTGGGCGAGGGGGAGTGGTCGCGCGCCGCCGAACGGTTCTGGCGCGGCTCCGACGACCCGCACGGCTCGGGGCTGGGGCTCTCCATCGCCCGCGAGCTGCTGCGCGGCGCCGGGGGCGACCTGTCGGTGGGGCCCGGCCCGCGCGGCGGGGTGCTGGTGCGGGTCAGCCTGCCCGTGGCCGGGGACGGCCCGTGAACCCGGTGGGGCGCCGCGCGCTGCTGGCCGGTCTCGGCGCCGGGGCCGTCGGGCTGGCGCTGCCCGGCTGCGCTGCCGACGTACGACGGCTGCGGCTGGCGGCCGGTGACGACGGCGGGATCTACGCCGCCTTCGGCGCGCTGCTCGCGCCCCGGCTCGAGGCGCGGGTCGACGGGCTGGCCGTCGAGGTCGCGGTGACCGCCGGGTCGGTGGACAACCTGCGCCGGCTCGCCGACGGCGACGCCGAGATCGGGCTGGCGCTCGCCGACAGCGTCGGGGCCGGCTCGGGCGACCCGGCCGAGGGCGTGGTGGCGCTGGCGCGCACCTACGAGAACTACCTGCAGCTGCTGGTGCCGGCCGACTCGCCGGTGCGCGACGTCGCCGGGCTGCGCGGGCGGTCGGTGGTGCTCGGCGCCGCCGGGTCGGGCGCGGCCGTGTCGGGCGGGGTGCTGCTCGAGGCCGCGGGGCTGCAGACGGGGGGTCGTGGAGGGGGTGGTCGCGGGGCGGGCGTGGTCGACGTGCGCAACGCCGGGCTCGCCGCGTCGCTGGCCTCCCTCGACGACGGCAGCGTCGACGCCGTGCTCTGGTCGGGCGGCATCCCCACCCCCGCCATCGCCGGCCTCGACGCCACCCGCCCGCTGCGGATGCTCGACCTCGGCGCCTGGGCCGAGCCGATGGCCGAGGTCTCCGGCTACCCCTACCGCGCCCGCCGCGCCCCCGACGTCGCGTACGCCGGCACCGTCACCAGCACCATCGGCGTCCCCAACCTCCTGCTGGCCCGCGCCAACCTCGCCGACGACCTCGCCGGCGCCGTGGTCGAGACGCTGGCGCGCGACGCCGCCGCGCTGGTGCCCGACTCGGCGCGAGGGGTCCAGTACCTCGCCCCGCCCTCCATGATCCAGACCGGCTCCGTGCCGCTGCACCCCGGTGCGGTCGCGGCGTACCGGCGGCTGCACGGTTGACGGCCGAGCAGTCAGTTTCGCACCATCGACCAGTCGCTCTTGCACCATCGACCAGTCGCCTGTGCACCGAAGAGATCGTCTCGAAAAAAGTTTCGATCTGCCTGTGGAAAACGGCTTCTGACCTGGTGCTTTGTCGGTGGGTCCTGAGATACTTTGCTCATGGCCACCACCGCGGCGCACCCCATCAACGGGGCGCTCGCGCGCATGCACTCGCTGCTCGACCAGCTCGCCGAGACGTCGCTGTGGTCGATGAGCCAGAGCGCGACGGCCGAGGCGCTGGTCGACTTCTCACAGCTCGAGGCGAGGGTGACCGAGCTGAAGTCGCGGACCCTCGCCCACGCCGAAACGGTGGCGGTCGCGGAGACGAACGCCTCACCGTCGGTGGCGGTGTGGCACTCCAACGCCACCCGGTCAACGAAGCGGGAGTCGTTCCGCCAGGTCCGCCTGGCCGAGGGGTTGGATCGCTACGACCTGGTGCGGGAAGCGCTCGGCCGTGGCGACGTCATCGCGGAGCAGGCGTCGGTGATCTGCACAGCCCTCGACGAGCTGCCCGACGACCTCGACGCCGGCGTGCTGGAACAGGCCACCAAGGCACTGGTCGCGTACGCGGAGGTCCACGACGCCAAGGCACTGCGTGTCCTGGGGCGACGCATCCTCGAGGTGGTCGCACCCGAGGTCGCGGAGGCGTGGGAGGCCGAGCAGCTGGCGAAGGAAGAGCACGAGGCGGAGAAGTCCGCGGTGTTCCGGATGCGCGAGGACGGCCACGGCCGGATCAAGGGATCGTTCACGGTGCCGCTGCTGGCCGGCCAGATGTTGGAGCGGGCGCTGCTCGCGTTCGCCGCACCCAAGCACCAGATCGCGAACCGCGCCGCTGCAGATGAAGGCGAGCACGATGAGCAGGCACCGGTGCCGGTACGCCGCCCCACGGCGCAGCGGTTGGGCGCGGCGTTCGTGGAGCTCGTCGAGCGCCTCGACCCCCACGACTTGCCGAAGGCCGGTGGGGTGAACGCCACGGTTGTGGTGACGATGACCCTCGACTCCCTCAAGGACGGCCTGGTGGCCGCCACCCTCGACACCGGTGACCGGATCAGCGCCGCCACCGCACGCCGACTGGCGTGCGAGGCCGGTGTCGTGCCGGTGGTGCTGGGTGGGAAGAGCCAGCCGCTCGATGTGGGCCGCGCGAAGAGGTACTTCACCCCGGGCCAGCGGATCGCGATGGGTATCCGTGACGGTGGCTGCACCGCCCGCGGCTGCGACGCACCGCCGGCGATGTGCCATGCCCACCACGACGACCCCTGGTCGTGCCACGGCCACACCGACCTCGACCGCGGACGACTCCTCTGCCCCTACCACCACCGCCGCATCCATGATCCGGCGTACGAGACCGATGTCGGTGCTGACAACCAGGTCAGCTTCCACCGACGAACCTAGGAGCACTCCGCTCCCGGCACCGTTGGTTGAGCAGCGAGGGCCGAAGGCTCGAGCGACGCCGAAACCCGGTGAGTCCATGGCGTACGGCGAGCGCGGCCCTTACGGGGTCTCGGCGTCGCTCGTCGCTGGCGCTCCTCACTGCTCGACCAACGGCGGGTCGCTGGCGCCCTTGTCGGCGGGGGTCAGCGGGGCTCGAGCACGACCACGGGGATCTCGCGGTCGGTGCTGGCCTGGTAGTCGTCGTAGTCGGGCCAGGCCTCGACCATGGTGCGCCACATCTCCGGCTTCTCGTCGGGGGTCGCGACGCGGGCGCGGACGGGGATGCGGCGGTCCTTGACCTGCACCTCGACCTCGGGGTCGTCGGAGAGGTTGAGGAACCACGCCGGGGGCGAGTCGGCGCCGCCCTTCGAGGCGATCACGAGGTAGGCGTCGCCCCAGGGGCGGAAGATCAGCGCGTTGGTGCGCGGCTCACCGGAGCGGCGTCCGGTCGTGAAGAGGATCAGGACCGTGGTGCCGTTGCGCCAGTGGTAGCCGTCCTCGCCGTTGGTCTCCAGGTAGCGCGCCACGTGCGGGGCGCCGTGCAGGTCGATCGCTGACGTCATCTCCCCATGGTGCGCTCAGGGGGAGTCGTCGCGCCAGAGTGCGACGCTGCACGCCATGCCCGCCACCCACAGCAGCACCACGGGCACGTCGCCGCTGTGCATCCCGTGGCTCTCGCTGACGGTGAAGAGCACGCGTCCGGTCCACGGCCCGTGGCCCGCGACCAGCAGCAGCGCGAGGACCGACACGATGAGGTAGATCGCGATGGCGATCAGGCGTCGGCGCTGCACCGGGAGAGAGTAGACGCGGCGTGCGTGCTCGCCCGACCGATCTACCCGTTCTGGGCGATGCCGAGGGTGCCTGCTAGCGGTGCTAGCGCGGCGAATCGCTTTGTTTCATTGGGGTTACCACCCGGTAGTGACTCGTCACACAGCCGCTAGCACTTGCAAGCGCTAGCAGGAGCAAGCACTATGGGGGACATGGCAAAGGGAAAGGTCTCGAACGCAGTCGGGACGCTGGGTGACTACCTCAAGGAGCAGCGCACCAGTGCGCAGCTCTCCTTGCGGCAGCTCGCCGAGCAGGCCGGCGTGTCGAACCCCTACCTGAGCCAGATCGAGCGCGGGCTGCGCAAGCCGTCCGCCGAGGTGCTGCAGCAGCTCGCCCGAGCGCTGCGGATCTCCGCCGAGCAGCTCTACATCCGCGCCGGCATCGTCAGCCCCGACGACGGCGTCGGCGGGTCGGTGGAGCTCGCCGTGCTCGGTGACACGCACCTGACCGAGCGGCAGAAGCAGTCGCTGCTCGACGTCTACCAGTCCTTCCTCGCGATGAACGAGGCGCAGGCCGGGGTCGCCGCCCCGGACGAGCCCGGCATCGACGAGGACTGAACGCCCACCCGACGTACGCCGCTCGTCTGAGCGGCGCGTACCAGAACGCCCGGCATCCACCGGGAACCAACCGAAGGAGCCGACATGGCCAAGACCAAGTTCGACATCAAGTCCGAGGCGACCAAGGGCCTGTACGCCGGTGCCGGCGTCGCCGACCTCGTCGTCGAGACCGTGCGGGAGTACGTCACCGACGTGCAGACCCGGATCACCGGCGTGCAGAAGGACGTGCAGACCCGCGTCGCCGACGTGCAGAAGTCCGTCACCGACATCGACCTCAAGCCCGAGGCCCTGCGCAAGCAGGCCGTGACCACGGTCAACGCCCGCGTCGACGCCCTCACCGAGGACGCCAAGGCCCGCCGCAGCGCCATCGAGGCCCGCGTCGCCGAGCTGCAGAACGAGGCCCTGGCTCTGCCGGGCAAGGTCCAGGGCACCGCGACCGCGACCTACACCGACCTCGCCAAGCGCGGCGAGACCCTGGTGACCCGCATCCGTCGCCAGGAGTCGACCAAGGCGGCCACGACCTCGGCCAAGACCACCTCGGCCAAGGCGAAGACCACCAAGACCCAGGGCACCAAGGCGGCGAACACCACCGCCAAGAAGGCCTCGACGCAGACCAAGACGGCTGCCAAGAAGTCGACCACCGCGACCAAGACCGCCGCGAAGAAGACCACCACGGCGGCCAAGACCGGCACCAAGTCGACCACCGCGACCGCCAAGAAGGCTTCCGCCCCGGCGCAGTCCTCGGCCAAGGCCACCGGCACCGCCGCCGCCAAGACCGCCGAGAACGCCGCCAAGGCCACCACCGAGGCCGCCAAGAAGGTCGGCGACTGATCGTCTCCGGCTCCCCGCGCTGACTTCGGTCACGCGTCACGCAGCGCGGCGCAGAGGCACCAGGACCCCCGCACCCACCAGGGTGCGGGGGTCCTGCGCATGTCGGACCGGGGCCCCGGCACTTGCCCGGGCCGGGGCCCCGGCACCCCGTCCACCCCGAGTCGGGTGGAGAGCGACCACCCGGGCGTGGTGAATCCCTCGGGGCTTTACCCAGTGCACCCCGCCCCCCGGCCGACCCGGCTCACCCGCCCGACGACACCCCTGGGGGTGGATGGCCCGTCCGGGGGGTCTTGGTCCGAACAGCCCCCACGAGCCGGCCCGGCTCTTTACCTTGCCCTGGTGACCACCGCCCCCGGCGTACGCCGCCTGCTCGCCGCCCTGTCCGCCCTGCTGCTGGGCCTGCTGGCGGCCGCCGGCCCCGGTGCGGCTCGCACGGTGCTCGACGGCCGCGTCGACCCGAGCATCCCCTGGGCGATCACCGAGCTCACCTGGGACATGCACGACACCGACCTGCGGACGCGGTGGTCGGCCCAGGAGAGCCCGGCCGGCGACTGGGCGGACTCCTACGACGTCGCCGTGATCGTCGGTGGCACGGCGCGACCCGTCGAGACCCTCAGAGTCCCGTACTGGTCCGGCCGCTTCGGCGACGTGCCCAGCGGGACCTCGATCACCTGGTCGGTGCGAGCCAGCGGTGGCGGTGTCGACGGTGAGTGGGCCAGCTTCACGACCCGCACCGGAGGTCACGCGCCGGGCGACGTGCTCGACCTGCAGGTCGAGTCCGATCCGGAGGCCGACGCGCTCGAGGTGAGCTGGACGGCGCCCGCCGAGCAGGTCGCCGACTACTGGGTGACGCTCGACGACGGTGCTCACGGTTCCGCCCGCACCTTCAACACGAGCAGCGCGCGGGTGCGGGTGCCGATGACGCAGGGCCGCACCCCCGTCGAGCTGCGGGTGCGCGCCGGCAACGCGTACGGCTGGTCCTACGGGTCGAGCCTGAGCACGTTCTACGAGGACGTGCCCGCGGCGCCCTCGGAGGTCAACGCTCGACCGCGCGCGGGCGGCTTCGCGCTGAAGTGGCAGATGGTGAGGTGGGCGGACCACGCGGACCGGTGGGAGGTGCTGGTCGACGGGCAGGTCGTGCCGAGCGAGGCCCGCCACGGCGGGGTGGGACGCAACATGCTCGCCGACATCGAGGGGCTGGCGACCGGCCAGGAGTACGAGGTCGGGGTGCGGGCGGTCAACGAGCACGGACCCGGGATCGTCTCGTCGGTCGTGGCGCGCACCTACGCCCTGCCCGACCAGGTCGCCGCCCCGCGCGTGAAGCCCGGGGTGAAGGGTGGCGGGCTGAGCGTGCGCGTCTCGTGGACACCGCCGCTCGACTGGGGCGGGGGAGAGGAGTGCTGCTACCGCATCACCGGGCACGGCCCGGCCGACCGTGCGGGCGTGCCGGCGCTGGTCGAGCGCTGGAGCGACGCCCCGGCCACCCGTTTCGACTTCCCCGTCGGGCGGGCCGGGAAGTGGCGATTCCAGGTCGAGGCCAAGACCGGCGCCGGGTTCAGCCCGATCAGCGATCCCAGCCGCAGGGTGCGGGCCCGCTGAGCCCGGGCCCGGCTCGGCTGGCGCTCAGTCGCGCAGCGCGGCGACGAGCTCGCCCAGCCGCGCCGGCGCGACGTCGTACCCCGGGAAGTAGCAGCAGACCCGCTCGGCCAGGTCGCCGAAGCGGCGCCTGAGCTCGGCGGCGCACTCGCTCGGCGTGCCACGCACGGCCAGGGTCTCGATGTGGCGGGTGGTCACCAGCGCCATCATCTCCGCCACCGCGCCGGTCTTGGAGAGCGCGTTGAGCTCGGGCTGCAGGTCGCCCCAGCCCTCCACATCGAGCACCGAGCGGTACGCCGGCGTGGAGCCGTAGAAGGCCAGCAGCCCGCCCACGCCCCGGTCGGCCGCGGCCTGCTCCTCCGGTGTCGAGCCCATCGCCACGATCGCCTGCGGGTAGAGCCGGAAGTCCGCGCGTGGGCGCCCGGGCTCGCGGGCAGCCAGTCCCTCCTCGAGCGCCGGCAGGGTCCGCTCGCGCACGTGGCGGTGGCTGTGGAACGGCATCACCAGCAGCCCGTCGGCGACCTGGCCGGCCGCCCGCGTCATCAGGGGGCCCAGAGCGCCGAGCAGCACCGGCGCGATGCCGTGCGGGTTGGGGCCCGGCACGAACGTCGGCGGCATCAGCGTGTGCTTGGTGAACTCGCCACGGAAGTCGAGGCGGGTGCCGTCCTGCCACGCCGTCAGGATCGCCCGCGTCGCCAGCACCGCCTCGCGCATCCGCGCCGCCGGGCGCGACCACGTGGCGCCGTACCGGTTCTCGACGTGCGGGCGGATCTGGCTGCCCAGCCCGAGCCGGAACCGGCCGCCACTCATCAGCTGCAGGTCGTACGCCGCGTGGGCCAGGTGCATCGGCGAGCGCGGCGTCGCGATGGCGACGTTGGTCATCAGGTCGACGTCGACGCCGTGGCTCGCTGTGGCCGCGAGCGGGAGGAAGACGTCGTGCGGGCCCTCGAAGGTGAACAGTCCGGCCACCCCTGTCGCGGCCAGCTCGGCGGCACGTGCGGCGGCCTGGTCGGGGCGGGCGTCGAGCTGCACGTCGAGGAGCACGGAGCCGATCTTGACACGTGTCAGGTCGGTTGGGGAGAGGTCGCGTCGACGCTGCCTCCCCAACTTCGGGTATTCGACGCGCGGGCCGGTGCGGGTCGTCGTCGGCCGATGCATAGTGGTCCTGCGGCTGCCCGGGCCCGCGGTCTTGAGACTCCCGCCGGCCCGGACACCCGCCCAACGTGAACAACCCGGACGACCCGGCCCTCCCGCGACGTAGCCTGGAGGCGTGCACCGGATCTTCACCACCCCGATCGCCGACGTGTGGCCGCACTACGTCGCCAAGCTCGAGCGCAAGGGCCGCTCCCGTGCCGAGCTCGACGAGGTCGTGCACTGGCTGACCGGTCTGGACCCGGCCCAGGTCGAGGCGCACCTCGGGGCCGGCACGACCTTCGAGGGGTTCTTCGCCGCCGCGTCGCTGCCGCCGCAGGTCACGCTGATCACCGGCGTCGTCTGCGGAGTGCGCGTCGAGGACGTCGAGGACCCGCTGATGCAGAAGATCCGCTACCTCGACAAGCTCGTCGACGAGCTCGCGCGCGGCAAGACGATGGAGAAGGTGCTGCGCCGCTGAGCCGCAGTCCCCCCGCTCTGAGTCAGAGGTCGGTGATGACGAGCCCGCGGTCGCGCAGTGTCGGCGCGTGCTCCTCGCCGACCTGGCCGAAGACGATCGCGTCCTCCACCACCAGGAACCGGCCCAGGCCGGAGCGGGCCGTCACGACCTCGTGGGCGACTGCAGGCGGCAACCCGCACACGGTGCTCAGCTGCGCCGGGGTGGCCGTGTTGAGGTCGAGCAGCCCGCCGTCGTCGTAGCCCAGCTCCACGTCGGGACGGCCGATGCCGAGCTCGCGGGCCATCATCGGATCGGTGGCGGCCAGCTTGCGTGCCTCGTCGCGGCGACGCCGTGCCTGCTCGACGGTGGCCATCGCCCCCTGGTTGCCGCTGGGTGGCGTGACCGGGAGCGGAGCAGCGGTCGAGGAGGGCCGGTAGACCTCGCGGCGCAGCCCGAAGAGCAGCAGCGAGGCCACGAGCATCACCGACATCATGAGGACCGCGCCGAGGCTCGACAGCCAACCGGTCGGGTCGCCTGCCTCGTCGGTCGGAGAGAGGCCGATGAGCACGAACCCCACGATGCTGACTGCCGCGATCGCCGTGCCCGCCTTGCGGGTCTGCGGCCGGTCCAGACGCGATGCGGCGTGGAAGAACGGGACGGCAGCGAGCAGTCCCAGACTGGCCAGCGTGATCACGAAGTACCACCGCCCGGTGGGTCCGTCCTGAGCCGGCGTCAGTCCTCCGTGCTTCGGGGACCGGTGCTCGGTCCATGCGCTGCCGTTCCAGTAGCGCAGCTGAGCTTGGTCGTGAGGGTCGGCGTACCAGCCGGCTCGTTGTGCGTTCATCTGACCCTCCCGAGCGGTGCGTTGACCTGACCCCGTTCACGGTACGTCGGGCCACCGACCGTCCGTTCCTGCGGCTACCCTCGGGCCGGCATTGAGGGGTCGTCGTGGAGGAGGGTGAGCGTGGACATCGAAGAGATCCGGCTGCTCGCCGACACCCACCCGGCCTGGCGCCTGCTGCGGGCCCGCAACGCACCCCTGGTCCTGGGATTCCTGGGTCGCGTCTTCGTGGAGGAGAACTCCGGTGCACTGGCGCAGTCCGAGCTGACCGGGTCCCTCGAGGACTTCCTGCACGTCGCGAATGCCGGGCGGGGGGCCGAGCAGCAGCACACCGGTGACGCGAGGGCCTATCTCGACGACTGGTCGGCGCCGGAGGCCGGCTGGCTGCGGCGCTTCTACCCGGCCGGCGTCGACGAGGTCCACTACGACGCGACACCGGCGCTCGAGAAGGCCTACGGCTGGGTCACCGGCCTGCGGGCCCGCAGCAGCATCGGCACCGAGTCACGGCTGCACACCCTGGTCGACCTGCTGCGCCAGATGGTGCACGGCGCCGAGGTCGACCCCGCGACCCGGCTCGCCGAGCTGCACCGCCGTCGCGAGGAGACCGACCGCGAGATCGCCGAGGTCGAGACCGGCCAAGTGCGGGTGCTCGACGGTGCCGGGCTCCGCGAGCGCTACCAGTTCTTCTCCAGCACCGCCCGCGAGCTGCTGGCCGACTTCCGCGAGGTCGAGGAGAACTTCCGGGCGCTCGACCGGGCCGCCCGTGAGCGGATCGCCACCTGGGAGGGCGCCAAGGGCGAGCTGCTCGCCTCGCTCGTCGGCGACCGCGCCGACATCGCCTCCTCCGACCAGGGCCGCAGCTTCCAGGCGTTCTACGACTTCCTGCTCTCCCAGGACCGCCAGGACGAGCTCAGCGATCTGCTCGCGCGGGTCCAGAGCCTCGACGCCGTCGACGTCGAGCCGCGGGTGCGGCGGGTGCACCACGACTGGTACGACGCCGCCGAGCGCACCCAGGCCACCGTGCGCAGCCTCTCCGAGCAGCTGCGCCGCTTCCTCGACGACCAGGTGTGGGTGGAGAACCGCCGGGTCCTCGACCTGGTCCGCGCCATCGAGGCCGCCGCCCTCGACGTGCGCGCCGCGCCCCCGACCATCGGTCTCGAGGTCGACGAGCCCCAGCTCGCGATCGCGCTGCCCTTCGAGCGCCCGCTCTACGACGTGCGCCCGCCCAGCCAGGTCGACTCCGAGCTGCCGGCCGCCGAGGTCGAGGACCTCGACACCACCGCGCTCTACGACCAGACCTTCGTCGACACCGCGCGCCTCGCCGAGCAGGTGCGCACCGTGGTCCCGCCGCGCAGCTCGGCGCTGCTGCACGAGATCATCGAGCTCTACCCGCTGCGCGACGGGCTCGCCGAGCTCGTGGGTTACCTCGCCCTGTCCGAGGAGGACCTGGCCGTCGAGCTCGACGAGCGGCGCGAGGTCACCGTGACCTGGCACGACGAGGATCTCGGCGAGCGCGGCGTACGGATGCCGGAGGCGACGGTGCGACGAGGATGAGGCCATGAGGAGCGAGTCGGAGCTGGCGGTCTCCACCGCCGTGATCACGCTGATGCGCGGCGTGGTCTACCGCGAGAGCCACGAGGCGGTGTGGCAGGGCCTGCTGCGCCACGGCGCACCCGTGCGTGACCACTTCGCGACGATCGGCGTCGACGTCGTGCTCGACGAGACCGAGGGCTACGCCTACCTGCGCTCGCGCGACGAGGAGGGCGCGCTTCCCCGCCTCGTGCAGCGGCGGAGCCTGTCCTACCCGGTCAGCCTGATGCTGGTGCTGCTGCGCAAGCGGATGGTCGAGTGGGAGTCGACCAGCCAGGAGGCGCGGCTGATCATGAGCCGCGAGCAGATCGCCGAGATGGTCTCGCTGTTCCTGGCCGACAGCCCCAACCAGGCCCGCCAGCTCGACCAGGTCGACGCCACCATCACCAAGGTCGTCGACCTTGGCTTCCTGCGTCGGCTGCGCGGGCAACGCGACGTGCTGGAGGTCCGACGGATCCTCAAGGCGTACGTCGACGCGCAGACCCTCGCCGACTTCTCGGGCCGGCTCGAGGAGTACCGCGGGGGCGTGTCGTGAGGAGGGGCGGTCGATGAGCGAGGCATTGTTCTCCGCCGTCGAGCTCGGCGGGGGCGAGCAGCGGGCCGGCTGGCGGCTGCACCGGCTCGAGGTGCTCAACTGGGGCACCTTCGACGGGCGGGTCTGGAGGCTGCGCCTCGACGGCGAGAACACGCTGCTCACCGGCGACATCGGCAGCGGCAAGTCCACCCTGGTCGACGCGGTGACGACGCTGCTGATGCCGGCGCATCGCATCGCCTACAACAAGGCCGCCGGTGCGGAGGCGCGGGAGCGCTCGCTGCGCAGCTACGTCGAGGGCCACTACAAGTCCGAGCGGGTGGAGAGCAGCGGCACCTCGCGTCCGGTGGGGCTGCGCGACCACCGCTCCTACTCGGTGGTGCTGGGTGTCTTCGCCAACGACGACGTCGAGCACCCAGTGACCCTGGCCCAGGTCTTCACCCAGCGCGAGCGCACCGGCCAGCCCGAGCGCTTCTTCGTCACCGCCGAGGCCGGGCTGGGCATCGAGGCCGACTTCGCCGGCTTCGGCAGCGACCTCAACGCGCTGCGCAAGCGGCTGCGCGACGGCGGCGCCCAGGTCGACAAGGACTTCCCGGCCTACGGGCGTCAGGTCCGCCGGCTGCTGGGGATCGCCTCCGAGCAGGCGCTGGAGCTGTTCCACCAGACGGTGTCGATGAAGTCGGTCGGCAACCTCAACGACTTCGTGCGCACCCACATGCTCGAGCCCTCCGACGCCAGCGACCGGATCGCCACGGTGGTCGCACACTTCGAGGACCTCACCCGCGCCCACGACGCCGTGCGCCGCGCCGAGGACCAGCTCGCCGCCCTCGACCCGCTGCTGGTCAACTGCGACAAGCACGCCGCGCTCGAGGCCGAGCGGCGGGCCGCCGGTCGCCAGCGCGACGCCGTCGGCCTCTACTTCACCGAGCGCAAGGCCGAGCTTCTCGAGGCGATGGGCGCCGAGCTCGAGAGCACCCTGGTCGGGTGCCGTCGCGACGGCGAGGAGGTGCGGGCCCGGCTCGAGGAGGCCCGGCGCCAGCAGGGTCGCCTGATCGGGGAGCGCGCCTCCGCCGGCGGCGACCGCGTCAGCGAGCTCGAGCGGGAGGCCGAGGAGCTGCGCACCCTCGCCGAGGCACGCCGCCAGCGTGCCGAGCGCCACCACCGGCTGCTGGAGGCCGTCGGGCTCGCGGGCGTCGACGGACCGGCCGCCTTCGCCGAGCGGCGCGACGAGGTGGGTGCGGCGTACGACGCTACGAGACCGCGCCAGCGCGCCCTCGACGCCGAGCTGGCCGACGTGATGAGCCACCGCTCGCGGGCGCGCGAGGAGGCGGGCGATGTCGAGGCCGACCTGGCCAGCTTGGCCGGGCGGCACACTAATTTGCCGCGCGCCAGCCTCGAGCTGCGGCAGCGGATGTGCGCCGAGCTCGGGATCGAGACCGAGCAGCTGCCCTTCGTCGGTGAGCTGGTCGAGGTCCGCGACGAGCACGCGGCGTGGCGCGGCGCGGCCGAGCGGGTGCTGCGCGGCTTCGGGCTCTCGCTGCTCGTGCCCCAGCGGCACTACCGCGAGGTCGCGGCCTGGGTCAACGCCCACCACCTGCGCACCCGGGTCGTCTACCACCGGGTGCCCGAGCGGCAGGTGCGCCTGCAGCCGGAGCCGCCCGTGGCCCACTTGCGGCTCGTCGACACCCTCGAGGTCGAGCCCGGCCGCTTCGAGACGTTCCTGGAGCGCGAGCTCACCCGTCGCGCCGACCACCGCTGCGTCGACTCGCTGGCCGAGTTGCTCGAGGCCGACAAGGCCGTCACCGTCGAGGGACAGGTTCGCCAGGGCAGCCGGCACGAGAAGGACGACCGTTCGCGCGTCGACGACCCGCGCTCGTGGATCCTCGGCCGCTCCAACGCCCGCAAGGTCGAGGCGCTGGAGGTCGCGCTCGGCGAGGTGCGGGCCCGCCTCGTCGGTCTCGACCGCGACGTCGAGACGGTCGAGGCCCGCCGCGACGACGTACGCCGCGCGGCCGAGGCGCTCAGCAGCCTGACCCAGTTCGACTCCTGGGCCGAGCTCGACGCCGCCACCCCCGCGGGGCAGGCCGGGGAGGCCGACCGCCAGCGCGAGCGGCTGCTGGCCGGCTCGTCGCGGCTCGCCGAGATCGACCGGGCGCTCGTGGCGGTCGACGCGCAGATCGCGCAGGCGGAGAAGGAACGCTCCAGGCTCGAGAACCAGCTCGGCGGCCTGGAGTCGCAGCTCGCGCGCACCGTGCGCCGGCTGGAGGCGGCGCGGGCCCAGGTCGAGGACGCCGGCGCGGTGCTGATCGCCGCGCGCGAGCAGTACGCCGACCTCGCCACGCGCCTGGGCGCGACGGTCGTCGACCCCGACGACTGCGACCGGGCCGCCCGCGACGCGGCCGAGGGGCTGACCCGCTCGATGGACCGGCTCCAGCAGCAGATGAACGGCATCGCGACGACCGCGCAGCAGCAGATGACGGCGATCAAGCACCAGTGGCCGGCGGTGACGACCGAGATGGACGCCTCGATCGAGGCCGCGTCGGAGTTCCGGGCCTTCCGCGACCGGGTCCGGCGCGACGACCTGCCGCGCTTCGAGCAGGAGTTCAAGCACCAGCTCAACACCAACACGATCCGCGAGCTGGCCGGCTTCGCCACCTGGCTGCGCCGCCAGGCCGACGACATCCGCGACCGCGTCGAGCAGATCAACGACTCGCTCGGCGCCATCGACTACTCCCCGGGCCGCTTCATCCGCCTGGTGGTCGAGCCGACCGTCAACACCGACGTGCGCCAGTTCCGCGACGACCTGCGCGCGGTGACCCGCGGGGTCCTTGAGGGCGACAGCGACCAGTACTCCGAGCAGCGCTTCGTCGACGTCAAACGGATAATCGACCGCTTCCGCGGTCGCGAGGGCCACGCCGAGGCCGACCGGGCCTGGACCCGGCGGGTCACCGACGTGCGCAGCTGGCACACGTTCTCGGCGGCCGAGCTCGACCGCGAGAGCGGGCAGGAGTGGGAGCACTACCGCGACTCCGACGGCAAGTCCGGCGGGCAGAAGGAGAAGCTGGCCTACACGATCCTCGCCGCCTCGCTGGCCTACCAGTTCCGTCTCGAGTGGGGCACCACGAGCTCGCGCGCCTTCCGCTTCGCGGTCATCGACGAGGCGTTCGGGCGCGGCTCCGACCTCTCCACCCGCTACGCACTGTCGCTCTTCGGCCGCCTCGGGCTCCAGCTGCTGATCGTCACCCCGCTGCAGAAGGTGCACGTCATCGAGCCGTACGTGCGCTCGATCGGCTTCGTCGACAACCGCGACGGCCGCGAGTCGCGGGTGCAGACGCTGAGCATCGAGGAGTACCGCGCCCGCCGGGAGGCCGGCGGCGGGTGGGCCGCGCGTGGCTGAGTGGTCGACGCCCGACGACGTGGCCGCGCGGCTGCGGCCGCGGTGGCGCTCGGGCGAGCTGCTGCGCGCCTGTGCCGAGGGTCGGCCATTCGAGCCGGTCGAGGTGCGGCTGCGCGGTCCTCGCGCTCGCGAGCTGGGCGCCGACCTCGAGCGGGTACGCCGCTGGGCCGAGCGCCTGGAGCGGGCGGCTCCCGGTCGCTACGAACTCGTCCGCGAGCCCGTCGGGGTGCGCACGGTGGGTCGCAACGATCTCCCGGCGCGGGCGGTCGTCACCGGCTACGAGCAGGCGTGGCGACTGCTGGACGTGGGCGACGAGGCCGGACGCCACGCGCGGCTGGTCGGCCTGCTCGCCGGAGATCCGGACCTGCGTTCCTGGGCGCTCGCGCAGCCGCACGCGGCGCTCGGCGTCGAGGAGGCGCACTGGCCGGGGCTCCTGGCAGCGCTCGAGTGGCTGCGCGCGGCGCGCGGATCGGGGCGCTTCCTGCGCGAGATCAGCGCCCCAGGGGTCGACACCAAGCTCGTCGAGCGCCATCGGGGTCTCCTGGCTGCGGTGCTGGGGGTGCCGGGCGCGGCCGACGACTTCGTCGAGGTGCTGGGCCTGCGGGTGCGCCCCGCGCGCGTGCGGCTGCGGCTCGGCGAGGCGCTGCTCCCCGGGTCGTCGTGGGCTGCGCTGCGCGACGTCACCGCGCCGGTCGAGCAGCTGGCTGCGCTCCCGGTCGCGCCCGCCGCCGCGGTGGTGCTGGAGAACGAGACGACGTTCCTCGCCGCCCCCCTGCCGCCGCGCGGCGTCGCGGTCTTCGGTGAGGGCTTCCGGGTCTCGCGCCTGGGGTCGCTGCCCTGGTTGCGCGACGTGCCGGTGCACTACTGGGGCGACCTCGACACCCACGGGTTCGCGATCCTCGACCGGCTGCGGGCCTGGTTGCCGCAGACCACCTCGTTCCTGATGGACCGCGACACCCTGCTGGCCCACCGCGAGCGGTGGGGGAGCGAGCCGAGCCCGACCACCGCGGCGCTGACCCGTCTCACCGACGCCGAGCAGGCGACGTACGAGGACCTGGTCAGCGACCGGTACGCCGACCGGGTGCGACTGGAGCAGGAGCGCATTGACTGGGCGTGGGCGCTCGAGCGCTGGCCGGACGGCACAGCCGGCTGAGAGCGGCGGACCGGGCCGCCGCGGCGTCATCGCGCATGCGTTCCGTGCATGCTGTGGTGCTGCACGAAACGCATGACTACACTAGATGCTCTGGAGGTGGGCGATGGCGACGCACGCACGCACGGCCGACGACGATCTCGTCGAGTTCAGGGGCGAGGCCGACCGACTGGCGCGGGTCCACGAGGAGATGCTGGCGTCCGTGGCTGCCCTGGGTCCTGCGATGCACGCCGTCGCCCGCGGGGCGTCGCCCCAGCTGGCGCGTGCCACCCAGGCACAGGAGAACCTGTACGACCGCATCGATGCGCAGTTCGGGCTCCTCGACTCGGCAGCCGCGGGGCGGCGACTCGGCTCGAGCGCCGGGCGCCCCGGCAACGCCGCCCTCCAGGCGCGTGCCGAGGGGAGGCTGGTGGCTCTCAAGCGTGGTGCCCGCCTCTACTTCCCCGGTTTCCAGTTCGACGCGGACGGTCGCCCGCTCGCGGTGATCGGCGACCTCGTCCGGACGGCCGCGGCGGCGGGCCGCTCCGAGCGTGGCCTGGTCGAGTGGCTCAGCAGCCCGAGCAGCTTCTTCGACGGGGTCCCGCCTGCTGTCTACCTCGCTGACGACCCGACCGCGGTGGCGGAGGCGGCCAGTTCCGCGTTCGGAACCGCCTGGTGAGGGCTGCTCGCCGATCCCTGCCCCGACCGCCCGACCCGTTCACGCCCGCGGTGTCCGTGCTGCGCGCCGGGACACGTCTCTACCGGGTCCACGACAATGCGTTCACCGTGGCGCAGTTCAACCCCGGTGTCGGAGGGCCGTCCCGGTTCGCCTTCTTCGGTGACCCGGTGGTGCCGGTCCTCTACACCGCGATGAGCGAGGAGGCGGCGGTCGCGGAGACCCTGCTGCGCGACGTGCCGGCCACCGGCGGCGTGCTGAGCCACGACGACTACGCACGCCGGGTCATGGGTCGCCTGACGGTGCAGCGCGACCTGCGCCTGGCGGCCCTCCACGGACTGGGGCTGCGACGGCTCGGTGTCACCGACACCGATGTGGTCGACGTGCACGGTCCGGGGGTCTACGCCCAGACCGTCCACTGGGCGCGCGCGGCGCACGCGGCCGGTTACGACGGGCTCGAGTGGATGTCGAGCCGGTGCAACAACACGCAGGCCCAGGTCATCTTCGGGGACCGGGCGGGCGACGCCCTCGCCCAGGACCCGACGTACGGCCGGGTGCTCGCAGCCGGCACGGACTTCGACTGGTTGGTGGACCTCTGCGCCCCGCTCCGTGTCGACGTCATGCCACCGTCCTGAGCGATGCCCGGTGCTCGGGACGCGCTCAGCCCGTCGCCTCTCCCGCGGCGTCGCACCAGACCACCATCTCCTGGCAGCGGGCGCGGGCCAGCGCGGGGACGGCATCGGCCAGGTGGTCCCAGGCGAGCAGGTGCTGGGGCGTCGCGAACCGTGCCAGCCGCTCGTGGTCGAGGAGCGGGTCGATCATCAGCTCGCCGATGCGGTGCCGGTGGGCGGACACCCGCTCGGGGCGGTCTCGGGCCATCCGCAGGGCGGCGGCGACGGCCTGGCCGACCAGCGTGTCGGGCCGCTGGTCGGGCCGCTCGCCCATCGGCAGGCCGAGCAGCGAGACCCACGAGCGGTGCGGCAGGTCGGAGGTCAGCGACGCGTCGGGCTGCAGCGTGCACCCCAGGGGCAGGCGGCGGCTGGCGATGCGGGTGCCCACGATCTCCGCCCAGCCCGGGGGCCGGCCCGCGACCGCGGCGGCGGTCGGCTCGTCGACCACGAGCGGTGGGCCCTCGAGCACCAGACCGGGTTCGTCGTCGACCGGCACCAGCCGGCCCAGCACGTGGGTGCCTTCGTCGACCTGCTCGCCGAGCCCCAGGTCGAGGATCTCCCGCGGTGCTCCGCTGCGGGCGTCGTGGAGGGTGCGGACCTCGTCGTCGAGACCACCGATCCGGTAGCCGCCCATGGCGGCGCGGCCCCACCGGGTCACCGGGCCGCCGCGCTCGACGAGCTCGGGCGCGAGGCCGACGGGTGGCGGGACGGGCAGGAGCAGGTCGCGGAGGCCGCCGAGCTCGTAGACCTCGAGCTGGCGCATCATCCAGTCGCGGCCCCACAGCTGCGAGGTCGCCTGCTCCGGGTAGGTGAGGTCGAGCGCCTCGAGGTCGACCCCGTGCGGGTGGGCCAGGGCCATGCCGGCCTCGAAGGCGACCTTGGAGCGCCGCTGGTCGACGCCGTGGCGGCGGGCCGTCACGGTCAGCCACCGCGCCACCAGCCAGCCCGGCGCGTCGTCGCCGAGGGCGGCCAGCACCTCCAGCTGCTCGCCGTAGGTGGAGTCGCGGAACATCGGCACCCGCCGGTAGTGGCGCAGTGCCGCGGCCCAGTCGCCGCGCAGCTCGGCGGCCTGGGAGGCGGCGAACGCCTCGTGGTGCTCGGACGACATCTGGCTCGCGATGGACCGGTAGGGGCGGGTGGGCTTGCGGCGTCGGCTCATGGGACCGACCCTGTGCGCGCCGTGCGCTTCGCGGGGGCCGTCTCGCTCGGCCTGTGGAGCAGCGCTCCGCGCGAGGGCCCTGTGGACGACAAGTGGCTGATACGAAGATAAACAGTTGGCCGGGGTTAGCAGGCTTTCTCCAGGGTGACGGTGTAGCCGAGTTGTTCGAGCTGGTGCAGGGCGCGGCCTTTGGTGCGCTCGGGGCGCAGGGTGGTGAAGAAGTCGGCGCCGGGGTCGTTGTAGAGCTCTCCGGTCTGGAGCATGTGCCAGATTGCGTTGAGCATGTCGTGCTGCAGCGCAACGCCTGCTCGTTTCTTGCCGCGACGTGCTGCGATGCGTCGGTACTTGGCGGCTAGATAGGTGTTCTTGGTTTGGGATGCGGCGAAAGCTGCGATGCCCAGGGCGCCTTTGAGGTGGGCGTTGCCGTGGGTTGTCTTGCTGGACTTCACCACTCCAGCCGACTCGTTGTTGCCCGGGCAGACTCCTGCCCAGGAGGCCAGGTGTGCGGGGCTGGGGAAGCGGGACATGTCGGCGCCGGTCTCGGCGATGATGACTTCGGCGACTCGGTTGCTGATGCCGGGAATCGATGAGATCAGGGTTCGGGCGTCGCGAAAGGGTTCGATCATCGCCTCGATCCGGTCGGTGATCTCGCTGATCACTTGGTCGTGTTTGTCGATGAGATCGAAGTGCGCGCGCACCAGGAAGCTGTGATGGTCGCTGAAGCGTCCGGTCAGTGCCTCGATCAGCTCGCCGCTCTTGCCCCGCATTGACCAGTGCGCGAGGTCGGCCAGGACCTCAGGGTTGCGTTCGCCAGCGCACAGAGCGTTCAGCATTGCTCGTGCAGAGACCCCGGTGAGATCGGATGCCACCGAGGACAACTTGATGCCGGCTCCTTCGAGGAGCTTCTCCATGCGCAGCACCTTGCGAGAGCGTTCGCGAGTCACTGCGCTGCGGGTGCGGGTCAGGTCGCGCAGCTCACGGATCGCCGGTGGAGGGACGAACGAGGCTCGGACCAGACCATGAGCTCCGAGCTGGGCCAGCCAGGTCGCGTCGTTGACGTCGGTCTTGCGGCCGGGCACGTTCTTGACGTGTCGGGCGTTGACCAGCATCACCTCGCAGCCCGGCAGGTCCTCCAGCAAGTAGTAGTAGGGCTTCCAGTAGTCGCTGGTGGCTTCCATGAGCACCAACGTGACCTGCTGCTCGATCAGGTGCTCACGCAACGCCAGGATGGTGTTGGTCATCGACCCCCACGTGGTGACAACCTCGCTGATGCGTTCTTTGGCCCTGCGGCTGTGGGGATTCACGCCGGGAGTTCGCACGCAGACCTTCGCGAACTTCTTGCCGATATCTATGCCCGCGCACCGCGGATGTACTTCCTCCATCACTGCGTCCTCCTTGATCCGGTGGCGACGCCGACCCGGCGTCGCAGGTGCCGGCCGTGAGGGGAGCGAGTGATTCGGAAGTCTGAATACGCGTGCTCAACGGCAACAATCCACGGTTCTCGTGGGAGCTCCCCGCCCCATGCTCGAAAGCAGGCTCAAGGCGCCAGAGACGCTCGGGGTCCGTCACGACCGACACCCTCCAAGCATCACCCCGACAACGCCACGCGGGAACCGTCACCGACCCCGATCTTCCCGCGCCACGGCGCGGCCCGGGGTTGGCCGCTGGGTTGCTCGAGAGCCCGGGCGAACGCCGTACCGCCCTCGTCCCCGGTTGCGTCACCATCTCCTGAGGCGGGTGGTGGCGGGCGGTTCGGGCCGACTCGAAGGAACATTCAGGCCGACTCGAAGGAACATTCAGGCCGGGTCGAGCGGCGATATGGGCCGGGTCAGCGTGATGTCTGGGCCGGGTCGCGGGTGGTTCAGGCGGCCCGCCGGGGGACCGTGGCCCGGTCGAGCACGACGGCGCCGACGCCGGCCACCACCCACACCGAGGCCAGGGTCAGCAGCGCGGCGGTGAACCCGCCGTCGCCGCCGCCGTACGCCGCGACCAGCGCGACGCTCAGCGCGCTGCCGACGGTGAAGCCCAGGTAGCGCAGCACCTGGTTGAATGCGACCGCCGAGCCGGTCTCGGCGCGGGGCACGTGCGGCACCATCAGCACCGCCAGGCTCGAGAAGGTGAAGCCCGAGCCGGCACCGCCGAGCGCCATCACCACCAGCGCCTGCCACAGGTGGTCGTGGAAGAGGCCCAGGCCCAGCGTCGCGGCCAGGAACATCGAGCAGCCGGTCGGCAGCAGCCAGCGCGGCCCCAGCCGCCGGCGGACCTGGGTGGCGAGCTGGTTGCCGAGCACGCTCATCAGCGAGTAGGGCACCAGGATCAGCCCGGCGACCAGCACCGAGCGGTCGAGCCCGAAGCCGGGCTCGTCGGCGCGCACCAGCACCACCACCAGCGTGAGCAGGGCGTACATGCCCAGCCCCGCGACCGCCGCCACCAGGTTGGGCGCGGCGATGCCCGGTCGGGTCGCCAGGCGCAGGTCGACCAGCGGGGTCGGGCTGCGCAGCGTCGCGCGCACCCACACCCCGAGGCCGAGCACCCCCACCACCGCCAGGCCCAGCACCCGCGCGGAGGTCCAGCCCCACACCTCGCCCTCGGTGACCGCGAGCAGCACCGCGAGCATCGCCGCGCTCAGCAGCAGCGCGCCCCACCAGTCGACCCGCGCCGGGGTC
The DNA here is from genome assembly GCF_016907435.1 of Nocardioides salarius. Classification (NCBI taxonomy): domain Bacteria; kingdom Bacillati; phylum Actinomycetota; class Actinomycetes; order Propionibacteriales; family Nocardioidaceae; genus Nocardioides; species Nocardioides salarius. The sequence continues at coordinate 1,462,537 of NZ_JAFBBZ010000001.1, read as the reverse complement.
TCGTCGGCGCTGCCGGGCAGGTGCCGCCACGCCAGCAGCCAGGTCAGGCCGGTCATCAGCGTGCCCAGCGCGTACGCCGCCCCCAGCCCGCCGAGCTGGGCCACCAGCGCGGTCACCGGGTAGCCCAGCCCCGCGCCCGCGACCGTCGTCACCGACAGCAGCGCGATCGCGCGGTCCTGCCCCTCGGCGCGCAGCGCGTCGCGGGCCACCGCGATCGCCAGCGGCAGCAGCGCCATCCCGACGCCCTGCAGCGCCCGCCCCGCGACGAGGACTCCGAACCCCTCGCCCAGCGCGGCCGAGACCGCTGAGACCACGGTGCCCAGCGTGACCACGCCCAGCCCGACCAGGATCGTGGGCCGGCGCAGCCGCCCGCTCGCGAACCGGCCCACCACCGGCGTCGCCACCGCCCCGGCCAGCAGCGCCGCGGTCAGCGACCACTGCGCGGTGCCCAGCCGGACGTCGTACGCCGTCGCGACGCTGGGCACCAGCGGCGCGCCCAGGCTGCTGACCACCGCGGTGATCGTCGTCAGCAGCGCCAGCGTCGGCATCAGCGCCCGCGACGGGGCGGCGCCGACCTGCGGGACGGCGCGGCGGGTCACCACCCGAACCTAGGGCCTGCGTCGCTCACTAGGGTGAAGGGGTGAGCCAGCCCACGCCCGATCCGCACCGCATCCAGGCCGACCTCGAGGCGGCGCTGGAGGCCGCGGCCGAGCACGCCCGGCTGACCCACCGGCTGGCCGCGGCCGACGCCGAGCTCGCCGACGCCGAGGCGCAGGTCGCCGAGGCCCGCTCGCGGCTGGCCGACGAGCGCGCCGACGTGGAGCGCCTGGAGTCCTTCAGCCCCACGCGCATCTGGGCCGGGCTGCGCGGCAGCCGGGAGTCCGACCTCGACCGCGAGCAGGCCGAGCAGCGCCAGGCCGAGTACACCGTCGCGGTGGTCGAGCTGCGCCGCGACCGGGCCCGCGAGGCCTGCGCGTCGCTGCGAGCGGCGTACGACGCGCTCGGCGACGTGGTCGCCCGCCGCAGCGCGGCGCTCGACGCCAAGCAGGCCTGGCTGCTCGAGACCGGCGGGCCCCAGGCCGAGGAGCTGGCCCAGGTGGCCGCCGACCTCGGTGCGATCCGGTCGACGACGACCGAGCTGGTCGAGGCGCTGGAGGCCTGCGACATCGCCCTCGACACGCTCGCGCAGGCCGACAACCTGCTCAGCTCGGCGCGCGGCTGGTCGACCGCCGACACCTTCTTCGACGGCGGCCTGCTCACCGACATGGTCAAGTACGACCGGATGGACCAGGCGCAGGCACTGATGCGCCGCGCCGACGACGCCCTCTCCGACCTCGGCGTCGAGCTCGCCGACGTCGGCATGGAGCCGGTCGGTGGCGTCGAGGTCACCGAGCTGGTGCGGGCCTTCGACGTGTGGTTCGACAACATCTTCAGCGACTGGGCCGTGCGCGAGCGGATCGGCGAGGCCGCCGCCCGGGTCGCCGAGGCCCGCGGGGCCGTCGGCGAGGTGCGCCGCCGCCTGGTCGACCGGCTGCTGCAGGCCGAGTCGCGCGAGGCGGTGCTCGTGGGCCGGCGCCAGGAGCTGCTGGGCGCCGACTCCTGAGTCAGTCGCCCAGCAGGTGCCGCTCGAGGCCGGCCAGCTCGGCGTCGGTGAGCCCGTGGGTGCGCAGGTAGGCCCGCGCCCCGCCGTACGTCTGCTCGACCAGGCGCAGGAAGCGCCGCATCGTCTCGGGCGTGGAGCCGAACGCCTCGGCCGGCAGCGCCGCCAGCCGCTCCTGGTAGGACGGCAGCCGGGTGAACTGCTCGCGCAGCAGCGGCATCGCCTGCTCGGTGCGGGCGTAGTCGGCGACCACGTCGTCCTCGTGCACGCCCACGGCGGCCAGGGTCAGCGCGACCGCGGTGCCGGTGCGGTCCTTGCCGGCGGTGCAGTGCGCCAGCACCGCGGTGCGGCCCGGGTCGCCCACCAGGCGCGCGAAGGCGACCAGCGAGTCGGGGGAGTGCTCGGTGAAGCGCAGGTAGTGCCCGGCCACCCAGTCGCTGAGGTGCGCTGAGTCGAAGTCCCAGCGGGTCTCGCCCGCGTGCACCTCGAGGTGCTCGACCGCGACGGCGTCGAAGGCCGCGCTGGTCGCCTCGGCCGCCTCCTTCTCGCTGCGCAGGTCGACCCGGGTCGCGACCCCGAGCTCGTCGACCAGCCGCGCCACCTGCTCGTCGTCGACGAAGGCCGGCGTCGCGCAGCGCAGCAGCACCCCGGGTCGCACCGTGCGGCCGTCGGTGGTGCTCAGGCCGCCGACGTCGCGCAGGTTCAGCAGGTCGGGCGCGGTGCCTTGGGTGGTCCCGGAAGCGGGGGAGGGTGCGGTGCTCACGCCCCCGATCGTCCCTGGTCGGTGGTAGCCGACCGGTCCCCGGGTCGGCCACGGGCCGCAACGGCGAGCGCCCCGCTCCCACGAGGGGAGCGGGGCGCTGCGGCGTACGGCGTCAGGGCCGGGCCGGTCCTGGGGTCAGGACTTGTTGGCCTTGCGTGCCTGCGAGGCGGTCTTGGCGCGCGAGTTGGCGTCGAGCACCACCTTGCGGATGCGGACCTGCTCGGAGGTCACCTCGACGCACTCGTCGTCGCGGCAGAACTCCAGGCACTGCTCCAGCGACAGCTTCTTCGGCGGGATGAGCTTCTCGAAGTTGTCGGAGGTCGCGGAGCGGATGTTGGTCTGCTGCTTCTCCTTGGTGATGTTGACGTCCATGTCGTCGGCACGCGAGTTCTCGCCGACGATCATGCCCTCGTAGACCTCGGTGGTCGGCTCGACGAACAGCACGCCACGCTCCTGCAGCGAGGTCATGGCGTACGCCGTCGCGGCACCCTTGCGGTCGGCGACCAGCGAGCCGTTGTTGCGCGAGCGGATCTCGCCGGCCCACGGCTCGTAGCCCTCGGAGATGTGGTGGGCGATGCCGGTGCCGCGGGTGTCGGTGAGGAACTCGGTGCGGAAGCCGATCAGGCCACGGGCCGGGACCAGGAACTCCATGCGCACCCAGCCGGTGCCGTGGTTGGTCATCTGCTCCATGCGGCCCTTGCGGGAGGCCAGCAGCTCGGTGATCGTGCCGAGGTACTCCTCGGGCGCGTCGATGGTCAGGCGCTCCACGGGCTCGTGGACCTTGCCGTTGACCTCCTTGGTGACCACCTGCGGCTTGCCGACGGTCAGCTCGAAGCCCTCGCGGCGCATCTGCTCGACCAGGATGGCCAGGGCCAGCTCGCCGCGGCCCTGCACCTCCCAGGCGTCGGGGCGCTCGGTGGGCAGCACGCGCAGCGAGACGTTGCCGATCAGCTCCTGGTCGAGGCGGTCCTTGACCAGGCGCGCGGTGACCTTGGCGCCCTTGACGCGGCCCACCAGCGGGCTGGTGTTGGTGCCGATCGTCATCGAGATGGCCGGCTCGTCGACGTGGATGAGCGGCAGCGCGACCGGGTTCTCCGGGTCGGCCAGGGTCTCGCCGATGGTGATGTCGGGGATGCCCGCGATCGCGACGATGTCGCCGGGGCCCGCGGACTCGCCGGGCTTGCGCTCGAGGCCCTCGGTGACCAGCAGCTCGGTGATCCGCACGTTCTTGGTCTCGCCGTCGCGCTTCATCCACGCGACGGTCTGGCCCTTCTTCAAGGTGCCCTCGTGCACGCGCACCAGCGCGAGACGGCCCAGGAACGGGGAGGAGTCGAGGTTGGTGACGTGCGCCTGCAGCGGCGCGCCCTCGGTGTAGGTCGGGGCGGGGATCGTGTCGAGGATCGTCTGGAAGAGCGGCTCGAGGTCGGGGGAGTCGGGCAGCTCGCCGTTGGCGGGCTGGTCGGTGCCCGCGACACCGGCGCGACCCGAGGCGTAGACGACCGGGAAGTCGAGCGCGTCCTGGCTGTGGCTCTCGTCGAGGAGGTCCATGAACAGCTCGTAGGTCTCGTCGACGACCTCGGCGATGCGGGCGTCGCCACGGTCGGTCTTGTTGACGACCAGGATCACCGGCATGTCGGCGTTGAGCGCCTTGCGCAGCACGAAGCGGGTCTGCGGCAGCGGACCCTCCGAGGCGTCGACCAGCAGCACGATGCCGTCGACCATCGACAGCCCGCGCTCGACCTCGCCACCGAAGTCGGCGTGGCCGGGGGTGTCGATGATGTTGATCGTCATCGGCTTCCCGCCGGCGGCCGGGCCGGCGTAGTGGATCGCGGTGTTCTTCGCGAGGATGGTGATGCCCTTCTCGCGCTCGAGGTCACCGGAGTCCATGACGCGCTCGGCCACACCCTCGGCCTGGTGCTCGGTGAACGCACCGCCCTGGCGGAGCATGGCGTCGACCAGCGTGGTCTTGCCGTGGTCGACGTGCGCCACGATGGCGACGTTGCGGAGATCGGTACGAGTGGTCTGTCCAGACATGCGGCGCGGCGTCGCTTTCGATTGACGAAACGGCCGGTTCCGGCCTCGACGATTCTACGGCGGGCGGCGTCGTACGCCGATTCGTGCGGCCTGCATGAGTCCCCGGCCGGCCGGGGACTCCGTCACTTGTCGGGTGTTGCAACCCCTGACAAGCGCATGAGTACCCGGTCAGCCGGGGACTCCGTCGCACGTGCCAGGTCGGCTCAGCCGGCCAGCGAGCCACCGAAGATCTGCCAGGCCAGGGCGCTCTTGGCGACCAGGCTGAGCACCAGGTAGGCCTTCTCGCCGAAGGCGTAGGAGCGCCACGGGCCGACCTGCTTGTACTGCAGCCACTGGTTGACGCCGAAGCTCATGAAGAAGACGAACAGCGAGCCGACGATGCCGTAGACGAACCCGGGCACGGTGTCGGCGCCGACGGTGTTGACCACGATCGCGACCCACGGGGCGATGCCGGCCAGGGTGCCGAACCAGAAGGGCAGCATCGTGGTGCGCTCGCGCCCCGGCGGGTTCATCACCTCCTGGACCCAGCCGAAGAGGATCATCGAGACGTTGGCGCCGATGATCGCGACCAGCGCCTCGATGCCGGTGATGCCGTTGTAGAAGGCGATCAGGACGATCATCAGCGTCGCGCTGACGGAGTACTCCACCCAGCGGAACCGGTTGATGCCGTCGCGCAGCCCCTGCTCGTAGCGCCGGCGCAGCAGCGTGCCGGTCAGCCCGTGGTCGAGCGCGGCGAGCAGCAGGAACGCCGCGATCGCCCAGCCGATGCGCACGTCGAAGAGCGCCTCGGGTGCCGGGGGCGGGGTGCCCGGCGGGCCCTGGGGGAACGACGAGGTGACGCTGATCGCGAAGCCGCTGGCCAGCACCAGCACCGCCACCGCCTGGGCGGCGTGCAGCACGGCCAGGCCGATGTTCCAGCGCTTCAGGGAGGTCAGGGCCTCGTCGGTGACGCCGCTGGCCACCGGCCGCTCCCGCTCGGGTGAGACGTGCTTCGCGTGCGTCATCGGACCACCAGCTCCTTGCCGTCCATCACGACCTCGGTGGCCTCGCCACCGATCGCCTCCATCATGGCCGCCACGACGCGCTCGTGAGGCAGGGGCGCGGGAAGTCGTGGCGCGGTGCCGGCCAGGGCGCGGGTGTCGAGGCCGGTGTCGAGGTGCGGCGGGCGCGCGTCGAGCACCCGGAAGGAGCGGCGCTCCTCGCGGCGCAGCACCTGCAGCCAGGTCGCCAGCGCCGCCTTGGCCGCCGAGTAGTCGGCCATCCCCGCGGTCGGCAGGTCGGCCAGCACGGCGCTGAGCACCGCGACGGTGCCCTGCCCGTCGCGGGCCTCGGCGACGTACGGCGCCGCCGCGCGCACCAGCGCCATCGGCCCGAGGGTGTTGACCGCGAAGAGCTCCTCCGCGACGGCCTCCTCCAGCTCGACCGCGCGTCCGAATCCGGCGGCGCCGGTGGCGACGACCAGCAGGTCGAGCCCGCCCAGCTCGTCGGCCGCGCCCCGCACGGCCGCGGCGCAGGAGCCGGCGTCGACCACGTCGAGGTGCTGGCCGCCGGTGCCCAGGGCCTCGGCCACCTCGGCGAGGCGGTCGGGGTCGCGCCCGGCGGCCACCACCCGCGCACCCTGCTCGTGCAGCCCCTCGGCCAGCACGGCGCTGAGCACCGCGACGGTGCCCTGCCCGTCGCGGGCCTCGGCGACGTACGGCGCCGCCGCCCGCACCAGCGCCATCGGCCCGAGGGCGTTGAGCGCGAAGAGCTCCTCCGCGACGGCCTCCTCCAGCTCGACCGCGCGGCCGAAGCCGGCGGCACCGGTGGCGACGACCAGCAGGTCGAGCCCGCCCAGCTCGTCGGCCGCGCCCCGCACGGCCGCGGCGCAGGAGCCGGCGTCGACCACGTCGAGGTGCTGGGCGCCGGTGCCCAGGGCCGCGGCCACCTCGGCGAGGCGGTCTGGGTCGCGCCCGGCGGCCACCACGCGGGCGCCCTGCTCGTGCAGCCCCACGGCCAGGGCGCGGCCGAGCACGCCCGTCGCCCCCGCCACCAGCACCCGTGCTCCGTCGATCCGCATCCGTCGAACCTAGGTCGCGCCGGGGGCCCGGCCAGGACCCCTGGGGGTGGGTGGGGCGTGGCTATCGTCGTCGACATGGCCTCCATCGCGACCACCGACCGTGTCGACCTCGACGGGCTGCTGGAGTTCGTGCGGCCCCGCCACAAGATGACGCTGATGACGCTGCGCGCCGACGGCCGCCCCCAGGTCTCGCCCGTGACCGGCGGAGTCGACGCCGACGGCCGGCTGGTGATCTCGACGTACCCGCAGCGCGCGAAGGCCGCCAACCTGCGCCGCCGCGCCGAGGCCACGGTGCTGGTGCACTCCGACGACTGGGACGGGCCCTACGTGCAGGTCGACGGCACCGCCGAGGTGCTCGACATGCCCTCGCCGGAGGCCGAGGACGCGCTGGTCGAGTACTTCCGTTGCATCTCCGGCGAGCACCCCGACTGGGAGGAGTACCGAGCCGCGATGCGCCGTCAGGGCAAGTCGCTGCTGCGGATCACGCCGGTCTCCTGGGGCCCGGTGGCCACCGGCGGCTTCCCGCCGGAGCGGACGCCCGCCTGAGGGTCCTCCCGGGCCTCGTCGTGAGGGTCTTCCCAGCGTCGGCGCCCGGGTGTTGGCTGGGCAGATGACCCTCGGACCCGCGCGCGAGCCCCGGCACTGCTTCGTCCCGCCCTACCTGCAGCGCGCGCTGGGGTACGACGCCACCCTCGCGGTCGACGAGGCGCTGCGCGCGGCGCGGCTCGCCGGGCCCGCGCCGGCGGCGGCGCTGATCACCACCCCCGGCCTGCGGGCCTGGACCGTGCACGACGCCGGGTCGACCAGCACGCTGCCCGGCCGCCCGGCCCGCGCGGCCGGGGCGCCCGCCGTCGGCGACGCCGCGGTCGACGAGGCTGCCACCGGCATCGCGGCCTCGCTGGCGCTGCTCGCCGAGGCGTGGGGCCGCGACTCCTACGACGGCGCCGGGGCGCCGGTCTCGCTCACGGTGCACTACGGCCGCGACTACGCCAACGCCTTCTGGGACGGCACCCAGCTGGTCTTCGGCGACGGCGACGGCGTCGTCTTCGACCGGTTCACCAAGCCCGTCGACGTGCTGGGCCACGAGCTGGCGCACGCGCTGACCGAGCACACCGCCGGCCTGGTGTACGCAGACCAGCCGGGCGCGCTCAACGAGCACGTCTCCGACGTGGTCGCGGCCTGCCTCAAGCAGCGGCTGCTCGACCAGCGCCCCGACCAGGGCGACTGGCTCATCGGCGAGGGCCTCTTCCTGCCCGGCGTGCAGGCCCGCGGGCTGCGCGACATGGCCCAGCCCGGCTCGGCCTACGACGACCCGCGGCTGGGCCGCGACCCGCAGCCCGGGCACCTGGACGACTTCGTCGTCACCACCGACGACCACGGCGGGGTGCACCTCAACTCCGGCATCCCCAACCGCGCCTTCCACCTCGCCGCACTCGCCATCGGCGCCGCCGACCCCGGGCCCCGCGGCACGACCTGGGCCGGCGCCGGCCAGGTCTGGTACGACGCGCTGAGCGGTGGGCTCGTCGGCCCGCGCACCGACTTCGCCGGCTTCGCGGCCGCGACCCTGGCCACCGCGGGCCGGCACGCCGAGGCCGTCGCCGCGGCCTGGGACGCCGTCGGGGTCGAGCCCCGGGCGGTCGCGCCGACCGGCGCCGGGGCGCCGCGGACCTCAGGGGACGGCGGGGGTGGGCCGGCGACCGCGCCGGCCACCGCGCCGGCCACGGTGCCGGCCACGGTGCCGGCCACGGGGGTGGTGCGGGTGCGGCGTACCGGGGGGTTCGTGGGCGTGCCCGCCGAGGCCGACGTCGACCTCGCCTCCGACGACCCCCGGGTGCCCGAGCTGCGCGGCCTCGCAGCGCGCGTCGACGTCACCGCGGTCGCGGCCCACCAGCCGGCCCCCCAGCCCGACCGGTTCGTCTACGACCTCGACGTCTGCGGCGACTGCGCCCAGGTCGGGGAGCAGGCCCTCACCCCCGACCTGGCGCGCCTCGTCGAGCTCGTCCTGGACCTGGGCCACCGCTGACCCGGCCCAAACCTGGCTCTTGTGACCCTTCCGTGGGTCGCTGAGCGTGGCCTGATGTGGCGCACGCCGTTCTCTGTCTAGGTTTCTGGCTTGTCTAGAGTCCGAAACCAAGGGCAGGAGAACGGCGTGCGGGACGCCAGCCTATGGCGCGCCTTGTTGGGCGTCGATGCGACAGCGGTGATCGAGGGTGTCGAGTTCAACCAGGACGCCGATTCCGACGGGTCACTCGGGGGTGTCCTGGTCGCTCACGTGCGCCCACGTCGCGCCAAACGCGGCCGCTGCGGGGTGTGCGGGGCACCCAGCAGCTGGTACGACCCTGGCGAGGACCGCCGACGCTGGCGGGCCCTGGACCTCGGTGTCATCCAGGTGTACTTGGAAGCCGATTCGCCGCGGGTCCGGTGCGCAGTGCATGGCCCCACGGTCCGGCAGGTGCCCTGGGCACGCCACGGGGCCGGGCACACCCGTGCCTTTGATCAACAGGTCGCCTGGTTGGCCACGCAGTGCTCCAAGAGCGCGGTGACCCAGCTGATGCGCATCGCGTGGCGCACGGTGGGCTCGATCATCACCAGGGTGTGGGCCGACACCGCGGCCGGGATCGACCAGTTCGCCGGCCTGCGACGAATCGGCATCGATGAGATCTCCTACAAGCGCGGCCACAAGTACCTGACCGTGGTCGTCGACCACGACACCGGACGACTCATCTGGGCCCAGCCCGGACGCGACCGCGAGACCCTGGGCCGGTTCTTCGATGCTCTCGAGGAGTCCTCGCCCGGTCGGTGCGCTCAGATCACCCATGTCAGCGCCGACGGCGCGCAGTGGATCAGCGACGTGGTGGCGCAACGATGTCCCCAGGCGGTGCGCTGCGCTGATCCCTTCCACGTGGTGGGCTGGGCCACCGAGGCCCTCGACGTCGAACGCCGCGCAGCGTGGAACAACGCGCGTCGTGCCCCCGGCGGCACGTACGGCAACGGCCCCGGCCACGGCCCCCAAGGGCGACGACACGACGCGACCGGTCGCGCACGCGGCCTCAAACGTGCCCGCTACGCGCTGTGGAAGAACCCCGAGAACCTCACCACCCGTCAACGCGCCAAGCTTGAGTGGATCGCCAAGACCGATCCACGCCTCCACCGCGCCTACCTGCTCAAAGAAGGTCTGCGCGTGGTCTTCCAGCTGCCCTACAACCAAGCCTGCGAGGCCCTCGATGCCTGGATCGCCTGGGCCCGAAGATGCCGGCTTCCCTCCTTCGTCGAGCTGCAACGACGAATCACCAAGCACCGCACATCGATCCTGGCCGCCATCGAGCACGACCTGTCCAACGGACGCATCGAATCGATCAACACCAAGATCCGACTCATCACCCGCGTCGCCTTCGGATTCAGATCACCCGAAGCCCTCATCGCGCTGGCCATGCTCAACCTCGGCGGCCACCGGCCCACCCTCCCCGGGCGCACATGACCCACGGAAGAGACAGGAGAGCCCCAAACCTCCCGCCGACCCGGCGCAAATCACCCGCCGACCCGGCTCAAACCTCCCGTCGACCCGGCGCAAATCACCCGCCGACCCGGCGCAAACCTCCCACCGACCGTCACCAGGCGTCTCCGGGCCGGTCCTCGCAGGTCACGTCCACCCCCAGGTCGGGCACCAGGGCGGGGTCGAGGCGCAGGATCATCAGGCCGTCGTGCTCGCCGTCGGCGACGGTGCCGGCGGGGGAGCGGGTGTACGACGTGCCCCGCCACCGCTCCCAGCCGAGCCGTTCGTAGAACCCGGTGGTCGCGCCGGTCGAGAGCATCGCGACCGGCCAGTGCTCAGCGATCTCGACCTGCAGCCGCTGCATGGTCGCGCGGCCGACGCCGCGGCCCTGGTGGTCGGGGTGGGTGGCGACGGCCTCGACGTAGCCGACGCCGTGCCAGGTCCGGTCGAAGCGGATCCGTCGAGGGACAGCACTCGCGTGCGCGACCAGGTCGGGACCCGACCACGCCACGACGTGGACGCCGCCGTAGGCGTGGGACTCGTCGTCGTCACCGAAACGGCCGTCGAAGGCGAGGTCCCACAGGGCGCGCAGGCGACCCCGCGTCGCCCGGTCGAGGTCGGTGCTGCCGACCGCGACCAGCTCCACGGTGACCCCAGGTCAGGTCAGGCCAGGGCGCGGGCCAGGGCGGCCTCGACGTGCAGGCTGGTCGAGCCGAGCACCGGGATGTTGGCGTCCGACTGGTGCACGAGGAGCTCGAGCTCGGTGCAGCCGAGGATGACCGCGCCGGCGCCGGCGTCCCACAGCTCGTCGATCAGGCCGACCACGGTGCGGCGCGACTTGGTGACCACGCGGCCGTGGACGAGCTCGTCGTAGATGATCCGGTTGACCGTCTCGTGGTGGTCGGGCTGCGGCACGTGCACCGTCAGCCCCCGCTCACGCAGCCGGTCGGTGAAGAACGAGCGCTCCATCGCGAAGGTCGTGCCGAGGAAGCCGACCTCCTTGACGTCGTTGGCCACGCAGGCGTCGGCGAGCACGTCGGCCAGGTGCAGAAGCGGGATGTCGACCGCCGCGGCGACCTGGTCGGCGACCCGGTGGAACGTCGTGGTGCACAGCATCAGGAAGTCGGCGCCGGCGCGCTCGACGCCCTGGGCGGCCGCGACGAGGAGCGCGGCGACGGCGTCCCAGTCCTCGGCCTCCTGCAGGGCCGTGACCTCCGCGAAGTCGACCGAGGTCATCACGGTGCGGGCCGAGTGGAGGTCGCCGAGGCGCTTCTCCACACCGGTGTTGAGGGCTTCGTAGTAGGCGGCGCTGCTCTCCCAGCTCATCCCGCCGATGAGTCCGATGGTCTGCACCGGCGCAGTCTCTCACGTCCGGACGAGCAGTCGGTTCTGCACCACCCACCGGTCACTCCTGCGCCCTGGCGGTAGATCTCGACACGCCTGTCACGGCCTCGTTCCTCGGCCGTGGGCTCGCTCGATCTCCACCGCACCAGACGTTCACGAGTTCACGTCTGGCGGTAGATCTCGACACGCCTGTCACGGCCTCGTTCCTCGGCCGTGGGCTCGCTCGATCTCCACCGCTTCAAGCGTTCGCGAACTCACGCTTGGCGGTGGACCTTGTGCTGGGCGGCCTGGGCGCGGGGGCGGATGACCAGCTCGTCGACGTTGACGTGCGGGGGCCGGGTGACGACCCAGGCGATGGCGTCGGCGACGTCCTCGGCCACCAGCGGCTCGGCCACGCCCTCGTAGACCGCGTCGGCTTTCTCCTGGTCGCCCTCGAAGCGCACCAGCGCGAACTCGTCGGTGCGCACCATGCCCGGCGCGACCTCGCAGACCCGCACCGGCTGGTCGAAGAGCTCCAGGCGCAGCGTCTCGGTGACCACCTGGGTGCCGTGCTTGGCAGCGGTGTAGCCGGCGCCGCCCTCGTAGGCGATGCGGCCCGCGGTCGAGCCGACGTTGCAGATCACGCCGGCGCCCGAGGCGATCAGGGAGGGCAGCAGCGCCTTGGTGACCTGCATCAGGCCGATCACGTTGACGTCGTACATCGCGCGCCACTGCGCGGCGTCGCCCTCGGCGACCGGCGCCGAGCCGAACGCGCCGCCGGCGTTGTTGACCAGCACGTCGAGACCCGGGCGCCCGAGCTCGGCGGCCAGCTCGCCGACCCGGGTGGCCAGCGCGGAAACCGACTCGGCGTCGGTGACGTCGCAGACCACGGCGGTGCCGCCGATCTCGGCGGCCAGCGCCTCGACCCGCTCGGCGCGCCGGGCCGCGCACACCACGTGGAACCCCTCCGCGCCCAGGCGCCGCGCGGTCGCGGCCCCGATCCCGCTGCTGGCTCCGGTCACGACGGCGAGGCGGCTGCTCATGGGCCACATTGTGGCGCAGCCCCCGTGGGCCTGGGACGATGGGCGCCGACTGGGTGCCGACCAGGTGAGAGGGGTCTGCTGTGGACAGGGGTACGACGCCCGCCGCCGTCGGCGGTGCGCTCGCCGCGCTGGTGGGCGGAGCGCTGTGGCTGCTGGCTTGGGCCGGGCCCGGCCCGCTCGCGTGGTGGCCCGGTGCGGCGCTCCTGGCCCTGGCGGCCGTGACCCTCGGCGCCGGCCTCGTCGACCGGGGCGCCGCCCCGCTGCGCCTCGTAGTGGGCGTCTGCCTCGCCGTGCTGTGCGTAGCGCTGCTCGCCGTCGTCGGTGGGCTGGCGGGCGCGCGCGGCTCCGCGTCGGTCGACGCCGTCGTGGGCGCGCTCACGACGGCGCTCGGCGCACTCGTGCTGGCCCGCGAGGTACGGCGCCGCCGCCGCGACGACACCCCCGGCGGCGATCCCGAGCCGCCCGCCCCCGGCCGAGGCCGGCCGACCCGGGCCGCACGACCGGCACCGGGGCGGCGCCGTACGGGTGGGGCGCACGCGGGCTGAGGCCTGTCAGAGTTTCATCGGGCACCCGCTGGAACTCGCGTCACCAGCACGAAGGTTCGTGCGGGCGGCGCCAGTTCCGTCGGGGACCCGATGAAACTCCCGCCCGCCCGACCACCACGGCGCCCGCCGCCCCCCGCACCCCACCTACCCGACCTGGGGGAATCTTCGGGCGGCCCGAGGGGTTGAGCGACGAGGGCCCGGTGACGGGACCGGCAGACACACGGACGGAGGACTGCGTGAGCAGCCAGCACCGAAGCGAGCGCCCCGTGCGGCGCCTCGCGATGATCAGCCTGCACACCAGTCCTCTCGACCAGCCCGGCACCGGCGACGCCGGCGGGATGAACGTCTACGTCATCGAGCTGGCCCGCCGCCTCGCCGCCCAGGGCACCGAGGTCGACATCTTCACCCGCGCCACCTCCTCGGCACTCGAGCCGGTGGTCGAGGCCCACGACGGGGTGCGGGTGCGCCACATCCACGCCGGCCCGTTCGAGGGGCTGACCAAGACCGAGCTGCCCGGCCAGCTGTGCGTCTTCGCCCGCGAGGTGCTGCGCACCGAGGCCGCCCACCCGGTGGGCCACTACGACGCCGTGCACAGCCACTACTGGCTCTCCGGGCAGGTCGGCGCGCTGGCCCGCGACCGCTGGGGCGTGCCGCTGGTGCACTCGATGCACACGATGGCCAAGGTCAAGAACGAGGCGCTCGCCGAGGGCGACACCCCCGAGCCGCAGGCCCGCGTCATCGGCGAGGAGCAGGTCGTCGAGGCCGCCGACCTGCTGGTCGCCAACACCGACCTCGAGGCCAAGCAGCTGATCAACCTCTACGACGCCCACGCCGGGCGCGTCGAGGTGGTCCACCCCGGCGTCGACCTCGACGTCTTCCGCCCCCGCGAGCGCGCCGACGTACGCCGCGAGCTCGGGCTGCCCGTCGACGCCGACGTGCTGCTCTTCGCCGGGCGCATCCAGCCGCTCAAGGGCCCCGACGTGCTGCTGCGCGCGGTCGCCGAGCTGCTGCGCCGCGACCCCGGCCTGCGCGAGCGCCTGGTCGTGCCGGTCGTCGGCGGCCCCTCGGGCAGCGGCCTGGAGCACCCCGACGCGCTCGCCACGCTGGCCCGCGAGCTGGGCCTGGGCGACGTGGTGCGGTTCGTGCCGCCGGTCGCCCAGGCCGACCTCGCGCGCTGGTACGCCGCCGCCACGCTGGTGGCCGTGCCGTCCTACAACGAGTCCTTCGGGCTGGTCGCCGCCGAGGCGCAGGCGACCGGCACCCCCGTCGTCGCCGCGGCCGTCGGCGGGCTGACCACCGTGGTGCGCGACGGCCACAGCGGGCTGCTCGTCGAGGGCCACGAGGCCGGCGACTGGGCCGACGCGATCGCGCGGGTGCTCACCGAGCCGCTGCTGGCCCAGCGGCTGCGCTCCGGCGCGGTGCTGCAGGCCAAGGGGTTCTCGTGGGAGGCCACCGCCGAGGCGATGCTCGGCGGCTACGAACGTGCCCGGTGGATGATGCGGCAGGAGGCCCTCGCATGAGCGACGAGCAGATGCGCACCCCGACCAGCCAGGAGCAGGAGCGCGCCGCCGAGGTGGTGCGGGCCTGGCTGGCCACCAACGAGATCGAGGCGCAGGAGCCCAGCCCCGGGCTGTTCTCCTTCGCGCTGCCCGGCGAGAAGAAGCTGCAGACCCCCGTGCGCCTCGACGTCGGCGCCCACGCGCTGGGCGTGCACGCCTTCGTGTGCCGCAACCCCGACGAGAACCACGAGCGCGTGTGGCGCTGGCTGCTGGAGAAGAACCTGCGCCTGTACGCCGTCGCGTTCGCCGTCGACCGCACCGGCGACATCTACCTCGACGCGCGGCTGCCGCTGTCGGTGGTCGACGAGGCCGAGCTCGACCGGCTGCTGGGCTCGGTGCTGACCTACGCCGACGAGTCGTTCAACGCCATCCTCGAGCTCGGCTTCGCCTCCTCGATCCGCAAGGAGTGGGAATGGCGCACGCTGCGCGGGGAGTCGACCCGCAACCTCGACGCGTTCCGCGGCTGGTTGGAGGCCGAGGACGGCACCGACGCCGAGCAGGAGTCGACCGCCGACTGACCCCCGGCACCGACATACCCGACGTGGGGTATGACGCGGCCCCCCGCCGACCCGCAGCATCGTCGGGACGACGCTTCCAGTCGCGTCGGCGGGGAGGATGCAGGTGAACGCGAGCTCGATGTCCCGGCTCGTCGTGACCGCTCTCCTCCTGAGCGTCTCTCCCGTGGTGGGGGCCGCGGGAGAGACGCCTTCCGCCCCCGAGGTGGCCATCAGCGCCCCCGGTGACGGGCAGCGGGTCGCCACCGGCTGGAGCGGACCGGTCGTCGTGGAGGTCTCGCGCGGCGCGGCCGGCCACGACGGGCGCCTCAGCGTCGTGTGCCCCTCGAGCGGCTACGAGCACCACACCACCTTCAGCGCCCCCAGCGGCCGGGTCGGGGTCGAGGTCGCGCCCGTCGAGGCGCCGGCCTCCGACTGCACCGCCACCGCCCAGCTCGACCCGGTGGCGGGCGCTGCTCCCGGCGACGACCCGGGCGAGGGCCCCGCAGCGGCGGGCCCGAGCGCCGGCGTCGCCTTCTCGGTCTGGCGCCCCGTCGCGTTCACCGACGCGCGCGTCAGCCCGGTCTTCTACCCCACCGTGCGCGACGGGTTCGCCGACACCGCCGAGCTGGTCTTCGACGTCTCGGCGCCCACCGACGTGGTGCTGCTGGCCTTCGACGTCGCCCGGGGCCGCGTGGTCACCGAGCGGCGGGCCGTGCTGGCCGCCGGGCCCGCGACCTGGGCCTGGGACGGCGGCAAGGGCAACCGGCGCCGCGCCAGCCTGCCCACCGGGCGCTACCTGCTGGCAGCCGTCGCCATCGACCCCGTCAGCGGGGACTCGGTGGCCGTCATCGGGGCCACCGAGATCGCCCGCCGCACCATCACCCAGCGCACCGTGCGCAGCGTGCCCGCGGTGCGGGCCGAGCGCAGCGCCCACGGCGCCTGCGCCACCGGGGCCGGCGAGGCGCGCGTGGTGCTGGTGTGCCGCGGCACCCGCACGTCGTGGGCCGAGCTGTCGGCGGTCGTGCGCGTGCCCCGCGACGCCCGCCTGCGCGACGCCCGCTCGCGCAACGAGAAGCCGTCGGCCGACGAGCGGCCCGGCCGGGTGCTGCACGACGTCGAGCGGCTCTCGCCGCGCCGCGCCCGCGTGAGCCTGCGCATCGACGGCCGCCGGGCCCTGGTCGTCGACGAGCTGTACGTCGAGTGGTCGCGGCGGGTGCAGCAGCGCCCGGTCGCGCCGGTGCCAGGCCGTGCCGGGATCGTCGCCGGCGAGGTCACCCGCGACCAGGGCGGCGACTGGGTCGTCGAGCTCGCCCCGCCGGGATAGTCCCTGACCTCTCGCGCCGCGACACGCGGGTGGGTGGTGTGGAACGTCAGGGACTTTCCCCCACCCCGGCTCCAGAAGGCGCCGGCGGCACGCGTCAGAGGCGCACGTCGCCCGGGGGGACGGGTCGGCCGAGGTGGTAGCCCTGCGCCCAGCGGCAGCCCAGGGCGCGCAGGTGGGCCGACTGCAGGGCGGTCTCGACGCCCTCGGCGACGATCGTCAGGCCCGGGGAGGTCCGCAGCAGGCCCAGCACGGCGCGCAGCATCTCGAAGGCGGGCGCCGAGCCGCCGATCTCGCAGACCAGCGAGCGGTCGATCTTGACGGTGTCGACCGGCAGCTGCTGCAGCCGCGAGATCGAGGAGTAGCCGGTGCCGAAGTCGTCGATGCCCAGGCGCACCCCGAGCTCGCCCAGCGCGTCGAGGGCCGCGAGCACCTCGGGGTCGCCCGACATCGCGGCGCTCTCGGTGATCTCCAGCAGCAGCGCGGAGGCCCGCACGTCGTGCTGCTCGAGCAGGCGGGCCACGGCGGGCACGAACCCGGGCGCGCGCAGCTGCAGGGGCGAGACGTTGACGTGCATGGTCAGCGGGGTGGGCCGCTGCCAGGCGCGCAGCTGGGCCAGCGCCCGGTCGACGACCAGCAGGCCGAGCTCGCGCACCAGCCCGCTGCGCTCGGCGGCGGCCACCGCCACCAGCGGCGAGACGGCGCCGCGCTCGGGGTGGGTCCAGCGCAGCAGCGCCTCGACGCCACCGACCTCGCCGGTGGTCAGGTCGACGACCGGCTGGTAGGCCAGGGCCAGCTGCTCGGGGTGCTGGCGCAGCGCCCCGACCAGGTCGTCGACCAGCCGCAGCCGCCCCAGGTCGGAGCCGGTCCGCCCGGCCGGCCAGCAGGTGGTCGTGCCGGGGCTCTCCTGCTGGGCGCGCACCAGCGCCGACCTGGCGTCGCGCAGCAGCTGGGCGGCCTCGTCGCGGGCGCCCACGCGGCGTACGCCCAGGCTCACCACGGGCCAGGCCTGCTCGCCCCCGACCTCGACGAAGTCGCGCAGCGACTCCTCCGCGCCGGTGATCGCCGCGAGGGCCGGGTCGCCGGCCGGGCTCGGCTCGGCCGGGGACGGCACCGTGAAGACGAGCCCGCCCAGCGGCGAGACCCGCAGCACCCGCGCCGCGCAGCCGCGCCGGAGCCGCTCACCCAGGGTCGAGAGGACCTGCTCGAGCCCGTCGGTGCCGAAGCGCTCGAGCAGGTCGCCCGCGTTGGAGACGACGGCGCTGAGCACCGCCACCGGCCGCTCGGGCTGCTCCAGCAGCCACGCGAGGGTGGGCTCGGCGTCGCCGTCGCGCGAGGCGACCCGCAGGCCCGGACGCGGGTCGGCGGGCCGAGCGCCCGGCACGAGGCTGCTCGGTGCGAGGGGCCCGGGCCGCAGGGACCCTGGCTGGAGGGGGCCGGGCTGGAGGGGGCCGGGCAGTGGCGCGAGGCTCACGACGCGGCGGGAGCCAGCGACCAGCGCATCCCCAGGCCACGGATGACGTCGACGAGCACCGAGCCGGCCACGGTGTGGGCGAGGTACGCCGCCGCCCCCAGGTCGTGCACCGCGTCGATCTCCTCGTCGTCGGCGTCGCGGCCCACCACGACCACCGGGATGTGCTGCAGCTCGGGCCGCTCGCGGCGCAGCCGGAGGAGGTCGAGCACCGAGCCGTCCGGGGCGCCGGCGCGCAGGTGCAGGTCGGCCACCACCACGGCCGGCAGCGGGTGCCGGGCCCGGTCCTGCCACGGGCCGCGGGCCAGCAGGTAGCGCGCCGCGTCGCTGCTGTCGTGCAGTCCTCGCACCGGGTTGGTCAGCCCGCCGCTCGCGAGGGTCGCGCGCACCCGCTGGGTGGCGGCGGGGGTCGCGGTGAGCGCCAGCACGGGGGGTGCGGCGGGGGCCGGCGACGTGGTGGCCGGTCGTGCTCGGCGGGGGGCCGGGGCCAGGGTCGGTGCCGGGGTGGGGATCAGGGTGGGGGAAGTGTGCACGGGGGGGGGGTCCGTCCTCGAGAAGCCCCGTCCCGTCACCGTGGGGGGGTGGGTGACGGGTGTGACGCACGGGGCTGGGGTGCGCACGAATCCTCGCCTCCCCGGGCGCCCAGGGGAAGGGGGTCGGGCCACGTTCGACCGATCGGCTACTGGGGTGCGTAGTCATTTCGGGCCATGCCGTGACCACCCGGTGCTCCTACGGCGGGGGTGCCTCGCCTGGGGTTCCTAGGCAGGCGGAGCCGGCGGAGCGGGCGGCACGGGCAGCGTGGGGCCCAGCACCTGCGCCTGCACGTCCGGCCAGCGCCCGGCCCAGGCGCGCAGCTCGGCCAGGTCGGCCGGCGCCGCCACGGCGAAGCCCTGCAGCCGGTCGCAGCCCAGCTCGCGCAGCCGGCGCACGGTGCGGTGGTCCTCGACGCCCTCGGCGACGACCTCGACCTCGAGGCCGTGGGCGGCGCCGACGATGGCGCGCACTAGGCGGGCGGTGGCCTCGTCGTCGGCGACCTGGCGCACCAGCAGGGGGTCGATCTTGAGCTCGCGGACCGCCGGGTAGCGCGAGATCGCCGCCAGCGAGACCTGGCCCAGCCCGAGCTCGTGGATGCTCACCGCCACGCCGAGCTCGGCGAGCCTCTCGAAGAGCGAGACGACCTGGGGCACCGGGTGCGGGCTCGGCTCGCCGATCTCGAGGGTCAGCCGCGGGCCCGGGGGAGCGCCCGCCGCGTCGGCGTGCAGCAGCCGGGCGATGTCGGGCACGAACGCGTGCCCCAGCAGGTCGCGCGCGGCGATGTTGACCGAGACCACGACCTCCACGCCCAGGTCGGCGGCCAGGAGGCGCCGGTCGGCCAGCGCCCGCTCGATCGTCCAGAGCGCCAGCCGGGTGGTCAGGCCGTGGCGCTGGGCCAGCGGCAGCACCTGGCGTGGCGCCAGCACCCCCAGCCGTGGGTGCGGCCAGCGGAGCAGCGCCTCGACCCCGCTGACCGCGCCCGACCAGGTCACCTGGGGCTGGTAGTGCAGCTCGAGCCCGCCCTCGTCCACGGCCCGGGCGAGGTCGGTGGCCAGCTCCTCCTCGGGCACGTCGGGCAGGTCGGGCAGGCGTACGCCGCCCGGGGGCCGTCCGCGGGCCGCCTTGGCGGCGTACATCGCCTGGTCGGCGGCGCGCAGCAGCTGCTCGAGCCCGTGCCCGTCGCGCCGGTGCAGGGCGACCCCGACCGAGGCGCGCACCGACAGGTCCACGCCCTGGGTGCGCACCGGGCGGGCGATGCTGGCCTCCACCCGGCTCGCCAGCTCCTCGGCCGCGGCGGCGGCCTCGGCCGGCGGGCCGGTGAGCGGCCCGCTCAGCAGCGCGAACTCGTCGCCGCCGAGCCGCACCGCGACCCCGTCGTCGCCGGCGACCTCGGCGACCCGGCGCGCCACCTCCCGCAGCACCGCGTCGCCGGCCTCGTGGCCGGCCATGTCGTTGACGGCCTTGAAGCCGTCGAGGTCGAGCACCAGCAGGGCGTGCGCCGCCGGCCCGGTCTCGAGGCGATCGGCGTGCCGCGCCAGCGCGGAGCGGTCGCCGAGCCCGGTCAGGACGTCGGTGGCGGCGTGGTCGGGCCCGGCCCCCGGCTGGTGCGGGCCGCCGAGCAGCCCGGCGAGCCCGCGGCCCGGGTGCAGCCGCGGCAGCCGGTGACCGACGCGCGGCAGGCGCGCGGCCAGCCCGCGCGCGCTCTCGGCGTCCATCGCAACCCCCGGGGGTGTCGCGGGCCGTCGTGGCCCGTCGGTGCGGAGCCTAGTGCGGGGCGCCGACGCCGGTGGCGGTCAGGCGATCCCGACCAGGCGCAGGTAGCCGGTGGCGAGGGGCTCGCCGGCGACGAGGCCCAGCCCGGCGCCCGCCAGCATGAAGGGGCCGAAGGGGATGCGCTGGCCGCGCCGCACGGTGCCCAGGCCCGTCAGCAGCAGCGACCCGACGGCGCCCAGGGCGAAGCCGAGGGCCAGCCCCACGACGGCGGCGCTCACGCCCACCGCACCCAGCACCAGGCCCAGCAGCGGCGCCAGGGCGACGTCGCCCAGGCCCATGCCGCGCCCCGCCGTGACCGCCCACAGGGCGGCGTACACCCCGCCCCAGGCCAGCACGCCGACCAGCGGCCCGACCAGCTGGCCGGCCGCGGCAGAGGGGCCCTGCAGGGCCCACGTGGTGGTCCAGCCGGCCAGCAGCGCGGCGCCGGCCAGCAGCGCCGCGGTGCCGGTCACCGCGAAGGGCAGCCGGCCGTGGTCGAGGTCGATCAGGGCCAGCGCCACGCCCGCGCCGGCCACGACCAGGCAGGCGAGCAGCACCGGGGGGCGGGTCTCGGCGAGCGCGACCACCGCGAAGAGGACCGCCGTGCCGGCCTCCACGGCCGGGTAGCGCAGGGGGATCCGCACCCGGCAGTCGCGGCAGCGCCCGCGCAGCAGCAGCCAGGAGACGACCGGCACGTTGTCGCGCTCGCGCACCTCGTGACCGCAGGCGGGGCAGGCCGAGCGGGGCCGCACCACCGACAACCCGGCCGGCACCCGGTGCACGACCACGTTGACGAACGAGCCCACCAGCAGGCCCAGCAGGCCCGCGAGGCCCGCCACCAGCGGGAGGGGCAGCACCGCCGCGCTCACGGCTGCCCCCCGACGGGGACCCCGCGCGCAGGGGCGGCGGGCGCCTCGGGGCCGCGGCGGTGCGAGCGGTTCCAGAACCCCACCCACTCGACGAGGTCGATGAGGGGGGTGGGCGGGGCCACCGCGAAGCCCTGCACCGCG
The DNA here is from genome assembly GCF_016907435.1 of Nocardioides salarius. NCBI lineage: Bacteria > Bacillati > Actinomycetota > Actinomycetes > Propionibacteriales > Nocardioidaceae > Nocardioides > Nocardioides salarius. Next base: position 1,441,533 of record NZ_JAFBBZ010000001.1, on the reverse strand, counting down.
TCGCAGCCGAGGCCCTCCAGCGCGGCGGCCGCCTCCCGGGTCTCGACCCCGTCGGCGACCACGCGCAGGCCCAGGCCGTGGGCGGCGTAGACCAGCGCCCGCACCCGCCGGGCCACCTCGTCGTCGCGGGCCACCTCGGCGCCCAGGCGCGGGTGCAGCTTGACCTCGCGCACGGCGGGGCTGGCCCACAGCGAGGTCAGCGAGGCCCGGTGGGTGCCGAAGTCCTGCACGCTCAGCCCGGCGCCGCAGGCACCCAGGGCGGCGTACGCCGTGGGCTCGCCGGCGCTGAGCCCGGTCGCCGACTCGCTGACCTCGAGGGTCAGCCGCGAGCCGTCGACGCCGGCGTCGACCAGGTGCCCGGCCAGCCGGTCGGGCAGGGCGGGGTCGAGCAGGCTGTGCGCGGACAGGTTGACCGAGACGCCCGCCTCGGGGGCGCAGACGCTGAGCACCGCGTGGTCCTCGAGGGCCTGGCGCACCGCCAGGTCGTCGAGCGCCGTGGCCAGGCCGTGGCGCGCCGCCAGGGGCAGGAACCCAGCCGGGCCGAGCGGCCCCAGCCGGGGATGCTGCCAGCGCAGCAGCGCCTCGAAGCCGACGATGGTGCCGTCGGGGCGGACCTGCGGCTGGTGATGCAGGCGCAGCTCGCCGTGCCCGTCGCCGCCCAGCGCCCGGGCCAGGTCGGCGGCCAGGTCGTCGTCGGCCGGGGCCGCGCGGCCCGACAGCGTCACCACGCCGGGGCGCGGGCCGCCGCCCTTGCGGGCGTACATGAGCTGGTCAGCCGCCGCGAGCAGGGTCTCGACGCGGGTGCCGTCGACCCCGGCGAGGGCGACCCCGACCGAGGCGCCGGTGGGCACCTCGACACCGTCGACGTGCACCGGCTCGCCGAGGGCCGCCAGGATCGAGCCGGCCAGGGCCTGCGGCTCGGTGTCGCCCTCGAGCCGCACGACCAGGGCGAACTCGTCGCCGCCGACCCGGGCCAGCACCGCGTGGGGCCCCACGGTGCGGCGCAGGCGCACGGCGGTCTCGACCAGCAGCCGGTCGCCGGCGGCGTGGCCCAGGGCGTCGTTGACCTGCTTGAGCCGGTCGACGTCGACCAGCGCGACGGCGGCGCGCCGGCGCTCCTTGGCGGCGGTGTCGAGGAGGGCCTGGCCGCGCTGCAGCAGGCTGTCGCGGTCGCGCAGGCCGGTCAGCGGGTCGCGGCGGCTCAGCGGCCGTCGCCGGCCCGGACGCCGGGGTGCGGCCATCTCAGCGACCGCCCGTGGAGTCGCCACCACCGGCACCGGGCTGGTCCGTGGCTGCGCCCGCGTCCGCACCGGCGCCGCGGGGGCGCTCGACCGGGGCCGCGACGAAGGTCGAGCCCTGGATCGAGGCCCGGGCGGCCCCCGCGCCGGCCTCGCTGCTCGCGGTCAGGGTCACCGAGCGCACCAGGAAGGAGCGGTCCATCGACTCGAGCTCGGCGAGCAGGCGCCGCAGGCTCCGCTCGTCGGCCTCGACGTCGAGGGTGACGCTCTGCTCGGCGAGCCGGACCGTCGCGGGGTCCTGCTCGACGGGGGCGGTGGGCAGGCCGGGGGAGAGGGCGGTGACCTTGCCGGGCGCGATGCCGGCGGCGGTCGCGGCGGCGTCGACCATCTCGAAGAAGCCGGGCTGGTCGGCGGTCGGCGGGAAGAGCGTGGCCAGGTCGTCGGCGACGTCGTCGACGGCGCCGAGGTCGCCGGCCTGCTGCTCGAGGCCGGCCAGCTGCACGGTGCGCAGCGCGTTGGCGTCGGCGGTCGCGACGACCTCCTGGCGTGCCTCGGCGAGGTCGGCCCGGGCCGGCCCGAGCAGCAGCAGCCACGCGGCGGCGGCGACCAGCAGCAGCGCGAGGGCGCCCAGCACGCGGGTCGCGGTGACGGTGTGCAGGCTCATCGCTCGTCCTCCTCGAGGGTCTGGTCGGTCTCGTCGGCGGTCGTGGGGTCGAGGCGCTCGAGCAGGTCGTCGTAGCGCCCGGTGAAGGCCCGGGGGTCGACCCCGACCGAGCCGGTGAAGCTGACCTCGGCGGCCTCGTCGGTGGTCGTGGTGGTGATGAAGGGCTCGATGAAGAGCTTCTCGGCGGCCAGCGCCTGCACCAGCTGCGCCACCACGCGCCGGCTCGGTGCGGTGCCGCTGAGCTCGAGGCAGGCCACCACGGTCGTGGTCGCGAAGGGGTCCGGCCCGGGGCAGGTGGCCAGCAGGCCGCGAGCGGGGTCGTCCTCGGGGGCGACCGGCTCGGCCGGGTCGGTGCCCGCGTCGGTGCCCGGAGCGGCGGCGGTGCCGTCGGCGGGGGCCGCTGGGGCCCCCGGAGGGGCGGCCAGCGGCAGCACCAGCGTGGTCGACTCGAAGCTGGTGCCGCCCGGCGCGAGGTCGACCAGCGTGTCGAGCACGGTCGCGTGCGAGATCTCGGTCCGCATCGTGTCGTGGACCTCCTGCGAGCGGGTCCGCACGTCGGCGATGTAGCCGCTGACGGGGGCCAGGTCGTCGATGCGCGCCTCCAGCGCGGCGCCGACCGCCTGCTCGCCGCGCAGCTCGGCGGAGGCCTCGCGCAGCAGCAGCTGGTGGAAGGCCCAGGCACCTCCAGCGGCCACGACCAGGGCGAGCAGCGCGTAGGCGAACCGCTTGCGCAGCGCACGCACCCGCAGCCCCTCGCGCACCCACGGCGAGAGCAGGTTGACGCCGGTCCGCCCGGCGTACGCCGTCTGCTCGGGGATGCGGGGAGGGTCCTCGCCGCGCCGCCCGAGCGGCCGGGTCAGCAGGCCGCTCATGCCGCGCCCTCCAGGCCCAGCCCGAGCGCCACGGCACCGGCGGGGGAGGCCGCGTCGTCGTGCAGGCGCACCGGCAGGCCCCAGGCGGCCCGACCGTGCTCGACCAGGCCGGGCAGCAGGCTGCCGCCGCCGGTGAGCACCACCCGGCGGGGCGCGGTCGCGGGGTCGTGTCCGGAGTGGAAGTCGAGGGTGGTGCGGACCTCGGCGAGCAGGCGCCCGACGCCCTCCAGCAGCACCGACTCCTCCAGCGACCGCGCGGAGCGGCCCACCTCGGGCAGCGTCCCGGGGGTGCGCTTGAGCGCCTCGGCCTCGTCGCGGCTGCGCCCGGTCTGCTCCATCAGCACCCGGGTGAGCATCTCGCCGCCGAGCCCTGAGGCGACCCGCACGAACCACGGCCGGCCGTCGACGTGCACCGCGACCGAGACGGTCTGGGCGCCGACGTCGACGACGGCCTCGGGCACACCTGGCCCGCCGGGGGTCTCGGGGGGCACGGGCGTGCCGGCCACCGCGCGGACGGCGGCGAAGGCGGACAGGTCGGCGGTCAGCGGCACCAGCTTGGCGGCCTCGACGGCGCGCACCAGCCCGTCGACGGCCTCGCGGGCGGTGGCCACCAGCAGGATCCGGGACAGGCGGCGCGGGGCGCCCTGGTCGTCGACGCCCTGCGCCTCGCCGAGCGGGACGTGGTCGATGTTGGCGTCGTCGACGGGCACCGGCAGCAGGTCGGCGACCTGGAAGCGCAGCGAGCGGCGCAGGTCGTCGTCGGGCATCCAGTCGAGGTCGAGCTGGCGCACCAGCACCGAGGCCGACCCGACGCCCAGGTGCACCTGGCGGGTGCCGAAGTGCTGCTCGGCCCACAGCTGGCGCAGCGCCGACACGACGGCGGCGCGGTCGCGCACCAGCCCGGCCTCCACGGCGCCGGGCGGCAGCGCCACGCTGCCCGAGCGGCGTACCCGCGAGCCCCGGCCGGCCGCGCTGCCGCCCAGGCGCACCTCGGTGCCGCTGACGGCCGCGCTGCCGATGTCGAGGCCCACCACGCTGCGTGCCATTGTCGTCCTCCCGCTCCCGCGCCCTGGGTGCAGGGCTGACTGGGGCATCGGTCGTCGCGAGGTGCACCTTGAGCCCTGACGCGGACCTGATGCGGACCTGGCACGGACCTGGCACGGACCTGGCACGGACCCGAGGCCGCGGACCGGTGCCGAGGTGCCCTCAAGGTGGGGGCCGGGGCTGCCGAGACCTCTCCTGACAGCCGCCCAGACACCCGCCCAGACACCCGAGGAGCACGGTGAGCCTCACGCTCGAGCAGGACCACACCACCCTCGCGGGGCTGCGCCCGCTGCTGGAGGCCGTGGTCGACGCCGGCGCCTCCGACCTGCACCTGCGCGCCGGCGAGCGCTCGCGGATGCGGGTGCAGGGCGCCCTGACCGACGTCGGCGAGGTCGTCCCCGCCGAGCGGGTCGCCGCGATGGTCGCGGCCTCGATGGGCCCCGACGCGCGGGCGGCGTACGACGCCGACCTGGAGGCCGACTACGCGCTCACGGTGCCGGGGCTCGCGCGCTTCCGCATCAACGCCTTCCGCAGCCGCGGCGCCGACGCGATGGTGCTGCGCCTGGTCGGCGCCGAGCCGCAGCGCCTGGCCGACCTGGGGATGCCCGAGGTGCTGCACCACCTGGCGATGCGCCCGCGCGGGCTGGTGCTGGTCACCGGACCGACCGGCTCGGGCAAGACGACCACGCTGGCCTCGATGATCGACGCGATCAACGAGGAGCGCCCGGTGCACGTGCTGACGCTCGAGGACCCGATCGAGGTCGTGCACACCAGCCGGCGCGCCACCGTCACCCAGCGCGAGCTCGGCAGCGACTCGCGCAGCTGGTCGGGCGCGCTGCGCTCGGCGATGCGCCAGGACCCCGACGTGATCCTGATCGGCGAGATGCGCGACGCCGACACCGTGCACGCCGCGCTGTCGGCGGCCGAGACCGGCCACCTGGTGCTCTCGACGCTGCACACCACCGACGCGCTCGAGACGGTGCAGCGCATCATCGACTTCTTCCCGCCCCACGAGCAGCCGCGGGTGCGGGCCGCGCTGGCCAGCAGCCTGCAGGGCGTGGTCTGCCAGCGCCTGGTGCCGCGCCGGCGCGGCGGCCGGGCCTGCGTGCTCGAGATCGCGGTCGCCGACGCCCGTCTCGTCGAGGCGGTCGCCGACCCCGAGCGCACCTCCGAGATCCCCGACATCCTGGCCCAGGGCGAGTACTCGGGGATGCAGTCCTTCGACCAGCACCTGCTGCGCCTGGTCGTCGAGGGCACCGTGGACCCCACGGTCGCCCGCGGCGCGGCCAGCAACCCGCACGACTTCACGGTGATGCTGCGCCGGGCCGGCTGGCGGCCCGACAGCGACCCCTCGGGAGGACCACGATGACCCAGCGACCCACCCCCCAGCAGGCCCCCCAGCAGACCCAGCAGGCCCAGCAGCGGACGGGCGCGGCGTACGACGTCGACCCCGGCACGCTGAGCCTCGCCGAGCTGCGCGGCTACCGCGCCCGGCTGCGCGAGGAGGAGGACCGCGTCTCCTACTGGCGCCGCGTCGTGCACGCGCGCACCGACCTGATCGAGGCCGGGCGCGACACCTCCGGCGGACTGGGCCTCGACCAGGTCGAGCGGGCGCTGGGCGAGACCGGCAGCGGCGCACGGCGCGAGGCGCTGCTGCGGGTGCGCGCCTTCGACCCGCTGCCCGAGCTGCCGGTGCTGGCCGAGATCTGGCAGCACGACGGTGACCCCGCGGCCACGGTGGCCCGCCTGGGCGAGGCCTCCGAGCAGCTGTCGGCCTACCGCACGGCCCTGCACCGGCGCATCGACGCCGCCACCGAGGAGCTGGTGGCCCGCTACCACCGCGAGCCCGCGCTGGCGCTGGCCCTGCTGCCGGGGAGCGCGGCGTGAGCGCCGCGACCCCGTGGGAGGCCGCCTGGGCGGGCGCGTCGCCCGAGCCGGGCGAGGGCGGGCGGCTGGTGCCGCTGCCCGGTGGTGCGCGGCGGCGCACCGACCTGTGGCACAGCGAGGACGACCGGCTGACCACCACCGCCGACAGCACCGTCACGGCGCTGCTGGCCGCCGAGGTGGTCACCCCCGACCAGGTCGACGACGCCCGCGCGGCCGTGGCCGCGGGGGAGGGGCACGGCTCGGTGATCGAGGCGCTGCTCGACGACCTGGAGGACGCCGACGACCGCGCCCGGCTGCTGCAGGTGGCGGCCGGGGTGGCCGGCGTCGAGCACGTCGACCTCACCGAGACCGGTGTCGACGCCACGGCCGCGGCCCTGGTCAGCGGCGAGTTCGCCCGCCGGGCCGGGGTGGTGCCCTTCGCGAGGCGCGACGGCGCCCTGCTCGTGGCGGTACCGGTGCGCTCGGCCGTCGACCTCGACCTCAAGGACGACCTGGCCCGCGTCAGCGGGCTGCCGGTGCGCTTCGCGCTCGCCGGGCGCCACGAGATCGAGCAGCGCCAGGGCGAGGTCTACCGCGCCGAGGAGGAGCTCGCCGGGCTCACCTCCGACTTCGCCACCGACGCCGTCGAGGACCTCGCCGGGTTGACCGAGGTCGTCGACGACGCGCCGGTCGTGCGGTTCGTCAACCTGCTGATCAGCCAGGCGATCTCCGACCGGGCCTCCGACCTGCACCTCGAGCCGACGCAGCACGACCTGCGGGTGCGCTACCGCATCGACGGCGTGCTCGTCGACGCCCACCGGGCCCCGCGCAGCATCGTCAACGGCGTGGTCTCGCGCTTCAAGATCATGGCCGGCATGAACATCGCCGAGCGGCGGGTGCCGCAGGACGGCCGGCTCACGGTCACCCACGAGGGTTCCACCATGGACCTGCGCGTGGCCACCCTGCCGACCGTGTGGGGCGAGAAGATCGTGGCCCGGGTGCTCGACAACACCAACACCCGCCTGGGCCTCGACGACCTGGGCTTCGAGGCCGCCAACCGCGCCAAGTTCGCGGAGTCCTACGCCAAGCCCTACGGGATGATCCTGGCCACCGGGCCGACCGGGTCGGGCAAGTCCACGACCCTCTACGCCACCCTCAACATCCTCAACCAGCCGCACGTCAACGTGATCACGGTCGAGGACCCCGTGGAGTACCGGCTGCCGGGCATCAACCAGGTGCAGACCAACCCCAAGGCGGGGCTGACCTTCGCCTCCGCGCTGCGCTCGATCCTGCGCTCCGACCCCGACATCGTGCTGATCGGCGAGATCCGCGACCACGAGACCGCCTCGATCGCGGTCGAGGCGTCGCTGACCGGTCACCTGGTGCTCTCCACGCTGCACACCAACGACGCGCCCTCGGCGGTGACCCGGCTGGTCGAGATGGGCATCGAGCCGTTCCTGGTCGGCTCGGCGCTCGACTGCATCGTGGCCCAGCGGCTGTGCCGGGCGCTGTGCCCGCGCTGCCGCGAGCCCTACCGTCCCGACCCCGACGAGCTGCGCCGGCTGCGCTTCGCGTGGCCCGACGACGGCCCCCGCGAGATCTACCGCGCGCGCGGGTGCGCCGCCTGCTCGCGCACCGGCTACCGCGGCCGGATGGCGCTGCACGAGGTGCTGCCGGTCACCGAGGAGATCGAGCGGCTCGCCGTACGCCGCGCGCCCACCGAGGACATCGGGCGTGCCGGGCGCGAGCAGGGGATGACCACGCTGCGCGACGACGGCTGGACCAAGGTGCTGGCCGGGCGCACGACGATCGAGGAGGTGCTCCGTGTCGTGGGCTGAGAGCAGTACCGGTGGTGGCCTGGGTGGCGGCCTGTGGGACCAGGCGCAGGCCGAGGTGGGGGAGTCGCTGGAGCTCGACGACCTGCTGCGCCAGGTGCTCGACCTCGGGGGCTCCGACCTGCACCTGACGACCGGCGTCCCGCCGACGATCCGGGTGCGCGGCGAGATGCGCGCCGTCGAGGGCTTCGAGCCGCTCGAGGCGCGCCCGCTGCAGCAGGCGGTCTACGCGATGCTCACCGAGCGCCAGCGCAAGGTGCTGGAGGAGACCCGCGAGCTCGACGTCGCCTACACGGTGCCGGGCGTGGCCCGCTTCCGCGTCAACGTCTTCTGGCAGCGCGAGTCGATCGGTGCGGTGATGCGGCTGATCCCCTGGGAGATCAAGACGCTGGGCGACCTGTCGCTGCCGCCGGTGGTGGGCACCATCGCGGCCATGAAGCGCGGGCTGGTGCTGGTCACCGGGCCGACCGGCTCGGGCAAGTCCACGACGCTGGCCGCCATCATCGACCAGGTCAACCGCTCGCGGCGCGGGCACATCATGACCATCGAGGACCCCATCGAGTTCCTCCACGAGCACCGCGGCTGCATCGTCAACCAGCGCGAGGTCGGCGCCGACACGCACGGCTTCCGGGCCGCGCTGCGCCAGGTCCTGCGCCAGGACCCCGACGTGATCCTCGTCGGCGAGCTGCGCGACCTCGAGACCATCTCGGTGGCGCTGACCGCGGCCGAGACGGGCCACCTGGTGCTGGCCACGCTGCACACCCAGTCGGCGCAGGACACCATCTCGCGCGTCGTCGACGTCTTCCCCTCCGAGCAGCAGCAGCAGGTGCGCACCCAGCTGGCCGCGACCCTCAACGCCGTGGTCTGCCAGGCGCTGGTGCCGACCGCCGACGGGCGCAGCCGCGCCGCGGCCGTCGAGGTGATGGTGTGCACCACCGGCATCCGGGCGATGATCCGCGACGACAAGCTGCCCCAGATCCCCGGCGCGATGCAGGCCGGCGCCCGCGACGGCATGCAGACCCTCGACAACCACCTCGCCGAGCTGGTCAAGCAGGGGCGGATCACCCGCGAGGCGGCCCTCGAGCACTGCGTGAACCGTGAGGAGCTGATCGCCCTGCTCGGCTCGGGCGGGCTGCGCGGCACCCCCGGCACCGGCACGGCCGGCCCCGGGGCCCACGGCGAGAGCCTCAACCCCTGGCAGGCCCAGTCGCTGCCCTCGGGCGGGGCGCACCTGTGAGCACCCTGCAGTTCGACTACAAGGTCCGCGACGCCGCCGGCCGCTTCCGCGAGGGCAAGGTCAAGGCCCCCTCCGAGGGGGCGGTGGCCGAGCGGCTGGTCGCGATGGGCTACCAGCCGCTGCAGATCACCCGCGCCGGCACCGGCCTCAACACCGAGATCCGGCTGCCGGTCGCGCGCCGGGTCAAGCTCAAGGAGCTCGCGGTCTTCTCCCGCCAGCTCGCCACGATGATCGACTCGGGCCTGCCGCTGCTGCGCTCGCTGGGCATCCTGGCCGAGCAGGCCGAGAACCCCGAGCTGCGCCGGGTGCTCACCGGCGTTCGTCAGGCCGTCGAGGGCGGCGAGGCGCTCTCGACCGCGTTCGCCGCCGAGGAGGCGGTCTTCCCGCCGCTGATGGTCAACATGACCCGCGCCGGCGAGGCCGGCGGCTTCCTCGACTCCGCGATGCGCCAGGTGGCCGACACCTTCGAGGCCGACGTGCGCCTGCGCGGCAAGGTGAAGTCGGCGATGACCTACCCGGTGGTCGTGCTGATCATGGCCGCGCTGATGTGCATCGGCATGTTGCTCTTCATCGTCCCGATCTTCGAGAACATGTTCGCCGACCTGGGCGGCGAGCTGCCGCTGCCGACCCAGGTGCTGGTCACCATCTCCGGGGCGATGGGCGTCCTGGTGCCGGCCGGGGTCGTCGCCACGGTCGCCTTCGTGGCCTGGTGGCGCCGCTACGGCCGCACCCAGCGGGTGCGCGAGGTCCTCGACCCGCTCAAGCTGCGACTGCCCGTCTTCGGGCCGCTCTTCGCCAAGATCGCGCTGACCCGCTTCACCCGCAACCTGGGCACCCTCCTGGGCTCCGGCGTACCCATCCTGCAGGCCCTCGACGTGGTCGCCGAGACCTGCGGCTCGACCGTGGTGGCCCACGCCGTCGCCGACGTACGCCGCTCCGTCGCCGCCGGCGAGTCGGTCGCCGGCCCGCTGGCCCGCCACGAGGTCTTCCCCGCGATGGTCGTGCAGATGATCGCCTCCGGCGAGGAGACCGGTGCGATGGACCAGATGCTGCACCGCATCGCCAAGTTCTACGACGAGGAGGTCGAGGCCACCACCGAGGCCCTCACCTCCCTCATCGAGCCGCTGATGATCGCCGGCCTCGGCCTGGTCGTCGGCGGGATGATCGTGGCCCTCTACATGCCGATCTTCTCGGTCTTCGAGCTGATCGGCTGACCTGCTGCCGCTGCCCCCGGCCGGCCCCGCCGCGGGTCGTGGTCCGGGTCGTGGTCTGGGTCGTGGCTCGGGTCGTGGCCCCTCGCCGCGCCATGGCGCGTCCCTGGGCACACGACCCGGACCACGACCCGGCACACGACCGGGACCACGACCGGGGCCACGACCCACCGCCCGAGGCGGCAGCGGTCAGCGGTCGATCTCCCGGTAGTCCTCCACGGAGACCGAGAAGAGGCTGGGGCTGAGGTTGTCGAGGAAGCACTGGTTGAGCTCGAAGTCGAAGGCCCCGGCGAGGTTGAGGGTGTTGGCGAAGAGCGTGCCGACGTAGTCGGGGTTGCCGTTGCCCTTGTCGACCTCGCCGTAGGTCCGCGAGGTCAGCACGATGCTGGCCGCGACCTCGCTGTTGCCGTTCATCTTGACGTTGCCGCCGTCGATGACGATGAGCAGCGAGCGGGTCCACGCGCCGTCCTCGCAGCTGCTCTGCGCCCAGGTGCTGCCGAGCTCCTTCAGGTCCACGGTTCCGCCGGGGTCGGTGCGGGTCAGGTCGAAGTAGAGCACCGAGTTGGGGTACGTCGTGGGGTCCGGCACGCTCCACCCCGACGCGAACCGGGAGTAGCTGCCCTGCGAGGTGGCCACGGTGCGCAGCTCGGCCAGCTTCCACTCCGGCAGCGGGTCGTCCTCGATGCCGAAGAGGTCCAGCAGCGCCGCGTCGTCGGCCAGGAAGGTGCCGTCGACGTCGATGTCGCCGTCGCCGTCGCCGTCGTCGCGGCCGTAGTAGCGCGGGTGTGCGCCGGCCAGGTCGGAGCAGGGGCCGCCGATGGAGTCCTGGTCCCAGCGGAAGGCCCCCGACGGGCACGCCTGGGAGCGGTGGATCGCCTTCGAGTCCGAGCCGCTGCAGGTCTTGTTGTTGCCGTTGCGGTCGGTGATCACCTGCGAGCTGTGCACGGCGGCGGGGATGCCGTACGCCGCGTCGGTGGTGCCGCCGAAGTCGATCTTGGAGCGGTTCCACACGCAGCCGGTGGAGAAGATGCTGACCCCGGTCAGGTCCGGGGTGCCGGCCCCCTGCACCGAGCGGGCGTAGACCCCCAGCGGCAGCCCGACGTCGACGAGCGAGACGGTCACGTCGGCCTCGACCAGGCGCTGGGCGCGGGCCTCGCCGGCGCCGGCGAGCCCGCGGGAGTGGACGCGGTAGGTGCGCGCGTCGGCGCTGCCGCCGGGCTGCGGCACGATCCAGGCCTCGTAGCGCTGGTCGTCGCTGTTGGCGACCGGCGCGCTCATCGGGGCCCCCTCGTCGCCCCAGGGGTTCGCCGCGCCGCAGGCCGGCGAGCAGGCGTCCAGGGCCCGGGTGCCGCTGGAGCGCAGGTAGGCCACCGCCTGGTTGAGCCCCGCGTCGGCGGCGTCGAGGGCCAGGGTGGCGTCGGTGGCGCGGCGGGTCGCGCCGAGGTTGTTGACGGTGACCCCGAGCACCGTGGTGCCCAGCACGGCCATCAGGGCCATCACCATCACGGTGATCACCAGGGCGCTGCCCTCGTCGCGGTGGCGGCTCGTCTCGTGCATGGGCCGGTCCTCAGCTCTGGGCGCGGTTGCGCAGGTCGGTCTGGGTGGAGAAGACGTGCTCGACGTCGTCCTCGGTGACGCTCAGCTCGACCCCGATCAGGTCGACGTGCTCCAGCTCGGGGTCGTCGGGGACGCCGTTGTGGTTGCCCACGACCGAGGCGTCGAGCTCCTGCCAGGTCGTGGGCACCCCGTCGCCGGAGGTGTCGTGCTGCCACAGGCTGCTGCGCAGCTGCAGGTCGAAGGTGGTGACCCGGCCGGCGAGCACCGGGCGGGTCACGGCGGTGCCGGAGGCGTCGTTGGCGGTCAGGGTCAGGCGCTGGCTGTCGGGGTCCCAGCGGTAGGTGAGCACCTCCGGGTCGCTCGCGTCGAGGTCGACGACACCGTTGCCGTTGAAGTCGGTCCAGAACGTGATCGCGGTGGTGGTGCCGGTGCCGGTCGAGAACTGCACGCCGCGGATGTCGCTGGCCTGGCGCAGCTCGCGGGAGAAGCGCTGGAAGGCCAGCCGCGACTCGCCGGTCAGGTCGCCGGAGACCTGGATGCGGTCGGTGACCCGGGCGGTGGCCATCGCGAAGGACAGCAGCACCGAGCCGAGCACGGCGAAGAGCATCATCGAGACCAGCACCTCGGCCATCGTCATGCCGGCGTCGCGGGGGAGCGGCTGCGTCGCCACGGGGCCGCGGCTCATCGGGCGTCCAGGGCCGAGCACGACAGGGCGCCGACCGAGACCGACACCGACGAGGCGGGGTCGACGAGGTCCGGCTCCGGCGGGGCCGGGGCGGGCTCCGCGGTCGGGCTGGGCGAGGCCGTCGGGTCGGCGTCGGGCTCGGCGGTCGGTGTGGGCGACGGGCTGGGCGACGGGCTGGGGGTCGGGCTCGGTGTCGGGCTGGGGCTGCTGGTCGTCAGCGGCTCGGTGCCGGTCCGCACGGGCTGGGTGACCACCGAGACCAGCGCCGGGACGTCGACGGTGGCCGAGCCGGCGCCGGTGGTGCGGACCACCCGGTCCCGGGTCAGCGACGTCCAGGATGCGATGTAGTCGCCCAGCACGCCGTGCCCGGGCACCGGCAGCGTGTCGAGGTCGAGCCCGGCGAGCGGGTCGGTCGTGGCGTCGGGCCGCACCGTGGCGACGGTCGTGTAGGGGTCGGGGCTCGCGCCGGTCCAGCGGCGTACGACGGCCTCGTAGTCGACCGCGGTCGTGGCCGTGTGCGCGCCGCCGCTGACCGTGCACCGGGCGGCGGCGCGCACCAGCTGGACCTGGAGCACGCCCTCGGGCGCGAAGGTGGTCGGCAGCACAGCCAGGGCCGAGGCGCGCGCGGCGCCGCAGGCGTCGACCTGCAGGGCGGCGCTGCTGGGCACCCGGTCGGCGGTGCGCAGCCAGCCGCCGGCGACCACGCGCACGCTCTCGCCCGTCTCCGCGACCTGGCAGGAGCTGGAGATGCCCGACTTCACCGGTGTGGCACCACCGGCCAGGCGCACGAGCGGGCCGGCGAGGGAGAGCCGCTCGCGGTAGTCGGCGTCGGCGCCCCCGGCCAGGGACACCCCGCCCGACGACAGGTCGGTGACGGTGGCGGTGGCCGGCGCGGCCGGGTCGGCCACGAGGGGCAGGCCGTTGCTGGCGCGCACCGCGAAGGCGGTGGTGCGGGTGCCGCCCCAGCAGACCAGCTGGCAGCCGCTGGCGTCGAGCTGCCCGGCCAGCGAGCCCGTCGAGACCACCGACTGGTCGCCGGGCGCCGCCCCCGAGGCGGAGGCGCCGCGAGCCTGGGCGCCGGTGCCGAGGCCGGTCAGGGTCGAGCCGAGCACGGCGTCGGTGCGGCTGGTGGCCGTGACCGAGCCGGCCAGGTCGACCAGCCCTGCCGAGAGGGTCACCGGCACGGCGACCGGGTCGGCGAGGGCGGGGTCGGTGGCGGCCACGTTGGTGCCGAGCTGCAGGGCCGCGACCTGCACGGAGGCCTCCACGCGGGGGGTGGCCAGGCTCTGCCGGGTCAGCTGGCTGCTGGTGCTGACCGGCTCGCGGTCGCCGGCCAGCGAGGAGAAGACGGTCACGGTCACCCCGACCTGGGAGGCGGGCGGCGAGTCCCGGCCGCTGCGCTGGGAGTCCCAGTCGGCCGGAGGGGTCACGACCTGGGGCGGCGAGGCGTCGGAGAGCAGCTGGGTGGTGGTGACGGTGACGAACCCGGCGCCGTCGCCGCTGCCGACCTGCACCTGCCGGAAGAACGGGCCGGTGGCCGGCTCCCACGAGCACCGGGCGGCACCGGTGACGTAGCCGGTCCAGCCGGTCGTGGGCACGGTCCGGTCGCCGCTGGGGCCGCAGACGACCGTCGCGGTGGGCGCGCCGAGGTCCTCGTAGTAGCGGTCGAGCAGGTCGACGTACTCGCTGCCGACGTCGTAGGCGACGTGGAAGGGGAGGTTGCGCAGGCGCTCCATCTGCGCCTGCGCGAGGTTGCGTGCCTGGGTGGTGCGCTGGGCGACGGCGTCGGCCTTGATGCCGACCAGCAGCGCCGGCAGCACGAAGGTGATCAGCAGCACCAGGATGCCCACCGAGACCACGACCTCGACGAGGCTGAAGCCTCCGTCGGGGGCCTGGTCGTGGGCCTGGTCGCGGGTCTGCCCGCGCGTCTCCTCAGCGGGTCGTGACACGGCCGGTCAGCCCCTCCACCGCGATGGTGACGACGCGGTCGCTGCCGTCGCGGGCGATCCGCACCCGCCCCGGGGTGGCGGTGCCGCGCGCCGAGAAGGTGACGCCGGCGGTGCTGCCGCCGGTGGTCGGCGAGAACGCCACGTCGACGAGGTCGAGCCGCCCGTCACCCAGGCCGACCGGCCCGGTGAGCACGGCACCGCCGCTGCCGCACGCGCCCTCGTACGTCGTCCAGGTGTCGGCCGCCGCGTCGAACTGCACGCAGGTCGCCCACCCGTCGCTGACCGCCTGCTGCTGGGCCTGGCGCAGCGTGCCCTCGAGCGTCGAGGCGGCGCCGTCCTGCGCGGAGGCGCGCGCCCAGGCCGACCAGCCGACCACCGCGAAGGCCATCAGGGCGCCCATCATCGCGATCACCACCACGAGCTCGACCATGGTGACGCCGTCGTCGGGGCGTGCGGGCACGACTGGGCTCCTCGGTCGCGGGGGGATGTCGACACGGTGGGTCTCGGCGCCCGGGCCCGGCACCTTGAGGGCTGGACAGGTGGTCTAGACCGGGCTCAAGGCGGGCCTCCCCGACCCCGACACCCCGGGTGCACACGGCGCTATCCCCCTCTCGGCACGGCGCCACTCCATCCCTCCCAAGGAGATCCCCCCATGCTGAAGCTGCCTGTCCGCCCCGCGGACTCCGAGGAGCGCAAGGACCAGGGCTTCACCCTGATCGAGCTCCTCGTCGTCGTCCTGATCATCGGCGTGCTCGCCGCCATCGCGATCCCGGTGTTCCTGTCGCAGCGCGAGAAGGCGGCTGACGCGTCGGTCCAGTCGGATCTGAAGAACCTCGGGACTGTCCAGGGCACCTATCTCGTCGACAACAACGCCTATGCCAATAAGATGGCGCTGCTTATCGCAGACGGTTACGACTTCAAGAAGACGGGCAACAACGTCATCAAGCTTGTGTCTGCCAATGCTGATGGATTCTGCGCCACGGGAACGCGTGAGGGCGGAACCGCGGGCACCGACACCTTCTACTACGACTCCGGCGAAGGTGGCTTGACTGGCGTGGACTGCACTGCCGAATACACGGCGGTCGCGGCTGCAGATCAGGGCTGAGTCTCTTCACGGCGCGCCGTCCCCTCGGGGGCGGCGCGCCGTCGTCGTTCCTGCTCGGGTAGACAAGTCCCGTGACCGAGCGGCCGCAGGACACCCCCGAGGACGACCCCGTCTGGGCGGCCTGGCGCGGCGAGCGTGACCTCGAGGCGCGCAACGAGCTGCTGCTGCGCTACTCGCCCCTGGTCAAGTACGTCGCCGGCCGGGTCCGCACCGGGCTGCCGCGCAGCGTCGAGCACGCCGACGTCGTCTCCGAGGGGATGATCGGGCTGATCGACGCGCTGGAGAAGTTCGAGCCCGAGCGGGGGCTGGCCTTCCCGACGTACGCCGTGCCGCGCATCCGCGGCGCGATCTTCGACTCGGTGCGCGCCGCCGACTGGGTGCCCCGCTCGGTGCGCACCCGTGCCCGCGAGGTCGAGCAGGCCCGCACCGGCCTCCACGAGCGGCTCGGCCGCCCGGCCACCGACGACGAGGTCGCCGCCGAGACCGGGCTGTCCGTCGGTGAGCTGCGCGCCGCGACCGAGCTGCGCTCCTGGGTGGGCTACGCCTCGACCGACGACCTCGCCGACCTCGAGCAGGTGGACGCCGGGCTCGAGGAGGCCTTCGACGACGACGGCACCCGCGAGCTGCTGATGCCCGCGGTGCACCGGCTGCCCGAGCGCGACCGGATCGTGGTGGCGCTCTACTTCTTCGAGGGGCTGACCCTCGCCGAGATCGGGCGGGTCCTCGGCGTGACCGAGTCGCGGGTCAGCCAGCTGCGCAGCCGCGCCACCAAGGCGCTGCGAGAGGCCCTCCAGGACCGATAGTCCCTGACCTTCCTCACCGCGACGCGCGGGGAAGCGGTGTGGAACGTCAGGGACTTTCCCGCGCCCGCGCGCTCAGGCCGGCGCCGGCGGGTGCTCGACCCGCCGCGGCTTGCGCCGCGCGACCGCGACGCCGACCAGCGCCAGCACGCCGCCGGCGTACGCCGCCACGGCCGGGGTCTCGCCCAGCAGCATCCAGCCGAGCACGATCGTGATCGGCGGCACCAGGTAGGTCGTCACGCTCAGGCTGCCGGCGTTCATGTGGGTCAGGGCGTAGGCGTAGGTGGTGAAGGCGATCGCGGTGGGGAAGATGCCCAGGTAGACCACCCACAGCACCGACGAGGTCGGCGCGACCCGCACCTCCTCGACCAGGGTGGGCAGGAACGGCAGGCAGACGACCGCCCCGACGGTGCAGGCCAGCCAGGTCACGTGCACGGCGGCCAGGCGCTTCATCAGCGGCTTCTGCAGGATCAGGCTGACGGCGTACACGACGGCGCTGAGCAGCACCAGGAAGACGCCGACCAGGTCGCGACCCTGGCTCTGCGAGGTCGACAGCCCGATCAGCGCGACCCCGCCGAAGGCCAGCGCCAGGCCGATGCCGAGGTAGGCGGTGAACCGCTCGTCGAGGAAGACCGCGGCCAGCAGCGCCACCAGCACCGGCGAGAGCTGGATCAGCATCGCGGCGGTGCCGGCGTCGACGCGCTGCTCGCCCTCGTTGAGCGCGACGTTGTAGATGCCGAACCACAGCACCCCGATCGCGACCAGCGAGACCCACTCGCGCCGGGTCGGGCGGGGTACGCCGCGGGTCGCGGTGGCGACGACGCCCAGGCACAGCGCGCCGACGAGCAGGCGGCCCAGGCTGAGCGGGCCGGCCGAGAAGTCGGCGCCCAGGTGACGGATCGCCACGAACGCCGACGCCCACAGCACCAGCGTCGTGGCCACCGCCGCCAGCGGCAGCCAGGACGCGGGCGAGGTGGGCGCGGGGGACGCGGAGCGCGTGCTCTCGGGGCGGGTGGTCGTCACGACCGAAGCCTACGGTGACCCATGACGCCGGGTCGCGCGGGTTTCGGTCGTCGTACGCCGCCGCCTCACAGGTCGAGCTTGTAGCCCAGCCCCCGCACCGTCACCAGGTACTTCGGCTCGCCCGGGTCGGGCTCGAGCTTGGCGCGCAGCCGCTTGACGTGCACGTCGAGGGTCTTGGTGTCGCCGACGTAGTCGGAGCCCCAGACCCGGTCGATGAGCTGGCCGCGGGTCAGCACCCGCCCGGGGTTGCGCAGGAACATCTCGAGCAGCTCGAACTCCTTGAGCGGCAGCCGCTGCTCGTTGCCGTCGACGGTCACCACGTGCCGCTCGACGTCCATCCGCACCGGACCGGCCTCGAGGGTCGCCGGGGCAGCGTCGGGCTCGGTGCCGCGGCGCAGGACCGCGCGGATGCGCGCGACCAGCTCGCGGGGGGAGTAGGGCTTGGTGACGTAGTCGTCGGCGCCGAGCTCGAGGCCCACCACCTTGTCGACCTCGTCGTCCTTCGCGCTGACCATGATGACCGGCACGCTGGAGGTCTGCCGGATGGTGCGGCACACCTCGGTGCCGGGGATGCCCGGCAGCATCAGGTCCAGCAGCACGATGTCGGCGCCGTTGCGGTCGAACTCGACCAGGGCGGCGTTGCCGTCGGCCGCGATCGCGACCTCGTAGCCCTCCTTGCGCAGCATGTAGGCGAGCGCGTCGCTGTAGCTCTCTTCGTCCTCGACGACCAGTACCCGTGTCACGGGGTGTCCTCCTGCTCTTTCCTCTCGGACCCGAAGTGCTGGGGCAGGGTCAGGGTGAACGTAGACCCCTGCCCCTCCGCCGACCAGACCCGGACCTCGCCGCCATGGGTGGCGGCGACGTGCTTGACGATGGACAGGCCGAGCCCGGTGCCGCCGGTGGAGCGGTGGCGCGCGGGGTCGACGCGGTAGAAGCGCTCGAAGATGCGGTCCAGCTCGTCGGCGGGGATGCCGATGCCCTGGTCGACCACCGAGACGTCGACCGACCCGTCGTCGATGCGGGTGGTGACCAGCACCGTCGAGTCGGGGTCGGAGTAGGAGACGGCGTTGGAGACCAGGTTGGAGACCGCGGCGGTCACCTGCTTCTCGTTGCCGAAGACCTGCACGTCGCCGGTGCCGCCGATCGCGACCTGGATGCGCTTGGCGGCGGCATCGATGGCCGAGGCGTCGACCGCCGAGCGGATCACGTCGTCGAGGTGCACCGCGACCGGCGCGTCGAGCGGGTCGTCGGCCTGCAGGCGCGAGAGCTCGATGATCTGCTGCACCAGCTTGGAGAGCCGGTCGCTCTCGGTGCCCATCCGCGCCGCGAACCGCTTGACCGCCTCGGGGTCGTCGGCGGCGTCGACCATCGCCTCCGAGAGCAGCCGGATCGCACCC
Source organism: Nocardioides salarius (assembly GCF_016907435.1). Classification (NCBI taxonomy): domain Bacteria; kingdom Bacillati; phylum Actinomycetota; class Actinomycetes; order Propionibacteriales; family Nocardioidaceae; genus Nocardioides; species Nocardioides salarius. The sequence goes on along the minus strand of NZ_JAFBBZ010000001.1, from coordinate 1,423,050 downwards.
ACCGGGGTCTTGAGCTCGTGGGAGACGTTGGCGACGAAGTCGCGGCGCACCTCCTCGATGCGCCGCTCGCGGGTGCGGTCCTCGACCAGCGCCAGCACCAGGCGCGAGCCCAGCGGCGCGACCCGGGCCGTGACGTGGCGCGAGGGCGCGCCGGGGCGGGTCATCAGGATCTCGGTCTCGCGGATCTGCCCGTCGCGGCGTACGGCGCTGACCTGCTCGGCCAGCGCCTCGGAGACCAGCCGCGAGCCGCGCACCAGCCCGAGCGCGTACGCCGGAGCGCTGGCCTTGAGCACCACGTCGGCCTCGTCGACCACGACCGCCGAGCTGCGCAGCACCGAGAGCACCGAGCCGATCCCGTAGGGCAGCACCGGCTCGGGCGCGGCGGGCACGGTGTGCTGCTGCCGGTCGCTGACGTGCCAGGCCAGCACCGCGGCGCCGGCGACGAACGCCCCCACGACGGCAGCGAGGAATGCCTGCAGCGTCGGGTCCACGTGCAGGATCGTACGCAGCCTGCCACCGAGCACCCCTTCGGCGAGCCCGGGCTTCGCAACGTTCATCCCGCGTTCACCGCGCCGCGACGGCCAGACACCCGCCCGCCGGTTCCATTGCCTAGGCTCTGCCCCATGCGTGACGTCTTCCATGAGCAGCTCGATGCCGTCTTCGACGACCTGACCGCCATCTGCGGCCAGGTCGAGGTCGCGGTCCGTCGATCCACCGAGGCCCTGATGAGCGGCGACGCCGCGGTCGCGGAGCAGGTGATCACCGATGACGTCGAGATCGACCGGGCCCGCGAGAAGGTCGAGGAGTCGGCCTTCGAGCTGCTCAGCCTGCAGCAGCCGGTGGCCGGCGACCTGCGCGTCATCATCGCGGCGCTGCGGATGGTCACCGAGCTCGAGCGGATGGGCGACCTGTCGGTGCACGTCGCCAAGATCGCCCGCCTGCGCGTGCCCAACGTGGCGGTGCCCGAGGGCATCAGCGACACGATGACCAAGATGGCCGAGACCGCCGAGGACATGGTGCGCCGGGTCGGGCAGATCATCCGCCACCGCGACGTGTCGGCGGCCATCGAGCTGGGCCGTGACGACGAGGTGATGGACCAGCTGCGCCGCCACAGCTTCACCCAGCTGCTCGGCGACGACTGGGCGCACGGCGTCGAGGCCGCGGTCGACGTGGCCCTGCTGGGCCGCTACTACGAGCGCATCGCCGACCACGCCGTCTCGATCGCCAACCGCGTCGTCTTCGTGGTCACCGGCGAGAAGCCGCACCGCGGCGAGCTCTGAGCCGCCCGCCCACCGACCGTCGTACGCCGGCTCCTCCTGCGGGAGGGGTCGGCGTACGGTCATTTCAGGCCGGCTCGAGGCGCAGAACGGGCCGGCTCGGCGCGAAGAACGGGCCGGGTCGGCGGGAGATACGGGCCGGGTCAGCGACCCTGGGAGGCCACGGCCGCGGCGGCCGCCTCGGCGGCGTCGGGGTCGAGGTAGCGCCCACCGGGGACGGTGGGGCGCAGGTCGTCGTCGAGCTCGTAGACCAGCGGCATGCCGGTGGGGATGTTGAGCCCGGCGATCTCGTCGTCGCCGATGCCGTCGAGGTGCTTGACCAGCGCGCGCAGGCTGTTGCCGTGGGCGGCGACCAGGGTCACCCGGCCGGCGCGCAGGTCGGGCACGACCGCCGACTCCCAGTAGGGCAGGAAGCGCTCGATGACGTCCTTGAGGCACTCGGTGCGCGGCATGTCGTCGCCGAGGTCGGCGTAGCGCGGGTCGTGGCGCTGCGAGAACTCGTGGTCGTCCTCGATCGGCGGAGGCGGCACGTCGAAGGAGCGGCGCCAGGCCATGAACTGCTCCTCGCCGTACTGCTCAAGGGTCTGCTTCTTGTCCTTGCCCTGCAGTGCGCCGTAGTGGCGCTCGTTGAGCCGCCACGAGCGGTGCACGGGGATCCAGTGCCGGTCGCAGGCGTCGAGCGCGAGCCCGGTGGTGGAGATCGCGCGGCGCAGCAGGGAGGTGTGCACGACGTCGGGCAGCAGCCCGGCCTCGCGCATCAGCTCGCCGCCGCGGCGGGCCTCGGCCTCGCCCTTCTCGGTCAGCGGCACGTCGACCCAGCCGGTGAAGAGGTTCTTGGCGTTCCAGGTGCTCTCGCCGTGGCGGAGCAGGATCAGGGTGCTGGTCGGGGTGCTCACTGGGTGCCCTCCGGCTCCGACTCGGCGCCGCCCTCGGGCACCAGCTCGTCGCCCTCCTCGCCCTCCTCGCCGGGGCCGTACTCGCGCACCGGCTCGAGGGGCTCGCATTCGTAGGTCTCGCCCGCCTCGCCCGCCTCGCCCGCCTCGCCCGCCTCGCCGGACTCGGTGGCGTGGTCGAAGCCCTCGAACTCGTCGCAATTGGTCACGACCGGCACCTTGACGGCCACCGTGTCGCCGTTGGAGAAGCCCAGGCGCAGCGACAGGTAGTCACCGGCGGTGAAGTCGCCGGTGACGGCGACGCCGTTGCCCTCCTGGGAGAGGTTCTCGAAGCCCAGCGGCGCGATCTCGCGCGGGTCGACCTCGGCGCTGAGCTGGCCGTCCTCGCTGTTGAGGGACTCCCAGGTCACCGACTCGCTGGAGGAGTTGTTGGAGAGCCCGGCGATGAAGGTGCCCGCGCCGTCGGCGCTGGCCACGACGGCCGCGCCGAGCACGTCGACCTCGGCGTCGCGCTCGTTGGCCCCGGCGGCCGGCGTGTAGGGCCGGTCGGTCGCGTAGTCGAAACCACACGAGGTGAGGGGGAGGGCGAGCGCGACCGCGCTGGTGGCGAGCGCGAGCTTGCGGCGGATCAGCATCGTGGGTCTCATGCCTTCGGTTCGTCGTGGGGCCGGCCGGGCCCAGCCTAGCGTCAGCCGGCGCCCAGCCCGCTGGTGGTGCCCACGAACGCCATCGCCACCGCGACCAGCGCCAGGTAGACGGCTGCGAGGGCCAGCAGCCTCGCGGCGCCCAGGCGCAGGCCCAGGCGCAGCGGCAGGTAGGTCCACCCGTCCTCGTGGTCGGCGACCAGTCCCCACAGCGCGGTGAGCAGGTGCACGCCCACGCCGAGCAGCGCCGCCAGCAGGACCATCGCGGGCTCCGGGGCGACCCCCGTGCCGACCCCGCCCCAGCCGCCGTAGGAGAGGAAGGCCGGGTAGGTCGCGAACGCCGCCGCCCACGGTACGAACGAGAGCACCCCGGTGCGCAGCGTCAGGTTGCCGAGCAGCCCGATCAGCACCGAGCCCAGGTAGAGCAGCCCGGCCGTGGTGCCGTGGGCCACGGCGAGCGGCACCAGCACCAGCACCGCACAGGCCAGCGCGAACCAGGCCGTGCCCGGGTCGAGGCGGCCGTCGGCGAGCGGCTTGGCGAGCGGCTTGGCATCGCTGGGGTGCGTGGCGTCGCGGCGCCGGTCGACCAGGTCGTTGTGCCAGCCGAGCACCGTCTGGCCCACCAGCACCGTGACCAGCACCAGGCCCAGCTCACGGGTGGGCCGGTCGTCCAGCGCCGCCACGACCGTCATCAGCACCGCGGTCAGCACCGCCTGGCGCGGGTGGGCGGCCCGGGCGAGGAGCACCGGCGTGGTGTCGAGGACCCGCGCCGGGCCCGTACGCCGCGCCCGCGGCGCCGGCGGCGGGGGCGCCACGACGGTGGTCGCGCCCGGGGCCGGCGCAGGGGCTGGCGCAGGGGACCCCGGGGGTGGTTCGGCGGGCTGCGGAGCGGCCTTGCGGCGGCGGGGCAGGTGAGGTCGGACCATGCTCGGCAGTATCCCTGCCGCGAGGGTCCCCCGCGGGAGGTCCGCGCAGGTAGGAGGCACTTTTCGACCCGCCGGCCAGGGGCCGGGCGTGGGCCGCGTCACGCCCCGCGGGGTGGGCGCCACCACAGCCCACAACGATCTGTCAAGACCGCATTGCCCCTCTGACCTGCACAAACGATGAGGGGGACTCCCAGATCCGTGTTAAGATGGTGGCCTAGGAAGGGGAACCTGACATATGACTTTCACCGTCGGCGAAACGGTTGTGTATCCCAATCACGGGGCCGCTGTCATCGAGGACATCGAGATGCGGACCATCAAGGGTGAGGACCGCCAGTACCTGGTGCTGCGGATCGTGGCCCAGCAGGACCTGGTCGTACGCGTCCCGGCCTGCAACCTCGACCTGGTCGGCGTGCGTGACGTCGTCGACAAGGAGGGCCTCGACCGCGTCTTCGACGTGCTGCGGGCCGCTCATGTGGAGGAGCCGACCAACTGGTCGCGACGCTACAAGGCGAACCTGGAGAAGCTGCACAGCGGCGACGTCATGAAGGTGGCCGAGGTCGTGCGCGACCTGTGGCGCCGCGAGCGCGACCGTGGCCTGTCGGCCGGCGAGAAGCGGATGCTGGCCAAGGCGCGCCAGATCCTGGTCTCCGAGCTGGCCCTGGCCGAGAAGACCAACGAGGACAAGGCCGAGGTCATCCTCGACGAGGTGCTCGCCTCCTAAGGGCAGCACCTCCACGCACCACCTCGCACCACCAGCAACGAGCACGACGGCCCCCGGGTGAGCACCCGGGGGCCGTCGTGCGTCCTAGGCTGGTCCCACCATGACCTCCCACGACAGCCACCCCGACAGTCCCGGCACCCCGGACGACGACGGCCGCAACTGGTCCGACTGGTCGGACCTCGAGGACGAGCAGGAGCAGCCGGCCGCGCTCGGCACCGTGGTCGAGACCGGCCGCGGGTCGCTGCCCTTCGAGCTGCTGCACGGTGAGGCGCTGGTGGCCGTGGCGGCCTGGGGCCTCGGCGAGTCGGGGGTCACCCCGGTCGACATCGGCACCGAGTGGGAGGGCCTGGCCGCCTCCGGTGAGCCGGTCGTGCTGCACGACTGCCTGTGCCCGATGACGCCGGCCGACTTCATCGCCGGGTGCGTGCGCGAGGCCGTGGCCCGCGAGGCGGTCGTCGTGGGCGTGCGGCCGGTCACCGACACCGTGAAGACCGCCGACGGCGACAGCGCGGCCGCGGGCGACGCGGGCGGGCTGCCGGTCGTGGGGATGGGCCCCGACCGCGACGACCTGGTCGTGGTCACCTCGCCGGTGGTGCTGCCGGCCGGGGTGGTGGCCGCGCTCGACGAGCTGCCCTCCGACGACTTCGGGGTGCTGGTCTCGTGGCTGGCCGAGCGGTTCCCGGTGCTGACCCGTCAGGCCCCGCCCGAGGGCCGCCGGGTCGCCGGCGCCGACGACATCGCCGTCCTCGAGGCGCTCACCGCCCGCTGAGGCCCAGCAGCTCCTCGGCCAGGGCCAGGTCCTCGGGCCAGGTGACCTTGAGGTTCGCCGGCCCGGAGGCGACCGCGACGACCGGCAGGTCGGCGTACCTGGCGAAGCACGCGGCGGTGTCGGTGCCCTCGAAGCCGTCGTCGTCGGCGCGCCGGTAGGCCGCCAGCAGCGGCCCGGCGCGGAAGGCCTGCGGGGTCTGCACCCCCACCAGCGCGCTCGGCACCGGCTGCAGCGCCCGGGTCAGCACCCCGGTCACCGGGGCCCCGGGCAGCGCCCCGCCGCGGGCGCGCGCGGCCTCGACCACGGCGGCGAAGAGCGCCACCGGGGCCAGCGGCCGGGCGCCGTCGTGGACGACGACCACGTCGGTGCGCCCCGCCTCGACGTCGGCGACCAGGGCGCGCAGCGCGCGCGACTCGGAGGCGTGCCGCGTCGGCCCGCCCGCCACCAGCCCGACCTCCGGGGCGCCCGGGCCCTCCCCGCCGCCAGCGCCGTCAGTGCTGCCAGTGCCGCCAGTGCTGTCGGCGCTGTCAGCGGGCAGGTGCGGTGCGAGCGCCTCGGCGACCTCGTCGAGCTCGTCGGGGTGCGCCACCACCAGCACCCGGGCGACGCCGGGGGTGCGCAGCGCGGCCAGCACCGACCAGGCCAGCACCGGACGCCCGGCCAGCGGCAGGAGCACCTTGTTGACCCCGGCGCCCACCCGCGAGCCGGAGCCGGCGCCCAGCACCACCACGCTGACCGAGCCGGTCTCGTGCGCAGGTGTCTCGGCGGGCGGGGGAGCGGGGGAGGTGGGCTGGTCGGGCACGCGGTGACCGTACCCAGCCGCCGGCCCGGACGTCATACGGGCGGGACGTCCGTCGGTGCGGAGGGGATGACGTCCGCGGGCCGCGGCCCCCTCGCTCAGCCGGTGGCCACGAGCAGCGCGGTGGCGATCGCCGCGACGCCCTCGCCGCGACCGGTCAGGCCGAGCCCGTCGGTGGTCGTGGCCGAGACCGAGACCGGGGCGCCCACCGCCGCCGTCAGTGCGGCCCGGGCCTCGTCGCGGCGCGGGCCCAGCCGCGGCCGGTTGCCGATCACCTGCACCGCGACGTTGACCACCTCGAAGCCCGCCCCGCGCACCCGGCGCGCGGTCTCGGTGAGCAGCGCGGCTCCCGACGCGCCGGCCCACCGGGGCTCGGCGGTGCCGAAGTGCGAGCCCAGGTCGCCGAGGTCCGCGGCGGAGAACAGGGCGTCGCACGCCGCGTGCGCGGCCACGTCGGCGTCGGAGTGCCCCTCGAGGCCGAGCTCCTCGTCGGGCCAGGCCAGCCCGGCCAGGTGCATCGGGACGCCGGGCACCAGCCGGTGCACGTCAGTGCCGATCCCCACCCGCAACCCACCCAATGCAGGCGCGGGACCGGGCGCAGGACCGGGTGCGGGAGCGGGGGCGGGGGTCTGCTCAGCGTCGCCGTTCACGTCGCGATCATGCCCGAGCGCGGAGGTCGCAGGGGGTGTGGGGGACAATCGGGTCGTGGACGAGCGCGCGGGGCTGTGGCGCCTGGCCGGCCTGGTGGCCGGGCTGGCCGGTCTCGCGACCAGCTACACCGCCGCGATGGTGCTGACGATCCGCGAGTCGCCCGTGGTGGCGATCGCCGAGGGCGTCATCCGGCTGACCCCCGGGCCGGTCGCCGACTTCGTGATCCGCTTCTTCGGCTCGGGCAACAAGGCCCTGCTGCTGGTGATGATCCTGCTGATCGTCTCCGTGGTCTTCGCCGCACTCGGCGCCGCCGCGCGCCGGCGCTGGTGGGTGCCGCTGGCCGGCTACTCGGTGCTGGCCCTGGTCACCGCGGCCGCGGTGCTGCTGCAGCGCGGCTCCGCCACCGCCGACCTCCTGCCCGTCGTCATCGGCTACCTGACCTGGCTCCTGGTGCTCGCGCTGCTGGTGGCCCCGCTGCGTCGCCTCGAGCGCACCGGCGCGGCGCCCCGGCCCGCCGGGGCGTCGGTCGTGGTCGCCGACGAGCAGACCGGGGCGCACGGGCGGCGTACGTTCCTGGTGCGCGCCGTGCTCGTCGGCGGCGCCGCGGTCGTGGTCGCCGGCGCCGGCCGGGTGCTGGGCACCGGGCGGCGCGCGGTCGAGGAGACCCGGCGGCTGCTGCGCATCGAGGGCGCCGGGCAGACCCCGCCGCCGCGCGGCTCGAGCCTCGGCGTCGACGACATCGCCTCGTGGCAGACCCCCAACGACGACTTCTACCAGATCCACACCGCGCTGGTGGTGCCCGCGATCGCGCCCGTCGACTGGCGCCTGCGCATCCACGGCATGGTCGAGCGCGAGGTCGAGCTGACCTACGACGCGCTGCTGGCCCGCGAGCGCACCGAGGCCTGGACGACGCTGAGCTGCGTGTCCAACCCGGTCGGCGGCGACCTGGTCGGCAACGCGCTGTGGACCGGCGTGCTGACCTCCGACCTGCTGGCCGAGGCGGGGGTGCTGCCCGGCGCCGACGCGGTGCTGCAGACCTCCGAGGACGGCTGGACCTGCGGCACCCCCCTCGAGGCGCTGACCGACGGCCGCGGCGCGATGCTGGCGGTGGCGATGAACGGCGAGGCGCTGCCGATCGAGCACGGCTTCCCGGTGCGCACCCTGGTGCCGGGGCTCTACGGCTACGTCTCGGCCACCAAGTGGGTCGTCGACCTCGAGGTGACCCGCTTCGCCGACTTCTCGGCGTACTGGACCCAGCGCGGCTGGAGCGAGCGCGGCCCGGTCAAGATCGCCTCGCGCATCGACGTGCCGCGCTCGGGGGAGGACGTGCCCGCGGGCCGGGTCGCCTTCGGCGGCGTCGCCTGGATGCAGGGCACCGGCGTCTCGACCGTCGAGTTCTCCGTCGACGGCGGCGAGTGGGTCGCCGCCGACCTGGGCCGGGTGCCCAGCGCCGACACCTGGGTGCAGTGGGCCGGCACCACCGACGTCGGGCCCGGCGACCACCGGGTGCGGGTGCGCGCCACCGACGCCGACGGCAACGTGCAGACCGACGTCGAGCGCGGCGTGCTGCCCGACGGCGCGACCGGCCTCGACGAGGTCGACTTCACCGCGACCGACACCTCGACCCCCGACGAGTAGCCGCGGGCCCCCGGCCGGCCCGCTGGCGGTCGGCTACCAGTTGGAGTGCTTCTCGGGCGAGGGCAGCGGGTGGTCGGCGTCGGTGATGACGTACGCCGTGCCGCCCGAGCGGGGCAGCCAGGCGTTCTCGAGCTGGCCGCGGTCGTAGGTGCGGCGCACCGCGCCGTTGGAGGCGCCGGCCGGGTCGTTGACGACCACGTCGCCCTTCGCGGTGAAGCCCACCACGACCAGCAGGTGGCCGTTGGACGCGCTGATCGGGGCGCCGCTGAGCTGGCCGCGGTCGAAGGCGATCGAGATGACGACCGGGATGCCGGCGGCGACGAGGACCTCGGTCTCGCGCATGCTGCGCAGCCGGGTCACGAAGCCCGAGCCGGTCTGGCGGGCGGCGTACGCGGTGTTGAAGGGCCAGTTGCCGGTGCCGTCGTAGCCGTGGTCGTAGGTCATCCGCGCGGCGTGGTCGACCCACGGGTCGGGGTGGCCGGCGGGCACCCAGGAGTGGTCCTTGGCCCGCGGCAGCGCGTCGTAGTAGCCCAGCACCATCGACGTCGAGGTGGGCGAGCACCACGCCTCGCCGCCGTTGCCCCACTGCGGGTAGTGGCCCTGGTGGATCATCTGGCTGTACGTCGGCACGTCGAGCACCGTGCCGCCGGCCTTGCTCACCACGCCGGGCGCCGAGGCCTGCACCGAGCCCGAGGGCAGCCGCGAGGCCATCGCGCTGACCGCACCCACGCTCGGCGGGTTGCTGCCCGCGCCGGCGCGGCGGCCCAGGGTGACCCGCAGCCGGTAGGCGACCAGCCCGGCCGGCGCCTTCCAGGTGTCGACGTTGACCGAGGCCAGGTCGTCGCTCTGCCCCGAGACGGTGGTGCGCTCGACGAACTTGTCACCCGCGGCCCAGCGGCCCATCAGGTCCCACGACGAGCGGCGCCCGTCGGCGGCGCGGCCCTTGACCTCGACCTCGATCCAGCTGTCGCCGGGGGTCTTGGCCTCCCACGACGCGATCAGCTCGGTGAAGGAGAACCCGGGACGGTGCCACGGGCCGTTCCAGCGCGCGGTCGTGTACGTCGTGCCGCCCAGCTCGCGGCGCGCCGTCGCGCTCGCCGGCTGGTGGAAGACCCGCCCGCGCTTGATCCGCACCGAGTCGAGCCGGCCCTTCTTCCACTGCGCCGAGCCGTCCCAGCCCTGGTGGTTGATCTTGCGCGTCGCGCTGCGGGCCGCGGTGCCGGCGCGCGCCGACTCGGTGCTCGCAGCGGTGCCCGCGGCCGTGCTGGAGGCGGGGCTCGCGGCGACGGCGCTACCGCCGCCGGCGGCGTACGTCGTGGGGGCGGGGGCCAGCGCGGTGGCCACCAGCGCGAGCGCGGTGGCGGGCAGGAGGGTTCGCAGCACCCGGCAACGGTACGTCACAGCAGTCACTTGCGTCACAGGTCGCGGCCGGAGGAGTTTCATCGGGTACCCGACGAACCTGGCGTCACCCGGCTGAACCTTCAGCTGGGCAGCGTGAGTTCCATCGGGTACCCGATGAAACTCCCTGTGGAGGGCCGGCGGCCCGGCCCGGGCGGGGATGCGGGGCGCGGGTGGGCTCGCTCCTACACTTGAGCCGTGACTTTCCGGCTCTACGACACCGCCACGCGCGACGTCCGCGACTTCGTCCCCCTGCAGCAGGGCAGGGCGGGCGTGTACGTGTGCGGGCTGACGGTGCAGTCGGAGCCGCACGTGGGCCACGTGCGCTCGGCGGTCAACTTCGACGTGCTGCGCCGGTGGTTGGTCCACCAGGGCCTCGAGGTGACGTTCATCCGCAACGTCACCGACATCGACGACAAGATCCTCACCAAGTCGGCCGAGCAGGGCCGCCCGTGGTGGAACCTGGCCTACGACATGTCGCGCGAGCTCGACCGGGCCTACACCGCGCTCAACGTGCTGCCGCCCTCCTACGAGCCGGCCGCCACCGGGCACGTGCCCGAGATGATCACGCTGATCGAGCAGCTGGTGGAGAAGGGCCACGCCTACGCCGCGGCCGACGGCTCGGGCGACGTCTACTTCGACGTCCGCTCGTGGCCGGCGTACGGCGAGCTGACGCGGCAGGGCCTCGACGACATGGAGCCCGCCGAGGACGCCGACCCCCGGGGCAAGCGCGACCCGCGCGACTTCGCGCTCTGGAAGGGCCGCAAGCCCTCCGAGCCGGCGACCGCGTCGTGGCCCAGCCCCTGGGGCCCGGGTCGGCCCGGCTGGCACATCGAGTGCTCGGCGATGGCCGGCAAGTACCTCGGCGAGGCCTTCGACATCCACGGCGGCGGCGTCGACCTGCGCTTCCCGCACCACGAGAACGAGCAGGCCCAGAGCCGCGCGGCCGGGCACGGCTTCGCGTCGTACTGGATGCACAACGCCTGGATCACCACCGCCGGCGAGAAGATGAGCAAGTCGCTGGGCAACAGCCTGACCATCCCGTCGGTGCTGCAGCGCTTCCGCGGCATCGAGCTGCGCTACTACATCGTCTCGGCCCACTACCGCAGCCACGTCGAGTTCAGCTTCGAGGCCCTCGAGGAGGCCGCGGTCGGCTTCCGCCGCATCGAGGCCTACCTCGAGCGCGCCCGCGCCGTCGTCGGCGAGGTCCCCGCGACCGGCATGCACTGCGCCGACTTCGTGGCCGCGATGGACGACGACCTCGGTACGCCGGCCGCGGTCGCCGCGGTCTTCGACGTCGTCCGCGAGGGCAACAAGCTGCTCGCCGACGGTGCTGGTGGTGCCGGTGCCGACTCGGCCGCGCTGCGCGGCAACGCCGCCTCGGTGCGCGCCATGCTGGGCGTGCTCGGGCTCGACCCGGCCGACCCCGCGTGGGGCCCGACGAGCGGCCACGACGACCAGCTCACCTCTGCCGTGGACGCCCTCGTCCGCGGCCTGCTCGACCAGCGTGCCCAGGCGCGCGCGGCGAAGGACTTCGCCGCTGCCGACGCCATCCGCGACCAGATCAAGGCGGCGGGCATCGAGGTCGAGGACACCCCCGACGGACCGAAGTGGAGCCTCATCAATGGCCGGTAGTTCGCGACAGGCGCAGAGCGCCTTCCTCACCAACCGAGAAGGGCACTGACGTGGCCGGTAATTCTCAGCGCAAGGGCGCGATCAAGAAGACCGGCAAGGGCAACCCCACCGCCGGCTCCGGCGGCCGGGTCAAACGCGGCCTCGAGGGCCGCGGCCCGACCCCGAAGGCCAAGGACCGCGAGTACCACCAGGCCCACAAGGCCGCCAAGCGCGCCGAGAAGAACCGCTCGCAGTCGAAGGGCGGCTCGCAGAAGCGCCGCGGCAGCAGCGACGCCGAGTGGATCGCCGGGCGCAACTCGGTGCTCGAGGCGCTGCGCGAGGGCGTGCCGGTCACCGGCGTGTACGTCGCCGAGGGCGCCGAGCGCGACGGCCGGCTGCGCGAGGTCTTCGCGCTGGCCGCAGACAAGGGCATCAGCCTGCTCGAGGTCGGCCGCGGCGAGCTCGACCGCCTCACCCAGGGCGCGGTGCACCAGGGCCTCGCGGCCCGCATCCCCTCCTACGAGTACGCCGACCCGCACGACCTGATCGTGCGCGCCGAGGAGATGGGCGAGCCGGCCCTGATCGTGATGCTCGACTCGGTCACCGACCCGCGCAACCTCGGCGCGATCGTGCGCAGCGCGGCCGGCTTCGGCGCCCACGGGGTGGTCATCCCCGAGCGCCGCGCCGCCGGCATGACCGCCTCGGCGTGGAAGACCAGCGCCGGCGCCGCCGCGCGCATCCCGGTCGCCCAGACGGTCAACCTGAACCGCCAGATCAAGGAGTACCAGGACGCCGGCTGCATGGTCGTGGGCCTGGCCGCCGACGGCGAGGTCGACCTGCCCGACCTCGACCTGGCCGACGGCCCGCTCGTGGTCGTGGTCGGCTCGGAGGGCAACGGGCTCTCCCGCCTGGTCGCCGAGAACTGCGACCAGCTGGTCTCGATCCCGATGGCCAACCAGCTGGAGTCCCTCAACGCCGGCGTCGCCGCCAGCGTGACCCTCTACGCGATCGCCCGTGCCCGAGCCTGACCCCGCCTCTCCCCGGGCCGCCGAGCCGACGGCCGAGCGGGGCCTGCGCGGCCGCCTGCTCGGGCACACCGTGCGCGGTGCGGTGGTCCTCGGCTGCCTCGCGGTCTGGCTCGGCGGCTCGCTGCTGGCGGCCGGCTTCCTGTTCCTCAGCAGCGAGCGCGAGGTCAGCCTGGCCAGCCACGAGTCGGTGGTCCGGCCGACCCTGAGCGGCCAGGTCGAGCTGCTGACCGGCCCGGTGCTGCCCGACCTGCGCCTGGCCTCCGACCTGCCGCTGGGCGTGCAGGTGCAGCTGGGCAAGACCGAGGCCGGCAGCACCGACGAGCTGGTGCAGCGCTACGCGCTGATCGCCTCGGCGCCCGAGGGCCCGCAGGCCAAGCTGCGCTCGGCGATCGAGGACATGGCCCTCGACGCGCTGCTGCGCGGCCTGGTCATCGGCGCGGTGCCGGTGCTGGTGTGGCTGCTGCTGGGCCGGGCCCGGCGCCGCCAGCTGCTGGTGGCGCTGCCTACGCCGTACGGCGTGCTCGCGGCGCTGCTCGCGGTCGCGATGGTGCTGGGTCTCTGGCAGCCGTGGACCCCCGCCGACGACGCGGTCGAGGCCGCGGAGGACGAGCGCGAGTGGGTGCCCCTGGCCGACTTCGTCGGCACCGGGGTGCCGCTGCCCGACGAGGTCGAGGGCGTCGAGATCCGCGCCGACCTGACCACCAACCAGTCGCGGCGCCTGATCGAGTCGGCCGTCAACACCTACGACAAGTCCCAGACGTTCTACGAGACCGCGGCCGAGGCCGCCGGCGAGCTCGACCTGCGCACCCCCGAGGAGGGGGAGGTGGTCGTGACCATGGTCAGCGACCGCCACGACAACATCCAGATGGACGCCGTGGCCCGTGCCGTCGGCGACCGCGCCGGCGCCACCGGGGTGCTCGACGGCGGCGACGACACCTCCACCGGCTCGAGCTGGGAGGCGTTCTCGCTCGACTCGGTCTCGGCCGCCTTCGAGGACCAGCCGCGCTGGGGCGTGGCCGGCAACCACGACAACGGCACGTTCGTGGTCGACTACCTCGCCGACCAGGGCTGGACGATGCTCGACGGCGAGGTCGTCGAGGGCCCCGGCGGCGGCACGCTGCTCGGCGTGGCCGACCCCCGCGCCAGCGGGCTGGGCAGCTGGCGCGACGAGGGCGGGCTGAGCTTCGAGGAGGTCGGCGAGCGGCTGGCCGACGCCGCCTGCGCCGCCGACGAGCCGATCGACACGGTGCTGGTCCACGACGCCAACCTGGCCTCCGAGGCGCTGCGCCGCGGCTGCGTCGACCTGGTCGTCGGCGGGCACCTGCACGTGCAGGAGGGCCCCGACCCGGTCGTGGCCGACGAGGATCCCGAGGGCCCGGACGACTCGGACGGCTCAGACGGCACCGACGGCTCCGACGGCCCCGACGGCCCCGACGAGTCGGCGGAAGGGGCGGCCGCCGAGCCCGCCGCCGACGAGGCGAGCGACGAGGAGCCCGAGGGGGAGGAGAACCCCGAGGAGACCGCCCCGCGCACCGGTTACCGGTTCACGATGGGCACCACGGGCGGGGCGGCGTACGCCATCGCGCTCGGCTCGAAGATCCGCCGCGAGGCGCAGGTCTCGCTGATCACCTACCGCGACGGCAGCCCCGTGGGCATCCAGACCGTCAACCTGCAGACCAACGGGGTCTGGGTCGTCGACGACTACGTCGAGCTCGCCGAGCTGGCCGTCGAGCCCGACCCCGACGACCAGCCCACCGACGGTCCGGCCCCGGGCCCGATCGCCCCCGGCGACGGCCTCGACGACGGCCTCGACGACGGCGCCGGCGACGGGCTCGACCAGGGCTGAGCGGGCCCGCGGGAGCTTCATCGGCCGGCCGACGGAACTGGCGGGTGGCCGATGAAGCTTCATCGGCCACCCAGGAGCTTCATCGGCCGGCCGACGGAACTCCTCCGGCCGGGCTCAGCCCCGGCGGCGCTCCCGCACCGCTGCCACCCGCTCGCGCAGCGGGCGCTTGGTGATCTGGCTGGCGCGGCCGTGCAGCGCGGTGAGCATGGTGACGAAGAGGGTGTCCTGCTCGTCGGTGCGCTCGAAGGTGGTCAGGTTGAGCACCGGCTTCATCCGCTGGCGGGTCACCGCCTTGGCGTAGGTGAACTCCTTGAGGCCGTCGGCGCCGTGGATGCGCCCGAAGCCGGAGTCGCCGACCCCGCCGAAGGGCAGCGAGGGCACCCCGGCGAAGGCGATCACCGAGTTGACCGAGGTCATGCCCGAGCGCAGCCGGCGGGCGATGTCGGGGCCCTGGCGACCGGAGAACACCGCGCCGCCGAGGCCGTACTTGCCGGCGTTGGTCAGCTCGACGGCCTCGTCCATGCAGCTGACCCGGTTGACCACGACCGTCGGCCCGAAGGTCTCCTCGGTCACGGCCAGGGAGTCCTCGGGCACGTCGACCAGCACCACCGGCTGGGCGTAGCGGTCGTCGACCGACTCGGGCCCGCCCACCACGGCGCGCCCGCCGCGGGCCAGCGCGTCGTCGACGTGGCTGCGCACCACCTCGAGCTGCGAGGCCATCGTCATCGGGCCGAGCTTGGCGTCGGCGTCGACGCCCGCGTGCACGGCGCGGGCCCGCTCGGAGAGGCGGGCCACGAAGTCGTCGGCGACCTTCTCGTGCACGTAGACCCGCTCGACGCCGATGCAGGTCTGGCCGGCGTTGGAGAAGGCTCCCCAGGCCGCGGCGTCGGCGGCGGCGTCGAGGTCGGCGTCCTCGTCGACGATCAGGGCGTCCTTGCCGCCGGCCTCGATCACGACGGGCGTGAGGTTCTCGGCGCAGGTGGCCATCACCTTCTTGCCGGTGGCCGTCGAGCCGGTGAAGGCGAGCTTGTCGATGTCGGCGCGGCACAGCGCGGCACCGGTCTCGCCCCAGCCGATGACGGTCTGCAGCAGGTGCTGGTCGGGCACGACCTCGCGCAGGCTGTCGGCGAGCCAGACGCCCACGCCGGGGGTCAGCTCGCTGGGCTTGAAGACGACGGTGTTGCCGGCGCCCAGGGCGTAGGCGATCGAGCCCATGGGCGTGAAGACCGGGTAGTTCCAGGGCCCGATCACGCCCACGACGCCGAGCGGCAGGTACTCCACCGACGCGGCGTGGTTGGCCAGCAGCAGCCCCGAGGAGACCCGGTGGCGCCCCAGCACCTTCTCGGCCTTCGAGCCGATCCAGGCCAGGTGGTCGATGGCCAGGCCGATCTCGAGCTGGGCGTCGGCGTGCGGCTTGCCGGTCTCGGCGTGCACGACGTCGGCCAGCTGGGCCATCCGCCGGGTCAGCACCGCGCGCCACTGGGCCAGCACCTCGGCGCGGGCGTCGAAGCCGATGCCGGCCCACCAGCCGGCCGAGGCCCGGGCCCGGGCCACGGCGGCCTCGACCGAGGCGGTGTCGTCGACGGCGTGCACGCCGACCACGTCGCCGGTCGCGGGGTCGAAGGACTCCAGCTTCTGCCGGTCCTGCTCCTGGGTGTGCTCGCTCATCGGTGGTCCTTCCTCGCGGTGCTCGTGGCGCCGACCGGCACGCGGCCGCGCACGAGGTCGGCGGCCTTCTCGCCGATCATGATGGTGGGGGCGTTGGTGTTGCCGCGGGTGACCATCGGCATCACGCTGGCGTCGACGACGCGCAGGCCCTCGATGCCGCGCACCCGCAGCTCGGGGTCGACCACGGCGCGCTCGTCGTCGCCCATCGCGCAGGTGCCGACGGGGTGGTAGAGCGTCTGGGTCTCCGCGCGCAGGTGCTCCTCGATCTGGGCGTCGGTCGGGTCGGCGCCCCACCGCATCGTCGCCAGCCCGGGCCCGGCGACCAGCTCGGCCAGCGGGCCGGTGGCGACCACGTCGAGCATCCGGCGTACGCCGGCGATCATCGCGTCGAGGTCGGCCTGGTCGTCGTAGTAGCCGGGGTCGATGTCGGGGTGCCAGCGCGGGTCGGCCGAGCGCAGCCGCAGGGAGCCGCGGCTGGCCACGTGCACCAGCGTCGGGGCGACGGTGACCTTGCGGCTGGTGGGCTCGTGCAGCCCGTTGTCCCAGAAGCCGCTGGGCGCGACGTGGGCCTGCAGGTCGGGGGCGTGCAGGCCCTCGCGGCTGCGCCAGAAGCCGCCGCCCTCGCCGACGTTGGAGGTCAGCGGGCCCCGGCCCATCAGCTTGGCGCGCGCGAAGGTGCCCAGGGTGTTGAGCTCGGCCAGGTCGGTGGTGCCGCGGGTCTCGAAGACCAGCGGCAGCGCGGGGTGGTCGTGCAGGTTGGCGCCGACCGCGGGCTGGTCGAGCAGCACGTCGACACCGACCTCGCGCAGGTGCTCGCCCGGGCCGATGCCCGAGAGCATCAGCAGCTGCGGGCTGTTGACCGCGCCGCCGCACAGCAGCACCTCGGCGGCGGCGTACGTCGTGCGGGTGCCGCGGCCGTGCTGGTACTGCACGCCCACCGCGCGGCCGCCCTCGACGACGACCTTCTCGGCCAGCGCGCCGGTGCGCACGGTGAGGTTGGGCCGGTCGGCGGCGGGGTCGAGGTAGCCGCGGGCCGTCGACCAGCGCCGGCCCTGGTGGCAGGTGACCTGGTAGAGCCCGGCCCCCTCCTGGGTGGCGCCGTTGAAGTCGTCGTTGCGCGCCATGCCCGAGGCGACCGCCGACTCGACCCAGGCCTCGGTGAGCTCGTGGGTGTAGCGGCGGTCCTCGACGTGCAGGGGGCCGTCCTGGCCGTGGAAGGGCCCGCCGTGGCGGCTGTTGGCCTCGGCACGGCGGAAGTAGGGCAGCACGTCGTCGTAGCCCCAGCCGTGGGCGCCGTGGTCGTCGCGCCAGGTGTCGTAGTCGGCTGCGTTGCCGCGGATGTAGATCATCGCGTTCATCGAGGAGCAGCCGCCGAGCGCCTTCATCCGCGGCCAGTAGGCGCGCCGGCCCAGCTGCTTCTGCTCGGTGGTCTGGTAGTTCCAGTCCCACCGGGTCTTGAAGAGGTTCGGGAACGCGGCCGGGATCGTGACGTGGTCGGACTCCGCCGGCCCGCCCGCCTCCAGCAGCAGCACGCTGGTGGTCGGGTCCTCGCTCAGCCGGGCGGCCAGCACCGCCCCGGCGCTGCCCGCGCCCACCACCACGTAGTCGAAGCTCTCCCGCACGCTCATCGGCCCTCCTCGTCGCGACCGGGCTCGGTGCCCGCGCGTCCGTGCCGACGGTATGCCGGGGTGGCCCGCGTCACAACGGCGGTGTCCCGGTGCTGGACACCACGCGTGGCCGGGTGGCCCGGGTGGGCCCGGTCGGGCCGGGTGCGGCCGGGGTCGACCACCCCTCCACGGGTGGGAGCGGGTGGAACTGATTCCAATTCACTGTGGGCAGCGTCACCTTCTTGCGGCACACTCGTTAAGAATTAGTACACGTTCTAGTTCTTGGAGGTCCGGTGTCAGCTCGACGGTCCCCGCGAGACGTCCGACGCGCCGCCACGGCCGTCGTGGCGGGCTCGCTCTGCCTGGTGCTCGCCGCGTGCGGCTCCAACCTCGACCCCAACGACGTCGTGGGGGCGGGCGGCACGCTGGGCGGCACCACGGCCGACGGCTCGGTCGTGGGAGGCGAGACCTCCGACGCCGGCGGCGACCCGGGCGCGGGCGGGGTGCCGGGCACCGACGGCTCGGGGGGCACAGCGGGCAGCCCCGGCTCCAGCGGGTCCGGCGGGTCGAGCGGGTCGGGCGGCTCCTCGGGCGGCGGCTCCACCACCGACCCGGGCGGCGAGAGCTCGGCCGACGGTGGCGGCAAGGCCGCCTCCTGCGACGGCTTCAAGAACGGGCCGGGCATCACCGACTCCACCATCACCATCGGCAACGCGGCCGACATCTCCGGACCGGTGCCGGGGCTCTTCGAGGCCGCCCAGGACGCCACCAAGGCCTACGTGGCCTTCTACAACAAGACCAACCCCGACGGCATCTGCGGCCGCTCGCTGGCGCTGAAGAACTACGACGCCCGCACCGACTCGGGCGGCAACCAGCAGGCCTACGCCGACGCCTGCACCAACACCTTCGCCATGATCGGCTCGATGTCGGCCTTCGACTCCGGCGGCGCGGCCGAGGCCGAGAAGTGCGGCCTGCCCGACATCCGCTCCGCGGCGGTCACCGGCACCCGGGGCGCGTGCGACACCTGCTTCGGCGCCCAGTCGACGGTGGCCACGCAGTTCGAGAACGCCGTGCCCGACTACGTGCTGAAGAACTTCAAGGCCGCCTCGCAGAAGGCCGCGATGCTCTACATCAACGCCGGCGCGGCCTCCGAGAACGGCAAGCTGCAGCTGCAGGCGATGACCCAGCGCGGGATGAAGTTCGTCTACGAGCAGCCCATCGAGGTCTCCGACTTCAACTACGCCCCCTACGTGCAGCAGATGAAGGACCGCGACGTGGGCTACGTGCAGTTCATCGGCGCCGCCTCCCAGGCCGCCAAGCTCGCCCAGGCCATGCAGCAGCAGGGCTTCGAGCCCGACGTCTACATGCTCGACCCCACCGCCTACACCCGCGAGTTCCTCCAGGGCGGCGACGCGGTCGAGGGCGCCACCGTCTTCACCAACTTCGTGCCCTTCGAGGAGGCCGGGTCCAACCCCGAGACGCAGCTCTACCTGAGCTGGTTGCAGCAGGTGAAGCCCGGAGCCGAGCCCACCTTCTTCGGCGTCTTCGCCTGGTCGGCGGCCCGCCTCTTCGTCGAGCAGGCGGTCGGCCTGGGTGGTCGGCTGAACCGCTCCTCGCTCATCGACTCGCTGCGCAAGGTCAACGCCTGGACCGCCAACGACCTGCACTCGCGCCAGGTCGTGGGGCCCAAGCAGACCGGTGACTGCTGGCGCTTCATCCAGGTCAAGGGCGGTCGCTGGAGCTCGGTGGGCGGCTCGAAGTACACCTGCAACGGGATCACGACGGTCCGATGAGCTCGTTCCTGGCGTTCACGCTCTTCGGCCTGTTCAGCGGGGCGGCGTACGCGATCGCGGCCAGCGGGCTGGTGCTGACCTACAGCACCACCCGGGTCTTCAACATCGCCCACGGCGCGCTCGGCATGGTGATGTCGTTCGTCTTCTGGGACTTCAGCATCCGGCAGGGGATGCCGCTGTGGCTGGCGCTGTTCCTGGTGCTCTTCGTCGTCGCGCCCGGCGTGGGCTGGTTCATCCAGCGCTTCGTGACCCGCGGGCTCGGCGAGGGCCCGGTCTCGGTGTCGCTGGTGGTCACCGTGGGCCTGCTGGTCGGGTGCATCGGCCTGGCCACCCAGATCTGGCCGCCCGAGCCGCGCAGCATCCAGCCCTTCTTCCCCGGCAGCGACGTCGAGCTCTTCGGCATCTTCGTCACCGCCCACCAGATCATCACCATCGCGCTCTCGGGCGTGGTCGCGGTCGGCCTCTACGTGCTGCTCAACCGCACCCGCATCGGCACCGCGATGCGTGCCTCGGTCGACAACCCCGAGCTGCTCAAGCTCTTCGGCGGCAAGCCCGAGCAGGTCGCCGCGCTCTCGTGGGCCATCGGCACCTCGCTGGCCGCGCTGGCCGGCGTGCTGCTGGTCTCGACCGTCGGCCTCGACTACTACGCGCTGACCCTGCTGGTCATCAACGCCTACGCCGCCGCGATGCTCGGGCGCCTGAAGTCGCTGCCGCTGACCTTCCTCGGCGCGATGTCGCTGGGGCTGGTCACCTCCTACGCCTCGGGCTACCTGCCCACCGAGGGCCTGCTCAACAGCGTGCGCAACGTGGTGCCGGCGCTGTTCCTCTTCGCCGTCATCGTCGCGATGCCCCAGGCCCAGCTGCGCATCGGCCAGGTCAAGGGCATCGTCTCGGCGCCGCAGCCCTCGCTGTTCCGGGCCCTGGGCTGGGGCGGCGCGCTGCTGCTGGGCGTGGCCTTCCTGGCCACCGCCTTCGGGGAGTCCAAGCTGCTGCTGCTGGGCACCGCGGCGACGTACGCGATGGTGATGCTCTCGCTGGTGCTGCTGACCGGGTACGGCGGGCACGTGTCGCTGGCCCAGCTGACCTTCGCCGGCGTCGGGGCGCTGGCCTACGTCAAGCTCGACCAGCCCAACCTCGCGGGGCTGGCCCTCTCGGCGCTGGTCGCGGCCGGGGTCGGGGCGCTGGTGGCGCTGCCGGTGATCCGCCTGACCGGGCTCTACCTGGCCCTCTCGACGCTCGCCTTCGGCGTGATCATGGAGAAGATGGTCTTCCAGGCCGACTTCGCCTTCGGCTTCAACGGCTCCCTCGACGCCGAGCGCCTCTCGGTCCTCGGCGTCGCCATCAGCTCCACCGCCGCCTACGTGTGGGTGATGGCGCTGTTCTTCGTGCTGATGGGCCTGGCGCTGCTGTGGCTGCGCCGCGGCACCCTGGGCCGGATGCTCATCGCCCTGCGCGACAGCCCGGCCGCCTGCGGCACGCTGGGGCTCGACGCGCGCTGGTTCCGGGTCGGGCTCTTCGGGCTCTCCGCCGGCATGGCCGGCCTCGCCGGCGCCCTGTACGCCGGCCTGCGCGGCTCGGTCGGGGCCGCGGAGTTCCAGTACTTCAACTCGCTGCCGCTGCTGCTGCTCGCCGTGGTCTTCGGCGTCACGTCGGTGACCGGCGCCGCCCTCGGCGGGGTCGGGCTGATGCTGCTGCCGGTATTCCAGTCCTCCAACCCCTCGGCGGCGGGGCTGATCTTCGCGGTCATCGGCTTCGGCGCGGTGGCCCTGGGCCGCGACCCCAACGGACTGGCCAACCAGCTCTTCAAGCTCGGGCGGCTGCTCGACCGCCGCTACGGCACCAAGGTCCGAGCCCGCATCCCCGTGCTGCCCGCGCCCGGCGAGGCCCAGCAGCGGATGCACGACGAGGCCCGGGCCAACGCCGGGGCCGAGCCGTCCCTGTCCAGCGTCGGCCTGCACGGCGACTCGCCCGCCGGCCACTCCCACTCCGACGGGTCGGTCGACGTGCCGCTCGTCGCCGACCCCAGCCGGGAGGTGGGTGCGCATGCCGCTCCTCGAGGTTGACCACGTCGTGGTCCAGTTCGGCGGCGTCACCGCCGTCGACGAGGCATGCTTCGCCGCCGAGGCGGGCCGGGTCACCGGCCTGATCGGGCCCAACGGCGCCGGCAAGACCACCTGCTTCAACGTCATCTCCGGGCTGCAGAAGCCCACCCGCGGCGCGGTGCGCTTCGACGGGCGCAAGGTGACGTCGGTGCCGGTGCACCGCCGCTCCAAGCGGGGGATGGGCCGCACCTTCCAGCGCCTCGAGGCGTTCGGCTCGCTGAGCGTGCGCGACAACGTGCGCGTGGCCGCCGACATCCACCGCGGCCTCCTGGGTGCGGTGCGCGGGCTCGGCTCGTCCTCCCGGGGCGGGGTCGACGCGCTGCTCGAGCGGGTGGGCATCGCGGCGTACGCCGACGAGCGCGCCGACTCGATCCCGACCGGCACCGCCCGGCTGCTCGAGCTGGCCCGCTGCCTGGCCGGCGACCCCCAGCTGCTGCTGCTCGACGAGCCCTCGTCGGGCCTCGACGAGACCGAGACCGACGACTTCGGCGACCTGCTGCGCGACCTGGCCGCCGAGGGCCGCGCGATCCTGATGGTCGAGCACGACATGGACCTGGTGATGGGGGTCTGCGACGAGATCCACGTGCTCGACTTCGGCTCGGTGATCGCCTCCGGCACCCCGCAGGCGATCCGCGGCGACGCCGCGGTCCAGAAGGCCTACCTCGGCTACGCGCCCGACGACGAGCACCCCGCCGAGCACCCCGCCGAGCACCCTGCCGAGGCCACCCGCACCGACCTGCCGCTGCTCGGCGACGACACGACCGTCCTGCCCGCCGTGGGCGCGAGCCCCCTGCCCGGAGGTGCCCGATGAGCGTCCCCATCCTCGAGGTCGTCGACCTGCACGCCGCCTACGGGCGCATCGAGGTGCTGCGCGGCGTCGACCTGTCGGTGCCCAAGGGCGCGGTGATGGCGCTGCTGGGGCCCAACGGCGCCGGCAAGTCGACGCTGATCAAGGTGGTCTCGGGGCAGAAGTCGTCCACCTCCGGCGACGTCCACCTCGGCGGCGTCAACGTCCGCGGCGCGGGCCCCGAGGAGCTCGCCCGGCTCGGGCTGTGCACGGTGCCCGAGGGCCGCTCGGTCTTCCCCAACCTGACGGTCGCCGAGAACCTCACGCTGATGTCGTACGCCGGGGTGCCGGCCGAGGCGGTCCTCGAGACCGCGTTCACCTACTTCCCGCGGCTGCTGGAGCGCCGCGGCCAGCTCGCCGGCACCATGTCGGGCGGTGAGCAGCAGATGCTGGCGATGTCGCGGGCCCTGGCCTCCGACCCGGCCCTGCTGCTGCTCGACGAGCTGTCGATGGGCCTGGCGCCGCTGATCGTCGACGAGCTCTACGACACCGTCGCCCAGATCGCCGAGTCCGGCGTCTCCATCCTGTGCATCGAGCAGTTCGCCCGCACCGCGCTGCGGGTCTCCGACTACGCCGCGGTGATGAGCGGTGGCCGCGTCGTGGCCACCGGCGAGCCCGCCGAGATCCTCGAGACCATGTCCGACGTCATCCTGGGAGGTGCGGCATGAGCCGCCAGACCACCGCTTCGTCCCCGCGCCGCGTGCTGCTCTCGCTGGCCGCGACCGCCCTGGTCGGGGCCGGGCTCCCGCTGGCCGCTGCGCCGGCCGGTGCGGTCGCGGGGGCCGCCGAGGGCGACCCGCCCTTCGCCGGGTACGCCGCGACCACCACCGCCACGCCGGTGCGCATCGAGATCTACGAGCCCACCATCCCGATCCCCGCCACCCCGCAGGCCGAGCTCAACCTCGGCTACAGCGTGGTCAAGGCCGACTCCTCGACCTCGCGCGGGCGGGCCAGCTTCATGTGGCCCGGCGACGCCGTGGGGGAGGGGTTCAAGACCATCCTCGAGAACCTGGGCCTGCCGCCCGAGCTGGTCGCCCCGCTCGCCGAGGGCGGCTACCCCGTCCAAGTCAACTCCAACCACCCCGCCGGTCCCGAGCGCGCGGCCGACGAGCCGTTCCCGGGCGTGGTCAACCGCACCCGCGCCACCGAGGGCAGGACCTTCGCCGAGGTCGGCTACTCCACCGACTGCCGCCTCGGCGACCCCGGCGCCGGCGACCAGGGCGACGGCGGCAGCGACGACGGCGAGGCCCCGGGCGTCCCCGGGCTGCCCGGGCTGCCCGGTCTGCCCGAGATCCCGGGCCTGCCCGGCATCCCCGGCCTGGGCTCCCTCACCGACGGCCTGACGGGCGGCCTGACCGACGGCCTGACCGGCGGCAAGTCCGACGGCAAGTCCGGTGGCGGGCTGCTGGGCGGGCTGAGCGGGTCGCGGGCCGACACGGCCGCGCCCACCGCACGCGAGCGGCGTACGGCGCGGGCGGAGGTCGGTGCCGCCGACGACGGAGCCGCCGAGGAGGTGGAGTGCCAGATCCCCGCCCAGCTCGCCGCGCTCGTCGACATCGGCGGCTACGCCGCCGAGTCGGTCGTGACCAACGACCCCACCGCCGTGCGCGCGGTCTCGCGCTCGGCCGTCGGCGACGTCAGCCTGCTCGGCGGGGTGGTGACCCTGTCGGGCATCACCGCCCGGGCCGTGGCCGGCAGCGACGGCGCCAAGGGCACGACCGGCGGCGGCGCCGACTACGGGGTGCTGACCATCGCCGGGCAGAAGTTCCGCTTCGGCGCCGACGGGTTCGAGGCCGCCGGCCAGGCCGCGCCGGTGCCGGGCCTGCCCGACGAGGCCGGCGCGGCGCTCGAGGCGCTGGGCATCCAGCTGCTGCTGCCGCAGCCGTCGTACGAGCGGGAGGGCGACAAGGCCACCTCCACGGTGCACGGCATCCAGGTCGTCATCGACGCCGGTGTGCTGCGCCGCCAGCTCGACGCGCTGCCCCTCAACGCGCTCGCCGACCTGCTCGACCAGATCCCCGAGGAGGCCGGGCAGCTCAAGAGCCTGCTCGGCGCGGCGCTCAACCTCTCGCCGAGGTTCGTGATCACCCTCGGCAACGCCACCAGCGTCGTGGACACCTCGCAGCCCGTCGACATCCCGACCGGCGAGGTGCCCGACAACAACACCACCGGTGGCGGCGACCCGACCAGCCCGACCGACGGGGCCGGCGCCGGTACCGGTGGCGGCGGCGCGGGCACCCCCGGCACCCCGGGCACCCCCGGTGAGCCGGCCGTGCCCGGCAGCGGCGGCTCGGCCGACGGCGACCTCGTCGACGCGGCCCCGACCGCGGCGGGGCTCCCCCCGCTGTTCTCCATCCCCGGCGCCCTGCTGCTCGGCGCCATCGCGGCCGCGACGGTCGCCGGCTCCTACCTGCGCCGCCTCGGGGTGATGGCCCTCGGGGGCGGCGGCGCCTGCCCCCACGGCCTCGACAGCGGCCTCCCCGACCTCCGAAAGGCCTGAGCGATGACGACCGTCGACCCCGCACCCACCCCCACCGGCACCGCCGTGGCCGCCCCCGCCGCGCCGGCTTCGGGCGCCCGCACCGGCGCCTCGGCGCTCGGCTCGCTGCCCCGGGCCGGCTCGCGCGGCGGCAACGGCGCGGCGCCGCTGAAGAACAACAACTACCGGCTGCTGCAGGTGGTGCTCTTCTGGGCCGGCGCGGTGCTGCTGCCGCTGGGCCTCGTGGTGATCATCCTGGGCTGGTACGGCGCGGCCAACACGCCCTACGAGTACGACCAGATCTCCTACCTGGTCTCGGGCGGGCTGCTGGGGCTGGGGCTGACCTTCTGCGGCGGGTTCCTCTACTTCGGCGCCTGGCTGGCCCGCATCGCCGACGACGGCCGCGAGTCGTCCAAGCGCCTGGCCGACACCCTGCTGGTGCTCGCCGACGTCACCTCGCGCGCCGCGGCCACCCGCGACGACGGCGTCGACGTCTCCGCGCTCCCGGTCACCGCCGGCGACGGCACCACCATGCATCGCCGCGACTGCTCCCTGATCGCCCACCGCAGCGACCTGCACCCCGTCGGCGAGCACAACGGCCACCTCACCACCTGCCGCGTCTGCCGCCCGTGACCCCCGCTGACCCGGCCCAAACTTCCCCCTGACCCGGCCTGAACTTCACCCTGACCCGGCCCGAACTTCGCGCCGAGCCGGCCTGAACTTCCCGCCACGCCCGATCCAGGGGCCGGGGAGGTCCGGGCCGACTCGGTGGGAGATCTGGGCCGGGTCAGGGTGGCGGAATCTAGGTAGTCACGCAACACCGTTGTTGGTGGTGGGGTCTGAGAGTAGTTGGTCCAGGACCTCGGCTGGGGTGCGGAAGCCGTGGCGTTTGCGGGGTCGGGCGTTGAGTTCGGAGGCGATCTTGTCGAGCAGGCCGGGGCCGTAGAACGAGAGGTCGCTGCCTTTGGGCAGGTACTGGCGCAGCAGGCCGTTGGTGTTTTCGTTGGCGCCGCGTTGCCAGGGCGAGTGGGGATCGCAGAAGTAGATATCCAGGCCGGTGGCTTCAGCGATCTGGACGTGGTTGGCCATCTCGCCGCCCTGGTCCCAGGTCAGCGAGCCGCGCAGCTGCTCGGGCAGGGTGGCCATCTTCGCCACGAGTGCGTCTTGGACCGCCAGGGCGCCGTGGTCGCCGGGCAGGTGCAGCAGCATCACGAACCCGGTGCTGCGCTCGACCAGGGTGCCCACCGCCGACTTCGAGGCGGTCGAGCCGAGGATCAGGTCGCCTTCCCAGTGCCCGGGCACCGCGCGGTCCTCGACCTCGGCGGGGCGTTCGCTGATCATCACCATGCCGGGGATCCGGCCACGTCGTTCGGCCTCGCGGCGATGCGGTTTGCGCATGTAGCGACCGGTGCGTAAATGGGTGGTCAGCTCGCGTTTGAGCCCACCACGGGCCTGGATGTACAGCGACTGGTAGATCGTCTCGGGCGACACCCGCATCTCCGGATCGTCGGGGAAGTCGAGGACGAGTCTGCCAGCGATCTGCTCGGGGCTCAGGTGCTGAACCAAGTGC
The DNA here is from genome assembly GCF_016907435.1 of Nocardioides salarius. NCBI lineage: Bacteria > Bacillati > Actinomycetota > Actinomycetes > Propionibacteriales > Nocardioidaceae > Nocardioides > Nocardioides salarius. The sequence goes on along the minus strand of NZ_JAFBBZ010000001.1, from coordinate 1,396,780 downwards.
TCCTGGACCACTCGGCGCAGCGTCAGGTTCGTGGCCAGCTTCGCGCCCCGCGACCTCGTCCGGCCACGGTCGATCTTGGCCTGGGCCACCGAGGCCCGATACCCACGACCGGTCGCGCCCCGAGCCAACTCGCGGCTGATCGTGGCCGGGCTGCGACCGGTACGACGCGCGACTTCGCGGATCCCGTGGCCGGCATGGGTCAGTGCCGCGATCTCCTCGCGCTCGCCCCACGACAGGTACCGACCCACCGGCGGCTTCACAGGAACAGGGTTCACCCCGCCAGCCTTGCCGAAGACCCGCTTCGCGGTGGTCGAAGACATGCCCGTCGCACGAGCCGCTGATTTCACCCCCAGCCCTGAACGGATCGCCTCCCAGAACGGACGGTCGAACTCCCTGGGCCGCATCGGACGAGCCATGGCACAACTCCTCAGTCATCGAGGTGTTGCGTGACTACCTAGAACCCGCCGGTGAGATCTGCGCCGGGTCGGCGGGAGATCTGCGCCGGGTCAGGGTGAGATCTGGGCCTGGTCGTCGGGCTCGTCGGCGGCCAGCGCCTCGTCGGGCTTGGAGCGCAGCACGGTGTCGATGTAGTCGCGGGCGGTGTCGAAGATGTCGACGGGGCGACCGGCGCGCTCGGAGAGGTACCACCGGTGCACCAGCACCTCGTGGAAGAACTGCGCCGGCTCGAGCTTGCCGCGGGCCTCGTCGGGGATCAGCGCGACCAGCGGCTCGTAGATCTTCGTCAGCCACCGGTTGGCGACCAGCTGACGGTCCTCGCGGCCCAGGTCGTGGTGGGCGGTGAAGGCGGCCAGGTCGTTGAGCAGGCGCCGCGCCTGGGCGTCCTCGACGTCGAGGCCGGTCAGCGACTGCAGCTCGCGGCGGTGGTGGCCGGCCTCGACGACCTTGGGCTGGATGCGCACCTGGTCGCCGTCGTAGTCGGTGACGATGTCGAGCTCGTCGACGTCGAAGCCGAGGTCGTTGAGCCGCTCGAGGCGCCGCTCGATGCGCCACAGCTCGCCGGCGGAGAACTCTTCGTGCCCGGTCAGCTCGCTCCACAGCTCGTCGTAGCGGCGCTGGAGCAGCTCGACGACCTCGTGCGGCTCGATGGCCCGGGCCACGGAGCCGCCCTCGGGCAGGCTGGCCTGCAGGTCGAGCAGCTCGGCGAAGACGTTCTCGGTGGCCACGGTGACGTCGTGCTCGCGCATCTGGCGCGACAGGCTGGGGCGCAGCTCGCCGGTCTCGGCGTCGACGAGGTACGCCGCGAACCCGTCGGCGCTGCGCCGGAACAGCACGTTCGACAGCGACACGTCGCCCCAGTAGAAGTCGGCCAGGTGCAGGCGCACCAGCAGCACCACCAGCGCGTCGACGAGCCGCGGCAGGTCCTCGCGCCCGGCGCCGTGGCTGAAGAGGCTGCGGTAGGGCAGCGAGAAGCGCAGGTGCTCGGTGATCAGCGCGGCCGGCAGCTCCTCGCCGTCGGCGTCGACCCGTCCGGCGACCACGCCCTGCGGCACCACCGCGGGCATCCCCATCCGCTGCAGGTCGCGCAGCAGCCGGTACTCGCGGAACGCGATCGGCTCGACGGTCTCCTTGACGGCGTACACCCGCTCGCGCAGCCGCACGATGCGCACCACGTGGCGCGAGAGCCCGCGCGGCAGCGGCACCACGTGCTCCTCGCCCCACTCCTCGAGCGGCGTCGCCCAGGGCAGGGTGATGATCGCGGGGTCGGGTCGGCTGGCGACGATGCGCAGGGCCATCCGGTGAGCCTAGGCCCGCCCGCTCAGAGCCGCCACAGGGTGACGCCGGGCCCGCCGGCGGGCACCTCCAGCCCCCCGTCGCGTACGACGAGTGGTGCCGGCGCGCCCTCGGTGGCCAGCAGCGGCGCGGGGTCGCCGACCGGGCGGGCCGGGGCGCCGTCGAGCGCCGGCAGCGTCAGCGCGGCGGCGGGCAGGGTGATCGCCTCGCCGGGAGCGCGCCGGGCGCAGACCAGCACCGAGCCGGCGGGGTGCTCGCGCACGAAGACCATCGTGTCGTCGTCGGCGTGGGCCCAGCGCAGCCCGCCGCGCACGAGCGCGGGGTGCTCGGCGCGCACCCGCGCGAGCGCGGCGTAGGTGCCCATCGTCTGCCGGTCCCAGGTGTCGGGGGAGTCCCAGGGCATCGGGCGGCGCGCGTCCTCGCCGTTGACGCCCTCGAGCCCGATCTCGTCGCCGGCGAAGAGCATCGGCACGCCGGGCAGGGTGAACTGCAGCCCGGCGGCGACCCGGTGCTGCTCGGGCGAGCCGACCAGGGTGCGGATGCGCGCGGAGTCGTGGGAGCCCAGGATGTTCCACGACCACGTGGTGGCCCGCCAGCCGTGCCGCGCGGTCCACTCGCGCATCGTGCGCGCCACCAGCGCGCCGCCGCGCCGCGGCACCGGCAGCGGCCGGCCGAAGGCGCGCGCCGGCGAGGCCTCGTCGCGCAGCCACGACCACACCGGCCACGAGAAGCCGGAGTAGTTCATGGTGCCGTGCCACCCGTCGCCGTCGAGGTCGCTCGAGGCGTCGTGGTTGTGCTCGCCGATCACCAGCGCGTCGGGCCGCTGGGCCTGCACGGTCGCGCGCACGGTGCGCGCCACGTCGTGGGCCACGTCGGTGGCGCCGAGCCGCCCGGTCATGTTGGCCACGTCGATGCGCCAGCCGTCGACGTCGTACGGCGCCCGCAGCCAGCGCGCCACGACGCTGTCGGGCCCCTCGGTCATCGCCGCGCGCAGCCCCGGGTCGGTGTGGTCGAGCTTGGGCAGGGTGTGGTGGCCCATCCAGCACTCGTAGGAGCCGTCGGCGCGGAAGCAGTACCAGCCGCGGCCGGGCCCCTCGGGGTCGGCGAGCGCGGCGCGGAACCACTCGTGGGTGTCGCCGGTGTGGTTGGTGGTCAGGTCGCCGAGCAGGCGCAGCCCGCGCTCGTGCACCGCGGTCGAGAGGCGGGCGTAGGCGTCGTCGCCGCCGAGCAGCGGGTCGACGCCGTCGAAGGTGGAGGCGTTGTAGCGGTGGTTGGACTCCCCGGGGAAGACCGGCGTCGTGTAGAGCACGCTCACGCCGAGGGCGGCCACGTGGTCGAGGTGCTCGGTCACCCCGTCGAGGTCGCCGCCGAAGAGCTGCAGGGGAGTGCGCGGGTCGGAGCCCTCGAAGACCACCTCGTCGTCCCAGCCGGCCGGCACCGCCCAGGGCGGCGTCTCGCGCTCGTCGGCGGCCGCGGAGCGCGCGAACCGGTCGGGGAAGACCTGGTAGACCACGGCCTCGCGGCCCCACTCCGGCGGCGCGGCGTGGCTGGAGACGCGGAAGTCGAAGGTGTCGGGGGCGTCGTGCTCGACGACGCCCGCGGCGGTGAGCCAGCGCTGGCGCCCGCCCGGGCCGGCGAGCAGGAAGCGGTAGTGGGTGACCGGGTTGTGCACCGGCAGCTCGCCCTCCCACCACACCGAGCCGTGCTCGGCGGGGGCGTCGCCGGTCTCGTCGCGGGTCACCTCGGCGCAGCGGTGGAAGACCGGCTCGGCGTCGTACGTCGTGCGCAGCCAGACCGCCTCGACGTCGTCGCCGACCCAGGTGCGCAGCCGCACCCTGACCGGCCAGCCGGGCGCGGGGGTCTCGGGGTCGAGGTAGAGCGCGGAGCCGTCGTGGTGCGGCTCGTGCAGGAGGGGGGCGTCCATGGCGCCATGCTCCCAGGCCCGGCTGGAAGTGCGGCACCCTTGCCGTCGAACTAGAACGTGTTCTAGGTTGCGGGGCATGAGCAGCCGCGTCGTCGTCGTCACCGGGGCCGCCTCCGGCATCGGGTTCGCCACCGCCGAGAGGTTCCGCGCCCTGGGCGACACCGTCTTCGGCCTCGACATCGCCACGAGCGTGCCCGAGGGGGTCACCTTCGTGGAGTGCGACGTGGCCGACAAGGCCGCGGTCGACGCCGCGATCGCCCGCTGCGCCGAGGCCGGCGGCATCGACGTGCTGGCCAACGTCGCCGGCATCGTGCAGTTCGGCCGCTTCGAGACCGTCACCGAGGAGGTCTTCGACCGGGTCCAGGCCGTCGACGTGCGCGGCCCGTTCTTCCTCGTCCAGGCCGCGCTGCCGCACCTGCGCGCCAGCCGGGGCTGCGTCGTCAACGTCTCGTCGGTGGCCGGGCGGGTCCCGCAGCCCTACGCCGCGGCGTACGCCGTGGCCAAGGGCGGGCTGACCCAGCTCACCCGCTCGCTGGCCCTCGAGCTCTCGCCCGACGGCATCCGCGTCAACGCCGTGTGCCCCGGCACCGTCGACACCCCGCTGGTGGCCAAGGTGGCCGAGACCTACCCCGCCGACCTCGACCCGCGCGTGTCCGACCGGCTGCTGGCGATGCTGCCCGGCGGCGCCTCGACCCCCGACGAGATCGCCTCGACCGTCGTCTACCTGGCCTCCGCCGACGCGCGGATGATGACCGGCGCGGTCGTGGCCCACGACGGCGGCATGAGCTGAGCCCCGCTCGGCTCGCGCACGGCCCGGCCTGGCTAGGCTGGGCGCCCCCGCCGGTGTAGCTCAGTTGGCAGAGCACCTCTCTTGTAAAGAGGATGTCGCAGGTTCGACCCCTGTCACCGGCTCGTGAGCGAGCATCCCGTCCCGTACGGCGTGCTGGTGCTGGCCGCCACCCCCATCGGCCAGGCCGGCGACGCACCGCCCCGCCTGGCGGCCGAGCTGTCCGGCGCCGACGTGGTCGCCGCCGAGGACACCCGCCGGCTGCGCCGCCTGACCACCGACCTGGGCATCGAGCTGGGGGGCCGGGTGGTCTCCTACTTCGAGGGCAACGAGCAGGCCCGCACGCCCACGCTGCTCGAGGCGCTGCTGGCCGGCGAGCGGGTGGTGCTGGTGACCGACGCCGGGATGCCCAGCGTCTCCGACCCCGGCTACCGGCTGGTGGTGGCGGCCGCCGAGGCCGGGGTGCGGGTCACCGCGGTGCCCGGGCCCAGCGCGGTGCTGACGGCGCTCGCGGTCAGCGGGCTGCCGGTCGACCGGTTCTGCTTCGAGGGCTTCCTGCCGCGTAAGGCCGGCGAGCGCTCGCGGCGCCTCGACTCCCTGCGCGAGGAGGAGCGCACGATGGTCTTCTTCGAGGCCCCGCACCGCACCGAGGCCGCGCTCGCCGCGATGGCGACCTCGTGGGGCGAGGACCGGGTGGCCGCGGTGTGCCGCGAGCTGACCAAGACCCACGAGGAGGTGCGCCGCGGGCCGCTGGGCGAGCTGGTCGCCTGGGCCGCCGAGGGCGTGCGCGGCGAGGTCACCATCGTGGTCACCGGCGCCGCCCCCAGCGCCGCGATCTCCACCGAGCCCCCCGCCCTCGTCGCCGCCGTCGCCGAGCGCGAGGATCAGGGCATGACGCGCAAGGAAGCGATCGCGGAGGTGGCCCGGCTCGCCGGGGTGCCCAAGCGCGAGGTCTACCAGCTGGTGCACGTGCGGTGAGCGGGCGCGCGCTGGAGCGGATCTCCTCCTACACCCACGACGGCCTGGTCTTCGACGTCATCGACGAGGGCCCCCTCGACGGCGACGTGGTCGTGCTGCTGCACGGCTTCCCCGAGCGCGCCTCGAGCTGGCACCAGGTCGCCGCCCGGCTGCACGCCCAGGGCTTCCGCACCCTGGCCCCCGACCAGCGCGGCTACTCCCCGGGCGCGCGGCCGCCGCGCCGCCGCGACCACCGCCTCGCGCTGCTCACCGCCGACGTCGCCGCCCTCGTCGAGCGGGTCGGCGGGCCGGTGCACCTGGTCGGGCACGACTGGGGCGCGATCGTGGCCTGGTCGCTGGCCCAGACCCGCCCCGAGCTGCTGCGCACCCTGACCGCCTTCTCGGTGCCCCACCCCGCCGCCTTCGCCCGCTCCATGCGCGGCTCCCTGCAGCCGCTGCGCTCCTGGTACGTCGGCGTCTTCCAGGTCCGCGGCCTGGCCGAGCGGGTGCTGGCCCGGCCCGCCCTGGCCGCGCGCATCCTGCGCCGCGGCGGGATGAGCCCCGCCGAGGTCGAGCAGTTCCGCACCGGCATCGTCGAGCACGGCGCGCTGCGCGGGGGGCTGATGTGGTACCGCGCCCTGGGCCTGCTCGAGCGCCGCCAGGTGCCGCGCCACGTCACCGTGCCGACCACGATGGTCTGGTCCGACGGCGACTCCTTCCTCGACCGCAGCGGCGTCGAGGCCACCGAGCACTACGTCGACGCGCCCTACGAGCTCGTCGTGCTGCGCGGCGTCACCCACTGGATCCCCGGCCAGGCGCCCGACGCCGCGGCCGAGGCGGTCCTCGAGCGGATCAGCGGCACGTGAGCGCGCCGGGCCCGGGGTCCACCCCGCCGCGCGACGACCTGCCGCCGGTGCCGGCGCCGCTGCCGCACCCCGTCGTCGACAACCACTGCCACCTCGACATGGGCCGCGGCGACGAGGCCGCGCTCCCCGTGGAGGACGCCCTGGCCGCGGCCGCCGCGGTGGGCGTCACCCGCGTCGTGCAGATCGGCTGCGACCTGCCCGGCGCGCGCTGGGCGGTCGAGGCGGCGGCGGCGTACGACGCCCTGGTCGCCGGCGTCGCGCTGCACCCCAACGAGGCGCCGCGCCTGGCCGCCGCGGGGCAGCTGGACGCGGCGCTGGCCGAGATCGAGCAGCTCGCCGGCGCGCACCCCGGGGTGCGCGCGGTGGGGGAGACCGGCCTCGACCACTTCCGCACCGGCGAGGAGGGCCGGGCCGCGCAGGTGGAGTCCTTCCGCCGCCACGTCGACATCGCCAAGCGGCTCGACAAGACCCTGGTCATCCACGACCGCGACGCCCACGAGGAGGTCCTGGCCCTCCTCGACGAGGAGGGCGCCCCCGAGCGCTGGGTGATGCACTGCTTCTCCGGCGACGCCGACTTCGCGCGGCGCTGCCTCGACCGTGGCGCCCACCTGTCCTTCGCGGGCACCGTGACCTTCAAGAACGCCGACCCGCTGCGCGAGGCGCTGGCGCTGGTGCCCGGTGACCGGCTGCTGGTCGAGACCGACGCGCCGTACCTGACCCCGCACCCCCACCGTGGGCGCACCAACGCCTCCTACCTGGTGCCGCTGACGGTGCGCACCATGGCCGAGGTGCGCGGGGCCGACCTCGAGGAGCTGTGCGCCGGCATCGACGCCGCCACTGAGGCCGCGTTCGGCGGCACCTGGGGTGCCGGCGCGCCGAGCCGAGGGTAAAAGCCGTGCGGGCGCCGAGCGCGGGGTCGGGGGCGCCTGAATCGCCCCGGTGACCTGCGCAGACGACCGGTGAGGAGGGGTGATCACGCCGACGAGAGCCTGCTCACGTCGGGGGGTGAGGACTTGGCGGACGCCGGGGCCTCTGCTGTGGTGGAGTACTGACAGCCGGGATCGCCATGGTCCCTCCGGTGCCGCAGGTGGCTCGTACGACGTCGCCGCCCGGCACACCCGTCACTCCAGCACCACCAGCGTAGAGGTGCTGTGCCGACGGGAGCCGGTGGGGGTCGAGACCCGGGGAGCACGACCCTGGAGAACTGTGCGACGTATCAGCAACCTTGCCTCGACCGTGGCCCGCAGCCGCGCCTGGATGGTCTCGTTGACCGCCGTGGTGGTGCTCGCCGTGGCCGGCACGACCCTCGGCTACACCGCGATGGCCGACACCGTCACCCTGACCGTCGACGGTGAGGAGCGCGAGATCAGCGCCCGCGCCGCGACCGTCGGCGACGTCCTGGACGACGAGGGCATCGAGATCGGCGAGCACGACCAGGTCGCCCCGTCGCTGGGCGACCCGATCGAGGACGGCAGCGAGATCAGCGTGCGCTACGGCCGGCCCCTCGAGCTGACCGTCGACGGCGAGACCGAGACGCACTGGGTCACCGCGACCGACGTCGACTCCGCGCTCGAGCAGATCGGCCGCGGCTTCGACGGCGCCGACCTGTCCCTGAGCCGCGGCGGCGACCTCGACCGCTCCGGTGCCTCGCTGGAGGTCGTGACCGCCAAGAAGCTCACCTTCGTCATCGCCGGCAAGAAGCCGGTCAGGAAGACGCTGACCGCCGCCACCGTCCAGGACGCCCTCGACGAGCTCGGCGTCAAGGTGCACAAGCTCGACCAGGCCAAGCCCGGCTTCGCCAAGCGCGTCGAGGACGGCGACAAGATCGTCTTCACCGACATCAAGAAGGACACCCGCAAGGTCACCGAGTCCGTCGCCTTCGGCACCGTCGAGCGCAGCGACGCCTCGATGTTCGAGGACGAGGAGCAGGTGGCCCGCGAGGGCGAGGCCGGCGCCCGCGAGGCGACGTACCAGGTCACCATCCGCAACGGCCAGGTCGTGGCGCGCAAGCTCGTCAAGGCCACCGTCACCCGCCAGCCCGTCGACCGCGTCGTCGAGGTCGGCACCAAGGAGCGCCCCTCCGAGCCCGCCCCCGCCGCGAACTTCGCGGCCGGCAGCTCGGTCTGGGACAGCCTCGCGCAGTGCGAGTCGGGCGGCAACTGGGCCATCAACACCGGCAACGGCTACTACGGCGGGCTGCAGTTCAACCTGCAGACCTGGCGCGCCTACGGCGGTGCGGGCTACCCCCACACCAGCAGCCGCGAGACCCAGATCGCCGTCGCCACCCGCCTGCGCGACGCCCGCGGCGGGTACGGCGCCTGGCCGTCCTGCTCGGCCAAGCTGGGCCTGCCCCGCTGACGCACGACCCGCTGCAGGAGTCCCCGGCCAGCCGGGGACTCCTGCACTGGATGGGTGTTGCAACACCTGACAAGTGCAGGAGTCGGCTGACAAGCCCCCGCACACCCACCCCTAGGCTGACCCCATGACTGACACCTCCGCCGGCCCGAGACTCCTCGGGTCGGCGGAGGTGCGTCTGCTCGCCGCCGAGCTCGACCTGCGCCCCACCAAGCAGCGCGGCCAGAACTTCGTCATCGACCCCAACACCGTGCGCCGCATCGTGCGGGAGTCGGGCGTGACCGGCAGCGACGTCGTCGTCGAGGTCGGCCCCGGCCTGGGCTCGCTGACCCTCGCGCTGCTCGAGGTGGCCGGGCGGGTGGTGGCCATCGAGCTCGACGAGCTGCTCGCCGGGCGGCTGCCGCGCACCATCGCCGAGCACGCCCCCGCGCAGGCCGAGCGCTTCGAGGTGGTGCTGGGCGACGCCATGCGCATCACCGAGGTGCCCGGCCCGCCGCCGACCGCGCTGGTGGCCAACCTGCCCTACAACGTCTCGGTGCCGGTGCTGCTGCACCTCCTCGCCCTGCTGCCCTCCCTCGAGCGGGGCCTGGTGATGGTGCAGAGCGAGGTCGCCGACCGGCTCGCCGCCCGCCCCGGTTCCAAGGTGTACGGCGTCCCGTCGGTCAAGGCCGCCTGGTACGCCGACGTGCGCCGCGCCGGCGCGATCGGGCGCAACGTCTTCTGGCCAGCGCCCAACGTCGACTCGGGTCTGGTGGCCTGGACCCGCCGCGAGCCGCCGGCCACGACCGCGACCCGCGAGCAGGTCTTCGCCGTCGTCGACGCCGCCTTCGCCCAGCGCCGCAAGGCGCTGCGCGGCGTGCTGCGCTCGCTGGCCCCGGCCGAGCGGGTCGACGCCGCCCTCGAGCAGGCGGGGGTCCCTCCGCTGGCCCGCGGCGAGACCCTGACGGTGGAGGACTACGTGCGCATCGCCGAGGCGCTGGACGACCAGCTGCCCCAGGACCCCCAGACCCCCCAGGACCCCCAGGAGGCTGCCGGATGAGCACCACCGTCCGGGCCCCCGCCAAGATCAACCTCCACCTCGGCGTCGGGCCCCTGGGCGAGGACGGCTTCCACCCCCTCGCCACCCTCTACCAGGCCGTCGGGCTCTACGACGACGTCACCGTCTCCGACCAGCTCGAGTGGTCGGTGCACCTGCGCGGCGACGGGCGCATCGACCTCGCCGAGGTGCCCGCCGACGACGACAACATCGCGCTGCGCGCCGGGCGCGCCCTGGCCGCCCACCACGGACTCGACCGGGCCGCCAAGGTCGAGATCCGCAAGGGCATCCCGGTGGCCGGCGGGATGGCCGGCGGCTCCGCCGACGCCGCGGCCACCCTGGTCGCCCTCGACCGGCTCTGGGACCTGCAGACCCCCGACGACGAGCTGCTGCGCCTGGCCGCCGGGCTGGGCAGCGACGTGCCGTTCGCGCTGCTCGGCGGCACCGCGGTCGGCAGCGGGCACGGCGAGCTGGTCACCCCGGTCGCCGACAACGGCTCGTGGTGGTGGGTGGTGGTCGAGAACGACGCCGGCCTGGCCACCCCCGGCGTCTACCGCGCCTTCGACGAGCTGCACGCCGGGCGCGACGTACCGGCCCCCGAGATCCCCACCGCGCTGCACGACGCGCTGCTCGACGGCGACGTCGAGCGGCTGGCCCGCCTGCTGCGCAACGACCTCCAGGAGCCCGCCCTGCGGCTGCGACCCGAGCTGGGCGCCACCTTCGACGACGCCCTGGCCGCCGGCGCGCACGCCGCGCTGCTCTCGGGCTCCGGGCCCAGCGTGCTGCTGCTGTGCGGCGACCGGCACCAGGCCGAGGCGGTCGACGCCGAGCTCGCCGAGCGCGGGCACCGGCGTACGTCGGTGGTCCCGGCGCCGGTCGCCGGCGCGCACGTGGTGGAATACGTCTGATGGCCGCCGCTAACCTGCTGAACCTCGAGAAGGTCTCCAAGTCCTACGGCGTGCGCCCGCTGCTGACCGAGGTCTCCCTCGGCGTCGGCGAGGGGATGCGCATCGGCATCGTGGGCCGCAACGGCGACGGCAAGACCACGCTGCTGGAGGTGATGACCGGCCTCGAGGAGCCCGACTCCGGACGGGTCTCGATGAGCCGCGGCCTGCACGTGGGCTACCTGCACCAGGGCGACGAGCTGGTCGACACCCACACCGTGCGCGAGGCCGTGCTCGGTGGCCTCGAGGACCACGAGTGGGCGGCCGACCAGAAGACCCGCGAGGTCGTCGAGGAGCTGCTCGCCGGCGTCTCGCTCGACCGGCCCGTGCTCGGGCTCTCCGGCGGCGAGCGCCGGCGCTGCTCGCTGGCCGCGCTGCTGCTCGGCGACCACGACCTCATCGTGCTCGACGAGCCCACCAACCACCTCGACGTCGAGGCCGTCGCCTGGCTGGCCGGGCACCTCAAGAAGCGGGCCTCCGCGATGGTGGTGGTGACCCACGACCGCTGGTTCCTCGACGAGGTGTGCCAGTGGACCTGGGAGGTCCACGACGGCGTCGTCGACGCCTACGAGGGCGGGTACGCCGCCTACGTGCTGGCCAAGGCCGAGCGCGCCCGCCAGGCCTCGGCCTCGGAGGCCCGGCGCGCCAACCTGGCCAAGAAGGAGCTGGCCTGGCTGCGCCGCGGCGCCCCGGCCCGCACCGCCAAGCCGAAGTTCCGCATCGAGGCCGCCAACGCCCTCATCGAGGACGTGCCCCCGCCGCGCGACCGGCTCGAGCTGCAGAAGTTCGCCACCCAGCGGCTGGGCAAGCAGGTCCTCGACGTCGAGGACGTCGACCTGCAGCGCGGCGAGCGCTCCCTGCTCACCGGCGCCACCTGGCGCCTGGGCCCCGGCGACCGGGTCGGCCTGGTCGGTGTCAACGGCGCTGGCAAGACCTCGGTGCTCGCGCTGCTCTCCGGCGACCTGGCGCCCACCGCCGGCAAGGTCAAGCGCGGGCGCACCGTGGCCATGCGACACCTGACCCAGCAGCTCGACGACCTCGACCCCGACAAGCGGGTGCTGCCGATGGTCGAGTCCTACCGCCGGGTCGTGAAGACCGACGGCGGCGAGATCAGCGCCACCTCGATGCTGGAGCGCTTCGGGTTCACCGGCGACAAGCTCACCGCGCGCATCGGCGAGCTCTCCGGTGGCGAGCGGCGCCGCTTCCAGCTGCTGATGCTGCTGCTCGAGGAGCCCAACGTGCTGCTCCTCGACGAGCCGACCAACGACCTCGACATCGACACCCTCCAGGTGCTCGAGGACTTCCTCGACGCCTGGCCCGGCACCCTCGTCGTGGTCTCCCACGACCGCTACTTCCTCGAGCGGGTCACCGACTCGGTCTGGGCGCTGCTCGGCGACGGGCAGGTCTCGATGCTGCCCCGCGGCGTCGACGAGTACCTCGAGCGCCGCGCCCAGGGCCTGGCCCCCACCGGCGCGGGCGCCGGAGCGGGCGCGGGGGCCGGCGGCGACGACGTACCGACCTCGAAGCGGGCCAAGCCCGGCTCGGCCGAGGAGCGCGCCGCGCGCAAGGCCGTCACCCGGGTCGAGAAGGCCATCAAGCGCCTCGACGCCCGCGAGGCCGAGCTCAACGCCCAGGTGCTCGAGCACGCCTCCGACCACGCCAAGGTCGCCACCCTCGGCGCCGAGCTCAGCACCCTCGCCGCCGAGAAGGACGAGCTCGAGATGGAGTGGCTCGAGGCCTCCGAGCTGCTGGAGTAGGCCCTGCCGTCGGCCTGGGTGGCCGTGGCGAGGTCAGCTGAAGGGCGTGAGCAGGGTGCGCAGCAGGTCGCCCAGGCGCTCGCGGTCGGCGTCGGGGAGGTCGGCGAGGAAGCCGCGCTCGGCCTCGAGCAGGGCGGTGAACGCGCTGTCGACGGCGCTCTTGCCGTCGGGGGTCAGGCGCACCTTGACGCCGCGCCGGTCGGCGGGGTCGGGCAGCCGCTCGACGAGCCCGCGGGCGACGAGCCGGTCGACGCGGTTGGTCATCGTGCCGCTGGTCACCAGGGTCTCGCGCAGCAGCCGGCCGGGGGAGAGCTCGTACGGCGTACCGGCGCGGCGCAGCGCCGCCAGCACGTCGAACTCCCACGACTCGATGCCCTCGGCGCTGAACGCCGCCCGGCGGGCCAGGTCGAGGTGGCGCGAGAGCCGGCTGATCCGGCTGAACACCTCGACGGGGCCCAGGTCGAGGTCGGAGCGCTCGCGCGCCCACGCCTCCACCAGCTCGTCGACCTCGTCCCGCATGGGGGCAGCCTAGCCCCTGTCGAGATTCTCGACGTCAAGAGACCTGGTGCGGGCCACGACCCGGAGCAAGTCTCTTGACATCAAGATAAATGCATGGGACCCCCAGCGCTACCTGACGTACGCCGACGAGCGCGGCCGCCCCTTCGCCGAGCTGGTGGCGCGGGTCGGGGCCGAGGCTCCTCGCACCGTCGTCGACCTGGGCTGCGGCCCCGGCAACCTCACCGCGCTGCTGGCCGCCCGCTGGCCCGGGGCCCGGGTGGTCGGCCTCGACTCGAGCCGGGAGATGGTCGAGGCCGCCCGGCGCGACGTCGGCGGGGTCGCTGGGGTCGACTTCGAGCGGGCCGACCTGCGCGAGTGGCTCGAGGCCGGGGGAGAGCCGGTCGACGTGCTGGTCTCCAACGCCACCCTGCAGTGGGTGCCCGGCCACCTCGACCTCCTGCCGGCGCTGCTCGAGCGGGTCGGCCCGGGCGGGTGGCTGGCGGTGCAGGTGCCGGGCAACTTCGACCAGCCCAGCCACACGCTGCGCACCGAGCTGGCCGCGCAGGCGGCGTACGCCGAGCACACGCGGGGCGCGGCGGTGCCCTCGAGCCACGACCCGGCGACGTACCTCGACGCGCTGGCGCGCCTCGGGGCGCAGGTCGACGCCTGGGAGACCACCTACCTGCACGTGCTCACCGGCGAGGACCCGGTCTTCACCTGGGTCAGCGCCACCGGCGCGCGCCCGACGCTGCAGGCGCTGCCCGACGAGCTGCGGCCGGGCTTCGAGGACGAGCTGCGCCGCCGGCTGCGCGAGGCCTACCCGGCCGGGCCGGCCGGGGTGGTGCTGCCCTTCCGGCGCGTCTTCGTGGTCGCCCACAAGCCGGCCCACCAGTCGGAGGGGGCGCGGTGATGCGGCTGCACCACGTGCAGGTCTCCTGCCCGCCCGGTGGCGAGCAGGCCGCCCGTCGCTTCTGGGTCGAGGGGCTCGGCATGGTCGAGGCCGACAAGCCGGTGGCGCTGCGGGCCCGCGGCGGCGCCTGGTTCCGCTCGTACGACGCCGCCGGTGCGGTGGGCGCCGAGGTGCACGTGGGCGTCGAGGAGCCGTTCGCCCCGGCGCGCAAGGCGCACCCCGCGCTGGTGCTGGACTCGGTGGCGGCGCTGGACGCGCTCACCGACCGGCTGGCCGGGCTCGGCTTCGAGGTCGACCTGACCGAGCGGCACACCTTCGAGGGCCACGAGCGGGCGCACGTGCGCGACGCCCACGGCAACCGCGTGGAGCTGCTGGCGCCGGCGTAACCCGGCCCGACCTGCGGCGTTGTGCACACGACGCCCCGACCGGGGGTGCACCAGCCAGAGGGGCCTGCTCATGAGTGCGACCACCAGCCTGACCGCTGAGCCGGCAGAGCCGGCTGAGGCGGTCGCCCCCGTCGACATGACCGCGGTCAAGAACCGGGTCAAGCGGGCCCAGGGCCAGCTCGGCGGGGTGCTGCGGATGCTGGAGGAGTCGCGCGACGTCTCCGACGTGGTCGTGCAGCTCAAGGCGGTCTCCCGGGCGCTGGACCGGGCCGGTTTCGCCATCATCTCCGCCGACCTGCGCCGCCAGGTCGCCGAGGGCGAGACCCTGCAGCCCGAGGACCTCGACCGCCTCGAGCGCTGGTTCCTCTCCCTGGCCTGACCCCGCCCGGCCCCTGCATGAGTCCCCGGCCGGCCGGGGACTCCTGCGCTTGTCAGGCGTTGCAACCCACGACAAGCGCAGGAGCTCCCTGACAAGCCCCGGCCCACACCCGAAGTTACCGAGCGGTAATCTGAACCCCATGACCCCCGTCCTCGCCCTGTGGCAGCGCGCCACCTCCCTGCCCGTCGTCGGCGCCACGGTCGGCGCGCGCGTCTTCAGCGTCGCCTTCGCGCAGAAGGCGCCGTACTTCGCGACCATCCGCCCGCGCTTCACCGTCATCGAGCCGAACCACGCCGAGCTGGTGCTGCCCAAGCGCCGCCGGGTGCACAACCACATCGGCACCGTGCACGCCATCGCGCTGTGCAACGGCCTCGAGGCCGTGATGGGAGCGCTGGCCGAGGCGAGCGTGCCCGCCGACAAGCGCTGGATCCCCAAGGGGATGGAGGTGGCCTACACCGCCAAGGCCACCAGCGACATCACCTGCGTCGCCGAGACCGACCCCGAGCAGTGGACCTCCGACGACCCCGACCTGGCCGTGCGCGTGCGCGGGGTGCGCGACGACGGCACGGTCGTGGTGGAGGGCGTCATCCGGCTCTGGGTCACCCCCAAAGCCTGAGGCGTACGCCGGCGGCGGCTCGACCGCTCAGGCCCCGCCCACCGCGGAGCCGGCCTGCGCGCTCGAGCCGCTCGCGCGCCCCATCCGCCGCTCGACGTACTCGGCGAGCTTGGAGAGCCCGTAGTTGATGACGATGTAGATCGCGCCGATGATCAGCAGCGTCTGGATCGGGTTGTCCAGGTTCTGCGAGATCTGTCGCCCCCGGCTGAGCAGCTCGAGGTAGCCCAGCCCGATCACCGCGACCAGCGAGGTGTCCTTGAGGACCACGACGAGCTGGCTGATCAGCGCGGGCAGCATCACCCGGAAGGCCTGCGGCAGCAGGATCGTGCGCATCGCCTGGCCGTTGGTCAGGCCCACGGCCAGGGCGGCCTCGCGCTGGCCGCTGGGCAACGAGCTGACGCCCGCGCGCAGGATCTCGGCGATGATCACGGAGTTGTAGAGCGTCAGGCCGATGACCAGGTACCACAGGGCCGGCTCGCCGGGCAGCGGCCCGACGTCGATGCCGATCTCGACCATGGCCCGCCACACGAAGACGATGGTCACGACCACCGGCAGCCCGCGGAAGAGCTCGATCCAGGCCACGACAGGCACCCGCCAGCCGCGTCCGAGCATCATCCGGGCCACGCCCAGCAGCACCCCGACCGCCAGCGACAGCGCGATGGACAGCGCCGCCGCGACCAGGGTGGCCACCAGGCCCCTGCGCACCAGCGTCCAGACCTGGCTGAAGGTGTCGTCGGAGGGGTTGATCCAGGGGTTCCACAGCTCGGCGTCGAACTGGCCGCGGTCGGCGAGTCGCAGCACCACCAGCGTGGCGAGGGCGAGGAAGACGAGGATCGCGACGACCGTGCCGATGCGCGCGCGGCGTACGGCGCGCGGCCCGGGGGCGTCGTAGAGGACCGAGGTCTGGCTCATCGCGCGATCGCCACCTTCCGCTCGATGACCGCCAGCAGTGCGCCGCCGGTCAGGGTGATGACCAGGTAGCCGATCGCGACGCCGGTGAGCACCGGGACGTAGGAGTAGCCCTGGGCGCTGGTCAGGTCTCGCCCCACGCTCCACAGGTCGCGGCCGACACCGAACGCGCCGACGACCGCGGAGTTCTTGAACATCGCGATCTGCACGCTGCCCAGCGGCGGCACCGTGGCGCGCAGCGCCTGCGGCAGCACCACCTGGGTCAGGGTCTGGGTGAAGGGCAGGCCGATGGCCCGAGCGGCCTCGGCCTGGCCGGCCGAGACGGAGTTGATGCCCGAGCGGATCGCCTCGCACACGAACGCGGAGGTGTAGATGATCAGGCTCGCGACACCGAAGAAGTAGTAGCTGGCGTTGATGCCGATCTCGGGGAGGCCGAAGGCGATGAAGAACAGCACGATGGTCAGCGGGCAGTTGCGGATCAGGGTCACCCACGCGGCGCCGAAGGCCCGCAGCGAGGCGACCGGGGAGACCCGGAACGCGGCGATCAGGGTGCCGAGCAGCAGCGAGCCCACGAGGCTCCAGCCGATGATGCTCAGCGAGCGCAGGAACCCCGACCAGTAGAGGTCGAGGTTGTCGATCACCGGATCCACGGTGGTTCCTCTCGGTGAGCCGGTGGGGGCGCGGGCCGCGCCCCCACCGGTCAGGGGTGGGTCAGGCCAGCATCAGGCGCAGGGAGCGGCCTCGGGCAGCTCGGGGGTCTCGGTGCCCTCGACCTCGCCCGCGGTGGCTTCCCAGGCCGCCACGTAGGCGTCCTCGTTGTCGGCCAGGGTCTCGTTGATGAACTCGCAGAACTCGACGTCACCCTTCTCGATGCCGATGCCGTAGGGCTCCTCGGTGAACTGCTCGCCGACGAGCTTGAAGTCGCCCTCGCTCTCGTCGACGTAGCCGAGCAGGATCACGTTGTCGGTGGTGACGATGTCGACCTGGCCGTTGCCCAGCGCGTCCTTGCACTTGTCGTAGATGTCGAAGAGCACCAGCTGGTCGTCGGAGGCCAGGTACTCCTTGATCTGCTCCGAGGGGGTCGAGCCGGTGACCGAGCAGACCTTCATGTCGGGGTTGTCCGCGATGTCCTCGGGGCCCTCGATGGAGTCGTTGTCGGCGGTGACCATCAGCTGCTGGCCGGCCTCGTAGTACGGCCCGGCGAAGGTGATCCGCTCGGCGCGCTCCTCGTTGATCGTGTACGTCGCCACGACCATGTCGACGTCGCCGTCCTCGATCACCTGCTCGCGGATGTCGGAGGAGGCCTGCTTCCACTCGATGTCCTCGGGCGCGATGCCCATGGCGCCGGCGATGATCTTGGCGACCTCGACGTCGAAGCCCTCGGGGGTGTCCTCGAGGCCCAGGAGGCCGAAGCCGGGCTGGTCGAACTTGGTGCCGACGGTCATCGAGCCGGCATCGGAGAGCTTGGCCATGGTGGTGCCGGCCTCGAACTCGGCGTCGCTGACGACCTCCGGCTCGCTCTCGCTGTCACCGCCACAGGCGGCCAGGGATCCGGCGAGGACGACGCCCGCGAAGGCTGCCGTGAACTTGGTCAGACGCATCGTTCTATCTCCTTTGTCGGCGGAACTGAGTGGTGCGGGGTGCTGCTGGTTCAGTGCTTGAGGATCTTGCTGAGGAAGTCCTGGGCGCGCTCGCTGCGCGGGTTGGTGAAGAACTCCTCGGGGGTGTTCTCCTCCACGATCGCGCCGTCGGCCATGAAGACGACCCGGTCGGCGGCGGTGCGCGCGAAGCCCATCTCGTGGGTGACCACGACCATGGTCATGCCCCGCTCGGCGAGGTCGACCATGACGTCGAGGACCTCCTTGATCATCTCGGGGTCCAGCGCCGAGGTCGGCTCGTCGAAGAGCATCACCTTGGGGTCCATCGCCAGGGCGCGGGCGATGGCCACGCGCTGCTGCTGGCCGCCGGAGAGCTGGGCGGGGTACTTCTTGGCCTGGTGGGCGATGCCGACGCGGTCGAGCAGCTCCATCGCGCGCTTGTCGGCCTCGGCCTTCTTGATGCCGCGCACCTTGATCGGCCCGAGCGTGACGTTCTCGAGGATCGTCTTGTGGGCGAAGAGGTTGAAGCTCTGGAAGACCATCCCGACCTCGGCGCGCAGCGCCGCGAGCGCCTTGCCCTCCGCGGGCAGCGGCTGGCCGTCGAGGGAGATCTCGCCCTTGTCGATCGTCTCGAGCCGGTTGATCGCCCGGCACAACGTGGACTTGCCGGAGCCCGACGGGCCGATCACCACGACGACCTCACCGCGGTGGACGGTGAGGTCGATGTCCTGCAGCACGTGCAGGTCGCCGAACCACTTGTCGACGTGGTCGAGCACGACCAGCGGTTCTCCGGTGGCGGCGCTGGGTTCCGACGACGTCTGCTCAGCGGTCATGACAGACGACCCTAGCCACACCTGGCCGGTCGGTGCCACGCTCAGGCTGCTCTCAGGTGGTCACATCTTCATTGCGTTTTCGCTGTCCAGCCGCGCCTCGTAGGCGTGCGGCAGGGTGCGGGACGACGGATTCGGGCGGTCCCGCCGCGCCGCCGTACCCTGGGACGGTCATGACTGCCACCACCGCCCCGCCCGAGGCCGCGCCCCGCACCTACGAGGTTAAGACCTACGGGTGCCAGATGAACGTCCACGACTCCGAGCGCCTGACCGGGCTGCTGGAGGACGCGGGCTACGCGCCGTTCGACAAGCAGGGCGCCGAGGCGGGCGACCAGGCCGACGTCGTCGTCTTCAACACCTGCGCCGTGCGCGAGAACGCCGACAACAAGCTCTACGGCAACCTCTCGCACCTCGCGCCGATCAAGGCCGCGCGACCCGGCATGCAGATCGCCGTCGGCGGCTGCCTGGCCCAGAAGGACCGCGCCACGATCACCGACCGGGCGCCGTACGTCGACGTGGTCTTCGGCACCCACAACATCGGTTCGCTGCCGGTGCTGCTCGAGCGGGCGCGGGTGCAGGAGGAGGCCCAGGTCGAGATCCTGGAGTCCCTCGACGTCTTCCCCTCGACGCTGCCCACCAAGCGCGAGTCGGCGTACGCCGCGTGGGTCTCGATCTCGGTCGGGTGCAACAACACCTGCACCTTCTGCATCGTGCCGGCGCTGCGCGGCAAGGAGAAGGACCGCCGACCCGGCGACATCCTGGCCGAGATCCGGGCGCTGGTCGCCGAGGGCGTCTCCGAGGTGACCCTGCTGGGGCAGAACGTCAACGCCTACGGCGTGGAGTTCGGCGACCGGCAGGCCTTCTCCAAGCTGCTGCGCGCCTGCGGCGACATCGAGGGCCTCGAGCGGGTGCGGTTCACCAGCCCGCACCCGGCGGAGTTCACCGACGACGTCATCGAGGCGATGGCCGAGACGCCCAACGTGATGCCGAGCCTGCACATGCCGCTGCAGTCGGGCTCCGACAAGGTGCTCAAGGACATGCGTCGCTCCTACCGCTCCACCAAGTACCTCGGCATCATCGAGCGGGTGCGCGCGGCGATCCCCGAGGCCGCCATCACCACCGACATCATCGTCGGCTTCCCCGGCGAGACCGAGGAGGACTTCGCCGAGACGCTGCGCGTGGTCGCCGAGTCGCGGTTCTCCTCCGCCTTCACCTTCCAGTACTCCAAGCGCCCGGGCACCCCCGCCGCGACGCTGCCCGACCAGGTCCCGCCCGAGGTCGTCAAGGACCGCTACGGCCGCCTCGTCGACCTGGTCAACGAGATCGCCTGGGCCGAGAACAAGAAGAACGTCGGGCGCACCCTCGAGCTGATGGTCGCCGAGGGCGAGGGGCGCAAGGACGCCGAGACGCTGCGTCTCTCCGGCCGCGCACCCGACAACCGCCTGGTGCACTTCGTCGCGCCGGACGAGGAGGTGCGCCCCGGTGACATGGTCACCGTCGAGGTCACCTACGCCGCCCCGCACCACCTGGTCGCCGACCGCGTGGTCTCCGTGCGGCGTACCCGCTCGGGCGACGCGTGGCAGGCCCGCACCTCCGCGCCGACCCCCGCCGGCGTCGGCCTGGGCATGCCCACCGTCGGCGTGCCCGCCCCGCTGCCCGACGCTCCCGCCTGCCGCTGACACCTCCCCTGTGGAGGAGCAGGTGCACCGAGCGCCGCGCCGCCGCATGCTCGTCGGGTGGACGACGAGCGCCTCCCCGTGGCGGAGGTCCTGACGACGCTGGGTGGGGTGGCCACGCGAGCGGCGCTGGTGCGTGCCTGCTCCCGGCGAGCCGTCGACGCCGCGATCGCCACGGGCGAGGTGGTGGCGCTGGCCCGGGGCCGCTACGCCCTGCCCGCCGCCGACGAGGCCCGGGCGGCGGCGCACCGGGTCAGCGGGGTGGTCTCGCACCGCAGCGCCGCGTTGCTGCACGGGTGGGCGGTGGCGACTCCGCCTGAGCGGCCCGAGGTCACGGTGCCGCGCAGCCGCAACGTCACCGGCGCCCACCGTGACGGGATCGCGCTGCGACTGGCCGACCTGCACCGCTCCGAGGTGGTCGACGGATGCACCTCGCCGGAGCGCACGCTGGTCGACTGCCTGCGCACGCTGCCGTTCCCCGAGGCGCTCGCCGTCGCCGACTCGGCGCTGCGCGACGGTTTCGGCCGGGGGCGGCTACGCACGCTCGCGCGCGACGTCCGGGGCCCCGGCGGGCGGCAGGTCCGACGCGTGGCGGAGCGTGCCGACGCTGCTGCTGCGAACCCGTTCGAGTCGGCCCTGCGAGCCATCTGCCTCTCGGTCGAGGGCCTGGTCGTCCGTGCCCAGGTCCCGGTGCGCGACCCGCACTGGCTGGGGCGCCCCGACCTGGTGGACGAGCGGCTCAAGGTCGCGCTGGAGGCCGACTCGTTCGAGTGGCACGGCGACCGGGCCGCGCTGCACCGCGACGCGCGTCGCTACAACGCCTTCGTGGCGGCGGGGTGGCTGGTGCTGCGCTTCTCGTGGGAAGAGGTGATGCTGCACGCGGACCGGGTAGCCGCTGTGCTGAGGGCGGTCGTAGTCGAACGGGCACAACAGAGGTGCCCGAGCTGCCGCACCGCGTAGTGCCGCGGCCTGCTCGGGCCGGGGCCCGCGTTGTGCCCGTTCGACTACGACGGGCCCGGGGCTCAGTCCTTGCTGCGGGGGTCGATGGAGGAGTAGCCGGCCTTCGGGGTGATCCCCTCGGGCTGCGGCTCCTCGCCGCCCCGGGTCTTCTCGGGCTTCTCGGGGTCGGGGACGCCGTGCTCGTCGGAGAGCGAGGTGTCCTTGACGCCGTCGGTCGCCTGCCGGCTCGAGCCGGTGGGGCCCTCACGCTCGCTGCTGACGCCCATGTCGCCGGCGAGCTCGTCGTTGGAGTGGCGCGGGTCGTCGGGCTCGCGACCGGTGCGAGGGTCGGTGGGCCGGCTCATACCGGGGCCTCGTCGCTCGGCTCCACGGCCTCGGCGTCGGCCTCGGCGTCGGTGGCCTTGGTGCTGGTGTCCTCGCCCTCGCTCGTCTCGGCGGGGGCGTCCTCCGTGGCGGGGTTGGCGCTCGCGGAGAGGTCGGGGACGACCGGCTCGGGGGAGAGCTCCCCGAACGCGTCGACCCCGCCGGGCACCAGCTGGGGCTCCTCGGCCTGCGGTGTCGGCATCGGACCGAGGTCTGCTGCCTCGTCGTTGCTGTTCTCGTCGTTCATCTGCTGCGTCCTTCCTCGGGGGCCTGGGCGGTGCGCGTGGCAGCGTCGAAGCCGAAGGTGCTGTAGGGACTGGTCGTACCCCGCCGGAGGCTCTCCAACACCGCCAGCTCGTGGGGGACCACCGGGTCGGGCAGCGCGTCGAGCCCGTCGAGGGCGCACCAGCGCAGCCCGGCGGACTTCTCCGGCTCGACCACGCGCGGCTCGCCGCTCCAGGTCGAGGCGGTGAAGAAGAAGTCGATGCGCTCGTCGATCGGCTCACCACCGCGCGTGCGGTGCATGGCGGTGACGAACTCGAGGTCGAGGTCGCCGACCCCGATCTCCTCGCGCGCCTCGCGGTGCGCCGCGTCGTACGCCGTCTCGCCGCGCTCGACGTGGCCGGCGGCGGCCGCGGCCCAGTGCCCGTCCATGTAGCCGGTGCCGCGGCGCAGCTGGAGCAGCACCTCGACCCCCGTCTCGCCCTGGCGGAGCAGGAAGACGTAGGCGGCGGGCACCACCACGAACCGCCCGTGGTGCGGGTCGGTGCTGACGGTGTCGACGGGGCTGGTCGCGGGGGTGGTCACTGGCTGGGCTGGTCCTCGGAGGTCTCGGCGTTGCGCTCGTGCTCGGCCGGGGCCGGGTCGACCGGACGCTCGGCGTCGTCGCCGGGCAGCTCGCCCTCGTGCTCGCCGGGCGGGTCCTCCTCGGTGGGCAGCGGGCTCTCGTGGCGTTCCTCGGGCACGGGTGCGGTCACGGCGTGTCCTCCGTCCGGGGGTAGGTGGTGGGCGGGTTGTCGGGCGGGATGTCGTCGTTCTTGCCGTCGAGCCGGTCGAGGCCGTCCTTGGCCTTCGAGACGCCCTTGGCGATCTTGTCGCTGTGCTTGCCGCCGGTGCGCTTGTCGGCGGCCGCGGCGGCCTTGTCGATCCCGTCCGAGATCTTGTCGCCGTGCTTGTCGACGGCGTCGGTCACCTTGCCGCGCAGCTTGTCGATGTTGCGCTTGTCGAAGAAACCCATCTCGGCCTCCTGGTCGGTGCGGCTGGGGTCGTTGCCACACTAGTCACATGTCGCAGTCGGCCGGGACGCCCGAGGGGATGGGGAGCGAGCCCGCCTCCGTGCCCGCTCCCGTGCCGGTGGTGGTCGCGGTCGTCGGCGCGACCGCGTCGGGCAAGAGCGGGCTCTCCCTCGACCTCGCCGAGCGGCTCGGCGGGGAGGTGGTCAACACCGACGCGATGCAGCTCTACCGCGGCATGGACGTCGGCACCGCCAAGCTGCCCCTCGACGAGCGGCGCGGCGTGCCGCACCACCTGCTCGACCTGCTCGAGGTGGGCGAGCCGGCCAACGTGGCGCATTTCCAGGAGCAGGCGCGCGGCTGCATCGCCGAGCTGCGCGGGCGCGGCCGGGCGCCGGTGCTGGTGGGCGGGTCGGCGCTGTACACCCGCGCGGTGCTCGACCAGTTCGAGTTCCCCGGCACCGACGAGGCGCTGCGCGCCCGGCTCGAGGCCGAGGCCGACGAGCACGGCAGCGGGGCGCTGCACGCCCGCCTCGCGCGGCTCGACCCCGAGGCGGCCGCACGCATCGAGCCCGAGAACACCCGCCGCGTGGTGCGCGCCCTCGAGGTGGTCGAGCTGACCGGGCGGCCCTTCAGCGCCTCCCTGCCGCGCCTGGTCTACACCGACCCGCGCACCGTGCAGGTCGGCGTCGACATCGACCGGCCGACCCTCGACGCGCGCATCGAGCAGCGCGTGGAGCAGATGTTCGCCGACGGCTTCGTCGCCGAGGTCGAGCGGCTGCTGGCCGCGGGCCTGGCCCGGGGGCGCACCGCCTCGCGCGCCATCGGCTACCGCGAGGTGGCGGCGTACGTCGGCGGCGAGCTGGGCCTCGACGAGGCCCGTGAGCGCACCGTGGTGGCGACCCGGCGCTTCGCGCGGCGCCAGGACTCCTGGTTCCGCAAGGACCCGCGCATCGTGTGGGTCGACCACGACGACCCGGCGCGCGTCGACCTCGCGCTGGCCGCCGTCGAGCGCGTGTCGGCGGTCGGTGGCAGCATCGGTCCATGACCCGCACGACCTACTACGTGGCCTCGACGCTCGACGGGTTCATCGCCGACGAGCACGACGCCCTCGACTGGCTCTTCCGCCAGCAGATCGACGACGACGGCCCGATGGGCTACCCCGCGTTCATCTCCGGCATCGGCGCGCTGCTGATGGGCGCGACGACCTACGAGTGGGTGCGCACCCACGACGACGTCGCCGGCGGGTGGCCCTACGAGCAGCCCTGCTGGGTCTTCACCCACCGTGACCTGCCGCGCATCGAGGGCGCCGACCTGCGCTTCGCCAGCGGCGACGTGGCCGAGGTGTGGCCCGAGGTGCTCGCGGCCGCGGGCGGGAGCGGCGTGTGGGTGGTCGGCGGCGGCGGGCTGGCCTCGCAGGTCGCGGCCGCGGGGCTGCTCGACGAGGTCATCGTGTCGATCGCGCCCGTCGCGCTGGGCGCCGGGCGACCGCTGCTCACCGAGGCACTCGACCTGCGCCTGGTCGACCTGGCGCGCAACGGCGACTTCGCGTGTGCCCGCTACGACGTCGTGCGCCCCACGGGCTGAGGGCGCCCGCACCGCACCCCTGGCGGGCATTGACGCCGGCCGGGGAGGGGCGCACCGTGGAAGCCCCCCTCGTCCTGCTCGGAGGAACGATGCGCCCCACCCGCCTGCTCGCGGCCACGACCGCCACCCTGCTCCCTCTCTCGCTGCTCGCCGCTGCCGCCCCCGCGGGCGCCGGCGAGCCCCGCCCGCCCGACAAGAACCCCACCGCCGTCGGCACCGGCGGCGCCGTGACCTCGGTCGACCCCGAGGCCACCCGCATCGGCCTGCGCGTGCTGCGCCGGGGCGGCAACGCGGTCGACGTCGCCGTCGCCACCGCCGCCGCGCTCGGGGTGACCGAGCCCTACTCCGCGGGGGTCGGCGGTGGCGGCTACCTGGTGCACCTCGACGGCCGCACCGGCGAGGTCTCGACCATCGACGGCCGCGAGACCGCGCCCGCGGCGATGCCGCGCGACGCGTTCATCGACCCCGAGACCGGCGAGCCCTACCCGTTCACCCCCGAGCTGGTCACCAGCGGCGTGTCGGTCGGCGTGCCCGGCACCCTGGCCACCTGGGAGACGGCGCTGCGCGAGTGGGGCACCCGCTCGCTGCGCCGCTCGCTGGCGCCGGCCGCCACGCTCGCGCGCCGCGGGTTCGTGGTCGACCAGACCTTCCACGACCAGACGACCGACAACGCCGAGCGGTTCGCGGCCTTCCGCAGCTCGCGACGGCTCTTCCTGCCCGGCGGGGAGCCGCCCGCGGTCGGCAGCGTCTTCGAGAACCCCGACCTGGCACGCCTCTACGAGCTGGTCGGGCGCAAGGGCACCGGCCCGTTCTACCGCGGCCGGCTCGCGGCCCGGATCGCCAGGACCACCCGCAAGCCACCGGTGGTGCGCGACACCGACCTGCCGGTGCCGGCCGGCCACATGCGCCCGCGCGACCTGCGCCGCTACCGCACCCTGCAGCCCGACCCGGTCACCGCCGACTACCGCGGCCTGCGGGTGCACGGGATGGGCGGCTCCTCCAGCGGCGGCAGCACCGTGGGCGAGACCCTGCAGATCCTCGACACCTTCGACCTCGACGCGATGAGCGAGACCCAGGTGCTGCACCACCTGCTCGAGGCGAGCGCGCTCGCCTTCGCCGACCGGGCGGCGTACCTGGGCGACCGCGCGTTCGTCGACGTGCCCGACGAGCAGCTGCTCTCCGCGACGTACGCCGCCGAGCGCGCCTGCCTGGTCGACCCCGCGGAGGCCGCCACCAAGCCGGTCGCCGCCGGCGACGTCGACGAGGCCGACGGGGCCTGCGACGAGGGCCCCCGCCCGCGGGGCGCCACGGCCCAGGACACCGAGAACGTCGAGACCACCCACCTGACCGTGGCCGACCGCTGGGGCGACGTCGTGTCCTACACGCTGACCATCGAGCAGACCGGCGGGTCGGGCATCGTGGTGCCCGGGCGCGGGTTCCTGCTCAACAACGAGCTGACCGACTTCAGCCTCACCTACGACGTCGGCGACCCCAACCGCATCGAGCCGGGCAAGCGCCCGCGCAGCTCGATGTCGCCGACCATCGTCACCGAGCCCGACGGCACGCCCGTGCTCGCGCTGGGCTCGCCCGGCGGCTCGACGATCATCACCACGGTGCTGCAGCTGCTCGTCGACCACCTCGACCGCGGGCTCGACCTGCCGGCCGCGGTCGCCGACCCGCGCGGCTCGCAGCGCAACACCGCCGCGGTCACCGCCGAGCCCGCGTTCATCGACGCGTACGGCGAGGGGCTGCGCGCCCTGGGCCACGAGCTGCGCCCGGCCGGCGACGCGTTCACCAGTGCCGCCGAGATCGGGGCCGCGACCGCGATCGGCTTCGGGCCCGGGCGGCTGCTGACGGCCGTGGCCGAGCCGCGGCGGCGGGGCGGGGGTGACGCGCGGGTGCTCGAGCCCCGGCCCTGAGCGCGGCGGCGTACCGTGGCGCCGTGAGCAGCGCACCCCTCGACCGCAGCGCCTGGCGCGAGGTCGCCGACGTCGACGAGCTCGTCGAGCTGCTGGGCGAGCCGGCGCAGCGGGCCCGCGACAAGGTGCGGCACGCGCTGCTCGACGTCGACCGCGACTGGCTGGCCGCCTCGCCGTTCTGCGTGCTGGCCACCGCCGACGCGGAGGGCCGCTGCGACGTCTCGCCCAAGGGCGACCCGGCCGGGAGCCTGGTGCACGTGCTCGACGAGACGACGATCGCGATCGCCGAGCGCCCCGGCAACCGGCGGGCCGACGGCTACCGCAACGTGCTGGCCAACCCCCACGTCGGGATCGAGTTCGTGATCCCCGGGCGCGGCGACACGCTGCGGGTCAACGGACGGGCGCGGCTGGTGCGCGAGGCCGCCTTCCTCGACGAGCTGGTGGTGCGCGGGCACCGGCCGCTCCTGGCGCTCGTCGTCGACGTCGAGGAGGTCTTCTTCCACTGCTCCAAGGCGTTCCTGCGCTCGCGGCTCTGGGAGGCGGAGAGCTGGGACCCCGAGGCGCGGGTGCCCCGGCGTGCCGTGGTGGCCGCCGAGGTGGAGCCGAGCGGGCGCAGCGTGGCCGAGCTCGACGAGTACTACGGACCCGGCTACGCCGAAGGGCTCTACCGATGACCTACCCCTTCCTCAAGGGCCACGGCACCCGCAACGACTTCGTGCTGCTGCCCGACCACGACGGCTCCGTGCACGGCGCCCTCGACGTGGAGCGGGTGCGCGCCCTGTGCGACCGCCGCGCCGGCATCGGCGGCGACGGGGTGCTGCGCGTGGTGCGCACCACCGCGCTGGCCGCCACCGACCCCGACGCGGCCGCGCTCGCCGAGGGTGCCGAGTGGTTCATGGACTACCGCAACGCCGACGGGTCGGTCTCGGAGATGTGCGGCAACGGCGTGCGCGTCTTCGCCCTGCACCTGCTGCAGGAGGGCCTGGTCGAGGCCGGTACGCCGATCCCGGTCGGCACCCGTGACGGCGTCAAGGTCGTCACCCCCGCCGGCGGCGCCCCGGAGGACGGCCTCACCGTCGACATGGGCGCGCCCCGCCTGGTCGGTCGCACCGAGGTGGCGGTGGGGGAGCGGGCCTGGCCCGCGCGCCACGTCGACATGGGCAACCCGCACGCCGTCGCCTTCGTCGACTCCCTCGACGACGCCGGGTCGCTGCTCGAGGCGCCCGGCCACGACGCCGGGGTCTACCCCGACGGGGTCAACGTCGAGTTCGTGGTGCGCCGCGGCCCGCGGCACGTCGCGATGCGGGTGCACGAGCGCGGCTCGGGCGAGACGTCCTCCTGCGGCACCGGCGCCTGCGCGGTGATGGTGGCCGCGGCCGAGGCCGACGGCGCGCTGGACGCCGCAGCGGGCGCGTACCGGGTGGACCTGCCGGGCGGCACCCTCACCATCGCCCTCGACGAGGCCGGCCACGTGCTGATGACCGGCCCCGCGGTGGTCGTGGCCCGCGGCACCACCGACCTGTAGCCCGCGGGCCGAGCAGTCACTTCTGCACCATCGACCGGTCAGTGGTGCACCACCGACCAGTCACTCCCGCGCGAGGCGGTCGGGCCGGACGATAGGTTGCGCGCCATGGACATCTCCGGAGCATCTGCCATCGTCACCGGCGGCGCGTCGGGCATCGGCGCCGCCGCTGCCCGCCAGCTCGCCGCCAAGGGCGCGACCGTGGTCATCGCCGACCTGCAGGCCGAGAAGGGTGAGGCCCTGGCCGCCGAGATCGGCGGCGTCTTCGCCCAGGTCGACGTGACGAACACCGACCAGATCAAGGCCGCAGTCGAGGCTGCCGCCGAGATCGCGCCGCTGCGCGCGGTCGTGAACTCGGCCGGCATCGGCTGGGCCCAGCGCACCATCGGGCGCGACGGCGACTTCGACTCGGCGCACGACCTGGCGGCGTACACGAAGGTGATCGCGATCAACCTGATCGGCACCTTCGACGTGACCCGCCTCGCGGCCACCGCGATGAGCCGCAACGAGCCCGACGCCGACGGCTGCCGCGGCGCGATCGCCAACCTGACCTCGGTCGCGGCCTTCGACGGCCAGATCGGCCAGGCGGCGTACTCCTCCTCCAAGGGCGGCGTCGTGGGCATGACGCTGCCGGTCGCGCGCGACCTGTCGGCCGCCGGCATCCGGCTCAAC
Source organism: Nocardioides salarius (assembly GCF_016907435.1). NCBI lineage: Bacteria > Bacillati > Actinomycetota > Actinomycetes > Propionibacteriales > Nocardioidaceae > Nocardioides > Nocardioides salarius. The sequence continues at coordinate 1,368,345 of NZ_JAFBBZ010000001.1, read as the reverse complement.
ACCATCGCGCCGGGCCTGATCGACACCCCGATCTACGGGGAGGGCGAGCAGGCGGAGGCGTTCAAGGCCAAGCTGGGCGAGAGCGTGCTGTTCCCCAAGCGGCTCGGCAACCCCGACGAGCTGGCCTCGATGGTGGTCGAGACGATCACCAACTCCTACATGAACGCCGAGGTCATCCGCGTCGACGGCGGCATCCGGATGCCCCCCAAGTAGAAGTCGTCTCGTGCCCCTGGGCGTGGCCTGCGGGTCACCCCCAGGGGCACGACCCATTTGCAACACTCGACGCGTGGACCTCGCCCCCCGTCTGATCGACACCGTCACCCCCGCCGACCCGAGCGCGGTCGTGCTCGTGCTGCACGGCGGCGCCGACCGCCAGGACAGCCCCGGGGTCAGCCCCACGCAGCTCTCGGTGCTGCGGATGATCCCGGTCGCCAAGGCCGTCGCCCGCGCCGGTCGTGGCCGCCTCGCGGTGCACCGCCTGCTCAACACCCGGCGCGGCTGGGACACCCACCACACGCCGGTCGACGACGTCGCCTGGGCGCTCGAGCAGGTGCGCGAGCGGTACGGCGACCGCCCGGTCGGCCTCGTCGGGCACTCGCTCGGCGGGCGGGCCGCCCTGCTCGCGGGCGGGCTCGACCCGGTGCGCTCGGTCGTGGCGCTCAACCCGTGGGTCTACCCGACCGACGGGGTGCCGATGCCGGGTCGCAGCGTGCTGGTCGTGCACGGCATGCGCGACCGCATCGCCCCGGCCGGCCGCGCCGAGACCGTCGCGCGGCGCATCGCGGCCCACACCGGCGTCGGCTTCATCCGCATCCCCGACGGCAAGCACGCGATGCTGCGCCACGGCCGCTCCTTCGACGCGTACGCCGCCCAGTTCAGCGCCGCCAGCCTGCTCGGCACCGACGGGGTCGAGGTCTCCGGGCCGGTCGCCTCGGTGCTGGCCGGTGAGTCCTGGGTCACCGCCTGACCGCGAGCCGGCACGAGTTCCGCACGAGCCGGCACGAGTTCCGCGCGAGCCGGCACGAGTTCCGCACGAGCCGGCGTGAATTCCAGGAACTGGCGCCGACTCGCGGTGAACTGGCGCCGGCTCGCGTCAGGGGGTGAGGTCGACGACCAGGTCGGCCCGCTCCGCGGCGGCCTCGACGAGCGCGGCGTTGGCGTCGTCGACGCGCGCGACCCAGGCGCGGGCCTCGTCGGGGGTCTTGCCGAACTCGACGTGGCGGGCCACGAGCCGCTCGCGGCGCAGGTCGTCGGCGACGTGCAGGTGCCAGACGGTGTCGAGCTGCTCGCGCACCGCGCGCCAGCGGGGCTCGTCGAGCAGCAGGTAGTTGCCCTCGGTCACGACCTGGTCGGCCGTGCCCGGCACCGCCAGCGCCCCGGCCAGCGGCTGCTCGAGGTCGCGTTCGAAGGCGGGCGCCATCACCAGCGGCTCGCGCAGGCGCACCCGGCCCAGCAGGGCGGCGTACCCCTCGGCGTCGAAGGTCTCGGGCGCGCCCTTGCGCTCCAGCAGCCCGCGCCGGCGCAGCTCGACGTCGGCGAGGTGGAAGCCGTCCATCGGCACCAGCACCGCGCTCCGGGACCCGCCCCAGGCCTCGACCAGCGCCGCGGCCCACGTGGACTTCCCGACGCCGGGGGAGCCGGTCAGGCCGAGCATCCGTCCGCGCGCCTCCCCGGCCAGGGCGGCGGGCTCGGGGGCGCTGAGTCGGCGGACCACGCCGCCATGCTGCCACCCCTGCGCCACCCGGTGGGATGAAAGTCGTTCGTGCCGGCGTTGAACCCGGCATACCCTGGAGGCATATGACGAACGCACCTGACTTCTCACTCGACGACGAGCTCGAGGCCACCGACGCGTGGGACGACGACGACGTCGAGTCCGGCTACGCCGACGAACCGGACCCCGAGGACGACCCCACGGTCGGCGCGATGGAGCTCGCGGAGCGCCACCAGCTGCGCCGCGTCGCCAGCCTGCGCACCGAGCTCGAGGACATCACCGAGGTCGAGTACCGCCAGCTGCGCCTCGAGCGCGTGGTGCTGGTGGGCGTGTGGACCGAGGGCAGCGTGCAGGACGCCGAGAACTCGATGGCCGAGCTCGCCCTGCTCGCCGAGACCGCCGGCTCCGAGGTGCTCGAGGCGCTCTACCAGCGCCGCCAGAAGCCCGACCCCGCGACCTACATCGGCCGCGGCAAGGTCGAGGGGCTCGCCGAGATCGTCGCCGCCACCGGCGCCGACACCGTGATCTGCGACGGCGAGCTCGCCCCGAGCCAGCTGCGCAACCTCGAGGACAAGGTCAAGGTCAAGGTCGTCGACCGGACCGCGCTGATCCTCGACATCTTCGCCCAGCACGCCAAGTCGCGCGAGGGCCAGGCCCAGGTCGAGCTGGCCCAGCTGTCCTACATGAAGCAGCGCCTGCGCGGCTGGGGCGGCAACCTGTCGCGCCAGGCCGGTGGCCGGGTCGCCGGCGGCGCCGGCATCGGTGGCCGTGGCCCCGGTGAGACCAAGATCGAGACCGACCGCCGCCGCATCAACACCAAGATCGCCAAGCTGCGCGCCGACCTGAAGCAGATGAAGGTCACCCGCGAGGCCAAGCGCTCGGGCCGCGCCCGCAACGAGGTGCCCTCGGTGGCGATCGCGGGCTACACCAACGCCGGCAAGTCCAGCCTGCTCAATCGGCTCACCAGCGCCGGGGTGCTGGTCGAGGACTCCCTCTTCGCGACCCTCGACCCCACCACGCGGCGTACGACGACCGCCGACGGGCGGGTCTACACGATGAGCGACACCGTCGGCTTCGTGCGCCACCTGCCCCACCAGCTCGTCGAGGCGTTCCGCTCGACGCTGGAGGAGGTGGCCGCCGCCGACCTGATCCTGCACGTCGTCGACGGCTCGCACCCCGACCCCGAGGGCCAGCTCAGCGCGGTGCGCGAGGTGCTCGCCGAGGTCGACGCGGCCAAGATCCCCGAGCTCGTGGTGATCAACAAGGCCGACGCCGCCGACCCGATGGTGATCTCGCGGCTGCAGGCCCGCGAGCCGCACTCGGTCGTGGTCTCGGCCAGGACCGGCGAGGGCATCGCCGAGGCGCTCGCGGTGATCGAGTCCGAGCTGCCGCGCCCCGCGGTCGAGATCGAGGTGCTGCTGCCCTACAGCCGTGGCGACCTGGTCAACCGGCTGCACCAGGAGGGCGAGATCGACAGCATCGAGCACACCGCCGACGGCTCGCTGGTGCGCGGTCGCGCCAACGAGTCGCTGGCCGGCGAGCTCGCGTCGTACGCCGTGCAGCCCAGCGCCGTCGAGGGCAGCGCCCGGGGCTAGTCCCCGGGCGCCCTCGGCGCCGGCCTACACCCCGATCCGGCCCCACGGCCCCCAAATCGCGAACGTCATGCCCCGGCTCGACTGGATGTTGACGTAGAGCGTGCGCCCGTCGTGGCTGAACGTGGAGCCGGCGAACTCGTCACCGAAGCGCTCGTCGCCGCCGCTGCTGCGCAGCCGGTTGAGGGCGATGTCCCAGATCCGGCCGCGCTGGGTCAGCCCGCGCAGGTAGTTGTCACCGCTGGAGTCCTCGCACACCACCAGGGTGCCCTGCTTGGAGGTGGTGATGTTGTCGGGCAGGTCGAGCACCATCGGGCCGGGCGACTGGAAGACGCAGCGCAGCTGCTGGCGCCGGGTGTCGTAGGCCCACACCTGGCCCGAGCCGTTGCCGTAGCCCGAGGGGCCCTCGGTGCCGGGCATCGCCGCGCCGCCGCCCTGGGTGGAGGTGAAGTAGACGGTGCCGCGGTCGTGGACCTGGCCCTCGAGCCGGGAGAAGTACGCCGCGCCCCGGGCCCAGCCCTGGCTGGCCACGTGGGTCAGCGCGGTGCTCTGCCCGGTCGGCGCCGGCTCGCCGGGGGTGTAGTCGTAGGTGGCGTCGGGCTCGTCGATGTCGACCCACTCCACGTCGTAGGTCGCACCCTGCTCCTGGTGCGCCTCGAGGTGGGCGTTGTCGACGCCCTTGACCTTGAGCATCTGCAGGCGCCCGCCGTCGCGCAGCTCGCCGACCTCCATCGGGTGCGCCGGCGGGCGGTAGCGGTAGAAGCCGGAGGCGAAGCCGAAGTCGTCCTCGGTGAGGTAGAGGTGGCCGCGGCGGGGGTCGAAGGAGACGGCCTCGTGGGCGAAGCGGCCCGCCGAGCGGATGGGCCGGCGGCTCGACTGGCCCGAGCCGGGCTGGTGGCTGACCGGCACCTCGAAGACGTAGCCGTGCGGCTGGGTCAGCGGCACGTTGGAGGTGCCGGTGAAGTCGGCCTCGACGTCGGGGCCGTTCACGGTCTCCTCGCAGGTGATCCACGAGCCCCACGGCATCTGCCCGCCCGAGCAGTTCATCATCGTGCCGTTGAGGCTGGTGAACGAGCCGAGCACCCCGCCGCGGCGGTCGACCTGGACCGTGGTGGTCCCGCCGCCGGCCATCTCGTCGTACGGGTCGCCGGGCCCGAAGGCGGGCTGGGGGTTGTTGACCTCGTGGTTGCGCACCAGGACCGTGGTGCCGCGGGGGCCGCGGAAGGCGCCCATGCCGTCGTGGCGACCCGGCAGCGCGGTGCCGTCGGTGAGCACCACCGGGCCCTCGGTGTCGTGGAACGAGCGGTAGCGGAAGCCGCGCGGCAGGTGCAGGCGCACCGTGCCGTCGCGCAGGTCGCGCACCGGCACCAGCTCGACCGAGCGGGGTGGTCGGCCGCGCCCGGCCTCGGCGGGCATCGTGACCAGGCCGGCGAACGGGCCGGCGGCGGCACCGGCGGCGCCGGTGCGGATCAGGGCGCGGCGGTCGAGGGACATCGGGCCTCCTGGGGCTGTGCTGGGTGTGCCGTCCAACGTAAGCCAGGTCACACTGCACGTCATCCCTCGTCGAGGAGGTCACGGTCTCCGCACGAGAGGGTCACGACCAGCCCCGAACCGCTGCGCCCGGGCGCGCGCGGGCGCACCATGGTGGTGTGCTCGGTCCGCTCTCGGTGCCGCGGCGGCGTCTGCTCCTGCTCGCGCCCGTCGCGCTGCTCGTCGCGCTCGCGGCCGTGCTCGTGGTGCTGGCCCCCGAGCGGGCCACCGGCTCGTACGCCGAGCGCTGCGAGCGGTTCGCCGTCGACGCCGAGGCCCGTGCCGCGGCCGTGAGCGGCAGCGGGGCACCGGTGCTCGTCGTGGGCGACTCGTGGAGCGCCGGTCTCGGCCTGGCCGACCCGACGGCCTCGTGGCCCGCGCGGCTCGATGGTCGGGTGCACGTCGCAGGCTTCTCCGGCTCGGGCTTCTCGGCGCGCGCCTCGGGCTGCGGCGACGTCTCCTTCGCGGCCCGCGCACCCGTCGCCCTGGGCGCGCTGCCCGCCGAGACGCTGGTGGTCGTCGAGGGCGGCCTCAACGACTGGGACCGCTCCGCCGACGAGATCACCACCGGCTTCGAGGACCTGCTCTCCACCGTCGCGGGCCACCGGGTGGTCGTCGTCGGGCCCGCCGGGGCGCCGTCGCGGGCGGCGTACGTCGACCGGGTCGACGCGCTGCTCGCCGAGCTGTCCGCGCGCCACGACGTCGCCTACCTCTCGGCGCTCGACGTCGACCTCGACTACCTCGACGACCGGCTGCACCTCACGCCCGCCGGGCACGCCGCGTTCGGCGACTGGGTGGCGGCGGGGGTGCGTGGCGCGACGCGTCCGTGACCCGCGGCACCCGCCCTCCACAGCCCCCGGCCCGGGCCCGGGGCGGTGTCGGCGGGCGCGGCTAGGGTGCTCGGGTGCCTGAGACGTCCTCACCCGCCGCGACCGACGCCGCGACCGACGCCGCGACCCCGCCGCTGCTCAGCGACGCGCCGGTCGGGCCGGTGACGCGCCTGCTCGGCGAGGCCGTGAGCGCGCTGGGCGGTGCCGAGCGGCCGGGGCAGGTGCAGATGGCCGAGGCGGTCGCGCGGGCGTTCGTGGAGGAGGAGCACCTCCTGGTGCAGGCCGGCACCGGCACCGGCAAGTCGCTGGCCTACCTGGTGCCCTCGCTGCTGCACCGCGAGCGCGTCGTGGTGGCGACCGCGACCCTGGCGCTGCAGCACCAGCTGGTCGAGCGCGACATCCCACGGCTGATGAAGGCGGTGGAGTCCTCCAGCGCCGGCAAGGACGTCGACACCTCCTTCGCGGTGCTCAAGGGCCGCTCCAACTACGCCTGCCTGCACCGGGTGCGCGAGGGCGTGCCCGACGACCAGGGCGCGCTGGTGCAGATGCCCGAGGGGTCGATGGGCCAGAAGGTCCTCGAGCTGCGCTCCTGGGCGGAGAAGCAGGCCGAGGACGGCGGGTCCGGCGAGCGCGACTCGGCCCCGCGCCACACCGACCGCGAGTGGCGCCAGGTCAGCGTCAGCCACCGCGACTGCCTCGGCGCCGCGCGCTGCCCCTTCGGCCAGGAGTGCTTCGCCGAGGTCGCGCGCGAGAAGGCGCACCGCTCCCACGTGATCGTCACCAACCACTCGCTGCTCGCGATCGACGCGATCGAGGGCGTGCCGATGATCCCCGAGTACGACGCCGTGGTGATCGACGAGGCCCACGAGCTGACCGCGCGGGTCACCCAGGCCGCCACCGACGAGCTGTCGGCGCTCGACGTCGAGCGCGCCGCCAAGCGCTCCCAGCGCCACGTCGACGGCTCCGAGGCCGACGACCTGGCCGATGCGGCCGACGCGCTGCGCGACGCGATGGCCGAGTCCGACGCGGGCCGGTTCGAGCGGCTGCCGGTGCACCTGGGCGACGCGCTGCAGCTCGTGCGCGACGCGGCCCGCGCGTGCGTGTCGGCGTACCCCAAGGACAACCCGAAGGACGGCGAGGGCGACCCGGGCAAGCAGCAGTCCAAGGGCATGGTGCAGGACGTCTTCGCGGTCGCCGAGCGGATGGCCGCCGACCTGGAGTCCGACGTGCTGTGGCTGGGCGAGGCCCGCGAGCGGATGCCGGCCCGCCTCCACGTCGCGCCGCTGGCGGTGTGGGGGCCGATGCGCGACAAGCTGCTCAGCGAGAAGACGGTGGTGCTGACCTCGGCGACGCTGATGCTCGGCGGCGACTTCGCCTCGGTGGCCACCAGCGTCGGGCTCAAGCCCACCGAACGGGTCGGGATGGGGCGCGAGATCGCGCCGGGCGACGGGGTGCTGCCCTGGCGCGGCCTCGACGTGGGCAGCCCCTTCGACTACGGCCAGCAGTCGATCCTCTACGTCGCCCGGCACCTGCCGCAGCCGGGTCGCGACGGGCTGGTCAAGGCCCAGCTCGACGAGATCGTCGAGCTGGTCGACGCCGCCGACGGCCGCGCGCTGGGGCTGTTCTCCTCGCGGCGGGCCGCGGAGGCCGCGGCCGAGGCGGTGCGCGAGCGGCTGCCGCACCTGACGATCCTGGCCCAGGGCGACGCGCAGCTGCCCGAGCTGGCCAAGCAGTTCGTCGAGGACCCCCACACGGTGCTCTTCGGCACCCTGTCGCTGTGGCAGGGCCTCGACGTGCCCGGCGACACCTGCCAGCTGGTGCTCATCGACCGCATCCCCTTCCCGCGCCCCGACGACCCGCTGATGAGCGCGCGGCAGAAGGCGGCCGACAAGGCCGGCGGCAACGGCTTCATGCAGGTCGCGGCCACCCACGCGGCGCTGCTGATGGCCCAGGGCGCGGGCCGGCTGATCCGCACCACCTCCGACCGCGGCGTCGTGGCCGTCCTCGACCCGCGGCTGGCGACCGCCCGCTACGGCTCGTTCCTCAAGGCCAGCCTGCCGCCGATGTGGACCACCACCGACCCGGCCGTGGTCCGCAAGGCGCTGGCCCGGCTGGCCTCCTCCGCGAAGGGCTGAGGCCCCCGCCGCGGGCTCGGGGTCCCGGCGGCGCGGGACGTCATACAGGCGGGACGTCAGCGAGCCCAGCGAGGTATGACGTCCGGGGGACCCGCTCCTAGGCTGGGGGCGTGCAGGTGGTGAGCTCGACGCCGACGGCCCAGGTGGCCCGGAGCCGTGGCACCGCGCCCGTGGGTGTCGGCCTGCTGGTCGCCGTCGCCGCCCTCGTGCTCGGGATATTGGGCATGCACGCGCTCGGGCTGCACGGCGTCGGCGTCAGCCACGGCGCCCCGGCCTCGGGGGTCTCCGTCGCCCCTGCAGCTGACTCGACCGGGACGGCCGTAGAGCACGGTGCCCACCACGGCACCGTGGCCGCGGCGGACGAGGGGCACGGCCTCCCGCACGGCGCCGCGGAGATGGTGGTGCTGTGCGCCGCCATGCTGGCCGCCGCCGCCGGCATGCTCCTGGCCCTGGCCGGCCTGCGGCACCGAGCACCGCCGGTGTGGGCCGAGCTGCGGTCCGCACTGGCCCTGAGGGTCACCTCCCGCGCCCGGCCGGGAGGCACGGGTCCACCAGCGGTGTGGGAGTTCTCCGTCGTCAGGTGCTGAGCAGCGCTGCGCCGCGCCCGACGTACGTCGGCTCCGCGCGGCACCGCCGCCCCGCACGATTCCCGGACCACCTGACACCAGGAGACACCCATGTCCCACCGCTTCACCCGCGCCCTGGGCGCGAGCCTGCTCGTCACCGCCCTCGCGACCTCCCTGGTCGGCTGCGGCGGCGAGGAGGCCGGCACCACCACGACCGAGCTCTCGGCCACCGAGCACAACGACGCCGACGTCGCCTTCGCGCGCGACATGGTCCAGCACCACGCCCAGGCGGTGGCCATGGTCGACCTGACCCGCGGGCGCGACCTCGACCCCGAGGTCGCGCAGCTGGCCGAGGGCATCCGCGACGCCCAGGTGCCCGAGATCGAGACCTTCAGCGACTGGCTGGGCGACTGGGACGAGGAGGTCCCGCCGACCATGCTCGACCACGCCAACGCCGGCCACGGTTCCGGTGACATGTCCGAGACCATGGAGGGCATGGACGACGCCATGCCCGGCATGATGTCGGGCGCCGACATGGACGCCCTGCAGGCCGCCGGCGCCGGTGACTTCCAGACGATGTGGCTCGAGATGATGATCGAGCACCACGAGGGCGCGGTCGAGATGGCCCGCACCGAGCAGGAGGACGGCCGCTACCGGCCGGCCGTCGAGCTCGCCGCCGAGATCGAGGAGAGCCAGGGCGTCGAGATCGAGACGATGCGCGACCTCCTCGGCTGACCGGCCCCCCGGAACGTCATACGGGCGGGACGTCAGCGAGCCGCGGGATGTATGACGTCCCGCGGCTCGCCCCGCTCCGCCGGCCTACAGCCGAGAGCGCCCGTCGTACCCGCCCCGCGGCGGCTTCAGCCCGAAGAACGCCCCGACGGTGGGAGCGACGTCGGTGGTGCGGGCGTGGCGCGGGGAGACCTTGCCGGGGGTGACCGAGCGGTGCCCGCCGCCGATGAAGAACGGGATGGCGCGGGTCGCGGGGTGGCCGTGGTTGCCGGGGATGGGGTTGGAGAAGACGTCGGGGTCGCTGAAGCGCCAGCCGGCTTGGCAGAAGACCACCACGTCGCCCGACTCGGGGCCCAGGCGCAGCCAGTCGGCGCGGCGGTCCCAGGCCTTCAGCACGCCGGGCACGTCGGCGGCGATGCGGCGGATGCGGCGTACGGCCTTGTCGCGCTGGGCGCGCGGGCCGGTCCAGTAGACGAGGTCGGCGCCGCCGTTGTCGGCGATCGCGAAGCGCCCGGCGAGGAACGGGTCCTCGGAGAGCGGCCCCTGCAGCGAGACGATGCGGTCGGGGTAGGACCAGTCCATCGAGTGGTCGGCCAGCACGATGACGATCGAGTGCTCCCAGCGCCCCGAGCTCTTCAGCTCGGCCACGAAGTCGCCCACGAGCCGGTCGGTGTTGACCAGCGCGAGCCGGCGCGCGACCTCGAGGGTGGTGGGCCCGGTGAGGTCGGTGTGCCCGAGCCGGTCGACGTCGCCCAGGTTGACGAAGACCAGGTGCGGGTCGAACGTCTCGACCATGTCGAGCGTCGCGCGCATCGTGAACTCGTCGGGGGCGTGCCCCGAGATCGGCACGATCGGGAACGGCTCCCAGCGGTGCGTGGCCCGCTCGCCGAAGATGCCGTAGAGGTACTCCTTGCTCAGCACCGTGCCGGTGCGCAGCCCGCGCCGGTTGAGGCGTTCGATGACGGTGGGGAAGCGCAGGTCGGAGGGCTGGTCGAGGGTGCGGACGTCGCCCAGCTCGCGGTCGTAGACGGCGTTGGCCGGCACGCCGCTGCGGTCGGGCCGCACCCCTGTCATCATCATCGTGTGGTTGGGGATGGTCTCCATCACCGGCATCGAGGTGGCCCGCGGGTGGTGCACGCCGCCCTCGCGCAGTGCCAGCAGGTGGGGCGTCAGGCCGCTGTCGATCTCCTCGGGCCGGCAGCCGTCGACGACGAGCACGTAGGCGCGCTTGCGGGTCGCGGGGCCGGCGGCCACGGCCGGGTCGAGGCCGGCGAGCGTCGAGAACGCCAGGCCCGAGGCCGCGGCCGTCAGGACCGTACGCCGCCCGGCGCGGATCTCGCCGAGCCCACGGTCGAAGGGCGCCTGGCCGTCGGTGCGGCGGGGCGTGCTGGGCTCACACATCAGCGGTCTCCGACCGGGGTCGCCACACGCCGCACCGTGCCGGTGCCGGCGAGGGTCTCGAACGACGCGTCGTGCGTCGCGGTGGTCTGCTTGTCGTCGCGCGCGCCGATCACGAACCAGTCCATCTGGGTGCGCTCGGCGGTGATGTCGAGCACCGAGAAGCCGTGGTCGTCGAAGTTCAGGTACTTGATGTGGCGGTTGTTGGCCTGGATCGCGGCCTCCACCACCGGGGTCAGCGCGGGCTGGCCGGTGATGTCCTTGAGGTTGTTGGAGGTCACCGAGGAGCAGACGAGCTCGACGCCGACCGAGTCGCCGAGCACCGGGTAGGCCGAGGTGTCCAGCGGCAGGTCGCAGGCCCAGCCGGAGTGGATGTCGCCGGTCACGAAGACCACGTCCTTGACCTGGTGGTCGCGGATGTGGGCGAAGACCTCGCGCCGGTCGGCGGTGTAGCCGTCCCACTGGTCGACGTTGTACGGCGCGCCGTCCTGCGGCAGCAGCCCGGTGACGTTGTTGACGGGGTCGATGAGCTCGTTGGGCAGGTCGGCGAAGGTGACGGGCGCGATCATCACCGGGTTGCCGATCACCTTCCACTGCGGGGCGTGGTTGCCCCGGGTCAGGGAGTCCTTGAGCCACTCCATCTGCCGGTTGCCGGTGATGGTGCGCAACGGGTCGTTGACCTCGGCGTCGACGACCGGGGTGGCGACCTGCTGGGAGCGGTAGGTGCGCAGGTCGAGCATGCTGATCTCGGCCAGGTCGCCGAAGCGCAGCCGCCGGTAGAGCCGGGCGCCGTCGCCCAGCGAGGCGGTGCCGTCCATGCGCACCGGCATCCACTCGTCGTACGCGCGGTGGGCGCGGGCGCGCCGCTTGAGGTAGTCGCCCTCGCTGTCGTCGTGGTTCTCGGCGTTCTTGCGCCACTGGTCGTTGGTGACCTCGTGGTCGTCCCAGGTCACGATCCAGGCGTACCTCGCGTGCAGCGCCTGCAGGTCGGGGTCGGTCTTGTACTGCGCGTGCCGGCGGCGGTAGTCGGACAGCGAGACCATCTCGCGGGCCGGGTCGTGGGCGCGGACGTCGACGTTGGACTGGCCCATGCCGTACTGGCCGGGGGCGTACTCGTAGAGGTAGTCGCCCAGGTGCAGCACCGCGTGCAGGTCGTCGCGCTCGGCGAGCAGCCGGTAGGCGCTGAACCAGCCGGCCTGCAGGTTGGCGCAGGAGACCACGCCGAAGCGCAGGTTGTCGGGCGTGGCGCGATTGGCCGGGGCGGTGCGGGTGGTGCCGACGGGGCTGCGCTGGCCGCGGGCGATGAAGCGGTAGTAGTAGGTCGTCGCGGGCCGCAGGCCGCGCACGTCGAGCTTGACGGTGTGGTCGCGCGCCGCGCTGGTGACGAAGCGGCCGCGGCGCACCACGTCGCGGAAGCGGCGGTCGGTGGCGACCTCCCAGCGCACCCCCAGCCGCGGGCCCTTGCCGGAGCCCGGGGTGGCGGCGCGGGTGGGGGTGACCCGGGTCCAGATGAGCACCGCGCGCGGCAGCGGGTCGCCCGAGGCGACCCCGTGGGCGAAGACGTCGTGGCGGGCCCGGGCCGCCTGGGCGGCCGGCAGGACGCCGCTGCCGACGGCGATCGCGGCGCTGCCGGCGCCTCCGGCGGCCAGCACGGTACGCCGGGCGAGCGAGGTCGAGGTCGGGCTCTGGGGTGGGGTCACGCCTCATCCAACGACGAAACCCCGCCCGCGTGACGCGGACGGGGGTGTCGACACCGACTGTTCACCGTCGGTTCGACGGCGGGTCGGTGAGGGTCGGTGGTGGGGCTCAGACGCTGCGCAGCACGGCGGTGACGACGCCCAGGATGGAGGCGTGGGTGCCGTCGATGGGCTCGTAGGCGTCGTTGTGGGGCAGCAGCCAGACCTTGCCGTCCTTGCGCTGGAAGGTCTTGACGGTGGCCTCCTCGCCGATCAGGGCGGCGACCATCTGGCCGTTGCTGGCGGTCTGCTCCTGGCGGATCACCACGTAGTCGCCGTCGCAGATCGCGGCGTCGATCATCGAGTCGCCGGAGACCTCGAGCAGGAACAGCTGGCCGTCGCCGACGAGCTGCTGCGGCAGCGGGAAGACGGCCTCGACGCGCTCCTCGGCCAGGATCGGGCCACCGGCGGCGATCCGGCCCACGACCGGCACGTAGGAGGCCTGCGGCATCGTGTTGCCGATGTCGGTCTCGTCGACCGAGCTCTCGTCGGCCGAGGAGATCGCCTTGCGCCGGGCCATCAGCTCGGGCAGGAAGACCTCGAGGGCGCGGGGGCGGTGGGGGTCGCGCTTGAGGAAGCCTTTCTCCTCGAGCACCTTGAGCTGGTGGGAGACGCTGGAGGTGCTGGTCAGGCCGACGGCCTGGCCGATCTCGCGCATGCTCGGCGGGTAGCCGCGGGTCTCGATGGCCTCCTTGATGCAGGCCAGCACCTTGACCTGGCGCGGGGTCAGACCGGTCGCGTCAGGGGGCCCGTCGGGCAGCTCTGCGACGCCCCGCTTGCGGGGGCCGCCGTCCTTGGTCGCCATCGTGTGCCTTTCGTGCGCGAGGCCCGAGCCGGGGAGTCCGCTCGGATGGTCGTGGGGCCACGGTATCGCCGCGCGCGCCCGACTTCAAACATCTGTTCGACTGCGTGTCGCGAGGCGCCGGGCGTCACCACCGTCTCGAACAATTGTTCACCGGACCCCTTGCGTGCATCGAACACCTGATCTAGTCTCGCTCATGTGTTCGATCGAACACCTGGTCGATCCGGCGCCTGATGGCCGGCTCGAGCGGGACTGTCGGTGGTCGTCGGTAGACATCACCTCGCAGCGATCGACCACCCGACCACCCCCTTCCCCAGGAGGTCCAGATGAGCACGATGACCCTCACTCCCGCCCTGTCCACCACCGTCCGGCTGACCCGCCGCGGCCGGCTCGTGGTGCTGGCGCTCGGCCTGCTGCTCGTCGCCCTGGTGGGCGTCGTCCTGGCCGGCGGCTCGGTGGCCACCAGCGAGTCCGGTCCCACCCCGGCGACCGAGATGATCACCGTCGGCACGGGCGACACGCTGTGGGCGATCGCCGCCGAGCGTGCCGAGGCCGGCGACGTGCGTGAGGTCATCGAGCGCATCCAGCGGCTCAACTCCCTCGACGGTGGCCTGGTGGTCACCGGTCAGCGGCTGGTCGTCCCGGCCGGCTGAGCCGGACGCCCGGGCGTGAGGTCCGGGCACGGCGGCCACCTGGCCGCCCACGATTTTCGCCGGTCGCCTCGACCCCGGCCGGCGAAACCAGGGGAAAGACGAGGGGCGGGCCCGCAGTGGGCCCGCCCCTCGCGCCATGTCCGGGTGCGCCTCGGTCAGGGTGGGGGCATGGGTGCGGCTCGCGACGACGACGTGTTCGAGGAACGACTGGCGCAGTGGCAGGCCTGGTGCGAGGCGCCGTGGGGCCGGCTGCGGTTCAGCGTGGTGCGCGAGACGCTGCGCCGCCAGGCCGAGGCGCTGGGCGGGCCCGGCGGCGGGCTGCGGGTGCTCGACGTGGGCGGAGGCGACGGCCGCGACGCGGTCGCGCTGGCCTTGGCCGGTCACCACGTGACGGTCCTGGACCCCGCCGCCTCCTGGCTCACCGAGGCCCGCTCGCGCGCGGAGTCGGCCGGGGTGGGGGAGCGGCTGGTGACCGTCGAGGGGTCGATCGACGACCTGGGCGCGGTCGGCGGCGGCTTCGACCTGGTGCTGTGCCACTTCGTGGTGCACTACCGCCCCGCCGAGACCGGCGCTGCCGACGTACGACGTCTGGCGGGGGCGCTGCGCCCCGGCGGACGGGTCTCGGTGATGGCGCCCAACCCCGCAGCCCGGGTGCTCGGCCGCCTGGTGCGCGAGGGCCCGGAGGCGGCGCTCGAGCAGCTCGAGCGCGACGACATGGAGTCGGCCACCTTCGCCACCACCGCCCGGGCGGTGCCTCCCGAGGAGGTCGAGGGCCTCCTGGTGGACGCCGGGCTCGAGGTGGTCGGCCGGTACGCCGCTCGCGTCGCCAACGACTACCTCGCCGACGACACCCTCAAGGCCGACCCTGACTACTTCGCGGCGCTGGAGCGCCTCGAGCTCGCGCTGTGCGACCAGGAGCCGTTCCTCCGGCTCGGCGCGCTGTGGCAGGTCGTCGCGCAGCGCCCGGCACGACCGGGCGTCGACGAGCGGTGAGTCAGCTGGACAGACCCTGAGCGGCCATCCAGTCCGGGTCCGGCTCGACGGGCTGGATCAGCTCGACGACCAGGCCGTCGGGTCCGGCGACCTGCATCCGGCGCTGTCCCCAGGGCTCGGTCACGAGCTGCTTGAGCAGCGGGACCCCGGCCGCGACCAGCCTGTCGTGCTCGGCGCCGACGTCGGGCACGACGAGCGCGAGCATGGTGCCGCGCACGCCCGGGGCGGGCTCGACCCAGGTGTCGTGGTCGTGCTGCACGAAGTCCACGCTCAGTGCCTGGTCGGGGTGGCGCGTGCTGACGTACCAGCCGAGGTCGACGGCGACGTCGAAGCCGAGTTGCTCGCTGAGCCAGGAGCCGGCCGCGCTGGGGTCGGGGCTGGCGAGGACGGTGCCGATCTGCGTGACCTGCATGGGTGGGTCCTCTCCTCGTCCGGCCGGAGGTCCGAGCCTGGCAGGCCGCCGTGGTGCGACGCCACCGGTTTGCGGGCCGGTCGGCGGCAGGCGGGTCAGCGGGCGGCGCGCCGCCCGCCGGGGCGCGGCGGGGGAGTGGCCGGGTCGCGGGTCAGGCCCAGTGCCCGGGTCAGCCTGGCGATGAGCATCAGGCCGACGAAGAGGCAGGCCACGGCGCCCACCGAGGCCAGGGCCAGGAAGAACCACGCCGCGGACTCGCCACCCCGGGCCTGGGTGCCGAAGTCGATGGCGGCGTAGACGAGGTAGCCCCAGGCGATCACGGCCGCGGTGACGGCGAGCGCCAGGCCGAGGAGTCGCGGCTGGAAGGTGCGGGGCGCCCGCTCCGCGCGCCGGGATCCGGCACGCTTGCCGGGGGTGCCGGTGGGGGCCTGCTCCGGTTGCTCTCCCACCTCCACGTCCACATCCTCATTGTGTCGGACGCGACCCAGCCGCCGCGAGCGGCTCGCGGGTCTCGTCGTGGCGGCGTCGGGCGCGTCGCGGGCCGGTCCGGACCACCGGGTCGCAGCGTCGGCACCGCGCTGACCTGCGGCTTTGTGGATGCACGGATCCGGGTCACACCGAAATCGCCGGACGGCTTGCGCGGCTCGTGGTCGCGGGCGTACGGTTCCACTACATCTAGTAGTTACACCGATGTAGTTATCCACATCTAGTTCACAGTCGGATGCGGGATGCTGCACAGATGAGCGGTTGTTCTCCACAGGAACGGCCTCGATATCCACACCCAACCGGCCCCCGACGGGGGTTGTCCAGCGCGCCCGAGAGGAGGACCCGATGCACTGCCCCTACTGCCGTGCCACCGACACCCGGGTCCTCGACTCGCGGGTCTCCGAGGACGGCGGCTCGATCCGCCGCCGGCGTACCTGCTCGTCGTGCTCGAAGCGGTTCACCACCGTCGAGCAGATGCAGCTGATCGTCGTGAAGCGCTCGGGGGCCAGCGAGCCCTTCGTGCGCGAGAAGGCCGTGGCCGGCGTGCGCAAGGCGTGCAAGGGCCGACCGGTCACCGAGGACCAGCTGGCCTGCCTGGGCCAGGTCGTCGAGGACACCCTGCGCGGGGCCGGCGCCGCCGAGGTGGCGGCCCACGAGGTCGGCCTGGCCATCCTCGGGCCGCTGCGCGAGCTCGACGAGGTCGCCTACCTGCGCTTCGCCAGCGTCTACCGCCAGTTCGCCTCCGCGGCGGACTTCGAGGACGAGATCGCCATGCTCCGTGCCGAGCGGCTCACGCTCGACACCGAGCCCCAGCCCACGGGCTGACACACAGACCGCCCGGCAGGTAGTGGGGAAGCTGCCTGCCGGGCGCACCACCTCTTCCCGCACCGCATCAGTCGATGTCGGTGGTCGCAGCGACCATGGACACCGCCAGCACGACCCAGCAGCAGACCCACAGCAGACCAGCAGCAACCCGCAGCACAGCCACAGACGAGCACCCCTTAGACCGGGACACAGAGGAGCACGGCATGACCGAGACGGTGAGCGGCGCAGGCGCCGACGCAGCGACCAAAGGCCAGGGCAAGGGCCTGACGATGGAGCGCGTCTTCAGCACCGAGGGGGTGCACCCCTACGACGAGCTGACCTGGGAGAGCCGCGACGTCGTCCAGACCAACTGGAAGACCGGCGCCACCGTCTTCGAGCAGCGCGGCGTGGAGTTCCCCGCCACCTGGTCGGTCAACGCCTCGACCATCGTCACCACCAAGTACTTCCGCGGCGCGGTCGGCACCGACGCCCGCGAGCGCAGCCTCAAGCAGCTCATCGACCGCGTGGTCTCCCAGTACGTCAAGGGCGGTGTCGACCACGGCTACTTCGCGACCAAGGCCGACGCCGAGGTCTTCGAGCACGAGCTGACCTGGCTGCTGGTCAACCAGTACTTCTCCTTCAACTCCCCGGTCTGGTTCAACGTCGGCACGCCCTCGCCGCAGCAGGTCTCGGCCTGCTTCATCCTCTCGGTCGACGACTCCATGGACTCGATCCTCAACTGGTACAAGGAGGAGGGGTTCATCTTCAAGGGCGGCTCCGGCGCCGGCCTGAACCTCTCGCGCATCCGCTCGTCGAAGGAGCTGCTCTCCTCGGGCGGCACCGCCTCGGGCCCGGTCTCCTTCATGCGCGGCGCCGACGCCTCGGCCGGCACCATCAAGTCGGGTGGCGCGACGCGTCGTGCGGCCAAGATGGTCGTGCTCGACGTCGACCACCCCGACATCGAGGAGTTCGTCGCCACCAAGGCGCGCGAGGAGCACAAGATCCGCGCGCTGCGCGACGCCGGCTTCGACATGGACCTGGGCGGCGAGGACATCACCTCGGTGCAGTACCAGAACGCCAACAACTCGGTGCGCGTCTCCGACGAGTTCATGCGTGCGGTCGAGGAGGGCACCGAGTTCGGTCTGCGCTCGCGCGGCACCGGCGAGGTCATCGAGACCGTCGACGCCCGCGACCTGTTCCGCAAGATCTCCACCGCCGCGTGGGAGTGCGCCGACCCGGGTCTGCAGTACGACGACACGATCAACGACTGGCACACCAACCCCGAGACGGGGCGCATCACCGCGTCGAACCCGTGCTCGGAGTACATGAGCCTCGACAACTCCTCGTGCAACCTGGCGTCGCTGAACCTGCTGAAGTTCCTCAAGGACGACGACACCTTCGACGCCGAGCTGTTCGCGAAGGCCGTCGAGGTGATCATCACCGCGATGGACATCTCCATCTGCTTCGCCGACTTCCCGACCGAGCCGATCGGCCAGACCACCCGCGACTACCGCCAGCTCGGCATCGGCTACGCCAACCTCGGCGCGCTGCTGATGGCGATGGGCCTGGGCTACGACTCCGACGGCGGCCGATCGATGGCTGCGACCATCACCTCGCTGATGACCGGCGTCTCCTACAAGCGCTCGGCCCAGCTGGCCGGCGTGGTGGGCCCCTACACCGGCTACGCCCGCAACGCCGACGCCCACAAGCGCGTGATGCGCAAGCACCAGGCCGCCAACGACACCGTGCGCACCCTGCACATCGCCGACTCGCAGGTGCACAAGCTGGCCACCGCCGCGTGGGCCGACGTGCAGAAGCTCGGCGAGACCAACGGCTTCCGCAACGCCCAGGCCTCGGTGCTCGCGCCGACCGGCACCATCGGCTTCATGATGGACTGCGACACCACCGGCATCGAGCCGGACTTCTCGCTGGTGAAGTTCAAGAAGCTCGTCGGTGGCGGTTCGATGCAGATCGTCAACCAGACGATCCCGCGGGCGCTGAAGAAGATGGGCTACCAGCCCGAGTCGATCGAGGCGATCGTCGCCCACATCGCCGAGCACGGCCACGTCATCGACGCTCCCGGCCTCAAGACCGAGCACTACGAGGTCTTCGACACCGCCATGGGTGCACGCGCGCTGGCCCCGATGGGCCACGTGCGGATGATGGCGGCCTGCCAGCCGTTCCTGAGCGGTGCGATCTCCAAGACCGTTAACCTCCCCGAGACCGCCACGGTCGAGGAGATCGAGGACATCTACTTCCAGTCCTGGAAGCTCGGTCTGAAGGCGACCGCCTGCTACCGCGACTCGTGCAAGGTCGGCCAGCCGATGTCGTCGGGCAAGGGCGAGAACAAGGGCACCGACTCCAACAAGGCGGCGGACTCCGCGGTGGAGACCAAGGTTGTGGAGAAGGTCGTCTACGCCCCCACCCGCAAGCGCCTGCCGAAGTCGCGGGTCTCGCGCACCACCTCGTTCACCGTCGGTGGCGCCGAGGGCTACATGACCTCGGGCGCCCACGAGGACGGCGAGCTCGGCGAGATCTTCCTCAAGCTCGGCAAGCAGGGCTCCACCCTGGCCGGCGTGATGGACGCCTTCTCGATCGCGGTCAGCATCGGCCTGCAGTACGGCGTCCCGCTGGAGACCTACGTCTCGAAGTTCACCAACCTGCGCTTCGAGCCCGCCGGTCTCACCGACGACGCCGACGTGCGGATGGCGCAGTCGATCATGGACTACATCTTCCGCCGCCTGGCCCTGGACTACCTGCCCTTCGAGGAGCGCGAGGCCCTGTCGATCTACTCGGCCGACGAGCGCCAGCGCTACCTCGAGACCGGCTCCTACGAGCCCGTCGAGGAGACCGGCGGCGCCGCCGAGCTGGTCACCCCGCCGGCGCCCGAGGCCGACGGCGAGACGGTGGTTGAGGAGGGCCGCCAGGCCCGTCTCGAAACCAGCCACGACACCGACGGCAGCAACCAGCGCGAGGTCCCGGCCCAGCGCGACACCTCCGGTGCCCACACCTCGGCCGAGCTGATGGAGAAGATCACCGGCACCGCCGTCGACTCGCCGCTCTGCTTCACCTGCGGCACCAAGATGCGCCCCGCCGGCTCCTGCTACGTCTGTGAGGGCTGCGGCAGCACCTCCGGCTGCAGCTGATCCGACGCCGTACGACTGCCCCGGCACCTCACGGTGTCGGGGCAGTCGGCGTTCGTCAGGGTTGTCGGCGGTGCCCGGTAGAAAGGGAAGGTCAGCGCACACCCCAGGGTCGGGACGGGAAGTACGCCATGGCCCAGCACGAGCCTGCCCCGACTTCGACGAAGGCGCCCCGTCGGCGCCGACCACCAGCGGCCGCGATCCTGCCCACGAGCATGATCTGGTGCCCGGGCTGTCAGCAGGAACGACCAGCGGTGGACTTCAACAGGGAGACGCGCCGTTTCAGCGGGTTGTCCACCCGGTGCCGCAAATGTCAGGCCGCCGCGCGTCAGACCCCGGAAGGTCGGGCGAAGACCAAGGAAAGCAACCGCCGGCGGTGGGCCAACCCGGACTACCGGCAGAGGGGGTTGGCCGCTGCCCGTGCGCGCCGCAAGGTCAAGGGGCAGGAGGACCTCCGCAAGGCACGGGCGCGGCTCCAAGCCGTGGTCGATACCTGGAAGGCGCAGGGCTGTGTCGATTGTGGCTACAGCGACATCCGGGCCATTGAGCCAGACCATCGGCCGGGCACGAGCAAGGTTGGCAACCTCAGCCGCATGGTCCAGATGTGCGTCGCCCTGGAGCGGCTCCGCGCCGAGCTGGCGAAGTGCGATCCGCGCTGCGCTCGGTGTCACCGCCTCATGACCATGAACCGCAGGCCGAACAAATGGCGGACCGCGCAGAGGCTTCCTGCTTCCTGGCAGTCCCGCCTCGACCGCCAGGACTTCAACGACCGGCTGAAGTTAAGACTGGGGTGCGCCGACTGCGGGTGGGCAGGGTGGGCAAGGGGCTTGGACTGGGACCATGCCCGCGGCCAGAAGCTTCACAACATCGCCACCCTGATCAACTTCGGGTGTCCGGCCGAGGAACTGATCACCGAGCTCGGCAAGTGCGATGTGGTCTGTGCAAACTGCCACCGGCTCCGCACCGCGTCCCGACGGTCTGACGTCAGTCTCGCGCGGCTGCGGCAGTGAGCCCCACGTGGTGACGGAAAAGGGAGTGCTGAATCGGCGCGCAGAGTGAAGGGAATGATTGTGGCATCGACGCCGGAGCCGACGCGCCTCAGAGGACCTAGTGGTTGCAGTTCAGGCGACCGGGGCGGCGAGGAATTCGACGTAGCGCTCCTCGAGTCTGTGCTCGTCGGGGTGTTCCAGGCGGTTGCGCGGCAGGATCGCAAGTCGAGTGTCATGGACGCCCTGGATGCCCCCCTTGAGCATCCACCCATCGACTTCTTCAAGCACGTCTTGTCGGATGTGAATCGTCAGATCGGGACGGATGCCGAGTAACTGATGGTCGAACGCGGCGTGATGAATTTTGCACAAACTTAACCCGTTGGGCACCACGGGATGGCCGTTGGGTCGGCCGTCGGCGACAATATGGGCGGCGTCCAATAGTTCGGCATGCCGGATCTTACAGATCGCGCAGCGACCGTTGTATGCCAGCAGGACCTGGGATCGAAATACGCGCTGGTGAAGTCGCTGCTTGGTTCGACCCTCGGCCCAGCGGCGGGTGTCCTCGTCCAGCCCAAAGTCTGGCCGGAGGAATCTTTGGCCTTCATCGACGGCCAGAGCGAACTGCAGCGCCTCTGGGTCGTCCCCGACAACCCAGACAGGGAAGATGGGCTCGTAGCTGCCGGGAGCGACTCCGACAAACCAAATGATCGGGAGCCCCATCTTCATGGCGTTACGTAGAGCAATATTCTCGGGATGCTGGGGGTCGTCTCCACGATATTTGTAGCGTTGCAGACCATCGTCTCCGATCGCGTCTACGTAGGGGGGCAGTTTGCCCGCAGCAGTGAACGTAGTGCGAATGGCGAGCGCCGCCTCGAAACCGGCGGGTTTGCGAATGCCTCGCTGCCGGTCCATGAGCGGAATGCGAGAGCCCTCGTACTCGAAGCTCGAAACCCAGGAGTAGTCGACCCGAGAATCAGGGCGCTTTTCGAGCCATTGCATCGCTGCTCGGCGGAAACCGTCAGGTTCAGTCACGAGCCTAGCTAAACACGGGAATCTGACGCTGCGCCGCTTGCCGAGCGACTGAGGGCGGCCGTCTCGGCTCCGGGCATCCCTTCGAAGCGCATCTGCCGGGTTCGTCCGGTCCCGTGTATAGAGACTTCGAGGTAGGCCGCTAGGTCGGCCCGATGGACCCCCAGGACCCCGTCGCCGGCACGCACCTGGACTTCGTCCTGGACGACACGGCCGGCGCCGTGCGAGGGCTGTACGCCGAGGGCAATCAGTGCACCTGCACTGCATGGCGGCTCAGTAGCGCACGCCCAGCGTGGCCGTCGCTTGCTCGGTGCTGCTGGGTCACGACCTCGAGGAGGCGCGCGGCGCCGTGCGACGCCCGCCGCCGAGCACGAAAGGTTCCGGTCTGGCGCGGGAAGCCGTGGCGCAGATGGCCCGCGCCTCCTCCTGAACGGGACGGCCCCGCCGCGTGGCGATGAGAAAGCGTGGAGCCCCGAACGCAACAGGTTCATCCAACCCTCCACACTCTGCCGTCCCAGTGGGTAAAGATGAGCGCCACCATGACCGACATCCCAGGCGTGAGTGAACCTGTAACCGCACCAGCCGACGCCACCAGCCCGGCAGCCTGGGAGTTCCGCCGGTGGCGACGCTTCGGGCACGACCGGCTGTACGTCGCCCGCGCGGACGGCACCGCACTCGGTCACTGGGACCTTGCGGCAGACGTCGGCTCTCCCGAGACGGAGGAGTCGAAAAAGGAGCTGCGTGCGGCTCTGACGAGGTGGCGAGCGGATCAGGGCGCGGCCCCGCCGGAGCCGGTTACGGCCATCGTCGAGCCGGTCGAGGACGCAGCTGTCGCGGCTCCCGTGCTCGCCGAGGCCGCCCCGACCGACCTGGCCGACGTACGCGCCGGCGCGGCTGCGCGGGCCGAGGCGCGGGCCGCCAAGGAGGCGGCGCCGGTCCGCACGATTCTTGCCAGGGTGCTGCGCGTGCACAACGACGAGCGAGCGTGGCGCATCGGTGCGGACGGTGAGGAGATGGTGGCGGCGCGACTCGCCAAGCTCGCCGGCAAGGACCCTCGGTGGAAGTTCCTGCACGCCGTCCCGGTCGGTGAGCGCGGCTCGGACATCGACCACGTCGTCGTCGGCCCAGGCGGGGTCTTCACGCTCAACGCCAAGCACCACCCGAAGGCGAAGATCTGGATCGGCGGGGACACGATGATGGTCAACGGCCAGCGGGTCCCGTACGTGCGGAACTCACGGCACGAGGCGAGCCGCGCCGCACGCCTGCTGACGGCCGCCTGCGGTTGGCCCGTCGAGGTGAGGGGAGTGGTCGTCCCGGTGAACGCCTCCGAGATCACCGTCAAGGCGGCCCCGCAGGACGTGGTGGTCGTGCCGCGGATGCAGCTGCACCGCTGGCTGCGCAAGCAGGAGGTCGTCCTCAGCGACGACCAGGTGAAGCAGGTGTACGCCGCCGCACGCCTCTCGACGACCTGGCAGCCCGCGCGCTGACCTCAGCCGCCACGCGTCACCGGCTCCCCGCAGGTCGGGCAGAGCACCTGCTCGACCAGCTCGCCCGGCCGGTTCCGGCCACGCTGCCCGCAGAAGTCACACACCCAGGTCTCCATCCGATGAGCGTCTCCGACGCCGCGGACAGCCCCGCGGGCGCCTCGACGTGACCTGCGAGCGGTCGCGACGCGCCGGGCCGATTCAAGCAATGCAGTAATCTCTATAAAGTTAGGTTACTTTGGTTACTCACTCATCTTGAAGTACTTAGGAGCACGCTCATGTGGTTGGTCGCAGCCTTCGCCCTCGCCGGCGGTTTGGCCCAGCTCGTCGACGGGACGCTGGGGATGGGCTTCGGGGTCACCTCGGCCACCGTGCTCCTGGCGCTCGGGGTCGCTCCCGCTACCGCCAGCGCGGCGACGCACGCCGCCAAGCTGCCCACGACGCTGATCTCGGGGCTCTCCCACTGGCACGTCGGCAACGTCGACAAGGCCGTGCTCATCCGGGTGGCGATCCCGGGCGCGATCGGCGGCTTCCTCGGTGCCGTGGTGCTGACCTCGATCAGCCTGGCGGCCGCCAAGAGCGGGATGGCGGCGCTGCTGCTGTTCTTCGGCGCGGTGATCCTGCTGCGCTTCGGCTTCGGCCTGCGCATCATCCCGACGCCCAAGTCGGGTCACACCGCGCGCTGGCTCGCCCCGATCGGGCTGCTCGGCGGCTTCGTCGACGCCACCGGCGGTGGTGGCTGGGGGCCGGTCGTCACGCCCAGCCTGATGACCGTCACCAGCCACGAGCCCCGCAAGGTCGTCGGCACCACCAACGCCGCCGAGTTCGCCGTGGCCGTCTCGGTCTCGCTCGGCTTCATCACCGGCGCGGCGCACCAGGACATCCCGTGGCTTCCGGTGCTCGGCCTGGTCCTCGGCGGCGTCATCGTGGCGCCCATCGCCGCCCGCCTGGCCGGCCGGCTGCCGCACGCCCCGATGGGCGTGATGGTCGGCGGACTGATCATCCTGGTCAACAGCGTCGTCGTCCTCGCGGCCTTCGCCGACCTCCCGCTGGCGCTCGACCTGGCCCTGATGGTGGGCTGGCTGCTCCTCGTCGGGCGCATCGCCCGGGCCGCGTGGCGCCGCGAGCGCGCCGAGCGTCTCGCCGCCTCGACCCCCGTGGCCGAGCCCGCGCTCGTCTGAGCCCTGCTGGGCCTCGTCCACAGGCCCGTGGTCACCGGTGAGCAGGTGTCGGCGCCCGCCTCTAGCGTGCTGAGCAGGAGGCCGACATGAAGGTACTGGTGGCAACGAGCAGGACACAGGGCGACGTGGAGGGGGACTACAGCTTCTGCGTCCCCGGAGAGCTGCTCTGGATCACGATGGTCTGCGACACGGACCGGTTGTACCCGGAGAGGGGGTGCGGCTGCGGGCGCGGCTTCGGTGGGCTGACCAGCCATCGCGCGACGACGACCGCGGAGGTGGCAGAACTGGACATCACCGAGACCCAGCTGCGCCTCGCAGTGACCACCAGCCTCACCGACCAGGGGTGGCTCGTCCCGGAGACGGCGGAGCTGCACCACGAGCTCGTGGCCGAGACCGTCGATCTGATCCACGAGATCGCCGAGCCTCTGCCTGCAGGCACGATCGTGCGTCGGTGGATCGACGACTTCCACGCCTTCCAGCCACCCGCGCCCCGATGAGCACGACCCGCCCGCGACGCCCCGGGTTCGCTGCAACCATGCGGGTTTGGGCAGACTGACGCAGTGCGCACCCCCGCCGCCGTCGAGGCCTTCGCGCCCTGGCTGAGCGCCGAGGGGCTGGCCTCCGTCTACGACCCGGCAGCCGTCGGGCGGGCGCGCGCGTACGCCTCGGACGGGTCGGTGCTCCGGCTCGACGTCGACGTGGTCGACAGCGAGTTCCTCGCGGTCGATGGTGAGGTCGCCGGAAGCGGTGCTCGGCTCTACCGC
Source organism: Nocardioides salarius (assembly GCF_016907435.1). Lineage (NCBI taxonomy): Bacteria > Bacillati > Actinomycetota > Actinomycetes > Propionibacteriales > Nocardioidaceae > Nocardioides > Nocardioides salarius. The sequence goes on along the minus strand of NZ_JAFBBZ010000001.1, from coordinate 1,343,375 downwards.
ACGTCGGTCTCCATCGAGCTCGACCGGGGTCGGGCCGTCGTCACCGCGGACTGCTCCTGCCCGGTCGGCTGGGAGTGCAAGCACGGCGCGGCGCTGCTGCTCTGCCTGGGCCGGTCGCTGACGACCGACCACCCCGATCCCGGCACTCCCACCGACGACGGCTCCGCCGGCTGGGCCGGCGCGCTCGACACGGCGCTGCGCGACCTGGAGGCCTCCCGGGGCGGGGAGGCCGGGCAGGACGCCCTCGCGCTCCTGCTCGACCTGCACCTGCCGCGCCACGGTGGCTTCACCGGCCTGGCCCCGCCGGTGGTCCGGATGCGCCCGGTACGCCGCGGCGCGAGCGGGCGGTGGGTCCGCGGCGGCGCGGCCTGGAAGGACTTCACCCCCCACGGCGGCCACCTCGGGCGCACCCGTCACGACCCCGCCCACGTCGCCTCCGTGTGCCGGCTGCGCGCCCAGATGGGGATGGCGGCGTACTGGAACATCACCGACCTGCCGCCGCTCTCCGACTTCGGACCCCAGCTGTGGCACCGCCTGCGCCAGGCACGCGATGCCGGCGTGGCGCTGCTGCCCGGCTCGGGCCTGGCCGACGTGCAGCTGGTCGACGAGCCCGTCGAGGTCGTCGCCGACGTGCTGCGCGACGAGGCGGGGCCCGGCGCCGCCAGCCTCCGCTTCGGGGTCCGGTACGCCGACCGGTGGTGGCCGGCCGACCAGCTGCTGCTGGTCGGGGACGAGGCCCACGGCGTGGTGCTGCTCGACCGGGTGCCCACGGCCACCACCCGCGACACCACCGCCCTGCTGGCACCCCTCGCGGCGCCGATCCCTCCCGCGCTGGCCAGGCTCGTCAACGCCGGCGACACCGCCGTCCCGCCCGAGCACCTCGACGCCTTCGTCACCACCCGCCTGCCCCGGCTCACGCGGCACCTGCCGGTCACCTCGAGCGACGACTCGATCACCGTCCCGGCCCCACCGGCCCCGCGCCTGGTCCTCCTCGTCGAGTGGGACCGCACCCCGGCGGCCGCGCTGCGCTGGCAGTGGCGCTACCGGGTCGGCGACACCGACCTGGCGTGCGCCGCCGGCTCCGCCGACCGCCTCGACGGCGTCCGCGACCGCCCCGCCGAGCGGGCCGAGCTCGCCCGCCTGACCTCCGACGGCGTCCTGGACGCCGACGCGCCGGCGGCCGACCGCGACGTACCGACCAGCGGCGTGCTCGAGCTCGCCGACGAGCTGGCGCGCCTGCGGGAGGCCGGGCTCGAGGTGGAGGAGGTCGAGCGTCCTGACTTCCGTCCGGCCACCGGCCCGGTCGAGATCACGCTCGGTCCCGCGTCCGCCGACGCCCCGGCCGAGGCCGACGACGCGGCAGACGCCGGCGGAGCCACCGACTGGCTCGACCTGTGCGTCAGCGTCAGCGTCGACGGCGAGCAGATCCCGCTGTCCTCGGTGCTGGAGGCGCTCACGCTCGGCGAGGAGCGCATCGTGCTGCCCAGCGGGCTGCACGTCGACGCCACCGCTCCCGAGCTCGAGAGCCTGCGCAGCCTGGTCGCGGCCGCCGCCGAGGTGCGCGAGCCCACGCGCGACGACCGGATCGGCCTGGGCGGTCACGACCTGGGCCTGTGGGCGGCGGTCGGCGACCTGGCCGAGACCGACACGCTGCCCGCCCACGCCCAGGAGTGGGTGCGCCGCGCCCACGCGCTGCGCGACCTGACGGACCTGCCCAGCCCCGAGCCCGAGGGCGTGGTCTCCACGCTGCGGCACTACCAGCACGACGGGTTCCGGTGGCTGGCCTTCCTGCAGGACCACGGCCTCGGCGGCATCCTGGCCGACGACATGGGCCTCGGCAAGACCCTCCAGGTGCTCGCGGCCGTCGCCCGCGCCCGCGCCGGCGGCGCCGCGCCGTTCCTGGTCGTGGCGCCCACCAGCGTCGTGGCCAACTGGGCGCTCGAGGCCGCGCAGCACACCCCGGGACTGGTGGTGCGCACCGTCACCGCCTCGGCCCGCAAGCTCGGCACCCCGGTGGCCGAGGTCGCCGACGGCGCCGACGTCGTGGTGACGACGTACACGCTGCTGCGTCTCGACATCGAGGAGTACGCCGCCCTGCCCTGGGGCGGGCTCGTCCTCGACGAGGCCCAGCACGTGAAGAACCACCTCGCCAAGACCCACCAGGCCGCCCGCCGCATCGACGCGCCGTTCCGGCTCGCGGTCACCGGCACGCCGTTCGAGAACCGGCTGATGGAGCTGTGGTCGCTGCTGGCCCTCGTGGCGCCGGGTCTCTACCCGACGGCCAAGGGCTTCGTCGACCACGTGGTGCGACCGGTCGAGAAGGAGGGGGACGGCGCCGCGCTGGCCCGCTTCCAGCAGCGGCTGCGCCCCTTCCTGCTGCGCCGCACCAAGGAGCTGGTCGCCGCCGACCTGCCGCCCAAGCAGGAGCAGCTGCTGCAGGTCGACCTCGGCGCCCGGCACCGCAGGATCTACGACACCCACCTGGCCCGCGAGCGGCAGAAGATCCTCGGTCTCGTGGACGACTTCGACCGCAACCGGGTGGCGATCCTCAGCGCCCTCACCCGGCTGCGCCAGCTCAGCCTCGACCCGGCGCTGGTCGAGGCCGAGCACGAGGCCATCGGCTCGGCGAAGGTCGACGTGCTGGTCGACCACCTCCTCGAGCTGGCCGCCGAGGGCCACCGCGCCCTCGTCTTCAGCCAGTTCACCGGCTTCCTGCGCCGCGTACGCGCCCGGCTCGACGCCGAGGGCGTGAGCCACCACTACCTCGACGGGCGCACCCGCAAGCGTGCCGAGGTGGTCGAGGGGTTCCGCGAGGGCGACAGCACGGCGTTCCTGATCAGCCTCAAGGCCGGCGGGGTCGGGCTCACCCTCACCGAGGCCGACTACGTCTTCGTGCTCGACCCCTGGTGGAACCCGGCCGTCGAGGCGCAGGCCGTCGACCGGGTCCACCGGATCGGCCAGACCCGACCGGTGATGGTCTACCGGCTGGTCTCGCGGGACACGATCGAGGAGAAGGTGGTGGCGCTGAAGGAGCGCAAGGCCGCGCTGTTCTCCCAGGTCGTCGACGGTGACGGCGCCCTGGGCAGCGTCGTCGACGCCGCCGACGTGCGCGCGCTCTTCGACTGAGACCGACCGAGGTTGTCCACAGATCGAGGATCGGTGGTGTCGCCGGCCCGCGATCGCGGGGAGCCTGGGGACATGACCCAGACCCGGCCCACCCTGCCGCCCGTCGTGTACGCACCGACGCGCGAGCACGCCGACGCCACCCAGCGCCTGGCCATGCACCGCACCCACGACGAGCGGGTCGCCCTGTTCGTCTACTCCGCCCTCGACCGGCTCGCCGACTTCTACAGCCCCGACTCGCCCTGGGTGCTGCTCTCGGTGGCAGACCTGCAGGCCGCCCACGAGCAGGCGCCCTACGACCTGCTCTACCTCGACAAGCGCCCCAGCCCGGGCGCGGTGCTGGCGGGCCGGCGATGAGCGTCGAGCTGCGGTGGGCCACCGCCGAGGCCATCACCAGCGACCTCGAGCAGGCACGCGAGACGATCGAGCAGTGCGGGCGTCGCGCACCCCGCAGCGTCGACGCCGGAGAGCTGACGCCCCTGGTGACCGAGATGCTCGCGCTGGTGGCCTCGGCCGCCGCCGAGCTCAGCGCCGGGCTCCTGGGCGCCACCGACAACGTGCGCTGCGCCGTCCGGGGGCTGCAGTCGGCCGACAGCGCCACCCAGGAGGCCTTCACGAGCGGGCAGCGGTGGTGAGATGAGCATCGACACCGAGCTCAAGGGCTCGCCCGACTCCATCGCCGCGGCCGCCCGCTGGCTCGAGGACTCCCTGGTCGCCGCGGTCGGCGACGGTGGCGAGCGCGTGCTCGCCGCGCGCCGGGCCGCCTCCGCCGACTGGCAGGGCGCCACCGCCACCGGGTTCGTCTCGCGGATGGGCGTGGCCGTGGAGAAGATCGACCTCGTCCACGACAGCGCGTCCTCCGCGGCGCGCGAGCTGGCGGCGTACGCCGCGACGCTGCGGCGGCTGCAGGCGCGGATGGCCGAGATCTGCGCCAGCGCGCGCGCCGCCGGGCTCACCGTGTCGGCGTACGTCGTCGAGCCGCCCGGCGCCGCACCCAGCCACCCGGGCCCGGAGCCGGCCGGGCGGGTGAGCCCCACCCTCGTCGACGCCCGCGCCGCCGCCCTCGACGCGTTCGCCGCACACCAGGCGCGGGTCGAGGCCTACGAGCGGGCCGGGGCGGACGCGGCGGCCGTGCGCGAGGAGTGGCGCGGGGGCGTGCTGGCGCTGGAGGGCGAGTACCGCGGCCTGACCGGGCCGGGGATGGCGCTGACCGCGCTGGACATCGCCGGTGGGCTCGGGTCGAGCGCGGTGACGTTCCACGCCTCCCTCGTGAGAGCGACCGGTACGGAGATCGCTGACCAGGCCGCGCGCTACCTCGATCTGATCCCGCGCGAGCCCGGCGGGTTCGGCAACCACGACCTCGACCACTGGGACGCGGAGAAGATCAAGGGCGACGACATCGCCAGGCAGGCAGACGAGCTCGACGGCCGTGCCAAGGGGGCGTCGCTCAAGCTCGGCGGCGCGCTCGCGGTGGTCGGGGTCGGCCTCGACCTCGCAGCGGGGGAGAGCCCGACGCAGGCGGTGGTCTCCAACGGCGGCGGCTTCGCGGCCTCGGTGCTCGCCGGCGCGGGCACCGGTGCCGTCGTGGGCTCCTTCATCCCCGTCCCGGGGGTCGGCACGGCGGTGGGAGCCGTCGTCGGGGCAGGCGTGGGAGTCTTCACCTCGGGCGCCATCGACTCGCTCTTCGAGGGCGGCCCCGACGTGATGGAGGCCTGGGACGCGGGACTCGAGTCCCTGACCGACACCGGGGGTGCCATCGTCGACGGGGTCGGAGGCATCGTCGACGGCGTCGGTGGACTGTTCGACTGAGGAGGTCGCATGCGCAGCAACAGACAGAACGCCTTGTTGACCCTCTCCTACGTCTTCCTCGCCGTGCTGGGGACGGGCATCGTGGTCGCGGGCGATCTCGCGGTGGGGATGTTCGGCTCGTTGCTCCTGCTGATCGCCGTCGGAGGGTTCGTCATGGTCGGCTGCGACACCTACCTGCCCCGGCACCGACCGGCGGTCGAGGTCGGGACCGCGCCCTCAGGAGCGGCGGCGATGGTGTTCCCCTATCCCAGGGTCGCGCTGGTGCTGCCGGTGTTCTGGACGGCGGCCTTCCTCATCTGGGCGGCGGCGGGAGCCCTGCTCTTCCTGCGTGCGGACGCCCCGATCGGGGTCTGGCTGCTCGGCTCGATCGCCGCCCTGCTGCTCTGGCCGCTCGTCGCCGTCCTGCGCGGCAGGATCGCCGTCGGCGGGCTCTACCTCACCTCCACAGGCGTGGAGTACCGGCACGAGGGCATCAGCTGGTCCACCTCGTGGGAGTCGATCGCGTCCGCCGGCCCGATCGAGTCCCACCACTCGCGCGACTCGCTGATGATCGCGCTCACCAGCTGGCCGGAGCGCCACGACACGACCAGGGTCGTGTGGCGGCGCGAGGTGCGCCTGGACAAGCCGGTCATGGTCGTCTCCGCGCAGTACGTCGCCGGCGGCGCGAGCGTCATCGCCGATGTCCTGCAGCGCTGCGTGAGGCTGCCACAGTCGCGGGCCGAGCTGGCACAGCGCTACACCGTCGACCAGGTCAACGAGCTCGCCCGACTCGGGTCCTCGGGGTCCGCCACCGCTGCTCCCTGAGTCGGGCGATCGCCGCTCGGTCGCGTCGCGGCGTGACTGTCGGTGCCCACGCCTACGGTGGGTGGACGAGGTCGGTGGGGGCCGACCGGGTCGAGACACCGGGAGTGACGTGACGATCGAGCGGGAGCACGACGAGGCGTGGCGCGAGCTGCGGTCCCGGCTGGCCGACCACCTGGCCTCCATGGAGCCGGACGAGGAGGTCGGGCTCGCCGTCGACGACGGCTCCGGCGAGGTGCCGGCGTACGTCGTCGTGGACGCCGAGGCCGGGGGCCGGCTGCTCCTCGAGGCGGTCGGCGTCGGCGGTCTCGTCGAGCCGTGGGTGCCCGGTGCCGAGTACGAGGACGACGACCCCGTCTTCCACGCCGAGCTGGCCCAGCGCGAGTGCGACCTGGCGGCGGCGCTGGTGGTGGGGGCGCTGCGCGACCAGCGCGGCTGCCTGCACCCGGCGTTCCTCCTCAGCCGCGAGCTCGACCTCGGCGGGCTGCGCTGGGAGGCGCGGGCCAAGGCGCTGCCGCCCCGGCGCGCGAGGGTGCTGGGCGACGACGCACCGTTGGCCGTGCTCGTCGAGGACCGCGACCACCTGCAGCGGCTGGTCGACGCCACCCTCGCCGAGGTGCTCGACCAGCCGGTCGCCCACGACGAGGACGGCGACGTGCCCGTGCCGGTGGGGGAGAGCGTGGTGTGGGTGCAGGTGCTGCCCGACCGGCCCGCGGTGGCGCTCTTCGCGATCCTCGTCGACGACGTGGCCGACGCCGCCGGGGCCGCCCGCGAGGTCTCCGGGCTGCAGGCCCGGCTGCCCTACCTGCAGGTGCGCGCCACCGCCGACAGCATCGTGGTGCGCCACGAGATCTGCGCGGTGCCCTTTGCCCCGCGCCAGCTCGCCGGGGTGCTGGCCAGGTTGTGCTCCGAGATCGACGACATCGCCGGAGAGGTGGCCGAGCGGGTCGGCGGACGCCGGTTCCTCGCCGGGCTCGGCGCCGGCGACGAGGACGACGCCGACACCGACACGCACGAGCCGCTGCCCGGCGGCCTCGACGAGCACCTCGCCACCGTGCTCGAGCTGCTCCTCGACGGCCAGGTCGAGCCCGCGCAGGTCGCAGCGGCGTACGACGGGCAGCGCACGCTGCTGGTGCGCTCCCTGGTGGGCCTGCGCACCGGCACCGTCGTGGTGCCCGACGCCGACCTCGACCTGCTGCTGCACACCGTCCGCTCCGGGCTGCGCCACCTCGTCGACCAGGCCGCCCGTCGCGACGAGGGGCCCACCCGCCCCCGCGCCCCCCGCAGCCAGCAGCTCTCGCTGCTGCCCGACGACGAGCCCGGTCTCGACCTGCCCGGCTCCGAGCGCTGGGTCGGCTGAGCCGACGGTCGGTCACCTAACCTGAGGGCATGGCCGGCTTCGACGTGCCCGCGGACACCTACGACAGGTTCATGGGGCGCTTCTCCCGACCCCTGGCGCCCGTTTTCTGCGACGCTGTGCTGCCCGGGGGCCGGCTGCCGGCCAGCGTGCTCGACGTCGGCTGCGGCCCGGGGGCGCTGCTCGACGAGCTCGTGCGCCGCCCGCCGCACCCCCACGGCGTACGCCGCCTGGCGGCGATCGACCCGGCCGCGTCGTTCGTGGCTGCGGTCGCTGCTCGCTTCCCCGACGTCGACGTGCGCCGGGGCGGGGCGGAGGAGCTGCCGTTCGACGACGCGACCTTCGACGCGAGCCTGGCCCAGCTGGTCGTGCACTTCATGGACGACTCGGCGGCCGGGGTGGCGCAGATGGTGCGGGTGACCCGCCCGGGCGGGCTGGTCGCGGCCTGCGTGTGGGACCACGGCGGCGGGCGCGGACCGCTGTCGCCGTTCTGGTCGGCCGTCGAGTCGCTGGCTCCCGGCCAGGCAGCGGCGCCGTCGACGGGCTCGACCCGGGGTGACCTGCAGCGGCTGTGGGAGGGCGCCGGCCTCGTCGGCGTGCAGGAGCAGGAGATCCGGGTCCGGGTCGGCTTCGACTCCTTCGACCGCTGGTGGGCGCCGTTCACCGAGGCCGCGGGATCGGCCCGGGCGTTCCTCGACGGCGTCGACGACTCGACCGTCGAACGGCTGCGTTCACGGCTGCGCGCCGACCTCGGCGACGGTCCGTTCGAGATCGACTCCGTCGCGTGGTGCGTCAGCGGGACGAGGGACTGAGTCGGGTCAGACCGGGGCGCCGCCGGCGAGCGGCGCGGCCGCGAAGCCGCGGAGCAGGTCGTGGGTGCCGGTGAGCTTCATCAGCCGCAACGCGGCCGGGCTGGCCTCGTCGACGACGCAGGCGAAGCCGGCACGCAGCGCGTGCTGGCGGCACCACATGACGGCGCCGAGGCCGGCGGCGTCCATGAAGGTCACGCCGCCCAGGTCGAGGTCGAGGCCGGGGCGAGCGACGTCGGAGCTGTCGAGGGCGGCCGCGAAGCCGCTGCGCAGCCGGTGCACGGCGGCGACGTCGAGGTCGCCGGTCACGGTGTGGCGGGTCTGCAGCGGCGTACGCGCCGCGGTGGAAAGAACGGTGTCGTTGCCCATGTCGGGCCCCCAAGCTGGTGGTGCAGCACCGAGTCCCGGTGCCTGTTCACTCCTTCGACTGTAGGCGCAGACCCCTCGTACGGCCAGGCAGCTCTCCACAAACGCCCTCAGGGGTGGTCTGTGGGGCGCGCCCGCCCGGTGGTCCGAGCCTCTGCCGTCCTGACGTTCCTCACCGTGACACGCCGCGGTGGCGTGCGGGACGTCAGGACCGTGCCCGGTCGTGGGGCCGGCCGTCCACAGGCAGCCGCGGCTCGGCGGTCGCCGTGTCGGTGGGGCCTGCTGGCATCGACTCACGACGAGACGACGACCAGGAGACAGCCATGACGAGTGCCCACGACAACGTGAAGGTGCGGTTGCGCTACAGGGAGGACGAGGAGCAGGGGCCCTGCGGAGAGACGATGTGGGCCGAGCCGGTCGACACGAGGGACACAGGGGGCACCTATCGCCTGGCGAACAACGCGTTCTTCGCCCCACTTGTCGTCGGCGACCTGGTGGAGGCACGCCTCGACGCGACCGGCTTCCTGCAGGTCGTCGACGTCGTCGAGCCGGCCGACTCCATCCTCACCCTGGTGGCCTTCGACCCGTCCCAGGCAGACGGGGTGTGCGCCATCGCTGACGGGTGGCGACAGCAGGGCGCGCAGTGGTCGGAGGGCTCAGGTGCGTTCTTGTGCACCAGCTGGCCGGGACTGTCCACGTGTGACGTCCTGACCGTCGTCACCCCGGCCGTGGTCGCCGGCCACGTCGAGCTGCTCGAGCTGCTGACGACTCCGGAGCGGGAGGACTGGGCCGGGCACGTCCTGGACCTCCGACTGGACCTCCCGTTCTCGCACCGCGCGCCGCGGCGGTTGAGGTCGGTCCGACAGGAGCGGCCGCGCGGGTAGCGTGCTCGCGTGCAGGTGCTCCCCGATCTCGTCCCCGACGAGCCTCTCGTGGTCTTCTGCGGCCTGGCGGGAGCAGCGAGCACCAAGCACCGCGACCACTACTACGAGACGCCGGGCAACAGCTTCTACGAGTCGTTGCACCTCTCCGGGCTCTCCCCGCGCCGGCTGCAGCCGCACGAGGACCACCTCGTGCCCGAGCTCGGCCTGGGCCTGACCGACCTGGTCGGTCACTGGGACCCGCGCTGGGTCGAGATCGACGACCTCGCTGCCAAGTGCGAGCGCTGGCAGCCGGAGTGGCTCGCCTTCACCAGCAAGGGCGTCGCCCACGAGGCCTCCCGGGCGATGGGGCGGCGGGGGAGGCCCGGCCTCGGCGTCCAGGACTGGTACGTCGGGCCGGCGCAGGTCTACGTGCTGCCCGGCGTCTCGGGGGCCAACCAGCGCCACGACTACGACGGGCGCCCCAACCGGCTCTCCTGGTGGCGCGACCTGGCGATGATCTGCGGAGCCTGAGCCACGGTCGTCCTGACGACTCTCACCACGACACGCCGCGAGGGCGTGAGGCTCGTCAGGACGACGGCTGGTCGAGCGCCTCGAGCACCTCGGCCGTCGACACCACGGTGGCGAACTCGCCGTGCAGGTTGGTGGCGGTGGCGCGGGCCAGCTCGGCCGCGGTCAGGGTCGTGCCGTCGGGGCCGGTGCGGTCGAAGGTGTGGGTCGCGTCGAGCACGAAGGTGACGGCGTACCCGAGGTTGCCGGCGACCCGGGCGGTGGTCTCGCAGCAGTGGTTGGTGGTGATCCCGCAGACGACGACCTCGCCGATGCCCTCGCCGCGCAGCCACGCGTCGAGGTCGGGGGAGCCGTGGAAGGCGGAGTTGACCTGCTTGGTGACCAGCAGCGCCGGCTCGAAGCCCTCGAGGTGCTCCTTGAGCGCGTGGCCGGGCTGGCCCGGGAAGAGCGGGCTCTCCGGGCTCAGCGACGAGTGCTGCACGTAGACCAGCGGGCGCCCGGTGGTCGCGAACGCCTCGAGCAGGGCCGCGACGTTGTCGTCGCAGGCGGGGTTGTCGCGCGGACCCCACCACGGCTCGTCGAAGCCCTCCTGCACGTCGACGACGACGAGGGCGGCGTCGGGTCCGATCACGAGAGGGGCGCCGGTGCGCTGGCGGGTCACCTGGCGGACGCTAGCGCCGTCGGGCCGCAGGACGCGTCACCCCCGGGTGTTTACCCCCACGCGCCGTCCGGGCAGGGTGACGCCATGGCTGATGCTCCGCACGGACTCGTCTTCCCCGTCGACCCCGCCGACAGCGAGGGGCGACGCAGCACCACCGCCACCGGCCGCGGCGTGGCGGCCGACGCGCTGCGCCCGGTCGACGCCGTCGGCGCCCGGGCCGTCGAGCGCGAGACGGCCTGGCGCACCCAGTACCTCACCTGGTTCCGCCGCCTCGTCGAGGCCGGCCTGGCCACCCCCGACGACGCCGTCGCGGTCGCCCGCGCCGGCCTCGACTCGCTGCACTCGCGGATGCGGGTCGTCGAGCGGGAGGGCGACGTGCCGCTCGCCGACTGGCCGCGCAGCAGCGCCGGCTTCGGCCAGGTCGAGATGCACGGTGCCGGCGAGCGGGTCGAGGAGCTCGTGCTGCCCTACCGGGGCGAGCGGTTGCGCGGCGACGACGTACGCCGCCAGGTCGAGCGGTGGGTCGAGGCCGGGGTCGTCGAGCCGACGATGGCCGAGGCGGTCGACGCGGTCGTGGCGCACCCCGAGTGGCTGCGCCTCGAGGACCACACCGTCGCCGTCGTCGGCGCCGGCTCCGAGATGGGGCCGCTGCAGGCGCTGACCCGCTGGGGCGCCCGCGTCGCGGCCGTCGACCTGCCCCGCGAGGACGTGTGGGCGCGCGTCAGCGACACCGCCGTCGCCGGCGCCGGCACCGTGGTCGCTCCCGCCGTCGACGGCCGGCCCGGCGCCGACCTGCTCGCCGACGTGCCGGCGCTGGCTGACTGGCTCGCCGCCCAGCCCGGCACCCTCGTGCTCGGCAACTACGTCTACGCCGACGGCGCCACCAACGTGCGCGTCTCCACCGCCGTCGACGAGCTCAGCCGCCGCCTCCTCGAGGCCCGCGACGACACCGCCCTGGCCTTCCTGGCCACCCCCACCGACGTCTTCGGCGTGCCCGGCGAGGCCGTCGACCAGGCCCTGGCCCGCTACGCCGGCCGGGGCCGGGCCAGCAAGGGCCTGGGCCGCCCGCTGCGCACCCTCTCCGGCGGCCGCCTCCTGCAGCGCCCGTACGCCGGCCCCGCCGACCCCGGCCTCAACGACTCGCTGGTGCCCCAGCAGGGCCCCAACTACGCGCTGGCCAAGCGGCTGCAGCGCTGGCGCGCCACCACGGCGCGCTACGACGGCCGCCTGGTCTCGATGAACGTCGCGCCCCCGACCCGCACCCGCTCGGTGGTCAAGAACCGCGCCCTGGCCGCGGCGTACGCCGGGGCGCACCGCTTCGGCGTCGAGGTCTTCGACCCCTCCACCTCCAACGTGCTGATGGCCGCGATGCTCGTGCACGACCTGCACACCGGCGGCGGCCCGCGCCACGAGCACCCCTGGCAGGACGAGGCGTACGCCGCGGCCCACGGCGGGCTGTGGCGCACGGCGTACTCGCCGCGCAGCGCCCTGGGCCTGGCCGCCCTGCTGGGCGTCGGCGGCGCCCGTGGCTGAGGCCCACGGGGTCGGTGACGAACCGCCGCCCGTGGTCGCCCTCGTCGAGCACCACCGCCGCAAGGCCGGCGACCGGGCCGCGCTGGTCCACCTCGGCGCCCTGGAGCGTTTCCGCTCCTGACCCGCCCGAGGCTGCTTGACTGTGGCCGCCGTCACGCGGGCGGTGGCACAGGATGCTCCACGTCGAGCCGGGAGAGTGGTCGTGAACGACTCCGCACTGATCAGCGTCGGGCTGCCCGTCGCGCTGGCCATCATCATGTTCGGCCTGGGCCTCTCGCTGCAGGTCGACGACTTCCGCCGGGTCGCACGCAGCCCCCGCGCGGTCGTGGTCGCGCTGACCCTGCAGGTGCTGGTGCTGCCCGTGATCGCCTTCGGGCTGGTCATCGGCTTCGGCCTCGACCCGCTGCTGGCGGTCGGGGTGATGCTGCTGGCCGCCTCGCCGGGCGGCACCACCGCCAACCTCTTCAGCCACCTCTTCCACGGCGACGTGGCGCTCAACGTGACGCTGACGGCCATCAACTCGGTGCTCGCCGCGTTCACCATCCCGCTGATCACCAACCTGGCCATCGGCTACTTCGACGCCGACGGCGAGCTGGGCCTGCAGGTCGGCAAGGTGCTGCAGGTGATCGCGATCGTGCTGGTGCCGGTCGTGCTGGGCATGCTCGTGCGCAGCCGCCGCCCCGCCCTCGCGGCCCGCTCCGACAAGCCGGTGCGGGTCTTCTCGATCGTGGTGCTGGTCGTCGTCGCCGTCGGTGCGCTGCTCGGCGAGCGCGAGAACCTCGCCGACTACGTGCGCCAGGTCGGGCTGGTCACCGCGATCTTCTGCGCCGCCAGCCTCTCCCTCGGGTACGCCGGCGCGCGGCTGCTGCGCCTCGAGCGGGCGCAGGCCGTGGCCAGCTCGATGGAGGTCGGCATCCACAACACCACCGTCGCGCTGACCATCGCCCTGAGCGTGCTCGGCAGCACCGAGGTCGCCATCCCCAGCGCCGTCTACTCGATCATCATGTACGTCTTCGCCACCGGCTTCGGCTTCCTGGTCACCCGCGGCGCGCGCAGCCCCCGCGGCCGGGAGCCGGCCCGCCTAGCCTGAGCAGGCTGACCGGGCTGAGCGGGCGGCGTACGCCGCTCAGGCGGGGGAGACCAGGCCCGGCCTGCTGGGCACGTCGAGCCAGCCCAGCTGCTCGGGGTGGGCGGTCAGCGCCACGATGCGGTGCACCGCCGCGCTGGCCCGGCGCACCACGCACACCAGGTCGAACTCCTCGACGAGGTCGTGCAGGTCGAGCAGCGCGTCGAGGCCGGCGCTGTCCATGAAGGTCACGCCCGACAGGTCGACCACGAACACGCTCCCGGCGGGCAGGGCGAGCTCGGCGAGCTGCTGGCCGCAGTCGGCGACGAGCTGGTCGGCGATCGCGATGTCGATCTCGCCGTGGCACGACAGGCCCGTGGCCAGGTGGACCACCATCGTGCCTGCGTGCGTCGTGATGATGGTGCTCATGCGTCGGCCCCCAGGTGCTGCGTCGTCGACCAGTCAACGACCGGGGGTGCCACGGGGTCAGCGGCGCGGGGCGATCCTTTGCCCGGGCCGGGCCGATACCACCCCGACGGGCCATGCCCCGCGCACGACCGGGCCATCCGGCGGCGCCCGCGGGTAGCCCGATCAGGCGGGCTGGACGGCCTCGGCCAGTGCGCGACCGGCCGGGGCGGGGCAGGTCAGGGTGTCGTGGGTGCCGGTCAGGAGCAGGATCCGCTCGACCGCCGGGCTCAGCGCCACCACCTGGCACGCCGCTCCGGCCGCCAGGGCCCGCTGGCGGCACCACACCAGCGCCCCGAGACCGCCGGCGTCGAGGAAGGCCACGCCGTCGAGGTCGAGGTCGAGGCGCTCGGTGGCCGCCGGGAGCGCTCGGGCGAGCGCCCCGTGCAGGAGCGGGGCGGAGCCCAGGTCGAGCTCGCCGCGCACCTGCAGGCGGACGTGGCCCGGCGCCACCGAGGCGGCCCGGACCGTGAGGTCGGTGTGCACAGCGTTCCCTCCCCGGACGGCTGCGTACGGCGCCGGGTCCCCGGCGCTGCGACCACTCAACGCGCGTGCGGCCAGAAGGTCCCGCCCTCGGGCCGGAACAGTCCCAAGATGGCCCGTTCGGACTAGACCGTCGGCCCGTGCTGGCCGGGGCTGGCCCGTGCTGGCCGGGGCTGGCCGGGGCTGGTCGGGGCTGGCCGGGGCTGGCCGGGGCTGGCCGCGCCCGTCGGGGCTCAGCCCAGCAGCCCCAGCCGCTGCGCCTCGACGCGCAGCTCGTCACCGTCGTCGCCGTACCCGGTCGCGGCGCCTGGCCCGGCCTCCTGCGCCCTGGTGTCGAGGTGGCCGTAGCGGGCGACCTGCTCACCCAGGCTGAGCCGGCGGATCAGCACCGCCTCGACCCGGTCGGGGTGCTCGGCGGCGGCCTCGGCGTAGATCTCCGGGTCGTGCTGTCCGTCGTCGCCGACGAGGACCCAGCGCAGCTGCGGGAAGTCCTCCACGAGCCGGCGCAGCCCGGTGGTCTTGTGCCGCTGCCCCGAGCGGAACCACCCGCGGGGGGTGGGGCCCCAGTCGGTCAGCAGCGCCGGGCCGGGCGGGTAGTCGTGGCGGGCCAGGAAGCGCCCGATCGCCCCCGCGACGTTCCAGGCGCCGGTCGAGAGGTAGACCACGAAGGTGTCGGGCCGGTGGGCCAGCAGGTCGCGGTAGAGCCCCGCCATCCCCGGCACCGGCAGGCGGTCGACCTCGCGGGTGACGAAGGCGTTGCGGAAGGCGACCAGCGGGCGCGGCAGCATCGTGATCATCACGGTGTCGTCGATGTCGCTGACCAGGCCGTGGCGGGCGTCGGCGGCCACCACCCGCAGCTGGGCGGTCGTCTCGGGGCCGTCGTGGCCCTCGACCGCGAGCCGCGCCGTGGCCCAGCCGGGCGGCAGGTCGGCAGGCAGCCGCACGTCGAGGTAGCCCTCGCGGTCGGACTCCACCCGGGTGCGGACCCCGCCGACCTCGATCGTGACCGGCACGCCGGCCGCCGACTGGGTCACGAAGCGCCGCCAGCCGCGGGCGTCCTCGGGGTGCCGCGCGGCCAGGCTGTCCTCGGGCACCAGCACCACCCGCCCCAGCACCCGCACCCACGCGCTCTCCAGGCCGTAGCCCACGTGGGCCACCACCCGCGGCACCCAGCCGGCGCGGCGCAGGCCCCCGCCCACCAGCCGCTGCACGGCGTCCTCGGCGCGGATCGCGAGGTGGTCGACGCGCTCGACCGGACCGGGCTCCCTGCTCATCGACCCAGCGAAGCACACCGGGGCCCTCCTGGGGCACCCCTGGCTACGCTGCGCGGGTGCCGGACCCCCAGACGCTGCTGCTCGTCGGAGCCGGCCACACCCACCTGCACCTGCTGCGCCACGCCGACCGGCTGCGCGCCGCCGGCTGGAGGGTCGAGCTGCTCGCGCCGCGCTGGTTCGACTACAGCGGCGTCGGCTCCGCGGTCGCCACCGGCGCGCTGCCCCTGGAGGCCGGCCGGCTCGACGTGGCCGGCCTGGCCGCGCGCCGCGGCGTACGACACCACGAGGACACGCTGGCGGGCCTCGACCCGCGGGGCCGGGTCGCGACGACCGCGACCGGGCAGCGGCTGGGCTACGACGTGGTCTCGCTCGGGATCGGCTCGGTGACCTCCGACCTCGGGGTGCCGGTCGGGGCCGGCGTGGTCGGGGTCAAGCCGCTCGCCGGCCTTCAGACCCTCGCCGACCGGCTGCCCGACGAGGGGTCCGCGGTCGTCACCGTGGTGGGCGCCGGCCCGTCGGGGCTCGAGCTCGCCGCCCAGCTCTCGGTGCGTGCCGGGGTCGGCGCCGTGCGGCTGGTCGACGGTGGCGACGTGGTCGGCCCGTCGCTGCCCGCCGGTGCCCGCCGCCACGTCGAGCGGGTGCTCGCCCGGCGCGGGGTCGAGGTGGTGCTGGCAGCCCGGGTCGAGCGGCTCGACCCCACGAGCGTGACGCTCGCCGACGGGCGGGTGCTCGAGCACGACCTCGCCGTGCTCGCCGGCGGCCTGGCGGCGCCGCCGCTGGTGGCCGACCTCGGCCTCGGCGACGAGCGCGGGGTGCCGGTGCGAGCCACCCTGCAGCACGTCGAGCACGACGACGTGTACGCCGTCGGCGACTGTGCCCGCTTCACCCCCCGCCCGCTGCCGCGGATCGGGGTGCACGGGGTGCGGCAGGCGCCGGTGCTGCTCGCGGCCCTCGAGGCCCGCGGACGCGGCGAGGACACCAGCGGCCACGTCTACCGCCCGCGCGAGCACCTCCTCTCGGCGCTCGACCTGGGCGCCGGTCGCGGCCTGGCCACCCGCGGGCGCTGGTGGTGGGGCGGGCGCGGTGCGCTGCTGCTCAAGCGCCGCATCGATCGGCGCTGGATCGGGTCCTACCGCGCCGCCGGTGGCTGAGGACCGCCTGCCGGCCGCTCCGCCGGCCTACTGCTCGGCCGGCCCGATGTTGACCAGCCAGAGGATCCCGAACCGGTCGGCGCACTGGCCGAACAGGTCGCCCCACGACTGCTTCTCGAGCGGCACGTGCACCTCGCCGCCCTGCGAGAGGGCCTCGAACCAGCCGCGCAGCCGGTCCTCCTCGTCGCCGGAGAGGCTCAGGCGCACCGTCGTGCCGGGCTCGACCACCTCGCCCGGCGGGATGTCGGAGGCCATCAGGGTCAGCCCGTCGGGCGTGGTGAGGTGGGCGTGCATCACCTTCGCGGCCAGCTCGCCCTCGGCGCCCATGTCGCCGAAGGTCATCACGCTCAGCTCGCCGCCGAGGACGGACCGGTAGAGCGTCATCGCCTCCCGGGCGGTGCCGTCGAGGGTCAGGTAGGGGTTCAGCAGCACGGCCACGGGTCCTCCAGGAGTCGATCGATCACGGGGTACCTGCTCCGACCGGCCCCGGGCGCGGGACTCATCGGCGCCCGAGCGGACGAAACGGTGTCCTTCGTTCGGGTGAACTTCGCCGACCCCGTGGTGGGGTGAGCCCCCGCCGCCTACAGTTCATCCTGCGGGCACCGGGGCCCGCCGGACGAGCGGAGACACCACGTGCGGGCCGGCATCCACCAGCGCATCGCGGCGATCGGCGCCGCTGCCTGCGTCGTGCTCGCGAGCGGTGCCGCCGGCGGGACGAGCGGGGGCGCGGCCAGCGCCGCCGTGCCCACCACGCGCACCGCCCCCACCCAGCAGAGCACCGTCGTCGTGCGCGGGCTCGCCTTCCCCGAGGGCCGGGCCATGCGCCTGGGCCTGGTGGGCTGCGACGACGTCTACGAGCGGGTCGCGGAGTCGCCCCAGGCGATGATCGGCACCGGCCCGGGCAGCGCCCCCGCCGGCGAGCGGGTGCTGCGCTACGACCTCGTCGGCGGCAACGCGCTGGGCCCGCTGAGCTACGTCTCGTCGGTGGCGCTGACCCAGAGCGCCGGGCTCACGGCGTACGCCGAGCAGGGCACCACGGGCGTGGTGTGGGCCGGCTACCAGGAGCCCGCCGACCGGCGCACCGGCCGCGTCTGGTTCGGGCGTGCCGAGGTGGTCGTGCCGGCCGGGCGGTGGACCCGCATCGAGGCCACCGACCTGACCTACAGCTGGAGCAAGTGGGACATGTACGCCCAGGCCCCCGTGGTCGACCAGGAGGGCGACGAGGGAGCCGACGACGCTGCCGAGGCGACTGTTGAGGAGACCGTGCCCGACGGCACGCTGGCCGACATGGTGGTGCGCCACCGCGGCGACGGCGCCGGCTTCGTGATGACCGGGCTGGGCTGCGACGGCAACGAGTTCGCGATCGACGCGCTGCGCCTGCACACCGCCGGCACCGCGACGACGTACGACATCGAGGGCCTGGAGACCAGCGTGGGCATGCCGGCCCCGCCGGTGCGGCGCGCCGAGGCCGGGCAGCCCGTCGAGCTGCGCGGCACGCTCGCCGACGGCACCGGCGCCCCGCTGAGCGGGGTGACGATGCGCCTGGAGTCGCGTGCGGTCGGCGCCACCGGCTGGAAGCTCGAGCGGGTCGTCGACGTCGTCGACGGTGCCGCCGTGGCGCGCGTGCAGCCCGAGCGGGCCACGAGCTACCGCTGGCGCTTCGTCGACCGGCCGATGGCCGAGGGCAGCGTCTCGGCGGCGGTCACGATCGAGGCGGCGTCAGGGGCCTCGGGGAGCCCCAGCGCGAGCCCGAGCCCGAGCCCGAGCGGCGGCGCCGACCCGACGCCGAGCCCCAGCCCGACCAAGAGCGCCGAGCCGACCAAGAGCGCCAGCCCGACGAAGAGCGCGCAGCCGAGCACGAGCCCCAGCCCGACGAAGAGCGCCGAGCCGACGAAGAGCGCCGAGCCGACCAGGAGCGCCGAGCCGAACACCAGCCCGAGCACCAGCCCGAGCGCCACGACCCCGCCGGTCGACCCGACCTGAGGCCCCACCGCCCGCAGCGAGCAGGCCCGGCTCACCCCACAACGACGACGAGCGCCGGCGAGGGGTGCCTCCTCGCCGACGCTCGTGCCGCGTGCTGACCGGGTGTGTCAGACGCGGGTCTTCCCCTTCGACGACATGCCCTCGGCGACGCCGATGAGCAGCACGCCGGCGACCACCGCCACGACGAAGCCGAGCACGTTGAGCTCGAAGATGTCGCCGGTGCCGAGCGCGCTGGCCACGATGCCTCCGATGAGGGCGCCCACGACGCCCAGGGCGAGCGTGCCGAGCAGGCCGAGCGCCTGCTTGCCGGGCTTGATGAGCCGGGCGAGCGCGCCGATGATCAGGCCCACGACGAGCAGTCCGATGATGTTGAACATGGTGTGTCCCTCCTAGTCGTCCGTTGGTCGGACGGCGAGGCGACGCTACGCGGTCGCGTCGAGCCGCAGGTTCACCCGTTCGGGCTGCCACACTGGCGGGGTGCCGGAGGACTTCCTCATCGCCCGCAACCCCGACCCGGGCTCGTCGCTGCCCTACCTGCTGCGCGTCCCGCTCGGTGACGACGGCATCCTGCTCAAGGCCAAGGACACCTGGCCCCGCACCGCCAAGGTCTACTGCCACCGCGCCGAGGAGTGGCCGGCCGAGCCCGAGCTGGTCGAGCGGGTGCCGGTGCGCAGCTGCGTACGCCGCGGCGCGGCCATCGACCTGGTGCTCGACCGGGGCCGCGAGAACCGCTCCCAGCTGGTGCTGACCCAGGTGCGCGGGCGCCAGGTGATCTTCTGGCAGAGCGCCCGCACCGCCAAGCAGGCCCGGCCGTCGGTGGCGGTGCCCAGCGCCCGCGCCGCCGGGCTGGTCGACCTCGAGGTGGTCGTCGACTCCCACGAGCGCTACCCCTACCGCTTCACCGACCAGCAGGTCACCACCACGCGGGCCGCCCTGCCGGCCGGCGACTACGGGGTGCTGCGCGACGGGCTGCCCCACGCGGTGGTCGAGCGCAAGAGCGTCGGCGACCTCGCCTCGTCGCTGACCAGCGGCCGGCTGCGCTACCAGCTCGCCGACCTGGCCCGGCTGCCGCGCGCAGCGGTCGTCGTCGAGGACCGCTGGTCGGAGGTCTTCCGCCAGCAGCACGTGCGCCCGGCCGTGCTGGCCGACGGCATCGCCGAGTGCCAGGTGCGCTGGCCCTCGGTGCCGATCGTCTTCTGCGAGTCGCGCAAGCTCGCCCAGGAGTGGGTCTACCGGTTCCTGGCCGCGGCACTGACCCACGCCGACGCCGACGAGGGCGCCGAGGCGTTCATCGGCGCCCTGGCGCCCGGCTCGCCGGTGCCGCCCGCCGAGGCCACGGCCGCCCAGGTGCGGGCCTGGGCCGCGGCGCAGGGCATCGAGGTGGCGGCCAAGGGCCGTGTCCCCGCGGCGCTGCGGGCGGCTTACGACGACGCGCACCGCCCCGGCTGACGGGTCCGGCCGCGTAGGCTCGCGCCCCGTGCAGTGCGACTACTTCGACGCCGGCGCGTGCGCCTCGTGCACGTGGATGGGCCGCGCCTACGCCGACCAGGTCGCCGACAAGCAGCGCCACGTCGAGCAGCTGCTCGCCCCCGCGCTGGCCGGCCGGCCGCCCGTGGCCTGGCTGCCCCCGGCGACCGGGCCCGAGGAGGGCTTCCGCAACAAGGCCAAGATGGTCGTCGCCGGCACCGTCGAGGCCCCCACCCTGGGCATCCTGGGTGCGGGCGGGCGGGGCATCGACCTGCGCCACTGCGGGCTGCACGAGCCGGGGCTCCACGACGCCCTGCCGGTGCTGGCCGAGCACGCGGCGCGCGCCCGGCTGGCGCCGTACGACGTCGGCAGCCGTCGCGGCGAGCTCAAGCACCTGCTGGTCACCCGCTCGCCCGACGGCGAGCTGATGGTGCGCTGGGTGCTGCGCTCCACCGAGCCCGAGGCGCGCCTGCGCAAGCACCTCGGCTGGCTGCTCGAGCGGCTGCCGGTCGCGGTGGCCTCGATCAACGTGCAGCCCGAGCACAAGGCGGTGCTCGAGGGGGAGCGCGAGATCGTGCTCACCGAGCAGGCGACCCTCGCGATGCGGCTCGATGTGGGAGTCGACGTGGGGGACGACGTGGGGGACGGGCTGCGGCTGCACCTGCGACCCCAGTCGTTCTTCCAGACCAACACCACCGTCGCGACCGCGCTCTACGAGCAGGCCCGGGCCTGGGTCGCCGAGACCGCCCCGGCCTCGGTGTGGGACCTCTACTCCGGCGTCGGCGGCTTCGCCCTGGCGCTCGCCGGCCCCGGCCGGTCGGTCACCGGCGTCGAGATCGCGCCCGAGGCGGTCGTCTCGGCGCAGCTGTCGGCGGCCGAGGCGGGGCTCGACCGGGCGCGCTTCGTGGCCGCCGACGCCACCGCCTGGGCGCTCGAGCAGCCCCCGGCCGCGCACCCCGACCTGGTCGTGGTCAACCCGCCCCGGCGCGGCATCGGCCCCGCCCTCACCGGCTGGCTGGAGTCGTCGGGGGTGCGCGAGGTCCTCTACTCCAGCTGCAACGCCACCAGCCTGGCCCGCGACCTCGCCGCGCTGGCGTCGTACGACGTCGAGGCCGCCCGCCTGCTCGACATGTTCCCCCAGACCACCCACCACGAGGTGCTGGTGCGGCTGCGCCGGCCCTGACCAGGGGCGACGGGGGAGTTTCATCGGGCACCCGATGAAACTGGCGCCGCCTGACTGAAGGTTCATCGTGGTGGCGAGAGTTCTGTCGGGTACCCGATGAAACTCCCGCGGCCGCCGTGCGCCACGTCTCGTCCACAGGGGAGGTCGGGGCGGGGGGCTGCACAGGGGGAGGGGTGCGTGGGTACGGTCGGGTGGTGAGCGCCACCGACTACTGCGACCTGTGCGACCTCCCGCTCTCGACCTGCGTGCACGGGATGCCCAAGCCCGTGGAGCCGCCCCCGCCCGCCAAGAAGGCGCCGCCGAAGGCCTCGCCCGTCACCCGGCGGCGTACGACGCCCGCGAGCTCCGGTGGGGCCTTCGGCTCCAGCGCGCCCGCGGCCCCGGCGCGCCCGCGGCGGCGTACCCCCGCGGTCGACTTCAAGCCCTGGATCGTCAAGCTGCTGCAGGAGGCCGGGGGACAGGCGGAGTCCGACGACCTGCTGAGCGACCTCGAGCAGCGCCTGGGCGACGTGCTGCGCCCCGGCGACCTCGAGAGCGGACCCACCGGTGAGCTGCGCTGGCGCACCGCGGCCCGCACGGCGCGCAAGGAGCTCGCCGACGACGGCCTCCTGCTCGCGCCGCGCCCCGGCACCTGGGCGCTGACCGACCGTGGTCGCGTCGAGTGGGTGCCCGACCTGCCCTCCGCCTGACGCACCCCTGAGTCGTGGCCTGAGTCGTGGCCTGAGTCGTGGCCTGGGTCGTGGCCTGGGTCGTGGCCTCTCGCCGCGCCCTGGCGCGTCCTCAGGCACACGACCCGGACCACGACCCGGACCACGACCCGGACCACGACCCGGACCACGACCCAGGGTTAACGACGTGACCTGAGCGCCCAGAACCCGGACAATGGTCGCTCGTGGGTCATGTGGATGTCGCCGGTGTCAGGTACGAGCTCCCCGACGGTCGGGTGCTGCTCGACGACGTGTCGTTCCGGGTCGGTGAGGGCGCCAAGGTCGCGCTGGTCGGCGCCAACGGCGCGGGCAAGACGACGCTGCTGCGCATCGTCACCGGCGAGCTGGTCCCGCACGCCGGGGTGGTGACCCGCTCGGGAGGACTGGGCGTGATGCGCCAGGACGTCAAGGCCGGGCTGCGCGAGGGCGCCACCGTCGCCGACCTGCTGCTCAGCGTGGCCCCGCCGCGGGTCCGCGAGGCCGCCGCGCAGGTCGAACGGCTCGAGCTCGCGCTGATGGAGACCGACGACGAGGCCACCCAGATGCGCTACGCCGAGGCGCTGGCCGAGTACGCCGACGCCGGCGGCTACGACGTCGAGGTCACCTGGGACGTGTGCGCCACCGCGGCGCTCGGGCTGTCCTTCGACCGCGCCAAGTACCGCGAGCTGAGCACGTTGAGCGGCGGCGAGCAGAAGCGGCTGGTGCTGGAGTTCCTGCTGCGCGGCCCCGACCAGGTGCTGCTGCTCGACGAGCCCGACAACTACCTCGACGTGCCCGGCAAGATCTGGCTCGAGGGCCGCATCCGCGAGTCCGACAAGACGGTGCTGATGATCAGCCACGACCGCGAGCTGCTCGACAACACCGCGACCCGCGTGGTCACCGTCGAGCTGGGCAGCGGCCACGGCGTCGGCAACAGCGTGTGGACCCACCCCGGCGGGTTCGCCTCCTACCACCAGGCGCGCACCGACCGGTTCGCCCGCTTCGAGGAGCTGCGCAAGCGCTGGGACGAGGAGCACGCCAAGCTCAAGGCGCTGGTGCTGCGGCTGAAGATCAAGGCCGAGTACAACGACGGCATGTCCAGCCAGTACCGCGCCGCCCAGACCCGGCTGCGCAAGTTCGAGGAGGTCGGCCCGCCGACCGAGCAGCCCCGCGAGCAGCAGGTCGCGATGCGCCTCAAGGGCGGGCGCACCGGCAAGCGCGCGGTGGTCTGCGAGCAGCTCGAGCTGACCGGGCTGATGAAGCCCTTCGACCTCGAGGTCTGGTACGGCGAGCGGGTGGCCGTGCTCGGCTCGAACGGCTCCGGCAAGTCGCACTTCCTGCGGCTGCTGGCCGCCGGCGGCACCGACCCCGACGTCGAGCACCGCCCGGTCTCGGAGGTCCCCGTGAAGCCGGTGCCGCACACCGGCAAGGCCAAGCTCGGGGCCCGGGTGCGCCCCGGATGGTTCGTGCAGACCCACGAGCACCCCGAGCTGGTCGGGCGCCCCCTGCTCGACATCCTGCACCGCGGCGACGGCCACCCCGACGGACGCCGCGGCCTCGGCCGCGAGCAGGCCGCGCGGGTCCTCGACCGCTACGAGCTGGCGCACGCCGGCGAGCAGACCTTCGACTCGCTCTCGGGCGGGCAGCAGGCCCGCTTCCAGATCCTGCTGCTCGAGCTGTCGGGCGCCACGCTGCTGCTGCTCGACGAGCCCACCGACAACCTCGACGTGCAGTCGGCCGAAGCGCTCGAGGAGGGACTGGAGGCCTTCGAGGGCACCGTGCTCGCGGTCACCCACGACCGCTGGTTCGCCCGCGGCTTCGACCGGTTCCTGGTCTACGGCGCCGACGGCGAGGTCTACGAGGCGCCGGGCCCGGTGTGGGACGAGGGCCGGGTGGTCCGCGCCCGATGAGCACGGACCGCGGTGGGCTGCGCATCGAGGCCCTGGACCCGTTCGACGACGAGGCCTTCGACACCTGGCACGCGGTCTACCTGGCCTCCCAGCGCCATGGTCGCGAGCCGGCGGCGGTCACCGCCTGGACCCGCGAGGAGATGCGCGCCCAGCTGCAGCGGCCCGGGCGGCGCTCCTGGGCCGGGGTCTTCCTGGGCCGCGTCGACGGCGAGCCGGTGGCCACCGGCCACCTGCTCACCCCGCTGCTCGACAACCTCGACCAGGCCCAGGTCTCGGTCGACGTGCTGGCGGCGCACCGCCGCCACGGGCACGGCACCCGGATGCTGGGCCACCTCACCGAGCAGGCCCTGGCCCGCGGTCGCCGGCTGTGGATCGCCGAGGCCAGCTGGCCGATGACGGCGCCGGCCGACGGGGCGGGGGAGCCGGGGCCCGGGCTGCTGCGCGGCCACGGCTTCACCCTGGGCCTCGTCGAGGTGCTGCGGGTGCTCGACCCGCCGCCCGACCCCGGCCACCTGCGGGCCCTGGCGGCCCGCGCGGCGCCGCACCACGCGGCGTACGAGGTGCGGTCCTTCGTGGGCCGGGTGCCCGACGACCTGCTCGCGGGCTGGGCCACGGTCACCGCGAGCCTGAGCACCGAGGCGCCGATGGGCTCGCTGAGCCTGGAGGCGGAGGTCGCCGACCCCGCGCTGGTGCGCGAGGAGGAGGAGCTGCTGGCCCGCCAGGACCGCACCCGCCACGCCGCGGTCGCGCTCGACCCGGACGGTCGGGTGGTCGGCTACACCGAGATCGTCACCACCGGCCACGAGCCGGGCCTGGCCTACCAGTGGGGCACCGTCGTCGACCCGGCGCACCGCGGGCACCGGCTCGGGCTGGCGCTCAAGGCCGCCGCCCACCTGCTGCTGCACGAGCACGTGGGCGACCTGCGGATGGTGCGCACCTGGAACGCGGAGACCAACGACCACATGGTCGCGGTCAACGACCTGCTGGGCTACCGGCCGATCGAGCGGTACGGCGGGTTCGAGCGGCGCGCGTGACCCGGCCCGTACCTCCCCTCGGGAAGTACGGGCCGGGTCGACGCGAGATCTGGGCCGGGTCAGGGCGTGGCGTCGGTGTCGAGCTCGAGGTCGACGCTCCGCTCCTCGCCGTCGCGCAGGTAGGTCACCGTGACGGTGTCGCCGGGGCGGTAGGAGCGGATCGTGGCGACCAGGGAGTCGGAGCTGGTGATCATGGTGTCGTCGACGCGGATGATCACGTCGCCCTCCTCCAGGCCGGCCTGGCCGGCGGTGGAGCCGTCGCCGACCTCACGCACCAGCGCGCCGTCGATCACCGCCGCGCCGGAGGGGTCCTCCGGCACCACCGCGGAGCCGTCCTGGGTGCCGACCTCGACGTCGGTCACCGAGATGCCGAGCCGGGCGTGGGTGGGCTCCTCGCCGGCGGCCATCTGCTCCACGATCGGCAGCACCTCGTCGATCGGGATCGCGAAGCCCAGGCCGATCGACCCGCCGCTGGCGGACTCGCCGAACGGCGAGGACGAGCCGGCGGTGCGGATCGAGGAGTTGATGCCCACCACGTTGCCGAAGGTGTCGACCAGCGGCCCGCCGCTGTTGCCGGGGTTGATCGCGGCGTCGGTCTGGATCGCGGGGTAGACCGTGGCGTTGCCCTGCTCGTCGGCGGCCACGCCGACCGGGCGGTCGAGCGCGCTGACGATGCCGCTGGTGACGGTGGCGTCGAGACCGAAGGGCGAGCCGATCGCGACGACCGACTGCCCGACCTGGAGGTCCCCGGACTTGCCGATCGTGGCCGGGGTCAGCCCCTCGACGCCCTCGGCCTCGATGACCGCGGTGTCGGTGAGCGGGTCGGAGCCCAGCACCGTGGCGCTGGCCCGCGAGCCGTCGTCGAAGGAGACGCTGATCTCGGCGCCGTCGCCGGCCGCCGCGATCACGTGCTCGTTGGTGAGGATCTGGCCGTCGGAGGAGAGCACGATGCCCGAGCCCGAGCCGCTCGACTGGCCGCCGCGCACGTCGATGCGCACCACCGAGGGCAGCACCGTGGCCGCCACGTCCTGCACCGAGCCGGGCTCGAGGTCGCCCTCGGGGGTGTCGACGACCTGCGAGGTGGTCACCGCGGGGCTGCTGCTCGACGAGGCGGGGTCGTCGTCGAGGGCGCTCCACGCCGCGGCGCCGCCGACGCCCGCCGCGCCGCCGACCACCAGCGAGGCGGCCACCACGGCCGCCGCGAAGCCCTTGCGACCGCGCGCGGGCGGTGCCGCCGGGGCTGCCGGGGCTGCCGGGGCTGCCGGGGCCGGCGGCACCGGCGCCTGGGCGGCGGTCTCGTCGCCCGGCGTCCAGGCCGGCTGCGGGCCCAGGTCGTAGGACCGGGTCTCGTCGTACGGGCTCGTCTCGGGGCCCGTCTCGGGGCCCGGCTGCTCGTCGCGGGGGTCTCGGGGCGTCGAAGTCATGTCCCCATGGTGCCCACCGACACTGTGAGCCACCTGAGACCCCGCTGGACGCCGGGCAAGAAGTGGGGCAGGAAGTCGGGCACGAAGTCGGGCACGGAGTCGGGGTGAGCACACCTCTTGAGACGCCCTGTTGAGAGTGGCTGTGCCCTCGGTCACACTCTGCCCATGACTGCCACCCCGACCGACACCACCCCCACGACGCCGGGCCCCGCGCCCGGCCCGACGCCGCGCTTCGTCGACGACCGCCTGGCCCACTGGGCGGCCACCAAGCCCGACGAGGAGGCGATGACCTACCTGGGCCGGTCGTGGACCTGGGCCCAGTGGGACGAGCGGGTACGCCGCTGCACCGGCATGCTGGCCGAGCTCGGGGTCGGCCGGGGCGACGTGGTGGCCTTCCTCGACAAGAACCACCCGGCCTGCGTCGAGCTGAGCCTGGCCGCGGGGGCGCTGGGAGCCGCCAACGCGATCATCAACTTCCGCCTCGCCGGCGAGGAGATCGACTACGCCGTCAACGACTCCGGGGCCACGGTGCTGCTGGTCGGCTCCGAGCTCAAGGGCCAGGTCGAGCAGATCCGCGACCGGCTCACCCACGTCGAACACGTCATCGAGGTCACCCCCGAGGGCGGCGGCGAGAGCGGCCCCGACGACTACGAGACCCGGTTGGCCGCGGCCACCCCGACCGGTCGCTCCAGCGACGTCGAGCCCGACGACACCTGCCTGGTCATGTACTCCTCAGGCACCACCGGGCACCCCAAGGGCGTGATGCTGACCCACGCCAACATGATCGCCCACACCATCAACTCCCACGACGGCTGGGGCTTCGAGCCCGGCGACAAGTCGATGGTCGCGATGCCGCTCTTCCACGTCGGCGGGTCGTCGTACGTGCTCTTCGGCCTGCACGACGGCATCCCCAGCATCATGACCCGCGACCCCGACGGCGCCTCGCTGGCCGGGGCGATCCTCGCCGGCGCCAACCGCACCTTCCTGGTGCCGGCGGTGCTGGCGCAGGTGCTGCAGTCGGGCCCCGACGCGATCAAGCTCTTCGGGGCGCTGAAGACCTACACCTACGGCGCCGCGCCGATGCCGCCGCCGCTGCTGCGCGCGGCGATGGAGGCCTGGCCCGACACCGACTTCATGCAGGTCTACGGCCTGACCGAGGTCTCGGGCGTGGCCACCCACCTGATGCCCGAGGAGCACCGCACCGCGATCGCCGACGGCCACCCCGAGCGGCTGGTCTCGGCCGGGCGCGCGGTGCCCGAGGTCGAGGTGCGCATCGTCGACCCGGCCACCCTCGAGGACCTGCCCACCGGTGAGCACGGCGAGATCTGGCTGCGCACCCCCCAGCTCTTCAAGGGCTACCTCAACCGCCCCGAGGCCACCGCCGAGGTGATCACCGACGACGGCTGGTTCCGCACCGGCGACATGGGCAAGGTCGACGCCGAGGGCTACGTCTTCGTCGAGGACCGGCTCAAGGACATGATCATCAGCGGCGGCGAGAACATCTACAGCCCCGAGGTCGAGCGGGTCCTGGCCGAGCACCCGGCGGTGATGGAGGTCGCGGTCATCGGCATCCCCGACGACACCTGGGGCGAGTCGGTCAAGGCCGTCGTCGCGCTCAAGGAGGGCGCCTCGGCCACCGAGCAGGAGATCATCGACTACTGCCGCGACCACCTGGCGCACTTCAAGTGCCCCAAGAGCGTCGACGTGCTCGAGATGCTGCCGCGCAACCCCACCGGCAAGATCCTCAAGCGCGAGCTGCGGGCGCCCTACTGGGCCGACCGCGACCGCGGGGTCTGAGCCCCCGGGCCTGCGATCCGTACGTCGCACCGGGCGCCGCCGGGGGACCCAGGTCCTCGGGCGGTGCCCGGTTCGTCGACGCAGCGGTAACGACTCCTCCACAGCCGTCCCAGCGCCCCCGACCGCCCCCTAGCGTCGGCCCGGGGTGCCGCGCGGCGCCCCGGAGGGGCGGGGACCGACCATGCAGCACCAGCAGCAGCACCACCAGCGCGTACGCCGCAGCACCAGGACGGCCGGTGCGTGCCTGGCCGCCGCTGCCGTGGCCGTCGCGGGGGTGCTGGTCGTGCCGGGCCTGTCGGGCTCCGCGGCCGGCACCGGCACGGGCGCCGCGGAGGGCTGCGAGACCCTGACCCACCCGCTGGGCGACGCGACGCCGTACACCGAGTTCGTCGAGACGCACGGCGTGCGCGGCTCGGAGTCGGAGGGCGCGATCGCCTACGGCGGCGACCTGGGCGCCAACGGGATGACCGTCGGCACCCGGCTCACCTCGGCCGCGTCGGCGCCCACGCTGGTCGTGGGCGGCTCGCACGGGCAGTGGTTCAACCTGCAGCGCGGCAGCGCGTGGGTGGTGCCGCGCAGCGGCGTCAACTTCAACGGCGGCGGCTCCTACCTCGACGCGAACCCGCTCGACATCACCACCGCCTTCACCGGACTGCGTGCCCTGGCCGCGCGGATCGCCGCGACGCCGAGCACCGGCACGGTCCTCGAGAACACCGAGATCAGCGCCCAGCCCAGCCTCGTGCTGCGCGGCACCGACCCCGTCCTCAACGTCGTGCGCCCCACCGCGGCGCAGCTCGCCTCCGGGCGCAACATCGGGTACGACGTGCCGGCCGGCTCGACGCTGCTGGTCGTCGTCGACGGGGCCGAGGTCCGCGTGAAGGGCCAGGTCTGGGTGCGCGAGGGCGGTGGCTGGCAGCAGGCGAACGACTCGACGATGGCCACCCGTCCCGGGGTGCTCTGGAGCCTCGCCGGGGCCACGTCGGTGACCATCGACGTCGGCAGCGCCTGGGGCGGCAGCATCCTGGCCCCCAGAGCCCACGTCGTCGTCGAGCGCGCGGGCCACACCATCGGCCAGGTCCTGGCCGCCCGGTTCAGCTCGGGCTACGAGACCCACCAGCGGCTCTTCTCCTCCTCGCTGTGCCTGCCGCCGCTGACCCCGCCGACCAGCGCCCCGCCCACCAGCGCCCCGCCCACGAGCACGCCCCCGACGAGCACGCCCCCGACCAGCACCCCGCCGACGAGCACCCCGCCGACGAGCGCGCCCCCGACCAGCACCCCGCCGACCACGGCCCCGCCGACCACGCCGCCGAGCGGCGGGACCACGGACGTGACGGTGACCAAGAGCGCGTCGGCGACGTCGGTGCACGGCGGCGAGCGGGCGACGTACACGCTCACCGCCCGCAACCTCGGCAGCGCGACCGCGACCGGGGTCGTGGTCCGCGACCAGCTGCCGGCGGGGGTGGGCCTGGAGTCCGCCAGCCCCGGGTGCTCGGCGGTCGCGGACGTGGTGACCTGCCAGGTCGGCGACCTCGCGGCCGGCGCCGTGCACAGCGTGCGGCTCGACGTGCTCGTCGCCCCCGTCGCCGGGGCCGGCCGCACCCCGCACCCGCAGGCCCACCACCACCTCACGCCCACCAAGACCGAGGTGCACGTCGACCTCGAGGCCGGGCAGACCCGCTCGGTGACGCTGAGCTGCCCCGGCGGCACCGTCTCCGACGGCGCGGTCCGCGTCGACCACGTCGACCAGGGCACCGGCACGCTCGCCGACGTGCACGTGCTGTCGGCGCAGAGCACCGGGGTGGAGACCTGGAAGGCCGTGCTGCGCAACGACGCCGCCGGCCGCGCCCAGGCCAAGGCCTTCGGGGTCTGCCTGCCCGGCAGCACCGAGCCCGCCGACCGGCAGACCGGGCACGGCGACGGCCACGCCCACGACCTGGTCGCCGACACCGCGCTGGTCACCGAGACCCGGGCCCTGGCGCCGGGACGGCACAGCACCAGCCTGACCTGCCCCGAGGCGACGATGCCCGTGGCCCCCGGTCACGACCTCTCGGGCGGCGCGGCCCGGCTGGTGGCCTCCGAGCCCACCGCGACGGGCTGGCGCCTCGACGTGCTGGTGCAGGAGGCGACCACGCTGACCGCGTCGGTGCGCTGCCTGCGCACCGCCACGACCGCCGTGCAGGGCCACACCCACCAGCTGCGCACCACCCACGTCGAGCGCCGCGTCGTGGTGCCGGCCGGGACGGTGGTCGAGGAGCAGGTGATCTGCCCCGACGACGCCAAGGGGGTGGTGGCCACCTTCGACCTGCCCGACGACCTCGTGGGCCTGGGCCACGACCCGCGGCTCAAGACCCGCGCCTTCCGGCTGCTCAACCCCACCGGCACGCCGCAGGAGGCGCTGCTCGACCTGGTCTGCCTGCACGACCGCACCGAGGTCGAGACCCCCGGCACCGACGACCCGGCCGAGCTCGTCAACACCGCCACCGTCACCTCGACCTCGACCGACGTCGACTTCACCAACAACTCCGCGAGCGCCACGATCACGGTGCTGCCCGGCTCGGCCACCCTGGCGCTGCCGCGCGCCGCGACCCGCACGGGGCGCAGCCTCGAGCTGCGGGTGCTCAGCTCGCTGCCGGGCTCGGCGAAGGTCACGGTCACCGCGCGTGGCACGAAGGGCCGGGTGGCGCGGGGCCGCGTCCGCCTCGACCCCGACCGGGCCCGCGCGAGCGACGTACGGCTGACGAAGCGGGGGGCGCGGCTGGTGCGCGCGGGCCGGGCCGACCGGCTGCGGGTCACGGTGGTGCCCTCCCGGGGCCGCCGGGCGCGCGGCACGGTGGTGCTGGACGGCTCCTGACGGCGCGCCGCGGCCTCAGACGGGCAGGCCCAGGCCCCGCAGGTCGGCGCGCAGGGCGTCGGCGCCGGTGAAGACCAGGCCGGCCATGCCCAGGGCGCGGGCGGCCTCGACGTTGTCGGGGCGGTCGTCGACGAAGACCAGGCCGGCCAGGGGGCGGCCGGTGCGCGGGACCAGCAGCTCGTAGACGCGCGGGTCGGGCTTGGCCAGGCCCTCGGTGCCGGAGACGACGACGTCGTCGAGCAGCGCGAGCACGTCGAACATCCGTGGGGCGTGCGGGTAGAGCTCGTGCGACCAGTTGGTCAGCCCCCACTGCGGCACGCCGGCGGCGTGCAGGGCGCGCACCAGGTCGGCGGTGCCGGGCACCTCGCCGACCAGCGAGGCGGGGAAGTGCGCCCGGTAGGCCCGGCAGTGCGCGAGCCAGTGCGGGTGGCTGCGCGCCACCTCGGCCTCGGCGGCGTCCCAGTCGAGCCCGGAGTCGGGGCCGTGGTTGTAGGCGCGGAAGTCGAAGTCGTCGGCGGCCAGGAAGCGCGCCGCCTCCGCCTCGCCGACCCCTGCGGCGATCGCGCGGGAGGCGTCCCAGTCGACGAGGACGTTGCCCAGGTCCCACACGACCCCGGCCCCCACGCGGGGGACCGGGGTCGTGTCAGGACCGTGCGTGGGGCTCAGGCCCACCGCTCCGAGGCCGGGGTGAAGTCGAGACGACGCTCACCGGTGTAGATCTGCTTGGGGCGGGCGATCTTCTGCTCCTTGTCCTGGGTCAGCTCGAGCCACTGCGCGAGCCAGCCCGGGGTGCGCCCGATGGCGAAGAGCACCGTGAACATCTCGGGCGGGAACTGGAAGGCCTCGTAGATCAGGCCGGAGTAGAAGTCGACGTTGGGGTAGAGCTTGCGGGAGATGAAGTACTCGTCCTCGAGGGCGATCTTCTCCAGCTCCTTGGCGATCTCGAGGAGCGGGTTGACCCCGGTGACCTCGAAGACGTCGTCGCAGGCCTTCTTGATGATCGTGGCGCGCGGGTCGTGGTTCTTGTAGACCCGGTGGCCGAAGCCCATCAGCTTCTCGTTGCCGTTCTTGACGCCCTCGATGAAGGCGGGGATGTTCTCCTTCGAGCCGATGCGCCGCAGCATCCGCAGCACCGCCTCGTTGGCGCCGCCGTGCAGCGGGCCGTAGAGCGCGCCGATGCCGGCCGAGACCGCGGAGTAGGGGTCGACCTGCGAGGAGCCCACCGAGCGCACCGCGTTGGTCGAGCAGTTCTGCTCGTGGTCGGCGTGCAGGATGAACAGGATGTCGAGGGCCTTGACCAGGCGCTCGTCGGCCTCGTACTTCGACTCGCTCATCTTGAAGAGCATCGAGAGGAAGTTCGCGGTGTAGGAGAGGTCGTTGTCGGGGTAGATGTAGGGCTTGCCCTGGGCGTGGCGGAAGGACCAGGCGCCCAGCGTCGGCATCTTCGCGATCATCCGCACGATCTGCATGTGCCGGTTCTCGGGGTCGGAGATGTTGCGCGCGTCGGGGTAGAACGTCGACAGGGCCCCCGTCGACGCCATCAGCATCCCCATCGGGTGCGCGTCGTAGCGGAAGCCCTGCATGAACGTCTTGACGTTCTCGTGCACGAAGGTGTGGTAGGTGATCTCGTGCACCCACGCCTCGTACTCGGCCTTGGTCGGCAGGTCGCCGTGGATCAGGAGGTAGGAGACCTCCAGGAAGTTCGACTTCTCGGCGAGCTGCTCGATCGGGTACCCGCGGTACTCGAGGATGCCCTTCTCGCCATCGATGTAGGTCACGGCACTGCGGCAGGAGGCGGTGTTGACGAAGCCGGGGTCGTACACGGCCAGGCCGGGAGTCTCCTCGTCGGCCTTGATCTTCCCGATGTCGGCGGCCTTGATGGAGCCGTCGGTGATCGGGACGTCGTACTCCTGTCCGGTGCGGTTGTCACGGACTGTCAGAGATTCGGTCACGCTTCGCGACTCTAGCCCGCGTCCTCGGCGAGCGTTAACCCGGCGTCCGCGGACCGGGCGGGCCCGCATTTGGTCGTACGCCGCGCGCAGCCGTAGTCTTGCCGGTCGCGACCCCTGCCGCGCCCCGACTCCTCGTCGAGGTGCTGATCCGGACGTGAGCCGAGCCCCACCCAGACCATCCGTGGTCCGGGGCTGGTCGGTGCGAACCGGGCCGTGTTCGTCAGAGGCCGTGCTCCACCACCCCGTCGAGACGCTCGACCGGGGACCAACGAACGAAGAGAGTAGATCAGCCGTGCGTACCTTCAGCCCGAAGCCTGGGGACATCCAGCGCGAGTGGCACGTCATCGACGCCACCGACATCCGCCTGGGCCGCCTGGCCGTCCAGGCCGCCACGCTCATCCGTGGCAAGCACAAGCCGACCTTCGCCCCGCACGTCGACGGTGGTGACTTCGTCATCATCATCAACGCCGAGAAGGTGTCGCTCTCGGGCGACAAGGCGACCAAGAAGATGGCCTACCGCCACTCCGGCTTCCCCGGTGGTCTGTCCGCGACGCCGATCGGCGAGGTCCTCGAGAAGGACGCTCGCCGTGCGATCGAGATGGCCGTGTGGGGCATGCTCCCCAAGAACAAGCTGGGCCGCCAGATCCTGAAGAAGCTCAAGGTGTACTCGGGTCCCACGCACCCGCACCAGGCCCAGCAGGCCGCTCCGTTCGAGATCAGCCAGATCTCCCAGTAATCGTCGTCGTCGAGAAAGACTGAGTGAGGAACATCGTGGCTGAGACCACCGAGAACGTGACCGAGGTCGAGGAGACCTTCACCCCCGACGAGCAGGGCGTCGCCTACAGCTCCGAGAGCGCCCCGAGCGCCGAGGCTGTCGCCGAGCGTCCCGCGACCATCGCCCCCGGCGCGGCCACCGGCCGTCGCAAGGAGGCCGTGGCCCGCGTGCGCATCGTCCCGGGCACCGGCGTGTGGACCGTCAACGGTCGCACCCTGGACTCCTACTTCCCCAACAAGCTGCACCAGCAGGTCGTCAACGAGCCCTTCGCTGCGCTGCAGCTCGAGGGCCGCTTCGACGTCATCGCCCGCATCCACGGCGGCGGCATCACCGGCCAGGCCGGCGCGCTGCGCCTGGGCGTGGCCCGTGCGCTCAACGCCATCGACGTCGACGCCAACCGCGCGACGCTGAAGAAGGACGGTCTGCTGACTCGTGACGCCCGCGTCATCGAGCGCAAGAAGGCCGGTCTGAAGAAGGCGCGCAAGGCGCCGCAGTTCAGCAAGCGCTGATCAACGAGGGCGCGTGAGCACTTCTGTGACACGCCTCTTCGGCACGGACGGGGTCCGGGGTCGGGCCAACGGTGTCCTCACCGCTGGCCTGGCCCTGGACCTTTCCGTTGCCGCGGCGCGCGTGCTGGGCGACGCCGGCGAGTTCGAGGGCCACCGGCCCCGGGCCGTCGTGGGTCGCGACACCCGCATCTCCGGGGAGTTCCTCGAGGCCGCGGTCGTGGCCGGGCTGGCCTCCGCCGGGGTCGACGTCGACCTCGTCGGCGTGCTGCCGACCCCCGGGGTCGCGCACCTGACCGACGCCCTGGGCGCCGACCTGGGCGTGATGATCTCCGCCTCGCACAACCCGATGCCCGACAACGGCATCAAGTTCTTCGCCCGCGGCGGGCTCAAGCTCGACGACGCGCTCGAGGAGCAGATCGAGGCGCGCCTGCACTCCGACGAGCCGCTGCCCACCGGCGCCGCGGTCGGGCGGGTGCGCCAGCACCCCGAGGCCGCGCAGCGCTACGCCGACCACCTGGTCTCCACGCTGCCGGCCGGCGACGGGGCGCGCCCGCTGGCCGGGCTGCGGCTGGTGCTCGACTGCGCCGAGGGTGCGGCGTACGACGCCGGGCCGCGTGCGCTCGAGGCCGCCGGCGCCACCGTGGTCGCGATCCACGCCAGCCCCGACGGGCTCAACATCAACGACGGCTGCGGCTCCACGCACCTCGAGCCGCTGCGCAAGGCGGTGCTCGAGCACGGCGCCGACGCCGGCTTCGCCCTCGACGGCGACGCCGACCGGATGCTGGCCGTCGACGCGGCCGGCGACGTGGTCGACGGCGACCAGGTGCTGGCGATCCTGGCGCTGGCCGGTCGCGAGGCCGGCTCGCTGGTCGACGACACGGTCGTGGCGACCGTGATGAGCAACCTGGGGTTCGTGCAGGCGATGGAGGCGGCCGGCATCACCGTGGCCACCACCAAGGTCGGCGACCGCTACGTGCTCGAGCAGATGCGCGCCCAGGGCTTCGTGCTCGGCGGCGAGCAGTCGGGCCACGTGATCATGAGCCGGCACGCCACCACCGGCGACGGGCTCCTCTCGACGCTGCACGTGGCCGCCCGGATGGCCGCCACCGGCCGCTCGCTCGCCGACCTGGCCGGCGTGATGACCCGCCTGCCGCAGGTGCTGGTCAACGTGGCCGACGTCGACAAGCACCGCACCGACGACGAGGTGCTCGCCGCCGCCGTCGCCGAGGAGGAGGCCGCGATGGCCGGCTCCGGACGGGTGCTGCTGCGCGCCTCGGGCACCGAGTCACTGGTGCGGGTGATGGTCGAGGCGCCCTCCCTCGAGCTCGCGCAGGACGCCGCCGACCGCCTCGCCACCGTGGTGCGCGAGCGGCTCTCGCTGGCCTGAGCCGCCGCCGACACCCCCGCGGGCACCTAGGGACCCCGTCTGGAAAGGTGGGCCCATGATCGACGCGCCACCGCTGGTCCTGGAGGGACTGGGCAAGAGGTTCGGTGCGGTGCAGGCGGTGCAGGACCTCTCCTTCACCGTCGCGCCGGGCCGGGTGACCGGGTTCCTGGGCCCCAACGGCTCGGGCAAGACCACCACGCTGCGGATGCTGCTGGGCCTGACCCGGCCCACCACCGGCCGGGCGCTGGTGGGGGACCGGCCCTACGCCGAGCTGCCCGTGCCGGGCGCCGTCGTGGGCGCCGCGCTCGAGCCGGGCTTCCACCCCGGCCGCACCGCCCGCGGCCACCTCGAGGCGTGGGCGCCCCAGGTCGGCGCCACCCGGGCCCGCTGCCGCGAGGTCCTGGCGATGGTCGGGCTCGACCAGAGCGCCGAGCGCCGCGTCGGCGGCTTCTCGCTCGGCATGCGCCAGCGCCTCGGCCTGGCCACCGCCCTGCTGGCCGACCCGCCCGTGCTGGTGCTCGACGAGCCCGCCAACGGCCTGGACCCCGAGGGCATCAAGTGGCTGCGCGGGATGCTGCGCCACCTGGCCGGCGAGGGCCGCACCGTCCTGGTCTCCAGCCACGTGCTCGGCGAGGTGCAGCACACCGTCGACGACGTCGTCGTGATCGCGCAGGGCCGCCTGGTGCACGCCTCCTCGTTGGCGGGCCTCGCCGAGCTGGCCGAGCCCCGCACCTACGTCGAGTCGCCCGCTCCCGACCGGCTCACCGCCCTGGTCGCCGAGCAGGGCTGGGCCACCTCGCCCGCCCCGCGCGGCGCCACGGGGGTGCTGGTCGAGGGGGTCGACGCCGCCCGGGTCGGCGCCGCCGCGCACGCCGCCGGCCTCGAGCTGCACCAGCTCGCCTCGCAGGGCACCGACCTCGAGGACGTCTTCTTCCACCTGGTCGAGACCGCCCAGCGCCAGGACCAGCACCAGGACCAGCGCCAGCAGGACCAGCAGCAGGAGGTCGTGGCATGAGCCGGATGCGTGCCGCCCTGGTCGCCGAGCACCGCAAGCTCGTCAGCACCCGCATGTGGTGGATCCTGGCCCTCGCGATGGCCGCCTACCTCGCGTTCATCGGCGGGGTGCTGGCCCTCAGCGCCACCGTCACCCCGCCCGGCGAGGGCTCGCCCCAGCTGGGCGGCATCGACGCGGCGCTGTCGACGTACGGCGTGATCAACGCGATCGGCTACGTCTTCCCGCTGGTCGTCGGCACCCTGGCCGTGACCACCGAGCACCGGCACCGCACCATCGAGCAGACCTACCTCGCCGAGCCGCGTCGCGGCGTGGTGCTGGTGGCCAAGCTGCTCGGCACCGTGCCCGTCGGGCTGCTCCTCGGCGTGGTCGGCACCCTCGGCCTGGTCGCCACCGCCGCGCCCGTGCTGGCCTGGCAGGGCGACGGCGCCTACCTCGACAGCGGCCGGGTCTGGCAGACCTTGCTGCTCGGCGTCGTGGTCACCGCGCTGTGGGCCGTGCTCGGCGCCGCCTTCGGTGCGGTGCTGACCAACCAGGTCGCGGCGATCGTGGTGGTGCTGGCCTTCACCCAGTTCGTCGAGCCGGTCGCCCGGGTCGCGCTGGGCGCCTTCGAGCCGGTCGCGGGGGTGGCGGCGTACCTGCCGGGCGCCGCGGCCGACGCCCTGGTCGGCGCCAGCCTCTTCAGCGGCTTCGGCGGCGGCGACCTGCTGCCGCGCTGGGGCGGCGCCCTGGTGCTCGTGGCGTACGTCGCCGCGCTGGCGCTCGTGGGCTGGTGGCGGGCCCGCTCCAGCGACGTCTGAGCGGGAGCCTCTCCACAGCCGCCGCGCTCGCCGGGTGTGCGACCGGGCCGCCCCGGGTAGTCGTCAGCCATGCCCACCCGCACCGACCGCCCGCCGGCGTCGCTGCTGGTGCTCGCGGCGGTCACGACCGCGCTGGTGCTGGTGACCAGCGGGGTGGTCGCGGCCGGCTGGGCCGGTCGGCTCGGCGACCGGGCCCTCTCGCGCGCGGACCGGGCGGCCGGCGGGGCGCAGGTCGTCACCGGCGGTGAGCACGACGCGGCCGTCTTCGAGGTCGGCGACGGGTGGACGCTGCGCCCGCGTGGCACCTCGATCTTCTACACCGACGCCGAGGGCCGCATCCGCGCCGGCCTCGACGGCGCGGCCGTCTTCCGCGACGGCGCCTGCGCGGCGGGGCAGGGCGCCTCGAACCGGGCCTTCGCCGGCTTCGGTCGGCCCTCGCGGCTGCCGGCACGGCGCACCAGCCGGGTGCTGGCCCGGCAGTGGCGCGACGCGCTGGCCCACGACGACCGCACCGCCACCACCCACGAGGCCGGTGCGCTGCGCACCCGCGAGGTCGAGCTCGACGACGGGTCGAGGGCCGTGCGCACCGACGTCGGCCTGCGGATCACCGATCCCAGCGCCTGCGAGGCGGCCCGGGTGCGGGCCAGCGTGGTCAGCCTCGAGACCGGTGGCTGGACCTCGAGCGTGGTGCTGGTGCGCGACCTCGGCGTGCCCGACGCGCTCGACGACGCGGACGCCGAGCGGCTGCTGGCGAGCCTGCGACCGACCGGCCGCTGAGGATTCAGAGCTTGCGCAGCCGCACGTAGCGCACCGAGTGGTCGATGTCCTTGCGCAGCACCAGCGTGGCGCGCGAGCGGGTCGGGAGCACGTTCTGCACCAGGTTGGGCCCGTTGATGGTGTCCCAGATCCGCTCCGCCTCCGCGACCGCCTCGTCGTGGCTCAGCGCGCCGTACTTGGCGAAGTAGGAGCCCGGGTCGCGGAAGGCCGTCTCGCGCAGCCGCAGGAACCGGTCGACGTACCACTGGCGGATCTTGTCGCGCCCCGCGTCGACGTAGACGCTGAAGTCGAAGAAGTCGCTGAGCACCAGCCCGGCGGTGCCGTCCTCGCGGATGCGGGGCGGCTGCAGCACGTTGAGGCCCTCGATGATCACGATGTCGGGGCGCTTGATGACGACCTTCTCGTCGGGCACCACGTCGTAGACCAGGTGCGAGTACGTCGGCGCCTCGACCTCGTCCTTGCCCGACTTGATGTCGACCACGAAGCGCAGCAGCGCGCGCCGGTCGTAGGACTCGGGGAAGCCCTTGCGCTGCAGGATGCCGCGGCGCTCGAGCTCGGCGTTGGGGTAGAGGAAGCCGTCGGTGGTCACCAGCGCGACGTTGGGGTGCTCGGGCCAGTGCGCCAGCATCTGCTGCAGCACCCGCGCCGTGGTCGACTTGCCGACCGCCACCGAGCCGGCCAGCCCGATCACGAACGGGGTGCGCGGCGGGGTGCGGCGGTGCAGGAAGTCCTCCTGGCTGCGGTGCAGCTCGCCGGCCGACTCGACGTACAGGCTCAGCAGCCGCGAGAGCGGCAGGTAGACCTCGCGCACCTCGTCGAGGTCGAGCTCGTCGCCCAGCCCGCTGAGCTCGTGGACCTCCTCCTCGGAGAGGGGGTCGGCGGTCGCGGTGTCGGCCAGCGCCGCCCACGCCGAGCGGTCGAGCTCGATGTAGGGGGAGGTCTCGCGGCCGTTGTCGTCGTGGCCGCCGTTGAGGTGGCCCCGGCCAGGCGAGGACATGACGGCGATTGTTGCAGCCGCCGCGCCGTGCGCGTCGGTCGGTCCGCGCCTCGATAGACTCACCGGCCATGTGCGGGATCGTGGGGTACGTCGGGCAGCGCCCCGCCGAGCTGGTCGTCATCGAGGGGCTGCGGCGCCTGGAGTACCGCGGCTACGACTCGGCCGGCATCGCCCTGGTCGACGGCGGCACCCTGGTGACCCGCAAGAAGGCGGGCAAGCTGGCCAACCTCGAGAAGGTCGTCGACGCCGACCCGCTGCCGCCCTCGACGACAGGCATCGGGCACACCCGCTGGGCCACCCACGGCGCGCCCAACGACGTCAACGCCCACCCGCACCCCGGCTCGACCGGGCGGGTGGCGATCGTGCACAACGGCATCATCGAGAACTTCGACGACCTGCGCGCGCGCCTCGAGGACGACGGCCACCAGCTGGTCTCCGAGACCGACACCGAGGTCGTCGCGCACCTGCTGGAGCTGCAGGTGGTCTCGGGGGTCGACCTGACCACCGCCATGCAGCGGGTGTGCAGCCGGCTCGAGGGCGCCTTCACCCTCGTGGCCGTCGACGGCGAGACCCCCGGCCTGGTGGTGGCCGCGCGCCGCAACAGCCCGCTGGTGGTCGGCCTCGGCGAGGGCGAGAACTTCCTCGGCTCCGACGTCGCCGCCTTCATCGAGCACACCCGCGAGGCGCTCGAGCTCGACCAGGACCAGGTCGTCACGCTGACCCCCGAGGGCGTCAGCGTCTCCGGCTTCGACGGCACCCCCGCCGAGGGCCGGCCCTACCACGTCGACTGGGACCTCTCCGCGGCCGAGAAGGACGGCCACGACTGGTTCATGCGCAAGGAGATCCACGAGCAGCCGCGCGCCGTCGCCGACTCGCTGCTGGGGCGGCGTACGCGGGAGGGGGCGCTGCACCTCGACGAGATGCGCCTGTCGGACCAGGAGCTGCGCGACGTCGACAAGATCATCATCATCGCGGCCGGCACCTCCTTCTACGCCGGCATGGTCGCCAAGTACGCCATCGAGCACTGGTGCCGCATCCCCGTCGAGGTCGAGCTGTCCAGCGAGTTCCGCTACCGCGACCCGATCCTCGACTACTCCACGCTGGTGGTCGCGATCAGCCAGTCCGGCGAGACCGCCGACACCCTGCAGGCGATCCGGCACGCGCGCACCCAGCGCTCGAAGGTGCTGGCGATCTGCAACACCAACGGCTCGACGATCCCGCGCGAGTCCGACGCCGTCATCTACACCCACGCCGGCCCCGAGATCGGGGTCGCCTCCACCAAGGGCTTCCTGACCCAGCTGGTGGCCTGCTACCTGCTCGCGCTCTACCTCGCGCAGGTCAAGGGCACCCGCTACGGCGACGAGATCGCCGAGGTGATGAGCCAGCTCGAGGAGATGCCCGGCCACATCGAGACCGTGCTCTCGCGCGCCGACGACGTCTACGCGCTGGCCGCCGACCACGTCGGCACCCGCTCGGTGCTCTTCCTGGGCCGCCACGCCGGGTTCCCGGTCGCGCTCGAGGGAGCGCTCAAGCTCAAGGAGCTGGCCTACATCCACGCCGAGGGGTTCGCCGCCGGCGAGCTCAAGCACGGCCCGATCGCGCTGATCGAGCAGGACCTGCCGGTGCTGTGCGTGGTGCCGCCCCGCGGCCGTGACCAGCTGCACGGCAAGATGCTCAGCGGCATCCAGGAGGTCCGCGCCCGGGGTGCTCGCACGATCTGCCTGGCCGAGGAGGGCGACCCCTCGATCGCGTCGTACGCCGACGTGCTGATCAGCCTGCCGCGGGTGCCGGTGCTGCTGCAGCCGCTGGTGGCGGTCGTGCCGCTGCAGCTCTTCGCCTGCGAGCTGGCCACCCTGATGGGCCACGACGTCGACCAGCCGCGCAACCTCGCCAAGTCCGTCACGGTCGAGTGAGCGCGTCGTGCCCGTGATCGGCGTCGGCATCGACGTCTGCGACATCGAGCGGTTCGCCGAGTCGCTGGAGCGCACCCCGGCGCTGCGCGAGCGGCTCTTCACCCCGGCCGAGGCCGAGCGTCCACTGGCCTCGCTGGCCGCCCGCTTCGCCGCCAAGGAGGCCCTGGCCAAGGCCCTCGGCGCGCCCGTCGGGATGGCCTGGCACGACTGCGAGGTGGTCAACGAGTCGTCGGGCCGACCGCTGCTCGAGATCCGCGGCAGCGTGCGCGCCCGGGCCGACGAGCTGGGGGTGGCGCACCTGCACCTCTCGCTCTCCCACGACGCCGGGATCGCCTCGGCCGTGGTGGTCCTCGAGAGCTGATCAGCGGCTCGTGTGAGCCAGGTCTCGCCGGGTCCGGCGGGGTTTAACACGGCGGACACCGTGGCGGTGAAGAACTGTCTCATCGCGTAACACGAGGGCGCGAGGGTTCACCTGCCAACCGGCCCGTTCGAGAGGACCAGCGTGAACAAGCCCAAGACCCGCCGTGCGTCGATGCTCGCCGCAGGCTCGATGGGGATCGCCGCACTCGCGGTCGGCCCCACCGCCACCCTCACCTCGTCGGCGGCTCCCGCCCCCGACGGTGGCACCGCCTCCTACCTCGCCCCGTACTTCACCGCCGCCGACCTGACCGGCGACCGCCAGGTCACCGTCGCCGACCTCGACCTGCTCGTCGACGCGATGGGCGCCACCGGCGCCGACGCCGGCTGGGCCGACGTGGCCGCCGCCGACCTCGACGGCGACCTCGTCATCACCGTGGCCGACCTGGCCGCGCTGTCGCAGCGGGTGCTGCACGACGACGGCGACTTCGCCCTCGTCGAGGCCAGCGCGGTGGAGATGCAGAAGGCGATGAACGCGGGCGTCGTCACCTCGGTGCAGCTCACCCAGGCCTACCTCGACCGGATCGCGGCCTACGACCGCACGGTCGTCGACACCTCGCCGACCGGTCGGGCGCTGGCCGCGATCATCGCCACCAGCGACGTCGCGCTCGAGGCCGCGGCCGCCAGCGACGCCGCCCGCGCGGCCAACGGCGGGCCCTCGAGCATGCTCGACGGCATCCCGGTGCTGCTCAAGGACAACTACGACACCGTCGACATGCCCACCACCGCCGGCTGCGGCTGCTGGGAGGACAA
The DNA here is from genome assembly GCF_016907435.1 of Nocardioides salarius. Taxonomy (NCBI): domain Bacteria; kingdom Bacillati; phylum Actinomycetota; class Actinomycetes; order Propionibacteriales; family Nocardioidaceae; genus Nocardioides; species Nocardioides salarius. Next base: position 1,301,459 of record NZ_JAFBBZ010000001.1, on the reverse strand, counting down.
CCAGACCGACGACGACGCCGCGATGGTCGAGGGCCTGCGCGCCGACGGGGCGATCATCCTCGGCAAGGCCAGCCTCGACGAGTTCGCCTTCGGCTTCACCTCGCAGTTCAGCGCCGGCTCCGAGCCCGGCGACACGGTGTACGTCGCCAGCCCCTACGCCACCGACAAGACCGCCGGCGGCTCCAGCGGCGGCACCGGCGCCGCGATCGCGGCCAACCTGGGCGCGATCGGCTTCGGCACCGACACCGGCGGCTCGATCCGGGTGCCCTCGAGCTACAACCAGCTCGTGGGCGTGCGGCCCACGATCGGGCTGGCCAGCCGCGACGGCATCGTGCCGCTCGCGCTGAGCCAGGACACCGGCGGTCCGATGACCCGCTCGGTCTCCGACGCCGCCATCGCGCTCGACGCCGTCGTGGGCAGCGACCCGGCCGACCCGGTCACCGCCGAGGCCGACGACCGTGCGCCGGAGTCCTACACCTCCTACCTCGACCCCGAGGCGCTCGCCGGCACCAGGATCGGCTACCTCGCCTCGATGCTGCCGGCCGACGTGACCGTGCAGCGGCTCTGGGCGCAGGCCGTGGCCGACCTCGAGGCGCAGGGCGCCACGGTCGAGGAGATCACCATCGAGGGCATCGACCCGGTGCTCGGCGAGGGCAGTGGCTCGACCAACGAGTTCAAGCACGACCTCGACGAGTACATCGCCGCGCACCTCGGCGACAGCGTGGGGGCGCGCTCGCTGCGCGCGATCATCGACACCGGCCACATCGTGCCCTCGCGCGCCTCGACGTACGACCGTCGCGAGCAGGTCACCGAGGAGGAGTACGACGCCTGGATGGAGTCGCACACCGCGGTGCTGGCCGGAGGGCGCGAGCTGGTCACCGGCGCGCTCGACGACAACGGCCTCGACGCGCTCGTCTACCCCTCGGGCCGTCCCTACGGCACGCACAGCACCAACATGCGGCTCAGCCCCAACACGGGGCTGCCGGCCGTGACCGTGCCGATGGGCCAGGCGGTCGCCACCGACCTGTCCGTCACCGGGGCCGGGGTCAACCTGGAGTTCCTGGGCCGCGAGTTCGCCGAGGGCGACCTGCTCGGCCTGACCTACGCCTACGAGCAGGCCACCGCGCACCGCACCAGCCCCGAGCTCTACGGGCCGCTGGAGGGCGACGTGGTGGAGGGCACCGGCGGCGACGAGACGGCGGAGCCGGGCGACGGCAGCGTCACGGTCTCGGCGCCGGCCAAGGTCACCGCCGGCCAGGAGTTCACCGTCACCGTCGAGCAGTCGGCCGCCGACCTCTACGCCTACGACCTGAGCGTCGGCTTCGACCCCGACACGGTGACCTACGTCGTCGACAGCGCCGCCACCGACGACACCGGCAGCACCTATGAGTCGACCGGCGCGGGCGAGGTGGGCGTCACGCACACCAACCTCGGCACCTCGCCGGCCACCTCGGGGGAGACCACGCTGGCCACGCTGACCTTCGTCGCCACCGCGAGCGGGTCCACCGGCATCTCGGTCGAGGAGCTGGAGACCGTCACCACCGACGGCACCACCAGCACCGTCAGCGACGTGGCCGCCACCGAGGTCGGGGTGCGCAAGGCCCGCACCACCACCGAGGTCGACCTGTCGAGCGCGAAGGTGGCGAAGGGCTCGAAGGTCTCCCTGGTCGCCACCGTCGACGCCGACGGCGAGCTCGCCCCGACCGGCAAGGTCAAGGTGCTCGTCGACGGCGACGTCGTACGCCGCGCCAATGTCGTCGACGGGGTCGCCCGGACCCGGTTCAAGGCCCGGTCGCTGGGGCGCACCAAGGTCCTGGTGCGCTACCTCTCCGACGACCCGTTCAAGAAGAGCAAGGGCCGGGCGGTCTTCCGCGCCGTCCGCTGACCTGGGTCGTGGTCTGAGTTGTGGTCTGAGTTGTGGTCCGGGTCGTGGCCCGTGGGCGCGCTATGCCGCGTCCTCGGGTGCACGACCCGGACCACGACCTGACCCACGACCCGAGCCACGACCAGAGCCACGACCCGGCTCGGCCCGCGCGGGGAGGGTGGGGACGCCGAGCGCGCGGAGGTCCGCGGCCAGCTCGGCGTCCTCGTGGCGCACCTCGTACGCCGTGCAGCCGACCACGGTGAGTCCGGGCGAGGCCAGGCGGCGCCCGCGCTTCTTGTCCTCGGCCCACTGGCGCACCTCCATGTGGAACGACCCGTCGATCTCCAGCAGCAGCACGCCCCCGCCGGGCAGGTCCCACTCGCAGTCGGTCCAGCGCCGGCGGCCGCTGGAGTCGGTGCGGGAGCGTTGCCGGGCCGGTGGCACCAGCCCGGCCCGCCGGCACATGACGGCGACGTCGAGCTCGGCGCCCGAGTGCGCTCCGCCCGCGACCTCGCTGAGCAGCCGCTTGAACGGCTTCGCGCGGCGCAGCGGCCGCAGCTGGTCGATCCACTCCACCAGCCGCTCCGCGGTGGTCAGACGCTGCTGGACCGTCGCGGCGAGCAGCGCGCACGCCGGCCGCATCGGGGCGTCGTACGCCGAGTGGAGCAGCGCGGCGGGCTCGACCCGGGCCACGGGCAGCCCCTTCCTAGGGTGGCGCAGCAGGTCGAAGGGGCGACGGGTGCGGAAGAAGTCGACGCCGTCGACCGGCTCGAAGGCCAGCGGGGCGTCGACCCAGACCGTGACCCGGTCGCGGTCCCAGCCGCTCAGCCCGTGGAGGGCGGCGGCGCTCAGGCCGCCGATCATGCTGCGCGGGCCGGCGTGGAGCACGGCGAGCCAGCGGCGCTGCTCGTCGTCGAGGGTGCCGGTGACGGTGCTGACCACCCGTGGGGTGCGGGCCACCCACCGGCGGGCCGCGACGTTGTTGCGCACGGTGTCGGCGTCGATGCCCAGGGCGGTCAGCTGGCGCCGCGCCACCATCCCCGCCTGGTCGGCGAGCAGGGCGTCGAGCGTGTCCTCGGTGTCGGTCATGGCCAGCAGGTTGCCCGGTGCCGGCGTACGGCGTGCTCGTCATCCACAGGCACTCGAGGGCACCCGCTCATCCGGGTCGTGGCCTGGGTCGTGGCTTGGGTCGTGTGCCCCTGGACGCGCCAGGGCGCGTCCACGACCCACGACCCGGACCACGACCCGGACCACGACCCGGACCACGACCCGGACCACGACCCCCGGGGGCGAGCCGGGGAGCAGCCCGGCGCACTAGCCTGCGACGACATGAGGCAGGCGCACACGGTGGAGCAGGTCCGGGCGGCGGAGGCGGCGCTGATGGCGCGGCTGCCGGAGGGTGCGCTGATGATGCGCGCCGCGCACGGGCTGGCGCACGCGGTCGCCGACTGGCTGGGCTCGACGTACGGCCGGCGGGTGCTGCTGCTGGTCGGCTCGGGCGACAACGGCGGTGACGCCCTGCACGCCGGCGCGCTGCTGGCCCGCCGCGGGGCCGGGGTGGAGGCGTGGCTGCTCTCGGAGACCGTGCACGACGCAGGCCTGGTCGCGCTGCGGGCGGCGGGTGGGCGGGTCGTGCCCGCCGACGCGGCGCAGGAGCTGCGCCCCGGTGCCCGGCCCGACGTCGTGGTCGACGGCATCGTCGGCATCGGCGGCAAGCCCGGCCTGCGCCCGGCGGCGCAGCAGGCGCTGGCGCGGCTCGAGGGGGTGCCGGTGGTCGCGGTCGACGTGCCGAGCGGTGTCGACGTCGACACCGGCCAGACCCCCGAGCCCCACGTGCGCGCCGACCTCACCGTCACCTTCGGCACCCACAAGCCGGCCCACCTCGTCGACCCCGCGGCCGGCGCCTGCGGGGTGGTGCACCTCGTCGACATCGGGCTCGACCTGCCCGAGCCCGGCCTCGAGAGCCTGCAGGCCGCCGACGTCGCCCGGCTGCTGCCGCGCCCCGCCGACGACGCGCACAAGTACACCCGCGGCGTCGTCGGGGTCCGCGCCGGCTCCGAGACCTACCCCGGCGCCGGGCTGCTCAGCGTCGCCGGCGCCGCCACCGGCTTCGCCGGCATGGTCCGGTACGTCGGCGACGTCGCCGTCGGCGACCGGGTGCGGGCCGCGCACCCGGAGGTGGTCGGCGCCGGCCGCGTGCAGGCCTGGGTCCTCGGCTCGGGGGCCGGCGACGGGGCGGCCGCCACCCTGGCCGAGGCGCTCGCCGACGCCCGCGAGCACGACCTGGCGCTGGTCGTCGACGCCGACGCGCTGCAGCACCTCGAGGCGCCGCTCGACGTGGCGGCGGTGCTCACCCCGCACGCCGGCGAGCTGGCCCGGATGCTGGGGGAGGAGCGCGCCGACGTCGAGGCCCGCCCGCTGCACTTCGTGCGCGCGGCCGCGCGCCGCTACGGCTGCGTGGTGCTGCTCAAGGGCCACCACACCCTGGTCAGCACTCCCGGCGGACGGGTGCGCGCCACCACCACCGGCACGCCCTGGCTGGCCACCGCGGGCGCCGGCGACGTGCTCGGCGGGATGGTCGGGGCGCTGCTCGCCGCGGGGCTGACCCCCTTCGACGCCGCCAGCGTCGGGTCGTGGCTGCACGGCGCGGCCGCGACCACGGTCTCGCGCGGGGCCCCCATCGTGGCGGGCCAGGTCGCCGGCGCCGTCGCCGACGTCGTGCGGACCCTGCCCGCGCCGTGAGCCGCCGGGTGCGAGGATGGTGGTGATGAGCCTCCAGCACGACGCACGGCGCGCCGAGATCGTCGTCGACCTGGCGGCGGTCCGCCACAACGTGCGCCGGCTCGCCGCCGAGGTCGGGCCCGACGTGGCCCTGATGGTGGTCGTCAAGGCCGACGCCTACGGCCACGGCCTGCTGCCGGTGGCCCGCGCCGCCCGCGAGGCCGGGGCGCCGTGGCTCGGGGTGGCCACCCTCGACGAGGCGCTGGCGCTGCGCGCGGGCGGCGACACCGGGCGGCTGCTGGCCTGGCTGACGGTGCCCGGCGAGGACTGGGCGCCGGCGGTCGCCGCCGACGTCGACGTGACGGCGTACACCACCGGCGAGCTCGACGACCTCGTCGACGCCGTCGCCCGCGCCGGGCGCCCCGCGCGCCTGCAGCTCAAGATCGACACCGGCCTCAACCGCGGCGGCTGCACCCCTGCCGACTGGCCCGCCCTGGTCGCCGCCGCCCGCGAGGGAGAGCGCGCCGGGCACTGGCGCGTCACCGGGATCTGGTCGCACCTCGCCGTCGCCGACGAGCCCGAGCACCCCGCCAACGACGCCCAGGAGCAGGTCTTCCGCGAGGCCGTCGAGACCGCCGAGGCCGCCGGCCTCGACCCCGAGGTGCGCCACCTGGCCAACTCGGCCGGGGCGCTGCTGCGGCCCTCGGCGCGCTTCGACCTGGTGCGCGCCGGCCTCGCCTCCTACGGCCTCGATCCCGCCCCCGGCCGCACCCCCGACATCGGCCTGCGCCCCGCGATGACCGCGACCGCGACCGTGGCGATGACCAAGCGGCTGGTGCCCGGCGACGGGGTCTCCTACGGCCACACCTGGGTCGCCGAGCAGCCGGTCACCGTCGGCCTGCTGCCGGTGGGGTACGCCGACGGCGTGCCGCGCCACGCCGGCAACACCGCCCACGTCGGCGTCGCCGGCGTACGCCGCCCGGTGCGTGGCCGGGTGTGCATGGACCAGCTGGTCGTCGAGCTGGCCGGCCCCGGCGAGGAGCCGGCCGTCGGCCCGGGCGAGCGGGTGGTGCTCTTCGGGAGCGCCCCCGACCCGACCGCGCAGGACTGGGCCGAGGCGTGCGGCACCATCTCCTACGAGATCGTCAGCCGGATCGGTGGGCGCTTCGCCCGCCGCTGGACCGACTCCGACCCCGAGACCGACACCGACTCCGACCCCGAGGAGCAGCCGTGAACATGCGTCGTCGCGTGGCCGGCCTGGCCGGCGCCCTGGCGGGCGTCGCGGTGGCCGGCACCGCCGCCGAGGTCGCGCGCCGCCGCCGGGTCATCGCCCGCCGGGGCGCCGGAGACCGCACCCCGCTGGGCTCGCTGCGCGCGGTCGCGCGCACCGTCGTCGCCGACGACGGCCTGCCCCTGCACGTCGAGGTCGACGAGCCCGACGCGCACGACCCGGCCGACCCGACCGGGCCGGGCCACGACCCGCTGACCGTGCTGTTCGTGCACGGCTACGCCCTCAACCTCGACTGCTGGCACTTCCAGCGCGCGGGCTACCGCGGCCTGGTGCGCACCGTCTTCTACGACCAGCGCTCCCACGGCCGCTCGGGCCGCTCCTCGCTCGAGCACGCCACCATCGACCAGCTCGGCCGCGACCTGGCCCGGGTGCTCGAGGCCGAGGTCCCCGAGGGCCCGGTCGTGCTGGTGGGCCACTCGATGGGCGGGATGACCATCATCGCGCTGGCCGAGCAGCACCCCGAGCTCTTCGGCGACCGCGTCGTCGGCGTCGGCCTGGTCTCCACCACCGCCGGCGGCCTCGACGTCGGGCGGCTGCTGCTGCCGGTGGTGCCGGCCAAGCTGGCCGGGCCGTTCCTGGGCCGGGCCGTGGGCCGGGTCATGGTCCCCCTCGCCCGCGGGCACCGGTTCATCGACCTGGCCCGGCGCCTCGGCGGCTCGGTGGCGCTGGTGGCCACCGACCTGTTCGCCTTCGGCGGCGACGTGCCCGAGTCCTACGTGCGCTACGTCGACCAGATGCTGGCCCGCACCCCCTTCGAGGTCGTGGCCGAGTTCTTCCCCAGCTTCGAGTCGCTCGACAAGTTCCACGTCGTCGAGGGGCTGAGCCGGGTGCCGGTCTCGATCATCTGCGGCACCGCCGACCGGGTCACCTCGATCGGGCACAGCCGCAAGCTGCACGCCCACATCGAGGGCTCGCGCCTGGTCGAGGTCGAGGGTGCCGGGCACATGGTCGTCATGGAGAGCCACGACCAGGTCAACGCCGAGCTCGACCAGCTGATCGCGGCCGCGACCGAACGGGCGGGCCAGCGGTGAGCGCGGCGCGCGAGGAGACCCGGGCACGCCCCGCGGTCGTCGTACGACGGGTGGGGCCGGAGGCGGCCGAGCAGGTGATGCACGTGGTGCACGAGGCGTTCTCGGCGCGCCCGCCGCTCGACCCGCCGCCGGGGGCGCTGAAGGAGACGGTGCACACCATCCGCGGCAAGCTCGCCGACGGCGGCGGGCTGCTGGCCTGCATCGACGAGGAGCCGGTCGGCACCCTGATCCTCGACCCGATCGGGTCCTCGACCTACATCCGCCGCTTCGGCGTCGTGCCGGGCCAGCAGGGCCTCGGCATCGCCGGGCGGCTGATCGACGCCGCCGTCGACGCGGTGGCCGACTCGGGCCGCGGCACCGACGACCTGATCGTGCAGGCGCGCGAGGAGCTGCCCCAGACGGTGCGGTTCTGGGACCGCCAGGGCTTCCGCGAGATCCGGCGCTACTCGCCGCTGGTCGAGATGCGCCGCCCGCTGCGCACCGCCGTCTTCCAGGCGCCCACCGCCGACGCGATGCGCGGCATCGGCCGCTCGCTGGCCGGCCAGCTCACCCACGGCGACCTGGTGGTGCTCACCGGCGACCTGGGCGCCGGCAAGACCACCTTCACCCAGGGCCTGGGGGCCGGGCTGGGCGTGCGCGGCAACGTCACCTCGCCCACGTTCGTCATCGCCCGGGTCCACCCCTCCACGGTCGGCGGGCCCGAGCTGGTGCACGTCGACGCCTACCGCCTCGACGGGCTGGAGGAGCTCGACGACCTCGACCTCGACACCTCCCTCGAGGAGGCCGTGACCGTCGTCGAGTGGGGCGAGGACCTGGCCGAGGGCCTCTCGGAGTCACGGCTGGAGATCCGCATCGTGCGGGCGATCGGCGACCCCGCCGAGCAGGCCGACCCGTCCTCGCCCTTCGACCCGCGGCGGGTCGAGGTCACCCCCGTCGGGCCGCGCTGGCACGCGCTGTCCTTCCGCGCGCTGGGCTGAGCGGGGCGGAGGAGGGCCGTGGCCGGCGTCGAGGTGCTCGAAGGGCCCGGCGACGCGCCCCGCGACCCGCGTGTCGTACGCCGCCGGCGGCTGCTGGCCGGTGCGCTCGCGCTGCTGCTCGTGGCCGGCCTGGTGCTGGCCGCCGTCGACGCCCGGCGCCGCGACAGCGAGACCGCCCGGGTCGAGGCGTGCGGCGAGGCCGCCCGGGCGGCCACGCGGCGCTCCGACACGGTGCTCGCGGCGATGGTCGACTACCTGCGCCCGGCGCTGGCGGCGGTCCCCGAGAGCAGCGGGCGCGACAGCTTCTACGCCCTGGTCGCGGGCGAGGCGGCCCGGGTGCGTCCGGGCCTGCAGCGCGCGCTCGGGGAGTGCCGCGCCGTCGAGGTGTGGTCGTGGCACGACGACCTGCGCGAGCAGCGCGCGGCGTACGTCGCCCACCTCGCCGCCCAGGTCGGGCTGACCGGCGAGGTGGCCGCCGACGGCCGCGAGCTCTACGCCGACGACCCCGAGCGCGCCGACCGGCTCGCCGCGCTGCGGGAGCGTGCCTTCGGGTCCCGTGGGTGACGGTGCTGGCCGAGCGGCATGACAATCACGGCCCTGGCACCGGCTGGTTGACGCTGGCCGACCCGGAGGGCAGCGAGCTCTGCGTCCTGCGCTCGGAGCCCGAGCTGGCCGGCTGACCACCGCTGCGCTTGGCAGTGGGGTACACGTGTGCCCCTCTGCCAAGTGCAGGGCAGGGCAGTGCGCTCCGGGCGGTGACGGACTCGGCGGGCGTCGGTGCCCGGTCGTAGACTCGAGCGCGCTGCACCGCACCCCCGCCTCGAGCCCGAGCGGGGGCGTTCCCTGTGCTTGACGCACCAGCGACCACCAGGAGCCCCGCGCACGTGTCGACCACGACCCTCGAGACCCCTCTTGCCCCCGGCCCGGCCGGGATCGCCGACGCCGTGCTGGCCGACCCCGTCCTCACCGAGGTGCTCGCCGACGCGGGGGAGGGGCGCGTCCGCGCGCTCGACCTCACCGGCCCCGAGGCCCTGCGGCCCTTCGTGGTGGCCGGCCTGGTGCGCTCGGGCCGCAGCGTGCTCGCGGTGACCGCGACCTCCCGCGAGGCCGAGGACCTGGTCAACGCGCTCAGCGACCTGCTCGACCCGGCCGCAGTGGCCTACTACCCCTCGTGGGAGACGCTGCCCCACGAGCGGCTCAGCCCGCGCTCCGACACGGTCGGGCGACGCCTCGCGGTGCTGCGCCGCCTCCAGCACCCCGGCACCGACGCCAGCAACGGCCCGCTCCAGGTGGTCGTCGCGCCGGTGCGCTCGGTGCTGCAGCCGCAGGTCAAGGGGCTGGCCGACCTCGAGCCCGTCGAGCTGGTGCCCGGCGGCACCGCGCCGCTCGACGACCTGGTGCGCCGCCTCGCCGACGCGGCGTACTCACGCGTCGACCTGGTCGAGCGCCGTGGCGAGTTCGCGGTGCGCGGCGGCATCATCGACGTCTTCCCGCCCACCGAGGAGCACCCGCTGCGCGTGGAGCTGTGGGGCGACGAGGTCGAGGAGATCCGTTCCTTCTCCGTGGCCGACCAGCGCACCCTCGAGCCCGTCGAGCGGCTGTGGGCGCCGCCGTGCCGCGAGCTGCTGCTGACCGACGAGGTACGCCGCCGCGCCGCCGAGCTCGGCCAGGCGCACCCCCAGCTGCTCGAGCTGACCGACAAGATCAGCGAGGGCATCGCCGTCGAGGGCATGGAGTCGCTGGCCCCGGTGCTCGTCGACGACATGGAGCTGCTCGTCGACCTGATGCCCTCCGACACCCACGTGCTGGTGCTCGACCCCGAGCGGGCCCGCCGCCGCGCCCACGACCTGGTCGCCACCAGCGAGGAGTTCCTCGGCGCCAGCTGGGCCGCGGCCGCCAGCGGCGGCAGCGCCCCGATCGACCTCGGGGCGGCGTCGTACCGCACCCTCTCCGACGTGCGCGAGCACGCCCTGGCCCAGCACAAGCCGTGGTGGACCGTCAGCCCCTTCGGCATCGACGACGCCGAGACGGGCGCCGCCGGCCCGGTGCTGCGCGACGAGACCGGTGCGGTCACCGGCATCGACGTCGACGTGACCGTCGGCGCGGTGCCCAGCCGGGCGCTGCCGGCCAAGCCGGTCGACGCCTACCGCGGTGACGTCGAGCGGGCGATCAAGGACCTCGAGACCTGGCGCTCCGAGGGCTACCGGGTGCTGGTGCTGCACGAGGGCCACGGCCCCGCGCAGCGGATGGTCGAGGCGCTGGCCGAGCACGACGTGCCGGCCCGCCTGGTCGAGCCGCACGCCGGCGACGGCGCGCCGGCCGAGCAGGCACGACTGGTGCCCGACGTGGTGACCGTGAGCTGCGGGGCGCTCGCCCACGGCTTCGTCGACGAGACCAACCGCCTGGTCCTGGTGACCGGCGAGGACCTCTCGGGGCAGAAGTCCTCGACGCGCGACATGCGCAAGATGCCGACCCGGCGCAAGAAGCAGATCGACCCGCTCGAGCTCAAGGCCGGCGACTTCGTGGTGCACGAGCAGCACGGCGTGGGCCGGTTCGTGGAGATGAAGCAGCGCCAGGTGGGCGGCGCGACCCGCGAGTACCTCGTCCTCGAGTACGGCGCCTCCAAGCGCGGCGGCCCCGCCGACCGGCTCTACGTGCCCGCCGACGCCCTCGACCAGGTCACCCGCTACGTCGGCGGCGAGCAGCCCAGCCTCGACCGGCTCGGCGGCGGCGACTGGGCCAAGCGCAAGGGCCGCGCCCGCAAGGCGGTGCGCGAGATCGCCGCCGAGCTGATCAAGCTGTACGCCGCCCGGCAGGCCACGCAGGGCCACGCGTTCGGGCCCGACACGCCCTGGCAGCGCGAGCTCGAGGACGCCTTCCCGTTCCAGGAGACCCAGGACCAGCTGACCACGGTCGACGAGGTCAAGCAGGACATGCGCCAGGTGATCCCGATGGACCGCCTGGTCTGCGGCGACGTCGGCTACGGCAAGACCGAGATCGCGGTGCGCGCGGCGTTCAAGGCCGTCCAGGACGGCAAGCAGGTGGCGGTGCTGGTGCCGACCACGCTGCTGGTCACCCAGCACCTGTCGACCTTCAGCGAGCGGATGGCCGGCTTCCCGGTCGTGCTCAAGGGCCTCTCGCGCTTCCAGACCGACAAGGAGGCCAAGGAGGTCCTGGCCGGGCTGGCCGACGGCACCGTCGACATCGTGGTGGGCACCCACCGCCTGCTCAACCCCGACACCCGGATGAAGGACCTCGGGCTGATCATCGTCGACGAGGAGCAGCGCTTCGGTGTCGAGCACAAGGAGCAGATGAAGCGGCTGCGCACCTCCGTCGACGTGCTGTCGATGAGCGCGACGCCGATCCCGCGCACGCTCGAGATGGCGATCACCGGGATCCGCGAGATGTCCACGATCACCACCCCGCCCGAGGAGCGGCACCCGGTGCTGACCTACGTCGGCGCCTACGAGGACCGCCAGGTGGTGGCCGCCGTGCGCCGCGAGCTGCTGCGCGAGGGCCAGGTCTTCTACATCCACAACCGGGTGCAGTCGATCGAGAAGGCCGCCGCCCGCATCAAGGAGCTGGTGCCCGAGGCGCGGGTCGCGACCGCCCACGGCCAGATGGGCGAGCACCAGCTCGAGCAGGTGATGCTCGACTTCTGGGAGAAGCGCTTCGACGTGCTGGTGTGCACCACCATCGTGGAGTCCGGCCTCGACGTCTCCAACGCCAACACGATGATCATCGAGCGCTCCGACACCCTGGGTCTCTCCCAGCTGCACCAGCTGCGCGGACGGGTCGGCCGCTCGCGCGAGCGGGCCTACGCCTACTTCCTCTACCCCGCCGAGAAGCCGCTCACCGAGACCGCCCACGAGCGGCTGGCCACCCTGGCCCAGCACTCCGACCTGGGCGGCGGGATGGCGATCGCGATGAAGGACCTCGAGATCCGCGGCGCCGGCAACCTGCTCGGCGGCGAGCAGTCGGGCCACATCGCCGACGTCGGCTTCGACCTCTACGTGCGCCTGGTCGGCGAGGCGGTCGCGGAGTTCAAGGGCGACGGCTCCGAGCCCGAGCTCAACGAGGTCCGCATCGAGCTGCCCGTCGACGCGCACCTGCCCCACGACTACATCCCCACCGAGCGCCTGCGCCTGGAGATGTACAAGCGCCTGGCCGAGGTGCGCGCCGACGACGACGTCGACGCCATCAACGAGGAGCTGCTCGACCGGTACGGCGAGCCGCCGGTCGAGGTGGTCTCGCTGCTCCTGGTCGCCCGGTTCCGGGCCCGCGCCCGCCAGGCCGGCATCGGCGAGGTCACCATCGCCGGCAAGAACGTCCGGTTCGCGCCGGTCAGCCTGCCGGAGTCGCGGGTGGTGCGCCTGCAGCGGATGTACCCGAAGTCGCTGGTCAAGCCGCAGCTCGACACGATCCTGGTGCCGCGGCCGCAGACCGCGGTCATCGGTGGGCGTCCCCTCGACGGCATCGCGCTGCTCGAGTGGGCCCGCGGCGTGATCGACCAGGTGATCGACCCGGCGTGAGGGGCTGGTTCAATGTGACCAGTGCACTGTGATCCCGCACTCACCGCCCGTCCCGCCGTCGCCAAGGAGCCCCCGTGCGTCTGTCCCGCCCCCTCGCCGCTCTCGGCGCCGTGGCCCTGCTGGGCACCGGCGCGCTCTCCGGGTGCGGCCTCTCCGACATCCAGGCGGCGCCCGGCGTGGCCGCCGAGGTGCACGGGACGCAGATCAGCGTCGAGGAGGTCGACCAGCTCTCGGTGACCACCTGCGAGGTGCTGCGCAGCAACCCCGAGCTGCTCGGCCAGGGCTACACCGGCTCGACCGTGCGCGACACCGTGCTGGCCCAGCTGGCCCAGCGCGAGATCGCCGACGCGATCGCGGCCGAGAACGACATCGACGGCGCCCCGATCTACGCCGGGGCCGCCCAGCAGGCCCGGCTGGGCCTGGGGCAGGCCGACTCCGAGCAGCTCGAGGAGGTGCTGCCGGTCTTCGCCTCGAGCAGCTACCTGCGTGCCGTGGTCGCCGAGGTCGTCGACCCCTCGCTGCCCGACGACGCCGGCGAGGCGACCGCGACGGCGGCGTACCAGACCTACCTCGCGGCGTGGGAGGCGGCCAACCCCGTCACCACCAACCCCCTCTTCACCGAGGTCGACTTCTCCGGGCCCCAGGAGCGGCGCAACGAGCTCTCGGTCGCGGTCAGCGACGAGGCCGTCGAGCTGTTGACGCTCGACCCGGCGGCGGTGCGGCTCGAGGAGCGGCTGCCCGCCTCCCAGCGCTGCACCTGAGCGGGTGGTGGGCGTGCCGGGCGACGGGTCGGCCGAGCCGCTGCTCGAGCTGCGCGCGGTGATGGCGCGGCTGCGCGCCGAGTGTCCGTGGAAGGCCGAGCAGACGCACCGCTCGCTGGTGCGCTACCTGCTGGAGGAGACCCACGAGACGATCGAGGCCGTCGACCGGCTCGCGGCGGGGGAGCCCGGCGCGGTCGAGCACCTGCGCGAGGAGCTCGGCGACCTGCTGCTGCAGGTCTACTTCCACGCCGCCGTCGCCGCCGAGGCCGGCGGCTTCGACATCGACGACGTGGCCCGCGGCATCACCGACAAGATGGTGCGCCGCAACCCCCACGTCTTCGGCGACGAGACCGGCCAGGTCGGGCAGGCAGGTCAGGTCCAGGACGCCGCCGCGGTCAACGAGCGCTGGCAGCAGATCAAGGCCGCCGAGAAGGCCCACCGCACCACCCCCGACGAGGGCGTCCCGCCCGGCCTGCCCGCGCTGCTCTACGCCGACAAGGTGCTCGACCGGCTGCACCGCGCCGGCCGCGAGGTTGACCTGGACCCCGCCTCCGCCGACCTCGGCGAGCGGCTGCTCGCCCTCGTCGAGGAGGCCCGCGCCGACGGGCTCGACCCCGAGCAGGCCCTGCGCGACGCCGTACGCCGCCGCACCTGACCCCGCGCCGGGTCAGAGGGGCGGGCGGCGGTCGAACCAGGGAGCGGCGTCCTCGAGCTGGCCGGCCAGCCGCAGCAGGGTGGCCTCGCTGCCCAGGCGACCCACGAGCTGCACGCCCATCGGCAGGCCCTCGGGGGTCCAGTGCAGCGGCACGCTCATCGCCGGGCGCCCGGTGAGGTTGGCCAGCTGGGTGTAGGGCACCCAGCCGAGGTTCTCGTTGATCATCTGGTCGACCAGCGGGGTGAAGCGCAGCAGGCCGCCGCCGCGGGCGCGCAGCAGCGCCTTCTGGACGCCCTGCACCACGGCCGGCTGGTCGAAGGCGCCCACGCGGGGCGGGGGAGTGGCGGTCGTGGGCGTGAGCAGCAGGTCGTGCTCGGCGTGCAGCTCGGCGAGGCGGCGCACGTGGCGGTGGCGGTCCTCGACGGCCTCGATGAACCGGGCCGCGCTGGTGGCCCGGCCCAGGGCGGCCATCACCTGGGTGTCCGGCTCGAACACGTCCTCGCCGCAGCCGGTGGCCGCGCGCGCCTGGGCCACGGTGACCGCGGCGTGGGCGAACCAGGTGGTCAGGAAGCTCCGGCCGAGCGCCGCGTCGTCGACCGGGGGCGTGTCGAGCTCGACGACCTCGTGGCCCAGGCCGGCCAGCAGCTCGGCGGCCCGCTCCACCGCGGCGCGCGCCTCCGGGTGCGGGTCGGGGTTGATCGAGCTGCGCCAGCTCATCACCACGCGCAGCCGGCCGGGGTCGCGACCGACCTCGGCGGCGTACCCGTCGCTGGGGCCGGGCGCCGGCAGGAACGGCGAGACGTCGGTCGGCCCGGCGAGCACGTCGAGCATCGCCGCCGAGTCGCGCACGCTGCGCGAGACCACGCCGTCGGTCGAGGTGCCGCCGAAGGGCTCGCCGTAGACCGGGCCGTAGGGCAGCAGGCCGCGCCCGGCCTTGAGCCCGAAGAGGCCGCACGCCGAGGCCGGGATGCGGATCGAGCCGCCGCCGTCGCTGGCCGCCGCGCAGGGGACGATCCCCGCAGCGACGGCCGCTGCGGCACCGCCCGAGGAGCCACCCGGGGTGTGGTCGGTGTCCCAGGGGTTGCGCGCCGGGCCGAAGAGGTGCGGCTCGGTGACGCCCTTGGCGCCGAACTCGGGGGTGTTGGTCTTGCCGAAGACCTGGAGACCGGCGTCGATCCACCGCTGCACCACCGTCGCCGTCTCGGTGGCGGGCAGGTCGGCGAGCGCGCGGCTCCCGCCGCTGGTCGGCACGCCGGCCAGGTGCTGGTGCAGGTCCTTGAGCAGGAACGGGACGCCGGCGAAGGCCCGCCCGCCTTCGGGCTCGGGAGCCGAGGGGGCCGGGGGCTCGAGGTCGCGCACGATGGCGTTGATGCGCGGGTTGACCTCCGCGGCGCGGGCCCGGGCCGCGGCGAGCAGCTCCTCGGCGGTGGTGGTGCCCTCGCGCACCAGGGCGGCGAGGGCGGTGGCGTCGTGGTCGGCGTAGTCGTGCATGGCCACACCGTAGTGACCCGGGGCCGCGCCCGTGGGCGGACCGCGCGAGTCGGGAGCGGCCCGACGCACTAGGCTCGACGTCGACGAGACCGTCCCCCGTTCATGACGCAGCACCACCCGAACCACTCAGGAGCACCCACCGTGGCATCCATCGAAGCAGTCGGCGCCCGCGAGATCCTCGACTCCCGGGGCAACCCCACCGTCGAGGTGGAGGTCGTCCTCGACGACGGCACCTTCGCCCGCGCGGCAGTGCCCAGCGGCGCCTCCACCGGCGCCTTCGAGGCCGTGGAGCTGCGCGACGGCGGCGACCGGTACGCCGGCAAGGGTGTCCAGCAGGCCGTCGACAACGTGATCCGCGTGCTCGGGCCGGCCGTCGAGGGCCTCGACGCCGACGACCAGCGCCTGGTCGACCAGGCGATGCTGGCCACCGACGGCACCCCCAACAAGGCGGAGGTGGGAGCCAACGCCATCCTGGGCGTCTCGCTGGCCGTGGCCCGCGCGGCCGCCGACTCGGCCGGCCTGCCGCTCTACCGCTACGTGGGCGGTCCCAACGCCCACGTGCTGCCGGTGCCGATGATGAACATCCTCAACGGCGGCTCGCACGCCGACTCCAACGTCGACATCCAGGAGTTCATGATCGCGCCGGTGGGCGCGCCCTCGTTCCGCGAGGCGCTGCGCTCGGGCGCGGAGGTCTACCACGCGCTCAAGGCGGTGCTGAAGGAGCGCGGGCTGGCCACCGGCCTGGGCGACGAGGGCGGCTTCGCGCCCGACCTCGACTCCAACCGCGCCGCCCTCGACCTGATCGCCGAGGCCGTCGAGCGCTCGGGCCAGCGTCTGGGCACCGACATCGTGCTGGCCCTCGACGTGGCCGCCACCGAGTTCTGCACCGACGGTGTCTACTCCTTCGAGGGCCAGTCGAAGAGCGCCGCCGAGATGACCGCCTACTACGCCGAGCTGTGCGAGGCCTACCCGATCGTCTCCATCGAGGACCCGCTCGACGAGGACGACTGGGAGGGCTGGAAGACCCTGACCGACCAGCTCGGCGACAAGGTCCAGATCGTCGGCGACGACCTCTTCGTCACCAACGTCGAGCGCCTGCAGCGCGGCATCAGCGGCGGCCAGGCCAACGCGCTGCTGGTGAAGGTCAACCAGATCGGCTCGCTGACCGAGACCCTCGACTCCGTCGACCTGGCCCACCGCAGCGGCTACCGCTGCATGATGAGCCACCGCTCCGGCGAGACCGAGGACGTCACCATCGCCGACCTGGCCGTGGCCACCGGCTGCGGCCAGATCAAGACCGGTGCCCCGGCCCGCTCGGAGCGGGTGGCCAAGTACAACCAGCTGCTGCGCATCGAGGACGAGCTGGCAGATGCCGCGCGCTACGCCGGTGTGTCGGCGTTCCCGCGCTACACCTCCTGAGCGACCCTGGGACACATGCCCGAGAACCGACGCACCTCGTCGCGGGGCAGCGGCCCGCGCGGGCGCACCGGCCCGGGCCGGGGCGGCGCCCCGCGCCCGGCCGCGCGCCCCGCGACCGGGCCGACCCCTCCCACGGGTGCCACGCCCCGCCGTCGCCCCCAACCGACCGGTCGCGCGGCGGTGCTGGTGCTGGTGGTCGCGGTGCTGGCCGTCTCCTACGCCAGCTCGGCGCGCGCCTACCTGCAGCAGCGCAGCGAGCTCGACGCGCTGCGCGCCGAGATCGCCGAGACCGAGGCCAGCATCTCCGACCTCGAGCGCGAGATGCGCCGCTGGGAGGACCCCGCCTACGTCACCCAGGAGGCGCGCGAGCTGGGCTACGTCATGCCCGGCGAGACGTCGTACGTCGTGCTCGACGAGAACGGTGAGCCGCTCGAGCCGGCCGCCGAGCTCGCCGACCCCGACCAGGTCGGCCCCGAGGTCGAGCCGGCCTTCTGGGAGGACGCCTGGGCCTCGGTGCTGCTGGCCGGCAACCCGCCGCGCAACCCCGGCACCCCGCCCCTGACCGAGATCGACGGCTCCGAGGAGCAGCAGTGAGCGACCAGCCGACCGACCGGCTGCCCGGCATCGACCCGGCCGACCAGGCGGTCGTCGACGAGCAGCTCGGCCGCTCGGCCAGCGGCATCGCCGAGGTCGGGCACCGCTGCCCCTGCGGCAACCCCGACGTGGTGACCACGGTGCCGCGGCTGCCCAGCGGCACGCCGTTCCCGACCACCTACTACCTCACCTGCCCGCGCGCGGCCTCGCGCATCGGCACCCTCGAGGGTTCGGGGCTGATGAAGGAGATGGAGGCGCGTCTCGCCGACGACGAGGAGCTGGCCGCGGCGTACGCCGCCGCCCACGAGCGCTACCTCGCCGCGCGCACCGAGATCGGCCGGGCCGCCGGCCTCGACGTGCCCGAGATCGAGGGCATCTCGGCGGGCGGGATGCCCGACCGCGTCAAGTGCCTGCACGTGCTGGCCGGCCAGTCCCTGGCCCAGGGCCGCGGCGTGAACCCGCTCGGCGACGAGGTCCTCGACGCGCTCGGCGCCTGGTGGGAGCCCGGCCCGTGCGTGTAGCCGCGGTCGACTGCGGCACCAACACCGTCAAGCTGCTCGTCGCCGACGTCGACGTCGAGGCGGGCACCGCCACCGAGGTGGCCCGCGAGTCGCGGATGGTGCGCCTCGGCGAGGGCGTCGACCGCACCGGCCGCCTGGCCGAGGCGGCCCTGGCGCGCACCTTCGCGGCCGTCGACGAGTACGCCGCCCTGGTGCGCGAGCACCGGGTCGACCCGGCGCACACCCGCTTCTGCGCGACCTCGGCGACCCGCGACGCCGACAACGCCGAGGAGTTCGGCGACGGCGTCGAGCAGCGCCTGGGCGTGCGCCCCGAGGTGCTCACCGGCGGCGAGGAGGCCCGGCTGGCCTGGGCCGGCTCGGTGCGGGTGCTGAGCGAGACCCCGGCTGCCCCGGTGCTCGTCGTCGACGTGGGCGGCGGCTCGACCGAGCTGGTGCTCGGCCATGCCGGCGCCGAGCAGGACCGGCCCGACCAGGCGCACTCGATGGACATCGGGTCGGTGCGGCTCACCGAGCGGCACCTGCACTCCGACCCGCCGAGCGCCGACGAGGTCGCGGCCTGCGTGGCCGACGTCGACGCCGCCCTCGACCAGTGCCCGGTGGCCGCCGGCGACGCCCTGAGCGTGGTCGGGGTGGCCGGCACGATCACCACCCTGGCCGCCGGCGTGCTCGGCCTGGCCGCCTACGACCGCGCGCTGATCGACCAGCAGGTGCTCGACGTCGCCGAGGTGCACCGCGAGTGCGACCGGCTGGTCGGCCTCAGCGTCGAGCAGCGCCTCGACCTGCCGTGGATGCACCCCGGCCGCGCCGACGTGATCGCCGCCGGCGCGCTGATCGTGTCGCGGGTGCTGGCGCGCACCAGGGCCACCGAGCTGGTCGTCAGCGAGAGCGACATCCTCGACGGGATCGCCTGGGACCTCGCCCAGCGCTCGGCTCAGCCCTCCCCCTGAGGTGGATTGAGCCGCCGCACAGCGGGTAGGGGGACCGGGTCACCGACGAGAGGACCAGACCCATGAAGAAGATCCCGATGCTGATCGCCGCCGGCGCCGGCTACGTGCTCGGCGCCCGCGCCGGCCACGAGCGCTACGAGCAGATCAAGGCGGGCGCAGCGCGGGTCCGCCGCGACCCGCGGGTCCAGGACGCCACCCAGCGCGCCACCGACACGGTCAAGGAGAAGGCCGGCGAGGTCGCCTCCGACGCCGTGGAGGCCGCGAGGCGCCAGAACTCGATGCCGCCGGCTCCCTGAGCCGGTCTCCACGACGACGAAGAGCCGCCCGTCCCGGGACTCCCGGGGCGGGCGGCTCTCGTCGTGGGGCCGTGGGGTCGGTCAGGGCGTGAAGACGACCTTGATCATCTCGTCCTGCTTGCCCTGGAACTTGGCGTAGGCCTCCGGCGCCTCGGCGAGGGGGAGCCGGTGGGTCACGAACTGCTCGGTGCCCAGCGGGTCGGCGTCGTCGACCAGCAGCGGCATGATGTCGTCGGTCCACCGGCGCACGTTGGCCTGGCCCATCCGCAGCTGCAGCTGCTTGTCGAACATCTGCATCAGCGGCATCGGGTCGGCGGCGCCGCCGTAGACGCCGAGCAGCGACACGGTGCCGCCGCGACGTACGGCGTCGAGCGAGGCGTGCAGCGCCGCGAGCCGGTCGAAGCCGGCCGACATCATCAGCGGCTTGGCCACCGCGTCGGGCAGCAGCCCCACGGCCTTGATCGCCTTCTCGGCCACCGGGTTGCCGTGCGCCTCCATGCCCACCGCGTCGATGACCGCGTCGGCGCCGCGCCCACCGGTGCGGCTGCGGACCTCCTCGGCGACGTCGTCGACGGCGTCGAGGTCGATCGTCTCCGCGCCGCGGGCCCGCACCCGGGCGAGCCGCTCGGGCACGCGGTCGACCACGATCACCCGGATGCCGCGGTGCATCGCGATCCGCGCGGCCATGTCGCCGATCGGTCCGGCGCCCATGATCAGCAGGGTGCCGTCGGCGGGGCAGTCGGCGTACTCGACGCCCTGCCAGGCCGTGGGCAGCACGTCGGAGAGGAAGACGAAGCGGTCGTCGACGGGGCCCTCGGGCACCTTGACCGGCAGGAAGTCGGCGAACGGCACGCGCAGCAGCTCGGCCTGCCCGCCGGGCACCGCGCCGTAGAGGCTGCTGAAGCCGAAGAGGCTGGCGCCGGTGCCGTGCTCGTGGTTCTGGGTGGTCTCGCACTGCGAGTACAGGCCGCGCTCACAGGTCCAGCAGCTGCCGCAGCTGATGTTGAACGGCACCACGACCCGGTCGCCGACCTTGAGCTTGCTGACCCCGGGCCCGACCTCGCGCACGATGCCCATCGGCTCGTGGCCGACGATGTCGCCGGGGGTCATGAACGGGGCCAGGGGCTCGTAGAGGTGCAGGTCCGAGCCGCAGAGACCGGTGGTGGTGATCTCGACGATCGCGTCGGAGGGGTCCTGGATGGTGGGGTCCGGCACGTCCTCGACGCTGATCTTGGACGGGCCCTGCCAGGTGACTGCCTTCATGGGGGGTGCTCCCTTTGCTCGTCGTCGTACGTGCTCCAGCGCTCACCGGGGTCCCCGGCGAGCCAGTGCCCCACGGTGCGCGGCCGACGGGGGTCGACACGACCTCCCTGGGGGTGAGTCGTGCCCGGCGGGGTTGTCGCAGGCTGGGTCAGGTCCGGGCCCCTCGACCCGTCCAGGAGTGCAGATGAGCGCCGAGAGCGTGTGGTGGCAGCACCGGGGACACCCCCCGACCCAGCCGGCCGACCCGGATCCCGGGCAGGCGGGCCCCGACGAGACCTTCGACACGGTCGTGGTCGGGGCGGGCGTCACCGGCCTGACCACGGCGCTGGCGCTGGTGCGGGCCGGGCGCTCGGTGCTCGTCGTCGAGGCGCGCCACCCCGGCGCGGTCACGACCGGGCGCACCACCGGCAAGGTCTCGGCGCTGCAGGGCACGACCCTGTCGTCGCTGACCAGCCAGCACGGCTCCGGCGGTCGCCGGCGCCTCGAGGCGTACGTCGAGAGCAGCCTGGCCGCCCTCGACTGGGTGGCCGCCTTCTGCGAGGAGACCGGCGTGCCGGCCCAGCGCCGTGACGCCGTGACGTACGCCGCCGCGCCCGAGGAGGTGCCGACGGTGCGCGACGAGCACGAGGCGGCCGCCTCCCTCGGTCTCGACGTGGCCTGGCGCGGCACGCCCGACCTGCCGGTGCCGGCCCACGCGGCCACCGTGCTGGCCGACCAGCTGCAGCTCGACCCCGTCGCGCTGGTGCTGGCGCTGCTCGACCGGGTGCGCGCCGGCGGTGGCCGGTTGCTGACCGGGCGCCGTGTCCAGCGGCTGCGCCAGCGCGGGGAGGTGGTGCACGTGCTGGGCGAGGACGGCCTCGACGTGCGCGGGGAGCACGTGGTGCTCGCCACCGGCACGCCCGTGGTCGACCGCCGCCTGCACTTCGCCCGGCTGACGCCGCAGCGCAGCTACCTGGTGGCCTACCGCCACCCCGCGCCGCCCGAGGTGATGGCGCTCTCGGCGGGCTCGCCCGGCCGGTCGTGGCGCGGGGGCGAGGTCGACGGCAGCGGCCTGCTGCTGGTGGGCGGCGAGGGGCACGAGACCGGACGCGGCCGCCGGGAGTCCACCCGCGTCGACCGGCTGCGCTCCTGGACCGCCGAGCACTTCCCCGACGCCGTCGAGCTGGCCGCCTGGTCGGCCCAGGACTACGTCTCCCTCGACGGGCTCCCGCTGGTGGGCGGCCTGGGCTCGCCGACGTCGCGGGTCAGCGTGGCCACGGGCTACCGCAAGTGGGGCCTGACCAGCGGCGTCGCCGCCGGCCTGGCGCTGGCGGGCGAGCAGACCGGTGCGCCGGTGCCGTGGGCGCGCGACCTCTACACCCGTGCGCCGCGGCTGCGCGACCTGCCCGCCTTCCTCGGCGTGCAGGCGGGGGTGGCGGCGGGCGAGGTCGGCTCCCTCGCGCGCGGCGTACGCCGGCCGCCGTCGAGGGCCGCCACCGAGGCGGGCGGCTGCGCGGCACTCCCCGTCTGCACCCACCTGGGCGGGACGCTGCGCTGGAACGACCACGAGCAGACCTACGACTGCCCCCTGCACGGCTCGCGGTTCTCCGCCGACGGCGAGGTGCTCGAGGGGCCCGCGACCCGGTCGCTGGCCCGGCTGCCGCGCCGGGGAGGTCGGCACGCGGGGGAGACGACGTGAGCCGCGACCAGGTGCCCGAGGGGGTGCTCGAGGAGCTGCTCGCCGAGCACGGGCGCACCTACGCCGACCAGGCCGGCATCACGCTGCGCGACAAGCCGGCGTCGCTCTTCCAGCTGCTGGTGCTGGCGACGCTGTCGTCGGCGCCGATCTCGGCCGACGTGGCGGCCACGACCGCCCACGAGCTCTTCCGGGCGGGGTGGCGCACGCCCGAGCGGATGCGCTCGGCCACGTGGCAGCAGCGCGTCGACGCCCTGGGCCGCGGCGGCTACCGCCGCTACGACGAGCGCACCGCCACGGTGCTCGAGGAGTCGGCCGCCCTGCTGGAGGAGCACCACGGCGGCGACCTGCGCCGGCTGCGACGCGAGGCCGACGGCGACCGCGACGCGCTGGTCGAGGCGCTGCAGGAGTTCCCGCGGGTGGGGCCCACCGGCGCCCGGATCTTCTGCCGCGAGGCCCAGGCCGTGTGGCCCGAGCTGGTGCCGTTCTTCGACGACCGCGGCCTGGAGCGGGCCGGAGGGCTGGGCCTGCCCACCGACCCCGGCGCCCTGGCCGACGTGGTCGGTGGCGACCCGGGCGAGGTGGCGTGGCTCTCGGCCGCGCTGGTGCGCTCGGCGCTGGCCGACGGCTGAGGTGCCCCGCGAGCCGCTCGACCCGCTGCAGCGGCTCGAGGACCGCCTGGTCGACTGTCGGGCCTGCCCGCGCCTGGTCGCGTGGCGCGAGCAGGTCGCGCGCGAGAAGCGGGCGGCGTACGCCGACGAGGACTACTGGGGGCGACCGGTGCCCGGCTGGGGCTCGAGCGACCCGCGCATCCTCGTCGTGGGCCTGGCCCCGGCCGCCCACGGGGCCAACCGGACCGGGCGGATCTTCACCGGCGACCGCTCCGGCGACTGGCTCTTCGCCTCCCTGCACCGGGTCGGCCTGGCCGCGATCCCGACCAGCACCCACGCCGGCGACGGCCAGGCGCTGCGCGGCACCCGCCTGGTCTCCGCGGTGCGCTGCGCGCCGCCCGACAACAAGCCCACCCCCCCCGAGCGCGACACCTGCGCGCCGTGGCTCGACGAGGAGCTCGCGCTGCTGCTGCCCGGCGTCGAGGTCGTGGTGGCGCTGGGCGCCTTCGGGTGGGCCGCGGCCCTGACGGCGCTGGCCCGGGTGGGCGCCGACGTGCCGCGTCCGCGTCCGCGCTTCGGGCACGCCGTCGAGGTCCGCCTGCCCGTCGACGGGCGCGAGCTGCCGCTGCTGGGGTGCTACCACCCGAGCCCGCACAACACCGTCACGGGGCGGCTGAGCGAGCAGATGACGGACGAGGTGCTCGGCCGCGCCGCGGCTCTTGCGAGAATGGACGGGTGAGCACCGACCCCGCACCGACCAGCCTGCACGCCGTCACCGTCCTGGGCCACGACCGGCCCGGCATCATCGCCGAGACCACCGGCCGTCTCGCCGAGCTGGGCCTCAACATCGAGGACTCCACGATGACGCTGCTGCGGGGGCACTTCGCGATGACGCTCGTGTGCTCCGGGCCCGCGGCCGGCGTCGAGATCGAGCAGGCGCTGGCCCCGCTGGCCGCCGACAGCGCCCTCACCGTCACCGTGCGCGACGTCGACGACGCGCACGCCGAGCCGGCCCCCGTGGGGCAGGGCACGAGCTGGCTGCTGACCGTGCACGGCGGCGACCGTGCCGGCATCGTCTCGGCGATCATCGGCCGGGTCGCGATGGTGGGCGGCAACATCACCGACCTCACCACCCGGCTGGCCGGCGACCTCTACCTGCTCGTCGCCGAGATCGACCTGCCCGCCGACGCCGACGCGGGCGCGCTGTCGCACGCCATCGACGAGGCCGCCGCAGGCCTCGGCGTGCGCGCCACGCTGCGCGCGGCCGAGGCCGACGAGCTGTGAGCGAGCACCCGGTCGCGGCCTGGAGCGAGCACGACCTGGGCGTCGAGGGACGTGTGCTCGAGGTCGTGCTCGCCCCCGCGGAGGTGCTCTCGACGGTGGGGGAGCGGGTCGACCCCTGCAGCGCCGAGAGCCTCCAGCTGGCCGCCGACCTCGTCGCCACGATGCGGGTCAGCCCCGGCTGCGTGGGCCTGGCCGCGCCGCAGGTCGGGGTCAGCGCCCAGATGTTCTGCGTCGACGTGTCCGAGCACCCCAAGACCCGCGGGCACCACGGCACGTTCGTGCTGTGCAACGCCGAGGTCGTCGCCTCGAGCCGCAACGAGAAGGCGCGCGAGGGGTGCATGAGCGTCCCCGACCTGACCGGCGACGTGAAGCGCGCCTCGCGCCTGACCGTGCGCGGGCAGCTGCCGGGCACCGGCCTGGAGGTCGAGGTCGAGACCAGCGCCTTCGAGGCCCGCGCCCTGCAGCACGAGATCGACCACTGCCAGGGGCTGCTCTTCGTCGACCGGGCCGCGGGTGCGCACGCCATCTACGCGCGCAAGACTTACCTCTGAGCCGACAGGCTCACGGCCCCTGTATCCCAATCGGCAGAGGAAACCGCCTTAAAAGCGGCTCAGTCTGGGTTCGAGTCCCAGTGGGGGCACCACGAGACGGGAGTACGCTTCTGGTGGGGAGGGAACCGAGCACCGGCCACTCATGCCCCCCATCCGTGGCCGGCAGCTCCTGCCCCCGGCAGGGCCGATCGCGGTGCCGCTGCGACCGCGAGGAATGTCCCCGGCCCTGCCGTCACCCTCCCTCGGCGCCCGCGGGGCCCGGCCGGCACGCCATGATGGGCGGATGAGCGAGCACGACGAGCGGCACCAGTGGAGCGCCCGGGCCTGGGACGAGCGGTACGCCGAGAAGGGCGCGATCTGGAGCGGACGGGTCAACCCCCGCCTGGTCGAGCAGGCCGGCGACCTGGAGCCTGGCACGGCCCTCGACGTGGGCTGCGGCGAGGGCGGCGACGCGTTGTGGCTGGCCGCCCGCGGGTGGCGGGTCACCGGCATCGACGTCTCCCAGGTCGCGCTCGACCGGGCCGCCGCCCGCGCCGCCGAGGAGGGTCTCGAGGTCGACCTGCGCCAGGTCGACCTGCTCGACGAACCCGTGCCCGGCGGCCCCTACGACCTGGTCTCCGTCTTCTTCCTGCACGTGCCCCGCCCGGTCTTCGACGCCCTGTACGCCGCCCTGGCCGCGACCGTGGCGCCCGGCGGGTCGCTGCTGGTGGTGGGCCACCACCCCGACGACGAGCACACCGGCGTGCGCCGCCCGCACGGCGAGGACCTGCTCTTCGGCCCCGACCGGGTCACCGCGCTGCTCGACGACACCGAGTGGGAGCTGCGGACGGCGGAGGCGCCCACCCGGTCGCAGGACCTCGACGGCCGGCCGGTCACGGTCACCGACACCGTCGTGCACGCCGTACGCCGCTGACCCGGCCCGGCGCCAGTTCCTCGTGCCGGCTCGGCGTTTCTCAGCGACTTCACAGCCGCCCCCGCGACCTTCGGGGAACGCGGGCGCCCGCCGCGGCGTTGGACTGGTCAGAACCACTACAGTGGATCCACCACAGCGGCCGTCGACGCGGCCACCACCCGGCCTCCAAGGAGAGACCAATGAAGAGCAACAACCCGGTGTTCTCGCGCTCGGAGGAGTTCAACCGCTCCGGCGCGAACGCCTACGGCAACCAGACGTACGCCGGGGGCTACGGCTCCGACCCCTCGACCTGGGGGACCGGCACCCCCGGTGACACCGGCCACGCCGCCCCGCAGGCGCCGGCCGCCCCCATGACCATCGACTCGGTGGTCCAGAAGACCGCGATCACCCTGGGCGTCGTGCTGGTCACGGCCTTCGCGACCTGGATCCTCACCCCCGACCTGACCGACAGCACCCAGGCCGGCGGAGCACTCTACGCCGCCCTGATGATCGGTAGCCTGGGCGCCTTCGCCCTGTCGATGGTCAACTCCTTCAAGAAGGTCATCAGCCCCGCGCTGGTGCTGGCCTTCGCCGCCCTCGAGGGCGTCGCGATGGGCGCGTTCTCGAAGTTCATCGAGCAGACGTTCGTGCCCCAGGACGGCCCCTCGATCGTGATGCAGGCGGTCATCGGCACCTTCGCCGCCTTCGCCGGCACCCTGGCCGCCTACAAGTTCTTCGACATCAAGGTGGGCGACAAGTTCCGCACCTTCGTGGTCGCGGCGATGTTCGGCATGGTGGCCCTGGGCCTGCTCGAGGTCGTGCTCGGCATGTTCGGCAGCGCGATGGGCTTCCTGGGCTTCGGTGCCCTGGGCCTGCTCTTCGCGGTCGGCGGCCTGGTGCTCGGCATCTTCATGCTGATCCTCGACTTCGACTTCGTCGAGCAGGGCGTGGCCAACCGGATCCCCGAGCAGGAGTCCTGGCGTGCGGCGTTCGCGCTGACCGTCAGCCTGGTCTGGATCTACACCAACCTGCTGCGCATCCTCGCGATCCTCCAGCAGGACTGATCGACCCGCAGCACCCCGCACCACGCGAAGGCCCCCGGAGCACCGCTCCGGGGGCCTTCGTCGTACGCGGCGCGGCTCAGACCTGGGCAGGCAGGTCGTGCTCGTCGTTCTCGTCGGGCGTCTCGCCGGCGGTCGCGGGCCGGCGCCGGCGGTGGCGCAGCTCGACCCACAGCCCGCGCACGCCGCGGCGGTCGCCGCCCACCTGGGTGCCGTCGAGCTCGGTGCCGGGGGTCTTGACGGCCTGGATGGCGGCGTCGGTGATCGGCAGCACGCCCTCGCCGCGCAGCGCCTGCAGGGACTCCTCGTCGGCCTCGATCACGTCGAGGGCGGCCAGCACGCTGGGCAGCAGCACGGTGACCAGCGAGCGGTAGCCGGTCGCGGAGGGGTGGAACTGGTCGGGGCCGAAGAGCAGCGCGGGCGCGGCGGCGAACTCGGGGCCGAGCACCGAGCCGAGCGAGACGGTGCGCCCGCCCTCCTCGATGACCGCGATGGTCTGGCCGGCCGCGAGCCGGCGCGACCACGAGCGGGCCACCTGCTTCAGCGGCGGCGCGATCGGCTTGAGGGTGCCCAGGTCGGGGCAGGTGCCGACCACCACGGCGACGCCGGCCTCGTGCAGGCGGCGCACGCCCTCCTGCAGGTGCCGGATCGAGGTGGCGGGCGGGACGATGTGGGTGACGTCGTTGGCGCCGACCAGGATCAGCGCGACGTCGGGCTCGATGGGCAGCGCGCGGTCGATCTGCTCGTCGAGGTCGGAGGTCTTGGCGCCGACGACGGCGAAGTCGCGCAGGTAGACGCGGCGGTCGGCGTGCTCGGCCACGCCGCTGGCCAGCAGCGCCCCGGGGGTCTGCTCGACCCGCTCGACGCCGTAGCCGGCCGCGCTGGAGTCGCCGAGCAGGGCCACCTTGATCGCCGGACCGGGCCGGCCGCGGCCGTACCAGCCGGTCGGGTCGGGCGGCGGCTCCTCGAGGATCGGCCCGATGGTCTTGCGGGCCAGCTTGGCCTCGGCGGTCAGGACGCCGTAGAGGCCGGCGCCCAGCACGGAGAGCCCGCCGCCGCCGTAGGCCGCGGCGGACGCGAGCTTGCGTGCTGCTGCTGCCTTCCCCACACCGGGGAGTGTAGTGACCGCGCGGACCCTGACCGGACCACCCCGGAGGCGCCGGAGCGACCGGTGGTCGTCGTCACGTTTGGTCGCGGCGCCCCCGGCCGTCCTAGATTGTCGACATGCAGTACGTCGACTCCGTCCTGGACCTGATCGGCAACACCCCGCTCGTGCGCCTGAGCCGCACCCTCGACGGGCTGGCCGACGGCCCCCTCGTGCTGGCGAAGGTGGAGTACCTCAACCCGGGCGGCTCGGTGAAGGACCGCATCGCGACCCGCATGATCGAGGCCGCGGAGGCCTCCGGCGAGCTGCAGCCCGGCGGCACGATCGTCGAGCCGACCTCCGGCAACACCGGCGTCGGGCTGGCGATGGTGGCGCAGCAGAAGGGCTACAAGTGCGTCTTCGTGTGCCCCGACAAGGTCAGCGAGGACAAGCGCAACGTGCTGCGGGCCTACGGCGCCGAGGTCGTGGTCTGCCCCACCGCGGTCGCCCCCGAGCACCCCGACTCCTACTACAACGTCTCCGACCGGCTGGCCTCGCAGCCCGGCGCCTGGAAGCCCAACCAGTACGCCAACGTGCACAACCCGCGCAGCCACTACGAGACCACCGGCCCCGAGGTCTGGGAGCAGACCGAGGGCCGGGTCACCCACTTCGTGACCGGGATGGGCACCGGCGGCACCATCTCCGGCGTCGGGCGCTACCTCAAGGAGCAGGCTGCGCTGGCCGGGCGCCAGGTCCAGGTGGTCGGCGCCGACCCGGCCGGCTCGGTCTACTCCGGCGGCGACGGGCGCCCCTACCTCGTCGAGGGCGTGGGCGAGGACTTCTGGCCCGAGACCTACGACCGCTCGGTGGCCGACCGGGTCATCGAGGTCTCCGACGCCGACTCCTTCGCGATGACGCGCCGCCTGGCCCGCGAGGAGGCGCTGCTGGTGGGCGGATCCTGCGGCATGGCCGTGGTGGCGGCGCGCCAGCTGGCCCACGAGCTGGCCGAGGAGGGCCGCACCGACGCCGTCATCGTCGTCCTGCTGCCCGACTCCGGGCGCGGCTACCTGACCAAGATCTTCAACGACGAGTGGCTGGCGCAGTACGGCTTCGCCACCTCCGAGGGCGGCGACGTCTCGCGGACCGTGGGGGAGGTGCTGCGCGGCAAGTCCGGGCGGCTGCCCGACCTGGTGCACACCCACCCCAACGAGACCATCGCCGAGGCCGTGGCGATCCTGCAGGAGTACGGCGTCTCGCAGATGCCGGTCGTGCGCGCCGAGCCTCCGATCGTGGCCGCCGAGGTCGCGGGCTCCGTCTCCGACCGGGCCCTGCTCGACGCCCTGTACGCCGGCCACGCCCACCTGACCGACCGGGTCGAGGACCACATGTCGGCGCCGCTGCCCACCATCGGCGCCGCCGAGGAGGCCACCGACGCGGTGCGCCTGATGGAGAGCGCCGACGCGGTGCTGGTGCACGAGGACGGCAAGCCCGTGGGCGTGCTGACCCGCCAGGACCTCCTGGCCTTCCTCGCCCGCGCCTGAGACACCCCGCTCCGTCGCCGCTGGGTGAGACCGCGGTGGCCGCGGCGCCGCCTCCCGGGCTAGTGTGAGAACACGTTCTAGTTCTGGAGGGCGCATGTCCGCACCTGCCATCGAGGGGTGGTTCACCACCGGCCCCGACCCCACGCTCACCGGCGAGCGGTGCACCACCTGCGCCACGGTCTACTTCCCGCCGACGATCGCCGCGGCCGGCTACTGCCGCCACCCGGCGTGCGAGGGCGAGGAGTTCGAGCGGGTCCCGCTCTCGCGCCGCGGGCGGGTGTGGTCCTACACCGACGCGCAGTACCAGCCGCCGCCGCCGTACCCCGCCCCCGACCCGTTCGAGCCGTTCGCGATCGCAGCCGTCGAGCTGCCCGAGGGCATCGTCGTGCTCGGCCAGGTCGCCCGCGGCTACGGCGTCGACGACCTGCGCGTGGGCGCCGAGGCCGAGCTCGTCGTCGAGCCCGAGGCCGTGGGTGACGCCCTGGTGTGGAAGTGGCTGCCGCTGGGGTCGGGCCACGTCACCGAGCTGGGCGAGGAGGCCGACCAGTGAGCCCCGCCGACCGGGGGGTCGCCGTCGCCGGGGTGGGCATGCACCCGTGGGGCAAGTGGGGCCGCAGCTTCGTGCAGTACGGCGTGCACGCCGCCCGCCAGGCGCTCGGCGACGCGGGCGTCCCGTGGAGCGACGTCGACCTGGTGGTCGGCGGCGAGACCGTGCGCAACGGCTACGCGGGCTACGTCGCCGGCTCCACCTTCGCCCAGGCGCTGGGCTGGAACGGCGCGCGGATCGCCACGTCGTACGCCGCCTGCGCCACCGGCGCGCAGGCCCTCGACACCGCGCGGGCACGGATCCTCGCCGGGCTGTGCGAGGTGGCGCTGGTCGTGGGCGCCGACACCACGCCCAAGGGATTCCTGGCGCCCAACGCCGGCGAGCGCTGGGACGACCCCGACTGGCTGCGCTTCCGTCTCGTGGGCATGACCAACCCGGCCTACTTCGCGATGTACGCCCGCCGGCGCATGGACCTCCACGGCGCGACGCCCGAGGACTTCGCGCAGGTGAAGGTGAAGAACTCGCGGCACGGGCTGGCCAACCCGAACGCCCGCTACCGCAAGGAGGTCAGCGTGGCCGACGTGCTGGCCAGCGCGGTGGTCAGCGACCCGCTGCACCTGCTCGACATCTGCGCGACCTCCGACGGCGCCGCCGCGGTGGTGCTCGTCTCCGAGGACTACGCCCGTCGGCACGGCCTGGGCGAGAGCGTGCGGATGAGTGCCGTCTCCACGGTCACGCCCACCTTCCCGAACACCGTCCTCGACATGCCGCTGCTGTCCACCGACGCCAGCGGCGGCACCGAGCCGGAGCACACCTTCAAGGAGTCCCTGGCCACGGCGGCCTACGAGGAGGCCGGCCTCGGACCCGAGGACGTCGACGTCGCCGAGGTCTACGACCTCTCGACGGCGCTCGAGCTCGACTGGATGGAGGACCTGGGGCTGTGCGCGCGGGGTGAGGCCGAGTCCCTGCTGCGCGCGGGGGAGACCACGATCGGGGGGCGGATCCCGGTCAACCCGTCGGGCGGCCTGGCCTGCTTCGGCGAGGCCGTGCCCGCCCAGGCCCTCGCCCAGGTCTGCGAGCTCACCTGGCAGCTGCGCGGGCAGGCCGAGGGCCGCCAGGTCGCGGGGGCACGGGTCGGCATCACCGCCAACCAGGGTCTCTTCGGCCACGGCTCCGCGGTGGTCCTGGTCCGCTAGGGAGGCCGCGCGGGCGGCCCACGCCCACGTGGCCCACCACGCGCTCGCCGAGGGCCGCCACCCAGGAGCGCTCCTGCCCCTCGCGCACGATGAGCTGCTCGACCGGGAAGGGCAGCGGCCACCGCATCGGGTACGACGACGTGGGCTGCTGCTCGCCGAGCGAGCGCACCAGTGCGGGCAGGTCGCAAGGCGTGCGGGGACGCACGACGGGGGAGGGGAGCACCGCGCCAAGCACCGCGCCGTCGTCCCCGTCGTGGCCGGCCGGACGGGCCTCCCCGAGGGTGGGAACGCCCCGAATTGACGCTTCCGGGACGGCCGACCTAATGTTCTTCTCGTTGCCCCGGCAGCCGGCCGAAAGGCCCGGACCGGAGCACAGCAGGACCCGAGGCATCCGCCTCAGACCTCCAGCAGCAGGACTCGCTGGCAGGTCTGTCGGTGTGCCTGGGGGCGGATGCTCGCCAGCCGAGTGTCGCGCAGCTCCCCGGAGTTGACGCGGTACACCCGGACGGGTAAGTTTCTGCAGGTTGCCCCGCCGCTGGTGCCGAGAGGTGCTGGGACGGTGTGCGTCTGATTCTTGAGAACTCAACAGTGTGTCATAGTCGACGAATTAGTTTGTTATGCCCCGTCGATCATGGATGTCCCTTCGGGGGTTGATGTGGTTGATGGTTTCTTTGGTAAGACGATGATTCTGGCAATTGTCAGTTTTGTTCTCTTGTCAGGCATCTCTTTTTCTGCACTGGCCTGATGGTTGGTGTGGTGTTGTTTTTCAACGGAGAGTTTGATCCTGGCTCAGGACGAACGCTGGCGGCGTGCTTAACACATGCAAGTCGAGCGGTAAGGCCCTTCGGGGTACACGAGCGGCGAACGGGTGAGTAACACGTGAGTAATCTGCCCTTCACTTCGGGATAAGCCTCGGAAACGGGGTCTAATACCGGATATGACCGCTTCACGCATGTGATGGTGGTGGAAAGTTTTTCGGTGGGGGATGTGCTCGCGGCCTATCAGCTTGTTGGTGGGGTAATGGCCTACCAAGGCTTCGACGGGTAGCCGGCCTGAGAGGGTGACCGGCCACACTGGGACTGAGACACGGCCCAGACTCCTACGGGAGGCAGCAGTGGGGAATATTGGACAATGGGCGGAAGCCTGATCCAGCAACGCCGCGTGAGGGATGACGGCCTTCGGGTTGTAAACCTCTTTCAGTAGGGACGAAGCGCAAGTGACGGTACCTACAGAAGAAGCACCGGCCAACTACGTGCCAGCAGCCGCGGTAATACGTAGGGTGCGAGCGTTGTCCGGAATTATTGGGCGTAAAGGGCTCGTAGGCGGTTTGTCGCGTCGGGAGTGAAAACACTGGGCTTAACTCAGTGCTTGCTTCCGATACGGGCAGACTAGAGGTATTCAGGGGAGAACGGAATTCCTGGTGTAGCGGTGAAATGCGCAGATATCAGGAGGAACACCGGTGGCGAAGGCGGTTCTCTGGGAATTACCTGACGCTGAGGAGCGAAAGTGTGGGGAGCGAACAGGATTAGATACCCTGGTAGTCCACACCGTAAACGTTGGGCGCTAGGTGTGGGGTCCATTCCACGGATTCCGTGCCGCAGCTAACGCATTAAGCGCCCCGCCTGGGGAGTACGGCCGCAAGGCTAAAACTCAAAGGAATTGACGGGGGCCCGCACAAGCGGCGGAGCATGCGGATTAATTCGATGCAACGCGAAGAACCTTACCTGGGTTTGACATACACCGGAAAGCTGCAGAGATGTAGCCCCTTTTAGTCGGTGTACAGGTGGTGCATGGCTGTCGTCAGCTCGTGTCGTGAGATGTTGGGTTAAGTCCCGCAACGAGCGCAACCCTCGTCCTATGTTGCCAGCAAGCCTTCGGGCGTTGGGGACTCATAGGAGACTGCCGGGGTCAACTCGGAGGAAGGTGGGGATGACGTCAAGTCATCATGCCCCTTATGTCCAGGGCTTCACGCATGCTACAATGGCCGGTACAAAGGGCTGCGATCCCGTGAGGGGGAGCGAATCCCAAAAAGCCGGTCTCAGTTCGGATTGGGGTCTGCAACTCGACCCCATGAAGTCGGAGTCGCTAGTAATCGCAGATCAGCAACGCTGCGGTGAATACGTTCCCGGGCCTTGTACACACCGCCCGTCACGTCACGAAAGTCGGCAACACCCGAAGCCGGTGGCCTAACCCCTTGTGGGAGGGAGCCGTCGAAGGTGGGGCTGGCGATTGGGACGAAGTCGTAACAAGGTAGCCGTACCGGAAGGTGCGGCTGGATCACCTCCTTTCTAAGGAGCACACGCCCCGATGCCAGACGCCTGTTCTGGTACGTATGGTGGTGTTCACTAGTGGAATCGTCGATGATGCTTCGCCTTGGTGGGCGGGGTCTTCTCAGTACTGCTCGCACATGCGCTCTTTGAGTGGGTGTGGGGGTGTGGAACCTGGAGGCTCTCGTTTGTTGGGGTGGGGTTGGCACACTGTTGAGCTTTGAGGGATCAGGTGACTGGTCTGCTCGATGCCTCCTGGTATCCCAGGTCCACCGGATGGTGGGTCTGGGGGCTTGGTGGGCTGGTTGTTTGTGAATTGGATAGTGGACGCGAGCATCTGACGCGACAAAAGCATCTGCCTCTTGTGTGGGGTGGGTGTGGGTGTCGTGTCTTTCTAGATGTAATTAATTCTAGTCTTTGTAGTTTTTGTTGAGTGTTTGTGAGACAAGCTATGAAGGGCACATGGTGGATGCCTTGGCATCAAGAGCCGATGAAGGACGTAGGAGCCTGCGATAAGCCCTGGGGAGTTGGCAACCAAGCTGTGATCCGGGGGTGTCCGAATGGGGAAACCCAGCTGGAGTCATGTCCAGTTACCCGCGCCTGAATATATAGGGTGTGT
This sequence comes from Nocardioides salarius, assembly GCF_016907435.1. Classification (NCBI taxonomy): domain Bacteria; kingdom Bacillati; phylum Actinomycetota; class Actinomycetes; order Propionibacteriales; family Nocardioidaceae; genus Nocardioides; species Nocardioides salarius. The sequence continues at coordinate 1,267,768 of NZ_JAFBBZ010000001.1, read as the reverse complement.
GGAGGGAACGTGGGGAAGTGAAACATCTCAGTACCCACAGGAAGAGAAAACAATAGTGATTCCGAGAGTAGTGGCGAGCGAAATCGGATGAGGCCAAACCACGTACATGTGATACCCGGCAGGGGTTGTGTATGTGGGGTTGTGGGATCGCATGGGTGGGTCTGCCGGCCTACCACACAGTAAGAAACTCGTGATGAAGTTGAAGTCCGCTGGAAAGTGGCGCCGTAGAGGGTGATAGCCCCGTAAGTGTAAGTCGCGAGCTGTGATGCGCATATCCCAAGTAACACGGAACCCCTGAAATTCCGTGTGAATCTGGCGGGACCACCCGTTAAGCCTAAATACTCCTTGATGACCGATAGCGGACAAGTACCGTGAGGGAAAGGTGAAAAGTACCCCTGGCGGGGAGTGAAATAGTACCTGAAACCGTGTGCCTACAATCCGTCGGAGCCTTGCTCACACTTGTGTGACGGGGTGACGGCGTGCCTTTTGAAGAATGAGCCTGCGAGTTTGCGTTGTGTTGCGAGGTTAACCCGTGTGGGGAAGCCGTAGCGAAAGCGAGTCCGAATAGGGCTACTTAGTAGCACGATCAAGACCCGAAGCGAAGTGATCTATCCATGGGCAGGTTGAAGCGCGGGTAAGACCGCGTGGAGGACCGAACCCACTTAGGTTGAAAACTGAGGGGATGACCTGTGGATAGGGGTGAAAGGCCAATCAAACTTCGTGATAGCTGGTTCTCCCCGAAATGCATTTAGGTGCAGCGTTGCGTGTTTCTTGCCGGAGGTAGAGCACTGGATAGCCGATGGGCCCGACCAGGTTACTGACGTTAACCAAACTCCGAATGCCGGTAAGTGAGAGCGCAGCAGTGAGACTGCGGGGGATAAGCTCCGTAGTCGAGAGGGAAACAGCCCAGACCATCAGCTAAGGCCCCTAAGCGGTGACTAAGTGGAAAAGGATGTGGAGTCGCACTGACAACCAGGAGGTTGGCTTGGAAGCAGCCACCCTTGAAAGAGTGCGTAATAGCTCACTGGTCAAGTGATTCCGCGCCGACAATGTAGCGGGGCTCAAGTCATCCGCCGAAGCTATGGCATTCACATAAGCCCAGCACCCACTTGATGGGTGTTCAGGTGTGTGGATGGGTAGGGGAGCGTCGTGTCGCGAGTGAAGCGCCGGAGTGATCCAGGTGTGGATGCGACACGAGTGAGAATGCAGGCATGAGTAGCGAATCACGTGTGAGAAACACGTGCGCCGAATGATCAAGGGTTCCAGGGTCAAGCTAATCTGCCCTGGGTAAGTCGGGACCTAAGGCGAGGCCGACAGGCGTAGTCGATGGACAACGGGTTGATATTCCCGTACCGGCAAAGTAGCGCCCATGACGAACCTGGTGATGCTAACCATCTGAAACATCCGTGATCGGACCCTTCGGGGCGAGACGCGGGTGCGTAGCGTGGGACCCGAACTGGTAGTAGTCAAGCGATGGGGTGACGCAGGAAGGTAGTCCAACCGTACCGATGGTTGTGTACGGCTAAGCATGTAGGGCGAGATCTAGGCAAATCCGGATCTCTGACTTCGATGTCGGGCTTGAGATGTGATGGGGACCCCGTTGGGGGGAAGTGGATGATCCTATGCTGTCGAGAAAAACCTCTAGCGAGCTATGCGCCGCCCGTACCCCAAACCGACTCAGGTGATCAGGTAGAGAATACTAAGGCGATCGAGCGAACCACGGTTAAGGAACTCGGCAAAATGCCCCCGTAACTTCGGGAGAAGGGGGGCCCGGAACGTGAACACCCTTGCGGTGGGAGCGGGAAGGGCCGCAGAGACCAGGCCCAAGCGACTGTTTACTAAAAACACAGGTCCGTGCGAAGTTGTAAGACGATGTATACGGACTGACTCCTGCCCGGTGCTGGAAGGTTAAGAGGACCTGTTAGGTAGCAATACCGAAGCGGAGAATTTAAGCCCCAGTAAACGGCGGTGGTAACTATAACCATCCTAAGGTAGCGAAATTCCTTGTCGGGTAAGTTCCGACCTGCACGAATGGAGTAACGACTTGGGCGCTGTCTCAACCGTGGACTCGGCGAAATTGCACTACGAGTAAAGATGCTCGTTACGCGCGGCAGGACGGAAAGACCCCGGGACCTTTACTATAGTTTGGTATTGGTGTTTGGTTCGGCTTGTGTAGGATAGGTGGGAGACTGTGAAGCATTCACGCCAGTGAGTGTGGAGTCATCGTTGAAATACCACTCTGGTCGTACTAGATGTCTAACCTAGGTCCGTTATCCGGATCAGGGACAGTGCCTGATGGGTAGTTTAACTGGGGCGGTTGCCTCCTAAAGAGTAACGGAGGCGCTCAAAGGTTCCCTCAGCCTGGTTGGCAATCAGGTGGCGAGTGTAAGTGCACAAGGGAGCTTGACTGTGAGACAGACATGTCGAGCAGGGACGAAAGTCGGAACTAGTGATCCGGCGTCGGCATGTGGAAGCGACGTCGCTCAACGGATAAAAGGTACCCCGGGGATAACAGGCTGATCTTCCCCAAGAGTCCATATCGACGGGATGGTTTGGCACCTCGATGTCGGCTCGTCGCATCCTGGGGCTGGAGTAGGTCCCAAGGGTTGGGCTGTTCGCCCATTAAAGCGGCACGCGAGCTGGGTTTAGAACGTCGTGAGACAGTTCGGTCCCTATCCGCCGCGCGCGCAGGAAACTTGAGAAAGGCTGTCCCTAGTACGAGAGGACCGGGATGGACGAACCTCTGGTGTGCCAGTTGTCCCGCCAGGGGCACGGCTGGTTAGCTACGTTCGGAAGTGATAACCGCTGAATGCATCTAAGCGGGAAGCACGTTTCAAGATGAGGTTTCCCACCGGGTCAACCGGGTAAGGCCCCCAGCAGAACACTGGGTTGATAGGCCGGAGGTGTACAGCAGCAATGCCTAGCCGACCGGTACTAATAGGCCGAGGGCTTGTCCCACAACCACTCAGCTGAACCTACAAGGTGAGCTGCTCGCGTCCACGAATCCACACACACAAACCACCACACATGACACATCCACATGTGAATAATGGCTTGGCACACACCACCACCCAGTGAACATCAACCTGGGTGTGTGTGCCGCAAGAGTTACGGCGGCCATAGCGAAAGGGAAACACCCGGTCCCATCCCGAACCCGGAAGTTAAGCCTTTCAGCGCCGATGGTACTGCAACCGAGAGGTTGTGGGAGAGTAGGACGCCGCCGGACAATTCTTCTCAGCAGCCCCACCGCACCGCGGTGGGGCTGCTGTCATTTCCAGACCCTTTCCGCGCCGGAAAGGATGGGGACCTTGGTCCCCATCGTCGGGGACCCACGACGCTGCCCCGGCGCCTCGGCGGGCCCGAGGATCAGGTCGTGGATCTCGACACCCTCGACATTGCCCGTTGGCAGTTCGCCATCACGACCGTCTACCACTTCCTCTTCGTGCCGATCACCATCGGTCTCTCCGCCATGGTGGCCGGCTACGAGACCGCGTGGTTGCGCACCGGCAACGAGCAGTGGCTGCGACTGACGAAGTTCTTCGGCAAGCTCTTCCTGATCAACTTCGCCCTGGGCCTGGTGACCGGCATCGTGCAGGAGTTCCAGTTCGGGATGAACTGGTCGGACTACTCGCGCTTCGTCGGTGACGTCTTCGGGGCACCGTTGGCCATCGAGGGGCTGCTGGCGTTCTTCCTGGAGTCGACGTTCCTCGGGTTGTGGATCTTCGGCTGGGACCGGCTGCCCCCCAAGCTGCACGCCGCGACCATGTGGTTGGTCCACATCGGCACCGTGCTCTCGGCCTACTTCATCCTGGCCGCCAACTCCTTCATGCAGAACCCGGTCGGCTACGCGTTCAACCCCGAGACCGGACGCGCCGAGCTGACCGACTTCGTCGCGGTGCTGACCAACAAGGTGCAGCTCGTGACCTTCCCGCACACCGTCGCGGCGGCGTACATGACGGGCGCCGCCTTCGTGGTGGGGATCTCGGTGTGGCACCTCGTGCGCGGCCAGGGCCGGGACGAGGGGCAGGACGCCCGGATGTACCGCAGCGCGGCACGCACCGGGGCCTGGGTGCTGCTCGCGGCGTCCGTGGCCGTCACGGTCTCCGGTGACGTCCAGGGCAAGATCATGACCGAGGTGCAGCCGATGAAGATGGCTGCCGCCGAGGGGCTCTACGAGACCGAGCAGCCTGCCGCGTTCTCGATCCTGACGATCGGGTCGCTCGACGGTAGCGAGGAGAGCTTCGCGATCAAGGTGCCGGGGCTGCTGTCCTGGCTCGGCTCCGGCAGCCTGGACGCCGAGGTGCGGGGCATCGACGACCTGCGCGAGGAGTACGTCGAGACCTACGGCCAGGACCCGGGAGAGGCCTACTACTCCGCCGGGGACTACACCCCCGTCATCCCGCTGACCTACTGGAGCTTCCGCCTGATGATCGGGCTCGGCATGGCCGGCGCGGCCGGTGCGGTCGCCGTGCTCTGGGCCACCCGCCGTGGCCGGCGGCTCCGGTCGTCGCGCTGGGTGTGGCTGGGCGTCGCGCTCCCGCTGATGCCGCTGTTCGCCAACAGCTTCGGCTGGATCTTCACCGAGATGGGCCGCCAGCCCTGGGTCGTCTTCGGGCTGATGACCACCGAGCGCGGAGTCTCGCCAGGCGTCAGCCCGGCGGAGGCACTGACCTCGCTACTCGTGCTCACCGCGCTGTACGGGGTGCTGGCCGTCGTCGAGCTCAAGCTCCTCCTGCACTACATCGTGCGTGGAGCCGACGCCTTCGAGGCCCCCACGCAACGCGACGACGACCAGGACCCCGACCGCCCGCTCGCCTTCGCCTACTGAGCGACGAACCCGACGAGGAACGCAGGACACATGGAACTGACCACCATCTGGTTCACGCTGATCGCGGTGCTGTGGATCGGCTACTTCGCCCTCGAGGGCTTCGACTTCGGGGTGGGCATGCTGCTGCCCGTCCTGGGACACGGTGAGCGCGAGCGCCGCGTGCTGATCAACACGATCGGGCCGGTGTGGGACGGCAACGAGGTGTGGGTGCTCGTCGCGGGCGGAGCGACCTTCGCGGCCTTCCCCGAGTGGTACGCCACCCTCTTCAGCGGGTTCTACCTGCCGCTGCTGCTGATCCTGCTGGCCCTGATCGTGCGGGGCGTGGCGTTCGAGTACCGCGCCAAGCGCCCCGAGGCGCAGTGGAAGGCGCGCTGGGACGCCGCCATCGTCGTCGGGTCCGTGGTGCCGGCGCTGCTGTGGGGCGTGGCCTTCGCCAACATCGTGCGCGGGGTCCCCATCGACGCCGACCTCGAGTACGCCGGCGGCTTCTTCACCCTGCTCACCCCCTACGCGCTGCTCGGCGGCGCGATGACGCTGCTGCTGTTCCTGACCCACGGCGCGATGTTCATCGCCCTCAAGACCGACGGCCCGATCCGGCACGCCGCCCGGGCGCTGGCGCTCAAGGTCGGCGTCGCGGCGGCCGTGGTCGCCGTGGCGTTCCTGGGCTGGACCCAGCTCGAGACCGGGAACGCCGCCTCGGCCGCGCTCTTCCTGGTCGCCGCGCTGGCCCTGGTCGCCGGCCTGGGCGCGGCCCGGGCCGGACGCGAGGGCTGGGCGTTCATCGGCACCTTCGCGACGATCGTGCTCGGGGTGGGCGGGCTGTTCGTCGCGCTCTTCCCCGACGTCATGCCCACCACGCTGGCCGGCGGGGTCGGCCTGACCACCACCAACGCAGCCGCGACCGACTACACCCTGGGCATCATGACCGTCGTCGCCGTGGTCTTCACCCCGGTCGTGATCGGCTACCAGGCGTGGACCTACTGGGTCTTCCGCCGGCGGATCGCCGTGCACCACATCCCCGAGCCGGTGCTGGCCGGCACCGACGCGTGAGGCCCACCGACCCCCGGCTGCTGCGCCGCCTGGGCCCCGCCCGGCTGCCGCTGGCCGTGGTCCTGGCCTGCGGCGGGGTGGGCGCACTGCTCGTCATCGCGCAGGCGTTCGCCGTGACGGGCCTGGTCGTCGCCGCCGTCGAGGGCGCTGGTGCCGGGTCCTGGGTGCTCGCCACGGTCGCCGTGCTCGCCGGTCGGGGGCTCGTCGGATGGGTCGGCGACGTGGCCGCAGCCCGCTCGGCCGCGCTCGTGGGCAGCGACGTACGCCGGCACCTCGTCGCGCGCCTGCTGGCGCCGGGCGGGCCCGACGTGGCCCAGGGCCGGCTCTCGCTGCTGGTGACCCGGGGGGTCAGCGCCACCGAGCCCTACCTGACCCGCTACCTGCCGGCCCTGGTGCTGGCAGCAGTGCTGCCGCTCCTCACCGTCGCAGCGATCGCCACGCAGGACGTCCTCAGCGCGGGCATCGTGGTGGCCACGCTGCCGCTGGTGCCGGTCTTCGGCATCCTCGTGGGGTTGGCGACCCGGGACCGCGCCGATGCCCAGTGGCGCGCGCTGTCGTCGCTGTCGGGGCACTTCCTCGACGTGGTGCGCGGCCTGCCGACGCTGGTCGGGTTCCGACGTGCGCAGGCACAGTCGTCGACGATCCGCCGGATCACCGACGACTACCGGCGCCGGAGCATGGGGACCCTGCGCGTCGCCTTCGCCAGCTCGGCCGTCCTCGAGCTGGTCGCCACGCTGTCGGTCGCCCTGGTCGCGGTGACCGTGGGGCTCCGGCTCGCCGAAGGCGGCCTCGACCTGCGCACCGCGCTGGTGGTGCTGCTCCTCGCGCCCGAGGCCTACTGGCCGCTGCGACGGGTGGGCGCCGAGTTCCACGCCGCCGCCGAGGGCGTGGCGGCCTTCGAGCAGCTCAGCGAGGTCCTCGACGCCCCCGCCGCCGTGCCGCTCGAGGGCGCCGCGCCCGCTGCCGGTCCAGGGCCCCTGGTCGTCCGCGCCCTGTCGCTGACCCGCCCGGGACGGCAGGCCCCGGTGCTGCACGACCTCGACCTGGTGGTGCCGGAGCGGGGGCTGACCGCGCTCACCGGGCCTTCGGGCTGCGGCAAGTCGACGCTCCTGTCGTTGCTGGCCGGGCTGCTCGAGCCGACGGCCGGTCACCTCACGCGTGGCGGCGCGCCCCTGGAGGTCACCGCGCAGTCGTGGCAGCGCCAGGTCGCCTGGCTGCCCCAGCGCCCGGGCTTCGTGGCGGGCACGATCGCCGACAACCTGCGGCTGGGCCGCAGCGGGGCCGGTGACGACGAGCTCTGGGAGGCGTTGGCCAGGGTCGCCCTCGAGGAGCGCGTGCGTGACCTGCCCGACGGTCTCGGATCGTGGCTGGGCGAGGACGGCGCCGGCTTGTCGGCCGGCGAGCGCGCGCGGCTCGCCCTGGCCCGGGTGGTCGTGGCCGACCGTGCCTGGCTGCTGCTCGACGAGCCCACGGCGCACCTCGACGAGCTGACCGAGCAGGTGGTCGCCGACACGCTGCTAGAGCTGGCCCGCAGCCGCGCGGTGGTCGTGGTGGCCCACCGCCCGGCGCTGGTGGCACTGGCCGACCACGTCGTCGCCCTGCCCGGGCCGGCCGCGCCCGTCCCCGTCGCCCCCCGGTCCAGCGCTCCAGCCTCCGCCCCGGCACGCACGCCCGCTCCCGGAGCGGCGCAGGACCCGGCCCCACGGCGGGACCCGGGGCTGGGGCTGGCGACCCTCCTCAGCGCGGCGGCCTCGGCCTCGGGCGTGGCGCTGACCGCGACCGCCGGGTGGCTGATCGTGCAGGCCTCGACCATGCCGCCGGTCCTGACGCTGATGGTGGCGATCGTGGGGGTGCGCACCTTCGGCCTGGCCCGCCCCGCGCTGCGCTACGCCGAGCGGCTGCGCTCCCACGACGTGGTGCTGCGGATGCTCGCCGAGCGTCGCGTGTCGGTGTACGACGCCCTGGTCCCGCTGGTGCCCGGCCGGCTGGGTCGTCGTCGCGGCGACCTGCTGGCGGCCCTGGTCGACGACGTCGACTCCGAGCTCGACCACCGCCTGCGGGTGCAGCTGCCGGTGCGTGCCTTCGCGCTGGTCGTGGTGCTGGCGGTCGGCGTGACCTCCCTGCTCGAGCCCCGCGCCGCCCTGGTCGTCGCCCTGACCTCGGTGCTGGCCGGGGCGGCGGCGTACCTGCTGGGCAGGTGGGGCGCGGCCCGCGCCGAGCGCCAGGGGATCGCCCTGCGCGCCGCCCTGTCGGACCAGGTGGTGGCGGCGACGGCGCTGGCCGACGAGCTGGTCATGTGGCAGGGCGTCGACCGGGTCGCCGTCGGCCCCGTCGTCGGCCTCAGCGACCGGTTGGGGGCTGCCGCGACGCGGGCCGCGGCCTGGTGGGGAGCGGCGCGGGCCTGGGTGCTGCTGGTCACCGGGATCGGCGTGGCGGCGAGCGCCTGGTGGCTCGACGGCCTGGTGGTCACCGGTGCACTGTCGGCCCCGGTGCTGGCCCTGCTGCTCCTGGTGCCCCTGGCCCTGGCCGACGTGGCGCTCCCGCTCGCCGACGCCGGGGCGCTGTCGGCCCGCACCGACGCGGCGCGTCGTCGGGTCGCCGACCTCGTCGGGCGCACCCCCGCGGTCGTCGACTCGCCGGAGCCGGCGCCGGCCCCGGCCGGGCACGAGGTCGCCCTCGAGCACGTCAGCGCCGGCTGGGAGGGGGCGGACGCGGTGCGCGACCTCGGCCTGCGCCTGCCCGAGGGCGGGAGCGTCGCCCTGGTCGGACCGTCCGGCTCCGGCAAGAGCACCGTCGCGGCGCTGCTGCTGCGCTTCCTCGACCCGGTCTCGGGCGACGTGGCGCTGGGCGGGCGGTGCCTGGGCACGCTGGCCCTCGACCACGTGCGCGGCACCGTCGGCCTGGTCGACGACGACCCGCACGTCTTCGCCAGCACGCTCGTCGAGAACGTCCGCCTGGCCCGGCCGGGCGCCTCCGACGCCGACGTGGAGGCCGCCCTGCGCAGTGCCCGGCTCGGCGACTGGCTCGACCAGCTGCCCGAGGGGCTCGACACCTGGCTGGGAGACGGGCACGCCGCGGTCTCGGGCGGTGAGCGGGCCAGGCTGGCCGTGGCCCGGTCGCTCCTGGCCGACCAGCGGGTGCTGGTGCTCGACGAGCCCACCGCGCACCTCGACGAGGCGACGGCCGAGGAGCTCGCGGCCGAGGTGCTGGGCGCCCGGCGGCGCGTCGACGGCGGCTCCCGGGCCGCTCGGGACCGGGCCGGACGCTCGGTCGTGTGGATCACCCACGCGCGCGCCGGTCTCGACCGCGTCGAGGAGGTGGTAGATGTACGGGGACGCACCCTCACCCAGGAGCAGCCTCATGCCTGACACCCGAACCGACGGCCGGCGCGTGCGCGTCTACCTCCTCGACGACCACGAGGTCGTGCGGCAGGGCCTGCGCGCGCTGCTCGAGGGAGCAGGCGACATCGAGGTGGTGGGGGAGTCGGGGCTGGCCGTGGAGGCCACCGCCCGCATCCCCGCCCTGCGACCCGACGTCGCGGTGCTCGACGCCCGGCTGCCCGACGGCTCCGGGATCGAGGTGTGCCGAGCGGTCCGGGCGGTCGACGACTCGATCCGGGCGCTCATCCTGACGTCGTACGACGACGACGAGGCGCTCTTCGCCGCGATCATGGCCGGCGCCTCGGGCTACGTGCTCAAGGAGGTCACCGGCCTCAACCTCGTCACCGCGGTCCGCCAGGTCGCCGAGGGCATGTCGCTGATCGACCCCGCGCTGACGGCCCGCGTGCTGGACCGGGTCCGCAACGGGCCCTCCACGGCACCGGAGCTGGAGAGCCTCACCGAGCGGGAGATGGAGCTGCTCGCCCTGATCGCCGAGGGACTCACCAACCGCCAGATCGGGGAACGGATGTTCCTGGCGGAGAAGACCATCAAGAACTACGTCTCGGCCATCCTGGCCAAGCTGGGGCTCGAGCGACGCACCCAGGCCGCGGTGCTGGCCAGCCGGCTGCTGGGCCCCGACGGCCGGTCCTGATCCGATGCCACGCAGCGACCTGGCGGCGGTGCTGCGCGCGCTCCCGCCCGACCCCCGGGTCGTGGTGGCGGGCAACCACGCCACTCCGTGGCACACGCTGGGGCTCCTCGACTCGCTGCTGCCCAGCTACCGGCTGTGGATGCTCAACGCCCAGCAGGGCCTGCCCGACCGCGACGGCGTCACCCTCGAGACCTCTTTCGTCGGCCCCGGGATGCGCCGCAGCCCGCGGCTGGCCTACGTGCCCTCGCGGCTCTCGATGGTGCCCACGCTCTTCGCCTCGAGGGTGCCGCCCGACGCGGTCGTCCTGCACACGACCCCGCCCCGGCACGGCCGGGTCTCGATGGGCACCGAGGTCAACGTGCTGCCCGCCGCGGTCGAGCAGGTGCGTCGCCGTGGTGGCGTGGTGGTCGCGCAGGTCTCGCGGCACGTGCCGTGGACCTTCGGCGACTCCGAGCTCGACCTCGACCACGTCGACGTCGTCGTCGAGGCGGACGAGGCGCTGATGACCGCGCCGGAGGCACCTGTCGGGCCCGAGGCGGCGCGCATCGGCGAGCTGGTGGCTGCCCGCGTGCCCGACGGGGCCACGTTGCAGACCGGCATCGGCGCGGTGCCCGACGCGACGGTCAGCGGCCTGGTCGGGCGACGCGGACTGCGGGTGTGGAGCGAGATGTTCTCCGACTCGGTGCTGCGTCTCGAGCGGGCCGGGGCGCTGGAGCGCTCGGAGCCGATCACCGCGTCCTTCCTCTTCGGCTCCGAGGAGCTCCTGACCTGGGTCGACGGCAACGACCGGGTGCGGATGGCCCGCACGGAGGTCACCAACGACCCCGGGCGGATCGCCCGCAACCCCGCGATGACCAGCGTCAACACCGCCCTGCAGGTCGACCTCTTCGGCCAGGCGAACGCCTCGAGGATCGATGCGCGGATCCACTCGGGCTTCGGCGGCCAGACCGACTTCATCGTCGGGGCCATGCACAGCCCGGGCGGCCAGGCGGTGATTGCTCTGCGCTCCTGGCACCCCAAGGCCGACTGCTCGACGGTGGTGGCCATGGTCGACGAGCCGGTGACGTCGTTCCAGATGAGTGCGGTGGTCACCGAGCAGGGCGTCGCCGAGGTCTTCGGGCTGACCCAGCAGGAGCAGGCCCGCCAGCTGGTCGAGCACGCCGCCCACCCGCGGGTGCGCGAGGAGCTGCGCGAGGAGGCCCAGGCACTGGGCCTGGCGTGGTGACCGGGCCGGGGGCGGTCGTCAGCGCAGCACGGGCAGCCGGCGCACCAGCAGCACCTCGCGCCAGCGCCGGCCGAGCCCCCAGGTGTCGCCGGCGTGGAACGCCGCCAGCACCACCAGCGTCAGCCCACCCAGGAGGTGGTCGTCGAGCACCGGGTTGTTGGCCGGGGGCAGCGCCACGCTCCACATCAGCACGTAGAGCAGCGCGCCGCTCGCGGCTGCCAGGCGCATCCCGACGCCCAGGGTGAGCGCCACGCCGATGCCCAGCAGCCCGAGCATGAACAGGACGTCGGCCCAGACCGCGCCGGCGATGCCCTGGTAGAAGTCGGCGAACGGGCCGTCGGCACCGAAGGTCAAGAACCCCTCGGTGGGACTGCCGCCGTTGACCCAGGCCGCGTCGCCGAACCGGTCGACCTGTCCCTCGGGACCACGACCGGTGGCGAAGCCGAGCGCCAGCAGCTTGTCGAGGAAGGCCCACAGGAAGGTCAGGCCGAAACCGATCCGCAGCAGCGCCAGGGCGCGTGCTGCGACGGGGCCTCCGGACGCTGCCGCCGGGGCCGCCTGCGCGACTCGGTCGGCGCCGGGCTGCGGGTGACCGTGCTGGATCGTGCTCATGTGGTGTCTCCTGTCGTCGGAGGTCCCTCGGTGGACCCCTGCCCAGACTGGGGCCCCGGGACGACGCGGCGCAGGGGCCGGGTGTCCCGAGCCCCGGGCCCTTGGTCCCGAGCCTGCGGACTCGGTCCGGCCGCTCAGCCGACCGGCACGCTCCAGACGAACGACGTGCCGTGCGGCTCGCGGCGCGAGACCTCGCAGCTGCCGCCGAGCGCCGCCGCGCGACGCCGGGCGTTGCGCAGGCCGCTCTCGGCGAGCTGCTCGGGGATGCCGACCCCGTCGTCGTCGACGCGCAGCACCAGCGCCCGGTCACCGAGGCTGAGGTCGATCTCGGCCTGCTCGGCGAGGGCGTGGCGCGAGACGTTCGAGAGCGCCTCGCGCAGCACCGGCACCAGCTGCTCCCGCACCGCACCCGGCACCCCGGTGTCGAGCGGGCCCGCGGTGCGCACGACCGGGGTGAAGCCGAGCGCCGGGACGTACTCGCGCACCAGCGTGCGCACCTCCGAGCGCAGCGAGGCCCGCTCGCGGTGCTGCAGCTCGAAGATCGAGCCGCGGATGTCGCGGATCGTCAGGTCGAGGTCGGCCACCGCCTTGTCGAGCCGCCCGGCCATCTCGGGGCCGGCGAGCATCTGGGCGCCCTGCAGCTGCAGGCCCGTGGCGAAGAGCCGCTGGATCACCACGTCGTGCAGGTCGCGCGCGATCCGCTCGCGGTCGGAGATCACCGCCAGCTCGGCCCGCTCCTCCAGCGCCTGCGCCCGGTCGAGCGCCAGGGCTGCCTGGTCGGCGAAGGAGATCATCAGCTCACGCTCCTCGCCCTCGAGCGGGGCGGCCCCCTCGAAGAGGAGCACGAGCGCGGTGCGCTCGGCCAGGTGGGCTCGCAGCGGCAGCACCAGCGCGCGGTAGTGGCCGGCGTCGCCCTCCACCGGCTCGACGCCGTCGGCGAGCGCGACGAGGGAGTCCTCCACGACGCTGCGCAGGACGCCGCGGCCCTCCCCCTCGCGCCCGCCGTCGCGCCGGGTCTCGCGCAGGTCGGCCAGGGCTGCTGCCTGCGCCGCCTCCCCGGCCGGCACCGACAGGCTCACGACCGCGGCGGCGTCGGCCCGGGCCATCGAGGCGGCCGACCAGGCGATCTGCTCGAGTGCGGCTTCGCGGGCCACCGGCGGCTGCAGGGCGTCGCTGAGCTCGGCGCTGGCCTGCAGCCACTCGCGCCGCCGCTCGCTGAGTCCGTAGGCGCGCGCGTTGTCGATGACGAACCCGGCCGCCGAGGCGAGCGCCTCGACCAGGACCGTGTCGGCGTCGCTGAACTGGTCGGCGCCCTGCTTCTCAGTGAGGTAGAGGTTGCCGAAGACCGTGCCGCGGATCCGCACCGGCACGCCGAGGAAGGAGCGCATCGGCGGGTGGTTGGGCGGGAAGCCGTAGGAGGCCGGGTGCTCACCGAGGTCGGGCATCCGCAGCGGCTCGGGGTGCTCGATGAGCAGGCGCAGGATGCCGCGGCCCCGTGGTGGCGCGCCGATCTGCTCGCGCTGGTGCGGGTCGAGCCCCGAGGTGATGAACTCGCTGAGGTCGCCGTCGGGGCCCACGACCCCCAGGGCACCGAAGCGTGCCCCGGTGAGCTCGCGGGCCGACTCGACGATGCGGCTCAGCACGCTGGGCAGGTCGAGGTCGGAGGAGACCGCCACCACCGCGTCGAGCAGCGCCTGCGCGGAGCCGGCCAGCTCGGGGTGGCGCGGCGACGGGTCGGGCATGGAGCCATTGTCACAGGCCCGGGCGCGGGTGGGGAGACTCAGACCAGACGACGGGTGGGCAACGTGCTCACCGGGTCCCACCCGCTGCCCAGCCGGCGACCCGAGATCGTGGTCCACGCGATCGCGACGTAGAGCGAGCGCGTGCCCGAGGCCCACGGCCGGGGCTCCCACACCTTGCGCACCTGCTCGAGGTCCTCGGCGTCGCCCAGCACCTCGCTGCGCCCGCGCGCCACCACGCTCCAGCCCCGCTGCCGCTCGTGGTCGAAGCCGTCGACCTCGAAGGCGAGCACGGCCCCGCGCGCGTTGCTGCCCAGCACGGAGTACGGCGTCGTGCGCACCACGACCCGGCTGTCGACCACGGCGTAGTTCACCGGCACGATGTGCGGTCCGTCGGGTGTGGAGACCGCGACCCGTCCCACGATCCCTGCGCGCAGCAGGGCCTCGCACTCGCTCTCCGACAGCTCTGCTGACTCCAGCACGGTGACCTCACGACGGGACGGGGACCAGGACGACGTCCATCGTCACGCCGCCCCACGGGGCCCTACAGGGTCCTTGGTCCCGACGTCAGCCGCCGAAAGTGCCGTCGACGTAGACCCAGTGGCCCGCCCGCCGCTCGAAGCGGCTGCGCTCGCGCATCGTGCCGCTGCTCGCGACCCCGGCCGGGGAGGTGTCGCGGTGGTGGGCGGCGAACTCGACCCAGTCCTCGCCGTGGTCGAGCACCTCCAGCCCGGTCCACTCCCGGGCCGGGTCGAGCCCGTCCTCGAGCAGCCCGGCCGGGCGGGTGCGCGGGTGCCAGGTGCGGAAGAGGTGGTCGAGGTGGCCCAGCGCGAACGCGCTGTAGCGGCTGCGCATCAGCTCGACCGCCGTCTCCGCCCGCCGGGCTCCCCGGTGCAGCGGCCCGCAGCACGCGTCGTACGCCGCGCCGGTGCCGCAGGGGCACGGGCCGGCCCCCGCCGCGCCCAGCGCGTGCTGTCCGGTGCTCATGTCTCCACCACCAACCTCCACAGGGTGTGCTCGCCGGGCAGGCCCTTCAGCTCGACCTCGCCGGCCTCCTCGAAGCACATCCGCCGCTCGTCGGTGCCCTCGACCTGCAGGCGCACCGCGTCGGTCACCAGCACCTCCCCGCCGTCGGCGAGGTCGGCGACCCGGGCGGCCAGCGCCACGTTGCTCCCGAAGTAGTCGCCGTCGCGCGAGATCACCGGCCCGCAGTGCACGCCGATGCGCACCCTGACCTGGGTCAGGCGCAGCCGGGGGTCGAGCGTGCGGGCCAGGGACCGCTGGATGCCCCGGGCGGCCCGCACCGCCGAGTAGGGGTCGCGGAAGGCGACCATGAACCCGTCGCCGGCGCTCTTGACGACCTGGCCCCGGTGCCGCTCGACATGGGTGCGGACCACCTGGTCGTGCGCCTCGAGCACCTTGACCCAGGTGCGGTCGCCCAGCCGGTGGTTGAGGGTCGTGGAGCCCTCGATGTCGGAGAAGAGCAGGCTGACGGTGCCGTCGGCCGCGGCGACCTGCAGGATGTCGGGACGCTTCTCGAGGGCCCAGGCCTGCAGGTCCTCCAGCGAGGAGCCCAGCACGCCGGCGACGCCCTGGCGCCGCACCCGCGAGGCGGTCCCGACCACGGCCCGCAGCGCGCGCTCGGTCGGCGAGAGCGCGGGGGCGGGGCGCAGGGCGGCGTCGAGGTCGGCCTCGAGCTGGGCGAGCATCCGTCGCGACACGTCGAGCTCGCGGCGGGTGCGCACCAGCAGCACGCCGACGACGACGAGGGCGCTCGACAGCACCGCCACCAGCAGCACGGCTGCCACCCCTGTCGCCGTCTGCACCCCGGCAGCCTAGTGCGGTCCGGCTCCCGGCGCCCGGGTGCTCGGGACCAAGGTCCCGAGCCCGCACGACCACCGCCCCTGAGAAGCAGGGGCACGCCGGGCCCAGGGTGAGGGCATGGACACCGATCTCGAGAACTCCGACAGCCAGGGCAACCCCGACGCCGAGCCGGCGAGCGGCCCCACGGTCGCCGACCACCTCTCGTCCACCGGCGCCGTGGTGGTGGCCGTGGACGGCTCCGAGCACGCCGAGGAGGCACTCGCCTGGGCGGCCGAGCACGCGGCGCTGCACCACCGGCCGCTGGCCGTGGTCTCGGTCTGGGAGCCGGTGCCGAGCATGTGGCTCGACACCACCGGCATCAACCACACCGTGCTCTACGCCGAGCTCGCCTCGGCCGGCGCCGACCGCGTCGAGGCCGCCGCCGAGAAGGCGCGCTCGCTGCACCCCGGGCTCAGCGTCGAGACGGCGGTGGCTCGCGGCGACGTCCGCGGCGAGCTGCTGCGCCTCTCGCAGCACGCCTCGCTGCTGGTCCTCGGCTCCCGCGGGCGCGGGCCGCTGCGCTCGCTGCTGCTCGGCTCGGTCAGCGCCGCGGTCGCCCGCCACGCCCACAGCCCCGTCGTGGTCGTGCGTCCCGGCGGCAAGGGTGGTGGCGGCATCCTGGTGGGCGTCGACGGCACCGAGCGCTCGATGGGCGCCGTGACGGCCGCCTACGAGCAGGCGGCCGCGACCGGGCAGCGGCTCACGGTGCTGCACTGCTTCTGGGACGCCCGGGTCGCCTACGCCGGAGCGATGGTCGTCGACGAGACCGACGACGCCGCCGACGTGCGCGCCCTGGTCGCCGAGACGACCGCCGGCCTGGCCGAGAAGCACCCCGACGTGCAGGTCGAGGTGCGCATCGTGCGCGGCCTCGCCGACCAGGTGCTGGTGGCCGAGTCGAAGGACCGCGACCTGGTGGTGCTGGGCTACCACCGCCAGCACGCGCTGGGCGAGGCGCTCTTCCCGTCGGTGGTCACCTCGGTGCTCGAGCACGCGCACGGCGCGGTGATGGTGGTGCCGGCGCGCGACTGAGCCGGCGTCCGTCTCGCCGGACATCGAGGTTGGTGGGCGCAGTAGCGTGGTCGACGTGACCTCCGCCGAGACCGCGCCCGCCACCCCCCGGCCCACGATCGCCACGCTCGGTGAGCTGCGCGCGTCGGGCCACGAGCACCGGCCGCTGCGCACCGAGCTGCGCGACAACCTGCTGGCCCACCTGCGCGAGGGGCGCGACCCGTGGCCCGGCCTGCACGGCTTCGAGGACACCGTGGTGCCCCAGCTCGAGCGGGCCCTGATCGCCGGGCACGACGTGGTGCTGCTGGGCGAGCGCGGCCAGGGCAAGACCCGGCTGCTGCGCACGATGGTCGGCCTGCTCGACGAGTGGACCCCCGTGATCGCCGGCTCCGACCTGGGCGAGCACCCCTACGAGCCGATCACCGTGGCCTCGCGCCGCCGGGCCCTCGAGCTCGGCGACGACCTGCCGGTCGAGTGGCGCGCCCGCGAGGAGCGCTACGCCGAGAAGCTGGCCACCCCCGACACCTCGGTGGCCGACCTGATCGGGGACGTCGACCCGATGAAGGTGGCCGAGGGCCGCTCGCTCGGCGACCCCGAGACCATCCACTACGGGCTGGTGCCGCGCAGCCACCGCGGCATCGTGGCCATCAACGAGCTGCCCGACCTCGCCGAGCGGATCCAGGTCGCGATGCTCAACGTGATGGAGGAGCGCGACATCCAGGTCCGCGGCTACGTGCTGCGGCTGCCCCTCGACGTGCTCGTCGTGGCCAGCGCGAACCCCGAGGACTACACCAACCGCGGACGCATCATCACCCCGCTCAAGGACCGCTTCGGCGCCGAGATCCGCACCCACTACCCGACCGAGCTGCACGACGAGGTCGCGGTGATCCGCCAGGAGGCCGCCATCGACCCGGCCCTCGTCGACGTGCCCGACCACCTCGTCGAGATCCTGGCCCGCTTCACCCGCCACCTGCGCGAGTCGAGCTCGGTCGACCAGCGCTCGGGCGTCTCGGCCCGCTTCGCGATCGCCGGCGCCGAGACGATCGCGGCCGCCGCGCTGCACCGGGCCACCGCCCAGGGCGAGGAGGCCGCCGTGGCCCGTGTGGTCGACCTCGAGACCGCCGTCGACGTGCTGGGCGGCAAGATCGAGTTCGAGAGCGGCGAGGAGGGCCGCGAGGCCGAGATCCTCACCCACCTGCTGCGCACCGCGGTCGCCGAGACCGTGCGCGTGCACCTGCGCGGCCTCGACATGGGCGTGCTGGTCGACGCCCTCGAGGCCGGCCAGATGGTGACCACCGGTGAGCAGGTCACCGCCCGCGACTTCCTGGCCGGCCTGCCGGTGCTGGGGGAGTCGGAGCTCTACGACGACATCTGCGACCGGCTCGAGGCCACCACCGACGGGCACCGCGCCGGCGCGATCGAGCTGGCCCTGGAGGGGCTCTTCCTGGCCCGGCGGGTCAGCAAGGCTTCCGGGCGCGGTGAGAGCGTGTATGGCTGACATCTGGTCGCAGCGACGCGCGACGCGCTACGGCCGCTACGACGGCGGCCCCGACCCGCTCGCGCCCCCGGTCGACCTCGCCGAGGCGCTCGACGAGATCGGCGAGGACGTGATGGCCGGCTACAGCCCCGAGCGCGCGCTGCGCGAGCTGCTGCGCCGTGGGGCCGGCGACCGGGAGGGCCTCGACGACCTGGCCAGGCGGGTCGCCGAGCGGCGCCGCCGGCTGCTGGCCGAGCACGACCTCGACGGCACCCTCCAGGAGATCCGCGAGCTCCTCGACACCGCGGTGCTCGAGGAGCGCAAGCAGCTGGCCCGCGACGTCGCCATGGACGACGGCGACCGGGCGCTGCGCGAGATGCAGCTCGACAGCCTGCCGCCCAACCCCGCGGCCGCGGTGAGCGAGCTGGGCTCCTACGACTGGCAGAGCACGCAGGCACGCGAGGCCTACGAGCAGATCAAGGACCTGCTGGGCCGCGAGCTGCTCGACCAGCGCTTCCAGGGCATGAAGCAGGCCCTCGAGAACGCCACCGACGAGGACCGCGCCGCGATCGACGCGATGCTCTCGGACCTCAACGAGCTGCTCGAGAAGCGCGAGCGCGGCGAGGACACCCAGCAGGACTTCGACGAGTTCATGGCCGCGCACGGCCGGCACTTCCCCGAGCAGCCGCAGGACCTCGACGAGCTGCTCGACGCGATGGCCGCCCGGGCGGCGGCGGCCCAGCGGATGCTCGCCTCGATGAGCCCCGAGCAGCGCCAGCAGCTGATGGAGCTCTCGGCGCAGGCCTTCGGCTCACCGCAGCTGATGGAGTCGCTGGCACGCCTCGACTCCCACCTGCAGGCGCTGCGACCCGGCGAGGACTGGTCGGGCTCGGAGCAGATGGGCGGCGAGGGCGCCCAGGACGTCGGGCTCGGCGACGGCACCGGCGTCTTCCAGGACCTCGCCGAGCTCGACGCGCTCTCCGAGCAGCTCTCGCAGTCCTACGGCGGCGCCCGCATGGACGACCTCGACCTCGACGCGCTGGCCCGCCAGCTGGGCGACGACGCCGCGGTCAGCGCCGGCGAGCTGCAGCAGCTCGAGCGCGCCCTGCGCGACTCCGGCACCCTGCAGCGCGGCTCCGACGGCGCCCTGCGCCTGACCCCGAAGGCGATGCGCCAGCTCGGCCGCTCGCTGCTGCGCGACGTCGCCCAGCGGATGTCGGGCCGGCAGGGCCAGCGCGACATGGACCGCGCCGGCGCCGCGGGCGAGCGCTCGGGCGCCACCCGGGCCTGGGCGTACGGCGACACCGAGCCGTGGGACGTGACCCGCACCGTCACCAACGCGATCACCCGCACCGTGGGCGAGGGCGGCTCGCCGGCGGCGGGGGTGCGCCTGCAGGTCGACGACGTCGAGGTGCAGGAGACCGAGGCGCGCACCCAGGCGGCCGTCGCCCTCCTGGTCGACACGTCCTTCTCGATGGCCATGGACGGGCGCTGGGTCCCGATGAAGCGCACCGCGCTGGCGCTGCACACGCTGATCCGCAGCAGGTTCCGCGGCGACGCGCTGCAGCTGGTCGGCTTCGGGCGGCACGCCGAGGTGATGGAGATCGAGGAGCTCACCGCTCTCGACGCCCGGTGGGAGAAGGGCACCAACCTGCACCACGCGCTGCTGCTGGCCAACCGGCACTTCCGCAAGCACCCCAACGCCCAGCCGGTGCTGCTGGTGGTCACCGACGGCGAGCCGACCTCGCACCTCGAGGCCGGCGGCGAGGTCTTCTTCTCCTACCCGCCGCACCCGCTGACCGTCGCGCACGCCGTGCGCGAGCTCGACACCTCCATGCGCCTCGGCGCCCAGACGACGTTCTTCCGCCTCGGCGAGGACCCCGGCCTGGCCCGGTTCATCGAGCAGATGGCGCGCCGGGTCGACGGCCGCGTCGTGGCGCCCGAGCTCGACGACCTCGGCGCCGCCGTCGTGGGCTCCTACCTCGGCGGGCGCGCCGGCCGAGGGGGCGGTGGCGCGGCCCCGGGGTCGATGGGCGACTGGTTCGGCGGCCGCGGCTCCTGGGTCGGCGACTGACCCGGCCGCCACGACCCGCTCACCCCCGTCGGGCGCGCGGCCGGCGCTCCCAGTGCCGGCACGGCCGGCTGCTGGTGACCCCCACCCCGGCACAGCCGGGCCAGCGCTCGGGCTCCTCCAGCTCGTCGGTGTGCAGGTCGCGCACCATCACCTCGCGCACCGGGCGCAGGCCCTCGCGCACGACGGCGCAGTCGCAGCCGCCGAGCGCGAGCAGGCGGCGTACGAGGGAGTGGGCGGTGGGGGAGCGCAGGTCGCGGAAGCGCTCGGCCCAGCCCAGCGCAACCGGCGCCGCGTGGACGCAACCGTGGTCGCCCACGACCCGGCGCAGGTAGCAGGCCACGCACTCGTCGGGGTACGGCTCGGGCGCGTCGGGGTCGGTGGGCAGCACGGGAGCGGTTCTACCCGCCGGCACCGACGTGCGTGCCTCGCGACGACATCACCGGGTGCTCGCCGGGTCAACGGTTCGTGCACACGACGTGCACGTTGCGGCACGAGTGCACCGTTCGCCCCGGGGAGGCGCCGCGCCGGGGTGAGGATCGGTCCCGCGTCCGCCGGGAGGGCCGTGGCGCACCCGTTCACGAGGCGTCCGGCAGCGGACGCGGACAGCTGGGGGGCTGAGCAATGCCGACGACTTCTCGCGCGCACCACTCACGGACACGGCGGTGGACCACCTCGGTGGTCACCGCGGCGCTCGCCGGGGCCGGGCTGGCGCTGCTGCCCGCGGCACCGGCGTCGGCCACGGTGTCGCCGTTCGTGTGCACCGACAACACCGTCTACACCGTCAAGGGCTCCAAGGGCTTCGACATCCGCAAGGTCAACAGCGTCACCGGGGCCAGCAGCGCCCACGGTGACTTCGACCCCGTCGACGACGACCACACCGTCAACGCCCTGGCGCTGCCCAAGGGGGGCGGCGACCACATCTGGGCGTTCGACCGCAAGGCCAACCAGGTCCTGCGCTTCGCCCGCACGCACACCACGAAGCGCTACGCCCTGTCCACCAACAGCAACGCGCGCGACGTCGTCGCCGGTGCGATCAACCCGGCGACCGGCATCTACTACTACGCGGCCGGCGGCAGCACCTGGACCGTCTACGCCTTCAACACCGTCACGGAGCAGGCCATCGGCCAGGTCGCCACCATCGCCGGGACCGGTCTGGGCGGCAACGGCGACTTCGCCTTCGACGGCTCCGGCACCCTGTGGGTCGTCAGCAACGACGGGTACACCGACGCGGGCACCCTGGCCCGGGTCAACGAGGCACTGCCCACCACGACCGGCGCGGTGGCGCTGTCGACGAGCACGCTCACCGCCACCCTCGCCAACGCCGGGCAGTACCACTCGATGGCCTTCGACTCCTCCGGCAACCTGGTGATCGGCACCAGCGCCGAGGTGGTCGCCCGGGTCAACCCCGCCTCCGGGGCGCTGGTGGGCTCCCCGTCGTCCGTCAGCTTCGACTTCTCCGACCTGGCCTCCTGCGCGCTGCCCAGCACCGGGAAGGCCCGCGTCGACCTGCCGCAGGGCCGCTACGCCGGCACCGACCAGTTCAAGGTCGAGCTCAGCGGCGGCGGGCTGGCCGCGCCGGTGAGCGGCACCACCGCGGGCGCCGACACCGGCCTGCAGGACCAGGGCGCCGAGGTGGCCGGGCCGGCCGTGCTCGTGCCCTCGCAGACCTACACCGTCAAGCAGACCGCGGTCGGCACCACGGCCCTGACCGACTACACGAGCACCTGGAGGTGCCTCGACTCGGCGGGTGCCACCCTGGCCCAGGGGACGGGCAGCAGCGGGACCTTCACGATGCCCGGGGCCAGCGGCGCCGCGATCACCTGCACCTTCACGAACCTGCCGGTCAAGCCGGCCATCAGCCTCGTCAAGAGCGCGTCGACGATCAACGACCTCGACGGCAACGGGCCCGACGCCGGCGACACCATCACCTTCGGCTTCACGGTCGAGAACGACGGCAACAGCAGCCTCGACCCGGTCACCGTGCACGACCCGCGGCTCAGCGGCGCCTCACCCAACGTGGTCTGCCCCACCGGGTCGCTCGCGGCGGGCGCCTCGCGCACCTGCACCGCGCGCACCTACACGCTGAGCCAGGCCGACGTCGACGCCGGCCTGGTCGCCAACACCGCCACCGCCACCGGCAAGGCGCCCAGCGGCCGCACCGTCACCGCCCCGAGCTCGACCAGCACCCCGGTGGGAGCGGCCCCGGCGGTCAAGCTGACCAAGAAGGCCACCTACCAGGACGTCGCCCCCACCGGGGCGAGCGCCGGCGACAGGATCGTCTACGACTTCACCGTCAAGAACACCGGCAACACGACGCTCTCGTCCCTGACGCTGGTCGACCCGCTCCTGGGCGGTCCGGTCACCTGCGCCACCACGACGTTGGCCCCTGCGGCCAGCACCACCTGCACCACCACGACGTACGTCGTCCAGCAGTCCGACGTCAACGCCGGCAAGGTCGACAACACCGCGACCGTGACCGGCACCTCGCCGAAGGGCTCGAAGGTCAGCGACCCCAGCTCCACCAGCACCCCGCTGGACGCCGAGCCGCGCATCGCGCTCGACAAGAGCGCCGGCCCGGTCGTCGACAAGGACGGCAACGGCCCGGACGCCGGTGACACGATCACCTACTCCTTCGAGGTCACCAACTCCGGCGCCGTGACCCTCGACCCGGTCACGGTCGCCGACCCCAAGCTGGGCGCCATCACCTGCCCGGCGGGCGCGCTGGCGCCCGGGGCGAAGGTGTCGTGCTCCGACAAGACCTACGTGCTCACCCAGGCCGACGTCGACGGGGGCATGGTCGACAACGTCGCCACCGCCACCGGCACCGCCCCGGGCGGCGCCAAGGTCCACGACGACGACGACACCAGCACCTCGGTGGTCGGTACCCCGGGCGTCCGGCTGGTCAAGAGCGCCGGACCGGTCGTGGACGAGGACGGCAACGGCCCGGACGCCGGTGACACGGTCGCCTACTCCTTCGAGGTCACCAACACCGGCACCGTGACGCTGGCCCCGGTCACCGTGCACGACCCGCGCCTGGGTGGCCCGGCTCCCAACGTGACCTGCCCCGGCGGCGCACTCGCGCCCGGCGCGTCCCGCTCCTGCACCGACGCGACGTACCCGCTGACCCAGGGCGACGTCGACGCCGGTGAGGTCACCAACCGGGCGACCGTGACCGGCACCCCGCCGAGCGGTCCCCAGGTCACCGACGACGACACCGTCACCACCCCCGTCGCAGCGACCCCGCGGATCCGCCTCGACAAGACCGCCTCGGTGATCGACGACCTCGACAGCAACGGGCCCGACGCGGGCGACACCGTCACCTTCGGCTTCGAGGTCACCAACACCGGCCCGGTCGCCCTCGACCCGGTCACCGTGCACGACCCGCTCTTCGGTGGTGCCGCGCCCAACACGACGTGCCCCGCCGGTGCGCTGGCGGCCGGCGCCTCCGTCACCTGCACGACCCGCGCCTACACGCTCACGCAGGCCGACGTCGACACCGGTCGCATCGACAACACCGCGACCGCCACCGGCACGGCGCCCTCGGGCCGCACCGTCGACGACAGCGACTCGACCAGCACGCCGATCGTGCCCGTCGTCGTCGAGGACGCCGACCTGGTGCTCACCAAGGACGTCGACAAGGCCTCGCCGCAGGCCGGCGACACCGTCACCTACACCCTCGCCGTGCGCAACACGGGCGCCGGGGACGCACAGGACGTCGAGCTCACCGACGTGCTGCCCTCCGGCGTCACCTTCGTCTCCGCCAGCGCGCCCTGCACCCAGGCCGGCGGCACCGTGACCTGCGCGTGGGACACCCTGGCGCCCGGGGAGGAGCGCAGCGTCAGCATCAAGGCCACCGTCAAGGCGCTGCCCGCCGGCGGCGGCGACCACCAGCACCTCGTCGACGTGCAGAAGGCGGAGGTGCACCTCGACCTCGAGCCCGGCCAGCGGCGCACCCTCGCCGTGACCTGCCCGTCGGGCTACCTGGCCACCGACGGCTCGGGTCGCGTCGACCACGTCGACCAGGGCACCGGCACCCTCGCCTCGGTCGGGGTGCTGAGCAGCCGGGCCACCGGCCTCGACACGTGGGAGGTCGAGGCGGTCAACGACGCCACCGGCCGCGCCCAGGCCAAGGTCTTCGCGGTCTGCGTGCAGACGCCGACCCTCACCGAGGCCGGCCACCACCACCCGCTGCAGGTCGGCTCGGAGCTCACCGCGACCGTCGACCTGTCCGCGGGCGCCGACTCGACCACCCTGCAGTGCGACCCGGGCGCGCGCCCGGTGCAGCCGGGGTGGTCGCTCGACGGCCGCGCGACGAGCCTGACGTCGTACCCCGCGGGCACCACGGGCTGGACCTTCGGGTTCGACCCCGACGGCGCCACCTCGGCCGACGTCTCGATCCGCTGTCTCGACGAGGAGGTCGGTGCGGCGTCCGGCCACACCCACCCGCTCGTGCTGGGTGAGGTCCGCGAGAGCGTGACCGTGCAGCCCGGGGAAGTGCGCGAGGTGACCCTGTCGTGCACCGGCGACGCCAAGGGCGTCGTGGCCGGCTGGGACCTCGACCCCGGCCTGGTCAACCTCGGCAACGACCCGCGTCCGGTGGTGCGGGTGTTCAAGCTCCTCAACCCGACCGCGTCCCCGCTGCAGGCCGACCTGTGGCTGCTGTGCCTCTCGACCCGCACCCAGGGCGGTGACACCCCGGCCGACGTCACCAACACCGGACGCGTGACCACCGCGTCGGTCGAGACCAGCACGGCCGACAACGTCGACAGCGCGACGTTCACGGTGCGGCCCGGCACGTCGGTCGCGACGCCCACCAGCGGCAAGGTCGTCGTCACCGGGACCAAGGTCGCCGCCCAGGTGGCCTGCACCTCGGCCACCGACGGCTGCGCGGGCACCGCGACGCTGGTGGCGCTGAAGACGCAGAAGCTGGGGGGCACGAAGGTCCGCAAGGGCACCACCCTGGCGACCAGCCGCTACAGCGTGGGCGCCGACAGCACCGGCAAGGTGGTGCTCAAGGCCACCAAGAAGGGCAGGAAGGCGCTGCGCTCGAAGAAGGTCCGCAAGGCGCGGCTCTCGATGGGCGGCACCACCCGCACCGTGACGCTGCGTCGCTGACGACGCTGACGACGCTGACGACGCTGACGACGCTGACGACGCCGACCCGGCCGGTGTGCACCGGCCGGGTCGGCGTGGAGCCGTCTGCTAGACACCTGGTGTGACCCTCGAGCTCGGCCGCCACAGCTTCGCCGACGACCAGACGCTGATGATGGCGATCGTCAACCGCACGCCCGACTCGTTCTACGACAAGGGCGCCACCTGGGCCGAGGACAAGGCCTTCGAGCGGGTCGCTGCCGTGGTGGCGCAGGGCGCCGAGGTCGTCGACATCGGGGGCATCAAGGCCGCCCCCGGCGCCGAGATCGACGCGGCCGAGGAGAAGAGCCGGGTGGTCGACTTCGTGGCCCGGGTCCGCGAGAACTTCCCGGACCTGGTGATCTCGGTCGACACCTGGCGCGCCGAGGTGGGCGACGCGGTGTGCCGCGCCGGCGCCGACGTGCTCAACGACGCCTGGGGCGGGGCCGACCCCGAGCTGGTCGACGTCGCCGCCGCCCACGACGCCGCGATCATCTGCACCCACACCGGCGGGGCGACCCCGCGGACCCGGCCCTACCGCGTCGAGTACGACGACGTCGTGGCCGCCGCGATCGCCGACACCACGGCGTACGCCGACCGGGCGGTGGCGGCGGGTGTCGACCCGCGCAGCGTGGTGATCGACCCGGCGCACGACTTCGGCAAGAACACCTTCCACTCCCTCGAGCTGACCCGTCGTCTCGGCGAGATGGTGGCGACCGGACGCCCGGTGCTGGTCTCGCTGAGCAACAAGGACTTCGTGGGCGAGTCGCTCGACCTGCCCGTGGGCGAGCGGCTCACGGGCACCCTGGCCGCCACCGCGGTGTGCGCGCTGGCCGGGGCCCGGATCTACCGGGTGCACGAGGTGGTCGAGACACGGCAGACCGTCGACATGGTCGACGTGATCGCCGGTCGGCTGCTCCCGGCCCGCGCGATCCGCGGGCTGCAGTAGGCCGCTCGGCCCCGACGGGGGCCGCTCAGCCGAGGAGCCCGTGCACCTCCAGGGCCGAGCGCAGGTCGGCGACCCCGTCGACGACGCGCGGGCCGGGGCGGGCCCAGTGGCCGTTGGCGTCGACGGCGTGCACCGGCACGCCGGGCGGCAGCAGCCCCGCCGCCACCAGCCGGTCGGCCTGCTCCTGGGCGGCGGCCCGGTCGTAGCCGCAGGGCGCGACGACGACCAGGTCGGGGCGCGCGGCGTGCACGTCGTCCCAGGTCACCCGCACCGACTTCGCCCCGGCGGTGCCGAGCGCGCACTCGCCCCCGGCGGCCTCGACCATCTCGGGGATCCAGTGCCCCGGGGCGTACGGCGGGTCGGTCCACTCCAGCACCACGACCCGCGGGCGGCGCTGCCCGGTCGGCGGGGTCGCCGCCTGCTCGACGAGGGTCTCGAGCGGGGCGGCCAGGCGGGAGGCGTCGTCGGGCCGCCCCACGGCCGCCCCGATGCGCAGCACGCTGTCGCGGATCTCGGCGAGGGTGTGCGGGTCGAAGGAGAGGACCTCGGCCCGGCAGCCGAGGTGGTCGAGCGCCTCGTCGACCGAGCCGACGTCGATCGCGCAGACCGCGCACAGGTCCTGGGTCAGCACCAGGTCGGGGTCGAGGTCGGCCAGGGCTCCCGCGTCGAGGCGGTAGAGGTCCTCGCCGGCGGCGGCCGCGCGAGCGACGTACGCATCGATCCCGGCGGGGTCCAGGCCCTCGGGCATGGTCGTCGACGACACGATGCGGCGCTCGCGTGCCTGGGCGGGGTGGTCGCACTCGAAGGTCACGCCGACCACGTCGTCGCCGGCGCCGAGGCCGAAGAGGATCTCGGTGGTCGAGGGCAGGAGGGAGACGATCCGCTGTGGCCGCATGGAGGACACCGTAGGCGGGCCGGCCAGGAGGCGGGCCTAGGGTCGCGGTGTGGAGGATCCGACCCTGACCGTGCTGCTCCTGCTGGGGCTCGCCGCGCTCGTCGCCGGCTTCGTCGACGCGGTCGTCGGCGGCGGCGGGCTGATCCAGCTGCCGGCGCTGCTGGTGGGGCTGCCCGGCGCCAGCCCGGTGCAGATCCTGGCCACCAACAAGCTCGGCTCGATCTGCGGCACGAGCGTCAGCAGCGTGACGTTCTACCGGCGGGTGCGCCCCGATCCACGCACCTTCGGCCCGTTGATGCTCACCGCGTTCCTCGGCTCCGCGGGGGGCGCGGCGGTGGCGAGTCTGATCCCGCGCGAGGCGTTCGAGCCGATCGTGCTGGCGGTGCTGGTGCTCGTGGGCGCCTACGTGCTGTTCAAGCCCAGCCTGGGCCAGGTGACCGCGCTGCGCTTCGCCGGACGCCGCCACACCGGGGCGACGATGGGCACGGGCTTCGCCATCGGCTTCTACGACGGCGCCCTGGGCCCCGGCACCGGCTCCTTCTTCGTCTTCGCGCTGGTGGGGTTGTTGGGCTACGGCTTCCTCGAGGCCTCGGCCAAGTCGAAGATGGCCAACTGGGCCACCAACCTCGCCGCCCTGGTCGTCTTCATCCCGCAGGGCGCGGTGCTGTGGAAGGTCGGGCTGCTGATGGGCCTGGCCAACCTCGTCGGCGGGTACGTCGGCGCCCGCACCGCCGTGGCCAAGGGGTCGCGGTTCGTGCGGGTGTTCTTCATCGCCGTGGTGGCGGCGTTCGTGGTCAAGATCGGCGGCGACGTGACGGGGCTGTGGTGAGCGAGCAGGCGTCGTACCTCGTGGTGGGCCGTGACGCGGAGGTGGAGATCGAGGTGAGGCGCTCGCGGTTCCTGGCCACCGTCGCGCGGGTCGCGAGCGAGGACGAGGCCAGGGCGGTGGTCGAGCGGCTGCGCAAGCGCCACCACGACGCGCGCCACCACTGCTCCGCGATGGTCGTGGGGCCGCCGCCGGTGCCGGTGCAGCGCTCCTCCGACGACGGCGAGCCGGCGGGCACCGCGGGGGCGCCCATGCTCGAGGTGCTGCGCGGGGCCGGGCTCAGCGACACCGTCGCGGTGGTCACGCGGTGGTTCGGCGGCACGCTGCTGGGCGCCGGCGGGCTGGTGCGGGCGTACGGCGACGCGTTGCGCGCCGCGCTCGAGGTGGCCGGCACGCGCGAGCGGCGGCTGCTGCGCGAGCTCGGGCTCGAGGTCGACCACGCCGAGGCCGGCCGGGTCGAGGGCGAGCTGCGGGCGCGTGGCGTGGACGTGCTCGACGCGCGGTGGGGTGCGAGCGTGCACCTGGTGCTGGGCGTCGCGCCGGCCGACGAGGAGGCGACCCGGGCGGTGCTGGCCGAGGTGACCGGGGGAGCGGGCGAACCGGTCGTGCTGGGTGAGCGCTGGACGGGCTGAGCAGGGCAGGCGAGCCCTAGGGTGGGGTGCATGAGCATCCCCGTGGCGGTGGCCGACCTGGGTGAGACGCTGGCGAGGTTCGGTGCCGGGTTCCTGCTGACGACCGACCCGTCGGTGCTGCCGGCGCGGGTCAAGGTGGTCTCGGTGCGACCGGTGCTCGACGACGACCTGCTCCTGCTGGGCTCGCCGGGGCGAGGGTCCCTGGCGAACGCTGCGGCGAACGAGACGGTGACGCTGCTGTTCCCGCCCTTGCAGGCCGACGACTTCTCCCTGATCGTCGACGGCACCGCCGAGGTGAGCGGCGACGGGCTGCGGGTGCGCCCCACCGGTGCGGTGCTGCACCGGCCCGCCGGCGGCGGGCCCGCATGAGCGGCGACCTGCCCGCGTCGAGCCCGCTGTGGATCAGCGCGTTCCTCGACCTCGCGGCCGAGGAGCTCGAGCGCGGCACCGCGTTCTGGGCGCAGGTCACCGGCACGACGCTGTCGACGGTGCGCGGCGAGCGGGCCGAGTTCACGACGCTGGTCCCGCCCGACGGCGACGACCACCTGCGGGTGCAGCGCCGCGACGAGGGGCCCTCGCGGGTCCACCTCGACCTGCACGTCGGCGACCAGGCGACCGCCGCGGAGCACGCCGAGCGGCTGGGGGCCGAGGTGGTGCACACGGCCGAGGAGGGGTACGTCGTGCTGCGCTCGCCGGGCGGGCTGACCTTCTGCTTCGTGGGCCACCCCGCGAGCAGGCGCAGCCGGCCCACCACGTGGCCGACCGGCCACCACTCGCAGGTCGACCAGCTCTCGGTCGACGTCCCGAGACGGCTGCTGGAGGCGGAGCTGGCGTTCTGGCGCGACCTGACGGGCTGGCGGCTGCGCCGCACGGCGTACGAGGAGTTCCACCTGCTCGAGGTGCCGGCCGGGCAGCCGCTGCAGGTGCTGGTGCAGCGCCTCGACGACGACGCGCCCGAGGTGTCGGTGCACCTCGACCTGACCACCGACGACGTGGGCGCCGAGCTCGCCCGCCACGTCGCTCTCGGGGCGCGGGTCGTGACCAGCCACGACCACTGGACGGTGATGGCCGACCCCGGCGGGCTGCGCTACTGCATCGCCGGCGACCCGCCCGACGACGACGTCCCGGCCTGAGCGGTCGGCCACTAGCGTGGGCGCGGTGACCCCGACCCCGCTGCCCGAGATCCCGTTCGTCGCCGACGAGGTGAGCGCGGTGCGCTCCTTCCTGGCCTACTTCCGGGCGACCCTGCGCCGCCAGGTCGAGGGCCTCACCGCCGAGCAGCTCGACCAGGCGCTGGCGCCGAGCCCCATGACGCTCGGCGGGATGCTCTCGCACCTCGCCTTCGTCGAGGACTACTGGTGCGGCCACGTGCTGCACGGCGACCAGCCGGCCGAGCCGTGGCGCAGCATCGACTGGGCGGCCGACCCCGACCAGGACTGGCACCGCGCCGCCGGGCGGACGGCCGACGAGCTGCTGGCCCTGCACGAGGCCGCGGTGCGCGCCGCCGACGAGGGGATCGACCGGGCCCTGGCCGCCGGTGGCCTCGACACCCTCGCCGTCGTCGAGCGCCACGGCGAGGCGGCCAGCCTGCGCTGGATCCTCCTGCACCTGGTCGAGGAGTACGCCCGCCACGCGGGTCACGCCGACCTGATCCGCGAGTCGGTCGATGGCGCCACCGGCCTCTGAGCCGGCCTGCAGGAGTCCCCGGCCGGCCGGGGACTCCTGCGCTTGTCAGGGGTTGCAACACCCATCAAGCGCAGGAGCTCCCTGACAAGTCCGCGGCTGCCGGTGCCCAGGCCCGTGCCGGGCGACCCGGCGCGGCCCACGACCTACGGTGGGCAGATGCCATCTGCGATCCTGCGTCCCCGCCGCCCCCTCATGACCGCGGTGCTCGCCATGCTCCTGACGGCGCTCCTCGCGTGCGGCACGGACGAGCCCGCCCCGTCCACCGGCGCCACCGGTGGGGAGTCCAGCGGCGAGCGGATCTCGCTGGTCGACGACGGCGACGCGCTGCGCTGGGGCGACGGCTCGTACGGCGTCGTGCTCGCGCACGGCGCGGCGTTCGACGCCGCGAGCTGGCAGGACCAGGCCGAGGCGATGGCCGACCAGGGCAACAGCGTCGTCGCGGTCGAGGACCTGACGCCCGAGGCGATGACGGCGGCGGTGGACCGGTTGAGGGACGAGGGCGCCGAGAGCGTCGCCCTGGTCGGGGGCAGCGCCGGCGCCGACGCCGCCCTGCGCCTGCTCGCCCAGGACCCCGACCTGGTCGACCAGGTCGTGACGCTGTCGGCCAACAGCACCGTCGAGGGCCTCGGCGACCAGCCCAAGCTCTTCATCGCCAGCGAGGACGAGAGCGTCGCCGACGTCGCCACCGAGCTGGCCGAGAGCGCGCCCGGCGACAACGACGTGCTGCTGCTGCCGGGCTCCGCCCACGCGCAGCACGTCTTCGACGGCGACCAGGCCGAGCCCGCCCTGGAGGCCCTGCTGGGCGCTGTCGCCCCGCAGCGGCCCTAGACCGGCTCGGCGAAGCCCGGCAGCAGCTCGCGCAGGATCTCGCCGAAGGCCACGTCGGCCTCGAGCTGGGAGAGGATGCCGACCGCTCCGAGCCAGGTGCGGTGGATGAGCAGGTACGACGGCGGCAGGTTGATCTTCATCGCCACCGTGAACGACGGGTTCCGGGGGTCGTTGATGCGCTGGAACTGCTCCTGCATCCAGGCCCGCGTGAACTGGAAGCGCTCGGTGCGCGCCGGCTCCACGAACGGGGCGAGGTAGTCGAGCAGCTCGCGCGAGCCGATGCTGACACCGGGCTTGACGAAGCCCTCCTCGCGCAGCCCCTCGAGCAGCGTCGCGTCGTCCTCGATGCTGGCGATCCGGATCAGCGTGCCCATGGCGGTCGGCAGCCCGTCGGGCAGCCGCGCGACGGCGCCGTAGTCGAGCACGCCCATCCGCAGCGGCCCGCCGTCGATGCCGGGCACGACCCGGAAGTTGCCGGGGTGCGGGTCGGCGTGCAGCATCCCGGTCAGGCCGGGGGCGCCGAGCAGGAACCGGGTGAACAGGTCGCCGAAGCGGTCGCGCTCCTCCTGGGTGCCCTCCGCGATGACCTTGGCCAGCGACGAGGTCGAGTCGAGCCACTCGGTGACCAGCGTCGCCGGGCCGTGGGCCACCACGTCGGGCACCACGATGTCGGGGTCACCGGCGTACGCCGCGGCGAAGGCACGCTGGGCGGAGGCCTCGAGGTCGTAGTCGAGCTCCTCCTCCATCCGCGCCTGCATCTCGGCGACGAGCGGCTTCACGTCGAGGCCGGGCACCAGGGGCCCGATGCTGCGCGCGACGCGGGCCAGCTGGCGCAGGTCGGAGCGCAGCGCCTCGCCGGCGCGGGGGTACTGCACCTTGACCGCGACCTCGCGGCCGTCGTGCCAGCGGCCCTTGTGCACCTGCCCGATCGAGGCGGCCGCTGTCGGCCCGCCGTCGAGCCAGACCAGCTGGTCCTGCCAGTCGGCGCCCAGGTCGCGCGCGAGCGTGTCGCGCACGGTCTGGGTCGGCATCGGGGGAGCGGAGTCCTGCAGCCTGGTCAGCTGCTCGCGGTAGGGCGCCGCCAGCTCGTCGGGCAGCGCCGACTCGAGCACCGACAGCGCCTGGCCGAACTTCATCGCCCCGCCCTTGAGCTCGCCCAGGGTGCGGAAGAGCTGCTCGGCGGTGCGCATCTGGATCTCGCTCACCACCGCCTCGGCCGGGCGACCACCCAGGCGCTTGCCGAACCCGATCGCGTTGCGCCCGGCGTAGCCCAGCGGCAGTGCCGCCAGACGTGCGGTCCGCCCGAACGCCTTGCGCGGCATGTCGCTCATGGGCCCATTGTCACCCGGCCCGACAAACGAGCCCGTGCTCAGCCGACCAGGCGCTTGCGCAGCCCGCGTCGCTGTTCGCTGGCGCGCTGCTGCTCGCCGGCGTAGGCGCTGACCAGGACGACCGCACCGGTGAGGGCCGGCACGACCCACTGCAGCGTGGACAGCCGGCGCTGGGCCTGCGCGACGTGCGGGGGTGTCTGGTCGAGCGGTGTGGTGCCGGACTCCGCCGGCACGTCGCGGTGCTCCGAGACGGTGCGCCCGAGCGAGCGCGAGTACGCCGTCGCGCCCAGCGCCGCGGCGGTGAGCGCGGTCTTGGTGCCGAAGGCCACGGCTAGTCTGCTGCTCGTCCTGGCGGGCCGCCGCCACCACGCCGGGAGGGCAGATCATGAGGGTCGTCGTCGCTGGGGGAACGGGCGTCGTCGGGCGGTACGTCGTCGCGGAGCTGTCGGCGCTCGGGCACACGCCGGTGGTCCTGGCGCGGGGTCGGGGGGTCGACCTCGTGACGGGGACGGGGCTGGACGAGGCGATGGCAGGAGCCGAGGCCGTCATCGACGTCAGCAACGTCGTCACGACGCGACGCAGCAGCGCTGTCGGCTTCTTCGAGGCCGCGACGGGGCGCCTGGTCGACTCGAGCCGCAGGGGTGGCGTCCGGCACCTGGTCGTGCTGTCGATCGTCGGCGTCGATCGCGTCGGCCTCGGCTACTACGAGGCCAAGCTGCGCCAGGAACGGATCGCGCTGTCGGGAGCCGTGCCCGCGACCATCCTGCGGGCGACCCAGTTCCACGAGTTCGCGGGTCAGCTGCTGGCGAGGGTCCCCGGACCGGTCGCCGTGCTGCCCCGCCAGCGGATCCGGCCTGTCGCGGCGGTCGAGGTGGCCGCAGAGCTCGTGAGGTCCGCCGTGGGAGAGCCTCAGGGGCTGGGGCCAGAGATCGCCGGCCCGGAGGAGCACCAGCTCGTCGAGCTCGCCCGTCGCGTCGTGCGCGCCTCGGGTCGACGTCGACCGGTGCTCGGTGTCCGACTGCCGGGAGCCGCTGGCCGGGCCATGGCCTCGGGTGGGCTGCTTCCCGGCGACACCGCCCGCCTCGGGACGGTGACCTTCGAGTCGTGGCTGGCCGACCCGCCGTCGTGAGCGGCGGTCGCGCCTCGGCCCCGGTCAGCCGCCGCGGACGATCTGCGTGCCGCCGGCCCGGTCGAACGTCGCGCGCCCCTGCTGGTCGTCGCAGCCGTAGGGGTCCTCGCGGGAGTTGATGACGTACAGGTCGCGCACGTGGGCCCGGATCACCGACCAGTCGTAGGCGTCCTGGAGGACGGGTTCGTCCTCGGAGCCGGGCTGGGTGCAGTAGCCGGCGACCAGGATCGCCTGGTCCACCCTCGCCTCGATGTGCTCCAAGACGGCGAGCAGCAGTGCTGCACCACCTGAGTGTCCGACCAGTACGGTGTCCTCGTCGAACGTGTGGTCGGCCAGCACCAGCGGCAAGAACGCCTCGAGGCCGCGCTCGCAGCAGCGGCGACGAATCCGGTCCTGCACCAGGGAGAGGCCTGGAGGTCCGAGCCGTCCACAGCGGTGGTCCGGTCGAACCCTCACGGGCCTGACCGAAGCCTACGAGCCGGCCGCCACCAGGGCATGGGACGGATCGGGCGCGGCTCAGGCCGTCTCGGGGAAGGGCACCCCGGTGTTGCTGTGGCAGCGGTAGCCGTAGGGGTTCTTGGCCAGGTACTGCTGGTGCACGTCCTCGGCGTAGTAGTACGTCGGCGCCTCACGGACCTCGGTGGTGATCTCGTCGAGGCCGCGGCGGGCGAGCTCGTCGCCGTACACGCGGGTCAGCTCGAGGGCGGTGCGCTCCTGCTCGGGCGTGGTCCAGTAGATCGCGGAGCGGTATTGGGTGCCGACGTCGTTGCCCTGACGCATGCCCTGGGTCGGGTCGTGCACCTCGAAGAACGCCTTGACCAGGTCGGCGTAGGAGACGACGGCGGGGTCGAAGACCACCCGCACGGCCTCGGTGTGGTTGGTGCGCCCCGAGCAGACCTCCTCGTAGGAGGGGTGCGGGGTGTCGCCGCCGGCGTACCCGACGGAGGTCGACCAGACCCCGGGCATCTTCCAGTACAGCTCCTCGGCGCCCCAGAAGCAGCCGAGCCCGAAGACCGCGACCTCGTGGCCGGCGGGCGCCTGGTCGGTCACGACGGGGGAGTCGAGGACGACGTGCCGGTCGGAGAGGTGCCAGGGGCTCTCGCTGCGCCCGGGCAGGGTCTGCTCGGGGGCGATCAGGTCGCTCTGCTTGCGGGTGAAGAACATGCGGTGGTCCTCCTCGGGGTGGGTGTCCGAGGGGTACAACACCGGGGGAGGTCAGATGGTTCCCGCGTGAGTACCCTCGACGGGTGAGCGAGCAGCAGCACCTGGCCAAGGCGGGCTTCGAGACCCGCGCCATCCACGCCGGCTACGAGCCGGACCCCACGACGGGGGCGGTGATCCCGCCGATCTACGCGACGTCGACCTACAAGCAGGACGGCGTCGGCGGCCTGCGGGGCGGCTACGAGTACTCCCGCTCGGCCAACCCCACCCGCACCGCGCTCGAGGGCAACATCGCGGCGCTCGAGCAGGGCGAGCGCGGCTTCGCCTTCGCCTCCGGCCTGGCCGCCGAGGACACCCTGGTGCGTGCGCTGTGCACCCCCGGCGACCACGTGGTCATCCCCGACGACGCGTACGGCGGCACCTACCGCCTCTTCGACAAGGTCGAGAAGGCCTGGGGCCTCGAGCACAGCCCGGCGGCCGTCTCCGACGTCGACGCCGTGCGCGCGGCGATCCGCCCCGGGCAGACGAAGATCGTGTGGGTCGAGACGCCCACCAACCCGCTGCTGACCATCGGCGACATCGAGGCGCTGGCCGCCGTCGCCCACGAGGCCGGGGCGCTGCTGGTCGTCGACAACACCTTCGCCTCGCCCTACCTGCAGCAGCCGCTGACCCTGGGCGCCGACGTGGTGCTGCACTCGACCACGAAGTACTGCGGCGGGCACTCCGACGTGGTCGGCGGCGCGCTGGTCGTGCGGGACCTCCAGATCGCCGACAAGGTCGCCTTCCACCAGAACGCCATCGGCGCGGTGGCCGGGCCCTTCGACGCCTGGCTGACCCTGCGCGGCCTCAAGACCCTGGGCGTGCGGATGGACCGGCACTGCGACAACGCCGAGAAGGTCGTCGACTTCCTGCTCGACCACCCCAAGGTCGAGCAGGTCGTCTACCCCGGCCTCGCCTCGCACCCCGGCCACGAGATCGCTGCTCGCCAGATGAAGCGCTTCGGCGGCATGGTCTCCTTCCGCGTCAGCGGCGGCGAGCAGGCCGCGCTCGCGGTCTGCGAGGGCACCGAGGTCTTCACCCTGGGCGAGTCGTTGGGCGGCGTCGAGTCGCTCATCGAGCACCCGGGGCGGATGACCCACGCCAGCGTCGCCGGCACCGACCTCGAGGTGCCCGCCGACCTGGTGCGGCTCTCGGTCGGCATCGAGACCGCCGAGGACCTGGTCGCCGACCTCGACCGCGCGCTCGGATGAGCCGCGTGCGGCGCCGCCGACGCGCCGTCCGCGTCGCATAGGTTGAGCGGTGTGGACGAGCAGGAGGTGACCGGCACCGATCCCGCCGGCGACGTCGCGATGGCCCGGCCCGACCCGGCGGCCCCGGCCCCCGGCGGGCGACTGCGGCGGCGCGCCCTGCGCACCCGCTCGGTCGAGGAGGAGGAGGGCCTGGCGCACCGGCTCTTCCAGCAGTGGAGCCAGCTGCGCGACGAGCGGGAGCGCCGGCTGACCCCGCCCGAGCTGGTCAGCGGGGCCGACGCCTACCCGCGCACCCACGTGCCGCCGGGCGTCGAGCTCGCGGCGGCCTGGGCATGGCGCTTCCTGGTCATCGTGGCGGCCGGCGCGGTGATCGCCTGGACCGTCGGCTACCTCTCGGTGATCGTGCTGCCGATCGTGGTCGCGCTGCTGGTCACGGCGCTGGCCGTGCCCGCGGTCGACCTGCTGACCCGGCTGCGGGTGCCGCGCGGGCTCGCCGCGCTGCTGGTCGTGGTGGGCGGGCTGGCCACGGTCAGCGCGCTGCTCACCTTCGTGGGCCAGCAGGTGGCCAACGGCGCCACCGACCTGGCAGAGCAGACCGTCGCCGGCCTGGGCCAGATCCGCGGCTGGCTCGAGGACGGGCCGCTCAACGCCAGCGACTCCCAGGTCGACCGGTGGATCAACGACGCACAGCGCCTGATCACCGACCAGACCAGCGACGGCCAGGTGGTCACCCGGCTCACCGAGGTGGGCACCACGCTGACCCACGTCTTCGCCGGCTTCTTCATCGTCCTCTTCTCCACCTACTTCTTCATGGCCGACGGCCAGCGGATCTGGTCGTGGCTGGTGCGCCTCGCGCCGCGGGTGGCCCGCCCCCGGGTCGACTCCTCGGGTCGCGTCGCCTGGATCTCGCTGACCCAGTTCGTGCGGGCCACCGTCGTGGTCGCCCTCGTCGACGCCGTCGGCATCGCCGGCTGGGCCTGGTTCCTCGGGGTGCCCTTCGTGGCCGCCATCGGCGTGCTGGTCTTCCTGGGCGCCTTCGTGCCGATGATCGGTGCCACCATCGCGGGCACGGTCGCGATCCTCGTGGCGCTGGTCGACCAGGGGCCGGTGGCCGCGCTGCTGATGCTGGTCGGGGTGATCGTGGTCCAGCAGGTCGAGGGCCACGTGCTGCAGCCCTTCCTGATGGGCCGCTGGGTCTCGGTGCACCCGCTGGCGGTGATCGTCGCGATCGCCACCGGCGTGCTGGTCGCCGGCATCGCCGGGGCCCTGGTCGCGGTGCCGCTGGCCGCGGCGCTCAACGCCGTGGTGCAGCACCTCGCCGCCAACACCGCCCCGGGCGACGACCCCGAGGAGGAGCTCGCCGAGGACTACGGCGAGAGCGCCGCCTCGGTCGACGTGCAGGAGCACGCCGACGCCCCGGTCGCGGGGGAGCCGTCGTGAGCGAGGTGCCCACCGTCGGGCTCGCCGACATCGAGGCCGCGCGCGAGGTCCTCGCCGGCGTCGCGGTGCGTACGCCGATGGAGGAGTCGCGCTGGCTCTCGGAGCTGGTCGGCGGCGAGGTGCGCCTGAAGGCCGAGAACCTGCAGCGCACCGGCTCGTTCAAGGCCCGCGGTGCCTACGTGCGCATCTCGCGGCTCAGCGAGGAGGAGCGGGCCCGTGGCGTCGTCGCGGCCTCGGCCGGCAACCACGCCCAGGGCGTGGCCCTGGCCGCGCAGCTGCTCGGCATCTCCGCCACCGTCTTCATGCCTGAGGGCGCGCCGATCCCCAAGGAGCGCGCCACCCGCGGCTACGGCGCCGACGTGGTCTTCTCCGGGCAGTACCTCGAGGACGCGCTGGTCGCGGCCCACGAGTTCGCCGAGCGCACCGGCGCGGTGCTGATTCATCCCTTCGACCACCCCGACGTGGTGGCCGGGCAGGGCACGGTGGGCCTGGAGATCATCGAGCAGCTGCCCGAGGTCGCCACCGTGGTCGTGCCCACCGGCGGGGGCGGGCTGCTCGCCGGGGTCGCCCTGGCCGTCAAGGCGCTGCGCCCCGACGTACGCGTCGTGGGCGTGCAGGCCAAGGACGCCGCGGCCTACCCGGGCTCGCTGGAGGCCGGCCGGCCGACGCCGTTGACGGTGATGCGCACGATGGCCGACGGCATCGCCGTGGGCCGGCCCGGCGACCTGACCTTCGCCGCGGTGGTCGAGCACGTCGACGACGTCGTCACCGTCAGCGAGGACTCGCTGGCGCGGGCGGTGCTGTCGCTGGCCGAGCGGGCCAAGCTGGTCTGCGAGCCGGCCGGCGCGGCGGCGGTCGCGGCCCTGCTCGACCACCCCGACGCGTTCGAGGCGCCGGTGGTGGCGGTGCTCTCGGGCGGCAACATCGACCCGCTGCTGCTGGGCAAGGTGATCCGGCACGGCATGGCCGCCGCCGGTCGCTACCTCAACCTCGACGTCACCATCCCCGACGCCCCCGGCGGCCTGGCCCGGCTGCTCACCGAGGTCAGCGCCGCGGGCGCCAACGTCCTCGAGGTCGCCCACGAGCGGATCTCACCGGCCCTGTCGATGGACGAGGTCGAGGTGCACCTGCAGCTCGAGACGCGGGGCTCGGCGCACTCCGACACCGTGCTCGCGCGGCTGCGCGAGCACGGCTACCGCGTCCTGGAGTGAGCTGGCCCTCGTCGGTCGAGCGGTGGTCGAGAACCGGTGAGATGCCTGCTCGCCGTACGCCGTGGGGTCACGGGGTCTCGGCGACGCTCGAGCCTTCGGCCCTCGCTGCTCGACCAACGGCGGCCGCGGTGCTCGAGTGGTCACGGACGACATCGTCCGGGACCCCGGCTCTGTCGTCTGTGACCACTGGGTGCTCGACCCTTGTTGGTCGAGCGGTGGTCGAGAACCGGTGAGATGCCTGCTCGCCGTACGCCGTGGGGTCACGGGGTCTCGACGACGCTCGAGCCTTCGGCCCTCGTCGCTCGACCAACGGCGGCAGGCATGCGTCGAGCCGGCCCGTTCGAACGAGCCGGCTCGCGTGCGTGGGGCGTGCCTCAGACGGTGTAGGGCACCGCGTCGAGGATGACGACCTCGAGCATCTTGCCGTTGGGGGCCTCGTAGGAGACCGTGTCGCCGCGGCTGGCGCCGTTGATGGCCTGGCCCAGCGGGGACTGCGGGGAGTAGACCTTGAGGTCCTCGACGGAGTCCTCGATCTCGCGGGCCCCGAGCAGGAAGGTCTCGGCCTCGTCGTCGTCGTCACCGACGAACTTGTAGGTGATCTTCATGCCCGGCTCGACGACACCGTCGTCGGGAGGGGTCTCGCCGATCTCGGCGCGGCGCAGCATGTCCTCGAGCTGGCGGATGCGGCCCTCGATGCGGCCCTGCTCCTCACGGGCGGCGTGGTAGCCGCCGTTCTCCTTGAGGTCGCCCTCGTCGCGGGCGTTGCTGATGCGCTCGATGACGTCCGCACGCACCGGGCCCTTGAGGTCCTCGAGCTCGGCGTTGAGCTTGTCGAAGGCGTCCTTGGTCAGCCAGATCTTGCCCGGCTCGGTCGACTGCGTCATGGGTGGCTCCTACGGGGGGTGCGTCAGGGTGTGGTCGTCCGCACCCGTTGTCGTTGGGTGTGTCTCGTGCGGATCTGACGTGGTCGGAGCACCAGAGAGGCGCTCGACTCGGTCGCGGGCCTTCGTCCTGGCGGGCCCGGCGGGAGCGTCAGAACGACCACCTTAACAATCCCGGGCCCAAAGCGCAGGCCGAGACGTCCGCCCCTAGGGATGAGAGCGGCCCCGGGAGGGGGTGGCGGCGGGCCGGACGGGCCCGTCAGCGGGGGCGGAGCTGGCCGTCGGCGGTGCAGCCGACGTTCTCCACGGCGGTCGCGAGCCGCTCGGTGCGCACGCTGATCTCGGTGCGCCCGTCACCGGTCGGGGTGAAGACCCGCTCGCCGACGACGACCTTGTCGGTGGCGTAGGCGCGCACCAGGCACTGCACGTCGGTGGCGTCGCTCTCGACGCGCACGTCGACCACCGCGGTGGTCGTGTGGACGTCGACGACCTCGAAGCCGACGATGTCGGAGCGCACCGGCGGGTTGGCGTGCACCAGCGTGGTCCAGGCCAGCCAGCCCAGCGAGGCCGCGGCCACCACCGCGACCAGCGCGAGCAGCGAGCGGCGCCGCCACGGCGACGGGGCGCCGTACCGCTCGGTGAGGAGGTCCTGCGAGGTCACCCGTCCATGGTGACACCTACGATGGAACCCATGTCGCAGCACCCCCAGCCGAGCAGCGCCCCGCCGGCCAGCCACCACGACGGCAGCCGCCCCTACGAGGGCCTGCGCCTGATGCACGTGCACGCCCACCCCGACGACGAGTCGAGCAAGGGGGCGGCGTCGACCGCGCGCTACGTCGACCAGGGCGCCCAGGTGCACGTGGTGACCTGCACGGGCGGGGAGCGGGGGTCGATCCTCAACCCCAAGATGGAACGCCCCGACATCCTGGCCAACATCACCGAGGTGCGCCGCCAGGAGATGGAGCGCGCGCGCGACATCCTCGGCATCACCCAGCACTGGCTGGGCTTCGTCGACTCCGGCTGGCCCGACGGCGACCCCAAGCCGCCGCTGCCCGAGGGCTGCTTCGCGCTGGCCCCGATGGAGGAGTCGGTCGAGGCGCTGGTGCGCATCATCCGCCAGGTCCGCCCCCACGTGCTGACGACGTACGACGAGCGCGGGGGCTACCCGCACCCCGACCACGTGCGCTGCCACGAGGTCAGCGTCGCGGCGTTCGAGGCCGCCGGCGACGCCGAGCGCTTCCCCGACGCGGGCGAGCCCTGGCAGCCGCTGAAGCTCTACTACCACCACTCGTTCAACCGCCCCCGCATGGAGGCGCTGCACGCCGCGATGCAGGCCCACGGCCTGGAGTCGCCGTGGGAGGAGCGGCTGAAGACCTGGAAGCCGGAGCCCGAGTGGGACGCCCGGATCACGACCAAGGTCGAGTGCGGCGCCTACTTCGGGGTGCGCGACCAGGCGCTGCTGGCGCACGCCACCCAGATCGACCCCGACGGCCACTGGTTCGCGATCCCGCGCGAGCTGCAGGTCGAGGTGTGGCCGACCGAGGACTACGAGCTCGTGGTGAGCCACATCGCCTCGACGACGCCCGAGGACGACCTCTTCGCGGGCATCGCGGCCCCGGGTGGCACGCTGTGAGCATGCTGCTGCCCGAGCTCGTCGTCCACCTCGCCCCGGTCCTCGACCTGGTCCGG
The DNA here is from genome assembly GCF_016907435.1 of Nocardioides salarius. NCBI lineage: Bacteria > Bacillati > Actinomycetota > Actinomycetes > Propionibacteriales > Nocardioidaceae > Nocardioides > Nocardioides salarius. The sequence goes on along the minus strand of NZ_JAFBBZ010000001.1, from coordinate 1,226,822 downwards.
CTGACCGACGAGGTCCCCGAGCCCGAGGACGTCAAGGCCGGGTGGGGCGCACTGGCGATCTTCGCCGGCATGGCGCTGGCCGTGGCGCTGCTGGGCTGGAGCCTCTTCCGCCAGCTGCGCAAGGTCGAGCACGGCCGCGCGACCGGGGTCTACGGCGACGTCCCCGCCGAGCCGCACGAGGGCGGGCACGACGGGGACGACAGGGACAACGGGGACGACGGGTACGACAGGAACGACGCCGGGCGCCCCTGAGCGGGGTGCTCGGCGCCGGGCTGCTCAGCCCTCGGGCGTCTGCTGCGCCTCTACCTGCTGGCGGACCTCGTCCATGTCGAGCTCGCGCACGGCCTGGATGACCTGGTCGAGCGCCGGGGCCGGCAGGGCGCCGGGCTGGGCGAAGACCAGGATGCCCTCGCGGAAGGCCATCAGGGTCGGGATCGACTGGATGCCCGCCGCGGCGGCCAGCTGCTGCTGGGCCTCGGTGTCGATGGAGCCGAAGGTGATGTCGGAGTTGGCCTCGGAGGCCGCCTCGTAGGTCGGCGCGAACTGCTTGCAGGGCCCGCACCAGTCGGCCCAGAAGTCGACCAGGAGGATGTCGTCCTCCTTCACGTGGGTCTCGAAGTTGGCCTCGGTCAGCTCGATGGTTGCCATGTCTCCACCGTACGACGCGCTCGTGAGGTCACCTCACCCCGCGCAGGCGCGCGCGAAGCGGCCCAGCAGGTCGGGCCAGTCGGTGCACCGCTGACGCAGGACCAGGTTGGTGGAGTCCCAGCCGCCGTGGCGCAGCTCGACGAGGCACACGCCCCCTTCGTCGGTGAAGGTCACGTCGAGCCAGGTGGGCCGCGTGCCCTCGGGGCCCCACCAGTGGGGCAGGTAGGTCTGGGCGTAGTGGGCGCCCGGCTCCCAGGCGGTGACCCGGCCCAGCGGCCGGGGCGTCCCGTCGAGGCGCAGCACGACCTCGCCCCCGACGCCGGGCGTTGCCTCGATCCCGCCGAAGGCCTCCGGGTCGGGGGTGGAGGCGGGGTCCCACCAGGAGCCCAGGTCGGTGAAGACCTCGAAGGCGCGGCGGGCGTCGCAGGCCACGTCGACGGCGTGGTGCAGTGGGTCGTCGGGGGCGCTCATCGGCCCCGGCCCTGCTGGTCCTGCCCCTGGCCCTGCTGGGCAGGGGGCTGCTCGCCGGAGGCGTCGTCGCCACCGGAGGCCAGCCCCGCGACGAGCACCAGCAGGAGGACGGCGGCGACCGCGCCGGCCACACCGCGCTGGTGGGCCGGGGTCTCGCGCAGCCGCGCCCACAGCCGGCCCGGGGCGTGCGCGACCGCGGCGCCGGCCCGGTCGGGCAAGGTCTCGCCCGGCACCCGTGCGGTGACCCGCACGGGGGCGGTCAGCACCGCGGTCGGGTCGGCAGCCCGGGGCGCACGCAGGTCCTCCAGCGACGCGGCGACCTCGTGGGCGGCGGGGCGCTGCGCCGGGTCGGCGGCGGTCATCGCGAGCAGCAGCCGCCGCCAGCGGTCGTCGAGGGTGCTGGGCACGTCGGGGTCGCGGTGCAGCCGGGCCATCGCGGACTCGGTGGGGCTGCCGGGGAAGGCGCGCTCACCGGTCAGCGACTCCAGCAGCACCAGGCCCAGGGAGTAGACGTCGACGGCGGTGCTGACGTCCTCGCCGCGGACCTGCTCGGGGGAGAGGTAGGCGGCGGTGCCCACCGCGGTGCCGGTGCGGGTGTGGCGCACGGTGTCGCCGATCAGCCGGGCGATGCCGAAGTCGGCCAGCTTGACCCGGCGGTCGTCGCCGAGCAGCACGTTGGCGGGCTTGAGGTCGCGGTGCACCACGCCCCGGTCGTGGGTGTGGGCCAGCGTGGAGGCCAGCTCGGCGCCCACCCGGGCGGTCTCCACCGCGCCCAGCGGGCCCTCGGCCAGCGCGGCCGACAGCGCGCGGCCCTCGACCAGCTCCATCACCAGGAACGGGTGCTCCTCGTCGATACCGGCGTCGAGGACGGTGACCAGGCCGCGGTGCGACAGGTTGGCCAGGGTGCGGGCCTCGGCGGTGAAGCGGGCCCGGTCGGCCGGGTCGCCGGCCACGTCGCGCAGCACCTTGACCGCCACCTGGCGGTCCAGCAGCCGGTCGGTGGCCCGGTGCACGTCGGCCATCCCGCCCGAGCCCAGCAGCGGGCCGAGCTCGTACCTGTCGTTGAGGAGGGGGGAGACCACGAGCGCAGTCTGGCACCACCCGGCCGCCCCGTCGGGGTGGTGGGCCCCGGCCAGGGCGTCGTTAGGCTCGCCGGATGGACGATCAGACCGGTGCCCCCCGCGTGGTGGTCCTCGACGTCAACGAGACGCTCTCGGACCTCTCGCCCCTCGACGAGGCCTTCACCGAGGTGGGGCTGGCCGCCCACGAGCGGCAGGCGTGGTTCGCCGGCGTGCTCCGCGACGGCTTCGGCCTGGGGCTCGCCGGGGCGCCCGCCCCCTTCGCCGACGTGGCGGCCGGGCTGCTGCGGGCGCGGCTGCTCGAGCAGGGCACCGGCGCCGACGAGGTCGAGGGCGCCGTCGAGCACGTGATGGGCCGGTTCGCCACCCTCACCGTGCACCGCGACGTGGGCCCGGGCATCCGGGCGCTGCGCGCCGCCGGGCTGCGGGTCGTGACGCTGAGCAACGGCTCGGCCGGCGTCGCCGAGGGGCTGCTCGACCGCGCCGGGCTGCGCGACCACGTCGACCTGGTGCTCTCGGTCGAGGACGCGCCGGCGTGGAAGCCCGCGGCGGCGGCGTACGCGCACGCGCTGGAGGAGTGCGGCGTCGAGGCGCACGAGGCGATGCTGGTGGCGGTGCACCCGTGGGACATCGACGGCGCGGCCCGCGCCGGGCTGCGCACCGGGTGGGTCGACCGCAGCGGGCGCGACGCCTATCCCACGCACCTGCGCGCACCCGAGCTGCGTGCCCCGTCGCTGGCCGAGCTCGCCGGCGACCTGCTCACCGCCGAGCTGAAGTAGCCCCGAACGTGGCACCGGCCCGCCCGGGGCGAGGAGCCCCGGCCGGGCCGGTGGGTGTGCGTGAGCGCCGGTGGCGCTCAGCGCGGGTGGGTCACGGGGTCGGCGGCACCGGGGTGCCGTCGATCGTGAAGACGCCGCCGTCGTTGTGGTTGTCGGGGTTGGTCGGCGCGGTGTTGCCGGAGATGACCACGTCGGTGACGGTCAGGATGCCGGTGCTGCTGTTCCACAGCCCGCCGCCCTCGTTGTCGGCGTTGTTGCCGGTGACCCGGCCGCCGTCGTAGGTCACCACGCCCGCGGCGGTGATGTGCAGGCCGCCGCCGTTGCCGGGCGAGGCGCCGGTGTCGTTGCCGGTCATCACGACGTCGCGCAGGGCGACGGTCGTGGCGTCGGTGGTCTCGATCGCACCGCCGGCGCGCACCGAGGTGTTGGCGTCGAAGGTGGTGCCGGTGACCTCGAGGACACCCTTGTTGAGGAGGCCGCCGCCCGAGCCGGCGGTGCCGGTCGCGGAGTTGTCGTCGACGGTGGAGTCGCGCACGGTCAGGGTGCCGCCGTCGTTGTAGAGGCCGCCACCACCCTGGTCGGCGTCGTTGCCGCCGGCGGTGTTGCCGACGATGTCGGAGCCGGTGACCGTGAAGGTGCCCGACGCGCTGTTCCACAGCCCGCCGCCCTCGGCCGAGGCGGTGTTGCCGCTGACCTCGGTGCCGGTGACGTCGACGCTGCCGGCGCCGGTCAGGTGCACCGCACCGCCGTTGCCGGGCGCCGCGCCCGCGGTGTTGTCGTTGAGCGAGGAGCGCAGCACCCGCGTGGTGCCGACGTTGGCCTCGATCGCGCCGCCGGCGCGCTGGGCGTCGTTGCCCGTGACGTCGCTCTGCACGACGCTCAGGGTGCCCTGGTTGTTGAAGACGCCGCCGCCGGAACCGGCCGCGCCGGGCGCGGAGTTGCCGGTGACGGTGCTGCCGCGCACGGTCAGGTCGCCCATCTCGTTGTAGAGGCCGCCACCGCCCTGGTCGGCGGCCGCGCCCGCGGCGACGTTGTCGGTGACCTCGGAGCCGCGCACGGTGAAGACGCCACCGGCGCTGTTCCACAGCCCGCCGCCCTCGGCGAGCGCGAGGTTGCCGCGCACCGTCGAGCCGACGACGTCGACCGTGCCGGTGCCGGTCAGGTGCAGGCCGCCACCGTTGCCGGGAGCCGCGCCCGCGGTGTTGTCCTCGAGCGAGGAGCGGCGCACGGTCGTGTCGCCGCCGACGGCCTCGATGCCGCCGCCGGCGCGCGGGGCCTCGTTGTCGGCCACCGTGGACTCGACGACCTCGAGGGTGCCGAGGTTGTTGAGGATGCCGCCGCCCGAGCCGGCCGCGCCGGAGGCGATGTTGTCGTTCACGTCCGAGCCGGTGACCTGCAGGAAGCCGCCGTCGTTGTAGATGCCGCCGCCGCCCTGGTCGGCGTCGGCGCCACCGGCGGTGTTGCCCTCGACGCGGGTGCGCTCGACGATGAAGGTGCCGTCGGCCGAGTTCCACAGCCCGCCGCCCTCGGCGCCCGCGGAGTTGCCGCCGATCCAGCTGCTGGTGATCTCGACGGCGCCGGCGCCGGTCAGGTGCAGGCCGCCGCCGTTGCCGGGCTCGTCGCCCGTGGAGTTCTTGACCAGGCGGGTGCCGATGAGCTGGGTCAGCCCCTCGTTCGCCTCGATCGCACCGCCCGCGCGGGTCGCGGTGTTGCGGGCCAGGCGCGAGTCGGAGATGAGGACCTTGCCGCCGTCGTTGAAGACCGCGCCGCCCGAGGCGCCGGTGCCGGTGACCTGGTTGGCCAGCATCGAGGTGTTGCGCACGACCAGCTCGCCGTTGACCAGGATCGCCCCGCCGCTCTCGCCGGCCGCGGGCGCCCCGCGGCGCAGCCGCGCGTTCTTGACCACCAGGCGGGCGCCGTCGGCCACGGTGAAGACGCGGTCGACGCCGGCGGCGTCGATCGTGTGGCCGCGGGCGTTGAGCACCAGGTCGTCGGTGACCTCGATGGCCTCGCCGAGGCGGCCGTTGAACCGGACATCGTCGCGCAGCTTGACGCGGTCGAGCCCGCCCTTGCGGTTGGCCTTCGCCACGGCCGCACGCAGCCCGGCCTCGGTGTTCGCCTTCGAGCTGCGCTGCTCGGACGGCCGCTCGGCCGCCTGCGAGACGCTGGGGGCGGCCGCGACCGCTGCCAGCGCGAGCGCCCCGGCTGCGGCGCCGCTGAGCAGCCGCGCGCCTCGGGTCCTGGGTGTCGTCATGTCGTGCCCTTCTCCTGGGGTGCGACCTGGCGGCCGCGCGAGCGCGCCCCGGCGGGGCGCGGTGGTCTGTCAGGGGTGGGTACGCCGCCCGAGCGCCCCGCGTTCATCCCTCCCCGCAATTGCCGACCCGGCCCGGACTTCGCGTCGACCCGGCCCGAACCTCGCGCTCGGGCCATCCCCGGCGGGCCCGGTTCCGAATGAACGGTGAGCAGGTCGGCGCCGTACTCATCGACAGGGATGGGCGCGACGGGTCCTGGAGAGGGCGGCGGCATCAGCATGGGGACGCAGGTCGAGGGGTGGGCGGGTGCTCGGAGGACGGGGCGCGCGGCGCGGACGGGCCGGCCCGGGCGGAGCGCGACCAGGCCCGGCGGCGACGGCGAGGGGCTGCACGACGAGGACGCCGTGCAGGCCGCCTACCTGCGCCACGGGCCCGAGATCTACCGCTTCGTGCTGCGCTCGCTCGGTGACCGCGGCGCCGCCGAGGACGTCACCCAGGAGACCTTCCTCAAGGCCTGGCGGCACGCCGAGCGCTACGACCCGGCGCTCGCGTCGCTGCGGGTCTGGCTCTTCGGGATCGCGCGCAACGTGGTGATCGACCACGCGCGCGCCGCCCGGGTGCGGCCCTGGCAGTCGGCGCTGGCCGGCGACGAGGCGGTGCAGGCCGCGCTCCACGAGACCGGCGGCACCGAGGGCGACCCCTCGGAGCGGCTGGTGGGACAGTGGGTCGTGGAGGAGGCGCTGAGCCGCATCAGCGAGCACCACCGGGTCGCGATCGTGCAGACCCACCTGCGCGAACGGCCCTACGACGAGGTCGCCGCCGAGCTGGGGGTGCCGGTGGGCACGCTGCGCAGCCGGGTCTTCTACGGGCTCAAGGCGCTGCGCGCCGCGATGGACGAGATGGGGGTGGCGCCGTGAGCGACGACCAGCAGCAGGACCGTCACGAGCAGCTGCGCGAGCTGCTGGGCGCCCACGTGCTGGGCCACCTCGACGACCTCGAGGCGGGCGCCGTGCGCGCCCACCTCGACGGTTGCGCCGCGTGCCGCGCCGAGGTCGCCGACCTCGAGCCCCTGGTGGCGCGCCTCGACGCCGTCGACCCCACCCACCTCGACGAGCGGCCCTCCCCGGCCGCCGGCCTGGGGGCACGCATCCGCAGCGCCATCGCCGCCGAGCAGTCCGAGCGCGACCGGCGCGAGCGCGCCGAGGAGCACGAGGCGGCGCGCTCGCGCTCCCGGCGTCGTACGACGCTGCTGACCGCGGCCGCCGCCGTGGTGGTGCTCGCCCTCGGCGCGGGCGTCGGCCTGGGGCGCGCCACGGCGCCGGAGCCCCCGGCCGTGCCGCTGGAGGCGATCAGCCTCGAGGTCGAGACGCCGGGGGAGGGCACCGGCATCGAGGTCGAGAGCGCGGGACTGGTCGCCCACACGTGGGGCACCGAGCTGCGCCTGGTGGGTGCGGGCTTCGAGGAGGGAGCGGTCTACCGGGCCGCGTTCCGCGACGGGACGGGCCGGCTGACGCCGGCGGGGCAGTTCCTGGGCACCGGCGGGGACGACATGACCTGCAACCTGCAGTCGGCGCTGCTGCGCGCCGACGTGACGGCGGTCGTGGTGCGCGACGAGGCGGGTCGCACGGTGCTCAGCAGCGCCCTGTAGGGGCGGCTGGGCGGCCGGGTGACGGCGCTGGTCCAGACCACCGGCGACGCCAGAGACGCCCGTGTGACCTGCGTTACACAGTCGTGACCTGGGGATCCTTGACGTCGGACGTGCGTAAGCGCTTGCATCGGGGGTGACGCACCACCCGCCCGGAGCACGTCAGAGAGAGGGAGCCAGATGCGCTCACGCAAGATCCGGCACGCGACGATCGCGGCCATGGCCGCCACCGGCCTCGTCCTGGCCGGCTGTGCCAGTGACACCAGCACCAGCGAGACGAACACCGCCGAGGGCACCTCGCCCGGCGAGGGCGTCGAGGGCTGCGAGGACCTGACCCAGTTCGGCGACCTCAGCGGCACCGAGGTCAACGTCTACACCTCGATCATCGAGCCCGAGTCCGACGCCCACAAGGCGTCCTACGAGAAGTTCACCGAGTGCACCGGCGCCGAGGTCAGCTACGAGGGCTCGAACCAGTTCGAGACCCAGCTCATCGTGCGCGTGCGCGGCGGCAACGCCCCCGACATCGCCTACGTCCCGCAGCCGGGCCTGCTCGCCACCCTGGTCGACACCGGTTCGGTGGTGCCGGCTCCCGAGCCGACCGCCGAGAACGTCGACGAGTTCTGGGGCGAGGACTGGAAGGGCTACGGCACCGTCGACGACACCTTCTACGCCGCCCCGCTGGGCGCCAACGTCAAGTCGTTCGTCTGGTACTCCCCGACGATGTTCGAGCAGGAGGGCTACGAGGTCCCCGAGACGTGGGACGACATGATCGCCCTGTCCGAGGAGATCGCCCAGCAGGGCGACATGAAGCCGTGGTGCGTGGGCATCGAGTCCGGCGAGGCCACCGGGTGGGTGCTCACCGACTGGCTCGAGGACGCGCTCCTGCGTGACGCCGGCGCCGACGTCTACGACCAGTGGGTCAACCACGAGATCCCCTTCGACGACCCGCAGGTCGTCGAGTCGCTCGACCGTGTCGGCGGCATCGTGAAGAACCCCGACTTCGTCAACGGCGGCCACGGCGACGTCAACTCCATCGCCACCACCACCTTCCAGGACGGCGGCCTGCCGATCACCAAGGGCGAGTGCGCGATGCACCGCCAGGCGAGCTTCTACGCCGCCCAGTGGGACGACCAGACCACCGTGGCCGAGGACGGCGACGTCTTCGCCTTCTACCTGCCCACCACCAACGACGAGCAGGGTCGCCCGGTCCTCGGCGGTGGCGAGTTCACCGTCGCCTTCGACGACCGCCCGGAGGTGCAGGCCTTCCAGACCTACCTCTCCAGCGACGTGTGGGCCAACGAGAAGGCCAAGGCCACCCCGGCCGGCGGCTGGGTCAGCGCCAACACCGGCCTCGACATCGAGCTGCTCAACAGCCCGATCGACCGGCTCTCCGCCGAGACCTTCCAGGACCCCGAGGCCGTCTTCCGCTTCGACGGCTCCGACCAGATGCCCAGCGCCGTGGGTGCCGGGTCCTTCTGGAAGGAGATGACCTCGTGGGTCACCGGTGACGACAGCGGGACCGCGCTGTCCAACATCGAGGAGTCCTGGCCGAACTGATCGAGACGGTCCCGTACGCCGGGTCGCGGCAGCCCCGCGACCCGGCGTACGGGCCACTCGGCCGGTCCACGAGAGAGAGACGGGGTAGGACGACGTGACGACACCCGAGAAGCTCATCCAGATGGTCATCGCCATCGTGCTGTTCGTCGGCGTGATGGCAGCCATCCTGCTGGTGACCGCGCGACTGAAATCGCGCAGCGGTGAACGGATCCAAGCCGCGGCCTTCGTCGGCCCGGCGCTCTTCCTGGTGGCCGTCGGACTGCTGTACCCGGCGCTCAAGACCGCCTACCAGTCCTTCTTCGGCGCCAACGGCGACAACTTCGTCGGCATCGACAACTACATCGACATCTTCACCAACTCCAGCCTGCTCACGGTGCTGCGCAACACGCTGCTGTGGGTGCTGCTGGTGCCGACCCTGTCGACCTTCATCGGCCTGGTCTACGCGGTGCTGGTCGACCGCTCCCGCTTCGAGAAGCTGGCGAAGGCACTGGTCTTCCTGCCGATGGCGATCTCGCTCGTGGGCGCCTCGATCATCTGGAAGTTCGTCTACGAGTACAAGGGCACCGAGAACACCCAGATCGGCCTGCTCAACGGCATCTTGAAGGCGCTGGGCTTCGACACCTACAACTTCTTGTTCAACGACCCGTGGAACACGTTCTTCCTGATCATCATCCTGGTCTGGATCCAGGCCGGTTTCGCGATGACGATCCTCTCGGCCTCGATCAAGGCCATCCCCGACGACATCGTCGAGGCCGCGAGCCTCGACGGGGTGAGCGGGCTGAAGATGTTCTTCTTCATCACCGTGCCCAGCATCCGACCGTCGCTGATCGTGGTGCTGACGACCATCAGCATCGGCACCTTGAAGGTCTTCGACATCGTGCAGACCTCGACCGGTGGTCGCTTCGAGACCAGCGTGCTGGCCTACGAGTACTACTTCCAGTACTTCGTCTCGCTCAACCAGGGCCTCGCCGCGGCGCTGGCCGTGGTGATCTTCGCGCTGGTCAGCCCGATCATCATCTACAACGTCCGTCAGTTGCGGAAGCTGGAGGCACGATGACCACCACGCCCACTCCCGAGCCGGCGATGGTCAAGGAGACCCCTGGCCCCACGACCGGCAAGAAGTCGGCCTCCCGGGCGGCCCGCGAGGGCCTGTCCAGCAAGACCGCCTCAGGCGTCAGCCTGGTCATCGCCCTGCTCTGGACGCTGCCGACCTTCGGCCTGCTGGTCTCCTCCTTCCGTCCCGAGAGCCAGGCGAAGGGCAACGGGTGGTGGAACGTCTTCACCAACCCCGACTTCACCCTCGACAACTACCGCGAGGTGCTCGGCGGCGAGGGCAGCGCCAGCCTGACGACCTTCCTGGTCAACTCGATCGTCATCACGATCCCGGGCGTGCTGATCCCGATCACGCTGGCCACGCTGGCGGCGTACGCCTTCGCGTGGATGAAGTTCAAGGGGCGCGACGCGCTCTTCGTGGCGATGTTCGCGCTGCAGATCGTGCCGATCCAGGTGACGCTGATCCCGCTGCTCTCGCTCTACACCTCACCGCCGTTCAACCTGCGCCCGCTGGCCGGGCGCGACGCCCCGGCGGGTGGCCTCTACGAGCTGTGGCTCTCGCACGCGATCTTCGCGATGCCGCTGGCGATCTTCCTGCTGCACAACTTCATGCGCGAGATCCCCGGCGAGCTCATCGAGTCGGCGCGCGTCGACGGGGCCGGCCACGTCGAGATCTTCACCAAGATCATGCTGCCGCTGATGGCGCCGGCGATCGCGGCGTTCGGCATCTTCCAGTTCCTGTGGGTGTGGAACGACCTGCTCGTCGCGCTGGTCTTCAGCGGACCGGACGTGGCGCCACTGACCGTCAAGCTGGTCAACCTCGTGGGTCAACGAGGAGAGGACTGGCACCTGCTCTCGGCGGGCGCCTTCGTCTCCCTGGTGATCCCGCTCGCGGTCTTCCTGGGCCTGCAGCGCTACTTCGTGCGCGGGCTGCTCGCCGGCAGTGTGAAGGGATGACCCTCCCCCCGCAGCGGGGGGAGGGTGCAGGGGGGCCCTCAGGGTTCGGCGCGCTCGCGTGCGACCCCGGCCAACCAGTCGTAGGACGCCTTGGGCGTGCGCGTCTGGTCGGCGGGGTCGATGTGCACCAGCCCGAACGTCTTGGTGTAGCCGTAGGCCCACTCGAAGTTGTCGAGCAGCGTCCAGACCAGGTAGGCGCGCACGTCGGCGCCCGCCGCGCGTGCGGCGTCGGTGGCGCCCAGGTGGTCGCGCAGGTAGCCGATGCGGTCCTGGTCCTCGACCCGGCCGTCCTCGACCCGGTCGTCGGCGCAGGCCGCGCCGTTCTCCATCACCAGCAGCGGCAGGGAGGTGCGTCGGTGGGTCTCGACCAGCAGCTCCTCGAGCCCGGAGGCGTCGATCTCCCAGCCGATGTCGGTACGCGGCTCGCGCACGGCCAGCTCGAAGGGGGCCACGCCCGGGTAGGCCCCGCCCTCGGGGTGCTCCTGGCCCTCGGCGCGGGCCGGGTCGGGCACGTCGGGGCGCACCGGGGTGTAGTAGTTGATGCCGATCCAGTCGGCCGAGCCCTGGGCCAGGGCCAGGTCGCCGTCGCGGACCAGCTCGGGGTCGGCCAGCTCGGGGGCGACCCGCAGCAGCCCGTCGTCGTACGCGCCGTCGACCAGGGGGTCGAGCCAGACCCGGTTGCGGATCGCGTCGACGCCGTCGGCGACGTCGGCCGCCTCGGGGCGCTCGGGCCAGACCGGGGCCAGGTTGAGCACGATGCCGACGTCGCGGGCGCCGGCGGCGCGCATCCGCTCGGCGGCCAGCGCGTGGCCCAGCACCAGGTGGTGGGCGGCGCGGTGGGCGGCCCCGCCCTCGCGGCGGCCGGGGGCGTGCACGCCGGCGGCGTACCCGAGGTAGGCCGAGCACCACGGCTCGTTGTGGGTGGCCCACAGCCCCACCCGGTCGCCCAGCCGCTCGTGCACGATCTCGGCGTAGTCGGCGAACGCCTCGGCGGTGCCGCGCTCGAGCCAGCCGCCGGCGTCCTCCAGGGGTTGGGGGAGGTCCCAGTGGTAGAGCGTGGCGGTCGGCTTGACGCCGCGCTCGAGCAGGCCGTCGACGAGGCGGTCGTAGTAGTCGAGGCCACGGGTCTCGACCCGGCCGCGGCCCTCGGGCAGCACCCGCGGCCAGGCGATCGAGAAGCGGTACCACTGCACACCGAGGCCCGCGACCAGGTCGGCGTCCTCGGCCCAGCGGTGGTAGGAGTCGCAGGCGGTGGTGCCGTCGCTGGCGTCGATGACGGTGCCGGGCCGCGAGGCGAAGGTGTCCCAGATCGAGGCACCCCTGCCGTCCTCGTGCGTCGCGCCCTCCACCTGGTAGGACGCGGTGGCCGTGCCCAGCTCGAGGGTGGAGCCGTCGGGCAGTCGCGAAGGTGTGCTCATGGCTCCACCGTAAGCCACGTGGTTGACCGGTACAAAGAGGAAGTGTCATGACCAGCATCCACGACCTTGCCCGGGAGACCGGGGTGTCCACGGCGACCGTCTCGAGAGCCCTGCGCGGGCTGCCCCGGGTCTCCGAGGACACCCGGCGCCGGGTGATGGAGGCGGCCGTGCGGCTGGGCTACGTGCCGTCCCCGCACGCGGTCGGCCTGGCCAGCGGCGGCCAGACCCGCACCGTGGCGATCGTGGTGCTCTTCGTGACCCGCTGGTTCTTCGCCACCGTGATCTCCGGCGCCGAGCAGGTGCTGCGCGAGCGCGGGTACGACGTGCTGCTCTACAACCTCGACGACGACGAGGAGGCGCGACGGCGGGTGCTCGGCACCCACCTGCTGACCAAGCGCGTCGACGCCATGCTCATCGTCGGGCTGGGCCCCACGCCCCAGGAGGTGCACTGGCTCAGCAACCAGGGGATGCCGGTGGTCACGGTGGGCGCCCGGGTGGCGCAGTGGCCCAGCGTGCGCGTCGACGACGAGCTGGTCGCGCGCACCGCGGTGGAGCACCTGCTCGAGCTGGGGCACCGCCGCATCGCCTACGTCGGCATGCTCAACGACGCGAGCCTGAGCCTGGCCACGCCGCGGGCCCGGGTGCGCGGCTACCGTGACACGCTGCGCGACGCCGGGATCGAACCCGACCCCGACCTCGAGCTCGAGGGCGGCTTCACGCTCGAGGGCGGGACGGCCGCGGGGCACCGGCTGCTGGCCCTCTCGCCGCGGCCCACGGCGGTCTTCTGCGCCTCCGACGAGATGGCCTTCGGCGTGCTGCGGGCCGCGCGCCGCGAGGGGCTGCGGGTGCCCGAGGACCTCTCGGTCGTCGGGGTCGACGACCACGAGATGGCCGCGCTCTTCGACCTCACGACGGTGCGCCAACCGGTCCTCGACCAGGGCCGGGTGGCGGCCCAGCACGTGCTGAGGCTGATGGACCCGCAGCAGGACGCCGACGCCGCCGACCACGTCGAGCTCGCCACCGAGCTCGTGGTCCGCTCGACCACCGGCCCGGCTCCGGGGGGAGCGGCGCAGGGGCCCCGCCGGGAGGGCGCGAAGGTGGGCGTCGCGCGGTGAGGGCACCGGTCGGCGGGCAGGGCAGGCGCTTCCACGACGGCGGCCCGCCCACCCAGCCGCCCGACCGCGGAGCCCCGGCCCGGGTGCTGCTCGAGCGGCGCTTCGCCGACGGCGAGGAGACCTGGGCGATGCTCCGGCGCATCGCCTACGACGACCGCCACCTCGGGGAGCTGCTCGTCCCGGCCGACCCGGCCACCTTCACCAGCGACCTGACGTCGGTGCCGTCCGTGCTCACGTGGCTGGTGCCGCGCACCGGCGCCCACCTGCCCGCGGCGCTGGTGCACGACGCGCTGGTGGGGCCCGCCGACGACGGCGCGGCGGCGTACGTCTCGAGCGAGGGGCACGTGGTCGACCGGGTCGAGGCCGACCGCGTCTTCCGCGACGCGATGGCCGACACCGGCACCGGCGTCGTACGCCGCTGGCTGGCGTGGTCGGCGGTCACCCTCGTCACGCTGCTCGGGCGCGACCAGCCGTGGCCGGCGTGGCAGCGCTGGCGCTACCGGCTCACGGTGGTCGCGAGCCTGCTGGTCATCGTCTGGCTGGGCTGGTGCGCCACCTGGGACCTGCTCGACCGCAGCGGACCGCTGGCCCCGGGGATGCCGTGGATCCCCGAGGGCTCCCTCGCCGCGGAGCTCGTGGCGGGTGCGGCCGGGGCGCTGGTGGTGCCGCTGGTGCTGGCGCTGGCCTGGGGCCGGTTCCGGGTGGCCGGGGCGGTGCTGGGCACCGGTCTGGCGCTCCTGCTGCACGTCACCGTCGTGGTGGGCGCGCTCAGCGTGCTGGCCTGGTCGGCGGAGGTGCTGGTGGCGCGAGCGCCGCGGGTGGCGGCGGCTCTGGCCGCCCTCGTCGTCGCGGCGGCCGCGGTGGTGGTGGTCGTCGCGGTGCTGCGCTGAGACCGCTCAGCGCAGCGAGTACGTCGCCAGCGAGACGCCGACGTAGTGGGTGACGAAGGCGAGGATCGTGAAGGTGTGGAAGACCTCGTGGAAGCCGAACCACCGCGGGCTGGGGTCGGGGAACTTGAAGCCGTAGACGGCGCCGCCGAGGGTGTAGAGCACGCCGCCCGCCGCGATCAGGACCAGCACCCCGATGGCCATGCCGGTGCCCAGCCGCGAGGTGGCGCCGTCGATGAAGCCCGGGATGAAGAAGAGCGCCGACCAGCCCATGGCGATGTAGATCGGGGTGTAGAGCCAGCGCGGGGCATCGGTCCAGAAGACCCGGAACAGCACGCCCAGCACCGCACACGTCCACACGGTGCTCAGCAGCACCACCCGCTCGGTGCCCTGCAGCAGGATCAGCGCGAGCGGGGTGTAGGAGCCGGCGATCAGCACGAAGATGTTGGAGTGGTCGAAGCGGCGCAGGAACGCCCAGGTGCGCGGTGACCAGGTGCCGGTGTGGTAGATCGCCGAGACCGTGAAGAGCAGCAGTGCCGAGCCGGTGAACACCGCCGAGCCGATGCGCGTCGTGGTGTCGGGCGACAGCGCGACCAGCACGATGCCCGCGGCCAGCGTCAACGGGGCGATGCCCAGGTGCAGCCAACCACGCAGCTTGGGCTTGATCTCGTTGAACTTGTGGTGCACCGACTCCTGCAGGTGATCCACGCCGTGACGGACCGACTCGGGGAGGTGGGCGCTCATGCCGTCACAATCTACCGGTCCGGTCCGTCTCGTGGGGTGCTCGAGCGGCCCGCTGGGGCAAACATCACGTGGCCGGCGCGGGTCGCAGCGCCCAGGCCGTAGCCTGAGCAGGTGGCGGACTGGAAGCGAGGGGTGCGGCGGGTGCTCTACCCGGCGTACGAGGCTCGGCTGCTGCGACGCCTGCCCGAGAACCTGCCGCGGCACATCGGGGTGATGCTCGACGGGAACCGACGCTGGGCGCGCGCCGTGGGGCACGACACCGCGCACGGCCACCGGGCCGGGGCGGCCAACATCGAGCCGCTGCTGGGCTGGTGCGACGAGGTCGGCATCGAGGTGGTCACCCTGTGGCTGCTCTCGACCGACAACCTCAACCGGCCAGCGAGCGAGCTCGAGCCGCTGCTGCAGATCATCGGCGACGCCGTCGACTCGCTGGCGGTGCAGCGACGTTGGCGCCTGCACCCCGTGGGGGCGCTCGACCTGCTGCCCGCCGCGACCGCCGAGCGGCTCAAGGCAGCAGAGGAGGCCACCCGCGACGTCGACGGGATGCTCGTCAACATCGCGGTGCCCTACGGCGGGAGACGCGAGATCGCCGACGCGGTGCGCTCGCTCCTGCTCGAGCACGCCGAGCGCGGCACCTCGATGGAGGAGCTCGCCGCCGTCGTCGACGTCGACATGATCGGCTCGCACCTCTACACCCGCGGCCAGCCCGACCCCGACCTGGTGATCCGCACCAGCGGCGAGCAGCGCCTCGGCGGCTTCCTGCTCTGGCAGAGCGCCCGCTCGGAGTTCTACTTCTGCGAGGCCTACTGGCCCGACTTCCGTCGCGTCGACTTCCTGCGCGCCATCCGGGCCTACGCCCTGCGCGAGCGCCGGCACGGCACCTGACCCTCCTTGGTCGACGTGCTCGCCGTACGCCGTGTGCTCACGGGGTCTCGGCGTCGCTCGAGCCTTCGGCCCTCGCTGCTCGACCAACGACCGCCGTTGGTCGAGCAGTGACGAGCGCCAGCGAGGAGCGTCGCCGACACCGGGTGAGCTGCCTACGCGCCGTACGCCGTGTGCTCGCTGGGTCTCGGCGTCGCTCGAGCCTTCGGCCCTCGCTGCTCGACCACCGGGGGTGGCCTTCGTTGGTCGAGCAGTGACGAGCGCCAGCGAGGAGCGTCGCCGAGACCGGGTGAGGGGCGTGCTCGCCGTACGCCGTGTGCTCACGGGGTCTCGGCGTCGCTCGAGCCTTCGGCCCTCGCTGCTCGACCATCGGTCGCGGCACCGGGTGTTCACCTCCCGCTCCGCGCGTCTTCTCGGCGTGTTGCTCCGATCCGGCGGTGGCCGGGCGTACGTTCGGGGGCATCGGCGAGTGGGGAAGCTCGCCGCACCTGGAGGCCCGATCGTGAGCACTCACGACTGCACCGCACGGCAGGTTCGCCCCTGGCGTGCGGACGGAGGCGGGCACTCCCGCTGTCGGGTCCCCTCCCGGTCCGAGATCAGGTACTAGGGCCGGGGCGACGAGTGCGCGCCGCGACCCGTGAGGGGTGAACCGTGCCGACCAAGGTCACGTCGCAGCAGCCGCAGTCGCTTCACGCAACACGCACCTACGTCCTCGACACCAGCGTCCTGCTGGCAGACCCGGGGGCGCTCAAGCGCTTCGCGGAGCACGAGGTCGTGCTGCCCGTCGTCGTCATCACCGAGCTCGAGGGCAAGCGTCACCACCCCGAGCTCGGCTACTTCGCCCGGGCCGCGCTGCGCGGTCTCGACGAGCTGCGGGTCAGCCACGGGCGCCTGGACACACCGGTGCCGGTGGGGGAGCTGGGCGGCAGCGTGCGCGTCGAGCTCAACCACACCGACCCGACGGCGCTGCCCTCCGGTTTCCGCCTCGGCGACAACGACACCCGCATCCTCGCGGTGGCCAAGAACCTGGCCGACGAGGGCGCCGACGTCACGCTGGTCTCCAAGGACCTGCCGCTGCGCATCAAGGCCTCCGCGGTCGGCCTCGACGCCCAGGAGTACCGCGGCGAGGCGATCTCGGAGTCCGACACCGGCTACTCGGGCATGGCCGAGATCGACGTGCCGGCCCTCGAGATCGACGCGCTCTACGACGAGGGGGTGATCGACCTCGACGAGGCGCGCGACCTGCCCTGCCACCAGGGCCTGGTGATGCTCTCGGAGCGCGGCACCGCGCTGGGCCGCGTGGGTCCCGACAAGCGGGTGCACCTGGTGCGGGGCGATCGCGAGGCCTTCGGCATCCACGGCCGCTCGGCCGAGCAGCGGGTCGCCCTCGAGCTGCTGCTGGACCCCGAGGTCGGGATCGTGTCGCTGGGAGGGCGCGCCGGCACCGGCAAGTCGGCGATGGCGCTGTGCGCCGGGCTCGAGGCGGTCCTCGAGCGCCGCCAGCACCAGAAGGTCGTCGTGTTCCGGCCGCTCTTCGCCGTCGGCGGGCAGGAGCTGGGCTACCTGCCCGGCTCGGAGTCGGAGAAGATGTCGCCCTGGGGGCAGGCGGTCTTCGACACGCTCGGGGCGATGACCTCGCGCGAGGTGGTCGACGAGATCCTCGACCGGGGGATGCTCGAGGTGCTGCCGCTGACCCACATCCGCGGCCGCTCGCTGCACGACGCCTTCGTCATCGTCGACGAGGCGCAGTCGCTGGAGCGCAACGTGCTGCTGACGGTGCTCTCGCGCATCGGCGCCAACTCCAAGGTGGTGCTGACCCACGACGTGGCGCAGCGCGACAACCTGCGGGTGGGCCGGCACGACGGCGTGGTGGCGGTGATCGACAAGCTCAAGGGCCACCCGCTCTTCGCGCATGTCACGCTGACCCGCTCCGAGCGCTCGCCGATCGCGGCCCTGGTCACCGAGATGCTGGAGAACGTCACCCTCTGACACCTGAGGCTGGGGCTGCTGTTCCTCCTGGGACCACGGAGGCATGTGGGGCGCATCCGCTCGCGATGTGCCCCACAGGCCGACCCGCTCGGTTTGCGTGCGCACCGCGCCTCCTGCACAGTGGCCCGTGATCGTTTCGTGACCTCGTCCTTCCCCCAGCAGGTCACGACGGCGCCCGTCGCTCGCGACGGGCGCCGCGTCCTGTCCCCGAGCATCGCGAGCCATCCCCTGTGTCGAAGAAGCCCAAGTACGTCGGCAAGCACGCCGCCCCCAAGACCCACCGCGCCAGCGCCGCACCCCGTGTGGCACTGCGCTCCACCGTCGTGATGTCGACGCTGGCGGTCGGGGCGACCGGGGCAGCGGTGACCGGCGGGGTCATGGGGGGCCCGGCCACCACCGCCGGCGCCGAGTCGCCGGCCTCGATCGTGCCGCTGGCCGCCGACGTCGTCTCGGCCTCCGACCGCGAGTCGGCGCTCGAGGGACGCGACGAGACCGTCGTCTCGCGCACCGACCGGCGCGAGCAGGCCGACCCGGCCAAGAAGGCCGCGCTGGAGACCACCGACGGCCAGGCGATGACGAAGTCCGAGCGGCTCGCCGACGCCGACCCGCGCGAGATCGGCCGGGCGCTGCTCGGCGACTTCGGCTTCTCCGCCGACCAGTTCGGCTGCCTCGACTCCCTGTGGGTCAGCGAGAGCGACTGGGAGGTCGACGCCGACAACCCGACCTCCTCCGCCTACGGCATCCCGCAGGCGCTCACCCAGCTGCACGACCTCCCGGCCGACTACATGACCTCCGCGGAGAGCCAGATCCGCTGGGGCCTGGGCTACATCCAGGACTCCTACGGCAGCCCGTGCAGCGCCTGGTCCTTCAAGCAGGCCAACAACTGGTACTGAGCCGCGCGGCTGCGAGGATGCCCGCGTGAGCGACGTCTTCGAGTGCGAGATCCAGGCCCGGCTGCGCGACATCAACCTCGGCGGCCACGTCGACAACGTCGAGGCGATCCGGATCCTCGACGAGGCCCGCATCCTCTTCCACCACCACGCCGACCTGCAGCCGCCGGCCGGTCGGCGCCCTGGGCTGCTGGGCGCCCTGCCCGACGGCGTCGTCGAGCTGGTCGGCTCGCAGCGCGTCGACTACCACGCCGAGATGCGCTACGTCGCCTTCCAGCCGTTCCTGCTGCGGCTGTGGGTGCAGCGGGTGGGCGGCTCCTCCTTCACCGTCGCCACCGAGATGCGCGTGCAGGCCGACCACGGCCCGGCCCTGGTGGCCGCGACCACGGTGGTGCTGTGGGACCACGCCACGCAGGCCTCGTGGGCGATGAGCGACGACGTGCGCGCGGCCCTGCAGCGCTACGAGGGCGACCCGGTCGCGTTGCGCTGAGCCCCGGGGCCGCGCCGGCGTGAGAGCGTGGCGGGGTGGACGATCAGCTCGCCGACCTGGCCGCGCAGGGGTACGACGTCGCCAACGACCCCCGCCAACGGGCCAGGCGGCGGCGCCGGCACCGGCTCGCCCTGGTCGTGGGCGGCCTGCTGGTGCTCGCGCTCGGCCTCGGTGGGGTGGTCGGTCTCGACCGGGTGGACCGCCACCGGGCCGAGGACGTGCTGCCGGACCTCGCCGCGGCCCTGCAGACCCGGGTGGAGCAGGGCGAGGCCGGCCGCGGCGGGCCGGCCCTGGCCGAGATCGCGGCCACCTTCCTCGAGGACCCGGCGGTCGACCTGCCCGACGTGGGCACCTACCTCCTCGCCGACCCGGCCTCGCGCGAGGAGCCGCTCTCGGCGTGCGTCGAGCTCGAGCCCCGGCTGGGCACGAGCAGCTACTCCTGCGTGCCCCTCGCCGAGCCCGACGCCGAGCCCACGAGCCCCGAGGGCGGGATGGCCTTCTTCGTCGTCGGCCCCGAGTAGCCGCTCAGGGGTGCGTCATGCTCTCGACGTCGAGGGCGGCGTCGAGCTGCTCCTCGGTGAGGTCGCCCCGCTCGACGTAGCCCATCGCCAGCACCTGCTCGCGGATGGTGCGGCCCTCGACCAGCGCCGCCTTGGCGACCTTGGCCGCCTCCTCGTAGCCGATGTGCTTGTTGAGCGGGGTGACCACCGAGGGCGAGGACTCGGCGTAGGTGCGCATCCGCTCGGCGTCGGCGCTGATGCCGTCGACGGTGCGCTCGGCCAGCACCCGCGAGGAGGCGGCCAGCAGCCGCACCGACTCCAGCACGTTGCGGGCGATGACCGGCATCGCGACGTTGAGCTCGAAGGAGCCGCTCGCCCCGGCCGCGGTCACCGCGGCGTCGTTGCCGACCACCTGGAAGCAGACCATCAGCGTCGCCTCGGGCAGCACCGGGTTCACCTTGCCCGGCATGATGCTCGAGCCCGGCTGCAGGTCGGGCAGGTGGATCTCGGCCAGCCCCGTGGTGGGCCCCGAGGCCATCCAGCGCAGGTCGTTGCAGATCTTGGTCAGCCCGACGGCGTACGTCTTGAGCGCGCCGCTCAGCTCGACGAGCGAGTCGCGGGTGCCCTGGGCCTCGAAGTGGTTGCGGGCCTCGGTGAACGGCTGGCCGGTGCGCTCGCCCAGCACCTCGATCACGCGGGCGGCGAAGCCCTCGGGGGTGTTGATGCCGGTGCCGACGGCGGTGCCGCCCAGCGGCAGCTCCCGCACCCGGGGGAGCACCGCCTCCAGCCGCTCGACGGCGTAGCGCACGGTGGCGGCGTACCCGCCCATCTCCTGGCCGAGCATCACCGGGGTGGCGTCCATCAGGTGGGTGCGCCCCGACTTCACCAGGCCGGCGAACTCCTCGGCCTTGGCCTCGAGCGAGCCCGCCAGGGTGTCGAGGGCGGGCAGCAGGTCGTCGACGACGGCCAGCGTCGCGGCGACGTGGATGGCGGTGGGGAAGGTGTCGTTGCTCGACTGGCTGGCGTTGACGTGGTCGTTGGGGTGCACCTCGGTGCCGGCCCGGGCCGCGAGCGAGGCGATCACCTCGTTGGCGTTCATGTTCGACGACGTGCCCGACCCGGTCTGGAAGACGTCGACGGGGAAGGCGTCGTCGTGCTCGCCGGCCGCGACCTGCTGGGCGGCCAGCGTCACGGCCTCGGCCCGGGCGGTCTCCAGGATGCCCAGCTCGCCGTTGACGGTCGCCGCGGCGGCCTTGACCTGGCCGATGGCGTGCACCAGCGCCGGCTCGATCGGGGTGCCGCTGATCGGGAAGTTCTGCACCGCCCGCTGCGTCTGCGCCCGCCACAGGGCGTCGCGGGGCACCTCGACCTCGCCCATGGAGTCGTGCTCGATGCGGACCTCGCGGTCGGCCTGGCTCTCAGCGTGCGCGCTCATGCGGCCACGCTAACGAGTGACGATGGCCGTGCGCCTCACCGCTACGGTGGGCCTGCTCCGACGCGACCACGGGTGAGGAAGGGCCGACGATGACGCAGTGGCTGGAGGACCTCAGCACGCTCCAGGTGCTGCTGCTCGTGGTGGCCGTGCTGGTGGGCGGCTCGGTGCTGGCGGCGCTCCTGGGCGCACTGCTGGTGCGGATGGGGATGCGGCGGCCGTGGGTGCTGCGGTTGGCCAGCCGGCTGGCCTTCAAGGGCCTCGAGCTGATCAAGCGGCCGCTGACGATCACGGTGCTCGACGAGGTGGCCGCGGTGATGCGCACCGGCCACTACACCAAGAACATCTCCGACGCGCTGATCGAGAACCACGACGAGCTCAAGGCGCTGGTGGCCGAGAAGGTCCGGGAGGACCCCAACGCGCGTCTGGTCTCGCGGCTGCCGGGCTACGACACCATCGTCTCCGAGGTCACCGAGACCACGCTGCGGGTGATGATCGAGATGCTCTCCGACCCGCGCACCGACGAGCTGGTCTCCGACCTGCTGCGCAACAACCTCGAGCAGATCCGGGTCGCGGTGCGCCAGCGCGACCACGAACAGCTCGAGGGGCACGACCCGGCCGACCCGGCGCCGCCCGGCGCGCCCCGGCCCACGGTCTAGGCAGCGCGGGCGAGGTAGAGCAGGTACTGCTCGTCGCGGTCCTGCAGCCGCACGTCGTGGCGGCGTACGTCGACCTCGTCGAAGACCGACCGCAGCGCCGACTCGAGGTCGGGCGACTCCGCCGCCGACCAGACCACCAGCGCACCACCGGGGCGCAGCACGGCCTGCACGGTGCGCAGGAAGGTGCGCTCGTAGAGCCCGGCGTTGCCCTCGTGCACCAGGTAGCCGGGCCCGTTGTCGACGTCGAGCAGCACCAGGTCGTAGGTCTGCGGACGGGCCTCGGCCATCGCCACCGCGATGTCGGCCGCGACGACGCTGACGCGCTCGTCGGCCAGCAGGGCGGGGCCGTGCGGCACGGTGCCGTCGCGCATCCAGCCGATCAGGGCCTCCTCGATCTCGACGACCGCGCACCGCTCGACACGGGAGTCGGCCAGCACCTCGTGCATCGTGTAGCCCAGGCCCAGCCCGCCGACGACCACCGCCCGCGGGTCGTCGACCACGGCGAGCGCGGCCGCGGCCAGGGCGCGCTCGCTGGCGACCTCGACGGTGTCCATCACGAAGACGCCGTTGGCGCGCAGCTCGAGCGAGGCCGGGGCGTTCTCGTCGCGGCGCTCGGTGAGCACCAGCTCGCCGCGCTCGGTCTCCGCCCTGGCGATCTCCACGTGGTCCACGCACGCATCCTGCCCGACGCGGCGAGGGGCCCACGCCCGCCGTGGGGGTGAGGTTGGTCCTGGGCCCGCCTGGCTAGCGTCGAGGGGACACCCCACCACGAGGAGGACCTGTGAGCCAGGGCCAGCACGAGCGCGAGCAGGAGCGCAAGCGCGACAAGCAGAGCGACGCCGACGAGACCGGTGAGGCGTCCTCGGGCGGCCAGGTCTCGTCGGTGCAGAACATGGACTCCGCCGGCGAGGAGATCTCCGACGACCAGGCGGTTGCCGGGCAGCCCGACGGTGAGAGCGGCCGCGTCGACGAGGGCCCCACGGGCCCCAACGCCCGCAGCGGTTCCGACGAGAACTGACCCGAGCCGGCACGAGTTCCTCGCGAGCCGGCGCCAGTTCCTGCCCACGGGCGGGAACTGGCGCCGGCTCGGCGTGAAGTAGCGCCGGCTCGGCGCTACTCGGCGGAGCGGACCCGGATCCCCGAGATCGGCACGGTCACCGCGCCACCGGGGTCGGTGAAGAAGTCGTTGCCCTTGTCGTCGACGACGATGAAGGCGGGGAAGTCCTCGACCTCGATCTTCCAGACCGCCTCCATGCCGAGCTCGGGGTACTCCAGCACCTCGACCGACTTGATGCAGTCCTGGGCCAGGCGGGCGGCGGGGCCACCGATCGAGCCGAGGTAGAAGCCGCCGTGCTCGCCGCACGACTCGGTGACCTGCTTGGAGCGGTTGCCCTTGGCGAGCATCACCATCGAGCCGCCCTCGGCCTGGAACGACTTCACGTAGGAGTCCATCCGACCCGCGGTGGTCGGCCCGAACGACCCGGAGGCGTAGCCCTCGGGGGTCTTGGCCGGGCCGGCGTAGTACACCGCGTGGTCCTTGAGGTACTGCGGCATGCCCTCGCCGGCGTCGAGGCGCTCCTGGATCTTGGCGTGTGCGATGTCGCGGGCCACGACCAGCGGCCCGGTCAGGGAGAGGCGGGTCTTGACCGGGTGCTTCGTGAGCTCGGCGAGGATGTCGGCCATCGGCTGGTTGAGGTCGATGCGCACCACGTCGGCCTCGGCCTGCAGGGCCTCGTCGGTGGTCTCGGGCAGGTAGTGCGCGGGATCCGTCTCGAGCTGCTCGAGGAAGACGCCCTCGGGGGTGATCTTGCCGAGCGCCTGCCGGTCGGCCGAGCAGGAGACGGCGATCGCGACGGGGCACGACGCGCCGTGGCGCGGCAGCCGCACGACGCGCACGTCGTGGCAGAAGTACTTGCCCCCGAACTGGGCGCCGATGCCGAACGACTGGGTCAGCTCGAAGACCTGCTCCTCCAGCTCGAGGTCGCGGAAGCCGTGGGCGTCCATCGAGCCCTCGGTGGGCAGGTTGTCGAGGTAGTGCGCCGAGGCGTACTTGGCGGTCTTGAGCGCGAACTCCGCGCTGGTGCCGCCGATGACCACGGCCAGGTGGTACGGCGGGCAGGCGGCCGTGCCGAGCGAGCGGATCTTCTCGTCGAGGAAGCTCAGCATCCGCTTCGGGTTGAGGATCGCCTTGGTCTCCTGGAACAGGAACGACTTGTTGGCCGACCCGCCGCCCTTGGCCATGAAGAGGAACTTGTACTCGGGCTTCCCCGAGGTCTGGGGCGTGGAGTAGATCTCGATCTGCGCCGGCAGGTTGGTGCCGGTGTTCTTCTCGTCGTACGTCGTCAGCGGCGCGAGCTGCGAGTAGCGCAGGTTGAGCTTGGTGTAGGCCTCGTGGACGCCGCGGCTGATCGCCTCGCCGTCGTCGATGCCGGTCAGCACGCCCTCGGACTTCTTGCCCATCACGATCGCGGTGCCGGTGTCCTGGCACATCGGCAGCACGCCGCCGGCGGAGATGTTGACGTTCTTGAGCAGGTCGGTGGCCACGAACCGGTCGTTGCCCGACGCATCGGGGTCGTCGATGATCTTGCGCAGCTGTGCCAGGTGGGCGGGGCGCAGGTAGTGGGCGATGTCGTGCATCGCCTCGGCGGTCAGGCGCTGGATCGCCTCCGGGCTGACCTTGAGGAAGGTCTGGCCCTCGACGTCGACGGTCGAGACGCCCTCGGTGGTGACCAACCGGTAGGGAGTGTCGTCCTTGCCGGTGGGCAGGAGGTCGGAGTAACGGAACTCGGCTTCGCTCACGAGCGCCCAGGGTACGCCGCGTGCGTCGGCACTACTCTGCGGGCATGGGAGAGATGGAGGAGCGCGCCCCGGACCCGTTGTCGATGCGGGTCTCGCACGCCGACCGGGAGCAGGTGGCCGAGGTGCTGCGTGTGGCGGCGGGCGAGGGCCGGCTCGACCTCGACGAGCTGGAGGAGCGCCTCGACCTCACCTGGGCGGCCAAGACGTACGCCGACCTGGTGCCGATCACGCACGACCTGCAGCCCGCTGTCGAGCCGCGGCCGCAGGTGCCGTCGCCCCGCCCGGCCAGCGCGCCGCACCACGTGCCCGAGCACCTGTCGTCGCGCTCGATCATGGGCGAGTGCAAGCGCCAGGGCGTGTGGCGGGTCCCCGCGCAGCACACGGCGTTCGCGCTGATGGGCAGCGTCCTGATCGACCTGCGCGAGGCCGTGCTCGAGAGCCACGAGACGCGCATCCAGGCCAGTGCCGTGATGGGCGAGGTGAAGGTCGTCGTGCCCGCCCACGTGCACGTCGTCGTCGACGGCACGCCGGTGATGGGCGACTACGGCCAGGGCAAGGACAAGGTGCCGGCCGCGCTCGGCCCCGACTCGCCCGTCGTGCGGGTGCAGGGCGTCGCGGTGATGGGCTCGGTGCAGGTGCAGCGGCTGCCCCCGCCCGGCACGCCGAAGAAGTACCTCGGCACCTACTGAGGCCGCGGCGGCGGCAGACGATCTCCTGCGGGGAGGTGCTTGTGCGGCTGGGCCGGATGCATGGGCACGCTCCCCATGGAGGGGGCATGCCCTCATGTCGAGCCTCGGGTGGCCGGCTGACGCGGGCGCGACGTAGCCGGAAGGACCGAAGGGCCCTTGACCGTCATCCGCTCCGCGGTGCCACATGTGTCATTGGACCCTTCGGTCCTTCCGGCTACGAGAGGCCCCGAAGCGCCCGCCACGCCGAGATCCGCGCAGCTCAGGAGACTCCGCTCCGGGCCCGTAGTCGAACGGGCACAACGGCATGATCCCTCGGGATGAGGTCCGTCCAAGGCGGGATCCTGATGCCGGATGGCGGGTTGTGCCCGTTTGACTACGATCCACCGACCCCGGGCAGCCGACTGGCGCGACCGCTTCGGCGCCATCTACTTCGTCGACCCCACCGGCACCCGCCGCATCGACCACGCCGCGTGAGACCGCGGCAAGGGCCTTGACGTCCCCGCCCACCCCCGCGCTAGGTTCGTCTCGTCCACCACGGGAGCTCGCGGCAGCGGGCTGAGAGGGAGCTGAGCCGCTCCGACCGTCGAACCTGATCCGGGTAAAGCCGGCGAAGGAAGCGAGGAGCGATGGTGCTGCCACGTCTGTTCTGCCTGGTCGGCCCTGCCGACGACCTGTCCGTCCTGCCCGAGCTGGCCCGGCTGGGGGTGCGCGGCTTCCAGGTGCGCGCCAAGCACGAGCTCGTGCCCCTCGCCGACCGCGACATCCTCGCCCTCGCGCGCAGCGTGGTCGTGGCGGTGCGCCCGCACGGTGCCACCGTCGTGGTCGACGACCGCGTCGACGTGGCGCTGGCGGCCGGCGCTGACGGGGTGCACCTCGGAGCGCTCGACCTGCCGGTCGCCGATGCGCGCCGTCTGGCGCCCCGCCTGCTGGTCGGGGCGACGTGCCGCGACGCCGACGACGTACGCCGCGCCGCCGACGACGGTGCCGACTACGCCGGCCTCGGCCCGGTCTTCGACACCGTGAGCAAGCCCGGCCTGCCGCCGGCACTGGGCCTCGAGGCGGTCAGCGCCGCGACCGGAAGCCTGCCGCTGCTGGCCATCGGCGGCATCGACGCCGCCCGGGCCCGACAGGCGCGAGCCGCCGGCGCCCACGGGGTCGCCGTCATCGGCGCCCTGTGGCGACAACCCGACCCGCTGCACGCCGCCCGGGAGCTGCTCGACGCCGTCGCGTGAGCCGGGGGAGCACGGCCCGGGTCGAGGTGCTCGGGGCCGGGATCGTGGGCCTCGCGGTCGCCGACGAGCTGCTGCGGCGTGGCCACGACGTACGCGTCGTCGACCCCGCGCCTGCCCGAGGCGCCTCCTGGGCCGCCGCCGGGATGCTGAGCCCCGCCGCCGAGGTCTCGCACGACGAGCCGGCGCTGCTCGACCTCGGGCGCCGCAGCCAGGCACTGTGGCCGGGCTGGGCCGCGCGGCTGGGGTTGGCGACCTCGTCGACCGGCACGCTCCTGGTCGGCCGCGACGCCGCCGACCTGCAGGAGGTCGACCGCCAGGCGGCGCTCGTGCGCCGGCTCGGTGGCCGCGTCGAGGAGCTCGACTCCCGCGGCGTGCGTGACCTCGAGCCCGGTCTGGCCGGACGGGTGCTGGGCGGCGCCCTGCTGCCCGACGACCACAGCATCGACCCCCGCCAGGTGCTGGCCGCGCTGCTCGAGCGGGTGCCCGTGCAGCCCGAGCCCGGGCCGCCCGGCTGGGCCGAGGTCACGGTGCTCGCCACCGGCTCGACCCCGCCGGCGGCGTACGTCGACAGGGCCGGCCTGCCGCCCGGGCTGGTGCGCGGCGTGCGCGGCGAGGTGCTGCGCGCGCGCACCGACGACCCGCCCGGACGCACGGTGCGCGGCTGGGCGCGAGGCCGCGCCGTCTACGTGGTGCCCCGGGCGGGCGGCGAGGTCGTCGTGGGCGCCACCAGCGAGGAGCACGACGCCCCGCCGGTGGTCACCCTCGGCGGGCTGCACGCCCTGCTCGAGGCCGCCCGCGAGCTGCTGCCCGGCCTCGACCGCGCCGAGCTGGTCGAGGCGCTCGCCCGCGACCGGCCGGGCACCGTCGACGGGCTGCCCCTCGTCGGGCCCACCCCCGACCCCGCGCTGGTCATGGCCACCGGCCACTTCCGCCACGGCGTGCTGCTGGCGCCGCTGACCGCCGAGCTGGTCGCCGACCACCTCGACACCGGCCGGGTCGACCCGGCCATCGACCCCCGACGACTCCTGGAGAACCGATGAGACCCACCGAGCAGATCCTGCTCAACGGGCGGCCGGCGCCGCTCGTCGAGACGGTGCGCGACCTCGTGCCCGACCCCGACGGCCGCGCGGTCGCCGTCAACGGCGACGTGGTGCCGCGCGCCGAGCACGCCTCGCGCCGGCTGCGCGCCGGCGACGTCGTCGACGTGGTGACGGCGGTGCAGGGCGGATGAGCGACGTGACGGCAAGCGGGCTGCCCGCCCTGCGGGTGGCGGGGGAGGAGCTCCCCTCGCGCCTCTTCCTGGGCACCGGCGGGCTGCCGCACCTGTCCCTCCTGCCCGCCGTCCTCGAGGCCGCCGACCCGGCGCTGGTGACGGTCTCGGTGCGCCGCACCTCGAGCACCGGGGCCGGCGGGCTCCTCGACCTGCTGCGGACCGCGGGCGTGCGGCTGCTGCCCAACACCGCCGGCTGCACCTCGGCGCGCGAGGCGGTGCTGACCGCCCGCCTGGCCCGCGAGGCGCTCGACACGTCGTGGGTCAAGCTCGAGGTGATCGGTGACGAGACCAGCCTGATGCCCGACGTCGTCGAGCTCCTCGACGCGGCCGCGACGCTGGTGCGCGACGGCTTCACCGTGCTGCCCTACACGACCGCCGACCCGGTGCTCGCGCGTCGGCTCGAGGACGTCGGGTGCGCCGCGGTGATGCCGCTGGGCTCGCCGATCGGCTCCGGGCTGGGCGTCCTCGACCCGTACGCCGTCGAGGCCGTCGTCGCGGCGGTCGACGTGCCCGTCGTCCTCGACGCCGGGGTCGGCACCGCCAGCGACGCCGCCCTGGCGATCGAGCTGGGTTGCGCGGCGGTGCTCGCCGCGAGCGCGGTCACCCGGGCCGAGGACCCGGTGGCGATGGCCGGCGCGCTGGCCCACGCGGTCGAGGCGGGCGCGCTGGCGCGCGCCGCGGGGCGGATCCCGCGCCGGGCCGTGGCCCGCGCCTCGAGCCCGACCGCCGGGAGGATCGCGTGAACGCCCCGCCGTCGCCGTTGCCCCGGTTGCTGCTGCTCACCGACCGGGCCCAGCTCGCCAAGGGCCGCGGCCTCAGCGCCACGGTCGCCGAGTGCGCGGCCGCCGGCCTCGGGGCCGTGCTGGTGCGTGAGCACGACCTCGCACCCGGCGCCCATGCCGCGCTGGTCGAGACGCTGCTGGCGGTGCCGGGGCTCACGGTGCTCACCTCCCGCCGCCCCCACCCCGCGGCCCACGGGCTGCACCTGGCCGCCCACCAGCCCGCGCCGACGACCGGACGCTTCGGACGCTCCTGCCACGACGCGGGCGAGCTGGCCCGGGCCGGGGCCGAGGGGGCGGCCTGGGCCACCCTCTCGCCGTACGCCGCCAGCGCGAGCAAGCCCGGCCACGGACCGCCGGTCGACCCGGGGCTCGCGCGGCTGCCCGGCGCGCCGCCCGTCTGGGCGCTCGGCGGCATCGACGCCACGAACGCCGCCGACGCGCTGCGCCACGGCGCCGCGGGGGTGGCGGTGATGGGCGCGGTGATGCGCGCCCGTGAGCCGGCCGCGCAGGTCGTCGACCTGCTGGCGACCCTCGACCAGGAGGGCCAGCGATGACAGCCACCCACGCCACCCCGCCGGTGGTGCTCAGCGTCGCCGGCACCGACTCGGGCGGCGCCGCCGGCACCGCGGCCGACCTGACCACCTTCGCCGCCCTCGGCACCCACGGGGCCTGCGTCGTCACCGCGGTGACCGCCCAGGACACCACCGGGGTGCGCGACGTGCACCCCGTGCCCCTGACCAGCGTCGCGGCCCAGCTCGACGCGGTGCTCGAGGACCTGCCCGTGGCCGCCGCCAAGACCGGCATGCTCGGCAGCGCCGACGTGGTCCGCCTCGTCGCCGAGCGGCTCGGCGGCCATCGACTGGTCGTCGACCCGGTGCTGGTCGCCACCAGCGGGGCGGTGCTCGGCGGCGCCGACGTGGTCCGCGCCTACGTCGAGCACCTGCTGCCGGTGGCCACCGTGGCCACCCCCAACGCCGACGAGGCAGCCGCCCTGCTCGGGCGCGACGGGCCACCGCGCGACCTCGCGGCCGCGCTGGCCGACCTCGGCTGCGCCGTCGTGGTGACCGGCGGACCTGACGCCGACACCGCGGGGGAGACCTGCACCGACTGGCTCGCGCTGCCGGGCCGGGGCGTCCGCGCCCTGCGGCACCCCGCGCTGGCCACGACCAACGACCACGGCACCGGGTGCACGTTCAGCGCCGCCCTGGCCGCGGGCCTGGCCCACGCCCCCGACCACCCCGGCGACCTCGAGGCCGCGGTCGCCCGGGCCGGCGCCCACACCCTCGCCGCGCTGCACCGCGGCCGGCACTGGCAGCTGGGTCGCGGTCGCGGCCCGGTCGCCCACACGTTCCCCGACCACCGCGCCACCCCCGACCACAGCGCCACCCCCGACCCCACCCGAGGAGACCTCCAATGACCCAGCAGCCCGTCCACCCCGCCCACTCCCGCGTGCTCGTCGACCACGACGGCGTGCAGGTCCCGGTCACCCGGGTCGCCCTGACCAACGGCGAGAGCTTCGACCGCTACTGCACCACCGGCCCGGGCAGCGACCCCGCGGTCGGGCTCCCCGCCCTGCGCGAGCCGTGGGTCGAGGCGCGCGGCGACTCCGCGGCGTACGACGGCAGGAGCGCCGACCCGCTCGACGACGGGCGCGGCGCGGCCCGGCGCGGCGGCACCCGCCAGGCCTGGACCGGCCCCCGCCGCGCCCCCCGGCGCGCCACCGGCGCCGCGGTCACCCAGATGGCCTACGCCCGCCGCGGCGTGGTGACCGAGGAGATGCGCTACGCCGCCGCGCGGGAGGGCTGCGACGTCGAGCTGGTGCGCAGCGAGGTGGCCGCCGGCCGCGCGATCATCCCCGCCAACCTCAACCACCCCGAGGCCGAGCCGATGGTCATCGGCAGGCGGTTCCTGGTGAAGATCAACGCCAACATCGGCAACAGCGCCGTCACCTCGAGCATCGACGAGGAGGTCGAGAAGCTGACCTGGGCCACGACCTGGGGCGCCGACACCGTCATGGACCTGTCCACCGGCGACGACATCCACACCACGCGCGAGTGGATCCTGCGCAACTCGGCGGTGCCGATCGGCACGGTGCCGATCTACCAGGCGCTCGAGAAGGTCGACGGCGAGGCCGACCGGCTCACCTGGGAGGTCTACCGCGACACGGTCGTCGAGCAGGCCGAGCAGGGCGTCGACTACATGACGGTGCACGCCGGGGTGCTGCTGCGCCACGTGCCGCTGACCGTCGACCGGGTCACCGGCATCGTCTCGCGCGGCGGGTCGATCATGGCCGGCTGGTGCCTGGCCCACCACGAGGAGAACTTCCTCTACACCCACTTCGACGAGCTCTGCGAGATCTTCGCGGCCTACGACGTCGCGTTCAGCCTGGGCGACGGCCTGCGCCCGGGCAGCGTGGCCGACGCCAACGACGAGGCCCAGCTCGCCGAGCTGCGCACCCTGGGCGAGCTGACCCTGCGGGCCTGGGAGCACGACGTGCAGGTGATGGTGGAGGGGCCCGGGCACGTGCCGCTGCACCTGGTGGAGGAGAACGTGGCCCTGCAGCAGGACTGGTGCCACGGCGCGCCGTTCTACACGCTGGGCCCGCTGGCCACCGACGTCGCGCCCGGCTACGACCACATCACCAGCGCCATCGGGGCCGCGGCGATCGCGATGCACGGCACCGCGATGCTCTGCTACGTCACGCCCAAGGAGCACCTGGGCCTGCCCGACCGCGACGACGTCAAGACCGGGGTGATCACCTACAAGCTCGCCGCGCACGCCGCCGACGTGGCCAAGGGGCACCCGGGGGCCCGGGCCTGGGACGACGCGCTGTCGCGGGCCCGCTTCGAGTTCCGCTGGCACGACCAGTTCGCGCTCTCCCTCGACCCGCCCACCGCGCAGTCGATGCACGACGAGACGCTGCCGGCCGAGGCGGCCAAGACCGCGCACTTCTGCTCGATGTGCGGCCCGAAGTTCTGCTCGATGCGGATCAGCCAGGACGTGCGCGAGCGCTTCCGGGAGAAGTCGCGCGAGTTCGTCGAGCTCGGCGCGTCGGTGTACGTCGACCCGTCGGCCGCGGCGACACCCGTGCGGTAGTGCCCGGTCGGGCAGGCGCACCCCCTGGGCCTGCCCGACCGGCCCTGTGGGCCTGCCCGGGTGGGGGAGCTGTGGGCAACCGGGGCGGCGACGGCCTAGAGTGATCCGAGTCACTTCACGACGGATCGTCCGGCACGTACCTGCCGGTGAAGGAACGAGGAGAACGAAATCATGGCAACTGTGTCATTCCAGAAGGCGCAGCGCTGGTATCCCGGCGCTGACAGCCCCGCCGTCCCGGGCATCGACCTGGACATCAAGGACGGCGAGTTCATGGTCCTGGTCGGCCCGTCCGGCTGCGGCAAGTCCACGACCCTGCGGATGCTCGCCGGGCTCGAGGAGGTCAACGAGGGCCAGATCTACATCGGCGACCGCGACATCACGCACCTGCCGCCCAAGGACCGCGACATCGCGATGGTCTTCCAGAACTACGCGCTCTACCCGCACATGAGCGTCGCCGAGAACATGGGCTTCTCCCTCAAGATGGCCAAGGTGCCCACCGACGAGCGGACCAAGCGCGTCGAGGAGGCCGCGGCGATGCTCGGGCTCACCGAGTTCCTCGAGCGCAAGCCCAAGGCGCTCTCGGGCGGTCAGCGCCAGCGCGTGGCCATGGGCCGCGCGATCGTGCGCCAGCCGCAGGTCTTCTGCATGGACGAGCCGCTGTCGAACCTCGACGCCAAGATGCGTGTGCAGACCCGCACCGACATCGCCAAGCTGCAGTCCGACCTGGGCATCACCACCGTCTACGTCACCCACGACCAGGTCGAGGCGATGACGATGGGCGACCGCGTCGCGGTGATGAAGCTCGGCGAGCTGCAGCAGGTCGCGACCCCGCTGGAGCTCTACGACAAGCCCGCCAACCTGTTCGTGGCCGGGTTCATCGGCTCCCCGCAGATGAACCTGATGGAGGCCGTGGCCGAGAACGGCCGGGCCAACATCGGCGGCTACGAGGTGCCCGTCGACCCGGCGGCCGAGCGCAAGATGGAGGGCGCGATCACCGTCGGCGTACGCCCCGAGGCGTGGCGCGTGGTGGGCCCCGGCGAGGGCCTGCCGATCAAGGTGACGGTCGTCGAGGAGCTCGGCGCCGACAACTACATCTACGGCACCTCCGACGTGGAGGGCGTGCCCAGCACGATCATCGTGCGGGTCCACGGCCGTGACCACGCACGCAAGGGCGAGGTCATGCACGTGACCACCGACCCGCACAACGTGCACGTCTTCGACACGAAGTCGGGAGCGCGCCTCAGCGACTGAGCCGCACCCCCGCCTCACGCCGAGCCGGCGCCACTTCCTTGCGGAAGTGGCGCCGGCTCGTGCGTGGGCGTGGGGATCAGCCGGCGGTGACCAGGGCGTGGTCGGGGATCTCGCCGGCGTGCTCGCGGTCGACGGTGAGGTTCTCGCCGGTGGCGGGGTCGAAGAGGTGCATCTTGGTGGCGTCGACGAAGATCTCGGCCTTGTCGCCCTCCTTGATCCGGCTCGAGCCGTCGAGGGAGACGACCAGCTGGGTGCGCAGCCCCTCGCCCTCGAGGTCGGCCTCGAGCTCGCGCATCTTGGCCTCCACCTCCGGGGGTGCCTCGAAGGGGATGTAGGCGTAGGTCTCGTTGCCCAGCCACTCCACGAAGTCGATGTCGGCGGTGAAGGTGGAGTCGGAGCCGACCTTGTCGGCGATCTGGGCGTCCTCGAAGAACTCCGGGCGGATGCCGGCCATCAGCACGCCCTTGCCCTGGGCCCGCTCGGCCTTCTCCTCGGGGATCTTCACGGTCCCGAAGGGGAGCGTCACCGTGGTGCCCTCGACCTCGGCGGGCAGGAAGTTCATCGGCGGGGAGCCGATGAAGCCGGCGACGAAGAGGTTGCCGGGGTTCTCGTAGAGCTCGCGCGGCGTGGCCAGCTGCTGCAGGTAGCCGCGCTTGAGCACCGCCACCCGGTCGCCGAGGGTCATCGCCTCGGTCTGGTCGTGGGTGACGTAGACGGTGGTGATGCCCAGGCGCTTCTGCAGCCGGGCGATCTCGGTGCGCATCTGCCCGCGGAGCTTGGCGTCGAGGTTCGACAGCGGCTCGTCGAAGAGGAACGCGTCGGCCTCGCGGACGATCGCGCGCCCCATCGCGACCCGCTGGCGCTGGCCGCCGGAGAGGTTGCCGGGCTTGCGCTCGAGGTGCTCGTCGAGCTCGAGCGTCTTCGAGGCCTGGCGGACCTTGTCGTCGACCTCCTGGTCGGAGGCGCCGGCCAGCCGCAGCGGGAAGGCGATGTTCTCGTAGACCGACAGGTGCGGGTAGAGCGCGTAGTTCTGGAAGACCATCGCCAGGTTCCGCTCGCGCGGAGCCAGGTCGTTGACCTTGCGGTCCCCGATCAGCATGTCCCCGGAGGTGATGTCCTCGAGGCCCACGATCATCCGCAGCAGCGTCGACTTCCCGCAGCCCGAGGGGCCGACCAGGATGACGAACTCGCCGTCGGCGATGTCGATGGAGACGTCGTTGACGGCGGCGAAGCCGTCCCCGTACTTCTTGACGATGTTCTTGAGCGTGATGGCGGCCATCGGACCTGCCTTTCTGTGTCTGACTCAGCCCTTGACGGCGCCGGAGGTCAGACCGGCGACGATCTTGCGTTGGAAGACGAGCACGATGAGCACGATCGGGATCGTGGCCACCACGGCCGCGGCGGCCAGCAGGCCGGCGGGTCGCTGGAACGGGTCGGGACCCACGAAGAACGACAGCGCCGCGGGGATCGGGCGCGCGTTCTCGGTGGAGGTGAGGGTGATGCCGAAGACGAAGTCGTTCCAGGCGAAGAAGAAGGTCAGGATCGCGGCGGTGAAGACGCCGGGGGCGGCCAGCGGCACGATCACCTTGCGGAACGCCTGCCAGGAGGTCGCGCCGTCGACCTGGGCGGCCTGCTCCATCTCCCAGGGGATCTCGCGGAAGAACGCCGAGAGGGTCCAGATCGCCAGCGGCAGCGTGAACGACATGTAGGGCAGGATCAGTCCCGGCCAGGTGTCGTAGAGACCGATGGTGCGCCACAGGTCGAAGAGCGGGCTGACCAGCGAGACGACCGGGAACATCGCGATCGCCAGCGCCGTGGTCAGCACCAGCTTCTTGCCCTTGAACTCCAGGCGCGCGATGGCGTACGCCGCCAGGGTCGCGATGATGACCGAGAGCAGCGTCGCGATCAGGCTGATGCCGATGGAGTTGATGATGGCGCGACGGAACTGGTCGTCGGCCAGGACCGTCGAGTAGTTGTCCCAGCCGGTGAAGGAGTCCAGCGGCAGGAACCCGGGGTCGGTGCCGCCGGAGACGGCGGCCTGGCTCTTGAACGACAGCGAGACGATCCACACCACGGGCAGCAGGCACCACACCAGCACGGCTGCGACGCCGACCACCAGTCCGATCTTCCTCATCGCGATCACTCCCCTCGGGCCTGGGCGAGGTCGACCTTGAACATCTTGACGATGAGGAAGGCCACCAGCAGCACGGACAGGAACAGCAGGACCGCCAGCGCCGAGCCCATGCCGAGCTGGAACTGCTCGATGCTCTGGCGGTAGGTCAGGAACGAGATCGACTCGGTGCCCTGGGCGCCGGCGGTCATCACGAAGATGTTGTCGAAGATCCGGTAGGCGTCGAGGGCCCGGAAGAGCACCGCGACCATGATGGCGGCCTTCATGTTGGGCAGGACCACCTTCCACAGCCGTTGCCACCAGGTGGCGCCGTCGACCTTGGCGGCCTCGACCATGTCCTCGGAGACCTGCGCCAGGCCCGCGAGCAGCAGCAGCGACATGAACGGGGTGGTCTTCCAGATCTCCGAGACCATGATCGCGATCACCGCCGGCACCGGGTCGCCGAACCAGTTGAAGTTGTCCTCGATGAACGGCAGCCAGCCGTTGACGAAGCCGTTCTGGTAGGTGAAGGCGAACTGCCAGGCGAAGCCCGAGACGACGGTGATGATGCCGTAGGGGATCAGGATCGAGGTGCGGATCAGCCCGCGGGCGAAGACCACCCGGTGCATGACCAGGGCGAAGACGAAGCCGATCACCAGCTCGATCGCGACGGTCACGACCATGTAGAGCACGGTCACGCCGATGTCGCGCCAGAACAGGGTGTCGCTCAGCGCGGTGACGTAGTTGGAGATCCCGATGAACTCGCGGTCCTCGGGGGCGGTGAGCGAGTAGTTGTAGAGCGAGAGGTAGAGCGCGCGCAGGATCGGGAACGCGGTGACGACGAGCATCACCACGATCGCCGGGGCCACCAGCCGCTGGCCCAGCCGGTTCTCGTGGCGGGCCCGGTCGCTGACCCGGGGCGGGGCGGACTTGGGGCCCTTGCCGGCGTCGGTGGCCGGCGTGGCGACGGTCGCGGAGGTCACAGCAGGGCCTTCCCTTCCAGCACGGCCTGCAGGAACTCCTGCGACCTCTCGGGGGTGGTCTCGGGGTCGACGTCGCTGGGGGCGTGCCACCGCGCCTGGATCGCGCTGGAGATGGTGGCGTAGAAGGCGCTCTTGGGGCGGGGGCCGCCCTCGTCGACGCTGGTGCGGAACAGCTCGAGCAGGTCGGGCGGGTAGGCCTCGGCCAGCTCGGGGGCGTCGTACGCCGACTGGGTCGCGGGCATCAGCCCGTCGGTGACGGCCAGCTCGACCTGGTTCTCCACCGAGGTGATGCAGGCCGCGGCCTGCCTCGCGAAGTCAGGGTGCTGGCTGAAGGCGCCGACCCCGATGTCGATGCCGCCCACCGGGGGAGCGGACTCCTGGTCCTCGACGCTGCGCGGGTAGCGCGTCCAGCCCAGGTCGTCGAACTGCTCCTGGGTGTAGTCGTTGGCGTCGCCCGGCTCGAAGTTCTTGTAGACGAAGGTCCAGTTCGTCATGAACGAGCCCGGCCCGTCGCCGTACATGTAGGCCAGCGCGGTGCCCTCGTTGGAGACCGACAGGTCGCCCTGGGCGGCGGAGGAGTCGGCGAGGGTCTCGATGATCCGTGCGGCCTGGCGAGCCGCGTCGGTGTCGAGCATAACCTCGGCGTCGACGCCGGCCTCGGGGTTCTCGATGATGGTGCCGCCGGCGCCCTCGATCATCGCGTTGATCCACACGACGTAGGCCTCGTACTTGTTGCCCTGCACGCCCACCGTGGCGCCCTCGACGGAGTCGGCGGCGTCGATGACCTGCTCCCAGGTGACCGGCTGGCTCATGTCGAGCCCCGCCTCCCGGGCCAGCGACTTGCGGTACCAGAGCACCTGGGTGTTGGCCCACAGCGGCGCGGCGAAGATCTCGTCCTCCCAGCGCACGGTCTCGGCGATGCCCTCGAGGGTGTCGTCGGTGACCGTGTCGTCGGGCAGCTCGAGCAGCCAGCCGGCGTTGGCGAACTCGGGCACGAAGACCGGGTCGAGGTTCATCAGGTCGGTCTGGCCGTCCTCGGCCGCCAGCCGCCGCGCCAGCTGGACGCGCTGGTCGGTGGCGCTCGTGGGCAGCAGCCGGGTCTGGATGTCGTACTCGTCGGTGCTGCACTGCTCTGCGAAGGCCTCGAAGGTCGCCTGGCCGTCGGGGTTGAGGTACCAGGTCAGGGTCGGCTTGCCCTCCGAGCCGCAGGCGGCCAGCAGGCCGGTCGACAGGGCCAGGGCGGCGAGCGTCGCCAGGCCGCGCCGGCGGCGTACGCCGGGCGCTCGGCGTCGCGGCGACGACGTGGGTGGGCTCTCCTGCGGCATGCGACCTCCCGTGGGCGGGTGTGGGCCCACCGGTCTAGTCGCTGGGTAAAGCGCGGCGCCACACCCCCTTGGGGCCAGGGGGTGAGGGGGGAGAAGAGCGCTCAGGCGCGGTCGGCGGTGCGCCGGATCGCCGCGGCCAGGCTCTCGTGCAGCGCCGTGGGCAGGTCGTGGCCCATGCCGTCGACCAGCAGCAGCTCGCTGCCGCGCAGCGCCCGCGCGGTGGCGCGACCGCCGGAGGGGTGCACCATCTTGTCGGCCAGGCCGTGCACCACCAGGGCGGGCAGGTCGAGCGCGGCCAGGCGCGGCCCGCGGTCGGGCTGGGTCAGGATGGCCACCATCTGGCGCAGGGTGCCGCCGGCGCTGACGCCGTGGTCGTAGGTGTCGGCGGCCCGCTGCCGGTTCTCCTCGGGGCTCAGCGGGTAGCCGGGGGAGCCGATCAGGCGCCACAGGCGGGCGCTCTGCTTGATGTAGGCCTCCTTGCCCTGGGCGCCGCTGCCGATCAGCATCGGCAGCAGGGCGGGGTGCTGCCAGCCCACGGTGCGTCGCCCGGTCGTCGACATGATCGAGGTCAGCGAGCGGACCCGGTCGGGGTGCTCGACGGCCAGGGTCTGCACGATCATCCCGCCCATCGACACCCCGGCCACGTGCGCCGACTCCAGGCCCAGGTGGTCGAGCAGGCCGACGACGTCGCCGGCCATGTCGCCCAGCGTGTACGGCGCCCGCGTGGGCAGGCCGGCGAAGGCGCGCAGCAGGGTGGCCCGGGTGACCCGGCCCGTCATCCGGCTCGAGCGCCCGGCGTCGCGGTTGTCGAAGCGCACGACGTAGAAGCCGCGCCGGGCCAGGCGGGTGCACAGGTCGTCGTCCCACCAGGTCAGCGGGGCGCCGAGGCCCATCACCAGGACCAGCGGGTCGGCGTCGGGCTCGCCGAAGGTCTGGTAGCACAGCTCCACCTGCGGCCCCACGGGGGCGCGCAGCTGCTCGGACACGGTCACCGGGGTGCGGGCAGACATGTGTCAAGTACACCGCACCGGGCAGACCGACCGGACCTCCGGTCACAATTGGGTGTCACACCTCACAGGGTGGCCTACGTCACGCTACCGTTGAACGATGAACGAGTCGCCGCTCGCCTCCTTCCTCCTCCCGGAGGGCTACCGCCGCCCGCCGGTGGTCGCCGTGCTCAACGAGGCCCGCGTGGCGGGCGAGGCCCGGCGCTGGGCCACGGCCGCCGTCGGCGGCCTGCGCGAGCGCCGCCGCACGCCGTACGTCGCGGGCCCGCAGCAGCGCGACCTCGACCCGGTGCTGCTGGTGCCGGGCTTCCTGGCCGGCGACCTGACGCTGCGGCTGATGGCCGGTGCCCTGCGGGGGCAGGGGATGCGCACCTACCGCTCGCACTTCCTGGCCAACGTCGGGTGCACGGTCGACGCCGCGGAGCTGATCGAGCAGCGGCTCGAGGTGATCGCGGCCAAGCGCGGCTCGCGGGTGCAGCTGGTCGGGCACAGCCTGGGCGGCATGCTGGCCCGCGGGATCGCGGTGCGCCGCCCCGACCTGGTCTCGGGCATCGTGACCATGGGCAGCCCGATGATGGCGCCGGCCGCCCACCACCGCGCGCTGACCGCGAGCCTGGGCGGGGTGATCGCGCTGAGCAGGCTGGGCGTGCCGCGCACCATGACCAGCGACTGCGTCGGCGGGCCCTGCGCGCGCCAGAGCTTCGAGGAGAGCCGCGCCCCGCTGCCCGAGGGCGTGGAGTTCACCGCGATCTACTCGCGCCGTGACGGCATCGTCGACTGGCGGGCCTGCATCGACCCCGAGGCCACCGCCCAGGTCGAGGTGCGCACCTCCCACGTCGGCATGGCCGTCGACCCCAGCGTCGTCGGCGCCGTCAGCGAGGCGCTGGTGCGCCACCGCGCCGCGCGCGAGGAGGCGCAGAGCTGGGTGGCGACCGCCTGACCCCCGGGTCTCAGCGGTCGAAGTCGACCGCGGAGTAGGCGCGCAGCTTGTGCAGCTGGTGCTCGGAGTGGATCTGGCGGATCGTGCCCGAGCGCGAGCGCATCACCAGCGAGTGCGTGGTGACCCCGCCGGCGCTGTAGCGCACGCCGCGCAGCAGCTCGCCGTCGGTGATGCCGGTGGCCACGAAGAAGCAGTCGTCGCCGGTGACCAGGTCGTCGGTGGTCAGCACCTGGCCCAGGTCGAGGCCCGCGTCGATGGCCTTGCGGGTCTCGTCGGCGCCCTGGGGCCAGAGCTTGCCCTGGATGGTGCCGCCCATGCACTTCATGGCGCAGGCGGTGATGATGCCCTCGGGGGTGCCGCCGATGCCCAGCAGCAGGTCGATGCCGGTCTCGGGGCGCGCGGCCATGATCGCGCCGGCCACGTCGCCGTCGCTGATGAACTTGATCATCGCGCCGGTGGCGCGGATCTGGGCCACGAGGTTCTCGTGGCGGGGCCGGTCGAGGAGCACGACGGTGACGTCCTCGGCGCGCTTGCCCTTGGCCTTGGCGACCGCGGCGATGTTGTCGGCCACGGGGGCCTCGATGTCGACGACGTCGGCGGCCTCGGGCCCGGTGACCAGCTTCTCCATGTAGAAGACCGCGGACGGGTCGTACATCGAGCCGCGCGGCGAGACCGCGAGCACCGAGACGGCGTTGGTCATGCCCTTGGCGGTCAGGGTGGTGCCGTCGATCGGGTCGACCGCGACGTCGCACTCG
Source organism: Nocardioides salarius (assembly GCF_016907435.1). NCBI lineage: Bacteria > Bacillati > Actinomycetota > Actinomycetes > Propionibacteriales > Nocardioidaceae > Nocardioides > Nocardioides salarius. The sequence goes on along the minus strand of NZ_JAFBBZ010000001.1, from coordinate 1,187,133 downwards.
GGGCCGGTGCCGTCGCCGACCTGCTCGCCGTTGTAGAGCATCGGGGCGTTGTCCTTCTCGCCCTCGCCGATCACCACGGTGCCGTTCATCCCGATGGTCGAGATCAGCACCCGCATGGCGTTGACGGCCACGCCGTCGGCGCCGTTCTTGTCGCCGCGGCCCACCCAGCGCCCGGCTGCCATCGCGGCCGCCTCGGTCACCCGCACCAGCTCGAGCGCGAGGTTGCGGTCGGGGGTCGAGGAGGGGCTGTCGAGCGGTGAGATCGAGGTCATGGGCGCATGCTATCGGTCTGCACGGCCGTCGCCTTGACGCTCAACCACACCTCGGCGCCGGGCTCGAGCCCCAGCTCCACGGCGGAGGCCGGGGTGACGTCGGCGATCAGCTCGGGGCCCTCCTCGGTGCTGACCAGCAGGCGCACGGCGTCGCCGTGCGGGGCGACCGCCGCCACCCGGCCCGCCCAGCGGTGCCGGGCCGAGGTGGCCGGCGCGTCGTGCCCGCTGCGCGCGCGGGGGGAGACGGCGACGGCGCTCGGGGCGAAGGAGCGCAGCTCGTCGCCCTCGCGGACCACGTTGAGCCCGACCAGCCGGGCCACGTGCTCGCTGCGGGGGCGGGCCGCGACCTCGCGGGGCGTGCCGGTCTGCACGACCCGGCCCTCGTCGAGGACCAGCACCTCGTCGGCCAGGGTGAGCGCGTCGAGGGCGTCGTGGGTGACCAGCAGCGCGATGCCGGCGTACGCCGCGAGGTGGCGGGCCAGCTCGATGCGCAGCCCGGTGGCGACCCCGACGTCGAGACCGGCGAAGGGCTCGTCGAGCAGCAGCAGGTCGGGCTCGCCGGCCAGGGCGCGGGCGATCGCGACCCGTTGGGCCTGGCCCCCGGAGAGCTGGGCGGGGCGCCGGTCGGCCAGCTCGCCGACGCCGAGCCGCTCGAGCCAGCCCAGGGCACGCCGGTCGGCCTCGCGGCGCGGCACGCCGCGGGCCCGCAGCCCGAAGGCGACGTCGTCGCGGGCGCGCAGGTGGGGGAGCAGCGAGCGGTCCTGGAAGACCACGCCGAGGCGGCGCTCGCGCACCGGGAGGTCGCTCCAGTCTCGGCCGGCGACCTCGACGCGGCCGGTGGCGCGCACGGTGCCGGCCAGGGCTCCCAGCAGGGTCGACTTGCCGGCGCCGTTGGGACCGATGACGGCCACGACCCGGCCCGGCCCGGCGTGCAGGCTCGCGTGCAGCCGGCCCTCGACGGTGACGTCGGCGTGCAGGCCCGTGTGCGGGCCGGTCTGCTGGCCGGTCACAGGGGCCTCAGCCAGCGGTGCCGCAGGCCGGCGAGCACGCCGACCGAGACCACCAGCAGGATCATGCTCAGGGTGCGCGCGGCGGCGGGGTCGGCCTGCAGGGTCGTGTAGATCAGCGACGGCATCGTCTGGGTGGTGCCCGGGAAGTTGCCGGCGAAGGTGATCGTCGCGCCGAACTCGCCCAGGCTGCGCGCCCACGCCAGCACCGCGCCCGCGACCAGCCCGGGCAGCGCCAGCGGCAGGGTGACCCGCCGGAAGGTGGTCCAGCGGGTGGCGCCGAGGGTGGCGGCGACGACGTCGTAGCGCTCGCCGGCGGTGCGCAGCGCGCCCTCGACGCTGAGCACGTAGAACGGCATCGAGACGAAGACGTGGGCCACCACGACCGCGGTGGTGGTGAACGGCACGGTCAGGCCGGTGGTCTCGCGCAGCAGCGAGCCGACCAGGCCGTTGCGGCCCAGGGCGGTGACCAGCGCGACGCCGGCCACCACCGGCGGCAGCACCAGCGGCACCGCCACCGCGGCGCGCAGCAGGCCCCGGCCCCGGAACTCCACCCGCGCCAGCAGCCAGGCCAGCGGGGTGCCCAGCACCACGCAGACCAGCACCGTGAGCAGCGAGGTGAGCGCGGAGAGGCCGAGCGCCCGGCGTACGGGCTCGGAGCGCAGCTCGGACCAGAACGATCCCCAGGGCGTGTCGAGCACCAGCGTCACCAGCGGCAGCACCAGCAGCACCGCGGCCAGCACCGCGGGGGCGATCAGCACCAGGGGCGGGCGGCCGAGGTGGTGGGCGGTCTCGCCGGCGCGCGGCGCCGGGGCGGTGAGCGTCACGGGGGGCCGAACCCGGCATCGGTGAGCACGCGCTGCCCGGTCTCGCCGAGCACCAGGTCGGCGAAGTCCTGGGCGAGGCCCGGCTGGCTGCTCTGCGCGAGCAGTCCCAGCGCGTACGACGTCACCTGCTGCTCGGCGCCCGGCAGGTCGAGGGTCTCCACCGCGCCGCCGGCCGCGACCGCGTCGGTGGCGTAGACGACGCCGGCGTCGACCTCGTCGGCGACCACGCGGGCCAGCACCGCCTTGACGTCGACCTCGAGGCTGGCCGGCTCGGCCTCGACGTCCTGCTCGTCGGCGAGGGCGGCCCAGGAGGCGCCGCAGGGGGCGGTCTCGACGCAGGTGACGAAGGTGGCGCCGGCGAGGTCGTCGAGCGACTCGATGCCGGCCGGGTTGCCGGCCGGCACGACCAGCACCAGCGTGTTGGTCGCGAAGACCTCGGGGGCCGCGGCGAGCGCGTCGGCGGCCGACTCGATGGTGCGGGTGTCGGCGGTGGCCAGCAGGTCGGCGGGCGCCCCCTCCAGGGCCTGCTGGGCCAGGGTCGCGGACGAGTCGAAGGCCAGCGTGACCTCGACGCCGGGCTGCTCGGCCTCGAGCTCGCGGGCCAGCTCGGTGAAGGTCTCGGTGAGCGAGGCGGCGGCCAGCACGGTCAGGCGCTGCTCGGGCCCCGGTTCGCTCGTGTCGGCTGTGTCGTCCCGGTCGCTGCCGCCGGGGCTGCAGGCCGTGGCCGCGAGGGCGGCCAGCAGGGCGGTCGCGGCGGCGGCGCGGGCCCTCACGGGAGCTCCACGACGACGTTGGTGGACTTCACCGACGCCACGACCCGGGAGCCGGGGGCCAGGGCGAGGTCGTCGGCGGCCTCGGCCGACATCAGCGAGACCATCCGGTAGGGCCCGCAGACCATGTCGACCTGGGCCATCACGGTGTCCTTGCGGACCCGGGTGACGATGCCGACCAGCCGGTTGCGGGCGCTGACCGCCGAGGCGCGTGCGGCGTCGGGGGCGTCGGCCAGCGACTCGGCCAGGGCCGCGAGGTCGGGGCCGGCGATGGTGGTGCGGCCCTCGCCGTGCTCGGCGCGCACCCGGCCGGCCTCGACCCAGCGGCGCACGGTGTCGTCGCTGACCCCGAGCAGGTCGGCTGCTTCCGCGATCCGGTAGGTGCTCACGCTGCGAGTATGCCGCACCTGCGGGTGTATCGGGTTCGTCTGCCCGCATCTGCGTGCGCTGCCTGGGTCGGCGGTGCCCCGGAGCGGCGCGGGCTGGGGTGGCACGGGACAATCGGGCCATGAGCGAGACGGGCCGTCCGGGCCGCTACACCCGATCGACCAGTGGGTTGATCGGCGCGATGCTGATCCTCTTCGTGGCGGTCATCGGCTTCGTGGTCTTCCGCGGTCTCTTCCGCACCGAGACCGAGTACACCCCGCCCGACACCGACTACGTCGAGGTGGTCCGGGCCGTGCAGGGCGAGGGCGGCGAGCTCGTCTACCCCGAGCAGCTGCCCGAGGGCTGGGTCGTCAACAACCTCGACTACGAGCCCGGCCTCCCGCCCACCTTCTCGCTGGCGCTGCTCACCGACGACGAGGACTTCGCCGGCGTCATCGACACCGGTGCCGAGGTCGACGAGCTCGTCACGTCCTTCGTCGACCAGGCGGCGGTCGAGGGCGACCCGCTGGTCCTCGAGGCGGCGGAGGTGACCACCGAGTGGCGCACCTTCACCGACGACGGCGGCGACACGGCGTACGTCGCCGAGATCGACCTCGCCCCGGTCGCCGGCGACGACGCGACCGCCGCCGACGGGGTCGGCGAGGACGTGACCCGCACGGTGATGGTCTACGGCTCCGCCGACCCCGAGGTGCTCCAGGACCTCCTGGCCTCCCTCACCACCGCCCCCCTGCGCTGACCCGTCCCAAATCCCGCGCTGACCCGTCCTGAATGTCGCGCTGACCCGGCCCGGACCTGCGGCGGGGAGTGTGCGCGGGTCAGTCGTCGGCGTCGAGGACCTCGTCGAGGCGGGCGCGGGCGCCGTCGAGCCAGCGCTGGCAGGCGCCGGCGAGCTGCTCGCCGCGCTCCCAGAGCGCCAGCGACTCCTCGAGCGTGGTGCCGCCGGCCTCGAGGCGTCGTACGACGTCGACGAGCTCCTCGCGCGCCGCTTCGTACGACGGTGCCTCGGGGTCGGTCGTGCCGGCGGGGTCGGTGGTGGGCTCAGCCATCGGGCTCGTCCTCTGCGGTGGGGGAGGTGGAGGCGGGGTGCTCGAGCAGCGGCTCGAGCCGGGTGGTGGTGGCGTGCACGCGGCCGTCGGCGACCCGCACGCTGACCTCGGCGCCGGGGGCGACGCCGTCGACCGAGGTGACGACGTGGCCGTCGGGGCCCTGGAGCACGGCGTAGCCGCGGCGCAGCGTCGCCAGCGGCGACAGGGCCCGGGCCCGGGCGCGCTGGTGGTCGATCTCGTCGGCGGCCCGGTCGAGGCGGTGGGAGAGCGAGCGGCGGGCGCGCTCGCGCAGGGCCACCAGCTCCTCGGCGCGGCCGTCGACCAGCGAGCGGGGGTCGGCGAGGGCGGGGCGCGAGCGCAGCGCGTCGAGGCCGGCCTGCTCGCGGGCCACCTGCGCGGCGACCAGCGAGCGCAGCCGGTCGCGGGCCCCGGCGACGCCCTGGAGCTCCTCGGCGACGTCGGGCACGACCAGCTTGGCGGCGTCGGTGGGGGTGGAGGCGCGCACGTCGGCGACCAGGTCGAGCAGCGGGGCGTCCTGCTCGTGGCCGATGGCGGAGACCACCGGGGTGCTCATCCGGTGCACGGTGCGCACCAGCGCCTCGTCGGAGAACGGCAGCAGGTCCTCGACCGAGCCGCCGCCGCGGGCGACCACGACGACGTCGACGTCGCCGTGGCGGTCGAGGCGCTCGAGGGCGGCCATCACCTCGCCGGCGCAGCGGGTGCCCTGCATGGTGGCGTGCACCACCTCGAACTCGACGGCCGGCCAGCGCCGGCGCGCGTTCTCGAGCACGTCGCGCTCGGCGGCGCTGTTGGGGGCGGTGACCAGCCCGACCCGGCCGGGCAGGAACGGCAGCCGCCGCTTGCGGGCCGGGTCGAAGAGCCCCTCGGCGGCCAGCAGCTGGCGGCGCCGCTCGAGCTGGGCGAGCAGCTCGCCGAGCCCGACCATGCGGATCTCGCGCACCTGCAGCGACATGCTGCCGCGGTTGGCGTAGTACGACGGCTTGGCGTGCACCACGACGCTGGCGCCCTCGACCAGCGGCGGGTTGAGGGAGTCGACGAGGGTGCGCGGCGCGGTCAGCGGCACCGACACGTCGGCGACGGTGTCGCGCAGGGTCATGAAGACCGTGGCCATGCCCGGGCGGCGGTTGACCTGGGCCAGCTGACCCTCCACCCAGACCGCGCCGAGCCGGTCGACCCAGCCCGCGATCGCCGTGGCGATCTGGCGCACCGGGGCGGGTGCGGCGGCGGAGGTCTCGAGGGCCATGGCCGCGAGGTTAGGCCATCACGCCGACACGCCTACGATGGAGCACATGAGCACCGACGCAGCGACCAGCACGGGCGTGAGCATGGGCATGCCTCCCGTCCTGAGCCCCGACGAGGCCGAGAAGGCCGTGCTGCTGGCGGCCCCACGCGGCTACTGCGCCGGCGTCGACCGTGCGGTCGTCACCGTCGAGCAGGCCCTGGACCTCTACGGCGCCCCCGTCTACGTGCGCAAGCAGATCGTGCACAACAAGCACGTGGTGGCCGACCTGGAGGCGCGCGGCGCGATCTTCGTGGAGGAGATCGCCGAGGTGCCGGCGGGCGCCACCGTCGTCTTCTCCGCCCACGGCGTGAGCCCCGAGGTGCACCGCCAGGCCGCCGAGCGCGAGCTGAAGACGATCGACGCGACCTGCCCGCTGGTCACCAAGGTCCACCACGAGGCCAAGCGCTTCGCCTCCGACGACTACGACATCCTGCTGATCGGCCACGAGGGGCACGAGGAGGTCGAGGGCACCGCCGGCGAGGCCCCCGAGCACATCCAGCTCGTGCAGAGCCCCGCCGACGTGGCGGGCATCGAGGTGCGCGACCCCAGCCGGGTCGCCTGGCTCTCGCAGACCACGCTGTCGGTCGACGAGACCCTGGAGACGGTCGCCGCCATCCGCGAGCGCTTCCCCGAGCTGCTCGACCCGCCGAGCGACGACATCTGCTACGCCACCCAGAACCGCCAGCTGGCGGTCAAGGAGATCGCCCAGGGCTGCGACCTGCTGATCGTGGTCGGCTCGGGCAACTCCTCCAACTCCGTGCGCCTGGTCGAGGTGGCGCTCGAGGCCGGCGCCAAGGCGTCGTACCGCGTCGACGACGCCAGCGAGATCGACGAGGTCTGGCTCGAGGGCGTGCGCACCGTCAGCGTCACCTCGGGCGCGAGCGTGCCCGAGGCGCTGGTCGAGGGCGTGCTGGACTACCTGGCCGAGCGCGGCTACCCCGACGCCAAGGCGGTGCACAGCGCCGAGGAGTCGCTGATCTTCTCGCTGCCCAAGGAGCTGCGCCGCGACATGAAGGCCGCCCAGGCCGCGGCCCGCGGCTGAGGCGGGCGCAGCAGATGGCCAGGTACGTCGACCTGCACCCCGTCGACCCGCAGCCGCGACTCGTCTCGCAGGTCGTCGAGGCGCTGCGCGACGACGCGCTGATCGCCTACCCGACCGACTCGGGCTACGCGCTCGGCTGCCGGATCGGCAACCGCGACGGCCGCGACCGCATCCTCAAGATCCGCGGTCTCGACGACAAGCACCACTTCACGCTGGTCTGCCGCGACTTCTCGCAGCTCGGCCAGCTGGTGCACGTCGACAACTCGGCGTTCCGCGCGATCCGCTCGGCGACGCCGGGGCCCTACACCTTCATCCTGCCCGGCACCCCGGAGGTGCCGCGGCGGCTGCTGCACCCCAAGAAGAAGACCGTGGGGGTGCGGATCCCCGACCACGTGGTGGTCACGGCGCTGCTCGAGGAGCTCGGCGAGCCGCTGCTGTCGAGCTCGCTGATCCTGCCCGGCGAGAGCGAGGTCCGCACGATGGGCTGGGACATCAAGGAGGAGCTCGAGCACCAGGTCGACATCGTGATCGAGGCCGGCGAGACGACCTCGGAGCCTACGACGGTCGTGGACTGGTCGGGCCCGGAGCCCGAGGTGCTGCGCCACGGCTCGGGCGACGCGTCGCGCTTCGAGTAGGCCAGGCGATGGCCGCGCCGCGCCCGTGGGCGCGGGCGAACCGGTCGCGCACCACCAGCACCGCCAGCGCCAGCGCGTAGCCCAGCACCAGCGCCAGTGCGTGGTCGGCCAACCCGGAGAAGACCGCCTGCACCGCGCCGTCCTGCTCGCGGGCGATCGCCCCGGGGGTGACCGCGCCGAGCAGCACCAGGGCGGCCAGCATCAGCGGCGGCGGCAGCACGCCGACGGTGAAGAAGTCGCGCGGTCGCACCAGCAGCGCGCAGCCGACGCAGACCAGCACGAACGCCACGCCGAAGACCCAGCCGAGGCCGGGGGAGACCAGCAGGTCGAGGGCCACCGCGGTCAGGGTGAGCGCGAGCCCGAGCGCCACCACCTGACGACCGGGCGTGGTGCCCTCCTCCCACAGCGTGGGCGCGCGACCAGGGCTGCTCATCGCTGTCGCACCTCCGCTCGGGTGTGGGCGGCCCGGGGGCCTACAGCGCCACGCTAGGGCGCTCGTCGGGATCGTCGTGCGCGCCGCGCCGGTCGACCGCGCGCAGCTCGACGGTGCGCGGGGAGCCGAGCTCCTCGTCGGTGACCGCCAGGTCGGTGAAGCGGCGCGCCGAGACCAGCACCCGCGACTCCAGCGAGGCGACCGCTCTGTTGTAGTGCCCGACCGCGGCGTTGAGGGAGCGCCCGACGGCATCGACGTGGCTGCCGAGGGTGCCCAGGCGTCCGTGCAGGTCGCGGCCCAGCCGGTGGATCTCGCGGGTCTGCTCGGCCAGCGCCTCGTGCTGCCAGCCCTGGGCCACGGTGCGCAGCAGCGCGATCAGGGTGGTCGGCGAGGCCAGCACCACCTGGCGGGTCGCGGCGTGCTCGATCAGGCCCGGGTCGGCCTCGAGAGCGGCGGCCAGGAACGACTCGGCCGGCACGAAGAGCACCACGAACTCGGGGGTCTGCTCCAGCGAGCGCCAGTAGGACTTGGCGCCGAGCTGCTCGACGTGGGTGCGCACCTGCCGGGCGTGGCGGGCCAGGTGGGCGCGCTGGGTCTCCTCGTCGTCGGCGGCGGTGGCGTCGAGGTAGGCGTCGAGCGGCACCTTGGAGTCGACGACCACCTGGCGCTCGCCGACCAGCTGCACGACCAGGTCGGGGCGCAGCGCGCCGTCGTCGAGGCGCACCTGCTCGCGGAAGTCGCAGCGGTCGACCAGGCCGGCCAGCTCGACGGCGCGGCGCAGGTGCAGCTCGCCCCACTGCCCGCGCACCTGCGGCTTGCGCAGCGCGGTGCTCAGGGCCCGGGTCTCCCGGCCGAGCAGGTCGGTGGTGTGGCGCATGTCGGCGACCTGCTGGTGCAGCTGGCCCTGCCACGAGACGCGGCTGTGCTCGAGGTCGCGCAGCTGGTCCTGCAGCCGCTCCAGCCCCTCGCGCACCACCGCCTGGTCGGCGGCGCGCTGGTCGAGCGCGGCGCCCACGCGGTCGTCGTACGGCTTCGCGGCCGCGGCCTCGGCGTGCCGCAGCCGCGCCCAGAGCAGCCCGAGCACGGCGCCGACGGCCAGGCCGAGCAGGAGGGTGGTGGTCAGGGAGGCGACCGTCGAGACGTCCATGGGCCCAGCATGGACCCGGGCGCCGACAGTCCTCAGTCGGTCAGGTCGACGACCACCGGCGCGTGGTCGGAGGCGCCCTTGCCGGCGCGCTCGTCGCGGTCGACGAAGGCACCGGTGGTGCGCGCGGCCAGGGCGGGCGAGCCGAGCACGAAGTCGATGCGCATGCCGCGGTTGCGCTCGAAGCGCTGGCGGTAGTAGTCCCAGTAGGTGTAGCTGTCGGGCTCGGGGGTGTAGGGGCGGGCCAGGTCGGCGTACCCGTCGTCGAGGAAGCCCTGGAAGGCCGCCCGCTCGGGCGGGGTCACGTGGGTGCTGGTCCTGAACTGGGCGATGTCGAAGACGTCCTCGTCGCGCGGCGCGATGTTCCAGTCGCCGACCAGCGCGGTGGGGGTCGCGGCCCAGTCGCGGGCGGCCGCGCGCAGGCGGGCCAGCCAGTCGAGCTTGTAGGCGTAGTGCGGGTCGTCGACCTTGCGGCCGTTGGGCACGTAGAGGCTCCACACCCGCACCCCGCCGCAGGTGGCGCCGATCGCGCGCGCCTCGGCGGCGACCGGGTCGCCCCACCCGGGCATGTCGGGGAAGCCGACCTCGACGTCGGCGAGGCCGACCCGGCTGATGACGGCCACGCCGTTCCACTGGTCCACCCCGGCGGCGGCGACCTCGTAGCCGGCCGACTGCAGGCCCATCAGGGGCAGCTGGTCGAGCCGGGCCTTGGTCTCCTGCAGGGCCAGGACGTCGACGTCGTGGCGGGCCAGGAAGGCCTCGACACGGTCGATGCGGGAGCGGAGGGAGTTGACGTTCCAGGTGGCCAGGCGCACGCTGACAACGTACGCCGCAGCGGTGCCGACAGCGTCGCCGGGCCCGGTTATGGTTCCTGATGGAACCACCGGTCCATAAGGAATCATCATGACGCTCCCGCCCAGTCCCTACACCCCCGGCGCCGCCCCCAGCGTCCTCGCCGGGCGACGCGAGCAGGTCGAGTCGGCCGAGGCCGACCTGGCCGTGGTGGCCACCTACGCCCGCTTCCAGGGGCGGATCCGCGTCGACATCGGCTCCCGCGGGGTCGGCAAGACCTCGCTGCTCAAGACCGTGCGCGAGTCGGCAGCGGGGGTGGGCATGGTGACGGCCTGGGTGACGGCGCGCACCGACGAGTCGCTGGTGACCTCGCTGGTGCACGCCCTGGCCACCGAGCTCGACCGGATCGGCGTCGACGTCGCGCGGCGCACCCCGTGGCGCGAGCGGCTCGAGCGGCTCAGCGTCGAGCTGGGGGTGGGGCCCGCCAAGGCCGGTGTCGAGGTCGACGTCAGCCCCGGCGGCGCGCCCGGGCCGGGCCAGCGCGCCACCTCGGCGGCCTTCGGCGAGCTGGTCACGACCGCGGCCCTCGAGGCGCGCCGCCGGGGCTCGGCCGGGCTGTGCCTGCTCGTCGACGAGATCCAAGCGGCTCCGCGCGCCGACCTGCGCACCCTGGCCTACGCCTGGCAGGAGCTGCAGAACGCCGTGCCCGAGCCGCCGGCGGTGCTCTTCGCCGCCGGCCTGCCCAACGCCCCCGACGTGCTCACCGCCGCGGTGACCTTCAGCGAGCGCTTCGGCTTCCGCACCCTCGAGCGGCTCGACGACGCCGACGCGGCCGAGGCGCTCGTGGTGCCTGCCGCGCAGCACGACGTCGGGTGGGCCCCCGACCTCCTCGAGGCGGTCGTCACCCTCGCCCAGGGCTACCCCTACTTCCTGCAGCTCTACGGCGACGCGCTGTGGCGCCGGGCCCGGCCCCGGGCCGGCGGCCGCCTGGGCCTCGAGCACCTCGAGGGCGCCCACGCCGACGTCGAGCGCGAGCTCGAGACGATGTTCCGCGCGCGCTGGGCCAAGGCCGCGCCGGGGGAGCGTCGGCTCCTCACCGCGATGGCGGCGCTGGGCGACGACGCCGTACGCCGCGGCGACGTGGCGCAGCGGATGGGCGTGGGCACCAACGAGATCAGCGTCGCGCGCCGCAGCCTGCTCGACAAGGGGCTCGTCGAGGTGGCCGCGCGCGGGATGCTGCGCTTCACCGTGCCCGGCTTCGCGGCCTTCGTGCGGGGCGAGTCTGGCGAGGAGGCCTGAGCGGCCACCCGCCTAGACGAAGGCGCTCTCGCCGGTGATGGCGCGGCCCACGATCAGGGTGTTGATCTCGCGGGTGCCCTCGTAGGAGTAGATGGCCTCGGCGTCGGCGACGAAGCGGCCGACGTGGTGCTCGAGCAGGATGCCGTTGCCGCCCAGCACCTCGCGCGCCCAGCCGACGGTCTCGCGCATCCGCACGGTGCTGTGCACCTTGCACAGCGACGCGTGCTCGTCGCGCAGCAGCCCGGCGTCCTGCAGCTGCGAGGCGCGCACGTTCATGGCGGTGCCGGCGGTGACGTTGGAGAGCATCTTGACCAGCAGGTCCTGCACCAGCTGGAAGGAGGCGATCGAGCGGCCGAACTGCTCGCGGGCCTTGGTGTAGCGCACCGCGTGCTCGTAGGCGCCGCGCGCGCAGCCAACGGCCTGCCAGGCCACCCCCATCCGGGTCACCCGCAGCACCTCGGAGGTGCTGGCGAAGCTGTCGGCGCCCTGCAGCCGGTTGGTCTCGGGCACGTGCACGTCGCGCAGGTGGATCTCGGCGTTCTGCACCACGCGCAGGGCGATCTTGTCCTGCTGGACGTCGAACTCCATGCCCTCGGTGCCCTTCTCGACCACGAAGCCCTTCACCTCGCCGTCGTCCTCGTCACGGGCCCAGACCACGACCAGGTCGGCGAAGGAGGCGTTGCCGATCCACTTCTTCTCGCCGTTGAGCACCCAGCCGTCGCCGTCGCGGCGGGCCGTGGTGGCCAGCCCCATCGAGATCGCCGATCCGACGTCGGGCTCGGTGAGCGCGAAGGCGCCGATCAGCTCCATCCGCGCCATCGCCGGCAGCCACCGCTCGCGCTGCTCCTCCGAGCCGCACAGCTGGATCGAGCCCATCGCCAGCCCGCCGTGCACGCCCATGAAGGTGCCGATCGAGGGATCGGTGCGGCTGAGCTCCATCGCGACCATGCCGTCGACCAGCGCGCCGCGGCCCGGGCAGCCGGGGCCGTCGTAGGCCAGCCCGGCGATGCCGAGCTCGGCGATCTGGGGCACCAGCTGGTGCGGGAACTCGCCGCGGGTCCAGTGCTCGTTGATGACCGGCTCGACCTCGCGGGTCATGAAGGCTCGGACCCGGCTGAGCAGCTCGCGGTCCTGCTCCTCGAGCAGCAGCTCGAAGCCGAGGAAGTCGGAGAAGGGGGAGTCGTCGAGGTCGGCGACCTCGGGCTCGTGGCTCATCGACAGGGCCTTTCGACAGGGTGCGGATCAGGGGTCACGGGGGTCACAGGTCGTGGTCGGGCGCGAGCAGGAACTCCTCGACGACCGGCACCAGGGTCTCGGCCTCGGTGACGATGTCGAGGTGGCCGCCCTCGTAGAGGTGCAGCCGGGCGCGGGGGATCAGCCGGGCCTGCAGCCGCGGGTTGGCGGCCGGGATGATCGGGTCGTCGTCGCCGCCCATCACCAGCGTCGGCTGGCGCAGCAGCCGCAGGAACGGCAGGCTCGACCAGCCCGCCATCGCGCCGAGCTGGTAGTAGTAGCCGCGCCGGGGACCGGAGCGGGTCACCGAGTGCAGCAGCCGCGCGCCCTTCTCGGGGTCGGTGCGCATCGTGCCGCCGTAGATCTCCGCGGCGATGCTGGCGGCGTACGCCGGGTCGCGGTGGCGCCGCGGCGTCGACATCTTCAGCAGCACCGAGGGGTGGGCCGGCACCATCAACACGCCGGTGCCGGTCGCGACCAGCACCACGCGGCGTACGCGCCGCCACGACTGCACCGCCAGCTGCTGGGCCAGCCCGCCGCCCCACGACAGCCCGAGCACGTCGAAGCGCTGGTGGCCCAGGTCGGCCATCAGCCGGGCGACCCACGAGGCGAGCGCCGCGATCGGGTACGGCGTCGGCGGCGGTGCGCTGCCGCCCACGCCGGGCACGTCGAAGCGCACCACGCCGCGGCGCGGGTCGAGCGCGTCGACCAGGGGCTGCAGCACCTCGAAGGAGACACCGATGCCGTTGCACAGCAGCAGCGGCGGCTCGTTGACGAACGGCCCGACGCCGGGTCGCACCGAGATCCTGGCGGTGATGCCGCGGACCGAGATGGTGCGCACCCTGTCGGGTGCGGACTCGGGTGCGGACTGGGGGGTGCTCACGGGCGGCTCAGCGGTCGTGGACATAGGTGCCCGGCGCCTCGCAGACCGGCTCGTAGGCGGCCGAGCCCGTGCGCCGGGGCCGGTTGCGCTCCGGGCCCGTGCGCGCGGCCAGCCACTCGACGTAGTCCTCCCACCAGCTGCCCCGGACCTTGGTGGCCCCGGCGAGCCACTCGGCGGGGTCGGCCGGGTTGGTCTCGGCGGTCTGGAAGCTGGCCTTCTCGTTGCCGGGCGGGTTGACCATCGCGGCGATGTGGCCGCTGGTGGAGAGCACGAAGCGCGACTGCCCTCCCAACATCTGGGTGGTGCGGTAGCAGGACTCCCACTGGCACAGGTGGTCGGCGATGCCGGCCACGACGTAGGAGTCGACGTCGACGGTGCCCAGGTCGACGGGCGAGCCGAGCATCGTGGACTCGCCGGGCTGGGTGAGTGCGTTGCGCACGGCGAGGTCCATGAAGTCGCGGTGCATCGCCGCGGTCATCCGCACCGGGTCGGCGTTCCAGTAGAGGATGTCGAAGGCCTTGGGGGCGTGGCCCATCAGGTAGTTGTTGACCCAGTAGTTCCAGATCAGGTCGTTGGGCCGCAGCCAGGCGAAGATCTCGGCCAGCGCCCGCCCGTCGAGGTAGCCCTTCTCGCGCGAGGCCCGCGTCGAGGCGGCCGCGCCCTTGTGGGAGAGCAGCGCGCTGGGCAGCCCGGCCTGGTGCTGGTCGAGCACCGTGACGGCCAGGCTGAAGGCGGCGACCCGGTCGAGGTCGCCGGTGGCGGCCAGGTGGGCCATCACCATCGAGGCGATCATCCCGCCCGAGCAGATGCCCAGCAGCGCGACCTGCTCCTGGCGGGCGATGTCCTGGGCGGCGGTCATCGCCTCGATGATCGCCTGGCCGTAGGTGTCGAGGCCCCAGTCGGCGTGCCGGGCGTCGGGGTTGCGCCAGGAGACGCAGTAGACCTGCTGGCCGGCCTGCACCAGGTGCTCGACGAGGCTGCGCTGCTCGGCCAGGTCGATGACGTAGTACTTGTTGATCGTCGGCGGCACGATCAGCAGCGGCACGCTGCGGACCTTGGTGGTCTGCGGGGTGTACTGGATGAGCTCGAAGACCTCGGTGCGCAGGACCACCGAGCCGGGGGTGACCGCGATGTCCTCGCCGACCGCGAAGGCGTCGGGCTCGACCATCGAGGGCACTCGGGGCGCGGTCGCGTAGTCCTTGACGAAGCGGCGCCCGCCGGCCAGCAGGTTGCCGCCGCCGGTGTCGATGGTGCGCTTGAGGACCCTGGGGTTCAGCGCGGGGCTGTTGGTGGGGGAGAGGGCCTCCACGAGGTTGTCGACGATGAAGCCCATCCGCTGCTCGTCGCCGTAGCCGAGGCCCGCGTCGGCGACCAGCCCGCGCAGCGCCTGCCCGGTCGCCAGGTAGCTCTGCAGCGTGCGCTTGAGGAAGGGGTTCTTGGCCCACGCCTCGTCGGCGAAGCGGCGGTCCTTGGGGTGCGGGGCCACCTCGGAGCGCCCGACCTGGACGCGGGCCAGCTCGGCACCCAGGCCGGCGGCGCGGCCGACGACGGCCCCAGGTCGCCGCGCGAGGCCGGCGGCGAGGCGCACCCCCGACATGCCGGGCAGGAAGCGGCGCAGCGGGCCGCGTCCGGCCTCCGAGAGCAGCAGGTCGAGCGGCGTGCTGAGCTCGGAGCCGCCCGGCTCGTCGCGGGCCCCTGCGTCGCTGATGCGTTCGTCGGCCCGGCGTGCGGGCTCGGAGCGGGTCGCTGTCATGGGCTTCCTCCCGAGGTGGTTCCGGCTCCCCGCTCCGGGCCGGTGCGGGGGCAGGTGTCGAGTGTGACCCACACCACCACATGACCGGCACCACCCCCGGCGTACGCCGCCGCCCGCGCAGGCAGACTGGGCGCCGTGACCGAGCAGACCACCGCGCACCCCGTCCTCGAGGACTTCCCCGCCCGCAGCCACGACAAGCTGCGCTACGGCGACACCGACCGCCAGGGTCACGTCAACAACGCGGTCTTCTCGACGCTGCTCGAGACCGGGCGCGTCGAGCTCCTGCACCCGGCCGGCGGGGCCTCGATGAACGACGAGGGCGCCTCGTGGGTGATCGTGCGCATCGAGCTGGACCTGGTCGGCGAGATCACCTGGCCGGGCACCATCGACATCGGCACCCGTGTCGAGAAGGTGGGCCGCTCCTCGGTGACCATGCAGCAGGGGCTCTTCCAGGCCGGGCGGCCGGTCGCGCGCGCCACCACCGTCATCGTGCAGATGGACGACGAGACCCGTGGGTCGCGGGCGCTGGGCGAGGAGCTGGCCGAGCGGTTCCGGGCGCTGCAGGGGTGACCTCCGGGCGCGGGGGTCGACGTACGTTCGACGGCGCAACCCCCCCCCCGCGCACCCGAGCACCCCGGAGGACCCCGTGACGAACGACCAGCTGACCGCCGACGAGCAGCGCGTGCTCGACCTGGTCAACGACGCCAAGATCGCGATGCTCACCTACGTCGACCCCTCGGGCAAGCTGCTCAGCAAGCCGATGGCCACCCAGGACACCGACGTCGACGGCTCGCTCTACTTCATCGCCGAGCTGCACTCCGACAAGGTGCAGGCCCTGCAGGCCGACCCGCGGGTCAACGTCTCCTACAGCGAGCGCGGCTCGTGGGTCTCGATCGCCGGCACCGCCTCGGTGGTCGACGACGAGGCTCGGCTCGAGGAGCTGTGGAGCGCGTTCACCGACTCGTGGCTGCAGGGCGGGCCCGACAACCCCGAGAACATCCTGATCGAGGTCGACGCCGAGTCGGCGGAGTACTGGGACGCGCCCGGCGGCTCGAAGGTCGTCCAGCTGACCAACCTGGTCAAGGCCAAGGTCACCGGCGACCGGGTCCGCGGCGACAACGAGACGGTGGAGATGTGACCGTGGGTCCCCGGCCCGCCTAGAGTCAGCCCACGTGGCTCTCACCATCGGCATCGTCGGTCTCCCCAACGCGGGCAAGTCGACGCTCTTCAACGCCCTGACCAAGAACGACGTCCTCGCCGCGAACTACCCGTTCGCCACGATCGAGCCGAACGTCGGCGTGGTCGGGGTGCCCGACGACCGGCTGCCGCGGCTGGCCGAGGTCTTCGGCTCGGCCAAGCAGCTGCCGGCGACCGTGGAGTTCGTCGACATCGCCGGCATCGTGCGCGGCGCCTCGGAGGGCGAGGGGCTGGGCAACAAGTTCCTCTCCCACATCCGCGAGTCGGCCGCGATCTGCCAGGTCACCCGGGTCTTCCGCGACGAGGACGTCACCCACGTCGACGGCGAGGTGAACCCGAAGAGCGACATCTCGACGATCCAGACCGAGCTGATCCTGGCCGACCTGCAGACCGTCGAGAAGGCTGTCCCGCGCCTGGAGAAGGAGGCGAAGGGCAACAAGGACCTCGCCCCCGTCGTCGCGGCGGCCAAGGAGGCGCTGGCCCACCTCGAGGCCGGCACCCCCGTCATCGACACCGACCTCGACACCGCGCTGCTGCGCGAGCTGTCGCTGCTGACGGCCAAGCCCTTCATCTACGTCTTCAACTGCGACGCCGACGAGCTCGCCGCCGACGACCTCAAGCAGCAGATGCGCGACCTGGTCGCCCCCTCCGAGGCGATCTTCCTCGACGCCAAGTTCGAGTCCGAGCTCGTCGAGCTCGGTGACGAGGACGAGGCCCGCGAGATGCTCTCCGAGATGGGCGTGACCGAGCCCGGCCTCGACGTGCTGGCCCGCGTCGGCTTCGACACCCTGGGCCTGCAGACCTACCTGACAGCTGGCCCCAAGGAGACGCGGGCCTGGACGATCAGGAAGGGCGCCACCGCCCCCGAGGCCGCCGGTGTCATCCACACCGACTTCCAGAAGGGCTTCATCAAGGCCGAGATCGTCTCCTTCGACGACCTGATGGAGCACGGCACCATGCAGAAGGCCAAGGAGGCCGGCAAGGTGCGCATGGAGGGCAAGGACTACGTCATGGCCGACGGCGACGTGGTGGAGTTCCGCTTCAACGTCTAGCGTCGGCGGCATTCGCCCAGCTCAGATGCCCTTCCCCGGCTGTTGTCAACGGTGATCGAAGGTAGTCGACGTACCCGGTTCTCGTTCCGCTCAACGTCTGGACCTCGCCCACCGCGCGCCAGCCCCGCGACCGGGGTCGGACGAGTCGACCACGATGTCAGGCCGGACCTCCTCACCGAGACGACGGAGGAGCTCCTGACGCTTGGCCGCGTGACGGCGCTTCCAGTCGTCGGCCGGCTCGCTGCGTAGTGACGCGAGCTCGTCGTTCCACGCCATCGCGTCGTCGAAGAGCTCACGCGAGATGCCGATCCAGCGGTGCAGCTCGTCGAAGTCGTCGCTGAGGTGTCCCTCGTCGTCCCAGAACGGGCCCGCGTGCCCGTGCTCGCGCAGCTGCACGGTGCGGATCACCGGGTCCTCGTCGTCAGGGGGCTGGGCTCCCAGCGGGGCGTAGGCGAACCAGCCTGCGCCGCCGTTCTCGCCCTCGAGCGGGATCGACCCGTCCGCGTCCTGCTCGCTCATGTCACGACTCTCCCAGAACACGGCATGACGGTGGGCGGGATCGGCCGACCCGGGGCCGGCTCGCCATACTGGCGCACATGACACGTCGATCCGTCCTGGTCACCGGTGCTGCGGCCGGCATCGGCCGCGCCGTCGCCCGCCGCTTCGCTGCCGAGGGCTGGCTGGCCGGGGCGTACGACGTCGACGAGCCGGGCCTCGCCTCGCTCGCCGCAGAGCTGGGCGACAGCGTGGTGACCGGTCGGCTCGACGTGCGCGACGCCGACCAGTGGCGCGCCGCGCTGGCGACGCTGACCGCGCACACCGGCGGCACCCTCGACGTCCTGGTCAACAACGCCGGTGTCCTCGAGGCCGGCCGCTTCGCCGACATCCCGCTCGAGGCCCAGCAGCGCGAGGTCGAGATCAACGTGACCGGCGTGGTCAACGGCTGCCACACCGCCCACCCCTACCTGGCCGCGACACCGGGCGCGCACGTGGTCAACCTGGCCTCGGCCTCGGCGATCTACGGCCAGCCCGAGCTGGCGACCTACTCGGCCACCAAGTTCGCGGTGCGCGGGCTGACCGAGGCGCTCGACCTCGAGTGGGCCGCCGACGACATCACGGTGCGCGCGCTGTGGCCGCTGTTCGTGCAGACCGCGATGACGCAGGGCGTCGACACCGCCTCGACCCGCTCGCTGGGCATCAAGCTCACCGCCGACGACGTCGCCGACGAGGTGCTGGCCGCGGTCAAGCCCGGCCGGCGCCCGAGCGCCCACCGCGCGGTCGGCCGCCAGGCCCGGTTGATGCTGGCCTCGGCCGGCGTGACGCCGAGCTGGTTGCTGCGCGCGGTGAACCGTCGCATCAACCAGCCCTGAGCCGGCGCCCGGTCAGGGGTGGGCAGAGGCCTGGTCGTCGGGCCGGCTGCCGGTGCCGGGCACCCAGCGCGTGAGCACGGCGTCGAGGCCGCTGGGGTCGAAGGGCTTGGACAGGTAGTCGTCCATGCCTGCGGCCAGGCACCGCTCCCGGTCGCCCATGACCGCGCTGGCGGTCATGGCGATGACGGGGGTGCGGGGCCCGTCGCCCTCGCGGGCGCGCAGCTCGCGAGTCGCGTCGTAGCCGTCGAGGACCGGCATCTGACAGTCCATCAGCACCGCGTCGTAGCGCCGTCGGGCCAGCGCGTCGAGGGCTTCGCGCCCGTTGCCGGCGATGTCGATGGTGAAGCCGAGACGGCGGGTGATCCCGGTGGCGACCATCTGGTTGGTCTCGTCGTCCTCGACGACGAGGAGGTGCCCTCGGTGGGCGGGACGCGGTCTGGCGCCGCCGCGAGCAGACGGTGCGTCGGCCGGATCGGCCAGGGCCTCGCTGAGCGCCGCCCGCAGGTCGTGCAGCCGCACCGGCTTGGTCAGGCGCGCCACGATGCCGGCCCGGAGGGCCTGCTCGGCAGAGATGTCAGGGCCGGAGGTGAGCAGCACCATCCGCACCCCGGCCAGCTGGGGGTCCTGGGAGATCGTGGCCGCCAGCTCGAGGCCGTCCATCTCGGGCATGCACATGTCGAGGACCGCCAAGGGGTAGGGCCGGCCCTGCGCCTTCGCGTCCCGCAGCGCGGCCAGCGCCTCGTGACCGTTGGTCACCGCCAGTGACCGCATGCCCCACGCCTCGACCTGCTCGCAGAGCACCAGCCGGTTCGTGGCGTTGTCGTCCACGACGAGCACGGAGGTGCCGGCCAGACCGGGGTCGGGCGGTCGGGGGACCGGTGCGTGAGCCAGGGTCAGGGGCACGCTGCACCAGAACGTGCTGCCGACGCCCGCGGTGCTGGTGACCCCCATGGTGCCGCCCATGGCGCGCACCAGCCGGTCGGCGATGGCCAGGCCCAGCCCGGTGCCCCCGTAGCGGCGGGTCGTGGAGGAGTCGGCCTGGGAGAAGGGCTCGAAGACCCGGGGCAGCGCGTCGTCGTCGATGCCGACGCCGGTGTCGCTGACCTCGAGCCGCACCAGCACACGGTCGTCGGTGCGGGACTCGAGGTGGGCCGAGACCACCACCTCTCCCTCGTGGGTGAACTTGACGGCGTTGGCCGCGAGGTTGAGCAGCACCTGCCGCAGCCGGGCCGGGTCGCCGTGCAGGTGCGGCGGCAGCTGGGGGGAGCAGTAGGCCAGCAGCTCGAGGCCCCCCTCGCGGGCTCGGTCCCACACCACGCTCGCGACCTCCTCCAGGACCTGGACGAGGTCGAAGTCGATCTCCTCGAGGTCCAGGTGGCCGGCCTCGACCTTCGAGAAGTCGAGGATGTCGTTGATGACGGCCAGCAGTGCGTCGCCGGCCGCGTGGACCCCGTCGACGTAGGTGCGCTGACGAGCGTCGAGCTCGGTGTCGCGCAGCAGGCTCGTCAGCCCGATGACCCCGTTCATGGGGGTGCGGATCTCGTGGCTCATGGTCGCCAGGAAGGCCGACTTGGCGCGCGATCCCTCGAGCGCGGCGTCGCGCGCCCTCTCCACCTCGGCCTCGGCGCGCTTGGCGGGGGAGATGTCGGAGAACGCGGCCACCACGCCCGCGACGTCCGCGTCGTGGAGGAGATTGACCAGGCGGACCCCCAGCCAGTGCCCGTCGTGCCCGGCCACCTCGACCTCCGCGTGCACCGCGATGCCGGGCGTGGCCAGTGCGGCGTCGAAGGCCGGGCCCAGGGGGTGTGGGCCGCGCGTGCCCACCAGGTCGCGCCAGTGCGCACCCGCCCGAGCGCCGGCCGGGCCCGGCAGCAACCGGGCGAGGTCGGGTGCGTCGTCGCGCAGGCGACCCTCGGCGTCCAGCACGACCACCGCGTCGGAGCTGTTGGCGCTCAGCCTCGCGTAGCGCCGCTGCTCGCGGGCGGCAGCGGTCCTGGCGGCCCGCTCCGACTGCAGGAGCCGAGCGGCCCGCGCCCAGGCCAGGGCGATGAGGACGGCCATGGCGACGTAGATCGGTGCCGTGCTCCCACCGTCGTGCTGGCGGTGCTCGTGCAGGTCGACGAGCAGGGGCACGGTCAGCGGCAGGACGGCGAGGACGAGCTTGGCGCTGGCCCGCGCGCCGGTGAGGTCGCCGGCCTCGGCGACGCGCGCCCTCCCGGGGCGCCACCAGCGCAGCGACAGGGCCAGCAGGAGCGAACCGAGGATCCACCCGGCGTCGAGGAGGGGCGTGACGCTGTCGCTGGAGGCGAGGAGCAGGTAGCCGAGGTCGGAGAGGAGCCAGCAGCCGACGCCCAGCGCGAACACGACCCCCACCCGGGACCGCCCGTGCGGGCTGACGAGGACCCGGAGGACCAGCGCCAGCAGGATCGCGTCGGCCACCGGGTAGGCCGACCAGACGGCGCGCACCGCGGGCGACACGGACTCGTCGCCGACGATCGTCTCGATGGACAGGCTCCACAGCACCAGCAGGCTGACGGTCACGACCGTCAGCGCGTCGATGATGCTGTCGGGCCGGGTCCTGGAGTCGCGCGGCACGACGCTCACGAGCACCAGGGCGGCACCCAGCAGCAGGTAGCCGGCCGCGTACGCGACGTCGGCCACCGACGCGTCCGGGGCGCCGCCGTTCCACGAGATCAGCAGCCACAGCAGGTCGCCCAGGGCGGAGGCGGTCACGCCGCCCGCCACCAGTCGGCCGAGGAGCCTGCGCTGCGGCTCGAGCCGTCTCGCGGCCCACCACGCCAGCACCGCGGGCAGGCTGACCCCCAGGAGGTAGGTGGCGTCCCCGAGGCGACCGACCGGCGAGAAGAGGTGCACCACCAGGAGGAGGACGACGGCGGCGGCGACCAGCGCCTCGGCTCGCGGTGGGCGGTGCAGACCGCGCCCTCGTGGCGTTGCCGCGGGCGCGCCGCGCGGCGCAGCGTCGCTGGTGGAGGAATGCGGCATCGGTGCTCCGTGACAGGTGGGGGGGGTGGTGCTGCGTGGGCTCCCTTGATACCCCAGGTGAGGCCGGGGGCACCCATCTTCCCCGGAGTTTTTGGCCGGAGAGGTGGCGGCCCGGGCAGGGGGCGCGACGCTCGCGCCCGCGATGAACGACGACGACCACTGTCGGCGTAGGTTCGCCGGTGACGTGCCACGCAGCCTTGGGAGGGGCCTGACGATGCTCGACGACAGGACTGCGACATGACGCGGCGGCCCAGGGAGCACCGGGTCGACCCGGTCGACGCGATCTGGCTGGGCATGGACCGGCCGCAGAACCTGATGGTCATCGAGGCGCTGATGTTCCTCGACGGGCCGCTCGACCGCGCCCGCTTCGACCACGTGGTGCGCAGCCGCCTGCTCGACGTCTACCCGGTCTTCTCGCGCCGGCCGGTGCCCGGCCGCGGCCGGTTCGGCGCGCGACGGGCCCGCTGGCGCGACGTACCCGACCTCGACCTCGACCAGCACGTGCACGAGGTGCACCTCGACGCCCCCGGCGACGACGCGGCGCTGCAGGCCTACGTCAGCGGCTTCCTCGGTACGCCGCTGCCGCGGGACCGGCCGTTGTGGGACATCCACCTGGTCCAGGGACTGCGTGAGGGCTCGGCGGTCTACGTGCGGCTGCACCACGCGCTGGCCGACGGGATCGCGCTGACCCAGGTGCTGCTCTCGCTGACCGACGAGACGCCCGAGGCCGACCGTGACGGCACGCACGCACGCCCCGCCGCAGCCGCACCACGCGCTGGCTGACGTGGTGCAGGCCGCGCGTCGCGCAGCGCCGGAGGTCCCCAAGATGCTGCGCCCCGAGCGGGTGCGCCGCGGGCTGCTGGAGGGGCTGCGGATCGGTGTCAGCGGGGTCGCGGCGCTGCGCAAGCTGCTGCTGACCTCCAACCCCGACACCGCCCTGTCGGGCGCGGCGGGGGCCCACAAGGCCGCCGTCTGGTCGGAGCCGATCGACCTCGAGGTCGTCAAGCAGGTCGCCCGCGCGACCGGCGCCACCGTCAACGACGTGCTGGTCGCGGCGCTCGCCGGGGCGCTGGAGCACTACCAGCTCGACCACGACGGCCGCTCGGTCGACATCCCGACGATGATCCCGGTCAACCTGCGCCCGATGCACCTGCCGCTGCCCCGCGAGCTCGGCAACCGGTTCGCCCTGGTGCTGCTGATGCTGCCCTCGGGGCGCCTCGACGCCGCCGACCGGCTGGCGGAGACCAAGCGGCGCATGGACGTCATCAAGCGCTCCCCGGAGCCGGTGATCACCTTCGCGCTGATCCAGGGGATCGGGCGCCTGGGGTCGCGGCTGAGCCGGGCGCTGGTGACGTTCTTCGCCGGGAAGGCCGGCGGCGTGACCACCAACGTGCCGGGCCCGCGCGAGGCGCGCTACCTGGCCGGCACCCGCATCGGGAGCCTGCTGGGCTGGGTGCCCGGCTCGGGCGAGCAGACCGTCGGCACCTGCATCTTCACCTACGCCGGCACCGTGCGCGTGGGCTTCAAGGTCGACACCCGCGTGGTGCCCGACCCGGAGACGATCCTCGACGCCTTCCACGCCGAGCTCGACGAGCTGGCGCGCACCGGGAGCCGCTGAGGCCCGCCCTCAGCCCTCTGCGAGGCGCGCCAGCATCTCGGCCTGCGGCACCACCGGCCGCACGTCGCCGCGCGAGCCGACCCAGCCGACGTCGGGCTCGAGGCGGCGTACGACGCGCGCGGGGTTGCCGGCGACGACCGCGTGGTCCTCGACCACACCGCGCACCACCGAGCCGGCCGCGACCACGACGTTGCGCCCGACGCGCGCGCCGGGCATCACCATCGCGCCGTGGCCCAGCCACGACCCCGCACCGATCACGACCGGGTCGTGGGCGCCGAACTGCTTGCCCACCGGCATCGTCGGGTCCTGGTAGCCGTGGCTGGTGTCGGTGACGAAGACGCCCTGCCCGCAGAAGACCCCGTCGCCGATCTCGATCGACTCGTGGGCGGTGAAGGAGCTGCGCGCCCCGATGGCGCACCGGTCGCCGATCACCAGGCCGCGCGGCGGTGCGGTGGGGTCGCCGACGCCGTACCCGACCGAAAGGGTCACCTGGCGCCCGATCAGGGTGTCCTCGCCGATGTGGATCGAGGCGGGGTTGAGGATCGTGGCGGGGGCGAAGCCGATGCTGCTGCCGCGCCCCAGGGAGCCGAAGGCCGCGGCCGAGGTGGTGCCGGGCACGATCTCGCCGAGACCGTCGAGGTAGCGCCAGGCGGCGTGCAGGCCACGGTGCAGGCCACGGTGCAGGCCACGGTGGAGCAGGCCGCTGAGGGGGGTCACGGCCGTGACTGTAGTGGCTGCGCACCGTCCCCGGGGCGGCCTACGCTGCCGGGCATGGCCACCGACTCCTCGTCACCGCACCGGCTCAGCGCCGAGCAGGCGCGCCGGGTCGCGGTGCGGGCCCAGCTGCTCGACGCGCCGGCGCGGCGACGAGGGCTCGACGTGCTGGAGGTGGTGCGGGCGCTGACGATGGTGCAGGTCGACCTGACCGCGCGGGTCGCCCCGAGCGCCGAGCTGGTGCTGTGGAGCCGGCTGGGCGGGGGCCTCGACCGCGACGAGCTGCCCGCGCGCTGCGAGGAGCAGCGTCTCGTGGAGATCTCGATGCGCCTGCTCCACCACGACGACGTCGCGCTGCACCGCGCCGAGATGGCGGTCTGGCCCGACCCGGCGCTGCACGACCCCTACGAGCACGCCGCCTGGGAGTGGGCGCTCGACAACGGCGGCTGCCGCGCCGACGTGCTCGAGCGGCTGCGCGCCGACGGACCGCTGCCGGCGACCGCGCTGCCCGACACCTGCGTGCGGCCGTGGGGCTCCTCGGGCTGGAGCAACGGCAAGAACGTCGACAAGCTGCTGCAGGTGCTCGCGACCCGCGGCGAGGTCGCGGTGGCCGGGCGCGAGGGCCGCACCCGGCTGTGGGACCTCGCCGAGCGCGTCTACACCGACGACCCGCTGCCGCCGGTCGAGGTGGCCCTGCACGAGCGCGGCGTACGCCGCCTGGCCGCGCTGGGCGTGGCCCGCGCCAGGTCGGCGAAGGTGCCGGGCCCCGACCCCGACCACGTCGGCGAGGTGGGGGAGCCGGCCGTGGTCGAGGGGGTGCGCGGGCGGTGGCGGGTCGATCCCGCCCAGCTGGCGGCGCTCGAGGAGCCGTTCGAGCCCCGGGTGGCGCTGCTCTCGCCGCTCGACCGGCTGGTCTTCGACCGCAAGCGGATGGTCGAGCTGTTCGCCTTCGACTACCAGCTGGAGATGTACAAGCCCCAGGCCCAGCGGCGCTGGGGCTACTACGCGCTGCCGGTGCTGGTCGGCGACCGGCTGCTCGGCAAGGTCGACGCCACCGCCGACCGGCGCGCCGGGGCGCTGGTGGTGCACGCGGTGCACGAGGACGAGCCGTTCGGCGCCGAGACCCGGGCCGCGGTGCGCTCCGAGATCGAGGACCTGGCGGGGTGGCTGGGGCTCGAGCCGGTGCTGCCGGGGTGAGGCGCCGGAGCGTCGTCACCCGTTCGCTTGCGTGGATCGAGCCCGGAGCGGGTATGCAGGACAGGTCGGGCCCCGGACGGGGCCGGGCGCAGTCGTCGGAGGGAGAGTGATGGCACCGCAGCTGATCGCCGGGCGCTACCGCGTGGAGCGCGAGCTGGGCCGGGGCGGGATGGGCGCGGTGTGGTTGTGCCGCGACGAGATGCTGGGTCGCGAGGTCGCGGTCAAGCAGATCGGCGCGCTGCCCGGCGAGGCGGCCGACCTGGCGCGAGGGCTGCGCGAGGCGCGCAGCTCGGCGGCGCTGCAGCACCCCAACGTCGTCTCGGTCTTCGACGCCGTCGACGAGGGCGAGACCATCTGGCTGGTGATGGAGTACGTGCCCTCGCGCACGCTCTCGCAGCTGGCGCGTGAGGAGGGACCGCTCGACCCGCGCCGTGCCGCGGCAATCGGCGCGCAGGTCGCCGATGGGCTGGCACTGGCCCACGAGCGCGGCACCGTGCACCGCGACGTCAAGCCCGGCAACGTGCTGGTCGCCGAGGGCGACCACGCCAAGATCTCCGACTTCGGCATCGCCCGCAGCAACGCCGCCGACGAGCACCGCACCCAGACCGGGCTGCTGACCGGCACCCCCGCCTACTTCTCGCCCGAGCTGGCCCGCGGCGCCGAGTCGTCGCCCGCCTCCGACGTGTGGGCGCTCGGCGCCACGCTGTACGCCGCCGTCGAGGGCCGCCAGCCCTACGCACCCCGCGAGAACGCGATCGCCACCCTGGCCGCGATCGCCCAGGAGAGCCCCGACCCGCCCCGGCGCGCCGGTGCCCTGGCCGGCGTGATCGGGCACATGCTCGACCCCGACCCCGAGGTGCGCTGGTCGATGGCCCAGGTGGCGCGCGAGCTGCACGACGTGGCCGCCGGCGGGGCCGGGGTGCAGGACACGCGGGCCGACGACGACGGCGCCGCGACCCAGGTCTTCCCCGCCCCCGTCCCCGCCGCAGCACCGGCCGCGGCGGCCGCGGCCTCGTCTCCTGCGCCCGAGCCCGAGCCCGAGCCGGCGCCCGAGCCGGAGCCCGTGCCGGCCCCGGCGCCCGAGCCGGGCCGCGAGCGGCAGCGGCGTACGACGGCGGGCTGGTGGGTGGCCGCGGTGATCGTGGTGCTGGTGCTGGCCATCGGCGGCCTCGCGCTGCTGGCCACCACCGGTGACGACGACGGCGCCCCGAGCGCCGACGAGACCACCTCGGCCCCCTCCGGTTCGCCCGAGCCGACCGAGGAGAACGAGCCCACCGAGGAGACCTCGGAGCCGACGCAGGAGGCCACGGAACCCACCGAGGAGCCCGACGACACCGAGCCCACCCAGGGTGCCAGCGGCGGAGAGGCGGTCGGGCTCGTCGAGGACTACTACGCGGTGCTGCCCGGCGACCGCGACGCCGGCTGGGCGACGCTCAGCCCGTCGCTGCAGGAGCAGATCGGGCGCGACAGCTACGACGGGTTCTGGTCGGGGATCTCGAGAGTCGAGATCGTCGCGGTGCAGGACGTGGGCGGCGGGAGCGTCGACGTCACCCTCACCTACGACGGCGGTTCGCGCGAGACCCGCCGCATCGACGTGGGCCGGGTCGGCGGCGAGCTGCGCATCGTGGGCGACCGGGTCGTCTGAGCCGTCCGCAGCACCCTCCGCACCAGGGGGGTGAGTCGGCATGACCCGCCCGCGGAGTGGGTAGGAGCCCAGGCAGCACACACCGTCGCCGGCGCTCGCGCCGGCAAGGAGGGAGACACCATGATCGGCAGCATCTTGTCCAAGGTCCTCGGTCGAGGCGGAGGCGGCGCCCGCACGGGCGGTGCCGGCATGACCGGAGGCAGCATGGGTGGCGGCGCGACCCGCGGAGGCGGCACCGACGCCGCCATCGGCAAGGGCGTGCGCGGCATCCTCAGCCGCTTCACCCGCCGCTGACCCGGCACCGGAACCACCCGCAGGACCGGGCAGCAGTGACCGAGCGACCACCGCTGGGCGTGCGCGCGCTGGACAGGCTCTTCCGCGCCGCGCCCGCGATGTCGGTCGCCCGGATGAGCGAGGAGAGGTTGCGCCGGGTCCAGGGGACCACCATCCCCTCCCGAGGCCCGGCCAACCTCCTCCTCGGTCGCCCCCGGCGCGGCGTGCGGATCAGCACCCGCACCTTCCCCGCCTCCCACGGCGAGCTGCCGCTGCGCCTCTACGTGCCGCAGCGCCCGGCGCCGACGCCGCGCCCGGTGGTGCTGCACCTGCACGGCGGGGGCTTCGTCCTCGGCAGCGCCCGGCAGGGCGACTGGCTGTGCAGCGCCGTCGCCGACGAGCTCGACGCCGTCGTGGTGGCCGTCGACTACCGGCTGGCCCCCACCCACCGCTTCCCCGCCGCGCTCGAGGACTGCTACGAGGCGCTGCTGTGGACCGCCCAGCACGCCGCCGCCCTCGGCGCCGACCCGGAGCGCCTGGGGCTGATGGGCGACAGCGCCGGCGGCAACCTGGCCGCCGTGCTGGCGCTGCGCGCGCGTGACGAGGGCGGGCCGCAGGTGCGGCACCAGGCGCTGCTCTACCCCGCGACCGACCTGACCGAGTCGCTGCGCGAGCACGCGTCGTACGTCGGCAACCGCGGGATCGTGCTCAGCAACGACGACCTCGAGATCTTCTACGGCCACTACCTGCCCGAGGGCGTCGACCCGACCGACTGGCGGCTCTCGCCGGTGCTGGCGCGCGACCTGTCGGGCCTGCCGCCGGCCGTGGTGGTGGTCGCCGGGCTCGACCCGCTGCACGACAGCGGGGTGCGCTACGCCGAGGCGCTGGTCTCGGCCGGCACGCCGGCGCGGGTGGAGGAGTTCCACCTGATGCCGCACGGCTTCCTGAGCTTCCCGTACCTGGCCCGCAGCGCCCGGGCCGCGGCCGCCGCGGTGGTGGACGACCAGCGCCGGCACCTGGGCGAGGCGCCCCCGCTCAGTGGGCGCCGGTGAGGTTCAGGCCCACGACGCCCACCACGATCATGCCCAGCGAGACCGCGCGCAGCCAGCCGAGCGGCTCACTGAGGAAGACGACCCCGACGGCCGCGACCAGGGCGGTGCCGAGGCCGGCCCACACGGCGTACGCCACCGAGATCGGCATCGTGCGCACGACCAGCGACAGCATCCACAGCGCGAGGGCGTAGCCGGCGACGACGACGGCGGTCCACCCGGGGCGGGTGAAGCCGTCGGTGCGCGGCAGGGTGGCCGTCGCGGCGACCTCGACCACGATGGCGGCGGCGAGGAGCAGGGCTGCAGGCACGACGTCGAGTGTAGCGATCGCTACAATAGTCGGATGCCACGCCGCGAGGAGCTGCTCGACGAGGTCACCGACCACGTCCTCGAGCACGGGTTGATCGGGCTGACGCTGCGCCCGCTCGCGGCCGCGATCGGCACCAGCGACCGGATGCTGATCTACCACTTCGAGAACCGCGACGCGCTGGTCTCGGCGGTGGTGCAGCGGGTCAACGAGCGCGCCGTGGCCGCCCTCGAGGCGCTGCCCGCGCGACGCACCGTGCGTGCGGGCGTGCACGGGCTGTGGGACTCCTTCGGCGCCACCCCGCTGGGCGGCTGCCTGACGATCTACCTGCAGGCCGCCGCCACCGGGCTGCTCGGCGAGGAGCCCTACCGCAGCGACGTGCAGGCCAGCAACGAGCAGTGGGCCGCCGCCCTGCGTGAGTACTTCGTGCGCTGCGGCGCCCCGCCGCGCCGCGCCCGCCGCGTGGTGCGCCTGGTCGACGCCTCCCTGCTCGGCCTGCACGTCGACCTGGCCACCGAGTCCTCCGACCAGCTCGCCGGGGTGGTCGACGACCTGGCCCGGGCCGCGCAGGGACTGGCGGAGGCCCCTGCATGAGTCCCCGGCCGGCCGGGGACTCCTGCGCTTGTCAGGGGTTGCACCACCCATCAAGCGCAGGAGAAGGCTGACAAGTCCTGCCTCGGGCTTGGGCGTGACCTCCGTCACCGCCGCCCGTTGAGGAGGGCATGACGACCCGCCCGCTGGCCCTCCTCGGTCTCCTCGCCCCCCTGGTCGGCGCGCTGCTGGTCGCGCCGGGCGCCGGCTCCACCGTGGCTGCGGCCTCGCAGGAGCGCCGCCTGCCCGCCTTCACCGAGTACGTCGCCCTGGGCGACTCCTGGACCGCCGACGTCGTGCTGGTCGACCGCTACGGCCTGCCCGACACCACCCACGCGCCGATCGACTGCGCGCAGTCGAAGACCAACTACCCCAAGATCGTGGCCGAGGCGATCTCAGTGCCGGTGTTCCGCGACGCGTCGTGCGGCTCGGCGACCACCAAGCACTTCCGGCGCCCGCAGGAGGGGCTCCCGCTCGGCGGCACCAATCCGCCGCAGTTCGACCGGCTCAGCCGCACCACCGACCTGGTCAGCGTCGGCATCGGCGGCAACGACGCCGGCATCGCCGGCGCCGGGCTCGACTGCCTCAACCTGGTGCCCGTCGCCAACCCGGTCTCCGACAGCGGCCCCGGCCTGCCCCTCGGCGGCTGCAAGGCCAAGTACACCGCCGGCGGCAAGGACCAGCTGGCGCAGCGCATCCGCGCCTCCGAGATCAAGCTCGTCAAGGCGCTGCGCCAGATCCGCCGCCGGGCTCCGCTGGCACGGATCCTGGTGATGGACTACCTCGACGTGGTGCCCGACCACGGCTGCTACCCGACCCTGCCGGCCACCGACGAGGACATGGCCTACATCTCCGCGAAGTTCCGCCAGCTCAACAAGATGGTGCACCGCGCCGCCCGCCGCGGCGGGGCCGAGGTGGTCAACACCTACCGCCAGAGCGCCGGGCACGACCTGTGCCAGGCGCCGCAGGTGCGCTGGGCCGAGACCTACGGCCCCTCCGCCAATGACCCCGCCGTCGGGGTGCCCGCGCACCCGAACGCCGCCGGCGCCCGCGCCCAGGCGGCGTACCTGCTGCAGCACCTGCGCGACACCGACCCCGACGTCTTCCGTTGAGCACCGTGGCCGGGGGCTGCAGGAGTCCCCGGCCGGCCGGGGACTCCTGCACTGGTCAGGGGTTGCATCGCCCCACAAGCGACGGAGACGGCTGACAAGTGCGGCGACGTACGCCGCTCAGGCGCTGAGCGAGGGCGGCGTGAGGACCTGGGCGATGCGCTGCGCGGTGGCCTGGGCGCGCTCGAGGTCGGGCCAGTCCACGCGGATGCCGCGCCAACCGGTGGCCTCGCAGACCTCCTGCTCGCGCCTCTTCTCCCGCAGCACGACCTCGGTGATGCTCTCGCCGGGCTTCAGGAGCTTGGTGTACTTGATCTTGCCGTCGAACTCCATGAAGACGCCGAGCTCGGGCCAGGCGAAGTCGACGCGGGCGATCAGCCGGCCGTGCCGGTCGCGCACCTCGTACTGCGGGATCGGCAGCGGCAGCCCGTGCACCCAGCAGAGGTGGAACAGGCGGCTCTCGCCGACCGACTCCAGGCGCGCGTCGCACAACCGCAGCACGATGTTGGCAGTGAGGGTGCCGGGCCAGTGGTCCATCGGCGCGTCGACCTCGTCGTCGAGCGCGAGGTAGCGGGTCTCGAGCTCCTTGCGGGTGGTCAGCTTGCGGTGCAGGAGGTCGTTGACGACGCACAGGGCGGCCTCGGTGCGCCCGGTCGTGGTGACCTCGATCGCGAGCCGGGTCGGCGAGGAGACGACCACCCCGCCACGGCTGACAGTGTCTCCCGGCAGCAACCGGCCGCGGTGCTGCTGGACACCGGCCTCGCGGCGCCCGGCCTTCCGGTCGCGTCGGGTCACGTGCACCGTGTCGAGCGCGAAGCCCCAGGTCGGGGCGCCCCAGAACGGCAGCGCCGAGACGTGCGAGACGACCAGATCGGTGCCGGCCTGGGCCACCACCGCCCGGGCGCGCAACCCGTTGTGGCCGCCGTCGTCGAGCGCGTCGTACGCCGCCTTGGTGGCGTAGGCGCCCCACCGGACCTTGGCGAGGTCGCCGCGAGCCAGGGCGCGGGCGATGCCGCGGTCGCTCCAGCCGGCGTCGATCAGCTGCTTGCGCAGGTGGATGGGAGTGAGCAGGGGGTCCAGTGGCGTGATGTCGTCCATGCCGCAGAGTTGCCCGCCCAGCGGCCCGTCCGGGGAGCTCGCTCGGGCGCGGTGGACGGCGGCGCTGGAGGCGCCTGCTGTGGACGAGAAGTGGCGCGGAGCTCGGCGTGGCCGGCGTGGACTTGTCGGCCTTCTCCTGCGCTTGATGGGTGGTGCAACCCCTGACATGCGCGGGAGTCCCCGGCTGGCCGGGGACTCCTGCAGGCCGGCCGAGCGTCAGGCGAGGGAGGCGGCGAGGGCAAGCAGGTCGCGGTCGCGACCGGGGGCGGCGGTGAGGCTGACGCCGCACGGCAGCCCGGCGGCGGTGCGCAGCGGGAGGCTGACGGCGGGCAGGCCGGCGAGCGGGGCCAGGCAGGCCAGCGCCAGCGTCGGCTCGCGCAGGGAGGCCAGGTCGCTGCCGAGCAGCGGCGCCACCGACGGGGTGGTCGGGGCCACCAGCACCCGGTCGCCCACGAGCTCGCGCAGCCGGGCGCGGGCGGCCTGCACCACGCCCTGGGCCCGCTCGGCGGTGCTCTCGTCGATGCTCGAGGCGTGCTCGAAGCGGGCGCGGCCCTCGTGGCCGAGCACGTCGAGGCGCTCGCGCAGCCAGGCGCCGCGCACGGTCCAGGCCTCCCACGACTGCCAGGTGATGAACGCGCGGCGCCACTCGGCGAGCTCGCCGAGCGACCAGCTCTCGCGCACCACCAGGCCCTGGGTGGCCACCCAGCCCTCGACCGCCTCGCGCACGTCGGGCTCGGCGAGGTCGAGCAGCTCGGGCACCAGCACCAGCTCGGAGCTGCCGCGTGCAGCACTGTCGGGCAGCAGCACGTCGCCGACCAGGGCGAGCAGGTCGGCGTCGCGGGTCAGCCAGCCGACGGTGTCGAAGCTGGGCGCCAGCGCCAGCACCCCGTGGGTGCCGATCGCGCCGTGCGTGGTGCGCACGCCGTACAGGCCCTGGTAGGCCGCCGGCACCCGCACCGACCCGCCGGTGTCGGTGCCGAGCCCGATGGTGGCGTGGCCGAGCGAGACCGCGCTGGCCGGGCCCGACGACGAGCCGCCGGGCACCCGGTACGGTGCGCGCGGGTTGGGCGGGGCGCCGTAGTGCGGGTTGGTGCCGAAGAGCGACCACGCCAGCTCGTCGGTGCGCGCGATGCCGCGCAGGTCGGCGCCGGCCTCGACGAGCCCGAGCACGGCCTTGGCGTCGCCGCGCTCGATGGGCGCGGCGGCCTCCCAGGCGGGGTTGCCGCCGCCGACGGGGTGCCCGGCCACGGCGTAGACGTCCTTGACCGCGACGCTCTCGCCCGACAGCGGGCCGCCGGGGGTGCCGGGCACCAGCGGGTCGCCCACCACGCGCCACACGCGGGTGTCGAGGGCGGGGGCCGGCTCGGAGGTGTGCGCGGCGGTGACGACCCAGCCGGCGTCGGTGCGCGCCCACAGCTGGGTCTGCTGCCCGCGCCCGCCCGACTCGTGCTCGGTCAGCGCCACCACCAGCGCGTGGTCGGGGTCGGTGACCTGCACGTGGGTCTGCACCAGGCGCCGCGTGCCCGGGGCGGCGGCGTACGCCGTGATCGCATCGCTGCCGACCAGCAGCCCCCGCGGGTCGCCGGCCAGGGTGCTGGCGCCGGGCGCGACGAAGCGCGCCAGCGCGGCGGTGTCGCGCTCGGCGACCGCGCGCTCGTAGTCGCGGAAGGCCTCCACCAGCCCGTCGGGCACGGGCAGGGCGGGGCCGGAAGATGCTGTCATCGCTGCTGCTCCACGGCGCCGAGTCTGCCCTGCCCGCCGGGCTGCGAGACTGCAGGCGTGCCCGTCGTCGCCTCGCTGCTGTTGTTCGTGCTGGCCGCCCTCGCCGAGATCGGGGGCGCCTGGCTGGTCTGGCAGGGGGTGCGCGAGGACCGCGGCTGGCTGTGGATCGGCGCCGGCGTGGTCGCGCTGGGCCTGTACGGCTTCGTGGCCACGCTGCAGCCCGACGCCAACTTCGGGCGCATCCTGGCGGCGTACGGCGGGGTGTTCGTGGCCGGCTCGTTGGCCTGGGGGATGGTCGTCGACGGCTTCCGCCCCGACCGGTACGACGTCACCGGCGCGCTGGTCTGCCTGGTCGGCGTCGCGGTGATCATGTACTCCCCGCGGGCGGGCTGAGCCCGCTCAGTCCCCGTCGTGCCCGGCGTCGTCACCGGTGCCCGAGACCCGCTCCTGGGGCGCGTGCAGGTCGACGTCGGAGTCGGGGTCGGTGGCGTTGAGCTGCTCGTCGGGGTCCTGGTCGAGCCGCTCGGCGGCGTCGGCCTGCGAGATGCCCTCCTCGGCGGGCACGCCCTCGGTGTGGAGCGGCTGGTCGTCGCGGCCGTGCAGGGTGCCCATGTGGTCCTCCGTGGGTCGGGTGGCTGGGGATGCCCGTCACCCTGCCCGCCCACGGGCCGACCGGCTTCACCCGCGGGGAGGCGGTGTCGGTACTTTCTGCCCATGACCATGCAGGCCGAGTTCGACGTCGACACCACCGTGACCCCCGCCGGCGAGGGCCGGTACGCCGCCCAGCTCGCCCCGGGCTGGAAGGTCGGGGGCGGCCTCAACGGCGGCTACCAGCTGGCCGTGCTCGGCACCGCGATCAGCACCCACCTGGGCGACAAGCCCGACCCGGTGGCGGTCAGCGCCTACTTCCTCTCCGCCGCCGAGGCCGGCCCGGCCACCATCGACGTCGAGGTCAAGCGGGCCGGGGGCCGGATGTCGACCGTCGCGGCCGAGCTGAAGCAGGACGACGCGACCCGGCTCAGCGTGCTGGCCACCTACTCCGACCTCGACCGCTTCGACGGCGACGTGCGCACCACCGCGACCGAGCCCGACCTGCCGCCGCTCGAGGAGTGCGTGGGGCGCGCCGACGCGCCGTCGTACGTGCTGGAGATGGCGCCGCTGATGTCGCGCTTCGACATGCGCTTCCCGCGCGAGCAGGCGGGCTGGACGACGGGGGAGCCGAGCGGGATGGGGCGCTTCCAGGCGTGGTTCCGCCTCGAGGGGGAGCGCGAGCCCGACCCGCTGTCGCTGCTGCTGGTGCTCGACGCGCTGCCGCCGGTCACCTTCGACCTGGGCCTGATGGGCTGGGCGCCGACCATCGAGCTCTCCGCCCACGTGCGCGCCAAGCCGGCGCCGGGCTGGCTCAAGGTGCAGCACCACACCCGCAACCTGGCCGGCGGGATGTTCGAGGAGGACTGCGAGGTCTGGGACTCCACCGGGCGCCTGGTCGCCCAGTCGCGCCAGCTGGCGCTGGCCCCGCGGCCCGCCTGACCCGGCCCGCCCGGCTCAGCGCGGCGAGGGCACCGCGCCGAAGTCCTGCTGCTCGCACTCCTTGACCCCGGCGCAGTCGCCCAGCCGCCGGAGGCGCCGGCGCAGCTCGCGCCGCACCCCGGCGTACGACGCCTGCGCGGCGACGTTGCGCAGCTCTCCGGGGTCGCGGCGGCGGTCGTAGACCTCCTCGAAGCCGTCCCACCAGCGGGTGTAGGTGTAGCGGCCGGTGCGCACCCCGCGCCACGCCCAGCCGTAGGCGGCCAGCGCCTCGGGGTCGCTGGTGCCGGCCTGGATCAGCGAGGTGTCGTTGACCGGCGCGCCCCTGCCCCACACGGGGCGCAGGCTGATGCCGTCGGTGTGGCCGGCGGCGCGCACCTGCTCGAGCACGCCCGCGTGGTCGAGGAAGGTGGGGGCGAGGTCGACGAGGGTGGCGGTGGCGCGGCTGGTGGTGCCGGGGGTGATCCCGGGGCCGCGGGCCAGCATCGGCACCTGCAGCGCCTCGTCGTAGGGCACGTCCTTGCCGAAGAAGCGGTGCTCACCGAGCAGGAAGCCGTTGTCGCTGACGAAGACCACCAGGGTGTCGTCGAGCTCGCCGCTGCGGCGCAGCGCGCGGATGGTGGCGGCGTTGGCCTGGTCGATCGCCTGCAGCGAGCGGGCGCGGTCGCGCACCTGGCGGGTCAGCTTGCGCAGCGAGACCGGGGCCCGCTCGCGCAGCGCGGCCGGCTTGTCGGAGACGTCGGCCTCGTTGAAGGAGGCCTTGGTGCGAGTGCTGACCTCGAGGTCGCCGAACAGGTCGGCGTGGCGCCGGGCGGGCACCGGGGAGCGCCACCCGTCGACGTACGCCGCGTGCGGGCCGACGTGGGAGGCCCACAGGAAGAACGGCTCGGGCTCGGCGGCCCAGCGCTTGATGAGCCGCGTCGTCTCGTCGCGCACGATGTCGGCGACGTACTTCTCGCCGTACCCGCGGGGCTCGCCGTCGTTGTAGAAGGTGGTGCCGTAGTAGGAGTAGGTGCGCGCGCCGGTGGGGGAGAAGAAGTCCCAGCCGGGCGGGCGCGGGTCGTCGAAGGTGTACTCGTTGAGGTTCTTGCCCACGAACCCGGTGCGGTAGCCGGCGCGCTGAAGCCAGGGCCCGAGGTTCTCCTCGGCGTTGCTGGCCACGAAGGCCGGCCAGCCGCCGTAGGGCCCGTCGTTGTGGCGCACCCCGTTGTTGTGCGCGTACTCGCCGGTGAGGATCTCGGCGCGCGCCGGGCAGCACAGCGGGTGCGGGTTGATGGCGTCGGTGAGGTCGATGCCCACGTCGCCGATCAGCCGCCGGGTGCGTGGCATGAACCGCAGCTCGGCGTCGCTCTGGTCGTCGGTGGTCAGGAGCACGATGTTGGGCCGCGGCTGGCGCTGCCGCGGCTCGAGGGCCACGGTCTGCCCGGCCGCCGGCGTCGGCTCGCTGCGCGGGCCCTGCTCTTCCGGCGCGTACGCCGCCCGCTCGCCGCGCGCGGGCCGCTTGGGCCGCTCGCCGTCATTGGTCTGGGCGGGCCAGGTGGCGACGATCAGCGCCAGCACCACGGCGGCGACCACCACCAGCACGCTGCCTCCGACGCGCACCCGCGTCGGCAGTCCCGAGAACCTCATGCCTCGTAGACGGTCCTGGTGGGCGGTCGGTTGCCTCGAAGGTCGATTGTTTCTGGGTCTCAGGCCGCGCGGAAGAAGTCGTCGGCGAGGACGACCTGGAGGTGGTGGCGGTAGAGGTGGACCACGGGACCCAGCCCCCGGGGCTCCCGGGCCGGTGGGTCGCCGGGTGGCAGGGCGGGTGCCCTGGAGCGGGCCTGGTGGCCGGTGGGGGTCGTCGTGGTGACGACGCCGTCGTGGGCGGTGGCGGTGAAGCCGGGGGCTTCCTTGGCCTGGTTGCAGGCCTCACACAGGCCTTGGCCGTTGCCGGCGCTGGTGGGGCCGCCGGCGTGGTCGGGGACGACGTGGTCGTGGTGGCGGATCGGGGCGTCGCACCACGGGGTGCGGCACGACTGGTCGCGCAGGTCGATGAAGAGTCCCAGCGCGGCCGGGAAGGCGCGGGAGCGGGAGTCCATCGCGACCAGGGCGCCGCTGCTCGTGGTGTAGAGCCGCCGGAGTGTGGCCTGCGCCTCCGCCAGCGCGGTGGCGACCAGGTCGCGAGCGACCCCGGCCGGCACCGGGCCGTACCCGGCGATCCAGCCCGGGGCGTGACCGCCGCCGAGGAGGGTGGCATCGGAGACGGTCAGGTTGACCGCTATCGGCACCGGGCCAGGAACTGGCGCCGGCTCGGCGGGCTCTGAGCTGGCGGGGGCGGTCAGGGTGGTGAGGGAGGCCACGAGGGCGTCGGCCATCACCTGGCCGCGGGAGCGCTCGTCACCAGCGGCACGGGCCTGGTCGGCGGTCCGGGTCAGCGCGGCGTAGACCGAGACTCCTTGGGCGACCGGGAGCAGCGCGGTCAACCAGGTCATCGTGTCGGGGGCGGGCCGCAGCGAGACGTGCCGCTCGCCCTCGGCCCTGCGCGAGCGCTTCAGGGCGGCGTGCGGGTCGAGCTCGTAGGCCCGGGCGCGGGCGGCGCTGACGAGCCGCTGGTCGCCCCAGCCCTCGGTGGTGGCCGGGTCGGCCATTAGCTCCGCGTCGATGCGGCGTCGGTCCTCCAGGGACAGGCACGCGGTCTCGCGGGCCACCAGGGTGGCGCGCCACTCGGTGCACCACCCGGAGCGCATTGCGGCCAGCGTGTGCGGCAGCTCGGCCACCAGGATCTTCGCCAGCCCGAGGTGGCGGGCGCCACGGCTGGGTGACTCCCGCCGGGCCAGGGCGACCTGGGAGGCCACCCCCACACCCTGCCGCTCGACGGGCAGACCGGCCGCGGCGTGCCGGCGGCGTACGACCTCGTCGAGCCGCGCCGTCACCTCGACCTGCAGCGCATCGAGCTGGCACTTCTGCTCCTCGGCTGCGCGCAGCACCTCGACCAGCTCGACCTCGGAGAGGTCGGCCAGGTCGAGACCGGGTGCGGGAGCGAGTGCCATGACCACATTTTACTCGAACGCAAGTTCGACGGCTAGGGGTTCGAGCGCGCTGTGGAGAGTGGCTTGCGTCAGTCGCCGTCGACGATGCTCGGGCCCACCTTGAGCCACCAGGTGGCGGCCGCTCGCTGGTCGGCGGGCAGCGAGTCCATCAGTCCGAGGCTGCTGGGGGAGCCCAGTCCGAGCGCGAGCAGGCCCGCGTTGCGCACGCCCCGGTGGGAGGTGGTGAGGGTCGCCTCGACCACCTGCGCAGCCTCGACGTCGTCGAGCGGGGCGCCGCTGTGGCCGAGGGCGGTCAGGGCTCGTCGCTGCATCCAGGGGTGGCGTCCGTTGCCGGCCAGGCGGACGACCTCGTCGCGGCGGCTGCCCGTGCCGAGCTGCCAGATGGTCTCCCAGGCGCGCGCGCCGACGAACTCGCTGTCGGCCGAGGCCAAGCTCAGGCAGGCGTCGGCCACCGAGGAGCCGTAGGGGCTGACCCGCAGCAGGTTGACCGCCATGGAGCGTCGGGCGCCGTGCACGTGGAAGAGCGCCTCGCCGACCAGTCGTTGCAGCAGCAGGTCGGGCTCGGCGGCGTACATCTTCGGGCTAGCGGTCTGGGCCTTCGTGGCGATGTCGCGGCTCAGCGTGCGGCTGGTCTCGGGCACGAGCAGGCAGCGCGTCTCGCGGGCCTGGGTCACGCGGTTGCGCAGCTGGGCGTCGCGCAGGGTCATCAACACCCGCTGGTACGACGACCCGGGCAGGTGGGTGGTCAGGTCGAGGATGTCGATGCCGCTGTGGCCCTGCGGGGTGACCAGCTCGCGGATGGCCCGCTGCTCGAGCAGCGCCAGGGCCGCTCCCTGGAAGTGCCCGCGCGCCGCCTTCGCGGCCGCGACCTGCACCGCGCCCTGGCTCAGCGCCCGGTTGTCGGCGTCGAGCAGGCGCAGCACCAGCTTGCTGGCGCCGTCGTTGCGCACGTGCTGCAGCAGGGAGAGCATCGGGCTGACGACCTGCACCTGCGGGTCGACGAGCCAGGCGCCGAGGGCCTGGACGACGTGGCGCTGCGCCACGGGGTGGGAGACCAGGGTGATGGCGGCCTCGTAGCGACGCAGCCGGTCACCGCCGGTGGTGCGGGCCAGCTCGCTGATCAGGCGCGAGCAGACGGTGGACCAGGTCTCGGCGGGCAGCAGCACCATCTCGAAGCGGGTGAGCTCGACGGCCAGGTGCAGCCAGTCGGCCCCGCTCATGGCGGAGGCGAGGTCGGTTGCCCGGCCCAGCAGGTTGGAGACCAGCTCGTCGGCCGGAGTGTCGTCCCGGGAGAAGTGGACCTCCTCTGGCACGGGGGTGCGCGGGTCGGAGGTACGGAACACACCTCGCTGGGCCGCGAGCAGCACGCCCTCGGGGGCGCCGATGGCGCGCTCGTAGCCGAGCACCACCTTGGCCGGCACCGTGTGCGCGCCGGACTCCCAACGGCTCACCCGGCTCAGGTCGGCGCTGACGTCGAGCTCGCGCAGCCGCTCGACGAACGAGCTGCGGCTGGCCACCGTCGGGTCGACCGAACAGGAGCGACTCGTGGCCAGCAGCCACGAGGTGCGGGCGTCGGCGTTGAACGAGGGGGAACGCATCGTGCTGGGGTCGTCGGGCATCTGGACGGGTCTGCCGCGGCGCTTGGTGGGCGCGGCGGTTGCCGCGTCGGTGGGCGCCTTGTGGCGGGTCGGACGGGCCGATCCTCGCAAAACAGCTCTCCTGGTCATGGTCGACAGCACTGGCACGGCCCCGATGCCGTGGCGCTATATACCCACAACTAGTGATGACCGTCTCGGTTATTGCAAAGAACCTTCCTCGCTGCAAGAAACCCACATCACCGTTCTTTACCTTCCTAGAGTCGCGATCGTCTGGCTGGGCGCACTGTGCGTCCGCCGGGCTCACAGCGGCCTTCGGGATCGCTGTGGCATGACCTCGGGCTCGGTCGAGGTCTGTCCTCAACACACATCCGGAAGGATCACATCTCCATGAACAGCAGCGGCATCAAGCGGGGGCTGGCCGGCTCGGCCATCACCGCCCTGGCGATCTCGGGTCTCCCGTTCCTCGCATCCTCGGCCTCGGCCGCCCCCCTCTCGGCTCAGGCTGACGCCAATGACGTCGAGCTCTACACGCCCGCCTCCACGGCGTCGGTGAGCAACGACGGTGTCAACAACTCCGTCCACCTCGTCGCCAACGGCGGCACCGGTGTCCAGCAGATCCGTTTCCAGTACAACCCGGACGAGAACGCGACCGCCGAGTCCACGGGTTGGGTGAACATCGCCACGGTCAGCCGCTCTGCAGCTGGCCACTTCACCACCGAGTGGACCCCTGCTCCGGCCCTCTACAACACCGACGTCGCGATCCGCGCGCTCGGCCTCGGCGCCGGTCAGGCAGAGGGCGACAATGCCGAGATCAACCAGGTCACGGTCTCCCCGACCGCCGACTCGGTGGACATCGCGAACGCACCCGACTCCGTGGTCGGTGTCTTCCAGCAGAACTACACGGACGAGGAGCAGACCGCGCTTCTCGGCGCCGTGTCGGGCACCACGTCCGATGTCACCGGCGCTGCTGGCGTTGAGGTGACCACCCCCTACAACGAGGCCAGCCGTAGCGCGGATGTCTCCGGCACCGTGAGCGGCACCACCCCCCGTACTTGGTCGGCCCCCGCGGACTTCACCGGCTACGGGACGATCGACGCGACCAACGTCGCCGACGAGGCCCTCGTCATCGCCACCGTCAACGGGGAGGGTGACGACGCTGAGGCGGTCGAGCTCAACCGTCAGTCGATCCGCACGGTCACGGCTGCTGCCGACGACGCCACGGTCATCCCCGGTGGGTCGACCGACGTCACCGTCACCGTCCTTGACGCCCAGAGCAACCCCGTTGTCGGCGCCCAGGTGGTGCCCGAGGGTGGTGCCGAGCTCGACGACGCGGTGTACACGAACTCGCAGGGCGAGGCCGTCTTCGAGGGCCTCGACAGCGACGCCAACGGCGAGACCTACGCCTTCTACGTGAACGTCGACGACGAGGATGGGTACCAGAACGGCAAGGACTTCCGCCGTACGGTCACCATCACCGAGGAGGCCCAGACCCCGACCGACCTCGAGGCTACGTCGACTGACGGGGCGGCCTTCGACAACGACGAGTACAGCGAGGGTGACATCTTCGTCACCTTGACCGACCAGAACGACGAGCCCGTCGCCGGGCAGGTTGTCAACTACTCCTGGACCTTCAACGCCTTCCCCGTGGCCGGCGAGGAGACTCCGGACGCTGAGGTCACCACTGGTACCACCGAGGCGACCGACGAGGACGGGATGGCTGTCATCCCGCTCCCCGAGGGGTACGACGACCAGGCGGGCACCTACGCCCTGACGTACTACCTCAACCAGGACGACACCCCGGGCCAGGGGTCGGGCGACCTCTCCGGCGACGCCCTCACGCTGAAGGCTGGTGAGGCCGAGCTCGAGTTCGCGCAGGCAAACGCGGCCCCTGCCGGGACCAACGCCACCTTCACCGCCAGCCTGGAGCTTCAGGACGGCACGGCCCTGGCCGGCCGCGACGTTGCTTTCTCGCTCGCCCAGGACGGCACCGACGTCGTCGTGGCGCCGCAGGAGGACCAGCCCGAGGGCACCGAGCGGATCAGCGCGACCCAGGCCGAGGACACCACCGACGCCCAGGGCAACGTGCAGGTCGCCGTTTTCGACCCGGCCAACACCACTCCTCGCTCCGAGCTCACGGCTGACCTGACCGCCGAGACCGTGACCACCGAGGACATCGGCAACGCGGACGCTTCGGACACGCTGGAGAACATCCAGTTCGTCACCGACGAGGCCCCCGAGGGCACCACGGTCGAGATCACCGAGAACACCGCAACGGGTACGCCCGGTGTTGCGACCTCGGGCACCGTCACCGCCACGACCGACGACCCCGAGGTCGACGGTGTCCAGGAGGAGCCGGCTGGTGACCTGCTGGTGACCCTGACTGTCGATGGCGACGCCTTCTTCACGGACGGCACCTACGTCGACGCCGAG
Source organism: Nocardioides salarius (assembly GCF_016907435.1). NCBI lineage: Bacteria > Bacillati > Actinomycetota > Actinomycetes > Propionibacteriales > Nocardioidaceae > Nocardioides > Nocardioides salarius. The sequence goes on along the minus strand of NZ_JAFBBZ010000001.1, from coordinate 1,145,775 downwards.
GACGCCGAGGCTGGCGACCAGGTGGGCGGTCTTACCGACCTGGGCCAGACCATCACGGTCATCACCGACGGTGAAGATGGCACCGCCGACTACCAGATCGGCATGGGCGCCAGCGAGGACTTCAACGACAACGGTCAGGCCACTGTCAACGTGACCGCCGCTATCGCTGGAGACACCGACACCGAGGACTACAAGTTCTCGTCGGCCAACCCCCTCAACGGTGGCGAGGTCCTCATCGACTTCGCCAGCGAGTCCCTGCAGGAGTCGGGCGTCATCCCGATGGCCCCCACCACTGACGATGTCGCCTACGACGTTCAGGTGACCGACCAGTTCGGCAACCTTGTCGGCGGCGAGTCGGTGACCATCGAGACCAACAACGGTCAGGTCGTCGGCACCGACGCGGACACCTCCGAGGGTGCTGACGGGTTCCAGGTCACGACGGACTTCAACGACAACGTGGAGTTCAGGATCTCTTCGGAGGTCGAGGTCGACGCGACCCCGACTGGCACCTGGAACGCCGACGAGACCACCTTCGAGGCCGACGGTGACGACGAGGGCGACGAGCTCGACGTCGAGACCGTCGAGGACGCGAACGAGATCGAGGGCGACGGTCCTGCCGCGGAGTTCTACGAGGTCGACTTCGCCGAGAGCAGCTACACGCTGTCGCAGAATGGCGAGGAGACCGTTCCGGTCGGCTCGACGGTCATCATGACCTACACGGCTGCCGACCAGAACGGCGAGCCGATCGAGTTCGACGTGGCCTTCTTCCGTACGGGCCCCGACGCTCAGGGTGATGGCAACCCGGCTGGAGAGACCCGTGCAACCGGTGAGGACGGCCAGGTCTCCTACGTCTTCTCCGGCACCCAGGAGGGCACCGCCACCGTCACGGCCATCGGCTACGACGACGGCGAGGTCGTTCCTGAGTCGCAGGTCACTGACACCGTGACCTTCGGTGAGGAGGACGAGGTCATCACGCCGGTCAGCGTCGAGGCGATCATCTCTGCTTCGAGCAACGGCCCGAAGAAGGACGTCGTCCGCTTCCAGGTCGACGACGAGGCCGAGGGCGCCACGGTCAAGCTGTTCAAGATCCGTGGCAAGAAGTCTGAGGGCAACAAGCGTCTGGTGCAGGTCCGCGAGGACATCGTCCCCGAGGGCGGCACCCTGACCTTCAAGGTCGCGGACCGCAACGGGAACAAGAAGACCCGCTTCATCGCGAAGGTCTCCGCCACGGAGGCCTCGCTGAAGGCGAAGTCGAACACCCAGAAGCCGCGCTGATCCAGCGCCACCATGTGAGGAGCTTCGGGGCGGCCCAGCCGCCCCGGAGCGACTCTCCCCGGGGGAGCCGAACGCGCCCCCACTCCTGTGCACAGTCAACTGAGCGAGATCGTTGAGCACAGCTCACTGAGCCGGAGACACAGACGCGGTCCGGGCCATTCTCTGTTGCCGCTGCTTGAGAATGGTCCGGACCGCTTAGTCCACCTTAGGACACAGCTCTGGTCCGGCTGCATCACCGGGGCCGCACACACCGTGTGCGGCCCCGGTGGGCATTTCAGGGTCGGCCACCGACAGGGCCCCGCTTTACCTTGTGGTGGGGCCTGATGTTTGACTCGGGGCATGCGTCTGACCCACCCCGCCACCGCCCTGGCCGCCCTGGCCACCACCGCCCTCGTCCTCACCGGCTGCAGCGGCGACGACGACAGCTCAGCAGAGCCCGACTCGACCTCCTCGCCCTCCGCGGGCTACGACGAGGAGACCGGCGTGACGAACGACGGCAGCGGCGACCAGCAGCGTGACTGCAAGGTCAAGGTCGACCTGACGGGCGCCACCGAGACCTCGTTCAAGGGCAAGGGCGAGTCGGTGCAGCCCGCCAACGGCGAGCCGGCCGCCTACTACCTCTACAGCGGCAAGAAGGGCTCCATCCAGGTCTTCGCCGGCGCCGGGGACATCCCCACCAGCGCCGTGGTGACCGTCGACGACGTCGCCTACACCACGCCGCCCGACGACCCGACCGGCGTCGAGGCCGCCGAGGACGGGACCGCGGTCGACATCGCCGCGGCCGCCAACCCCACCGAGGGTGGCCCCGTCGACATCGTCGCCTCGTTCACCTGCGGGAAGGGCTGAGCCGCACGATCCACCGCCGACGCGGGTGCTCGGTGACCGTCCACAGGTCGCCGCCCGCGTCGGCGAACAGGTCCTCGGGGCCCATCGGGGTCGCCCAGCGGCGGCGTACGAGCGGGTCGGGGGAGCCGGTCCACAGCGAGCCCGGCGTCCACGGGCCGTGCGAGGTCGTCACCGACCAGCGGCCGTCGCGCTCGACGGCGCCCTGCATGCCCGCGGGGCCGTCGCCGGCCACGACGGGGGCGCCGCAGGGCAGGCCGGTGGCCGGGTCGACGGGGATGCGGGCCAGGCGCCGGGTCTTCTTGCCGCGGGCGTACTCGCCCACCACCAGGCCCGACGGGCCCGCCGACATGAACGAGTAGCGCAGCGGCTCGACGCCCTCGGGCGCCGAGCCGCGGTGCGCGTGGCGCACCGGCAGCACCAGCTCGCCGTCGACCTCGACGACGTCGTCGAGGTGGGCGGTCCAGAAGCCCTTCGCGGTCGCCGCGACGTGCAGCCAGCGGCCGGTGCGGGCCAGGCCGCCCGCGTGCACCTTCAACGGGCCCAGCGCGACGCTGCCGTCGTCGACGACCTGGGGCACGGCCAGGGCGACGTGGGCGTACCAGCCGGTGCGGGTGTCGACGACCGAGAGCCGCGAGAGCCCCTGCTTGGAGTACCACGACACCAGCAGACCCGCGTCGCCCTCACCGGCGCTCGTGATGCCCTGCGGCCACCACTGCCGGTCGCGGCGGTCGGCCGGCTCCCACGTCCATGCCTTCATGCCGAGCGCGCCCAGCGCCCAGCTGCGCCGCAGCTTGCCGGTCAGCGGCACGCCCTCGAGGCCCACCGCCCCCGGCACCCGCGGGTACGCCGCACTGCGCGCGAGCCGCAGCCCGCTCGCCTCGTCGGTCCACGACGTCTCGACCTCGGGCTGGCTCATGCGGTCGGCTCCTCGAGTCGCGGGGTGGTGGCGGCGCGGCGGGCGCGCCCGGCCCGGGTCGCCACTGCGACCCCGACCACCGACAGTGCCAGCCCCACCATCTGGCGCGGGCCCAGGGTGTCGCCGAACGCGACCCAGGCCAGCACCGCGGTCACCGGCGGCATCAGGAAGAACACGCTGGCGCCCGCGCTGGCCCCGCCGCGGCGTACGAGCACGCCCAGCAGCAGCAGCCCGACCACCGAGTTGATGCCGGCGATGTAGCCGATCGCCGCCAGGCCCAGCACCGGGTCGTCCACCCCGCCGGTGCCCTCGACGGCCACTGCGACCACACCCAGCGGCACCGCCGCCACCGCGCACTGCACCGTCGCCGACCAGATCGGGTCGGCGCTGACGTGGATCCAGCGCTGGCCCAGGGTGCCCAGGCTCAGCGCCAGCAGGCTCGCGATGCCCAGCACCAGCCCGACCGGGCCGCCCGCGCCGTCGACGTCGGGGCCCAGCACCACCAGCACCCCGACCACGCCCGCCGCGAAGCCGAGCACCTGCACCCGCGTGAGCCGCTCACCCAGCAGCAGCCCCGCCAGCACGACGGTCAGCACGGGCGAGAGCGAGTGGAGCAGTGCCGCGAGGGTCGCGCCCAGCCCGAGCTCGAAGGCGACGTACATCAGGCCGAACTGCACCGCGTTGAGCACCAGCCCCACCGCCCCGACCCGCACCACCTCGTCGCGGGTCATCCGCATCGGCCCGCGCAGCCACCACGCCAGCGGCGCCAGCAGCAGCGCGGCCAGGGCGAAGCGCAGCGTCAGCAGCGTGAACGGCTCGACCACCGCCACCCCCGCGGGGCCGGCGATGTAGCCCGACGACCACACCAGCACGAACGCCGCCGCCGGGATCAGCGGCACGGCGCCCGGCGGGGGAGCGGAGCGAGGAGTGGTGGCGTCCCGAGAGGTCACGGGGCCAGCCTGCCCCATCCGGTGGTTTCGAGACGGTTGCTGCGCAACCTCCTCAACCACCGTGGCGGGACGGGCGGCTTAGGGTTGGGGCGTGGGTGAGCGGCGACTGGTGGTGGGGGCGGCGATCGTGCGGGGCGCGCGGGTGCTGGCCGCCCGGCGTACCACGCCACCCGAGGCCGCGGGCCGCTGGGAGCTGCCGGGCGGCAAGGTCGAGCCCGGCGAGCGGCCGGCCGACGCGCTCGAGCGCGAGATCGCCGAGGAGCTCGGCTGCGTCATCGAGGTGAGCGCCTGGTTGAGCGGTGCCAGCGTCATCGACGACCACCTCGAGCTGCGGGTGGCGGTGGCCCGCCTCGTCGACGGCGAGCCCGAGCCCCGCGAGCACGACCGGCTCACCTGGGTCGGCGCCGACGGGCTCGACGGCCCCGGCGGGCTGGACTGGATGGTCGCCGACCGGCCCTTCCTGCCCGAGCTGCGCCACGTGCTGCGCACCGCCGAGACCGAGCAGCACCGCGGGGTGCTGCGCGCGGTGCTCTTCGACGAGGACGACGCCACCGAGGTGCAGCGCCGGCTGCGCGCCGACGGCTACGAGGCCCGCCTCGAGCGCGAGCGCCTGGCCGGCGAGGACGACGACGAGGACCACCCCTGGGCGGTGCTCACCGACGCCCCGCAGCTGCTGGTCGAGGTGCTCGTCGACGAGCACGACGGCTGGCTCGACGACGACACCGTCGCCAGCGCCGCGCAGCCGGTCGCGCCCCTCGAGCTGCCGAGCGGCCCCCGGCGGATCAAGCGCCCTGGCGCGCACTCCTAGGATCGTGCCCATGCCCTCCACCTCCACGACCTCCGGCGACCAGCGCCTGCTCCTCGTGCACGCCCACCCCGACGACGAGTCGATCGGCCAGGGCGCCACGATGGCCAAGTACGTCGCCCAGGGCCGCGGCGTCACCCTGGTGACCTGCACCGCCGGCGAGATGGGCGAGATCCTCGTCCCCGAGCTCGAGCACCTCGCCGCCGACCGCGAGGACCGCCTCGGCGAGCACCGCCGCACCGAGCTCGACGCGGCGATGAAGGCCCTCGGCGTCACCGACCACCGCTTCCTCGGTGGCTTCGGGCGCTTCCGCGACTCGGGCATGAAGTGGCACGCCGACGGCCATGCCATCGCGGCGGATGACATCCACGACAACGCGTTCTGGCGCGCCGACCTCACCGAGGCCGCCGACCTGCTGGTCGAGGTCATCCGCGAGGTCCGCCCCCAGGTCCTCGTCACCTACGACCAGTTCGGCGGCTACGGCCACCCCGACCACATCCAGGCCCACCGGGTCGCGATGTACGCCGCCCAGCTCGCCGCGGTGCCGTCGTACCGCAAGGAGCTCGGCGCGGCCCACGACGTCGCCAAGATCTACTGGGGCGCCATGTCGGAGAGCCGGATGCGCGCCGGGCTGCGCGCGCTGCGCGACGCCGGCGACACCACCACCTTCGAGGGCATGGACCCCGACGGCCCGCTGCCGCACTTCGTCACCGCCGACGAGGACCTCGCCTGCGGTGTCGACGCGACCGACTACGTCGACACGAAGATGGCCGCGCTGGCCGCCCACGCCACCCAGATCACCACCGACGGGCCGTTCTTCGCCCTGTCCAACAACGTCGGCGCCACGGCCTGGGGCGTGGAGTTCTACCGCCTGGTCAAGGGCGAGCTCGGGCCGGTGGGGGAGGACGGCCTCGAGACCGACCTCTTCGCGGGGCTCTGAGCGCGCTGCGGCCCACCCTGCGGCCCGCCCTGCTGCCCGCCCTGCTGCCCACCGTCGGGCGCGCGCTGCGGGTGCTGGTCCTGCTGCTGGCGGGGGCCGTGGTCGGGCTGGCGGTGCTGCTCGTGCACGCCACCGGTTGGGGCCTGGGCCTCGGCGCGGCCGCGGTCGTGGCGGTGCTGCTCGCGCTCCCGCCCGGCTTCACCACCCGCGTCGCCTTCGCGCTCGGGCTGGTGCTGCTGCTGGTGCAGGCGGTCCAGCAGCGCCCCGAGGGCGACTTCCTGGTCGGCTCCGACCTGGCCGGCTACGCCCTGCTGACCCTGGGCCTGGTGGTGCTGGTGGGAGCGGTGGTGAGCGTGCCGCGACGCCACCCGACGACGACCGCGGTCGAGGATTCAACGCTGTAGGTGGTGGCTTTTAGAGTGGCTCGCGTGAGCCGAGACCCCAAGCGACCCTCCGACGACCGCGAGTCCAGCGGCGCCAAGGCCGTGGTGCTGGTGCTCGGCGTGCTCGTGACGCTGGCCGCCGGCGGCTACGCCGTGGCCGGTGCCGTGGCCGGCGACAAGGTGCCGCGCGGCACCACCATCGCCGGCGTCGACGTCGGCGGGCGCAGCCCCGCCCGCGCCGAGCGCACCCTGGTCGCGGGGCTCGACGAGCGCCTCGGTGAGCCGCTGAGCATCAAGGTGCCCGGCGCCGGCACCCGCGAGATCGACCCGGCCGAGGCCGGGCTGTCGGTCGACACCGCCGCCTCGGTCGCCGAGGCCGGCGGGCGCCGCTCCTGGGCCCCCGACCGGCTCTGGGACTTCTTCACCGGCGGCCAGGACCTCGACCCCGTCGTCGACGTCGACGAGGCGGCCCTCGACGACGCCCTGGCCGGGCTCGCCGACGACGTCGCCGAGCCCGCCGTCGACGGCCAGGTCAAGCTCACGACCAACGGCGTCAAGACGACCAAGCCCCAGACCGGTCGCGAGCTCGACCTCGAGGCCTCGCGCGCGGCCCTCGTGGCGGCGTACGTCGACCAGGCCGGCGGCGAGGAGGGTGCGACCACCGAGCTCGAGGTCACCGAGGTCGAGCCCGACATCGACGCCGCCGACGTCGACCGGGCCGTCGAGGAGTTCGCCAACCCCGCCATGTCGGCGCCGGTCTCGCTCGACTTCGGCGACGCGAGCGTGACCCTCGACCCGCAGCAGTACGCACCCGTGGTGCGGCTCAAGGCCGTCGACGGCGCCCTCGAGCCGGCCGTGAAGACCAAGAAGCTCGCCGGGCTCGTCGACTCCGCGACCGCCGGCGACGGCGCCCCCGTCGACGCCACCGTGGCGCTCGTCGACGGCAAGCCCACGGTGGTGCCGGGCAAGCCCGGCCTGGCCTACGACGCCGGCGACGTCAGCGACGCGCTGCTCCAGGTCGTCGTACGCCGCGAGGGCAGGCGCAGCATCGAGGTCGAGGCGCGCGTCGAGAAGCCCGACTTCACCACCAAGGACGCCCGCGAGCTGCAGATCCGCGAGCAGGTCTCGACCTTCACCACCTACTACCCCAACGCGGAGTACCGCAACGTCAACATCGGGCGCGCCGCCGAGATCATCGACGGCACCGTGCTGGCGCCCGGCGAGACCTTCTCGATGAACGACACGGTGGGGGAGCGGACCCGCGAGAACGGCTTCACCGAGGGCTTCATCATCTCCAACGGCATCCTCAAGGAGGACCTCGGCGGAGGCGTCTCGCAGATGGCCACCACCCTGTTCAACGCCGCCTTCTTCGCCGGCCTCGAGGACGTCGAGCACAAGCCGCACTCGTTCTACATCGACCGCTACCCGGTCGGGCGCGAGGCGACCGTGGCGTGGGGCGCGATCGACCTGCGCTTCAAGAACGACACGCCCTACGGCATCCTCATCGACACCAACGTCACCCCCGGCGACGCCACCGGCACCGGCGTGGTCACCGCGACCTTCTACTCCACCGACTACTGGGACATCTCCTCCAAGACCGGGGAGCGCTACGACTACACCCAGCCGACCACCCGGACCCTCTCGGGCGAGGACTGCTACGCCTACGAGGGCTCCGCGGGCTTCTCGATCAACGTGTGGCGCTACTTCCGCCGCGCGGGGGAGTCGGAGCTGGAGCGCACCGAGAAGTTCAACACCGTCTACACGCCCTCCGACGGCGTGGAGTGCAAGCCGGCCGGCGGCGGGGGCTCCGGGGGCTGAGCGCCGCCCGACGGGCCGACCTGGCCCTATCGTGAGCAGGTGATCGTCCACCTGCGGCTCACCGCGCCCGCCGACCTGACCGACTCCGTGCGCGAGACGCTCTGCGCGAAGGAGTGGATCACCAACGTCACCCTGCAGCGCGACGCGGTGCTCGACCCGCCCGGCGACCTGCTCGAGTGCGACGTGGCCCGCGAGAAGGCCGGCGCGCTGATCGACAAGCTGGAGCGCTGCGGGCTCAAGGAGCGCGGCTCGATCCTGGTCGTCGAGCCCAGCGGGGCGCCCTTCGACCGCGCCGAGGAGCTCGAGGCCGTGGCCGCCGGCCACCCCGACGACGCGGTGATCTGGGAGCAGGTCGCCGCCGACGCCGAGAGCGGCGCCGACCCCACCGTCTCCTACCACCTGTTCCTGGTGCTGGCCGTCGCGCTCGGCGCGGTCGCGGTGCTCACCGACTCCGCCGTGCTGGTGGTCGGCGCGATGGTCGTGGGCCCCGATTTCGCGGTGGTCGCCTCGGCCAGCGCCGGCATCGTGCTGGGCCGCTGGCAGCTCGTACGCCGCAGCCTGCAGCTGCTGGTGCTCTCCTTCGTGCTGGCCATCGCGGTCGTCGGCCTGCTGTGCGTGCTGGGCCGGCTCACCGGGATGATCGACGTGGCCGACGTGACCGGGCCGCGCCCCAACACCGGCTTCATCTGGCGCCCCGACCAGTGGTCGCTGGTGGTGGCCCTGATCGCCGGCTCGGTGGGCGTGCTGGCGCTGTCGATCCAGAAGACCTCCACCATGGTCGGCGTCTTCATCAGCGTCACCACCGTGCCCGCCGCCGGCAACCTGGCCCTGGGCATGGCCTTCCTCGAGGTCGGCGAGATCCTCGGCTCGCTGGCCCAGCTCGGCATCAACCTCGCCGGGATGCTGGTCGCCGGCACCCTGGTCCTCGCCTTCCAGCGGGCCTGGTGGATCCCCGTCACGGCCGGCGCCGAACGGGTCTTCCGCGCCCTGTCCTACGGCAACGACGACGGCAGCGCCGCGTCGACCGGCCCGGGGCACAGCCGGTCGGAAGGTGTCGGCGTACGGGACGGGGAGTGAGGGGGGCTTCCGGCGGCCCTGGGGCCCGGACTTGTCAGGGGTCTCCTGCGCTTGTGGGGTGTTGCAACCCCTGACATGCGCAGGAGTCCCCGGCCGGCCGGGGACTCATGCAGGGGCGCCCGGCACCAGGTAGCGCCCCACGTGGTGCACCGCCAGCCCCAGGTCGTCGTAGAGGGCGCGGGCGGCGGGGTTGTCGGTCTCGACGTGCAGCCACACCGTCATCGCGCCGCGCTCGGCGCCCCACTCGAGCAGCGCGTCGAGGACCTCGCCGGCCAGTCCCTGGCGGCGGTGCGCGAGGTGGGTGCGCAGGCCGTTGAGGCCCAGCCAGTCGTCGTGCACCGCGCCGCGGCCCTCGGCCAGCGCCTCGGCCGGCCCGGGCACCACCACGTGCACCCGCTCGTCGCGGTCGCCCTCGAGGGCCACCACGCCCAGGCCCCGCCCTCGGCCGCGCCGGCGGCGGCGTACGGCCACCAGCGAGCCCAGGCGGAACTCCACCTCGCCGCTCGGGTGGCCCACCCAGCCGCGCTCGCGGAAGGCCGCCTCGACGTCGCTCTCGGCCTCGACCGCCACCATCGGCTCGCGGCCCCGCTCGGCGTAGAAGTCGAGCACCGCCCGCTCGGCCTCGTCGAGGCCGCAGCCCGGGTCGCCCATCGCGAGCGCCGAGTTGGCGCGCTTGTGGAGGCGCCCGATCGGGGCCGGGTCGCTGCGCAGCACCCACTCGCCGACGTCGCGGCGCTCCACGTCGGGGAAGAGCACGAAGGAGTGCGCCTCGGCCTCGCGCGCCGAGACCCGCTGGCGCACCGAGGCCCGCGGCGGCACCGGCTTGCCGGCCACGATGTCGCCGATCGCGATCGTCACCGGCTCGCCGTCGGCGGGCTGCACCACGCAGACGCCCTCGCCCCACGCCAGGCAGGTGCCGAGCACGTCGGTCATCGCGGGGCCGCCGCTGGGGCCGGTCTCGACGACCCCGGGCGCCCCGTCGCGGCGTACGACGCTGCGCACCACCACCCGGGTGCCCACCACGTGCGGGCCCAGGTGCGGGGCCCCGGGGGGCGGTGACGCCGCTCCCGAAGGGTGGGCTTCCGACGACTCAGGCACGACGGGATACTAGGCTGAGGGTCGGTGTCCACCGGACGCCGCCACCATGCAGATCCATCGCTGAAACCCGCTGACCCCGCCTCCGAGGAGGAACCGGTGACCTACGTCATCTCCCAGCCGTGCGTCGACCTCAAGGACCGCGCCTGCGTCGACGAGTGCCCCGTCGACTGCATCTACGAGGGCAAGCGGATGCTCTACATCCACCCCGACGAGTGCGTCGACTGCGGCGCCTGCGAGCCGGTCTGCCCGGTCGAGGCGATCTTCTACGAGGACGACACCCCGGAGGAGTGGAAGGGCTACTACGACGCCAACGTGCACTTCTTCGACGACCTCGGCTCGCCGGGCGGTGCCGCCAAGATGGGCGAGATCGACAAGGACCACCCGATGGTCGCCGCCCTCCCGCCGCAGAACCAGGACTCCTGAACCAGCGTCGCCGGGCGGGCGGGCCGGTCTCGGCCCGCCTGCCCGACTTCCCCTGGGACAAGCTGACGGCGTACGCCGCCACCGCGCGCGCCCACCCCGACGGCCTGGTCGACCTTTCCGTCGGCACCCCCGTCGACCCGACGCCCGACGTCGCCCGGGCGGCGCTGGCCGCGGCCACCGACTCGCCGGGCTACCCGGTCACCATCGGCCTCGAGCGCACCCGCCGGGCCTGCCTCGACTGGCTCGAGCGGCGCCACGGGGTCAGCGGCGTGCCCGGGCTCGGGCTCGACGCCGTGATCCCCTCGATCGGCTCCAAGGAGCTGGTCGCGACCTTGCCGCTGCACCTGGGCGTGGGGGCCGGCGACGTGGTCGCCTACCCCGAGCTGGCCTACCCGACGTACGAGGTCGGGGCGGCGCTGTGCGGCGCGACCGGTGTCGCCACCGACTCGCTGACCTCCTTCGGGCCCGAGGTGCCGGCGCTGCTGTGGCTGAACTCGCCCTCGAACCCGACCGGGCGGGTGCTGCCGCCGGCGCACCTGCGCAAGGTCGTCGACTGGTGCCGCGAGCGCGGCACCGTGCTGGTCTCCGACGAGTGCTACATCGAGTGCTCCTGGGAGGGTGAGCGGCCCGTCTCGGTGCTGCACCCCGACATCAACGGCGGCTCGCTCGAGGGCATCCTCGCGGTGCACTCGCTCTCGAAGCGCTCCAACCTCGCGGGCTACCGCTGCTCCTTCGTGGCCGGCGACCCGGCGCTGGTGGGCGAGCTGCTCGCGGTGCGCAAGAACCTCGGGCTGATCATGCCCGGGCCGATGCAGCACGCGATGGTCGCCGCGCTCGACGACGACGCCCATGCCGACGAGCAGCACGCCCGCTACGCCGCGCGGCGTACGTCGTTGCGGGCGGCGCTGGAGGGCGCGGGCTTCCGCGTCGACCACTCCGAGTCGTCGCTCTACCTGTGGTCGACCCGCGTGGTCGACGGCGTCGAGCAGGACTGCTGGGAGACCGTGGCCTGGCTCGCCGAGCGCGGCATCCTCGCCGCCCCCGGCGCCTTCTACGGCCGCGCCGGCGCCCGCCACGTGCGGGTCGCCTTCACCGCCACCGACGAGCGGGTCGCGGCGGCCGTGGCGCGGCTGGCGGCCTGAAGTTCCATCGGGTACCCGATGGAACTCGCGCTGCCTGACTGAACCTTCATGGGGGTGACGAGAGTTTTGTCGGGCGCCCGATGAAACTCCCGCCGGGCCGATGAAGCTTCATCGGCCACCCGCCAGGTCCATCGGCCGGCCGATGAAGCTCCCACGCGGCGGCCCTCAGACCGCCGCCCCCATCACCCCCAGCATGTGGTCGAGCACGACGGTGTGGGCGTGGGAGGGGCTGAAGAGGATGACCTCGGCGTCCTCCTCGACCCGCACGCTGTGCCCGGCGGGCCAGTGGAAGAGGTCGCCGCCGGCGCAGCGCTCCTGGTCGCCGCCGGTGTAGCTGACCACGAGCGCCCCGGAGATGACGTAGCCGACGTGGGTGGCCTGGCAGGCGTCGCCGGGCAGCCCCGCGAGCAGCGGGGCGATGTCGGTGCCGGCCGCCAGGGAGAACCACTCGGCGGCCAACGGGCCCTCGGCCAGGCCGATGTCGGGCAGCTGGCGGGCGACGGCGCCGGGGACGTCGATCTTGACGGGCAGGTCGTGCTGGTTGACGCGCATGGGGATCACCTGTCGTTGGATGGGGAGTGCTGTCCCCCCTACGGCGTGACAATCGGTGTCACAGTGGGACAGTGACCCTCGACCAGGCTCGCGCCGCCCTCGACGCCGGCGCCTGGGTCGACGCCCTGACCGGGGTCGCGGGCCTGGTCGACGAGGACGGGCCTGCGCAGCCCGACGCCCTCGAGGTGGCGGCCGGGGCCTACTACGGCGCCGGCGACCTCGAGCGCTGCATCGGCGCGTGGGAGCGCCTGCACACGCTGCACGACCAGCGCGGCGAGACCGAGCGCGCGGGCCGGGCGGCGGCGATGACGGCGCTGCACCTGCTCATCGACTCGGGACTGATGGCCACCGTGCGCTGCTGGTGCCGGCGCGCCGAGGCGCTGCTGGCGCCCACGCCGCAGTCGCCGGTGTGGGCGGTGGTGGCGATGGTGGCCGGCTACGAGCGGTTCTTCAGCGGTGACATGACCGGTGCCGAGGAGCTGGCCCGGCGAGCCGTCGCCCTGGGTCAGGAGCGCGACGTGGCCTCGGCGGTCGTCGTGGGCCGCACCACCCTGGCCCGCCTGCGCATCATCGACGGAGCGGTCGAGGAGGGGCTCGAGCTGCTCGACGAGGTCGCCCTCGAGCTCACCTCCGAGCGGGTGGACCCGCTCACCGCCGGGATGATGCTGTGCGAGCTGGTCTGCGCCGCCCAGGGGGTCGGCCGCCACGACCGGGCCCAGGAGTGGACCGAGGTGATGGACCGGTGGCGTGCGGGCCGCGCGGTCGGCGGCATCAACGGCCGCTGCCGGGTGCACCGCGCCGAGATGCTGCGCCGGTCGGGCCCCGGCGACCTCGCCGAGGCCGAGGCGGTGGCGGCCTGCGAGGAGCTGCGGCCGTGGATGCGGCGCGAGTTCGGCTGGCCGCTGGTCGAGCTCGGGACCATCCGGTTGCGCCGCGGCGACCTGGCTGGCGCCGAGGAGGCGCTGCTCGAGGCCCACGAGCACGCCTGGTGCCCGCAGCCCGCCCTCGCCCTGCTGCGCCTCGCGCAGGGGCGTGGCGCGGAGGCCCTGGCCCTGGTGCAGGAGGCCGTCGCGCACCCGTTGCCGATGCCGTCGAAGGAGCGGCCGCCCTTCGTCGAGCTGCGCGTGGCCCCGCTGCTGGAGGCGCAGGCCGAGATCGCCGCGGCGCTGGGACGGGCGGCGCTCGTGGCCGAGGCCGCCGACCGGCTCGAGGAGATCGCCGCCCGGTGGGCCGGACCGGACCTGGCGGCCGCCGCGGTGCTGGCTCGGGCCCGCGCCGAGCTGGCCGCCGGTCGCCCCGCCGTCGACCCGGCCGCGGCCGCGGTGGCCGCCTGGGCCGACGCCGAGGCGCCCTACGAGACCGCCGGGGCGCGCGAGGTGCTGGCCGCGGCGCTCGACGCGGCCGGTCGCCCCGAGGCGGCCGGGCTCGAGCGGGACGCCGCGCTGGCGGCGTACGAGGCGTTCGGTGCGGCCCTCGACGTACGACGACTGGCCGGGGCCGAGGACGGCCCGCGGCCGGCGGCGCCCGCGGTGGCGGTCCTCGAGCCGGTGGGCACCAGCTGGCGCGTCGCCGTGGGCGAGGTGGAACGGGTGCTGCCCGACCTGAAGGGACTGCGCTACCTGGCGCGGCTGCTGGCCTGCCCCGGGCGGGAGGTGCACGTGCTCGACCTGGTCGCGGCCGAGGCCGCGCCGCAGGGGGCGGAGGGCGTCACGCGTGTCGACAGCAGCGGCCTGCTGGTGCTCGACGAGGTGGCCAAGGCGGCCTACCGGCGCCGGCTCGCCGAGGTCGAGGAGGACCTCGACGAGGCGGTGCTGGCCAACGACCTGGCCCGCGAGGAGGTGGCCCGGCGCGACCGCGACTACCTGGTCGACGAGCTGGCCCGGGCGGTCGGCCTGGGCGGGCGCGACCGGCGTACCGGCGGCTCGGCCGAGCGGGCGCGCACCAGCGTGACGCGCTCGCTGCGCTACGCCCTGGCCCGCCTGGGCGCCGAGCACCCCGACCTCGGCGCCCACCTCTCGCGGCGCCTGCGCACCGGCACCTACTGCTGCTACGAGCCCGACCCGCTGAGCCCGGTGACGTGGCGGCTGGCGCGGCTCCCGTAGGCGGTGAGCCCCGAGGTCCGTGCTGGTGGGCAGGACGCCCGGACGCGCCTCAGTCGCCCGAGGGGTCGGGGCAGACCCAGCCGGGCGGCATCTCGACGGTCTCGATCCGCTCCGCGACCTCCCGCTGCTGCTCGGGGCTGAGCACGTCCTCGACGTGGTCGAAGATGATCGGGCGCTCCTTGGTGGTGTGCCGGTCGAGCTCGGCCTGCAGGATGCGTGCCGCGGTGCGGCGGACCTCGGGGTCGGTCGGCGCGGCGAGGCCCGCCTCCACCCGGTCGAGGGTGTCCCACAGCTGGAGGTGGTCGACCGACATGGCATGGGCCGGCCCGTCGAGCGTCGTCCCGCGCAGCAGCGGGAGGAGCAGCTCCTCCTGCGCGAAGATGTGCCGGCGCAACGCCGTGACCGCCTCCTGCAACCGCTGTGCCGCAGCCGCCGGACCGCCTCGGGCGGACAGGTAGTCGTCGATGGTCTGCTCGATCGACCGGCACCCGGCGTCGAGGACGAGCGCCAGGCCGGGGGCGGACGTGGGGTGGTCGGTCATGGAGGCACCTCCTGGTCGGGAGGCCCACGCTAGGGCGGGCCGCGACCGGGGAGACAGGGTCGAAGGGCCCGCGCGCCCGGCCCTCCCTACTCCGTCGCGATCGCCTCCAGCACGTTCATCCGCGAGGCGCGGATCGCCGGCAGGATCGAGGCGACGACGCCGAAGAGCACCGAGACCGCCAGGAAGGCCACCAGGCTGGCCCAGGGCAGGGCCAGCTCGGAGAGGTCCTCGCGCAGCGAGCGCTGCAGCAGCACCCCGATCACCACGCCCAGCCCCAGCCCCAGCACCGCGCCCATCAGCGAGATGGTCACCGACTCCAGGGTCACCATCCGCCGCAGCCGGGGGCGGGAGAGACCCACGGCGCGCAGCAGCCCGATCTCACGGGTGCGCTCGAGCACGCTGAGGCTCAGGGTGTTGACGATGCCGATCACCGCGATCACCACCGACAGCGCGAGCAGCCCGTAGACGATGTAGAGCAGCTGGTTGATCTGCGCGGTGATGGAGTCGGCGAACTCCTCCTTGTCCTGCACCGCCACGATCGGCAGGTCGGCGACGATGGCGTCGAGCTCGTCCTGGACCGCCTGCACCTGCGCCGGCGACGAGCCGGGCTCGGTGTTGACGCTCAGGCTGGTGTCGACGCGGCGCACGCCGGCCTCCTCGAGCACGTCGAAGCCGACGTTGACCGGCCCCGCGACGGGGGTGTCGTCGATGATGCCCGCGACCTCCACCTCGACCGGGCCGGCGCCCGGGAAGCCGAGCTCGAGCGTCGAGCCGACCTCGAGGTCGCGCTCGGCGGCGGTGTCGGCGCTGACCACCGCCTGGCCGGCGCCCGGCTGCGCCGCACCCTCGGCGAGCGTGAGGTCGTAGACGTCGCCGAAGGCGTCGTCGGCGGCCACGATGTACGTCGGCTCCTCGTCGTCGCCGAGCGTGGCCAGCACGCCCTGCTGGCGCGCCAGCACCGCCACCCCGTCGACCTGGGCCATCTGGTCGCCGATCACGACCGGGAAGCTGCCGAAGACCGGTGACTGCACCAGGAAGTCGGCCTCGAACTGGTCGTCGACGAGCTTGTCGGTCGAGGCGGCCATCGACGCGGCCAGCACCCCGACCGCCGAGACCAGGGTCAGCCCGATCATCAGCGCCGAGGCGGTCGCGCCGGTTCGCCTCGGGTTGCGCAGCGCGTTGTCGCCGGCCAGGCGGCCGGTTGTGCCGAAGAGGCCGCTGAAGACCCGCCGCGCGCCGAGCAGCACCGGGCGGCCCAGCACCGGGCTGATCGCGGCCGCGGTCAGCACCCACACCACCGCGCCGGCGCCGATCCACAGCGCGTCGTTGCCGGGGGCGCCGACCACGCCGGCGGCAGCCGCGCCCGCGCCGAGCACCAGCAGCACCACCCCGACGGCGGTGCGCCGGGCCAGGCCCTGCTCGGGGGTGGCGGACTCCTCGCGCATCGCCGCGACGGGGGCCACCCGCGAGGCGCGCCGCGCCGGCAGGTAGGCCGACAGCAGCGTCACGCCCAGCCCGACGGCGTACGCCGCCGCGATCGTGCCCGGCGTCAGGGTCAGCACCGCGCCGTTGATCTCCAGGCCGAAGCTGCCGAAGAGCGCTGCCAGGCCGCGGGCCAGGCCCAGGCCGAGCACCAGGCCGAGCGTCGAGCCGACCAGGGCGGTGAGCCCCGCCTCGAGCAGCACCGAGCGGCGTACCTGCACCCGGCTGGCGCCCAGGGCGCGCAGCAGCGCCAGCTCGCGCACCCGCTGGGCGACCAGGATGGAGAAGGTGTTGGCGATGATGAAGCCGCCGACGATGACCGCGATCACCGCGAAGGTGCCCAGGAAGATGTCGATGAAGCCGAGGAACTCCCCGACCGACGACTGCGACTCCTGCGCCACCTCGTCACCGGTGACCGCCTCGTAGCCCGCGGGCAGCACCGCGTCCGCGGCCTCGACCAGCTCGGCCTGGGTGACGCCCGCGGCGGCGGTCAGCGTCACCGAGGTGAAGACGTCCTCGCCGCCCAGGAACATCTCCTGGGCGCCGTCGGTGGAGAAGATCACCAGGGTGCTGCCGGCGGTGCCGGCGCCGCCGTTGAAGCCGGCCAGGCCGACCAGCTCGAGCTCGCGGGTGATGGGTCCCGAGCCGATGATTCCCGGCGGGATGACGGTGACCAGGTCGCCCAGCTCGTAGCCGGCGTTCTCGGCGGCCGCGGTGTCGAGCGCGATCTCGCCGTCGGCCTCGGGCCAGCGCCCGCCGTCGAGCACCAGGATCGGCTCGCCGGCCATGTTGGGGCTCGCGGCGTAGTTGAAGGCCAGGGTCGGCGCGCCGCCGGTGCCGACGAGCTTGTCGTCGGGGTCGAGGACGTAGAGGCCCAGGCCGTCGACGCTGCCGTCGGCGCGCGCCACCTCGGGCAGCGCCTCGAGGGCCGCGACCTCGTCGGGGGAGACGGTGGCCGTCGAGCCGGCCCCCACCGCCTCGAACGACGCCGTGCCCGCGGGGCGCACCAGCCCGTCGGACGTCGAGCCCTCGATGATGCCGTTGAACGTCGTGGACAGGCCGCTGCTGAAGGTCAGCACGCCGCCCAGGAAGCCGATGCCCAGCACGATCGCCAGGGTGCTCATCGCCAGCCGCGCCTTGCGCGCCAGCAGGCTGCGCCAGGTCAGTCGGAACACGGCTCAGCCCGCCTGGGGCGGCACGGCGGCGCTCTGCAGGCGACCCATCCGCTCCAGCACCGACTCGCGGTCGGGCTCGCGCAGCTCGTCGACGATGCGGCCGTCGGCCAGGAACAGGATCCGGTCGGTGTACGACGCCGCCACCGGGTCGTGGGTGACCATCACGACCGTCTGCGCGAGCTCGTCGACGCTGCGGCGCAGGAAGCCCAGCACCTCCGCGGAGCTGGTGGAGTCGAGGTTGCCGGTCGGCTCGTCGGCGAAGACGATCGCGGGCCGGCTGACCAGCGCGCGGGCGCAGGCCACCCGCTGCTGCTGGCCGCCCGACATCTCGCTGGGCCGGTGGCCCAGCCGGGGGCGCAGCCCCACCGCGTCGACGACCTCGTCGAACCACTCCTGGTCGGGCTTGCGCCCGGCCAGGTCGAGCGGCAGCAGGATGTTCTCGCGGGCGGTCAGGGTCGGGATCAGGTTGAAGGCCTGGAAGACGAAGCCGACCTTCTCGCGCCGCAGCGTGGTGAGGTCCTTGTCCTTGAGCCCGCCCAGCGAGGTGCCGTCGACGACCACTTCGCCGCCGGTGGGGGTGTCGAGCGCCGCCAGGCAGTGCATCAGGGTCGACTTGCCCGAGCCCGAGGGGCCCATGATCGCGGTGAACTCACCGCGCTGCAGGTCGACGTCGACCCCGTCGAGGGCGCGCACCTGCGCCTGGTCGGCGCCGTACACCTTGGTCAGCGCGCGGGCGCTGGCGGCGGGCTCGGTGCGGGGCGAGGTACGGGGCTCGGGAGCGCTGGTCTCGGGCATGCTCGGAGTCTGGCAGCGCCGGGCCTGCTCGCGCATCGGGAATACCCCGGATGGGGTCCCCGAGTGCCGGGGGCTCGACCAGGGGTCAGGCGAAGACGTCGACGTGCACGTGGTCGCGGTGCTCGAGGATCGCGGCGGTCGCCTCGGAGACGTCGGAGGTGTCGACGTCGTAGTCGCGCCAGCCCTGGCCCGAGCGGCGGGCCGTCCAGATCCGGCCGTCGAAGATCACGGTGGCCACCGAGAGCCGCTCGGCCTGGGTGACCAGGTAGTGCGCGATCGCCCAGCCGCGCACCTTGTTGGGCTCCGAGACCGGGCGCACGAAGATGTCGACCGCGCGGCCCTCGTAGTGCGCCGAGCCCTCCTGGTGGCCCGAGCTGACCCCGCCGGGGGCGTAGCCGCCCAGCGACACCTCGCCGAAGACCGAGGTGACGTCCTTGCGCAGCTGGTCGGCGCGGAAGGTCAGCCCGACCTCGCGCAGCTCGGGGTTGACCTCGTCGGCGCTGCCCGGCACCTCGCAGCTCAGGGCGGCGCGTGAGTTGCCGGTCAGCGCCGAGGCGAGCACCCGCGCGTCGGCCTCGTGGTCGGCGTAGGCGTCGGGGAAGCCGGAGCGCTGCACGGCCTGGGCGGCCTCGGTCACCTCCATCTCGCGGTAGCCGGCGACCTCGACCAGGGCGTCGTAGAAGGCGTTGGTGGCGTAGACGGGGTCCTGCAGCTGTTGCTCGGTGCCCCAGCCCTGCGAGGGGCGCTGCTGGAAGATGCCCAGCGAGTCGCGGTCGCCGGAGTCGAGGTTGAGGATCTTCGACTCCTGGTAGGCGGTGGCCAGCGCGATCGAGACCGCGCGCGCCGGCAGGCCGCGGCGTACGCCGATCGCGGCGATCAGCCCCGCGTTCTCGGCCTGCTGTGCGGTCAGCTCGACGTCGAGCCCGTCGACGCTGGCGGTGCAGGTGCGGCTGGTGAAGACCACGCCGGCCCGGTCGAGCACGACCCACACGCCGAGCGCGACCACCCCGGCCAGGGCCAGGGTGATCGCGACGGCGGGGACGAGCTTCCTCATGGGGACATCGTCCGCGACGACCCCAAGAGGACGCTGAGCCGGGTGGGCGGCTGGGTCAGCGGCCGGCTCGGCGGCTGGGTGTGCTGCTGGCTCAGTTGGCGTGCAGGTCGGCGTTGAGGGCGATGCCCTCGCCCTTCCACGCCACGGCCTCGACGGCGCCGGAGACCGAGTTGCGGCGGAAGAGCACGTTGTCGGCGCCGGAGAGGTCGGCGGCCTTGACCACCCGGGCCTCGCCGCCCTCGGGGTCGGCCATGGTGACCTTGGTGCCGGCGGTGACGTAGCAGCCGGCCTCGACGACGCAGTCGTCGCCCAGCGAGATGCCGATGCCGGCGTTGGCGCCCAGCAGGCAGCGCTCGCCGATCGAGATGACCGCGGTGCCGCCGCCCGACAGGGTGCCCATGATCGAGGCGCCGCCGCCGATGTCGCTGCCTTCGCCGACGACGACGCCGGCCGAGATCCGGCCCTCGACCATCGAGGAGCCCAGGGTGCCGGCGTTGAAGTTCACGAAGCCCTCGTGCATGACGGTGGTGCCCTCGGCCAGGTGGGCGCCCAGGCGCACCCGGTCGGCGTCGGCGATGCGCACCCCGGTCGGGGCGACGTAGTCGGTCATCCGCGGGAACTTGTCGATGCCGTAGACCGCGACGTGGGTGCCGCCGGCCTTCATCCGGGCCCGGGCCAGCTCGAAGTCCTCCACCGCGCACGGGCCGGCGGAGGTCCACACGACGTTGGTCAGCTTGCCGAAGACGCCGTCCATCGAGACGCCGTGGGGGCGCACCAGGCGGTGGGAGAGCAGGTGCAGGCGCAGCCAGACGTCGGCGGTGTCGGCCGGGGGCTGCTGCAGGTCGGCGATCTCGACCAGGCGCACCTCGCGGCGTACCCCGCGCGCGTGGTCGCTGCCCTCGAGGTCGAGCAGCGCCTTGGGGGCGTGCTCCTCCTCGTCGGGGCGGGCGCCCAGCCGCGGCTCGGGGAACCAGGTGTCGAGCACGGTGCCGTCGGCCGTGACGGTGGCCAGGCCGTGGCCCCAGGCAGGACCCGTGGTGCGGGCGGGGGTGGTGGTCGTGGGGGCGGCGTCGTTGGCGGTCACGGGGCCCAGCCTAGGAAAGTCCGTGCGACCTCGCGGCACCCTCCCCGCTGGTGGACGACCGTGCACTCATGTGTCGCAGGCCATTGGCAGCGATCTGCGCAGGGCCTACGCTGGGTCTACCTGCTCGGGGGGAGCGGGTCGGCGCCCTGCGCCGTACGTCGACCGGAGGGATCGCCCGATGTCCTCCACCACCCGCGCTCGCACCTCCGCACCGCTGCTGGTGCGCGGCCGCAACCGCGAGCTGGCGATCCTCGAGGTCGTGGTGCGCGAGGTGCGCCCCGCCGTCGTGCGCGGCCGCCCTGGTGCCGGCGTCAGCACGATCCTCGACGAGGTCGCGCGCCGCGCGGCCACCGAGGGCGTGCGCGTGGGCCGGTTGCGCCCGCGGCCCTGGGCCGGCTCGACCCTCGAGCTGGTCGACGACCTCGAGCCGATGCTCGCCGGTCGCGACAAGGTCCTGGTGGTGCTCGACGACGCCGACCTGTGCGACCCCGCGCAGCGCGCCGAGGTGGTGCGCCGCTGCCACCGCTCCCGGGCGCCGCTGCTGGCCGGGGCGCACTCCGCCGTGCCCGAGGTCTCCGGCGCCAACGAGTGCACGCTCGTCGAGCTGGGCTCCCTCGAGCGCGCCGGTGTGGCCGACGTGGTCGGCGACGCGCTGGGCGAGAAGCTCACGAACGCCTCGGGGCTGGTCTCGGCCTACCACCGTGCCAGCGCCGGCAACCCCGCGGTGCTGCGGGCGATCCTCGACGACCCCGAGCTGCGTGCCGAGTTCGCCGCCGCGGGCGCGGCCCCCGACCCCACCGACCACGCCCCCGGGCTGGCTCATGCCCTCACCGCCTCGGTGCACCGTCGCCTAGCGGCGCTCGACCCGCTGGCCCTGCTGGCCGTCGGGGTCAGCGCCGTCGCCGGCGCCCCGGTGCCCGCCGGCGTGGTCGAGGACGCCGTGGGCCCCGCCCCCCTCGCGCGGGCCGTCGAGTCGGGCCTGCTGGTGCACACCCCCGACGGCACTCCCGCCTTCCGCCACGGGGCGGTGCGCCGCATCGTGCTCGAGGAGCTGCCGGCGGCCGTCCACGCCGACGTACGCCGCCGCCTGCTCGACGCCGCCCACGCCCACGGCCTCACCGTGGTGCCCGACGACGTCCTCACCCCGAGCTGACCCGGCCTGGATCTCCCGCCGACCCGGCCCATACTTCGCGCTGACCCGGCCTGGATCTCCCGCCGACCCGGCGCGAACCTGCTCGCGCAGCGTGCCGGGGCGACGTACGGTCCGGCCATGACCGGAGAGCTGCTGCTGATCACCGGCCCGCCCGCGGTGGGCAAGATGACGGTGGGTCGCGCCATCTGCGCGCGCAGCGACTTCCGGCTCTTCCACAACCACCACACGGTCGAGCCGCTGCTGGAGGTGTTCGGGCACGGGACGACGTCGTTCGAGCGGCTCACGCTGGAGTTCCGCCGGCGGGTGCTCGAGGAGGCGGTCGAGCACGGGCTGAGGCTGGTCTTCACTCTCGTGTGGGGCGTCGACGACCCCGTGGAGGCCGACCTGGTGGGCCAGATGGTCGCGCCCTACCGCGAGGCCGGGCTCCCCGTGCGCTGGGTCGAGCTGTACGCCGACCTCGAGACGAGGCTGGGCCGCAACGGCGGCGCCGACCGGATCGCGGCGAAACCCTCGAAGGCCGACCTGGTGTGGTCGGACTCGAACCTGCGCGACATGGAGCAGCGGCTCCGGATGAACACCGACCCGCTCGAGCCGACCCTGGCCGACGAGCTGCTGGCCGACGTCGAGCACCTGCGCCTCGACAACGCCGCGCTCACCCCCGACGAGGCAGCGCAGCGGGTGCTGGCCTGGCTCGAGCCGCACTGAACGGTCGGTTCGGGCCGACTCAAGGAGAAGTTCGGGCCGGGTCGGCGGGAAGTTCGGGCCGGGTGGGCGGGAAGTTCGGGCCGGGTCGGGGGGAAGTTCGGGCCGGGTCGGCGGGAAGTTCGGGCCGGGTCGCGATCGGATTGCGGGGCGGCCGGGGCGGCGGCGTACGATCGTCGGCACAGGCGTCTGAGCCGTCATCAGCGGCGAGCCTCCGGAAGAACGGTCTCGACGAGCTCGACCAACGGGCGAAGCGGGGCTCAGTAGAACCGGACGGGTAGGCCCGTCACAGCCCGCAACGAGCGGCCTCCGCAGCGCGATCGCGGAGGCAAGCGAGGTGGTACCGCGGACCCCGGCAGGGGAGTCGTCCTC
Organism: Nocardioides salarius; assembly: GCF_016907435.1. NCBI lineage: Bacteria > Bacillati > Actinomycetota > Actinomycetes > Propionibacteriales > Nocardioidaceae > Nocardioides > Nocardioides salarius. Next base: position 1,123,090 of record NZ_JAFBBZ010000001.1, on the reverse strand, counting down.
GTGGCAGCAGGCCCCGACGACCGACGTACCCCAGGAGCAGCCGTGACCTACCCGAAGGTCTCCACTCACCCCGACGGTCCCGACAGCGCCGCGAGCGCCGTCCCGTCGAGCCCGCGCTTCCCCGAGATCGAGGAGCGGGTGCTGGCCTACTGGGCCGCCGACGGCACCTTCCAGGCGAGCATCGACCAGCGCGACGCGGGGGAGCACGGCGAGAACGAGTTCGTCTTCTACGACGGCCCGCCGTTCGCCAACGGGCTGCCGCACTACGGCCACCTGCTCACCGGCTACGTCAAGGACCTGATCCCGCGCTACCAGACGATGCGCGGGCGTCGCGTCGAGCGCCGCTTCGGCTGGGACACCCACGGCCTGCCCGCCGAGCTCGAGGCGATGCGCCTCAACGGCATCAAGACCACCGACGAGATCGTCGAGATGGGCATCGACAAGTTCAACGACGCCTGTCGCGAGTCGGTGATGACCTACACCGGCGAGTGGCGCGACTACGTGACTCGCCAGGCGCGCTGGGTCGACTTCGACAACGACTACCGCACCATGAACCCCGACTACATGGAGTCGGTCATGTGGGCGTTCTCGCAGCTGCACGAGAAGGGCCTGGTCTACGAGGGCTTCCGGGTGCTGCCCTACTGCTGGAACGACGAGACGCCGCTGTCGAACCACGAGCTGCGCATGGACGACGACGTCTACCAGAACCGCCAGGACCCCGCGGTCACCGTCGGCTACGCGCTCGACGCGACCGGCGACGACGAGGTCCTCGACGGCGCCCACCTGCTGATCTGGACCACGACCCCGTGGACCCTGACCTCCAACCTCGCGGTGATGGTCGGCTCCGAGATCGAGTACGTCGTCGTGGAGGCCGGCGTGCCGGGCACCGACACCACGGCGCGCTACCTGCTCGCCGAGGCCCGGCTGGCGTCGTATGCCAAGGAGCTGACCTCGACGGGCTCGACCGACGACATCGAGGTGCTGGGCCGCTACCGCGGCGCCGACCTGGTCGGGCGCACCTACACCCCGCCCTTCTCCTACTTCGTGGGCCACGCGAACGCCTTCCGCGTGGTCGCCGCCGACGACGCCGTCACCACCACCGACGGCACCGGGCTGGTGCACACCGCCGGCGCCTTCGGTGAGGTCGACAAGGAGGTCACCGACCGCGAGGGCATCGAGGCGGTGATGCCGGTCGGCAAGGACGGACGCTTCACGCACCCGGTCGACGACTACGCCGGGCTCCAGGTCTTCGACGCGAACCTGCAGATCATCGACGACCTGAAGGCCGCAACGAAGGCGTACGGGGTTTCGGCAAGCTCAACCAACGGGGCGGTCACGCCCGGCACGATCCTGCTGCGCCGCGAGACCTACGACCACTCCTACCCGCACTGCTGGCGCTGCCGCGAGCCGCTGATCTACAAGGGCGTCTCGTCGTGGTTCGTCGAGGTCACCGCGATCAAGCAGCGGATGCTCGAGCTCAACCAGCAGATCAACTGGGTGCCCGACCACATCCAGGACGGCCAGTTCGGCCGCTGGCTGGAGAACGCCCGCGACTGGTCGATCACCCGCAACCGCTTCTGGGGCTCCCCGGTGCCGGTGTGGAAGAGCGACGACCCGGCCTACCCGCGCCTCGACGTCTACGGCTCCTTCGCCGACATCGAGCGCGACTTCGGCGACCTGCCGCGCAACCACGCCGGCGAGCCCGACCTGCACCGGCCCTTCGTCGACGAGCTCGTGCGCCCGAACCCCGACGACCCGACCGGGAAGTCGATGATGCGCCGGGTGCCCGACGTGCTCGACGTGTGGTTCGACTCCGGGTCGATGTCCTACGCCCAGGTGCACTACCCGTTCGAGAACGCCGAGTGGTTCAACGGCACCGACGGCCACCCCGGCCACTTCCCGGCCGACTTCATCGTCGAGTACATCGGCCAGACCCGCGGCTGGTTCTACACGCTGCACATCCTGGCGACCGCGCTCTTCGACAAGCCGGCCTTCGAGAACTGCATCAGCCACGGCATCGTGCTCGGCTCCGACGGCAACAAGATGAGCAAGAGCCTGCGCAACTACCCCGACGTCCGCGAGGTCTTCGACCGCGACGGGGCCGACGCGATGCGCTGGTTCCTGATGTCGAGCCCGATCCTGCGCGGCGGCAACCTCGTGGTCACCGAGCAGGGCATCCGCGACTCGGTGCGCCAGGTGCTGATGCCGCTGTGGAACAGCTGGTACTTCTTCCAGCTCTACGCCAACGCGGGCTCCGTCGACGCGCAGCTCTCCACCGCCTCGACCGACCGGCTCGACCGCTACCTGCTGGCCAAGTGCGGGCAGTACGTCGAGCAGATGACCACCTCGCTCGACTCGTACGCCGTCGCCGAGGCGTGCGACGCGACCCGCTCGTTCCTCGACGTGCTGACCAACTGGTACATCCGCCGCTCGCGCGAGCGGTTCTGGGACGCCGACGACACCGCCCCCTTCGACACCCTCTGCACGGTGCTCGAGACGGTCTGCCGGGTCACCGCACCGCTGATGCCGCTGGCCACCGAGGAGATCTGGCGCGGCCTGACCGGCGGGCGCTCGGTGCACCTGGCCGACTGGCCGGGCGCCGGCGAGCTGCCCGCCGACGACCGGCTGGTCGCGGCGATGGACCAGGTGCGCGAGGTCTGCTCGGCCACCTCGGCGCTGCGCAAGGCCCGCTCGCTGCGCAACCGGCTGCCGCTGTCGCAGCTGACCGTGGTCGTGGCCGACCCCGCGGCGCTCGAGGGCTTCGAGCCGATCGTCGCCGACGAGGTCAACGTGCGCTCGGTGCGGCTGCTGGGCGCCGACGCGCCCGAGGCGGCGTCGTACGGTGTCTCGCAGCGGCTGACGGTCAACGCGCGCGCCGCCGGACCCCGGCTGGGCAAGGACGTCCAGCACGCCATCAAGGGCTCGAAGTCGGGGGACTGGTCGGTGGCCGAGGACGGCACCGTGACCGCAGGCGGGCTGGCGCTCGTCGAGGGCGAGTACACCCTCGAGACCGTCGCCGGCTCGGCCGAGTCGACCGACGCGATCGGGATGCTGCCCGGCGGCGGGTTCGTGGTGCTCGACACCGTGGTCACCGACGAGCGGGCCGCCGAGGGCCTGGCCCGCGACCTGGTGCGCGCGGTCCAGCAGGCCCGCCGCGACGCCGGCTTCGAGGTCTCCGACCGGATCGTGCTGACGATCGCCGGCTCGGAGGCCGTGCAGTCCGCCGCGTCGACGCACCGCGAGCTGATCACCGGCGAGACGCTGGCGACGGCCTACGAGGTCACCTCGAACGTCGACCACCCGGGCACCCCGGTGACCGTCGGGGACGGCGAGAAGGCGGTCGTCGCGGTCGCGAAGGCCTGAACGCCCGCGGCTGCCGCCGCTCAGTCGAGCGGCGGCGGGGGCGGGCCCAGCACCTGGATCTGGAACTGGGCGCAGACCTCGGCGACCCGGGCGCCGTCGACCTCGGTCGGCTCGGGCAGCTCGGCGGCCTCTGCCGGCGTGCCCAGGGTGCGCACGAAGTCGTCGAACTGGGCCGGGGTGGTGACCTGGAGGACCTTCGCGGTCGCCGACAGCACCTGGAACTGGTGCGCCTGCTGCTTGGGCAGGAAGACGGTGCCGCCCTCGCCGACGACCTCGCTGATGTCGCCCGTCATGAAGCGGATCTCGCCGGCCAGCACGTGGAAGAGCTCGTCCTCGACGTCGTGGCTGTGCAGCGGCGGGCCGAAGCCCCGCGGCCCCTCGAAGAGCAGGGCGGTCATCGCGCCGTCGCTGCGCTTGCCGTCGACCTGCAGGGTCTGCAGGGTGTTGAGGAAGTGCCAGTGCTCGCCCTCGCCGGGGCCGAGGATCATCGGGGTCTGCAGGGTCATCGGGTGCTCCTCCGCTCACGGTGGGAGACGTGGACGACTCCTGCGCCGTGCGTCCACGCTAGGCCCACCGCCTGCCGCTACGCACTCCCTCAAATGAGGGGTTCTGGCGCTCGTGAGGGGTCCCGGCCGGCCTCGCGCGCTCAGCCCAGCAGCGGCTCGGGCGCGAGGCCCAGGCGCGCGGCGAGCCGGTCGAGGCTCGCCAGCACCTCGTCGGGCTCCTTGTCGGGCACCCCCCAGATCAGCTCGGTCGCGCCGGCCTCGGCCCAGGCGGCCAGGTCGTCGGGGTCGGGCCTGAAGGCGACCAGGACCCGTACGTCGGGCCGCCCCTCACGGCCGGCGGCGGCCCAGGCCCGCTGCAGCGCGCCGATCTGGTCGGTGATGTCGCGCTGCTGCGGGGTGGTCATCCAGCCGTCGGCGTGCCGGGCGATCCAGTCGAACGTCCTGGGCCCCGCTCCCGCGCCGATCACCAGGGGCACGTGGCGCGCCGGCTTCGGCCAGGCCCAGCTGGGGCCGAAGGAGACGAACTCGCCGTCGTAGGCCGCCTCCTCCTGCGTCCACAGCGCGCGCATCGCCTCGACGTACTCCCTGAGCACGGTGCGGCGCCGGCCGGCGGGGACGCCGTGGTCGGCCAGCTCGTCGGTGTTCCAGCCGAAGCCCGCGCCGATCTCGACCCGGCCGCCGGAGAGGTGGTCGAGGGTGGCGACCTGCTTGGCCAGCGTGATCGGGTCGGACTCCACCGGCAGCGCCACCGCGGTCGAGAGCCGGATGCGGCTGGTCACCGCGGCCGCCGTGGCCAGGGAGATCCACGGGTCGAGGGTGCGGGTGTAGCGGTCGTCGGGCAGCGTCTCGTCGCCGGTGCCCGGGTGCGCCGCGTCGCGGCGTACGGGGATGTGGGTGTGCTCGGGCACGTAGAAGGTGTCGAAGCCACGCTCCTCCGCGGCGCTCGCCAGGGCGGCCGGGGTGATGCCGCGGTCGGAGGTGAACAGGACGAGGCCGTTGCGCATGGGCCCATACTAGAACGTGTTCCAGTTCTGGGACAGGGGGATGAACTGTCGGGGTCGGCGGCGCGCACCCCGCCCGGGGCGGGGGAGCGGCTGGTTGGATGGGCGCCATGACCAGCCCCCAGACCAGCCCGGCCGCCGGTACGACGAGCGGCCCGGTCGCCCTCGACCTCGGCGCCGACGTGGTGACGCTGACCCGCCAGCTGTGCGACATCGAGTCGGTCAGCCGCGACGAGCAGCGCATCGCCGACGCGGTGCAGACGGCGCTGGAGGCGCTGGGCCACCTGAGCGTGACGCGCCTGGGCAACACCGTGGTGGCGCGCACCGACCTGGGCCGCGCCGAGCGGGTGGTGCTCGCGGGGCACCTCGACACGGTGCCGGTCAACGGCAACTTCCCCAGCCGCCTCGACGAGGAGACGGGGATCCTGCACGGGCTGGGCACCTGCGACATGAAGGGCGGCGACGCGGTGATCCTGCGCCTGGCGGCCACCGTGCCCGAGCCGGTGCGCGACGTGACCTTCGTGCTCTACGAGGCCGAGGAGATCGAGGAGGAGCACAACGGGCTCAAGATGGTCGCCGAGCAGCGCCCCGACCTGCTCGAGGCCGACTTCGCGATCCTGATGGAGCCCTCCAACGCCGGCGTCGAGGCCGGCTGCCAGGGCACCCTGCGCGTCGACGTGCGCACCACCGGCGAGCGGGCCCACTCGGCGCGCTCCTGGAAGGGCGTCAACGCCATCCACGGCGCCGCCGACGTCCTGGCCCGTCTCAACGCCTACGAGGCACGGCGCCCGGTCATCGACGGGCTGGAGTACCACGAGGGCCTCAACGCGGTCGCGATCCGCGGCGGCGTCGCCGGCAACGTGGTGCCCGACGAGTGCGTCGTCGAGGTCAACTACCGCTTCGCCCCCGACCGCTCCACCGACGAGGCGCAGGCCTTCGTGCACGACTTCTTCGAGGGCTACGACGTCAGGCTCACCGACCTCGGCGCTGCCGCGATGCCCGGGCTCGACCGGCCCGCGGCCCAGGAGTTCGTCGCGGCGGTCGGCGGCGGGGTCGCCCCCAAGTTCGGCTGGACCGACGTGGCCCGCTTCACCGCGCTGGGCGTGCCCGCGGTCAACTACGGCCCGGGCGACCCCCTCTTCGCGCACAAGGCCGACGAGCACGTGCCGGTCGCCGAGATCGAGCACTGCGAGCGGGCCCTGCACGCCTGGCTGACCGGCGCCACGGGTGCCTCGGGCGGCGCCGAGCAGGCGGGGGCCTGAGGTGTCGCGGCTGCGCGGACGCTTCAAGGGCCCGGTCTTCACCCGCACCGAGGACGCCACCACCACCGACCAGCGCCTGCTCGACTCCGCCGGTGGCGCCGAGTGGGTGCACACCGACCCGTGGCGGGTGCTGCGCATCCAGGCCGAGTTCGTCGAGGGCTTCGGCGCCCTGGCCGAGCTGGGGCCCGCGATCGCGGTCTTCGGCTCCGCGCGCACGCCGTCGGACCACCCGTCGTACGCGCAGGGCGAGCGGCTGGGCCGGCTGCTGGTCGAGGCCGGCTACGCGGTCGTCACCGGCGGCGGCCCCGGGGCGATGGAGGCGGCCAACAAGGGCGCCTGCGACGCCGGCGGCACCAGCGTCGGGCTCGGCATCGAGCTGCCCTTCGAGGCCGGGCTCAACGAGTGGGTCGACGTCGGCATCAACTTCCGCTACTTCTTCGTGCGCAAGACCATGTTCGTGAAGTACTCGCAGGGCTTCGTGGTGCTGCCCGGCGGCGTCGGCACCCTCGACGAGCTCTTCGAGGCGATCACGCTGGTGCAGACCAAGAAGGTCACCCGCTTCCCGATCGTGCTGGTCGGCGTCGACTACTGGAGCGGGCTGCTGGACTGGATGCGCGACACGGTGCTGGCCGACGGCAAGATCTCGGCCGCCGACCTCGACCTGATCCACCTCACCGACGACGTCGAGGAGGCGGTGCGCCACGTGGCGGCCGTGCAGCGCCCCGGCAGCGAGGAGGCACCGCCGCGATGATGTGGTTCTTCGCCATCCTGCTGGTGCTGGTGCTGGGCGCCATCGCCATGGTCGCCTGCGGTCGCGGCACCCCGATGGCGCTCGAGCACGACGACCGGCCCGACGTCAGCGTGCCGGCCGGGCGCCTCGTGGGCGACGACCTGCGCCGGGTCCGCTTCTCGCTGGCCTTCCGCGGCTACCGGATGTCGGAGGTCGACGCGCTGCTCGACCGGCTGGCCGCCCAGCTGGAGGACGACGGGGCTCCTGGGGCCGCCGGGGAGCGTGGCGCACGCCACGAGCCGTAGGGCACACTCACGCGGGTGTCCTCCCAGGTCGTCGTCTACGTGCTCACCGCCCTCGCGGCGGTGGTGGTCGTGCTCACCCGTGTCCGCCTCGGCCGAGCGGACGGCGCCGCGCGGCGCATCGACGTGGGTCGCCGCTGGCTCACGGTGCACACCGGCGCCGGCGCCCTGGCGCTGGTGCTCTGGCTGGTCTTCCTCGTCGCGCCCGCCGACACCGCCCTGGGCGGCTCGCTGCTCGGCGTCGTCGCGCTGGGCCTGTGGTGGGTCGTGGCGCTGGTCGGCCTGCTGATCCTGGCCCGCTGGCTGCCCTCGAAGGGCAAGCACGCGCAGGCCGGCACCGAGGACACCTGGTCGACCGGGCCGGGGCTCTCGGTGCTCGCCCACGGTGGCATGGTCGTCGGCGTGGCCGTCTTCACCTGGGCCTACTGGTCGGCCGTGGTCTAGGCCGGTCCCGGCCGGTTCAGCGGCCGGTTCAGCGGCCCTCGTACTGCGGGCGCTGCTTGGCCACGAACGCCTCGACGGCGGCACGGTGGTCGTGCGTCGAGCCGGTGCGGGTCATCTGCTCGCTCTCGAAGGCCAGCGTCTCGGCGAAGCCGTGGTGGGCGGCGAAGGCCACCGAGCGGCGCATCGCCCCGAAGGCCACGGTGGGTCCGGCGGCCAGGCGGGCCGCCAGCGCGTCGATCTCGGTCTCGAAGTCCTCGACCGGGACCACCGCGGTCGCCAGGCCGAGCTCGAGGGCCTCCTGGGCCGGCACCGTGCGCGGGAAGTAGAGCAGCTCCATCGCCTTGGCCCGCCCGACCAGCTGGGGCAGGTGGATCGAGGCGCCGGTGTCGCACGACAGCGCGACGCCCGCGAAGGCCAGGTTGAAGCCGGCCCCCTCGGCGACCACGCGCAGGTCGCAGGCCATCGCGATGCTGGCCCCGGCGCCCGCGGCGACCCCGTTGACGGCCGCGACGACGGGCTTGTCCATCTCGGCGATGGCGGTGACGATCGGGTTGTAGTGCTCGTCGACGGTGGTGAAGAGGGCGTCGCTGCCGCCGCTCTCGAGCAGCGAGATGTGCTCCTTGAGGTCCTGGCCGGTGCAGAAGGCGCGACCCGACCCGGTGATCACCACGCAGCGCACGGCGCTGTCGTCGGCCACCTCGCGCAGCGCACCCAGCAGCTGCACCTTGGTCGCGTTGTCGAGGCTGTTCATGGCCTCGGGGCGGTTCAGGGTGATCGTCGCGACGCCGGCGGCGACGTCGAGCAGCACGGTCGTGGGGGCGCTCTGGGAGGTCATGGCCCGAGTCTGCCCGACGCCGCGACCGCCCGGCACGCACCCCGCGCCGGGCCCGCGGGATCCCGCACGGCAACCCTGTGGTGCCGATCACCAGGGGGATGGGGGATACTAGGCGCCGAAGCGCGACCCGGGTCCTCGGGTGCGCACCCCTGCACGCACGAATGGGAAGAGGTGCCGGATGGCGGCGATGAAGCCGCGGACGGGCGACGGTCCGCTGGAGGTCACCAAGGAAGGGCGCGGCATCGTGATGCGCGTGCCGCTCGAAGGTGGAGGCCGCCTCGTCGTGGAGCTCAACGCCGACGAGGCCACCGCTCTCGGAGACGCCCTCAAGGGCGTCGTCGGCTGAGCCGGCAGCCCTCGTCCTCGATGCCTGAGACCACCGCCGCCCAGCTCCCGCCCCAGCTCCCGACGCAGGTCGCCCCGCCCGAGGTCGCGCTCAGCGACCTCGGCCCGTACGCCGTCCTGGGCGTCGACGTCGTGGCTGTCCCCGTGCTGCCGGCGGGCGACGCCACCGACGACGCCGAGCCCGGCACCGGACCGGTGCTCGGGCCCGGGGCCGCCGAGCTGTGCGAGCAGCTCGGGCTCGACCTGCTCGCGATCCTGGAGCTCGAGGAGGCCACCGGCGCGGCCGGCGAGGTCACCCGGGTGCCGGTGCCGCTGGGCGGGCCCGACAACGCCGACCTGCGCTGGGTGCTGCTCGTCGGGGTAGGCCAGCAGCGCCCGGTCGACCTGCGTCGCGCCGGTGCCGCGCTGGCCCGGGCGGTGCGCAACCGCGAGGCGGTGGCGACCTCGGTGCCGGCCGTGGCCGGGCCCGAGGGGCTGGCCGCGGGCCTGGAGGCCTTCGTCGTCGGGCTGGTGCTCGGCTCCTTCGGCTTCCGCTGGTCGGGCCAGGAGCCCGACCAGCGTCCCGTGCGCCGCGTGGTGCTCAGCGACGTCGAGGACGCCGAGGAGAACCGCGCCGTCCTGGCGCGGGCGCTGGCCGTGGCCGGCGCCGGCTGGCAGTCGCGGCTGCTGGCCACCGTGCCCTCGAACCTGAAGAACCCCGCCTGGCTGGCCGCGCAGGCCGTCGAGGTCGCCGCCCGCTCCGGCCTCGAGGTCGAGGTGTGGGACGAGCAGCGGCTCGAGGCCGAGGGCTGTGGCGGCATCCTGGGCGTCGGGCAGGCCTCGGCCAGCCCGCCGCGCCTGATCCGCCTCGACTACACCCCGCCGCGTGCCACCAAGAAGACCCCGACGGTGGTGCTGGTCGGCAAGGGCATCACCTTCGACACCGGCGGCCTGTCGATCAAGCCCGCCGAGGGCATGGCCACCATGAAGCGCGACATGACCGGCGGCGCGGTGGTCATCGCCACCATGGCCGCGCTGCGCGAGGTCGGCTGCCCGGTGCGCGTCGTGGGCCTGGTCGCCGCGGCCGAGAACGCCGTCTCCGGCAGCGCGATGCGCCCCGGCGACGTGGTGCGCCACTACGGCGGGCGCACCTCCGAGGTCACCAACACCGACGCCGAGGGCCGACTGGTGATGGCCGACGCGCTGGCGTACGGCGTCGCCGAGCTCGCGCCGGCCGTGATCGTCGACGTCGCCACCCTCACCGGGGCGATGAAGGTCGCGCTGGGGCTGCGCACCGGTGGCTTCTTCGCCGACGACGAGGCGCTGGCCGGCCACATCGCCGCCGCCGGCGAGGCGTCGGGCGAGACGCTGTGGCGGATGCCGCTGGCCGACGTCTACGAGGAGCGCATCGCCTCCGAGGTCGCCGACGCCGACAACGCTGGTGGTGGCCCGGGCGCCATCACCGCGGCCCTCTTCCTGCGCCACTTCACCGGCGACGTGCCCTGGGCGCACCTCGACGTGGCCTCGGTGGGCGACTCGCCGGTCGACGTGCACGAGTGGAGCGCCGGCCCGACCGGCTTCGGCGCCCGCGCGCTGCTGAGCTGGCTGGGCTCCGAGGACCCGCTGGCCGGGGTCGGCTCGTGAAGGGCCTGACCGTGCGCTGGTCGCTGGCCGACGCGCCCCAGGGCGTCGAGGCCGAGCTGGCGACGTACGTCGAGGGCACCTCGCACGCCAAGTTCACCGGCATGTCCGACCTGCGGTTCAAGACCTGGCGGATGCGCGCGGGGGAGTGGTTCGAGGGCTGCTACGTCTTCGCCACCGACGAGGCGCGCGCGGCCTTCCAGGAGACCTTCGCCGCCGGCGCCGCCGAGGCGCCCGGCTCGGTGATCATCGGCAGCGCGCCGGTGCTGATCGAGCCCTGCGACGTCGTGGCCGTCGCCGAGGGCTGGGACGGGTTCACCCCCGTCGCGCGCGACGAGGGCTGACCCGGGCCCCGAGGGGCTCAGTCCTCGTCGTCGGGGCTCCACACCTTCTTGGCGCACAGCAGGCCGTCGCCGACGGGCAGCAGCACCGAGAGCAGGCCGTCGTGGGCGGCCACGGTGCGCCCGAGCTCGCGGATCGCCACGGTCTCCTCGTCGCGCTGCGCGGGGTCGGCGACCCGGTCGTGCCACAGGGCGTTGTCGAAGGCCACCACGCCGCCGGGACGCAGCAGGCGCAGCGCCTCGGCGAGGTAGGCGGAGTACTCGCGCTTGTCGCCGTCGCAGAAGACCAGGTCGTAGTGGCCGTCGGTCAGGCGCGGCAGCACGTCGAGCGCGGAGCCCGAGATGGTGCGGGCGCGCTGCGAGGCCACGCCGGCCTCGGTGAAGGACTGGCGGGCCAGGCGCTGGTGCTCGGCCTCGATGTCGACGGTGGTCAGCACGCCGTCGCCGCGCATGCCGCGCAGCAGCCAGAGGCCCGAGACGCCGGTGCCGGTGCCGATCTCGACCACGGCGCGTGCCTCGAGCACCGAGGCCAGGAAGCGCAGCGAGGCGCCGCCGCCGGGGCTGATCGGCGTCACGCCGACCTCCTCGGCGCGCGCACGGGCCGCGGCCAGGACGTCGTCCTCGGGGACGAACGCCTCCGCGTGGGACCAGCTGGCGGGGGTGATCGGCGTGGTGATGACGGGCCTCCTGCAGACACGACGCGCGGGCGCTCGCCCGCACGGTGCGCCCAACCTATCGCGGTGAGGGCCCGCTGCCCGGCAACCCGGGCCCCGACCCGGGAACCCGTCGCGGCAGCGGAGCGTTGGAGAGGGCGAGAGGTTCACAGGCTCCCCTCAGCAAGGGGCCCTAGCGTGGAGGGTGACGACGACGTGCGCACCAGGCGGCGCCAGCAGGAGAGCGTGATGACCGGTCCCGAGCACCCCCAGCAGCCCGAGCTGGCCCCGGCCGACCTGCCCACGTGGGAGCAGGTCGTCGAGGACCACTCCGACCGGGTCTACCGGCTCGCCTACCGCCTCACCGGCGACCGGCACGACGCCGAGGACCTGACCCAGGAGGTCTTCGTGCGGGTCTTCCGGTCGCTGCACACCTACTCCCCGGGCACCTTCGAGGGCTGGCTGCACCGCATCACCACCAACCTGTTCCTCGACCAGGCCCGCCGCAAGCAGCGGATCCGCTTCGACGCGCTCTCCGACGAGCGGGCCGCGCGGCTGGCTAGCAGCTCGCCGGCACCCGAGGCGGCCTATGCCGACCAGCGCTTCGACGACGACGTCGAGCGGGCCCTCGCCACGCTGCCCCCCGACTTCCGCGCCGCCGTGGTGCTCTGTGACGTCGAGGGGCTCAGCTACGAGGAGATCGCCCAGATCCTCGACGCCAAGCTCGGCACCGTGCGCAGCCGCATCCACCGGGGCCGGGCGATGCTGCGCAGCGCCCTGGCCCACCGCGCCCCCGTCGACGGCCGGCTGCGCTTCGCCGGCCCACGCCCGGCCCCCGACGCCAGCACGCTGGGGCGAGCGCGGTGATCGGTCACCTCGGCACCCGCGCCAGCGCCCTGCTCGACGGACGGGTCGGCGCCGACGAGGCCGACCGCCTGTGGGAGCACGTGCACGGCTGCCACCAGTGCCGTGACCTGGTCGAGCGGCTCGGGGCCGTCAAGACCCGCCTCGGGGGCCTGGGTGCGGCGCCGACGGCGGGGGCGCCCGACCACCTCAAGGGCGCGCTCAAGGCGGGGCTCACCCAGGGCGAGGGCTACCTGCTGCTCGCCGAGCAGCCTGCCTCGCCCGTACGCCGCGCGGGCACGGTCGCGGCCACGGTGGGCGGCGCCGCCGGCGTCGCCGTCCTCGGGCTGCTCTCCCTGGGGGCGGCGCCCGCCGACGCCCCCACGGCCGACCGCCAGGTGCCGGTCACGTCGGTGACGGTGCCCAGCTACGGGCCCGGCGTGGTGCCGGCCCGCGGGGTCGCCGGTCCCTGATCCAGGGCATCCACCGCCCGGGTGGGCTCCTGCTCAGGGCTCGCGGGGGATGATGGGGCGGTGAACGACGAGGAGCAGACCGCGCCACTGCAGCAGCCTGCCCCGCCGCCACCGCCCGAGCAGCCGCAGCAGGGCGCCTGGCTGCCCCCGCACCCGCCGGCCGCGCCGCCGTCGGGGCCGTGGGCGGGCGCGGCGTACGCCGGCTTCGGCCAGCCGCCGCGGCCTGCCCCGCGGGCCCGGGTCAGCGGCTGGGTGTGGCCGGTCGTGACCGTGGTGGCGCTGGTGGTCGGCCTGTTCGGCGGCGCCGTGGGTGGCGCCCTGGTCGGCGCGATCGAGCGTGAGGGGCTCGGCCCCGTCCGTGACGGCCTGGCCGGCGTCGACACCGTCACCTCGGCCCCGCTGCGCCCTGAGGACGGCACCGTGGCCGCGGTCGCCGAGACGCTGCTGCCGGCCACGGTGCAGATCGTCGCCGAGTTCGGCGGCGACGCCCAGGGCGCCACCGGCTCGGGGTTCGTGCTCGACCGCCAGGGCCACGTCATCACCAACAACCACGTCGTGGCCGAGGCCGCCGACGACGGCCGCATCCAGGTCGTCGACCAGGAGGGCGGGCGCTACGCCGCGACCGTCGTGGGCCGCAGCCCCGTCTACGACCTCGCCGTCCTCGAGGTGCCCGACCTGGAGGGCACCGAGCCGGCCTCGCTCGGCGCCTCCGCCGCCCTGCGGGTCGGCGAGACGGTGGTGGCGATCGGCTCGCCGCTCGGGCTGAGCTCGACGGTCACCTCGGGCATCGTCAGCGCGCTGCAGCGGCCCGTGACCACCGGCGACTCCGCCAACGAGTCGTCCTACATCAACGCGGTGCAGACCGACGCCGCGATCAACCCCGGCAACTCCGGCGGCCCGCTGGTCAACCTGCTCGGCCAGGTGGTGGGCGTGAACTCCGCCATCGCCACCACCGGCGGCGGCGGCTTCGGGGGCGGCAGCTCCGGCAACATCGGGGTCGGCTTCGCGATCCCGATCGAGCAGGTCAAGGTCACCGCCGACCAGATCCTCAAGACCGGCGAGGCCCGCTACCCGGTGATCGGCGCCCAGGTGCAGACCGGGCGCGAGGACGGCCGCGGCGCCCGCATCGAGGAGGTCGTGACCGGCAGCGCCGCCGAGGAGGCCGGCCTGCAGGAGGGCGACCTGGTCGTGGAGGTCGAGGGCGACCGGGTCACCGACGGCATCGCCCTCATCGTCTCGATCCGCTCGCACCAGCCCGGCGAGACCATCGAGTTCACCGTGCTGCGCCGGGGCTCGCGGGAGACGGTCTCGATCACCCTGCGCCCCGAGGTGGGCTGAGGCTGGCTCCGGCCGAGAGTTTCATCGGCCGGCCGTCAAAGCTCTCGGGTGGACGATGAAGCTTCATCGTCCACCCGCCAGGTTCATCGGCCGGCCGATGAAACTCTCCGTCGCAGGGCTGGCTACTCGGGCCGCTCGGCCTCGACGTAGGGGTGCTCGTCGACGAAGGTGCGCGTCTCGGCGTACATCCGCGCGATGAACTCCTCGAGCTGCGCGGCCTCGACCCGCCACTGCCCGCGCCCACCGATCTTGATCGCCGGCAGGTCGCCGCGGCGCACCAGCGCGTAGACCTGCGCGCTGGAGGTGTTGAGGACCTCCGCGACGTCGGCCAGGGTCAGGAAGCGGGGCGTACCGGGCATGGGGCCATGCTCGCACCTGGCGGCCGGCGACGGCGCAGGCCACCCCGGCCTGTGGAGAAGCAGGTGAGAGAGCGGCTCGGAGTGGGCATGATGCCCGCCGTGACCATCGACCAGCAGGCCGCGCCCGGCCCCGGGTCCCGCCCCGCGCCCAGTCCCTCCCCGAGCGGTGTGTCCACCGCCGTGCGCAGCCGACGTCCGGGCTGGCGCGACCCGCGGCTGTGGGTGGGGGTGGCGCTGGTCGCGGGCTCGGTGGTGCTCGGGGCGCGTCTGCTGGCCGCGGCCGACGACATGGTCACCGTCTGGTCGGCCAGCAGCGACCTCGGCGTCGGCCAGCGGCTGGAGCCCGACGACCTGGTCGCCCAGCGGGTGCGCTTCGACGACGCCCGGGCGGTGGCCGGCTACCTGGGGGCCGACGACGAGCTGCCCGCCGACGCGACCCTGGTGCGCCCGGTGGCGGCCGGCGAGCTGGTCCCCGCGGCGGCGCTGGGCTCCGCGCAGGACTCCGGACGCGTGGAGCTGCCGTTGTCGGTGGACCCCGAGCGGCTGCCCGACCTGGGCGCCGGCATGACCGTCGACGTCTACCTGCTGGCCCCCGGTCGCGACGCCGACGGGCGCCGCATCGAGCTCGACCCCGGCCCGGTGCTCGCCGACGTCACCGTCGTCGACGCCAGCACCCCCGACGGCGGCTTCGGCTCCTCGGGCCAGCGCCGGGTCGTGGTCGCGGTGCCCGAGGACGACGCCGACGCCTACGTCGCGCTGCTGGGCCGCCTGGGCGAGCCCACCGTGCTGGTCTCGAGGGCCCGGTGAGCGGTCCCGGCCCCGCCGGCACGTCGTTGCGCGGGCCGGGGGAGCCGGTCGTGGTGATCGTGGCCGCGGCCGGCGCGGCCTGGGAGTCCACGGCCGTGGGGGCGCTCACCGGGCGGCCCGGCGTGGTGCTGCTCAAGCGCTGCGTCGACGTCGACGACCTGCTGGCCGCCGCGTCGGCCGGGCAGGCCGACGCCGCGGTGCTCGGCCTCGACGCGCACGGGCTCGACTCGGCGGCGGTCGACCTGCTGCGCCGCCACCGGGTGCGTCCGGTGGCGGTGGTGCCGACCACGGTCGATCCCGGCACCGCCCGGCTGCGCGCCTCGCGGATCGGCATCCGCACCCTGGTGCCCGAGGGGCGGGTCGACACCGTCGCCGACGCCGTCACCGCACCGGAGGTGGTCCCCGAACCGACCCGGCCGGCGTACGACGGAGCCCCCGGAGCCCCCGGAGCCCCCGACGCCCCGGCCACCCCGCCGGCGCGCCCCACGGACGCGGTGCCGGCGGTCGCGGCGCCCGACGAGGTCGCTCCCGAGCAGGGGACCGGCCGGGTGCTGGCGGTGTGGGGACCGGCCGGCGCCCCGGGGCGCAGCACCCTCGCGGTGGCCCTGGCCTCCGAGCTGGCCGGGCGCCGGCTCCCGACCCTGCTCGTCGACGCCGACCCCCAGGCCGGGAGCATCGCCCAGCAGCTCGGGGTGCTCGACGAGGTCTCGGGGCTCCTGGCCGCGGCCCGGCTGGCGACGGCTGGGGTGCTGGAGGAGCGGCTCGCGTCGGTGCAGCGCTCGCTGGGCCCCCACCTGCGCGTGGTGACGGGGCTCCCGCGCGCCGACCGGTGGAGCGAGGTGCGGCCCGGCTCGCTGGAGCACCTGCTCGAGCTGGCCCGCGCCCAGGGCCACGTGGTCGTCGACACCGGTGCCTCGCTCGAGGACGACCCGTCCGCCGACCTGGGCGGGCGGCCGGCACGCCACGCGCTGACCCTCGGCGCGCTCGACGTGGCCGACGAGGTGGTGGCGGTCGGCACCGCCGACCCCGTCGGGCTCTCGCGCCTGGCCCGGGGCCTGGTCGAGCTGGGGGAGCGGTGGCCGGGCACCCCGGTGCGGGTGGTGGTCAACCAGATGCGTCCCACGCTGGGCTGGACCCGCGAGGAGGTGGGCTCGATGATCGGCGGGTTCGCGGCCCCCGCGTCGCTGCACTTCCTGCCCGAGGACCGCGCCGGGGTCGACCGGGCCCTGGTGGCGGGTCGCACCCTGCTCGAGGCCGGCGAGTCGCCGCTGACCCGGGCGGTCGCCGAGCTGGCCGACGCCCTCGTGGGGACCGCCGCCCCGGCCGCCGCGGCCGTCAGGCGGCGAAGAGCAGGAAGAGCCCGCCGGCGGTGAAGAAGACCATCAGCAGCAGCAGCGGCAGCTGACCGGTCAGCTGGTGCCGCTTGGGCAGCAGCGCGATCGCCCGGTCGTGCGCGGCCACCACGGCGACCACGTGGCCCAGCACGACGCCGAGCACCTTGAGGTTGGCCAGCAGCGTCGGGTGGTAGGAGAGCCAGTAGTTGACGCTCCAGTCGCCGGTGCCCAGGTAGTCGGCGCCGGTGGAGAGCGGGTCGCTGGCCTTGATCAGGGTGTCCTGGCCGACCTCGAGCCAGTACGACAGGTAGTGCGCGGCGATGTAGCCCACGATGATCGGGATCATCGTGTGCGCGAACTGGCCCGGCAGGAGCAGCCGGCGCTGGCCGTGCCCGACGCCGGTGAGCATCGTGCCCAGGGCGAAGAGCAGCCCGACGCCGCCGCAGAAGACGACCAGGGCGATGTTGTCGGCGAGCGTGGCCGCCCAGTCGCGGCTCGCGATCGCGTCGGTGCCGAGCAGGAAGCGCACCCAGGTGGGTGACTCGCGGAAGGAGTCGAAGCCGGTGCTGCCGAAGAGGACCGCCACCACCGCGACCAGCCCGGGACGCGCCTCGGTGGTGGCCAGGTTGGCCAGCGGGGAGCGGACCACGACCCGGCCGCCGGCCTTGCCCCACACCGACAGCTTGGCCACCAGCGAGGAGTAGACCTCGAAGGGGTCGGCCCGCTCGAACCAGGTGTCGCCGAAGAGCGCACCGCCCAGCAGCATCACCGCGACGTACACCGACGCCCACAGCCGCACCGGGCCGAGCTCGGTGGAGTAGGGGTAGACGAGCTCGAGCCAGACGAAGGCGAACAGGCCCAGCGCCGCGGGCCAGTAGCCCAGCCGCGCCGGGTAGACCAGGACCCCGCTGCCGGGCTGGGAGCCGGAGACCTTCGCGAGGAGCAGGTGGAAGGTGCGCACCGGGCTGACGGCCTTCCAGACCGGGCCCAGCAGCAGCGAGGCGGGCACCAGGCCCACCCACCACCACACGTAGAACATCCCGAAGAACGGGTTGGTCAGCAGGTCCTGGCCGGCGACGGCGGCCAGCGCGGCCCAGCCGAAGAACAGCAGGCCGACCACGCGCAGCCCGCCGCGCCAGGCGGCGGAGTCGACGACGCGCTGCAGGCCGTCGGGCAGCGGGTGGCCGCCGCGGGGCCCGCGCGCCGACGAGGCGTAGCGAGGCGTGCGCCAGGCCAGCGCCAGCACGGTGAACGAGATCGTCAGGGCCGCGACCGCACCGGCGATCGCCAGCTCGGGCGAGATCGGCAGGTCCTTGGCCCCGCCGATGCCGTGGGCCTCGATCGTGCGGGCGGCGTCGTCCAGCCGGCGGCCCACGTCAGGAGACTTCGAGCTGGACGATCAGCTGGTCGGGGTCGTGCGCCTCGACCTCGACCACGCCGGGACGCTCGAAGGTGAGGGTCTCCTCGGTGGTGCCCTCCTCGTAGGAGAAGGAGGTCTCCGGGGTGGAGTGCACGTGCACCTGGCCGGCGGCGTCGGAGGTGACGGTGAAGGTGACCTCCTCGCCCACGCCGACCTCGATCCGGTCGCCCTTGGGCGTGATCGTGCCGTCCTCGACCGTGATCTCGATCGCCGTCGGCTCCTCGGAGGCGGGCGAGCCGGTCTCGGGCTCGTCGGAGCCGCACCCGCCCAGGACCAGCGGCAGCGCGAGCGCGGCCAGGGCGGCCAGGCCGCGGGACGAGGGACGGGTCGGGGCGCGGTGCATGAGGCTCTTCCTGTCGCGGTGCTGTCGTGGTGCTGCCTGGGTGCGGGCGTGGTGCTGGCTGGGGCGCGGCATGGCCGGTCGGCCGCGGGGGGACGACTCTGACAGAATCCCATGCAGGACAAGGCCGACGGTGAGAGGGGCCCCGCGAGATGACCACCCGGGTGCAGGCGCGCGACCTGGCCTTCCTGGCCGAGGAGACGGCGTCGACGCCGCGGCACAACGCCACCGTCGAGGTCTTCGAGCCCGGCGAGTCCGGCTTCGACCACGAACGGCTCCTCGAGCTCATCGAGGACCGCATCAGCTTCGTCCCCCGCTACCGCCAGCGCCTGCAGGCGGTCCCGGGGCGGCTGGCCAACCCGGTGTGGATCGACGACCCCGACTTCGACCTCGGCTACCACGTGCGCCGCTCGGCGCTGCCGCGCCCGGGCACCCCCGAGCAGCTGCGCGAGCTGGTGGCCCGCATCGTCTCCCGCCCTCTCGACCGGTCCAAGCCGCTGTGGGAGGTCTACGTCGTCGAAGGTCTGGCCGACGGCCGGGTCGCGCTGCTCTACAAGGCCCACCAGGCGCTGGTCGACGGGGTGCAGACCGTCGACCTGGCCCAGGTGCTGCTCGACACCTCGCCCGAGCCCAAGCTGCTCGGCGGCGACGACTGGGACGCCTGGAAGCGCCCCTCCGCGCCGAGCCTGGTCGTCGGCGCGGTGCGCGACAACCTCACCCGCCCCGACGTGCTGGGCCAGACGCTGCGCAGCGTCTCGGCCTCGGTGGCCCGCACCGCCGAGACGAGCGGCGAGCGGGCCGGCCGCGTGCTGGGCGCCCTGACCGGTCGCGGCGCCGAGCGCGAGACGCCGGTCAGCGGGCGGCACTCCCAGCAGCGCCGGGTCGTGTCGGTGCACACCGCCCTCGCCGACCACCAGCGCATCCGCGACGGCCACGGCGGCACCGTCAACGACGTCGTGCTGGCCACCATCTCGGGCGCCCTGCGGGCCTGGCTGATGAACCGCTCGGAGTCGATGGCCGGGCTGCGGCGCATCCGCGCGGTGGTACCGGTCTCGGTGATCGACAGCGAGCTCGAGGCGACCTCGCTGGGCAGCCAGATCGCCGCCCACGTGGTCGACCTGCCGGTCGGCGAGGCCAGCCCGGTGGTGCGCCTGCACCAGGTCTCCTACTCCTTCCAGAGCCACCAGGAGACCGGTCGCGGCGTGGCCGCCAACCGCCTCGCGGGCATCGCCGGCTTCGCGCCCAGCACCTTCCACGCCATCGGCTCCCGGGTCGCGGCCTGGGAGGCCGGGCGCAGCGACCAGCTGATCGTCACCAACGTGCCGGGCCCGCAGTCGCCGCTCTACGCCGCGGGTGCGCGGATGGTGGCCACCTACCCGGTGCCCCCGCTGCTGCCCGGGCACCTGCTGGCGATCGGCGTGACGTCGTACGACGGCCAGGTCTCCTACGGCATCACCGCCGACCGCGACAAGGTGCCCGACGCCGACGTGCTGGGCCAGTGCCTGTCCGAGTCGCTCGACGAGCTGCTCGACACCGTCTCCGGCGCGCGCCCGCGCGCGCCCCGGGGACGCCGCAAGAAGGGCGCGGACCGCTCGTGACGCGCCTCTACCTGCCGTCGAGCCTCGAGGTGCTCGCCCGCCTGCACGCCGGCGAGGAGCTCGCCACCACCACCGCGGTCGAGGCCGACGACGACAGCGAGGACAGCGAGTACGCCGCGCTGCTCACCGCCGCCGAGGCCTCCGCCGAGCTCGTCGGCACGGGCGGGCGCCGGGTGGTCGTGGTGGCCGAGGTCGGGCGGCCCGGCGACCCGGTGACGGTGCGCGAGGTGGTCGCGGTGCACGTCGACACCGAGGCCGGCGCCGATCCCGACGACGACCTCGCGTGGTTCGCCACCCAGGAGATCGGCCAACTGGTCCAGGGGGCCGACGGCGCCTAGGGTCGGGTCATGGACGCGATCTCCTTCCCGCCGGCTCCGGTCAACGAGCCCAACCTCCACTACGCCCCCGGCTCCGCGGAGCGGGAGGCGTTGCTCGACCAGATCGCGGTGCTCGAGAAGGAGCCCCGCGAGCTCCCCGCCTACATCGGTGGCCAGTGGCGCCACGGTGGCGGGGCGCCGATCGAGGTCGTGCAGCCCCACGACCACCAGCACGTGCTGGGCACCGCCCACAACTCCACCCGGGCCGACGCCCAGGACGCGATCGACGCGGCCCTCGCGGCGGCGCCCGCCTGGCGCGACCTGCCCTTCGACGACCGCTGCGCGATCATCCTCAAGGCCGCCGACCTGCTGGCCGGCCCCTGGCGCCAGCGGCTCAACGCCGCGACCGTGCTGGGCCAGTCGAAGACCGCCTTCCAGGCCGAGATCGACTCGGCCTGCGAGCTCATCGACTTCTGGCGCTTCAACGTCCACTACGCCAAGCAGATCCTCACCGACCAGCCGATCGCCAACAGCCCCGGCGTGTGGAACCGCACCGACCACCGCCCGCTCGAGGGCTTCGTCTACGCGATCACGCCCTTCAACTTCACCGCGATCGCCGGCAACCTGCCCACCGCCCCGGCGCTGATGGGCAACGTGGTGCTCTGGAAGCCCAGCCCCACCCAGCAGCTGGCCGCCTCGCTGATCATGGAGCTGCTCGAGGAGGCCGGGCTGCCGCCGGGCGTCATCAACATGCTCCCCGGCGACGGTCTCGAGGTCTCCGAGGTGGCGCTGGCCCACCGCGACCTGGCCGGCATCCACTTCACCGGCTCGACGCCCACCTTCCAGCACCTGTGGCGCACCGTCGGCGAGAACATCACCGAGTACCGCTCCTACCCGCGCATCGTCGGCGAGACCGGCGGCAAGGACTTCATCGTCGCCCACCCCTCCGCCGACCCCGCCGTGCTGCGCACCGCGATGGTCCGCGGTGCCTTCGAGTTCCAGGGCCAGAAGTGCTCGGCCGCCTCGCGCGCCTACGTGCCGGCCTCGGTGTGGGCGCAGATCAAGGACGACCTCGTGACCGAGGTCGAGGCGATCAAGGTGGGCGACCCCACCGACCTGTCCAACTTCATGGGCGCGGTCATCGACGACCGCGCCTTCGCCAAGCACGTGGCCGCCATCGAGCGGGCGCAGTCGACCCCGGGCCTCGAGGTCGTCGCCGGCGGCCAGACCGACGACTCGGTGGGCTGGTTCGTGCGCCCCACCGTCGTGGTCTCCGAGAAGCCCGACGACGAGATGTTCGCGACCGAGTACTTCGGCCCGATCCTGGCCGTGCACGTCTACGACGACTCCCAGGACGGCGCCTTCGAGTCGGTCGTGGCCCAGATGGAGTCGTTCGCACCGTACGCGCTGACCGGCGCGATCATCAGCCAGGACCGCGGCGCGGTCGCCTGGGCCCGCCAGGCGCTGCGCTTCGCGGCCGGCAACTTCTACATCAACGACAAGCCGACCGGCGCCGTGGTGGGCCAGCAGCCCTTCGGCGGCGGGCGCGCCTCGGGCACCAACGACAAGGCCGGCGCCGCGGTCAACCTGCTGCGCTGGACCAGCCCGCGCTCCATCAAGGAGACGTTCGTGCCGCCCAAGGAGTACCGCTACCCCTACATGGGCTGAGGCCGTGCGCGACCCGGCTGGTCCGCACCAGCCGGGTCGCGCTCACGCCCCGAGCGCGGGGTAGTCGGTGTAGCCCTCGGCGCCGCCGCCGTAGAAGGTCGCGGCGTCGGGCTCGTTGAGCCCGGCGCCCTCGGCCCAGCGCCGCGGCAGGTCGGGGTTGGCGATGAAGAGACGGCCGACCGCGACCGCGTCGGCCAGGTCCTCGTCGAGGATCGCCTGGGCCGACTCCAGGGTGGTGACCTCGCCGAAGCCGTCGTTGGCGATGACGACGCCGCCGAACGCCGCCCGCAGGTCCTGCACCAGCGGGAGCCGCGGGTCGGCCAGGACGCTGAGGTAGGCCAGGCCCAGCGGGGCGAGCTGCTCGACCAGGTGCGTGTACGTCGCGCGCACGTCGTCGGCGTCCTCCTCGGTGGCGCCCTGGATGTTGTGCGCCGGGCTGATCCGGATGCCGACCCGCTCGGGGCCGACGGCCCCGGCCACGGCCCGGGTCACCTCGACGGCGAAGCGGGCCCGGTCGACGGGGGAGCCGCCGTACTCGTCGGTGCGGGTGTTGGACCCGGGGGCGAGGAACTGGTGGATCAGGTAGCCGTTGGCGGCGTGCACCTCGACGCCGTCGAGACCGGCCTCGACGGCGTTGCGCGCGGCCTGCGCGATGCCGGCGACCACGCCGGGGATCTCGTCGGTCGCCAGGGCCCGCGGGGTCGGGTGGGGCTGCGGACCGGTCGGGGTGAACATCTCACCGGGCGCGGCCAGCGCGGAGGGGGCCACGACGTCCTCGCCGCCGGTGTTGTCGGGGTGCGCGATGCGCCCCGCGTGCATCAGCTGGGCCACGATCCGCCCGCCCCGCTCGTGGACGGCGTCGGCGACGCGGCGCCAGCCGGCCAGCTGCTCGGGGGAGTGGAACCCGGGGGTGCTCGGGTAGCCCTGCCCCTCGGCCACGGGCTGGCTGCCCTCGGTGATCACCAGGCCCGCGGAGGCTCGCTGGCTGTAGTAGTCGACGTGCAGGTCGCCGGGCACGGTGCCGACGGCCCGGTTGCGGGTCAGGGGGGCCATCACCAGGCGCGAGGGCATCGCGAGGGCGCCGGCGGTCAGGGGCTCGAAGAGGGAGGGCATGCCTGGTCCAACCCGCTCGCGCCCCCACGGCATTCCGACCGCGGGGGTGAGGGACAATCGTGGTGATGACGACCCTCGACCTCGCGCTGGTGGCCCAGCTCGCCGTGCTGCACCTGGGTTCGCTGCACCCCGTGGAGCGCGCGCTGACCCTGGCGCTGGCCTTCGGCCCCTTCGTGGTGCTGGGCGCGGTGGTCTGGTGGCGCTCGCGCCACGCCGAGGACGACCCGGACATCCACAACGACCAGGACGACCAGGACGACGGGGAGCAGGTCCCGACTCAGCGGGACAGGTAGTCGCGCCCCACCTTGTTCTCGACGAGCAGCGCCTTGCGCAGCATGTCGGCGACCAGGCCCTCGACCTTGCCGCCCACCAGCGGGATCGACACCTTGACGGTCAGGTCGACGGTCTCGGTGGTGACCCCGCCGCTCTCGGCCAGGGTGGCGGTGCCGCGCATGTCGCCGGGCTTGCCCGGGATGGTCACGGTGATGTCGCCCGCTTCGGGGCTCGCCCAGTGCTCCTCCTGCACGATCGTGATCTCGTCGCCGATCAGCTTCTTGGCGAACGAGGGGATGCCGGCGGCGTCCTGCACCTGCTCGATGCGCACCTCGACGCCCTCGCCGGTGGAGTCGACGCGCACGTCGTGGCGCAGCACCCGCTGGCGCTCGCAGACCTCCTCGCGGAAGGCGGGGTCGGCCAGCATCGCCGCGACGGCGGCGAGGGGGGCGCCGTACGTCAGGTCCTGGCGCAGCTGCTTCGACATCAGCGCACCCCCGCCAGCCACGCGGTCCCGACGCCCTGCTCGACCTCGAGGCCCGACTTGATGTTGTCGGCCATCAGGGCCTCCAGCCTGCCGCCCACCAGCGGCACCTTCACCTTCACGTCGAGCTCGACCACCTCGCGGGTGCCGGCCGCCCCGGGGCCCACCGCCTCGAGCACCACCGTGCCGGTGGCCGAGGTCGGCCTGCCGGGGGAGGTCACCGACACCGTGCCGCCCGAGCGGCTCGACCAGTCCTCCTCGACGACGGCCTGCGTGGTGTCGCCGGTGATCCTGCGCGCGATCGAGGGCAGGCCGGCGGTGTCCTGGACCTGGTCGACGACCAGGTGGAAGCCACCCGCGTCGCGCGGGGTCAGCGTGACCTCGGCGGAGACCACCTGCTGGGCCCGGCAGACCTCCTCGCGGAAGGCGGGGTCGCTGAGCATGGCGTAGACCTCGGCCGGGGAGGCGTCGTAGGTGAGCTCGTGGGTGAACTTCATGGCCGACATCATGCCGGGACCGGAGCGTGATTGGGTGCGGGGCATGAGTGAGACGTTCGTGTCCTTCGGCGAGCAGGGTGCCCAGCTGACCTACGGGTCCTACCTGCGGCTGCCCCAGCTGCTCGACAGCCAGCACCTCGAGTCCGACCCGCCGGCCCACGACGAGCTCCTCTTCATCACCATCCACCAGGTCTACGAGCTGTGGTTCAAGCAGCTGCTGCACGAGGTGACCGCCGCCCGCGACGCCCTGCTGTCGCCCGCGGGCGCCGGGCGCGAGCGGCTGTGGTGGGCCCAGCACCTGCTCACCCGTGTGCACGTCATCGAGCGGACCCTGGTCCAGCAGGTCGACGTGCTCGAGACGATGACCCCGCAGGACTTCCTGGAGTTCCGCCAGCGCCTGGCCCCGGCGAGCGGCTTCCAGTCGGTGCAGTTCCGCGAGCTGGAGTTCCTCTCGGGGGCCAAGGACCCGGGCTACCTCGAGCGCTTCCGCGGGCTCAGCGACGACGAGCAGCAGCGGCTGCGCCGCCGGCTCGAGGAGCCGACGCTGTGGGACGCCTTCGTGGCCGCCCTCGCCGGCGCCGGCCTCGCGGTCGACGACGACGAGCAGGTCGCCCGGTCGCTGCACACCGTGGCCCACGACCGCGACTCGCACGCCGCGCTGTGGGCGCTGGCCGAGGCGCTGCTGCAGCACGACGAGCTGGCGGCCTCGTGGCGGGCGCGCCACGTGGTGATGGTGGAGCGGATGATCGGGGCCAAGTCGGGCACCGGCGGGTCGAGCGGGTCGACGTACCTGCGCTCGCGGCTGCCGCTGCAGTACTACCCGCTGCTGTGGGAGCTGCGCTCACAGCTGTGAGGTGACCCGGAAGACGGCCCACCGCGAGCCGCCCCCCGTGTTGTCCGCGTCACGCCGTGGTCCTAGGGTCGGATCGTGTCAACGACGACGCACGATCTCGACAAGTCCGAGCTGATCTCCAGGGCCGCGGAGCTGGCCCGAGCGGGCCGCGGCAGCGGTGGCCCGCCGCACGAGGAGGTCGGCGACCTGCTCGCCGCCTACTACCGCCACGTGGCCCCCGAAGACCTCGCCGAGCGCAGCGAGAGCGACGTGTACGGCGCCCTGGCCAGCCACTACCGCCTGGCCCAGCAGCGTCCCCAGGGACGCGCCGAGGTGCGGGTCTTCACCCCCAGCCTGGCCGAGCACGGCTGGTCGGCCGGCGGGCACAGCGTCGTCGAGGTCGTCACCGACGACATGCCCTTCCTGGTCGACTCGCTGACCATGGAGCTCTCGCGCCAGCTGCGCGCGGTGCACCTGGTCGTGCACCCGCACTTCGACGTCGAGCGCGCGATCACCGGTGAGCTCCAGCGCGCCCGGGTCGTCGACGACGGCGCGATGGAGCCGCAGGACTCCTCGGTGCGCGAGTCGTGGATGCACGTCGAGATCGACCGGCTCGCCGACGACGACGACGTCGACCAGATCGTCGACGACGTGCAGCGGGTGCTGCGCGACGTGCGCGAGGCCGTCGAGGACTGGCCGCGCACCCGCCAGCGGATGCTCGACATCGTCGAGGGCCTGCGCAGCGACCCGCCGGTCGAGCTGACCGCCGAGGAGGTCCGCCAGGGCGCGGAGCTGCTGGAGTGGCTGGTCGACGACCACTTCACCTTCCTGGGCTACCGCGAGTACCGCCTCGAGACCGCCGAGATCGAGGGCGTCGACGAGGACGTGCTGCGCGCGGTGCCCGGCACCGGGCTGGGCATCCTGCGCGCCGACCAGACCCACAGCACCGCCTTCGCGCGGCTGCCCGACCCGGTCAAGGTCAAGGCCCGCGAGAAGTGCCTGCTGGTGCTGGCCAAGGCCAACTCCCGCGCCACCGTGCACCGCCCGGCCTACCTCGACTACGTCGGGGTCAAGACGTTCGACGAGAGCGGCCAGGTCGTCGGCGAGCAGCGCTTCCTGGGGCTGTTCTCCTCGACGGCGTACGCCGAGTCGCTGACCCGCATCCCGCTGCTGCGCGAGAAGGCCCGCGAGGTGCTGCGCCGCAGCGGCTTCGACCCGCGCTCCTACGCCGGCCGGGCCCTGATGGACACCCTCGAGACCTACCCGCGCGACGAGCTCTTCCACACCGACGTCGCCCAGCTCGCCACGATGGCCGAGTCGGCGATGCTGGCGCGCGAGCGGCGTGCGGTGCGCGCGATCATCCGCCCCGACACCTACGGGCGCTACGTCTCGGTGCTGGTCTACCTGCCGCGCGACCGCTACAACACCGCGGTGCGCGAGCGGTTCAGCGAGATCCTCCTCGAGCGCCTGGGCGGGGAGTCGATCGAGTTCACGGTGCGCATCAACGAGTCGACCACCGCGCGGGTGCACTTCGTGGTGCACCTGCCGCGCGGCGAGACCGACCCGACCCTCACCGGCCAGCTGCGCGCGCTCGACACCAACGACCTCGAGCGCCGCCTCGCCGACGCGTCGCGCTCGTGGCGCGACGACTTCCTGGCCGCGGTCCTCGCCGAGTACGGCGAGCAGGCCGGCGCCGTGCTCGGCCGGCGCTACGCCGACTCCTTCCCCGAGGCCTACAAGGAGGACTACTCGGCGCGCACCGCCGCGGTCGACCTGGGTCGCCTCGAGGCGATCGAGGGCGAGGAGGGGCTCGACCTGTCCCTGCACGAGCACCTCGACGCCGGTCGCGGGGAGGTGCGGCTGAAGGTCTACCGCGTCGGCAGCCCGCTCTCGCTCTCCGAGGTGCTGCCGATGCTCTCGAGCCTGGGCGTGGAGGTCGTCGACGAGCGGCCCTACGAGATCGAGCACCCCGAGCGCTACTGCTACGTCTACGAGTTCGGGCTGCGCTACGGACGGTCGCTGCCGGAGCGCTCGCGCGACCTGTTCGTGCAGTCCCTGCACGCGATCTGGGACGGGCGCACCGACACCGACGGGTTCAACGTGCTGGTGCTGGCCGCCGAGCTGAGCTGGCGCCAGGTCGCGGTGCTGCGCGCCTACGCCAAGTACATGCGCCAGGGCGGCTCGCCGTTCCAGCTCGACACCATCGAGGAGGCGCTGAGCAGCAACGTCGACATCACCCGGCTCCTGGTGCGGCTCTTCGAGACCCGCTTCGACCCGGCCTGCGAGGACCGGGAGGCCCGGCTGGAGACGCTGCGCGACGAGCTCGCCGGCGCGCTCGACGACGTCGCCAGCCTCGACCACGACCGCATCCTGCGCTCCTACCTGATCCACGTCGGCGCCACCCTGCGCACCAACTACTTCCAGCGCGACGAGCAGGGCGACCCCAAGAGCTACCTCAGCCTCAAGCTGGAGCCGTCGGCCATCCCCGACCTGCCCCGGCCGCGCCCGGAGTACGAGGTCTTCGTGCACTCCCCGCGCGTCGAGGGCGTGCACCTGCGCTTCGGGTCGGTGGCCCGCGGCGGGCTGCGCTGGTCGGACCGCCGAGACGACTTCCGCACCGAGGTGCTGGGCCTGGTCAAGGCGCAGATGGTCAAGAACACCGTGATCGTGCCGGTCGGCGCCAAGGGCGGCTTCTTCGCCAAGCAGCTGCCCGACCCCTCCGACCGGGAGGCCTGGATGGCCGAGGGCATCGCCTCCTACCGCACCTTCATCAGCGGCCTGCTCGACATCACCGACAACCTCGTCGACGGCGCCAGCGTGCCGCCCTCCGACGTGGTGCGCCACGACGGCGACGACTCCTACCTGGTGGTCGCGGCCGACAAGGGCACCGCGACCTTCTCCGACATCGCCAACGAGCTGTCCCAGGACTACGGCTTCTGGCTCGGTGACGCCTTCGCCAGCGGCGGCTCGGTGGGCTACGACCACAAGGCGATGGGCATCACCGCACGCGGTGCCTGGGTCTCGGTGCAGCGCCACTTCCGCGAGCGGGGCATCGACTGCCAGGCCGAGGACTTCACCTGCGTCGGCATCGGCGACATGTCCGGCGACGTGTTCGGCAACGGGATGCTGTGCTCCGAGCACATCCGGCTCGTGGCCGCCTTCGACCACCGCGACATCTTCCTCGACCCCACGCCCGACGCCGCGGCGTCGTACGCCGAGCGCAAACGGCTCTTCGAGCAGCCGCGCACCACCTGGGCCGACTACGACACCTCCCTGATCTCCGAGGGCGGCGGGGTGCACTCGCGGTCCAAGAAGTCGATCCCGATCACCCCGCAGGTGCGCGAGGCGCTCGGCATCAAGGACGACGTGACCTCGATGGCCCCGGCCGAGCTGATGCGCGCGATCCTGACCGCCCCGGTCGACCTGCTGTGGAACGGCGGCATCGGCACCTACGTCAAGAGCCGCGACGAGACGCACGCCGACGCCGGCGACAAGGCCAACGACCCGATCCGGGTCGACGGGCGCGACGTGCGGGCGCGCTGCATCGGTGAGGGCGGCAACCTGGGCCTCACCCAGGCCGGCCGCATCGAGTACGCCCGCTTCGGCGGCGACCCGGAGACCGGCGGCGGACGCGTCAACACCGACTTCATCGACAACTCCGCCGGCGTCGACACCTCCGACCACGAGGTCAACATCAAGATCCTGCTCGACCGGGTGGTCGCCGAGGGCGACCTGACCGGCAAGCAGCGCAACGAGCTGCTGGCGCAGATGACCGACGAGGTCGCCGAGCTGGTGCTGCGCGACAACTACGAGCAGAACCTGGCGCTGGCCAACGCGCTCTCGCACGCGCCGTCGCTGCTGCACGTGCACGAGGACTTCATGAAGCGCCTCGAGCGCGAGGGCGTCCTCGACCGTGCGGTCGAGGGGCTGCCCAGCAGCCGCGAGGTACGCCGGCGCGCCGACCGGGGCGAGGGGCTGACCGCTCCCGAGCTCTCGGTGCTGCTGGCCTGGACCAAGATCGTGCTGGCCCAGGAGCTGCTCGCCTCCGACGTGCCCGACGACCCGTACCTCGACCAGGACCTGCTGGTCTACTTCCCCTCCGCGATGCGCGAGCGGTTCACCGAGCAGATCCGCAACCACCCGCTGCGCCGCGAGATCATCGTGACCCAGGTGGTCAACGACCTGGTCAACGGTGCCGGCATGACCTTCTGGCCGCGCCTGGGCGGGGAGACCGGCGTCGGGCCCGCCGAGCTGACCCACGCCAACTTCGTGGCCCGCGAGATCTTCGGCTCGCTGCCGCTGCGCGAGGAGCTGCGCTCCTACGACAACCGGCTCGACGCGTCGGTGCAGACCCGGATGCGTCTGGAGATGCGCACCCTGGTCGAGCGCGCCACCCGCTGGCTGGTGGCCAACCGCCGCGCCCCGCTCGACAGCAGCGGCACGGTCGAGCAGCTCAGCGGACCGGTGCAGGAGACCGTCGCGCGGCTGCCCGAGCTGATGACCGGGCGCGAGCTGTCCGCCTTCGAGCAGCGCCGCGACAAGCTCGTGGAGCGCGGGGTGCCCGAGGACCTGGCCGCGCGCGTCGCGGTGCTCCCGCCGGCCTACATGGTGCTGGGCATCGTCGACGCCGCCAACCGCGAGGGGCTCGACCCCGCCGAGGTCGCCCGGGTGCACTTCGCGCTCGGCGAGCGGCTGGGCCTGTCCGCGCTGGTGCTGCGCATCCTCTCGCTGCCGCGCGAGGACCGGTGGCAGACGATGGCGCGGGCGGCGCTGCGCGACGACCTGCACTCGGTGCACCTGCAGCTGACTCTGCGTGTCATCGAGGCCAGCGACGGCGAGGAGTCGGCCCCGGCCCGCATCGCGACCTGGGAGGAGGCCGACGCGACCGCCGTGGGCCGCGCGGCGACCACCCTGGGCGAGATCTGCTCCGACGACGACGCCGACCTGGCGCGGCTCTCGGTCGGGCTGCGGATCGTGCGTGGGCTGCTGACGAGCTAGGAGTCCCGACCGGCTCGCGGGACAACCGCGCGGGCCGGTCGGCGCGTCCTACGTGCATGGAGCTGTCATGGGGACGATGAGCGGCGACTTCGCGGGCTTCTTCGCCGCCGCCTGGCCCAGGCTCTACCCGATGGCGGCAGCTGTCGCGGGGGAGCGCGGCGCTGCCGAGGACGCCCTGCAGGCGGCCTTCGCCAAGGCCTACTCCCGGTGGGACAAGGTGTGCGCGGCCGAGCACCCGGAGGCGTACGTGCGCCGCATCGTGCTCAACGAGATCGCCGGTGCCCGGCGCTACGGCTTCGCGCGCCGTGAGCGGCCCAGCGAGCAGCTGCCGCTCGACGGCCGCTCCCACGACTCGCCCGAGGCCGACGTGGTGCGCCGCGACGAGGTGCTGTCCGCGTTGCGCAGCCTGCCGCCGCGCCAGCGCGCGGTGCTGGTGCTGCGCTACTACGAGGACCTCTCGGAGGCAGAGATCGCCCGCTCCCTGGGCTGCAGCCGCGGCACCGTGAAGTCGCAGGCGTCGGCGGCGCTGGCGTCGCTGCGCCGCCTGCGTCCCGACCTGGTGGCCAGTGGCCTCGACGCGCCCCAGGAGGAGCGATGACCATGCACGACCTGACCCGCGAGCTGCGCGAGGCCTGCGAGGCGCTGCCGGTGCCTCCCGGCGACCTGGACCGGGCGGTGCGCCAGGGTGGTCGCCTGCGCCGGCGTCGCCGCGCGGCCCTGGGCGGCGCCGCCGGGGCCACCGTGCTGGCCGGCGTCGTCGCCCTCGCGCTGCTCGTCGGCGGAGGGAGCGACGGGCCGCGGGTGCTGGACCCGGCCGGCCTGGGCCCCTTCGACACCAGCGGCGGCCTGCGCGGGTACGCCGATCCCGGCGGCGACCTGCACCTCGGCGGCCGCACGTTCGAGGGGATGGGCCAGCAGCTGGGTGACCTCGACACCGGTGCGAGCGGCACCCAGCACGGCATCGTGCACTCGGTGTCCGGTCGTCCGCGGCTGCTGGCGCCCGACGGGCGCTCCTACCCGCTGGTCGCGTCGGAGGTCGACGACCGCTCGTCGTTCCGGCCGGGCAGCCGGGCCGACAGCACGGCGTCCACCGCGGTGGTCGCCACCCTCCACCAGGGCACGGCGACGCTGCACCTGGTCGACGTCGCGCGACGCAGCACCCTGGCCAGGCGGCCCCTCGACTGCCCGGGCTCCTGCGACTCGCTCCGGCTCGACGCGCTCGACCGGGGCAGGGTGTTCCTGCGCGGCCCCGACGGTGCGGCGGTCTGGGACACCGCCGACGACTCCTGGACGTCCTTCGACCCGCGGACCCGGATCGCCGACGTGCGGTCGGGGGTCGTGCTGCACGACGGTCCGCCCGCCCCGCAGCTCGAGGCGCTCGGGCTGCGCCAGGTCGGCGGCGCCGTCGACTCCCGGCTCACCTTCGACGGCCGGCACGTGCTGGCGTGGTCGAGCCGCCTGGCGCCGACGACGCCCGACGCGGAGCCGTTGCGCCTGCAGCGCGGTCCCGGTGGGACCGAGCCGCGCGACCGCGATGCCCTGGCCTTCTGGAGCATCGACAGCGACGGGTCGGTGCTCGTGGCCACGACACGGCGCTACCCGCGCTACGACGTCGTCGACTGCGACCCGGTCACCGGGCGCTGCGAGGAGGTCGGTGTGCTGCGCACGAGCAGCGGTGACCCGGTCTTCCTCGGCAGCGACTCCTGAGCAGCGTGCCGCCGGGGGCACGGGAGCCGGCGTCCCACGGCCCCGGGGGTGAGGAAACCAGGGTGAAGGGTGTCGGTGGCGCCGCCTAGGATCGTCGACGATGTCAACCAGTCTCGGATCCCCCAGCAGCGCCGACCAGCTCGGTCCCGACCCGGACCGGCCGCCGGCCGCCGGCGTGCACTCGCTGTGGCGCCTGCGCGGCTACCTGCGCCCCTACGTCGGCTCGCTGGCCATCATGCTGGTGGCCTCCCTGGGCGGGGTCGCGCTGGCGATCGGCATCCCGCTGGTGACCCGGGCGATCATCGACGGACCGGTGACCGACCGCGACCTGGGGGCGCTGCTGCCGCTGGCCGGCCTGGCGCTGCTGCTCGGCGTGCTCGAGGCGGTGCTGGTGTTCTGGCGCCGGTGGGTGCAGTCCAACGCCGTGCTCGGGCTCGAGACGACGATGCGGCGCGACCTCTACGCCCACCTGCAGCGCCTGCCGATGGCCTTCCACGCCCGCTGGGGCTCGGGCCAGCTGCTCTCGCGCGCGACCACCGACCTGGCGGCGATCCGCCGGTTCTCCGGCTTCGGCCTGCTCTTCCTGCTGATCAACGTCGTCCAGCTCGTGGCCACCACCGCCGTGCTGCTGCACATGTACTGGCCGCTGGGCCTGGTCGTGGCCGCCGCCGCCGTGCCGATCGTGTGGCTCTCGATGCGCTTCGAGAAGCGCTACGTCGTCATCTCGCGCCAGGTCCAGGACGAGCAGGGCGACCTGGCGACGCTGGCCGAGGAGGGCGCCGTCGGCATCCGGGTCATCAAGTCCTTCGGGCGCAGCACCCACGTCGGCGAGCTCTACGACGTCGCCGCGCGCCGCCTGCACGCCACCAGCGTCGACAAGGCGCGGCTCTCGGCGAAGTTCTGGACCTTCCTCGAGGTCATCCCCAACGTGGCCGTCGTGGTCGTGCTGCTGCTCGGCGCCATCGGGGTCGGGCGCGGACAGCTCTCGATCGGTGAGCTGGTCGCCTTCATCACCCTCATGCTCAGCCTGGTCTGGCCGGTCTCCTCGCTGGGAGTGATCCTGGCCATGGCCCAGGAGGCGATGACGGCGTCGGCGCGGATCCTGGAGATCTACGACACCGAGCCCGCGATCCGCAGCGGCGAGCGCGAGATCGCCGAGCCCCGCGGCCACCTGCGCCTCGAGGGCGTGCACTTCGCCTTCCCCGACGCCCTCGACGAGCCGGTGCTGCGCGGCGTCGACCTCGACGTGCGGCCCGGCGAGACGATCGCCCTGGTCGGCGCCACCGGCTCGGGCAAGACGATCCTGACCGCGCTGGTGCCCCGGCTGTGGGACGTCACCGCCGGTCGGGTGCTCCTCGACGGCGTCGACGTGCGCGAGCTGCGCATCGAGCACCTGCGCAGCCTGGTCGCCACCGCCTTCGAGGACCCCACCCTGTTCTCGATGAGCGCCCGCGAGAACCTCACCCTGGGCCGTCCCGACGCCACCGAGGCCGACATCGAGGAGGCGCTGGAGATCAGCCAGGCCGGCTTCGTCCACGACCTGCCGTGGGGCCTCGACACCCGCATCGGCGAGCAGGGCATGGCGCTCTCGGGCGGTCAGCGGCAGCGCCTGGCGCTGGCCCGCGCGGTCCTGGCCCGACCCCACGTGCTGGTGCTCGACGACACCCTGTCCGCCCTCGACGTGCACACCGAGGCGCTGGTCGAGGAGGCGCTGGGCCGGGTGCTGGCCTCCACCACCGCGATCGTCGTGGCCCACCGGGCCTCCACGGTGCAGCTCGCCGACCGCGTCGCGCTGCTCGAGGACGGCCGGATCACCCACGTGGGCAGGCACCGCGAGCTGCTGGCCACCGTGCCGGCGTACCGCGACCTGCTCGCGGGCGACGAGAGCGCGGAGGTGCCCGCATGAGCGAGCAGCCGTCGCGCTCGTGGCGCGGGGAGGCGCAGGTCGACGCCGACGAGGCCGCCGAGCGGCTGACCGCCGGCTCGCTGGGCGGCGGCGCGGGACGCCTGCTGCGCGAGCTCTTGACGCCCTACCGCCGCGCCCTGCAGGTGCTGGTGCTGATCGTGCTCGTCGAGAACGCCGCGCGCCTGGCGATCCCCTACCTGGTCAAGGTCGGCATCGACTCGGGCATCCCGCCCATCCGTGAGCGCGACGACCTGTCCACCCTGCTGGTGGTGGTCGGTGCGGTGCTGCTGGCCACGCTGACCCAGGCCGTGGCGCGCAACCGCTTCCTGGTGCGCCAGGGGGTGGTCGGCCAGGACGTCCTGCTGGCGCTGCGCCGCCGCGTCTTCGGGCACTTCCAGGCACTCAGCCCGGCCTTCCACGACGGCTACACCTCGGGACGGGTGATCTCGCGCCAGACCAGCGACGTCGACGCCATCCACGAGATGCTCGAGACCGGCTTCGACGGGCTGGTCACCGCGGCGCTCACCCTCGTCGGCACCGCCGGCATCCTGCTCTTCCTCGACGTGCGCCTGGGGCTGGTGGCCCTGCTGTGCGGGCCGTTCCTGGCGCTGCTGACCAACTGGTTCCGCAAGGCCTCGGCGAGCAGCTACCGGGTCACCCGCGAGAAGGTCGCGCTGGTCATCGTCCACTTCGTGGAGTCGATGGGCGGCGTGCGGGCGGTGCAGGCCTTCCGCCGCGAGGAGCGCAACCAGGCGATCTTCGACGACGTCAACGACCAGTACCGCCGCGCCAACCTCGTCGCCTTCCGCCTGGTCGCCTGGTTCATGCCCGGCATCCGGCTGATCGGCAACATCACCATCGCCGTCGTGCTGCTCTACGGCGGCTACCTGGCCTACCGCGGCGAGGTCACCGTCGGCGTGCTGGCCGCCTTCCTGCTCTACCTGCGCCAGTTCTTCGAGCCGATGATGGAGATCAGCCAGTTCTACAACACCTTCCAGTCCGCGTCGGCGGCGCTGGAGAAGCTCGCCGGCGTGCTGGAGCAGGAGCCCGACGTGCCCGAGCCGGCCGAGCCCCGCCCGCTCGAGCAGGCGGCGGGGGAGCTGCGCTTCGACGCGGTGCGCTTCGAGTACGTCGAGGGCCGCCCGGTGCTGCCCGGCCTCGACCTGGTCGTGCCCGCGGGCCAGAGCGTCGCGCTGGTCGGCACCACCGGGGCCGGCAAGACCACCCTGGCCAAGCTGGCCACCCGCTTCTACGACCCGAGCGCCGGGCGGGTGCTGCTCGACGGGGTCGACGTGCGCGACCTGGCCAGCGACACCCTGCGCGACCACGTGGTGATGGTGACCCAGGAGAACTACCTGTTCTCCGGCACCATCGCCGACAACATCCGCTTCGGGCGACCCGGGGCGACGATGGACGAGGTCGTGGCCGCCACCACCGCGCTCGGCGCGCACGACTTCATCGCCGCCACGCCGCAGGGCTACGAGACCGACGTGGCCAACCAGGGCGGTCGGCTCTCGGCCGGCCAGCGCCAGCTGGTGGCCTTCGCCCGGGCCTTCCTGGCCGACCCCGCGGTGCTGATCCTCGACGAGGCGACGTCCTCGCTCGACGTGCCCTCCGAGCGGCTGGTCCAGCAGGCGCTGCACACGGTGCTGGCCGGGCGCACGGCGGTGATCATCGCGCACCGGCTCTCCACGGTGCAGATCGCCGACCGGGTGCTGGTGATGGAGCACGGGTGCGTCGTCGAGGACGGCAGCCCGCAGGAGCTCGTCGCCGCCGGCGAGGGCCGGTTCTCGGCGCTGCACGAGGCCTGGCAGGCCTCGCTGGCCTAGACGGGCGGACCCCTGCGGCGGCGTACTAGGGTCCGGGGCATGGGAGCGATCGAGACGGTCGACCTGACGATGACCTACGGCACGCTGCGGGCGGTCGACGCCGTCTCGATGCAGGTCGCCGAGGGGGAGTTCGTCGGCGTCCTGGGCCCCAACGGTGCCGGGAAGACCACGCTGCTCGAGATGGTCGAGGGGCTGCGGCGTCCCACGTCGGGCAGCGCCACCGTGCTGGGCGAGCCCGTGTGGCCGCGCAACGCGGCGCTGCTGCCGCGCATCGGCGTGCAGCTGCAGGCCTCGTCGTTCTTCGAGCGGCTCACCGCGCGCGAGCAGATCCGCACCTTCGCCGCGCTCTACTCCCGTCCCGCGCGCGAGGCCGACGACTGGCTCGAGCGGGTCGGCCTGGCCGAGAAGTCCGGCACCCGGGTCGAGGACCTCTCCGGCGGCCAGGCCCAACGGCTCTCGATCGCCTGCGCGCTGGTGCACGACCCCGACGTGGTCTTCCTCGACGAGCCCACCGCGTCGCTGGACCCGCAGGCGCGGCGCAACCTGTGGGACCTGCTCTCGGGGCTCAACGAGTCGGGACGCACCGTCGTGCTCACCACGCACCACATGGACGAGGCCGAGGCCCTCTGCGACCGGGTGGCGATCATGGACCACGGCCGGCTCCTCGAGATGGACAGCCCGGCCGCGCTGGTGCGCGGCCTCGACGCGCCGGCCCGGATCACCGTGGCGCCCGGGCAGATCGACCGGTCCGCCGGACGCGCCCTCGACGGGGTCGAGGACGCGGAGGTGCGGGTCGAGGGCACCGTGCTGGTCACCCGGGAGCCCGCGCGGGTGGTCAGCCGGCTCGCCGAGCTCGACCTGCTCGACGGGGTGCAGGTGCAGACCGGCACCCTCGAGGACGTCTTCTTGACCCTCACCGGGCGGGAGTACCGCGCATGAGGCAGTTCTGGGCCCTCTCCCTGGCCATCGTGCGCGGCTTCACGCGCGACAAGGCGTCGGTCTTCTTCTCGCTCGTCTTCCCGCTGATGTTCCTGGTGCTCTTCGGCGGCATCTTCGCCGACCAGAGCCGCTCCGAGCTCGACATGGTGCAGGTCGGCGACGTGCCGGTCCTCCAGGAGCTGCCCGAGGGCGCGCAGGAGGCCTTCGACGACACCTTCGCCGTCACCCGCACCGACGACGTCGACGCCGCCGTCGACCTGGTGCGCAGCGGCGACGCCGACGTGGCGGTCGAGATGCGCGGCGACACCCTGGTCGCCCACATCACCCTCACCGACCAGGTCGCCGCGGCCGTCACCCGCGGCTCCCTGCAGGCCTTCGTCGACGGCACCAACGTCTCGCTGCTCGCGCAGGACGCGGGCCGCGCGCCGCCGTACGAGCTGGCCGTCGAGCCGGTCGAGGACGAGTCGCTGAGCGCCATCCAGTTCGTGACCCCCGGCCTGCTCGGCTGGGCGGTGGCGATGAGCGCGGCGTTCGGGGCCGCGGCGACGCTGCAGGGCTGGCGGCAGTCGAAGCTGCTGCGCCGCCTGCAGCTGGCCCCGGTCGCGACCCGGACCGTCGTGGGCGCCCGGGTGAGCGTGACCCTGGTGATCGCGCTGGTGCAGATGGCGATCTTCCTGGGCCTCGGCACGGTCCTCTTCGGGCTCAGCCTGACCGGGTCGTGGTGGATGGCGGTGCCGCTGCTGGTCACCGGGACCCTGAGCTTCATGGCGCTGGGCCTGCTGGCCGGCGCGGTCACGCGCAGCACCGAGGGCGCGGTCAACGCGGCCAACTTCGTGGTGCTGCCGATGGCCTTCCTCAGCGGCTCGTTCTTCCCGCTCGACGCGGCCCCGCAGTGGCTGCAGACGGTGTCGCAGGGGCTGCCGCTGCGCCACCTCAACGAGGGCATGCTCGACGTGATGGTGCGCGGCGAGGGCCCCTCCGCCGCGCTCGCACCGATCGGGGTGCTGGCACTCTTCGCCGTGGTCGTCACGCTCGTGGCGGCCCGTCTCTTCCGATGGGAACGTGCATGAACCTGCTGAGCACCCCGCTGGCCCGCCTCGAGCGGCTGGCACGGCCCCTCACCGGGCGCCCGAGCCCGTTGTGCGACGCGCACGTGGTGGTCACCGGGGCCTCCTCGGGCATCGGCGAGGCCACGGCGTACGCCGCCGCTGCCGCCGGCGCCCACGTGCTGCTCGTGGCGCGCCGCGCCGAGGAGCTCGAGCGCGTGGCGGGGCGGGTGCGCGAGCAGGGCGGGCGCGCCACGACCTACCCCTGCGACCTCACCGACGGCCCGGCCGTCGACGCGCTGGCCGCGCGGCTGCTCGACGAGCACGGCCACGTCGACCACCTGGTCAACAACGCCGGGCGCTCGATCCGGCGCTCGCTGGCGCTGAGCGGCGGGCGCTTCCACGACGTGGAGCGCACGATGGCGATCAACTTCCTGGCCCCGGTGCGCCTGACCATGGGCCTGCTGCCCTCGATGCGCGAGCGCGGGTCGGGGCACGTGGTCAACATCGTGACGTGGGGCGTGCAGCTCAAGGCGCCGAAGTTCTCGGCCTACATCGCCTCCAAGACCGCCCTCGACGCCTGGAGCCGGGTCGCGGGCCGGGAGACCTGGGCCGACGGCGTCACCTTCACCTCGATGCGCTTCGGGCTGGTCGAGACGGCGATGACCGCACCCACCGAGGCCTACGCCGGGCGGGGCGCGAGCCCCGAGCAGGCCGCCGCACGCGTCGTACGCGCGATGGAGCAGCGGCCGGTGCTGGTCAGCACGCTGGCCGGCAACGTCGGTGAGGTGCTCAACCTGCTCGCGCCCCGGCTCACCGACGTGCTGTTCGCCCGCGCCGACCGGACCTTCGCCGACTCCGCCGCCGCCCGCAGCGCCGACCCCGCCCCCACCGCCCCCGCGAAGGTTCATCGGGTACCCGACGAACCTGTCGCCACCTGACCGAAGGTCCAGCCAGGCAGCGGGAGCTTCGTCGGCCGGCCGATGAACCTCCCGCCGGGCCGATGAAGCTTCATCGGCCACCCAGGAGATCCATCGGCCGGCCGATGAAGCTCCCCTGGCTCAGCTGGCCTTCTTGGCCGCCGACTTCTTCGAGGTCGACTTCTTGGCCGCGGTCTTCTTGGCGGGAGCCTTCTTCGAGGTCGACTTCTTGGCGGGGGCCTTCTTGGTGGTGCTCCGGCCGGACCCCGACTTCTTCTCGCCCTCGTCCTCGGCGGCGTCCGCGTCGGCGTCCTCGTCGGAGTCCGCGTCGGCGTCCGAGTCGTCCTCGTCGCTCTCGCGGCGCCCCGACTTGGCGGCGTCGACCGAGCGCTGCAGGGCCGCGAGCAGGTCGACCACCTCGCCGGAGGACTTGGTCGAGGTGGGGGTGCGCTTCATCTCGCCGCCCTCGATCTTGGTCTTGACCATCATCTCGACGGCCGCGGCGTAGTCGTCCTCGAACTCGGCGGCGTCGAAGTCGCCGGCGAGGGTGTCGACGAGCATCGTGGCCATCTTGACCTCGGCGTCCTTGACCTCGCCGGTCTCGACCGAGAAGTCGGGGGTGCGGATCTCGTCGGGCCACATCATCGTCTGCAGCACGATCACGTCGTCGCGCACCCGCAGCACCGCGATGGTGGTGCGCTGGCGCAGCGCGACCGTGACCACGGCCATCCGGTCGGCGTCGACCAGCGCCTGGCGCAGCAGCGCGTACGGCTTGGCGCCGGACTTCTCCGGCTCGAGGTAGTAGCTCTTCTCGAAGAGCATCGGGTCGATCTGCTCGGAGGGCACGAACTTCTCGACCGCGATCTCGCGCGACGACGTCGACGGCAGCTCGGCCATGTCGTCGTCGGTGAGGATGACCATCTCGCCGTCCTCGGTCTCGTAGCCCTTGGCGATGTCGGCGTAGGGCACCTCCTCGCCGTCGATCGAGCAGACCCGCTGGTAGCGGATGCGACCGCCGTCCTTCGCGTGCACCTGGCGGAAGGAGACGTCGTGCGACTCGGTCGCCGAGTAGAGCTTGACCGGCACGCTGACCAGCCCGAAGGACACCGCACCCTTCCAGATCGCGCGCATCACGAGCCTCCCTGTCGACGTGCGCCCGCCCGGGCGCCCCACCAGTGTGACGGGTGGGACGCCCGCTCGTCATCGCCCGGGTGGGCGCGGTCGACGACCGGCTCGGGCAGGATGGGCGCGTGCCACCGCCGCGCCCGATGCTCGCGACCAAGGCCAGCAGCCTGCCCACCGGCCCGGAGTGGTCGCACGAGGTGAAGTGGGACGGCGTGCGCATCCTCGCCGACCTGTCCGCCACGCACGGCGGCCCCGCCCGGCTGTGGAGCCGCAACGCCAACGAGGTCGGCGTCGCGTGGCCCGACGTGGTCGACAGCCAGCTCGGCGCGCGGGACCTGCTCGTCGACGGCGAGGTGATCGTGCTCAACGAGGCGGGGGTGCCCGACTTCCGGGTGCTCCAGGAGCGCCTGCACGTACGCCGCGCGCGCACCGCCGAGCGGCTGGCCGGCTCGCTGCCGGCGACGTTCATGGTCTTCGACCTGCTGCGTCTCGACGGCACCGACCTCACCGGCCTGCCGTTGCACGAGCGGCGCGCCCGGCTCGCCGACCTCGACCTGGGCCGCTGGCAGGTGCCGGCGGCGTACGACGACGGGGCGATGCTGCACGCCGCGACCCTCGAGCAGGGGCTCGAGGGCGTCGTGAGCAAACGCCTCGCCTCGCGCTACACCTTCGAGCAGCGCAGCCCGCACTGGCTCAAGCTCGCCCACCGGCACCGCCGCTCCTACGTGGTCGGGGGCTGGCGCCCGCAGGAGGGCAGCAGCGACCGGCTGGCCGCGCTGCTGGTGGGGGAGCCGACGCCCGACGGCCTCGCCTACCGCGGCCGGGTGGGCAGCGGCATCGGCGGCCGGGTCTCGCGCCGACTCACCGAGCTGGTCGCGGGCCTGGCCCGCGCCACCAGCCCGTTCGGCGACGAGGTGCCCGCCGTCGACGCCCGCGGCACGCACTGGCTGGAGCCGGTGCTGGTCGTCGACGTCGACACCCACGGCACCGGCCACGCCCGGCTGCGGCAGCCGTCCTACCGCGGCCTGCGCGAGGACCTGTCGCCCGACGACCTGCGGGACCAGTCGTGACGGGGCTCGTGGAGGGAGGGCGCTGATGGCCGGCGAGGAGCTGCTCGTCGACGTCGAGGGCCGCACCCTGCGCATCAGCAACCTCGACAAGGTGATGTACCCCGCCACCGGCACCACCAAGGGCGAGGTGCTGCAGTACTACGCCCGCATCGCGCCGACGCTGCTGCCGCACCTGACCGACCGGGCGGTGACCCGGATCCGCTGGCCGCACGGCACCGGGGGGAGCAGCTTCTTCGAGAAGAACGCGCCGGGCGGCACGCCGTCGTGGGTGCGCACCGTCTCGGTGCCCACCACCGGCAGCCGCGGCGAGTCGCGGCACGGCGACCGCCTGGTCTTCCCGGTCGTCGACGACCTGGCGACGCTGACCTGGATGGCGAACCTCGCGGCCCTCGAGCTGCACGTGCACCAGTGGCGGGTGGGCCGCAACGGGCGGCCCCGCAACGCCGACCGCATCGTCATCGACCTCGATCCCGGCGACCCGGCCGGCCTGCACGAGTGCTGCCAGGTGGCGCTGCTGGTGCGCGAGCGGCTCGCCGAGCGCGGGCTCGAGGCCCGCCCGGTGACCAGCGGCAGCAAGGGCCTGCACCTCTACGCCACCCTGCCGCGACGGCTGGCGCCGGCGGACTCGACCGAGCTGGCCAAGCAGGTGGCCGAGGAGCTGTCGGCGGCCCACCCGCGCCGGGTCACCGCCATCATGACCAAGGCACGGCGCGGCGGCAAGGTCTTCCTCGACTGGTCGCAGAACGCCGGCTCGAAGACCACCATCACGCCCTACTCGCTGCGCGGGCGAGAGCGTCCGTACGTCGCTGCGCCGGTGTCGTGGAGCGAGGTCGAGGCCGGCGCGGAGGACCCCCTGGGGCTCGAGCAGCTGCGCTTCGAGGAGGTCGTGGAGCGGGTCGAGGAGCGCGGCGACCTGTTCGCCGACCCGTCCTGAGCGTCCTGCCGGCCGCCGCGGAGCGGGGTGTTACCCAACCGTGCACACGTCGTGGTGTCGGCGTGGTGGCGACGTGGCCGCGCCGTGCGCGCGGAGACCTACGGTCGAGGAGGACCGGCGCTCGTCCGGCCCGAGACCAGGGGAGGACCCGCCATGACCTCGATCCAGCTCTCACGCCACGGCCAACCGCAGCTGTCGAGCCTGAGCAGCTCGCAGCTGCGCTCCGGCGGCGTCGTCGCGGTCGTGCTCCTGGTGCTGGCGGGCACGGTGTGGCTCAGCGGCATCCCGCTGCGCGCCGCCGACGTCGACTCGGGGGCCGGGATGTCGCTCAGCGCGGGGGAGCAGGGCACCACCCTGAGCGTCACCAGCCTCGACGCCGGCGCCAGCGCCAGCCGCACCGTGACGATCCGCAACCCCGAGGGCTCCGACGTGCGCCTGGCCCTGGTCGAGAACGCCGCCCCCACCACCGCCGCGGGAGGGGCGCTGGTGCTGCGGATCGAGCACGACGAGCGGACCGTCTACGAGGGTCCCTTCGGCGCCATGGCCGACGTGAGCCAGGACGTGGGCTGGGTGGCGGCACGCGGCGAGAGCACGTTCACCTTCACCGTCTCGCTCCCTGCGGAGGCGGTGCCGTTCTCGGCAGGTGGACAGCCCGCCACCGCCAGCTACGCCTGGGAGACCACGCCCTGAGCGGGGCCGGGCAGCAGTGCGCAGACGGTCAACTGGGGCGTTGGACCCGCGCCGGCATGCCCGTGCCCCTATGCTTCGAGGCATGGGTCAGCGCGTGTTGGTGGTCGAGGACGAGGAAGACATCGCCTTCCCCCTCGTGCGCACCCTCGAGCGCGAGGGCTACGAGGTCTCCTGGGTCGACAGCGGGCAGCGCGCCCTCGACGACCTGAGCGGCATCCCCGCCGACGTGGTGATCCTCGACCTGGGGCTGCCCGACATGGACGGTCTCGAGGTCTGCCGACGCGCCCGCGAGGCGGGCTACGAGGGCGCCATCATGATCGTGACCGCCCGCGCCGGCGAGCTCGACCGCGTCGTGGGGCTCGACTACGGCGCCGACGACTACCTGGCCAAGCCGTTCGGGCTGGCCGAGCTGCAGGCCCGGGTCCGGGCACTGCTGCGCCGCACCGCGAGCGGCTTCGCGGCCGGCTCCGAGGTCGACCCGCACGGGCTGCGCATCGACGTGGCGGCGCGGCGGGTCTACTCCGGCGAGCACGAGGTGCCCCTGACCGGCAAGGAGTTCGAGGTGCTCAACATCCTCGCCTCGCAGCGCGACAAGGTCGTGGCCCGCAGCCGGCTGATGGCCGACGTGTGGGACGAGAACTGGTACGGCTCCACCAAGACCCTCGACGTGACCATCGGCCGGCTGCGCCAGAAGCTCGAGGGCGTCGGCGTCACCGACAAGATCGTGGCCGTGCGCGGTGTCGGCTTCCGGCTCGAGGGTCCCGCCCCGCGCCCCGCCTCCTCGACCTCCTCGTCGGCCACGTCCTCCGCAGCCGACGGCTGACCCGGTGGCCAGTCCCGAGCGCGAGCGCGACGCGGCCGCCCCGCGGCGCGAGGTGCTGACCTGGCTCACCGACATGGACGGCGTCCTCGTGCACGAGGAGGTGCCGATCCCCGGCGCCCAGGAGTTCATCGAGGCCCTGCAGCGCTCCGGTCTCGGCTTCATGGTGCTGACCAACAACTCCATCTACACCCCGCGCGACCTGCGCGCCCGACTGCTGGGCAGCGGCATCGACGTGCCCGAGTCGGCCATCTGGACCTCGGCCCTGGCCACGGCGCAGTTCCTGCACGACCAGCGCCCCGGCGGATCGGCGTACGTCGTCGGCGAGACGGGGCTGACCACCGCGATGCACGACGCGGGCTACGTGATGACCGACCGCGACCCCGACTACGTGGTGCTCGGCGAGACCCGCACCTACTCCTTCGAGGCGATCACCCGCGCGATCCGGCTGATCGACGGCGGCGCGCGCTTCATCGCCACCAACCCCGACCCCAGCGGCCCCAGCCAGGACGGCAAGCTGCCGGCCACCGGCGCCGTCGCCTCGCTGATCACCACCGCGACCGGCCGGGCGCCCTACTACGTCGGCAAGCCGAACTCGTTGATGATGCGCAGCGCGCTGAACCGCATCGACGCCC
This sequence comes from Nocardioides salarius, assembly GCF_016907435.1. Classification (NCBI taxonomy): domain Bacteria; kingdom Bacillati; phylum Actinomycetota; class Actinomycetes; order Propionibacteriales; family Nocardioidaceae; genus Nocardioides; species Nocardioides salarius. Next base: position 1,079,373 of record NZ_JAFBBZ010000001.1, on the reverse strand, counting down.
ACTCCGAGACCACCGTGATGGTGGGCGACCGGATGGACACCGACATCATCGCCGGCCTCGAGGCGGGGCTGCGCACGGTGCTGGTCACCAGCGGGTCGACGCCACCCGAGCAGGTCGGCACCTTCCCCTACCGGCCCACCGTGGTGCACGAGTCGGTGGCCGACCTGGTCGACCTCGTCGAGCAGTGGGCCCACGCAGACCCGGAACCGCCCCGCGGCCCGGCCGGGCAGTAGTCTCCGCGCATGCCGTCCGGCCCACCTGCCGCGAGGCGCCAGCGACTCTTCCTCGTCGTCGCCGCCGTGGTCGCCGCTGCGCTCTTCGTGCTCTTCTGGGCGCTCCTGGCCTCCTCGCTGCCCGCCACGACCCGCGCCGACGTCAGCGCGCTGGGCCTGCTCGTCGCCGGTCTGCTGGCCACCGCGAGCACCGCCAACCGGGCGCGCTGGTCGAGCGGTGGCCGACGGCGGGCGTGGCGGCTGCTGTCGCTGGCGGGGCTGACCGCGCTGTCCGGCAACGTCGCCTCGGCGCTGCTGCGCGCCCCGGGCAGCGAGGGGACCGCGCCCGTCGGTGACGTCGCCATCGCCGTGGCGCTGCTGCTCTCGATCGCCAGCCTGGCCACCTTCACCCAGGTCACCCGCAGCCGGGTCGACCTGGCGGTGATGGCCCTCGACGGACTGATCCTCGGCGCCGCGGTGCTGATGATCGCCGCCAGCCTCGTCTACGACCAGCTGCTCGACTCGGGCAACAACGTCTCGCTGCTGGCCGGTGCGGTGATCCCCATCCTCGACGTCGTGCTGGCGACCGTCGCCCTGATCCTGCTGCGCCGCACCCGCGGCCCCGACCGGGTCGCCCTGGGCCTGGTCGCGGCCGGCTTCATCGTCTACACGATGACCGACCTCGGGTACGCCGTGCGCGTGGCCGCCGGCACCTTCGAGTTCGGCTCGCTGCTCGACCTGGGCTGGATCTCGGGCTATCTCCTGCTCGCCCTGGCCGCCTGGTGGCCGACCCGGGTCAGCGACGTGACGCGCGAGGACGGCGTCGCGGGCGCGGAGGACTGGGACACCGCGGTGGTCTTCGGCGTGCTCCTGGTCGCCACGATGGTCGAGGTGATGGGCAACGGTGCCGGCGGCCTGCTCAGCATCGAGGCCTTCTTGTGGTTCCTGCTGATCGGGGGAGCGGGGGTCCGACAGGGCCTGATCGCACGGGACAACCGCGACCTGCGCCGCAACCTGGAGGAGCAGGTGCGCGAGCGCACCGCCGACCTGGGCCAGATGGCGCGCGAGACCGAGGTGCTGCTCTCCTCGGTCGCCGACGGCATCTACGGGGTCGACCTCGACGGCCGGGTCACCTTCGTCAACCCGTCCGGCGCCCAGATGCTCGGCTACGCGGTCGACGACCTGGCCGGCCAGCTCGCCCACGACGTCTTCCACGCCCCGGACGAGGACGGGCACCCCTACCCGGCCCAGGACTGCTACATCGCCGACGCGGTGCTCCTGCGCCGGGTCAGCAACGGCGAGGAGGACCGCTACGTCCGCGCCGACGGTGCGGTCTTCCCCGTGGAGATCACCGCGAGCCCGCTGGTCGACGACGACACCGGCGAGGTCCGCGGTGGGGTGGTCGTCTTCCGCGACATCACCTCCCGGCAGGAGGTCGAGCGGGTCAAGAACGAGTTCCTCTCGGTGGTCAGCCACGAGCTGCGCACCCCGCTCACCTCGATCCGCGGCTCGCTCGGCCTGCTCTCGGGCGGTGTGATGGGCGACCTGCCCGAGCAGGCCGCGTCGATGGTCGACCGCGCCCTGATGAGCTCGGAGCGGCTGACGCGGATGATCAACGACATCCTGGACCTCGAGCGCATCGAGTCGGGCACGCTGGCCCTGGAGGTCCAGCCCCACGACGTCGGCGACCTGCTGGCGATCGCCGACCGCGAGATGGAGGGGCTGGCGACGAGCCGCGACGTCCGGCTGGTGCGCCACGTCGACTGCCCGGCGCGGGTGCTGGCCGACCACGACCGGATCGTGCAGGCGCTGACCAACCTGATCGGCAACGCCGTCAAGTTCTCCCCGCCGGGCTCCGTCGTCGAGCTCGACGCCCGCCTGGTCGACGGCGACGTCGAGATCCAGGTCCGTGACCGCGGGCGCGGCATCCCCGACGACCGGCTCGACACCATCTTCGACCGCTTCGTGCAGGTCGACTCCTCCGACATGCGCCGCGAGGGCGGCTCGGGCCTGGGGCTGGCGATCTGCCGCGGCATCGTGGAGCGGCACGGCGGGCGCGTGTGGCTGGAGAGCGAGGTCGGCGTCGGCACGACGGCCCACCTGTGCCTGCGATCGGCACCGGAGCTCGCCCCGTTGACGGGACCCTCCGCGACCTCGCCGTGAAGGTCAAGGAACAATCAGGCGTCGTCCACCCGGCGGCGGCGTCCGCTCCGCCGGGCTTCGCTGCATCGGAGGCCCCGTTGGTACCCGCACCGTCCCTCGACAGCCCCGCCTCGGCGGCGGGCCCCCGCATCACCGTGCGCACCGGCAGCGGCACCGGCCGCACCCGGCTCTCGGCCTTCGACGCGGCGCTGCGCGAGGCCGGCGTGGCCGACCTCAACCTGATCACCCTCTCCTCGGTCGTGCCGCCGGGCAGCACCGTCGTGGAGTCGCACGAGCCGCTCGAGCACCAGCACGGCGACCGGCTCTGGTGCGTGCTCGCCTCGGCCGGGGCCGAGCAGCACGGCGAGGTCGTCTGGGCGGGGCTCGGCTGGGCCCGGGACACCCGCACGGGAGCGGGTGTCTTCGTGGAGCACCACAGCGGCAGCGAGGAGGCCCTGCGCACCCAGATCACGCTCAGCCTCGAGGACCTGTGCGCCTCGCGCGGCTGGAGCCAGGTCGAGAGCAGCACCGTCGTGGCCACCGCGGAGTGCGTCGACGACCCGGTCTGCGCCCTCGCGGTGGCCGCCTACGAGGTGCAGGGGTGGACGAGCGGTGCCTGAGCGGACCCTGGACGGGCTGAGCATCACCATCGACGTCGAGGGGGCTCTCGACCCCGACGTCGTGGAGCGCTTCCACGCCCTCTACGCCGAGACCTTCGCGCCGATGGCCACCCGGGCCGTGGCCCGCCAGGTGCTGCACCGCGAGGAGTTCGTCGAGGAGATGAGCGACCCACGGGTCATGAAGTACGTCGCCCGCGACCCCGCGGGCGACGTGGTCGGCCTGACCACCCTGACCCGCGACCTCGAGACGGTGCCGTGGATCAGCCCGGATTACTTCGCCGCGCACTACCCCGAGCACACGGCCCGCAACGCGGTGTTCTACCTGGGATTCACCCTGGTCGCCCCGCGGCACCAGCGCACCCACGTCTTCCAGTCGATGATCGAGCAGGTCATCGCGCGGGTCCTCGAGGAGCGGGGGGTCTGCGGGTGGGACGTGTGCGCCTACAACGAGGAGGTGCTGGGCTTCTCCACGATGATCGGCGAGCTGCTGCACTCCCACGCCGACTGCACGGTCGAGCAGGTCGACGCCCAGACCTACTCCGTCGTGGAGATGCACGGCCCGCCGCCGGCCTGAGCCGCCCGGACGGGTGCCGCACGGATGCCGGATCGGGTGCCCGCACCGGTATCCTCTCCACCAGCAGCCGTCCTGGGACTGCGCCCCGTCGAGAGGAAACGATGCCGACCGTGCTGGTGGTGGACGACGACGACGACGTCCGCATGGTCACGTGCCTGTCGCTCACCAGGGTGGGTGGCTGGGACGTGCTCGAGGCCTCCCGCGGCCGCGAGGCGATCGACGTGGCCCGCGATGCCCGGCCCGACGCGATCCTGCTCGACCTGATGATGCCGGACATGGACGGCATCACGACCTTCGGGCTGCTGCAGGAGGACCCCGCGACGCGTGGCATCCCGGTCGTGCTGCTGACCGCCAAGAGCCACGTCGGGCCGAACCAGCCCTGGGACGGCCTCGCCGTGTCCGGCGTGCTGGCCAAGCCCTTCAGCCCGATGGAGCTGCCGCGCGACGTCGCGGCGCTGCTGGGCTGGGAGACCCGCTAGCCGCGGTCGCGCCCGGGCCGCACCGGCCCCGCCTCCTGCCGTACGACGGCCAGCACCGCCCGAGCCAGCGACGCGGACAGCTCGGCCGGGCCCACCGGTGCCGGTGAGACCTGCTCGTCCTCGAAGAGCGCCCGGGTCGCCCCGAGGCCGAAGAGCAGCCGCCACGCGGCCTCGGCGTCGCCGGCCCGGGCCCCGAAGCGCTCGCCCAGCCACCGGGTGACCCCCGCCCCGACGCGGTGCGTGAAGGCGGTGCTGAGCGCCTCGGCCTCCACCGAGCCGGCCCGGCCCACCAGGAAGGCCCGCATGGCCGCCCGGTGCCGCCCGAAGATGTCGACAGCGGCGGCGGCCAGCAGGCCCACGGCGCGCTCGTCGTCGACCTCCTCGTCGGCGCGGGCGAAGGCCGCACCGGTCTCGGCCTCGATCGCACCGAGCGCTCGGGTCTGGGCCGCGAGCATCAGGCCGTGGCGGTCGCCGAAGCGGTGGTAGAGCGAGCCGTTGGACGTGCCGGCCGCCCTGGCCACCGCGGCCACGGTGACCGCACCCTCGCCGCCGTCCTCGAGCAGGCGCAGCGTCGCGTCGAGCATCCGCTCGGCCGACGACTCGCTGCGGGACTGGAGGGGGGCGCGCATGCCGGGAGCCTAGCCACAATGGAGCAGGTGCTCTAGTTTTGGGCCATGAGGTCGTTCACGTGGCGGGGCAAGAGGTTCGGCGGGGTCCCGCGTGACCACTGGCAGCGGGTCAACGAGGCGCTCGACCCCGAGAGCGACTTCGTGGAGATCTACCGCAACGCGGTGGTGCACGAGTTCCCCTGGGACATGAACCAGGCGCTGTCCTTCGCGCTCTTCCGCACCTATGCCGTGCCCGGCATCGGTGCGCTGCTCGCCCGCACCGGCGCGTTCACCGAGCAGGTGCAGCGCCGCTACGACGACACGGCGCTGCTGCTCGAGCAGCCTTCGCTGAAGGGCTTCGACCACCCCGACGCCCGGGCGGCGATCCGCCGGGTCAACCAGATGCACCGCGCCTACGACATCCCCGACCACGAGTTCCGCTACGTGCTGTCCACCTTCGTGGTGGTGCCCAAGCGCTGGCTCGACGACTACGGCAAGCGCCCCCTGACCGCCACCGAGCTGCGTGCCTCGGTGAACTACTACCGCACCCTGGGCCGGCACATGGCGATCCCCGACGTGCCCGAGACCTACGAGGGCTTCGCGAGGCTGATGGACGACTACGAGGCCGAGCACTTCGGGCCCGACGAGGGTGGACGCGCGGTCGCCGCGTCGACGCTGGCGCTGATGCTCACCTTCCAGCCCTCGTTCGCCGCCCGCGGCGTCGAGGTCTTCTCGCGAGCCCTGATGGACCCGCCCCTGCGCGAGGCCCTGGGGTACGACGCGCCCCCGGGCGCGGTCGAGCGTGCCTCGCGCGCGGCGCTGCGGGCCCGGGGACGGCTGCTGCGGCTCTTCCCCGCGAGGCTCAGCGCCCAGACGGTCGCCGACCTGCCCTGGGTGCGCTCCTACCCCGACGGCTTCGACATCGAGCGGCTCGGCACCTTCCCGGCGCCGGGCGTGGCCGGCTGTCCGGTCAGGCACGCTCCTGGGCCAGCAGCTCCCGCACCCGGGGGATGACCTCGGTGCCGTAGAGCCGGATCGACTCCAGGCGCTGCGCGTGCGGCAGCGCGCCGACGGCGTACTTCATCTGGAAGCGCGAGAGGCCCAGGGTCCGCACCGCCCGGACGATCTTGCGGGCCACGGTCTCGGGGGAGCCGACGAAGAGCGCCCCCTGCTCGCCGGCGCCCTGGTCGAACGCCTCGCGGGTGTAGGGGCCCCAGCCGCGCTCGCGCCCGATGCGGGTGAAGGCGGCCGCCTGGTGCGGGAACATCTGCTCGCGCGCCTGCTCGTCGGTGGCGGCGACGTGGCCGGGGGAGTGCATGCCGATCGGCAGCTCGGGGCGCTCGTACTCGACCAGGGCGCGCCGGTAGAGGTCGGCGAGCTGGGTGAAGCCGGCCGGTGAGCCGCCGATGACCGCCAGCACCAGCGGCATGCCGTACGCCGCGGCGCGCACCACCGACTGGGGCGTGCCGCCGACCGCGATCCAGGCGGGCAGCAGGCCGGCCTCGGTGCGCGGGTGCACGACCTGGTCGCGCAGCGGCGGGCGGATCGTGCCCGACCAGGTGACCGGCTGCTCGGACTGGACGGCGGCGAAGAGGTCGAGCTTCTCGTGGAAGAGCACCTCGTAGTCGGACAGGTCGTGGCCGAAGAGCGCGAAGGACTCGGTGAACGAGCCACGCCCCAGCTGCACCTCGGCACGTCCCCCGCTGATGGCGGCGAGGGTGGAGAAGCGCTGGAAGACCCGGATGGGGTCGTCCGAGGAGAGCACCGTCACGCCGGTGCCCAGCCGCAGCCGCGAGGTCTGCCCGGCGATCGCGGAGAGCACCACGTCTGGCGCGGCGATGGCGTAGTCGTCGCGGTGGTGCTCGCCGAGCCCGAGGTAGTCGACCCCGACCTGGTCGGCGAGGACCCCTTCGGCGACGACCTGGCGGATGGCCTCGGCCTCGTGCACGGGTCGCCCGTCGGGCCCGAGCTCGAGGTCGCCGAAGGTGTCGAGCCCGAAGGTCGGGTGCTCCGGTGTGCCCAGGCGCAGCAGGGCGTCGGGCAGGGCGGCGGGAGGGGTGCTCACGCCCTGAGCCTACGAGGGGGTCTGTACCGGTCGTTGACATGAGTAAAGGCTGTGGCTACGGTCACGTCATGAGACCTGAATCACCTGTCAGGTTTGACGACGAAGGAGAAGTCATGACGCAGCGCACCCCGGCCCGAACGGGCGGACGACGCTCCCTGGCGGTGGCCGCAGCAGCGGTCGTCGGCGTGCTGGGCCTCAGTGCCTGCGCGCCCGACAGCGGTTCCGCCTCCTCGGGCGAGGACGGTGACGGCGCGGCCGTCCCGGTCTCGATCATCTACTCGCAGAGCGGCCCGCTCGCGGCGTACGGCGAGGCCTACCGCAACGGCCTCGAGGCCGGCATCGACTACGCCACCGACGGCTCCGGCGAGGTGGACGGTCGCGAGATCGAGCTCGACTTCGCCGACGACGCCGGCGACCCCGCCAAGGCGGTCGGCCTGGCCAAGGACGCCATCGGCTCCGGCACCCAGATCATCGCGGGCACCGTCTCCTCGGGCGTGGCTCTCTCGCTGGCCGAGCAGGCCGAGCAGAACGAGGTGCTCTACATCTCCGGCCCCGCCGCGGCCGACGCCGTGACCGGCATCAACCGCTACACCTTCCGCTCGGGTCGCCAGACCTACCAGGACGTCGCCACCGCGGGCTCGCTGATCGGCGACCTCGAGGGCAAGGACGTCGTGGTCTTCGCCCAGGACAACGCCTTCGGCCAGGGCAACGTGGCCGGTGTCGAGGCCGTCCTCGGCGGCGGCGGCGCCACCGTCGAGCCGGTGCTCGTGCCCGAGGACGCCACCGAGTTCACCCCCTTCGCCCGGCGCATCCTCGACGCCGACCCCGACCTGGTCTTCGTGGCCTGGGCCGGCGACACCACCAGCGCCATGTGGCAGTCCCTGGACCAGCAGCAGGTCTTCGACGAGGTGCCGGTGACCACCGGTCTCGGCGACATCGCCAGCTACGGCGCCTACGGCGCGGCCAGCGAGCAGATCACCTTCCTCTCGCACTACTTCGCCGGCGCCCCCGACAACGACGTCAACGCCGCGATGGTGGAGGCGCTCGAGGAGGCCGGCGCCGAGGCCGACCTGTTCTCGCCCGACGGCTTCGTGGCCGGGCAGATGATCGTGCACGCCATCGAGGAGGGCGGCGGCGACGACGTCGACGCGATGATCGAGGCGCTCGAGGGCTGGGAGTTCGAGGGCCCCAAGGGCACCACCACGGTGCGCGCCGAGGACCACGCGCTGATCCAGCCGATGTTCGCGGCGACGCTGGCCGAGGAGGGCGGGTCGTTCGTGCCCGAGCTCGCCGACCAGGTCGAGCCCGACGCCGTCGCACCCCCGGTCGCGACCTCGTGAGCCAGCCCGGCCCGGTCCTCGCGGTGCACGACCTGCACCTGAGCATCGGCGGCGCGGTGATCATCGACGGGGTCTCCCTCTCGGTGCCGCGCGGCGAGATGCTCGGGGTGATCGGCCCCAACGGTGCGGGCAAGACGACGCTGTTCAACCTGCTGTCGGGCGTCATGCGCCCGACGGCGGGCACGGTGCACCTCGCCGGCGACGACGTCACCGCCCGCTCGGTCGACGCCCGAGCCCGGGCCGGGCTGGGCCGCACGTTCCAGACCTCGAGCCTCTTCGACGGGCTCACCGCGCTCGAGAACGTGCGACTGGCCGCCCAGGCGGCCCTCGGCGGCGCGCTGAGCCTGGTCCGCTTCCCCGGTCGCGGCGGTGCCGCCACCGAGCGGGCCCGCGACCGGCTCGACCAGGTGGGCCTGGCCCACCACGAGCAGACCGTCGCCGGGGGCCTGGCCCACGGCGACAAGCGCAAGCTCGAGATCGCCATGCTCCTGGCCTGCGACCCCCACGTGATCCTGCTCGACGAGCCGATGGCCGGGGTCGGCAGCGCCGACGTCGAGGGCCTGATGGACCTCATCCGCACGGTGCACCGCGAGCACGGCACCACCGTGCTGATGGTCGAGCACCACATGGACGTCGTCCTCGGTCTGGTCGACCGGCTCGCGGTGATGCACCACGGCCAGCTGCTGGCCTGCGACTCCCCGGAGGCCGTGATGGCCGACCCCACCGTCCAGAGCGCCTACCTCGGAGCGAGCGCATGAACCAGTCAGGACCCGTCCTGCGGGTGCGCGGCCTCTCGGCCCGCATCGGCCAGCAGCAGGTCGTCGAGGACGTCACCCTCGAGGTGCCCGCCCAGGGCGTCACCGCCCTGCTCGGCCGCAACGGCGTCGGCAAGACCAGCACCATCAAGGCGGTGCTCGGCCTCGTCGAGCGCAGCGGTGTCGTCGAGCTCGACGGCGAGCGCATCGACACCCTGCCCACGCACCGCATCGTGCAGCGCGGCGTCGGCTACGTCCCCGAGGACCGCGAGGTCTTCGGCTCCCTGAGCGTCGAGGAGAACCTGCGCCTGGCCGAGCGCAGCGCGAACCCGCGCCGCGAGCTGGTCGCCGACCTGTTCCCCGACATCATCGCGCGGGGCCAGCAGGCCGCCGGCACCCTGTCGGGCGGGCAGCAGCAGATGGTCGCGCTCGCCCGGGCCCTGCTCAACGACAACCGGCTGCTGCTGGTCGACGAGCCCACGAAGGGCCTCTCGCCCAAGCTGGTCGGCGAGGTCACGGAGGCGCTCGAGCGCGCTGCCCAGGTCGTGCCGATCCTGCTCGTCGAGCAGAACCTCGTCGTGGCCCGCCGCCTGGCCGACCGCGCCGTGGTGATGGCAGACGGCCGCGTCGTGCACACCGGCGACGCCGCCGAGCTGCTCGACGACGAGCAGCGGGTCGTCAGCCTCCTCGGCGTCGGCTCCACCAGCTCGAGCAGCTCCGCCCATGACTCCGACGCCGGCAGCCACCCCGACCCGTCCACCCACAGCCAGGAGGTCCGCTCGTGAGCACCGTCGTGCTGCTGCTCGCCACCGGCCTGGGCCTGGGGGCGCTGTACTTCCTCGTCGCCTCGGGCCTCTCGCTCATCTACGGCCTGATGGGCGTGCTCAACTTCGCCCACGGCTCCTTCCTGACCCTGGGCGCCTTCGCCGGGTGGGAGACCGCCCGCCGCCTCGGCGGCGACTCGTGGGGCTCGCTGCTGCTCTCGCTCCTGGTCGGCGCCGGCGTCGGTGCCCTCGCCGCGGTGCTCACCGAGCTGCTGCTGATCCGGCGCCTCTACGAGCGCCACATCGAGCAGGTGCTGGTCACCGTCGGCCTGGCGCTGGCCACCGTCGCGCTCTTCGACGGCATCTGGGGCACCGACGCCATCTTCGTCACCGGCCCCGGCTGGTTCGACGAGACCACCACGATCCTCGGCGCCCGCGTGCCCAACGACCGGTTCCTGCTGATCGGAGTCGCGGCGCTGGTGCTGGGCGGCATCGTGGCCTTCCTGCGCTTCACCCGCTTCGGCCTGGTCATCCGCGCCGGCGTCGAGAACCGCTCCATGGTCACCGCCCTGGGCATCGACGTGCGCCGCGCCTTCACCGTCGTCTTCGCCATCGGCGGCGCCGCCGCGGGCCTGGGCGGGGTGCTGGCCTCGCACTACTTCGGCTACGTCTCGCCCCAGCTGGGCGGCTCGCTGCTGATCTTCGCCTTCATCGTCACCGTGATCGGCGGCCTGGGCTCCCTGCTCGGCGCGGCGATCGCCTCCGTCGTGGTCGCGGTGCTGCAGCAGATGGCCAACTTCTACCTCTCCGGGACCGGCGACCTGGTGGTCGTGCTGCTGCTGGCCACCGTCCTGCTCGTGCGTCCCTCCGGCCTGATGGGAGCCCGCGCATGAGCGCCACCACCGACACCCACCCCGACACCGGTACGCCGCAGCCCGCGGCCCCGGCCGGCCCCACCGGTGGCAGCCGCCGCGGGGCGGGCCTGCCGCTGCGGCTGCTGGTCGTGCTGGGCCTCGTCGTGCTGCTCGCGGTGCTGCCGCTGGTCGACCTGAGCGTGCCCGGCGTGCTGCCGGGAGCGACGTACACCCCCGGCACGCTGCAGCTGATGGCGCTCGCGCTGGTCTTCGCCTCGCTCGCGCTGACCTACCACGTGATCTTCGGCGTGGCCGGGCTGCTGAGCTTCGGGCACGCGCTCTACCTGGCCATCGGCGCCTACGGGCTGGGCGTCGTGCTCGAGCGCACCGACCTGGGCCTGGTGCCGGCGATGCTGCTGACCCTGCTCGTCGGCGCGGTCGTCGCGCTGGTGCTCGGCGCGGTCGGCCTACGCGTCGGCGGGATCTCCTTCGCGATGGTCACCCTGGCCTTCGCCCAGGCCGGCTCGGTGCTGATCCGCCGCAACAGCGACGTCACGGGCGGCGAGGAGGGGCTGCGCCTCGACACCACCCACGTGCCCGACGCGCTGGTCGGCGTCGCCGACACCCGCAACCTCTACTGGGTGGCGCTGGTGCTGCTCGTGGTCGTCTTCGCGCTGGTGACCTGGTTCGAGCGCTCGCGCGCCGGCCACGTCGCCGCCGCCACCCGGGAGAACGAGCTGCGGGTGCGGGTGCTGGGCCTGCGGCCCTTCGCGGTCAAGCTGCTCGCCTTCGTCACCGGCTCGGTGCTGGCGGTGGTCGTGGGCATGGTCTACCTGCTGCTGCAGAGCGGCGCCACGCCCCGCATCGCCTCGGCCGACTTCACCCTCACGATCCTGGTGATCGTGGTGCTGGGCGGCCTCGGCTCGCGCTGGGGCGCCGTGGTCGGCGGCATCGTCTACACGCTGCTCGACCAGCGGCTGACCACGCTCGCGGCCTCCGACGCCGTCGAGTCGCTGCCGGCGGTGCTGAGCGTGCCGCTGGGCGAGCCGCTGTTCATCCTCGGCACCCTGTTCATCCTCGTCGTGCTCTTCGTGCCCGGCGGCCTCGTGGGCCTCGGCGCCCGCCTCGCCGGGGCCCGCAGCCGCGCGGCACGCCCCGGGGCGCTCGCCGCGGGGGAGGATGGCCCATGACCACCTCGCCATCCGCGGCCGCCGACGGGCTGCACACCCTGGGCCGCTGGACCACCGACCGGGCGACCTCGACCCCCGAGCGGGTCGCGATCGACGACAGGGGAGTGGTGCTCACCTACGAGCGCCTCGACCAGCGCGCCGAGCGGCTCGCCGCGCGCCTGCGCCGCGCCGGCTACGCCAAGGGCGACCGGCTGGCGACCCTGACCGGCAACAGCGCCGACCACGTGGTGCTGTTCTTCGCCTGCGCCAAGGCCGGGCTGGTGCTGGTGCCGCTGTCGTGGCGGCTCTCGCCGCGCGAGCTGGCCGGCCAGGTCGAGGAGGCCGACCCCGCGCTGCTGCTGGTCGAGGAGGAGTTCACCGCGCTGGCCCGCGCCACCCTCGACCTGGTCGTCGGGCAGGTCCCCGTGGCCGCGATGGGCACCCAGGGCGTCGAGCGGCACGCGCCGGCGCCGGGCGGCTCCGAGCGGGCCCGCGGCGAGCGGCGTACGACGGCGGGGGCGGGCGCCCCTGCGGCGGCCGCGCCGGTCGAGGACCACGACCCGCTGCTGATCATCTTCACCTCGGGCACCTCCGGGCAGGCCCGCGGCGCGGTGCTGACCCACGCCAACTGCTTCTGGACCAACCTGTCGCTCTCACGCACCGCCGAGATCACCAGTCGCGACGTGGTGCTGGCGCTGATGCCGCAGTTCCACGTCGGCGGGTGGAACGTGCAGCCGCTGCTCGCGTGGTGGATGGGCGCCACCGTCGTGCTCGAGCGCACCTTCGACGCCGGGCGGGTGCTGCACCTGATCGCCGAGCGCCAGATCACCACCACGATGGGGGTGCCCGCGACCTACCTGATGCTGGCCGAGCACCCCGACTTCGCGGCCGCCGACCTGGGCAGCCTGCGCCACGCCATCGTCGGCGGGGCGCCGATGCCCGAGCCGCTGCTGCGCACCTGGCACCGGCGCGGGGTCGCGCTGACCCAGGGCTACGGCCTGACCGAGGCCGCGCCCAACGTGCTGTGCCTGCCGCCCGAGGAGGCCACCCGACGCGTCGGGATGGCCGGCACGCCCTACCCGCACGTCGAGGTCGAGCTCGTCGACCCGGCCACCGGCGCGGTGGTCGAGGGCCCCGGCACCGGCGAGCTGGTGGTGCGCGGGCCCAACGTCTTCGCCGGCTACTTCCGCGAGCCCGAGCACGAGCGGGCCGAGCAGGAGCGCCGCCGCGGCCTCCACACCGGTGACCTGGCCACCCGCGACGCCGACGGCTACTACCGCATCGTCGACCGCATCAAGGACATCTTCATCACCGGCGGCGAGAGCGTCGCCCCGGCCGAGGTCGAGCAGGTGCTGCTGGCCCACCCGGCCGTGGCCGACGCGGCCGCGGTGGGCGTGCCCGACGCGCGCTGGGGCGAGGTGTGCGCGGCGTACGTCGTGCTGCGCCCCGGCGTGGCCACCGACGAGCAGGACCTGCGCGAGCACTGCGCCCGCGAGCTGGCGGCCTTCAAGGTGCCGCGCCACGTCGAGGTCGTCGCCGAGATCCCGCGCTCCTCGAGCAGCAAGGTCGTGCGGCGCGCGCTGGCGGACCGGTGGCGCGAGCAGGAGGCCCGGGCATGAGCGAGACCGCACGCAAGCCGCCGAGCACCAAGCGCGGCACCGCGACCCGCAAGGCGATCATCGACGCCGCCGAGCACGTCTTCGCCGAGCACGGCTACGCCGACGCCTCGATCACCCGGATCACCGAGAAGGCCGGGGTCGCCCAGGGCACCTTCTACCTCTACTTCGACTCCAAGCTCACCGTCTTCGAGGAGCTCGTCGAGGACCTCAACCGCCGGGTGCGCCACGCCATGACCGAGGGCTCGGCGGGCGCCACCACACGGCTGGAGGGGGAGCGGGCCGGCTTCCGGGCGTTCTTCGCCTTCACCGCCGAGCACCCCGCGCTCTACCGGGTGGTGCGCGAGGCCGAGTTCGTCTCGCCCCGCGCGCTCAAGCTGCACTACACCCGCATCGTCGAGGGCTACATCGCCAACCTCGAGCGGGCCCGCGAGGTCGGCGACGTCGGCGACATCGACCCCGAGGTCGTCGCGTGGGTGCTGATGGGCATCGGCGAGATGGTCGGGATGCGCTGGGTGCTGTGGGGCGACGATCCCGGCGCCGCCCCCGGCCCCGGGTCGACCGCCACGGTGCCCGACCACGTCTTCGAGCAGGTGATGGCCTTCATCGAGCGGGCCCTGGCCGCCGCCCACCCCGACCCCAGCACCCCCAGCAGCGACAGCAGCGACACAGGAGCAGACCAGCGATGACCACCGCCACCCGGCACCCCTCGGCGCCCGGCTCCCCGACCGGCCCGGCCGGCCCGACCGGCCCGCGCACGGTCCGCGTGCCCGTCGACGGCGGCGAGCTGACCTGCGGCGTGTGGGGCCCTGAGGACCCCGACGCGCCCGTGGTGCTCGCCGTGCACGGCATCACCGCCCACCACCGGTGCTGGCCCCTGGTCGCCGAGGCGCTGCCCGGCCACCGGGTCGTCGCGCCCGACCTGCGCGGTCGCGGCCGCAGCGCGTCGCTGCCGGCGCCGTACGGGCTCGAGCAGCACGCGCGCGACCTCGAGCAGGTGCTCGACCACCTCGACGTGGCCCGGGCGGGTCTCGTCGGGCACTCGATGGGCGCCTTCGTCGTGCTCACCCTCGCCGCGCGGATCGGCGAGCGGGCCACCGGCCTGGTGCTCGTCGACGGCGGGCTGCCGCTGCTGGCGCCGGCCGGGGGAGCGCCGTCGCCGACCGCGACCCCCGACGACGTGCTCGGCCCCGCCGCGGCGCGGCTGCGGATGACCTTCGAGAGCCACGAGGTCTACCGCGACTTCTGGCGCGAGCACCCCGCCTTCGCCCACGACTGGAGCCCGGTCGTCGAGGGGTACGTCGACTACGACCTCGAGGGCCGGGCGCCGCACCTCAAGCCCTCGGCCGTGGTCGAGGCGGTGGCCGCCGACGCCGCGCAGCTCTTCGGAGGAGCGGCGTACGAGGCCGCGATGCGCGCCGTGCGGGTGCCGACCACCTTCCTGCGCGCCCCGCGCGGGCTGATGGACGAGCCGCAGGCGCTCTACGCGCCCGACGCCGCCGAGCGAGCCCGCGAGTGGCTGCCGCAGCTGCGCGACGTCGAGGTCGAGGACGTCAACCACTACACGATCGTGCTCGGCCCCCGCGGGGCCGAGGCCGTCGCCGCCGTCACGCGGGACATACCCGCCTGACCCGGCCCCCTGCTGTCCGCACCACCCGCACGTCATGCCTGGCCCTACTCGGAGGAGCACCATGATCGACGTACCGACCCCGTCCCTGCCCGCGCCGCAGCCCAGGTCCGCGGCGAGCGCCGCCCGGCGCAGCGTCCCGGCCGTGCTGGCGGGCGTGCTCGCCGTGGTGCTCACCGCGGCGGTGCTGGTCCTGGGCCCCGGCGGCGGCACCAGCGCCCGGGCCGCCGGCAGCTGGACCAGCGAGACCATCGCCGGGATGAACGTGCGGCTCTACGTGCCGACCACGGCGCCCGCGATCGCCGACGGCCGGGCGCTGATGGTCAACCTGCACGGCTGCGTGCAGACCAACACCGACCTGCAGACGGCCGGCAACTGGCAGGCCACCGCCGACGACTACGGCATGGTCGTGGCCGTGCCCGCGGCGCCCAACGGCGGCGTGATCGCCGGCTGCTGGGACTACTACGACACCAACCACAGCCGCAGCAACCCCGCGCGCCACGACGACAACCTGCTGGCGCTGGTCGACACGCTGCTCGGGCGCACCGCCCTGGACCTCGACGCCGACCAGGTCTACCTCTCCGGGCTGTCCTCCGGTGGCGGCGAGACGATGGTGATGGGCTGCCTGGCCCCCGACGTCTTCGCCGGCGTCGGCATCAACGCCGGACCCACGGTCGGCACCACCTCCTCGCAGATCTCGACCGTGTCGACCACGAAGTCGGCCGCGACCTCGACCTGCACCCGCTTCGCCGGCAGCCACGCCGCCGGCTTCGACACCCAGCTGACCTCGGTGGTCCACGGCAACGACGACTACACCGTCAACACCGGCTACAACCGGCTCAACGCCGAGGTGATGGCCGGGCTCTACGGCGCCACCGCGACCTCACCGGTCACCATGTCGACGCTGCCCGGCACCAGCACCGCCGGCAGCGGCACCATGTGGTCCGACGCCGAGGGCCCGCGGGTCTCGCTGCTGACCAACACCGGCCTGGGCCACAACTGGCCCGCCGGCGGCGGCCCGGGTGGCCGCTACATCAAGGCCAGCAGCATCGACTACCCGCGCTACGTCACGTCCTTCTTCTTCGCCAACAACCGCCGGGTGAGCGGGACGACCACCGGCACGCCGACGCCCACGCCGACCCCCACGCCCACCCCGACGCCCACGCCCACCCCGACGCCCACGCCGACCCCGACCACGCCGCCGGGTCCGGTGGACTGCTGGACCACCACCAACGCCACCCACGAGAGCGCGGGCCGGGCGGTCAGCTACGGCAGCAACCCCTACAACCCGTTCTACGCGCTGGGCAGCCAGGACTACCTCGGCCAGGGCAACGCCACGGTGACCTCGCTGCGCGAGACCAGCGCTGGCGTCTACCGCAAGGTCGCCGCCTGCTGAGCCCCTGCCCGCGGGTGCCACTAGCCTGGGCGGGTGAAGCCCCTGATGACCGTCGTCGTCGGCCTGGTCGTCGTCCTGCTCGACCTGCGCATCGGCAGCGGGGGAGCCGCCTTCGACCTGCTGCCCGACCCCGTGGGCTGGATCGTCGTCGCCGTCGCGCTGGGCAGGCTCGCCCACCTGCACCAGGGCTTCCGGCTCGGCGCCGTGGCAGCCGGGGTCGGGGCCCTGGTCTCGGCGCCGCTGTGGCCGGGCCCCGACCTGCTCGGCGAGACCGCGGTGTGGCTGGGGATCCTGGAGGGGGTCGTCGACCTGGTCGTGGTGGTGGGCACGCTGAGCGGGGTGATGGCGGTCCTGCCGCGCCGTGCGGGGAGCGCCCGCACGCTGCGCACGACGTACGTCGTGGTGGCGGGGGCCTACGCCCTCCTCGCCGTCGGGGGCCTGGTGAGCACCGGCCTGGTGGTGCTGGCGCTGATGGCCACCCTGGTCAGCCTCGTCGTCACCGTCGTCGTGCTGGTCTTCCTGGGCAGCACCTCCTCCGAGACCCCCGACCCGGCCCAGATCTCCCGCTGACCCGGCCTGAACTTCCCGCCGACCCGGCCTGAACTTCCCGCCGACCCGGCCTGAACTTCCGAGGCGTGCTGCGTCGGCAACGCCGTACGGCGGGCTCTGACGCCGATGCGACACGATGGCCCGATGGACGACCTCGGCTACTACCTCGGCCTTCCCCTCTTCGGCGCTGTGGCGATCGTGGTGTCCACGGTCGTGCTCTACCTGGCGATCACCACGCTGCTCTCGCACGCCGGCCAGCGCCTCTACGCCTCGCCGTCGAGCCTCGACCTCGCGGTGGTCACGGTGCTGGGTGCGATCGTGGGCCGCTCGATCCTGGGCCAGGTGCCCACGCTCAGCGGTGGGCTGCTCGCGCTCGCGACCCTGCTGGTCGTCGAGGGCGTCGCCGGGCGGGTACGGCGCAGCGAGCGGATGGTCGCGCGCCGGCGGCACCGGGCGGTGGCGGTGATGGTGGCCGGGCAGGTGCAGCGCCACGAGCTGACCCGCCTCGGGCTCGACGAGTCGGGGCTGTGGACAGAGCTGCGCGCGGCCGGCGTGCGCTCGCCGCAGGAGGTGGCGGTCGCGGTGGTGGAACCCGACGGCCGGTTCACGGTGCTGCGCCGCGGCGAGGACGTGCATCCCTCCGCGCTGACCGGGGTGAAGCACTCCGGTGAACTCCTCGAGCGACTCTCCGCCGGCTGAGGCAGCTCCGCCGGGTAGATCTGGGACGGCTCGAGGCGAAGTTCGGGCCGGGTCAGCGCGAGATCTGGGCCGGGTCAGCGGGGCTGGTGGGGTTCCCGGGGCCAGCGGTGTCGGTGTGGCGGCTAGCCGACCCGGGCACACCCGCAGGGGTTCTCCACAGGTTAAGAAATGGGGCTTCCCGGGTAGGTGTCCGGCTGCATAGCGTCACCGGCGACGCACCCTGCTGCTCGGACCCCTACTCGGAGAGGGCCTGCCATGGCGATGACCCACGCCGACGCCCGGCGGGCCGCCGCGTCCCCGCACCCCGCCGCCAGGGCCGGCTCGGGCGCCCGGCTGCCGGGGCACGCCGAGACCCTCGAGCACCTCGACCACGCGCTGCGCGAGGTGGTGCGCCGGGAGGGCATCGACCCCCAGCGCGACCCCGCCGTCGTACGACGCCTGGCCGAGTCGTTGGTGCGCGAGCACGACGAGCGCAGCCTGACCGGCGCGGTGGTGCCGGTCGGTGACGCCGAGGCGGTGGTCGGCGAGCTGGTCGCACGGGTCTCCGGGTTCGGGGCGCTGCAGCCGCTGCTCGACGACCCGACGGTGGAGGAGGTGTGGATCAACGACCCCAGCCGGGTCTTCGTGGCCCGCAACGGCCGGCACGAGCTGACCAACCTGATGCTCACCCAGGCACAGGTCGCCGAGCTGGTCGAGCGGATGCTGAAGTCGAGCGGGCGGCGCATCGACATGAGCCGTCCGTTCGTCGACGCGATGCTGCCCGAGGGGCACCGGCTCCACGTGGTGCTCGAGGGCATCAGCCGTGGCTTCTCGGCCGTCAACATCCGCAAGTTCGTGCTGCGCGCCGCACGCCTCGACGACCTGGTCGAGCTGGGCAGCCTGACTCCGCAGGCGGCCGCGTTCCTGCATGCCTCGGTGCGGGCCGGGCTCAACATCCTGGTCTCGGGAGGCACCCAGGCGGGCAAGACCACGATGCTCAACTGCCTGGCCGCAGCCATCCCCGGCAGCGAGCGGGTGATCTCGGCCGAGGAGGTCTTCGAGCTGCGCTTCCCGCACCCCGACTGGGTGCCGCTGCAGACCCGGCAGGCCGGCCTCGAGGGGACCGGCGAGATCCGGTTGCGCGACCTGGTCAAGGAGACGCTGCGGATGCGGCCCAGCCGGGTGATCGTGGGGGAGGTGCGGGCCGAGGAGTGCCTCGACCTGGTGCTCGCACTCAACTCGGGGCTGCCCGGCATGTGCACCCTGCACGCCAACTCCGCGCGCGAGGCCCTGGTCAAGATGTGCACGCTGCCGCTGCTGGCGGGCGAGAACATCGGATCCCGGTTCGTGGTGCCGACCGTCGCCTCGTCGGTCGACCTGGTGGTCCACCTCGGCCTCGACCACCGGGGCCGGCGGCACGTGGAGGAGATCGTGGCGGTGCCGGGACGCACCGAGAACGACATCATCGAGGTCGAGCCGATCTTCCGCCGCTCCGACGGCGAGCTGCGCCGCGCGCAGGGGATGCCGCCGCGCACCGAGCTCTACGAGCGTCACGGCATCGACGTACGACGTCTGCTCGCGGTGGGCGCGGAGCAGGAGGTCTGAGCGTGGGCGCGCTGGTGGGTCTCGGTGTGGGCGTGGGGCTGCTGCTGATCTGGTCGGCGTTCACGATGCCGCGGCGTCCGAGGGTCGCCGCTCGCGGGCCGGGCCGCCTCGAGCGGCTGCTGGGCTCGGCCGGGCTGCGCGGCGTCTCGTCGACCTCGTTCGTGCTGCTGTGCGCGGTCTCGGGCGTCGGCGCCGCGCTGCTCGTGCAGGTGGTCTCGCGCACGCCCCCGGTGGCGATCGTCTTCGGCGTGCTCGCGGCGTACCTGCCGGTCACGGTGGTGGCGGCGCGCGCCCGGCGGCGGCTGCGCGAGTTCGCCGAGGTCTGGCCCGAGGCCGTCGACAACCTGGCCTCGGCCGTGCGGGCGGGGATGTCGCTGCCCGACGCGCTGTCGGCGCTGGGCACGCGCGGGCCCGAGCCGCTGCGCGAGGCGTTCACCGGCTTCGCCCTCGACTACCAGGTCTCGGGCCGGTTCGGGGAGAGCCTCGACCGGCTCAAGGACCGGCTCGCCGACCCGGTGGGGGACCGGGTGGTGGAGGGCCTGCGGGTGGCTCGCGAGGTCGGCGGTGGCGAGCTGGGCCGGCTGCTGCGCAACCTGTCGGGCTACCTGCGCGAGGACGCGCGCACCCGCTCGGAGCTGGAGTCGCGGCAGGCCTGGACGGTCAACGGTGCCCGGCTCGCGGTCGCCGCCCCGTGGGTGGTGCTGCTGCTGATGTCGTTGCAGAGCGACGTGATCCGCCGCTACGCCTCGCCCGCCGGGGTCGTGGTGCTGGGGGTGGGTGCCGGCCTGTGCGTGGTGGCCTACCGGTTGATGATGCGCATCGGGCGGTTGCCGACCGAGAGGCGGATCCTCTCGTGAGCCTGACGATGTGGGGCGCCCTGCTGGGGGCCACGACCGCGGCCGGTCTGCTGCTGGTCGCGGCCCGTGTGCGCGCCGTGCGACGGCCTCGGCTCGCCGCCCGGATGCTGCCCTACCTGCGCGACCTGCCCGCCGCCGGCATGCCCGCGGCACCGCGCATGACGGCCGGGGGCGGCGGGGGCTCCTCGGTCGTGGTCGCGGTCTTCGGCCCGGTGCTGCGCTCGCTGGCCGAGAGCGTCGAGCGGGTCCTGGGCGGTGCCACGTCGGTACGCCGCCGCCTGGCGCGGGCCGGGCTCGACAAGACCGTCCACGAGTTCCGCGTCGAGCAGGTCCAGTGGGGCCTCGTGGCGTTCTCGCTGGCCGCGGCCTGGGGGCTGCTGCGCACCCTGGGTGACCCGGGGGCGGTCGTCAGCTCCGCGCTGGTCTGCGCGATCGCCTTCGTGGTGGGGGTGCTGGGGCGCGACAACCACCTCTCCGGCCAGGTCCGCACCCGCGAGCGGCGGATCCTCGCCGAGTTCCCCACCGTGGCCGAGCTGCTCGCCCTCGCAGTGGCGGCGGGCGAGAGCCCGGTCGGGGCCCTGGACCGCGTGGTCAGCCGCTCGGGTGGCGAGCTGTCGGCCGACCTGGCCCGGGTGCTGGCCCAGGTGCGCACCGGTGAGCCGGTCGGCTCCGCCTTCGACGACCTGGCCGCGACCAGCGGGCTGCCCCTGGTCTCCCGCTTCGCCCAGGGCATCGCCACCGCCGTCGAGCGCGGCACCCCGCTGGCCGACGTGCTGCACGCCCAGGCCGCCGACGTCCGCGAGGCCGGACGTCGCGAGCTCATCGAGTCCGCCGCCCGCCGCGAGGTGCTGATGATGGTGCCCGTCGTGTTCCTGGTGCTGCCCGTGACGATCCTGTTCGCCTTCTGGCCCGGCGTCGTCGGGCTCGACCTGACCACCCCATGACCCTCTCGGGAAAGGACGCTCCATGACCTCCCTCCTCGCGCACCGCCTGGTGCTCCTCTGGCTCGCCCTCGTGGCGCCCGCACCTCGTCGTCGTGACGATCGCGGCGACGTGCCCGGCTGGGTGCTGGTCACCGTGATGTCGGCCGGCATCGTGGTGGCCATCGGCTCGATCGCCCAGGACGAGCTCGGGCAGATGCTGCGCAACGCGCTCAACAAGGTGAAGTAGTGCCGCTGCTGCGTCGGCGCGGCTGCGGCGGTGCAGCGATCGTCGACTTCGTCCTGGTGCTGGTGGTGCTCGTGCCGCTGGTGCTGGGCATCCTGCAGGTCTCGCTGGTGCTGCTGGTGCGCAACACGTTGGCCTCGGCGGCCTCCGAGGGCGCCCGGTACGCCGCCACCGCGGGGCGCGGCGAGGCCGACGGGGTGGCCCGCACCCGCAGCCAGATCGACGGCGCGGTCTCGGGGCGCTTCGCCCAGGACGTCTCGGCCCGCACGGTCCTCGTCGACGGCGCGCCCACCGTGGTGGTCACGGTGCGTGCCACCGTGCCCGCCCTGGGTCTGGGCGGACCGGGTGTCGGGATCGAGGTCGCCGGCCACGCGGTGGAGGAGGAGCAGTGAGCCCCAAGGGCGGGCGCCGCCGCGACGAGGCGGGCAGTGCGCTGGTCGAGCTGGTCTGGCTCGGCATCCTGCTGCTGGTGCCGCTGCTGTGGATCGTGGTCAGCGTCTTCGACGTCCAGCGCGGCGCCTTCGGGGTCGAGTCCGCGGCTCGCTCGGCCGCCCGGGCCTATGCGCTCGCACCCGACGACGCCAGCGGTCGCGAGCGGGCCCGGGCCGCGGCCCGCCAGGCGTTGACCGACCAGGGCCTCCAGGACGCCCCGGTCGATGTCGCCGTCGACTGCGGCGGGTTCGCCGACTGCCACTCCGGCACCGCGGTCATCACGGTGCGCGTCGACTCGCGCGTCGAGCTGCCGCTGATGCCCGACGTGCTCGGCGGGGGAGCGCCGAGCTTCGCGCTGGCCTCCAGCCACACCGTCCCGATCGGTCAGTACCAGGAGATCACCCGGTGAGCCGCGGGCAGCCACGGCGCCGCGAAGACGCCGGTCAGGTCAGCGTGCTGATCATCGGGTTCGCCTTCGTGCTGGCCCTGGGGGTGGCGGTGGTGGTCGACGTCAGCGCCGCCTACCTGCAGCGTTCCGGGCTGAGCACCCTGGCCGACGGGGCCGCGCTGTACGGCGCCGACGCGGGCGCGACCGGCGCGTCGACGTACACCGAGGGCGTGCCGCAGGACCAGCTCGCCCTCGACGCCGGGGTCGCCCGCGCGGGGGTCGAGGACTACCTGCGCAGCGTCGGCGCCCACCAGGAGTACCCCGGGCTGCGGTTCGTGGTGGTCGTCGACGAGACCCGCTCCTCGGTGCAGGTGCGGGTCAGCGCCCCGCTCGACCTCCCGCTGGGCGTCCCCGGCGCCCCCGAGGCGCCGATGATCTCGGCCGAGGGCTCGGCCGTCTCCGACGTCGAGCGGTGAGGCGCCGAGCGGTTAAACCCACCTGTCTAGACGGTTCACAGCACCGTCGCCGTTCTGTGTGTCGCGCGCACATACCCGTCGGGTCGCTGTGTGCGTAGCGTCACCCGAATGCACGAGATCGCTGTCACACGCACCCGTGGGCGCGGTCGCCCTGAACGGAAGGAACCCCGCCCATGATCGGGCTCGTCGGAATCATCCTGTCCCTGGTCCTGCTGATCTTCTTCGCCTACCGCGGCGTCAACGTGATCATCCTGGCCCCGCTGATGGCGCTCCTCGCGACCGCCTTCGCAGGCGGACTGCCCATGCTGGCCACCTACACCCAGGTGTTCATGCCGGCGCTGGGCAACTACCTCATCACCTACTTCCCGCTGTTCCTGCTCGGCGCCCTCTTCGGCAAGATGATGGACGACAGCGGGGCGGCGCGGGCGATCGCCTACTTCATCGTCGAGAAGCTCGGTGACACCAAGGCGATCCTGGCGATCGTGCTGGCCTGCGGCATCCTCACGTACGGCGGCGTCTCGCTCTTCGTGGTCGCCTTCGCGGTCTTCCCGATCGCCGCCGCGCTCTTCCGCGAGGCCGGCGTGCCCAAGCGGCTGATCCCGGCCACCATCGCGCTGGGCTCGTTCACCTTCACCATGACCGCCCTGCCCGGCACCCCGCAGATCCAGAACGCGATCCCGGCGCCGTTCTTCGGCACCAACGCCTTCGCCGCCCCCGGCCTGGGCGTCATCGCCGCCGTCATCATGTTCGGCGGCGGCACCGCGTGGCTGATGTACCGCTCCAAGAAGCTCACCGCCGCGGGCGAGACCTACCTGCCCGCGGACACGCCGAAGGGCCCGGGCCTGCTGGCCCGCGTGAGCGGCAAGGGCTCCGACCGCGACGAGCGCGGCAGCACCACGACTGGCGCCGCGACCGGCGCCGCGCCCGAGGGTGCCGGCACTGCCACCGCCACGGCCACGACCGGTCAGCCGGTCGCGACCGACCAGTCGACGCTGCCGCGCCCCGGCGTGCTGATCGCCTTCCTGCCCATCGTCGTGGTCATCGCGCTCAACTACGTGCTGGTCACCTGGGTCTTCCCGGCCATGGAGACCGACTACCTGGCCGACGACGCCTACGGCAACACCGACATCGACACCGTCGGCGGGATCTGGGCGATCGTGGTCGCCCTGGTCGTGGCCACCCTCGTGGTCGTGCTGACCAACCTCAAGCGGTTCGGCGACGTCAAGGAGTCGGTCAACGCCGGCACCATGGGCTCGTTCCTGCCGATCTTCAACACCGCCAGCGAGGTCGGGTACGGCGCCGTCATCGCCTCGCTGCCCGCCTTCCGCACCGTGCGCGACTCGGTGCTGGGCATCTCCGGCAACCCGGTCATCTCGCTGGCCGTGGCAGTCAACGTGCTCGCCGGCATCACCGGCTCCGCCTCGGGCGGCATGAGCATCGCGCTGCAGACCCTCGGCGAGCAGTTCCGCGGCCTGGCCGACGCCCAGGGCATCAGCCTCGAGCTGATGCACCGCGTCACCGTGCTGGCCGCCGGCGGCTTCGACGCCCTGCCCCACAACGGCGCCGTCGTCACGGTCCTAGCGATCTGCGGGCTGACCCACCGCCAGTCCTACAAGGACATCTTCGTGGTGGCCGTCGCGATCCCGCTGGCCGCGCTGGTCGTCGTGATCACCCTCGGCACCCTCTTCGGCGGCTTCTGAGCCACCTGCCACACCTCGGACCGGCCGGGCTCCCCACCCGGCCGGTCCCGGTAGTTTCGAGCCGTGACCGCCGACCTCGTCTACCTCGTGGCCGGAGCCAGCCTGCTGCTGGCGATCGTGCTGCCCAGCATCCTGGGCCGGCTGCCGCTGACCTCCCCGATGGTGCTGGTGGGCCTGGGCATGCTCCTGGGCCTGACCCCGTTGCCCGACGACCTGCCGCTGAGCCCGCAGGACAACCGCGCCGCCATCGAGCACATCACCGAGCTGACGGTCCTGATCGCGCTGATGGGCGTGGGCCTGGCGCTCGACCGGCCGCTCGACCCGCGCCAGAAGTCCTCGCGCCGGGCCTGGTCGCCGACCTGGCGCCTGCTGGGCATCGCCATGCCGCTCTCGATCGCCGGTGTCGCCCTGCTGGGCTGGTGGGCCGGCCTGGCGCCCGCGGTCGCGATCCTGCTCGGCGCGGTGCTGGCCCCCACCGACCCGGTGCTCGCCTCCGACGTGCAGGTCGCCGGGCCGGCGACCACCACCGTCATCGGCGAGGACGTCGACGACTGCGCCCCCATCGACGAGGACGACGAGGTCCGCTTCGCCCTGACCGCCGAGGCCGGTCTCAACGACGGCCTGGCCTTCCCGTTCGTCTACCTCGCGGTGCTGGTCGCCGGCGGCGGCGCCCTCGGTGCGGGCGCCCTGGAGTGGGTCGGCTGGTACCTGCTGGGCAAGACCGTCATCGGCGTGGTCGTCGGCGTCGCGGTCGGCCACGTGCTGGCCCGCGTCGCCTTCCGCGCCGTCAGCCCGGCGCTGCGCATCGCCGAGCGGGGCGAGCCGCTGCTGGCCGTGGCGGCGCTGGCGGCGTCGTACGGCGCCGCCGAGGCGCTGGGCGGTTACGGGTTCCTGGCCGTCTTCGCCTGCGCGATGACCTTCCGGGCCTCCGAGCGCCGCCACGACTACCACCGGGCCATGCACGAGGTGGTCGAGCGTCTCGAGCGGCTGCTGACCCTCTTCGTGCTGCTGGTCCTGGGCATCGCCCTGACCCGCGGCCTGCTGGAGGACCTCGACTGGCGCGGGGTGGCCATCGGCCTCGGGCTGATCCTGGTCGTGAGGCCGGTCGCCGGGTTCCTGGCCCTCAGCGTGCGTCCCGTCCCGCCGGGGGAGCGGGGCGGCCTGACCCGCACCGAGCGCGGGACGGCCGCGTTCTTCGGGGTCCGCGGCGTCGGCTCGCTGTTCTACCTGGCCTACGCCGCCGGCGAGGTCGAGGCCTTCGGGCAGCCGTGGCTGTGGTCGACGGTCGGGTTCACGGTCGTGGCCTCGGTGCTGGTGCACGGCGTGCTGGTGGGCCCGGTGATGGGCCTGCTCGATCGTCGCGAACGGGTCACGACGGGGTAGTCGCCCGTACCCTGCCGGGTATGCGATCCCCCCTCGCGACCCCGTTCGCCCCGCTCGTCCCCCTGACCCTCCTGCTCACCCTGCTCCTCAGCGCCGCCACGGTCGTGGCGCCCACCCCCGCGCACGCCGCCGGCGCGGCGGCGTACGAGAGGTCGGCGCACAAGAAGACCAACGCCCAGCGCACCAAGCGCGACCTGGTGGCGCTGCGCAAGCAGAAGTGCGTGCAGCGCTTCGCCGACCGCCAGGCCCGCCGGATGGCCAGGCAGGAGCGGATGTACCACCAGGACCTCGGCCCGGTGCTGAAGAGGTGCGACCTGAGCCGCGTCGCCGAGAACGTCGCCTACGGCTACCCGAGCGGCAAGGCCGTGGTGAAGGGGTGGATGGGCTCGTCGGGCCACCGCGCCAACATCCTGACCGCGCAGTACCGACTCCTCGGCGTCGGCGCCGCGCGCGACGACGACGGCCGGTGGTACGCGGCCCAGGTCTTCGGCCGCAAGTAGGAACCGCCCCGCGAGGTGCGTAGTCTTGCTGCTCGTGGCAGGCATCGACTACGACCTCGAGATCAAGCAGCTCCAGGCGACCATGCGCACCGTCGAGCAGGTGCTCGACATCGACGCCATGCGTCGCGAGATCGCCGAGCTCGGCGAGCAGGTCGGTGCTGCCGACCTGTGGGACGACCAGGCGAACGCCACCCGCGTGACCGGTCGCCTCTCCCTGCTGCAGGGCCAGGTCGACCGCTTCGCCGAGCTGTCGGGCCGCATCGAGGACCTCGAGGTCCTCGTCGAGCTCGGGGTCGAGGAGGGTGACGCCGACTCGATGGCCGAGGCCGAGCGCGAGCTCGTCCGGGTCAAGAAGGCCGTCGAGCAGCTCGAGGTGCGCACCCTCCTCTCCGGCGAGTACGACGCCCGCGAGGCGCTGGTCACGATCCGCGCCGGAGCCGGTGGCGTCGACGCCGCCGACTTCGCCGAGACGCTGATGCGGATGTACACGCGCTGGGCCGAGCAGCACAAGTACCCCGTGGAGGTCTTCGACACCTCCTACGCCGAGGAGGCGGGCCTGAAGTCGGCCACCTTCGCCATCCACGCGCCCTACGCCTACGGCACGCTCTCGGTCGAGGCCGGGACCCACCGCCTGGTGCGGATCAGCCCGTTCGACAACCAGGGCCGCCGCCAGACCTCCTTCGCCGCCGTCGAGGTGGTGCCGGTGCTGGAGCAGACCGACGAGATCGACGTCCCCGACGAGGAGATCCGCACCGACGTCTACCGCTCGGGCGGCCCCGGCGGCCAGTCGGTCAACACCACCGACTCCGCGGTGCGCCTGACCCACATCCCCACCGGGGTGGTCGTCTCGTGCCAGAACGAGAAGTCGCAGCTGCAGAACAAGGCCAGCGCGATGGTGGTGCTCAAGGCCAAGCTGCTCGCGCGCAAGAAGGCCGAGGAGAAGGCCCACCTCGACGAGATGCGCGGTGACGTGCAGGCCTCGTGGGGCGACCAGATGCGCAACTACGTGCTGAACCCCTACCAGGTGGTCAAGGACCTGCGGACCTCCTACGAGGTCGGCAACCCCCAGGCGGTCTTCGACGGTGACCTCGACGGCTTCCTCGAGGCCGGCATCCGCTGGCGGATGGGCGCCGAGAAGACCGACGCCTGATCCTCAGCCGTTCGCCGAGGTCCGGCCCGGCGCGGCCCCGAGCAGCACCGCGGCGCACCACGCGTCGGCACGCGCCTCGAGGTCGGCGCGGTCGACCGACCGGGGCGCGCTGAGGCTGCAGGTCAGCCACGCGTCACCGACCAGGCCGGCGTACCTGGTCTCGCGCAGCGGCCCGGAGCGGCAGGTGCGCGCCACCGACGGGTCGCCGTACGCCGCCGCGTCGGGGACGTCGCGACACCTGCTGCCCGCGCCCGCGGCCCGGGCCAGCTCGTCGGCGCGCTCGGGCGAGACCGGAGGGGTGAAGACCCACGCCGCCGCGCTGGTGCGGCCCGGGCCGTCGAAGCGGCAACCGTCCTCGTGGGCGACGTCGCGCACCTGCGCCGAGAGCCGCGCCTGCTGGCCGTCGGCCCAGGTCTCGACGCGGCGCGGCTCGCCCTGCAGCGCGGCCTCGACGGCCGCGGCCGTCAGTCCTGCGCACAGGTCGGCGTGGGGGACCGCCAGCGTCGTGGGGTCGAGGTCGTCGAGCGAGCTCGGCTCGGCGGAGGGCGTAGGGGCGGTCGCTGCGGCGTCGGGCGCGGGGGAGGACGGCTGCGAGTTGCAGGCGCCCAGCACCAGCGCCAGCGCCCACGCGGGCGCCGCGAGCGCGGCTGCACGAGAGGACCGGGACGACACGCGCACACCCTACGGACGGGGCCTGCGGCCAGGAGGCGGGCACTCCTGGCCCCCTGGCGTAATCTCGTGCGGGTGATTCGCTTCGAGAAGGTCACCAAGACCTACCCCGGCACCGGAGGCCCCGCCCTCGACGACGTGTCGGTCGACGTCGAGAAGGGCGAGTTCGTCTTCCTGGTCGGCAGCTCCGGCTCCGGCAAGTCCACGGCCCTGCGCCTGATCCTGCGCGAGGCCCGGCCCACGTCGGGCCGCGTCTACGTCGCCGGCAAGGAGATCAACCGGCTCGCGGGCTGGAAGGTGCCGCGGCTGCGGCGCCAGATCGGCACCGTCTTCCAGGACTTCCGGCTGCTGCAGTCGAAGACGGTGGCCGAGAACGTCGCGTTCGCGATGCAGGTCACCGGGCACTCGCCCAAGGAGGTCCGCGCCCTGGTGCCCGAGACCCTCGAGCTGGTGGGCCTCGACACCAAGGCCGACCGGCTGCCCGACGAGCTCTCCGGCGGTGAGCAGCAGCGCGTCGCGGTGGCCCGGGCCTTCGTCAACCGGCCGATGATCCTGATCGCCGACGAGCCCACCGGCAACCTCGATCCCACCACGTCGGTGGGCATCATGAAGCTGCTCGACCGGATCAACCGCACGGGCACCACGGTGGTGATGGCCACCCACGACCACGGCATCGTCGACCAGATGCGCAAGCGCGTCATCGAGCTCGACCACGGCAAGGTGGTCCGCGACCAGGCGCAGGGCGCCTACGGCTTCCAGCACTGAGCGGCGCCCACCGCTCACCCCGCACTCCCTCTACAGGCAGTTCCTCTACAGGCAGAGAGTCCCCTCCTCCATGCGCTACGTCCTCTCCAACCTCGGCCAGGGGCTGCGTCGCAACCTCTCGATGCACCTGGCGGTGATCCTGACCCTCTTCGTCTCGCTCACGCTCGTGGGCGCCGGCGCGCTGCTCAACCGCCAGGCCGAGAAGACCAGCGACCAGCTCGGCAGCGAGCTCGAGATCACCGCCTACCTGTGCCGCGACGACGACCCCAACCAGAGCTGCCAGGGCGAGGTGACCAAGGAGGAGAAGCAGCGGGTCCTGGCCACGATCGAGGACAACCCCGAGGTCGCGTCCTACCGGGTCGAGTCCAAGGAGACCGCCTTCGAGAAGGTCAAGGAGCTCTACGGCCCCGAGGAGGCCGACCGTTTCGAGGGACCCAACGCCATCCTGGGCGCCGAGGACCTGCCCGAGTCGGTGTGGATCACCCTCGAGGACCCCTCCGAGTTCGAGGGGATCACCTCGGCGATCGTCGGCCTCGACGGCGTGGCCAAGCTGGTCGACCAGCGCGAGACCGCGGGCAAGATCATCAACACGATGGAGGCGATGCAGCGCGCCGCCCTCGGCATCGCCCTGCTGCTGGTCGTCTCGGCGCTGCTGCTGGTGGCCAACACGATCCGCCTGGCCGCCTTCGCGCGCCGCAAGGAGATCGGCATCATGCGGCTCGTGGGCGCCTCCACGCTCTACATCGCGCTGCCGTTCCTGCTCGAGGCGCTGGTCACCGCCGTCATCAGCGTGGTGCTCGCGGGCGGGGCACTGGCCGGCTTCCAGTACTTCGGGGTGCAGCAGCGGTTCAGCGACTACCTGGAGTTCATCCCGTGGGTCGGCTGGGACGACTACGTGGTCGCACTGGGCGTCGTGGCGGTCCTGGGGCCGGTCCTGACGCTGCTGCCGACACTCGCGCTGACCCGCAAATACGTCAAAGTCTGAGCCGCGCGCCGTACCGTTCCACACGACTCTTCCCCGACGTCGAAGGCAATACGGTGCGCTCCTTCCCCAGCGCCTCGCGCCACCGCCTCGCATCGGCCGCCACGGCCGGTGCGCTGGTCCTGGGTGCTCTGGCCATCCCGCTCGCTCATGCCGATGACGACCTCAAGGACCAGCAGAAGAAGGTCCAGCAGCAGATCGAGGGCGCCGCAGACGACCTCGAGCAGTCCAGCAAGGCGACGAAGAAGGCGTTCGCGGCCGCTGCCCGGGCCCGCGCCGAGCTCGACTCGGCGAAGGCCGAGCTCGGCACCGTGCGCAGCAAGCTCGACGAGGCCAAGCTCGAGGACGCCCGCATGGAGGAGCGCCTCGCGGCGGCCCAGCTGCGTCTCGCGACCGCCCGTGACGACCTCGTGGCTGGCCAGGAGGCCCTCGACGAGCAGCGCGACGTGGTCAAGGACCGCATCGCCGACACCTACATGCAGGGCAGCCCCGACATGCTGGTCCTGGGCAGCCTGCTCAACTCCAGCTCCACCAGCGACCTGACCCGCCAGCAGGCGGCCAGCAGCGCCATCGTGGGGCGCGAGACGTCGATGTACGACGACCTCGACGCCGCCGAGGTCCTGCTGCAGGTCCGCGAGGACGAGGTCGAGACCGCCAAGGACCGGGTCGCCGACGAGCGCGCCGCCGCCGCGGCGCACCTGTCGAAGGTGAAGTCGCTGACCGCGCAGGCGCTCCAGGTGCGCGACGAGGTGCGGGGCCTGGTCTCCAAGCGCCTCTCGGCACGCAGGAAGGCGACCGCCGCCAAGCAGGCCGACCAGGCCGCGCTGGCCGCGCTGCGCCGCCAGGAGTCGAGGATCAAGGACCGCATCGCCGCCGCCGCCCGGCGCGCGCGTGGCACGTCGGTCTCGGCGAAGCCGACCGGCTACCTGCTGCCACCGGTCGGGGGAGTGGTGACCTCGCCCTTCGGCTACCGCACGCACCCCATCTACGGCTACCGCAGCATGCACGACGGCACCGACTTCGGTGTCGCGTGCGGCCAGCCGATGGTCGCCTCCGGCACCGGCACGGTGATCGCGAAGTACTACTCCGCGGTCTACGGCAACCGGCTCTTCCTCAACCTCGGCCAGGTCAACGGCCGGTCGCTGACGGTGGTCTACAACCACGCGCGCAGCTACCGCTACGGCGTCGGCGCGCGGGTCAGCCGCGGCCAGACGATCGGGTACGTCGGCGACACGGGCTGGTCGACCGGGTGCCACCTGCACTACAGCGTGCTCGTGGGCGGCAACCCCGTCGACCCGATGAACTGGCTCTGACCGGTCCCGCCCGACATCTGCGTTGACCTGACCTGGGAGAATGGACGGATGGCCAGGGAGCAGGGACAGAAGATGGTGGCGCAGAACAAGAAGGCGCGCCACGACTACGCGATCGAGGACACCTTCGAGGCCGGCCTGGTGCTGCAGGGCACCGAGGTGAAGTCGCTGCGGATGGGCCGCGCGAGCCTGGTCGACGGGTTCGTCGACATCGACCGCAACGAGGCCTGGCTGCACGGGGTGCACATCCCGGAGTACTCGCAGGGCACCTGGACCAACCACGCCGCCCGCCGCAAGCGCAAGCTGCTGCTCAACCGGGTCGAGATCGACAAGATCGAGCGTCGCGTCAGCGAGAAGGGCCTGACGGTCATCCCGCTGTCGCTCTACTTCGTCAACGGCCGGGCCAAGGTCGAGATCGGCCTGGCCAAGGGCAAGAAGCACTGGGACAAGCGCCACTCGATCGCCGAGCGCACCGCCAAGCGCGAGGTCGAGCAGGCCGTGGGCCGTCGTCTCAAGGGCATGCGTGACTGAGCCCGGCGCCGGAGCGGCTGCCGGGACCGGGTCCGAGGTGAGCTGGGCCCAGGAGGTCGAGGACGTCACCGGCTTCTGGCGCGGGCTGGGCCTGCCCGGCCTGCTCGACGTGCACACCCACTTCCTGCCCGACAACATCCAGCGCCGGGTGTGGGCCCAGTTCGACGAGGCCGGCCCCAAGATCGGCCGGCCCTGGCCGATCCGCTACCGCGGCACGGTCGAGGAGCGCGTCGAGCAGCTGCGCGAGCTCGGCGTACGCCGCTTCTCGACGCTGCCCTACGCCCACCGGCCCGGCATCGCCGACTACCTCAACGACTGGGCCGCGCAGTTCAAGCAGCAGGTGCCCGAGTCGTTGTGGTCGGCGACCTTCTACCCCGAGCCCGAGGCCGGGGCCTACGTCTCGGCCGGCATCGAGGCCGGTGTCGAGATCTTCAAGGTGCACGTGCAGGTGGGGGAGTTCGACCTCGACGACCCGCTGCTCGACCCGGTCTGGGGGCTGCTCGCCGAGGCCGGCACCCCGGTCGTCGTGCACGCCGGCCACGCGCCGGTGGGCAACGACTTCACCGGGCCGGCGCCGATGGCCCGGGTCCTGGCCGCGCACCCCCGGCTCTGCCTGGTCGTGGCGCACATGGGGGCGCCGGACTACCTGGACTTCCTGGCCCTGGCCGAGCGGTACGACCGGGTGCACCTCGACACCACGATGATCTTCACGGACTTCTGGCCGACCACCTACCCCGACGAGCTGATGGTGCGCCTGGCCGACCAGGGCGACCGGATCCTGCTCGGCACCGACTTCCCGACGATCCCCTACCCCTACGGCCACCAGCTCGAGGGCCTGGCCGGACTCGGACTGGGCGACGACTGGCTGCGCGCCGTCTGCTGGCACAACGCCGCCGCCCTCCTCGGCGCGCCCGCACCCGCCTGACCCCCCGGGAGGGGTCAGCGGCGGGTACGTCGACGGGCCCGCAGCTCCCAGCCGCGCAGGGGGTGCTGGGTGAGGTGCCATCGGGGGTCGTGGGCGCGGTGGTGGTGCCAGGAGCAGAGGGGGATGGCGTCGAGGTCGGTGTCGCCGTGGTGTGACCAGGGGGTCAGGTGGTGGATCTCGGACCAGGCGAAGGGTCGTTCGCAGGTCCCGATCGCACACGTGTCGTGGACCAGAGCCAAGGCTTTTCGTTGATGGTGGCTGTGCAGCCGTCTGGTCCTGCCGAGGTCGAGGGGGACGGATTTGGTGTTGAGGACGGCGGGGACGAGGCCTGCTTCGCAGGCCAGGCGGCGCAGGTCGCCGGCGGCGGTGCGGATGCCGGTGTCGAGCTTGGCGGTGCCGGTCTCGTCGGGTCCGTGCCAGTCGGGCCAGTCGGCGGGGTCGAGCTTCCCGGCCTGGGTGAGGTCGTGGGTGAGGTCCTCGGCGGTCATCGTGACCAGCAGAGTCAGGGCGTTGGCGCCGTTCCAGCCGTCGGTGGGCAGGTGCTCGATGAGCTCGCACAGGGCGTTGCCTGCGATTTCCCACCCGGACAGGCCGTGGCCGGGGCCGGTGGGTGCTGATTCGTCGTAGCCGGAGATGGTCTCGCCCTCGGGGCTGGTGCGGGTCTTGTTGAGCCGTCGGGGTGCGGAGAGGGTCTCGAGTGCGGTGCGGAGCAGGGAGCCGTGGAGCTCGGGGATGGTGAACTTGCCGGTGTAGGTGCCGTCGCCGTTGTCGTGCAGGGCGAGGTAGGTCTCGTGCTTGGCGCGGCGTGATTCGCGCCCGAGCATGATCGCTTCGTGCTTGTCGGCCAGGTCGTGGTCGACGATGTCGAGCATCCGTCGGGCTGCTTGGCGCAGGCGTTTGGCGTTCATGGGGCGGCCTGACCTGGTGCCGGTGCCGGTGGCCTTGTTGACCAGGACCTCCTCGGCGGCCGCGAGCTGGGCGGGGGTGGTTTCGAGGGGTGCTTGTTCGGCGGCGCGGACGATGACGCGGACCTGGTCGGCGCGCAGCTGTCCGGCGGCGTAGGCCTGGCGGGTGTGGTGGTACTTGGTCTTGAGGAGCTGGGCGAGGTGGAGTCCGCCGGCGTTGATCTCGCGGGTGGTGCCGGTCAGTGCGGCGGCCCAGGCGTCGGTGCCGGTGGCGGCCTCGTCGGTGGCGACCTGGCGGCGTTCGGCCTCGGCGAGGACCTTGAGGCGCAGCGCCTCGGTCTGGGACTCCAACGTGGCCAGTGTGGTGAGCAGCTGGGCGAGCTCGTCGCGGTGCACCCGCTCGAGCGCGACCTCGTGGGCCCGGGCCAGGTGGGCGCTCGCCTCGCTCACCGCGGGGGCCGCGGTGGGGGTGGGGAGCGCCTGGACCGTCATGGGTCCATTCTCTCAAGGCAAAGACCGGATGGGAACACCAGTTCGACAATCTGTGGAGAACTTCTTCGAGCCTGTCGCGACGCCGTGCCCGGCCCGTCGTGGCACGATGCCGCCCGTGACTGGAGCGGGCGGAGTGCACGGCCTCGGCAGCCCTTGGCCGGTGCGGATGGGCGCTCTGCTGTTTCGAGAGGCCACGGAGGCCGACATCGAGGTGTTGCAGTCCTTCCGCAACGATCCCGACGTCAACCGGTTCATGGTGCGCACCCACGTCGAGCTCGACGACCTGCGTCGCGAGTGGCTAGCGGTGCCGGACAGCGCGACGGACTATTCGTGTGTCGTGGAGCGTGACGGACAGGTCGTGGCCATGGGGTTCCTCGACATCGTCGACGGCTCCGGGCAGCCAGGCCACCCTCAGGCCACCGGGGGCGTGATCGGTTCCATCGTGCGACCCGGTGCCGCCGGCCAGGGTGTCGGGACCGCCACCGCGCGTGCCCTGCTGTGGGCGGCCTTCGAGCGGCTCGGGCTGCGTCGGGTGACCGCGGCGGCGAACCTCGACAACGTCGCCTCCGTGCGCGTGCTCGAGCAGGCAGGGATGCGCCGGGAGCGCCACGCCGTCAAGGCGTTGTGGCACCGCGAGCTCGGCTGGGTGGACGAGGTCGAGTACGCGATGCTCGACGACGAGTGGGTGGGGCGGACTTCGTGGCCCGACGGGAATGCGACGTGACCTGCCGTGGTTGGGGAAGGTAACCTGTGCAAGCAGGTACAACTCAAGAGGGGCTGATCGGTTTCGACTTGGGACGTTAGTTCCTGGAGAAGCGGGTCGAGAAGCCAGCGTCATCTCGTAAACGATCGCTGGAAACCAATAACTGCCAACACCAATCGCAGTTCCTTCGCTCTCGCTGCCTGAGCAGTGATCGAAGCGTCAGACCGGGCACCCGTCTCCGTCCCGGATCCTGGCGTCGACTAGGAGACTTGCTGATCACCTGTAGTCAGGATGGGTGATCGGGACTCAAACCTGACTGAGCCCGTCGGTGACGTGTCTGTGCGAGCACCGGGGCTGAGAAAACGACATCACAGACTGCACCCGGAGAAGACCAGGTTCGACGCTCGAGGACGCGGGTTCGATTCCCGCCAGCTCCACCACCAGCCAACCAGCCATCTGCATGGCTCAGCCCTCTTGTCGAGAGCCGCCCCGACCTCGTCGGGGCGGCTCTCGTGCTTGTGCTCGTGCGGACCCTTGGTCCGCGCGAGAGCCTCCGTGCGTGGACAGGCCGGGCCGGGTGGGCGGGAGGTTCGGGCCGGGTGGGCGGGAAGTTCGGGCCGGGTCAGCGGCGCCGCAGCAGGACGACGCCGTCCTTGACGACGGCCCGCTGCACCCCGTCGGGGCCGGTGGCCTCACGCGGTCGCACCTCGCTCAGCTCGAGCGACCACTCGGCGGGGTCGAGGGCCAACGCGGCCACCTCCTCGTGGGGCAGCAGCAGCTCGGGCATCGCGGTGTCCTGCCCGTGCCCGTCCCCGTGCGCGTGCCCGTGTCGGTGCGCGTGGTCGTGGGGCTCGTGGTCGGCCTGCTCGCGGCGCGCCGACGCCCACGGCGGGATGTCGGCATCGGACTCGAAGACGTGGGAGACCACCAGCAGGTGGCCGCCCGGGCGCAGCCTCCCGGCGGCGCGGCGCAGGATCTCCGCGCGCGGCAGCTCGACCTCGGAGTGCAGGAACGAGGCCGTCACCAGGTCGAAGGTCTGCTCGGTGCGCCACGAGGCCAGGTCGTGGGCGTGCCAGTCGATGCGCTCCGCCACGCCCCGCTGCTCGGCGCCCGCCGCGCCCCGGGCCACCGCGGTCGCGGAGACGTCGACGGCCGTCACCCGCCAGCCCTGCTCGGCCAGCCAGACCGCGTCGCCGCCCTCGCCGCAGCCGAGGTCGAGCGCCTCGCCCACCGGCAGCGTGGCCACCACGTCGGCGGTCGTCGCGTTGACGCGTCCCGACCACAGCGGTGCGGACCCGGCGTACCAGTCCTCCCAGTGCGTGGTGACCCGCTGGGTGGCCGCCTCGGCCGCGTCGAACTCCTCCTCCACCAGCACTGCGTTGACGAAGGCGCCGGTCATCGCCCCGGCGCCGGTCACCATCGGCACGTTGGCCATCGGCTGCACCACGTTGCCGACCGCCCAGACCCGATCGTGGCTGGTGCGCCCCGTGGGGTCCACGGCCAGCACCCTGCCGAACGGCCCGTCCTCGCGTGTCAGGTCGAGGCCGTCGAGGAACGCGTCGTGGGGGAGCGGGCGGCCGGCGGTGAAGAGCGCGTCGAGCGCGACCACCTCGCCGGCGGCGGTGCGCACCCCGCTCAGGTCCCGGCCCTCGCCGAGCACCTCGACCACCGGCTCGGCGACCAGGCGCACGCCGCGGCTGCGCAGCCGCCGCGCGGTCTCCTCCTCCAGCGGCTCGACGGCCGCGCTGAGGACGGTCACGTCGTCGCTCCACTGCCGCAGCAGCTGGGCCTGGTGCAGGCTCGCGGGGCTGGTGAGCAGCACGCCCAGCCGGCGACCCCGCACCTCCCACCCGTGGCAGTAGGGGCAGTGCAGCACGCTCGCGCCCCACCGCTCGGCCAGGCCCGGCACCTCCGGCAGCACGTCGGTGATGCCGGTGGCCGCCACCAGTGCCCGGGTCCGCACGACCCCGCTCGCGCCCAGGTGTACGAGCAGCCCGTCCCCGGCCTCGGGGTCGGCCCGCTCGACGCGGTCGACCCGCCCCGCGCGCACCTCGACGTCGTACGCCGCCACCTCGGCCCGCCCGCGCGCCACCAGGTCGGCCGGGTCGATGCCGTCGTGGCCCAGCACCCCGTGCATGTGCGCGGCGTAGCGGTTGCGCGGCTCGCCGGCGTCGACCACCAGCACTCGGCGTCGAGCCCGGCCCAGCATCAGCGCCGCCGCCAGCCCTGCGGCGCCGCCGCCCACGACCACCACGTCCCAGGCCTCGGCCGGGTCAGGAGTGTCGTTCTCGGTCATCGTCTCGTCGTCCATGGACCCAGTGCACCCGACCTATGCCAATCTCGCAATAATTCTTGCGAATATGGCAAGATTGGTCCATGACTGACGAGCTGGCACACGTGGGGGCGCGGCTGCGGGCCGCCCGCAACGACCGGGGCTGGACCCTCGACGACCTGGCCGAGCGGGCCGGCATTTCGCCCAGCACGCTCTCGCGCCTGGAGTCGGGCAAGCGCCAGGCCAGCCTCGAGCTGCTGATGCCGCTGACCCGCCAGCTGGGCATCCGCCTCGACGACCTCGTCTCGACCCAGACCCCCGACCCCCGGGTGCGGCGGGCGCCGATCCGGCGGCAGGGGATGCTGATCGTGCCGCTGGCACCCGAGGGCGCGCCGATCTCGACGTACAAGATCACCTACCCGCCCGTGGACAGCCCGCCGGAGCGCCGCACCCACGACGGCTACGAGTGGCTCTACGTGCTGTCCGGCCGGCTGCGGCTGCTGCTGGGGGAGCAGGACCTCGTGCTGACCCGAGGGGAGGCCGCCGAGTTCGACACCCGCACCCCGCACAGCATGTCGGCGGTGGGCTCGCGGCCCGCGCAGGTGCTGAGCATCTTCAACGACGAGGGGATGAAGATGCACACGCACACCCACGTCGACGCTGGTGCCGGTGCCGGTGCCGGTGCCGGTGCCGGTGCCGGGACGGGCTGAGCCGTCCAACGATTTCGGCGAGGTAGGCACCGTCCTTTACGTTCCCGCCTGTGCCTGTTCCACGCCTGCGCTCGGCAGTCCTCGCCCTCGCCCCCCTCGCCCTGGCCGCCGCCGTCGTGCCCGGGGTCTCGGCGGGCACCACCACGACGACGGTCGACCCCGTCCAGCTGCACCAGCGCCTGGTCGGTGCGGCGATGCATGCCGGTGTCTCGGACGACTACGAGGCCCCGCTGCCCCCGGTGCGCGAGCAGGCGGACGCCGAGGCCCCCAACATCGTGCTCATCACCACCGATGACCAGACGGCCGCCGACATGCGCTTCATGCCGCGCACGCGCCGGCTGCTCGGCCGGGCCGGGGCCACCTTCGAGGACGCCATCAGCCCGCACCCGCTGTGCTGCCCGGCCCGTGCCGAGATCGTCTCGGGCCAGTTCGCCCAGAACAACGGCGTGCACTCCAACGGCGGCGAGTACGGCGGCTACCGCCGGCTCGAGGACCCCCACAACACGCTGCCCAAGTGGCTCTACGAGAGCGGCTACCACACCGGCATGGTCGGGAAGTTCATCACGCACTGGAAGCCCCAGCGCGACGGCGTGCCGACGGGCTGGGAGTGGTTCGACGTGCCGCGCACCTCGACGTTCGGCTACTACGACTTCAAGATGTTCACCCAGGGCGTCAAGCAGCGCTACAACGACGGCCAGGCCTACTCCAGCACCTACACCACCGACCGCACCGTCGAGCTGATCGACAGCTGGTCGCAGGGCCGCGATCCCGAGCAGCCCGACGCCGCGCCGGAGGCGGACCCGAAGCCGTTCTTCATCTGGAGCTCCTACTTCGCCCCGCACGGCGAGTGCGGTGAGGGCAGCTGCAAGAACGGGCCCACGCCCGAGCGCAAGTACGCCGACGCCCGCCGCAACGCCAAGGCGCCCAGCCTGAAGAAGCGGTCGTACGACGCCCCGCAGCACCGCCCCAACCCCCTGGTCGAAGGCAGGCCGGTGGCCTCCCGCGGGCACACCCAGAAGTTCTTCCTCGACCGGATCCGCTCGCTGCAGAGCGTCGACGAGGGGGTCGCGCGGATCGTGACGTCGCTGCGCGAGGCCGGCGAGCTGAGCAACACCGTCATCATGTTCACCTCCGACAACGGCTACCTGCTGGGCGAGCACCGCTACTCCGGCAAGATCGTGCCTTACGAGGAGGCGCTGCGGGTGCCGCTGCTGGTGCGCGGCCCGGGCATCGAGCGCTCGCGGCCGACCTGGCCGGCCACCACCGTCGACCTGGCGCCGACCATCGCCTCGCTGGCCGGCGCCCGGCCCGGACGCCTCCAGGACGGCCGTGACCTGACGCCGGCGCTGATGGGCGGTGCCCGGCCCGCAGGCGACACCACTCTGGTGCAGGCCGGCGCCCGCTCGGCCCGCGACGGCACCGGCGCGTGGATGTACCGCGGCGTGCGCACCGCCGACTACACCTTCACCAAGTGGAAGCGGCGCTCGGGCCGGCCCTTCGCCGAGCTCTTCGACCGCCGCGCCGACCCGCAGCAGATCCGCAACGTGGCCGGCCAGCCCCGCTACCGCAAGGTGCGCCGCGAGCTGGAGCGCCGGTTGTCGGCGCTGAACCGCTGCGGCGGCGCCAGGGCCTGCTTCCGCGACTTCGGCCCGGTGCCGCGCCCGCGGCGCTGACCGTCCGCGACCTCGCACGACTCCGCACGACTTCGACGCACGGCCGTCCCCGGGTGGGGGGCGGCCGTGCGGTGCGTCAGGATCTCCTGCGTCGCTCGCGGGCGCGCAGCTCCCAGCCGCGGAGGGGGTGGTGGGTGAGGTGCCATCGGGGGTCGTGGGCGCGGTGGTGGTGCCAGGAGCAGAGGGGGATGGCGTCGAGGTCGGTGTCGCCTCCTCGTCCCCACGGGATGAGGTGGTGGATCTCGGACCAGGCGAACGGTCTTTCGCAGGTCCCGATCGCACACGTGTCGTGGACCAGAGCCAAGGCTTTTCGTTGGTGGTGGCTATGGAGCCGTCTGGTCCTGCCGAGGTCGAGGGGGACGGACTGGGTGTTGAGGACGGCGGGGACGAGTCCGGCCTCGCAGGCGAGTCGGCGGAGGTCGCCGGCGGCGGTGCGGATGCCGGTGTCGAGCTTTGCGGTGCCGGTCTCGTCGGGGCCGTGCCAGTCGGGCCAGTCGGCGGGGTCGATCTTCCCTGCTTGGGTGAGGTCGTGGGTGAGGTCCTCGGCGGTCATGGTGACCAGCAGTGTGAGGGCGTTGGCGCCGTTCCAGCCGTCGGTGGGCAGGTGCTCGATGAGCTCGCACAGGGCGTTGCCTGCGATTTCCCACCCGGACAGGCCGTGGCCGGGGCCGGTGGGCGCGGACTCGTCGTACCCGGAGACCTGTTCACCGTCGGGGCTTGTGCGGGTCTTGTTGAGGCGTCTGGGGGCGGAGAGGGTCTCGAGTGCGGTGCGGAGCAGGGAGCCGTGCAGCTCGGGGATGGTGAACTTGCCGGTGTAGGTGCCGTCGCCGTTGTCGTGCAGGGCGAGGTAGGTCTCGTGCTTGGCGCGGCGGGATTCGCGGCCGAGCATGATCGCTTCGTGCTTGTCGGCCAGGTCGCGGTCGACGATGTCGAGCATCCGTCGGGCGGCCTGCCGGAGCCGTTTGGCGTTCATCGGGCGGCCTGACCGGGTCCCGATGCCGGTGGCCTTGTTGACCAGCATCTCCTCGGCGGCCGCGAGCTGCTCTGCCGTTGTCTCGAGGGGTGCTTGTTCGGCGGCGGCGACGATGACGCGGACCTGGCGGGTGGTGATCGCCCCGGTCGCGTAGGCCTCGCGGGCGTGGTGGTACTTGGTGCGCAGCAGCTCGGCGATCCGGGCGCCGCCGGCGAGGACCTCGCGGGACTGCCCGGTCAGTGCGGCGGCCCAGGCGTCGGTGCCGGTGGCGGCCTCGGCGTCGGCGACCTGGCGGCGTTCGGCCTCGCCGAGCACGTCACCGAGCAGGGCGCAGGCCTCGGCCTCGAGGCCGGAGAGTGCCTGCACCAGGGCGGCCAGGTCGTCGACCGGCTGGTGCTTCAGGTCGCCCTCGCGCGCCGCGGCCATCGCGGCACGAGCGGTCGCGACCGCCTGCGCCACCGGACCGGCCTCCGCGGCCGGGAAGCTGTTGGCGGGCACCCCGGCACCCGGGTCGGGGACCCGGTCGCTGGTGGGGTTCTGGAGCAGCCTCATGCCCACCATTCTCCCAACCCCAAGGCCCGATGGGAACACCAGTTCGACGATCTGTGGAGAACTTCTTCGCCCTCCGCGGGCCCGTCCGCGAGGTCTTCGCCGCGCCTGCGTGGGCCCCGAGACGCGCACAGGCGCTCGCCCCGGCGACCGGGACGAGCGCCTGCGGGGGCGAGTGTCAGCGGCGCACCCTGCGGGCGTTGCTGACACGCACCTGCTTGGCGTAGCCGCGCTTGTTGGCCACGACCCGCACGGCGACCCGGTCGCCACGCATCGCCCGGGTCAGGCGCAGCTCGTCGTCCTTCTCGCCGCGCACGACCCGGCCGTCGACCAGCCAGCGGAAGCGCAGCGACACCGGTCGGGGAGCCCAGCGTCCGGTCACCACCGAGACGGTGCGGCCCACCTTCGTCGCCCCTCGGACCTTCGGGCGCTTGCCGGACAGCTGCCCGACCCGGACCACCACCGGCTCCGAGACCGCGGTGGCCGGCTCCCGCCCGGGCAGCGAGCCGGTGACCGCCACGCTCACCGACGAGCGCAGGTCGCGCACCGTCAGGTCGTACGCCGGCCCGGTGGCGCCGGCGACGGGCTCGCCGTCGCGCAGCCACTGGTAGTCGAGCGTGGTGCCCGGCGTCCAGTCGCCCGAGTCGACCTGCAGGCGCTCGCCGACACGGGCGCGACCCACGATGCTCGGCGTGCCGGCCTCGAGCGCCGCCCCGGTGACGGCGGTGGTGGGGGAGGAGGTCCGCGTCGTGGTCTCGTAGCCCTCGAGGGCGCCGGTGACGCTCACCTCGATCCGGCGGCCCTCCAGCTCCTCGCCCAGCACGAGGCTGGGCTCGTCCGCGCCCTCGAGGTCGACGCCGTCGGCCGACCAGGCGTAGACCAGGTCGGCGCCCGGGGTCCACGACCCCGGCTCCGCGACCAGCGTGCCGCCCACCACGGGGGTGCCCGTCAGGACCGGGTCGGGTGCGACCAGCGTTCCGGCGCCGACCGGGGCGGTGGGCTCGGAGGTGCGGGTCGTCTCGCGGTAGCCGGCCTGGTTGCCGGTCACGCTCACGCTCACCACGGAGCCGAGCAGGTCGGCGCCCAGGGTGAGGCTGTTGGCGTCGGCCCCCTCGACCGGCTCGCCGTCGGCCGACCAGCGGTAGGTCAGCACCACCTCGGGGTCCGCCGGGCCCCAGGTGCCGGGCTGCGCGGTGAGCGTCTCCCCGACCCGCGGGGTGCCCGACAGGGTCGGCACGGGTGCCTGCGTGAGCTCGGCGGGTCCCTGCGGCGCGACCGCGGTGAAGGTGCGCACCTCGGACAGGTCGCGACCGCCGTGGGGGCCGGTCGACTCGACGTACCAGCCGTGCTCGCCCTCGGGGACGTCGCGCCAGGTCGTGCTCGCGGTGCTGCCCGAGGCCACGTCGCGCAGCACCACGATGTCACGGCTGGTCAGCACGTCGGCTCGGAAGGAGTCGGTGGCCAGCGTCTTGACCGCGGGGCGGATGCCCACGGCGGCGTAGGGGATCTCGAACTCCTGGTGGATCGCGTCGAGCGAGGGGTCGTCGGAGTCGAAGTCGTCGAGCGAGGGGGAGTAGGTGCGCACGACCACCCGGCCGCCGTCGTTGTCGAAGTGCATCAGTCGCAGGTAGCCCAGCCCGCCCTCGGGCAGGCCCTGGTAGTCGAAGAGCATCGAGTAGACGGTGCGGTCGGCGATCCCGTCGCCGTCGTCGTCGAAGTCGTCGGTGCGGGTGTAGGCGTCGTGGTAGTGGCCCGAGGACACCGCGAAGACGTTCGGGTTGGGTGCCACGACCTCGTCCATGATCCGCTGCGGGATCGGGCCGAGGCCGCCCGTGGTGAGCATGAACTCGTGCAGGTTGACCCAGACCTTGCGCTCGGGGTGCGCCGCGATCACCTCGTTCATCCAGTCGATCTGCGCATCGCCGGGTGCCCAGCCCATGTAGAGCATCAAGAAGTCGATGCCGCCGGCGCTGACGAGGTCGAAGTGACCGCGGTTGTCCTGGTGCGAGCCGCCGTACCAGGGGTTGCCCGCGAAGCGCTGCTCGCCGAACCACTGGCTGAACGCCGAGTAGTCGTTGTCGTGGTGACCGACGTCGTGGTTGCCGGCCAGCACCCCGTAGGGCAGCCCGGCCTCGTCGAAGAGCCGGTACGCCGGGTCGGCGCTCTGCCACTGCCGCGGCTCGGTCGCGACGTTGACGATGTCACCGGTGTGGATGACGTACTGCAGGTCGAGCTCCTCACGCTGGTCGACGAGGAACTCGTTGATCGCCAGCTGGTGCTTGTTCCAGTCCGCGGTCTCGTTGTAGTACTGCGTGTCGGACTCCCAGCCGATCGTGAAGTCGTACTCCGAGCGCGGCGTGGCGCCCGGGTGGTAGGGCGTCGGGGTGTCGTCGCGGGTCGACTGCACCTGGCCGGCGAACCCCTCGGAGTGCTGCACCAGGACGGTGATCTCGCCGTCGACCACGTGGTCGGCGGTGGGGACCATCGCCTGCAGGGTGAAGGTGCCGGCGTCGTCGGTGACCCGACGGGCGACCTCCTGCCACTGCCCGGAGCCGGCGCTGCGCACGTGCATCAGCACCTTGGCGCCGCTGTTCGCCGAACCGGTCCAGCT
Organism: Nocardioides salarius; assembly: GCF_016907435.1. Taxonomy (NCBI): domain Bacteria; kingdom Bacillati; phylum Actinomycetota; class Actinomycetes; order Propionibacteriales; family Nocardioidaceae; genus Nocardioides; species Nocardioides salarius. The sequence continues at coordinate 1,036,197 of NZ_JAFBBZ010000001.1, read as the reverse complement.
CAGCCGCGCGCGGGCGTCGTCGCCCGCGTCGCCGGGGACGGCGACGGTGAACAGCTGGTAGGGCAGCGCATCCGGCGAGCTGACCTCGTGGGCCACCCCGTCGGGGCCCGCCACCTGGGCCAGGGCCTCGTCGCCGAGGGCCTCCCGACCGGGACGCTCGGTGGCCAGGGCGGTGCTGGTGCTGCCCTCGAAGACCCGCACCTGCTCGTCGGCGGGGGTGTAGGTGTGTCCCTCGCGGAAGCGCACGGTCAGGTCGTCACCCTCGGCCGAGTCGACCCCGGCGACCAGGGGCACGTCGCCGGCCTCCACCGTCGACTGGTGCTCGGGGCTCAGCAACGACGTGGTGGGCTGCTCGTCGGGGGTCGTGAACGCGACGCTGCGCGTGGTCTGGTTGCCGACCCGGTCCACGGCGGTCAGCACCAGGCTGTGCTCACCGGGGGCCAGCTCGAGCGAGCTCGTGCGGTGCGGCAGCGTGATCGACCGGCCGTCGAGCGTGGCCACGAGCGCGCCGCCGGCGAGACCGGATCCGGTGTCGCTCGCGGTGGCGTCGATGGTGACATCGCCGCGGGGCCGCGCGCCGTCGTCGATGCCGGAGGAGACCTCGGGGGCGGTGTTGTCGACGACGACCTCGCGCTCGACCCGCTCGTCGCCGAGGACGGCGGCGACCCGGTGGGTGCCGTCGGCGACCGTGGTGGTGTCCCAGTCGTGGGCCACGGAGTCGAACGCGCCGTCGGGCACCTCGAAGGTGGCCGTGAAGTAGACCTGGGTGGCGTCGGCGAAGCCGATCCGCTCGGTGGGAGGCGGGCAGGCCCGGACGGTCTCCTCCTGGCCCTCGCCGGCCCCGGCGCAGCGCACCGGGCGCAGGACGCGTCCGTCGGGCAGGGCCAGGCGCAGGTTCAGCGCCGAGAAGTCGTCGTTGTTCTCGTTCTCGTCTGGCCGGGGCCAGGCCTTGGTGCCCGCGTAGATCCCGACCGTGAGCTCCTGCCCGCGGGTCAGGTGGCGCAGCGGCACCCCGGCCGTCACGGTCTCGACCCGCTCGTAGAAGCCCTCGTCGAAGACGGTGAGGACCTCCTCGCCGATGCGCACGCCGTTGCGGAAGAACGCGTCGGTGCTGGTCGCCTCGAAGGCGAAGACGGGCTCGTCCTCGAGGGTGGGCACGGTCGGGGCGGCCGGGGCGCCGTCGACGGCGAGGCCGAGCCCGGCTGGGTCGCCGTCGGCGGTCGCCACGAGCCGCGTCGTGGCACCGACGTACTGGCCCTCCTCGAGCGCCAGGCGCAGCGGAGGCCGGTCGTCGGGGGCCAGCTGGACGCGGACCGGGCCCAGCGTGCGCTCGTTGGTGCCGTCGGAGGCGCGCAGCGTGTACTCGACCCACCGCTTGCCGAAGAGGTCGACCGACGGGACCGAGTAGCTGTAGCGGCCCGGGGCGCCGAACTGCAGGAACCGGCTGCTGGGGGCGTCCTGGTCCGTCCGCAGGACCAGCTCGACGGTGCGGACCAGCTGGTCGTCGGTGACCTCGACCTCGATGGCCAGGTCGTCGGTCTCGGGGGCCTCGCTGCCGCCGGTCAGGTCGACGATGGTGGGGGCCGTCGTGTCGTCGGGCGTGGCGACGAGACCGGCCGGCACCTGGCCGGGGTCGGCGTAGCCGGGGGTGGCGGTGCCGGTGCCGCGCTTGACCTGCACCGGACCGGACTCCCAGGCGTACTGCAGCGGCTGGTCGGAGATGGTGTCGTCGTTGTCGTGGTAGTAGGCGCGGCTGATGTCGTGACCGGTGTTGGTCTGGACCTGGACGCCGCGCAGCCCGCCGTTGGCGAGCCCCGGCGAGTGGATCTCGACGAGGTCGACGCCGGCGGTCAGCCGGGAGCCGAAGTGGGCGTTGAAGTCGGCGGCCGCCAGGGCGTCGTTCTGGCCGTTCTTGATCCACAGCACCAGCGTGCGGCCGGGCGCGACCACCGCATCGGCGGGTCGGGCCGGCCACAGGGTCGCGTTGACGGTGACCTCGCTGGCGTCGATGTAGAGGTAGTTCACGACGTAGTCGGCGAAGGAGACGGGGGCGTCGGAGGCGTTGTAGACCTCGATGAACTCGTAGCCGTCGGCACTGCCGACGTTGGTGGTGTCGGGGGCGACCTCGGTGACCTGGAGCAGCGGGGCGTCGAGCGTGGGGTCGGTCGCCGGGGCCGGGCCCTGCTCGGGCACGACCGGGCCGCCGGGCTCCTGGGTGGGCTCCTGGGTGGGCTCCGAGGTGGGGGTCTCGGTGGGCGTCGGGGCGTCCTCGAGGTGGGCGGGCGTGGTGGTGCCGGGGGTCGGGTCGCCGTCGAGCAGCACGCGGGCGGCGCGCTGGTCGGTGGCGGTGCTGTCCGCCGCCGGGACCGGCGGCACGCGGAAGTGCGTCGAGACCGCCGGGGTCGTGGGGGAGCGGCGAGGCAGGTAGGACCAGCTGACCACGGAGAGGTCCGACGGCGTGCTCGCGTCGACCAGGCCGAGACCCCGCAGGCCGCCGTTGGCGATGCCGGCCTGTCCCTCGACCCGCACGACCTCGACGTCGGCGGGCAGGGAGGGGTAGAAGGCGCGGAAGTCGGCCTCGGAGCGGGCGTAGGTGTCGACGGCGCCCGAGGCGTACTCGAGCCACAGGACGGTGCTGGAGCCCGCGGGCACCACCACGTCGAGGGGGCCGGGGACGACCGGTGTCGAGGGGTCGCGGTCGGAGAGCGCCAGGTCGAGGGCGTCGGCCAGGGCCGTGTCGCTGGGGCTGCTCGTGGTCGAGTAGGACACGCCGATGCCGGCGGCGCCGAGGTCGATGTCGGCGCCGGTGGTGTTGGTGACCTCGACGAACTCGTAGTCGTCGTCGATGTTGGCCGGGTCGCCGTTGTCGGGGTGGATCTCGGAGATGAAGAGGTCCTGGGCGCTGGGCGCCGGGGCCGGGTCCTGGCTGGGGTCCTGGCTGGGGCTGGGGTCGGTGGCCCCCGACGGGGTCGGTGTGGGGGTCGGTGTGGGGGTCGGCGTGGGTGTGGGCGTGGGTGTGGACGTGGGCGTCGTGCTGGGCTCGGGCGCCGGCCCGGCCTCGAGCTGGGCGGGGTCGACGGTGCCCGGGCTGAGCATCGTCGTCGGCTCGGCGGCGCCGTCGTACCAGACCGGCGCGGAGGTGCCGGCGGCCTCCGGGAGCCGGAAATGCACGGCTCCGTCGGCGACGCTGGCCGCGCGCGGCGGGACGTGTGACCGGGTGATCTCGGTGCCGTCGCCGGCGAGCACGCGGATGCTGCGCCCGCCCGCGTTGGCGAAGCCGTCCTGGCCGGTCAGGTGCACCAGGGCGACGTCCTCGGCCAGACCGTAGTGGGCCCGGAAGTCCGCGTCGGTCTTGGCCAGGTAGCTCGCGCCGCTGTTCTGGAACCACAGCACGAGGGTGCCGTGGGCGGGGAGCACCGTCTCGACCTCGGGCAGCGGCAGGGTGCTTCCCTCGCCGCCGCGGGCCAGCTGCTTGTCGCCGGGCTGGACGCCGGCCCCGCTCGGGTCGTCGTCATCGAGGGAGTAGGCCAGCTCGATGCCCTCGGCGTCGAGGTCGACCGGCTCGTCACCGGGGTTGTGCAGCTCGACGTACTCGTAGTGGTCGGTGCCGACGTTGTCGCCGTTGATCTCGGAGACGAACAGCCGAGGCGCCCGCGTCGGGCTCGTTGGCCCCGCGCTCGTTCCCTGGGTCGGGGCGGTGGCGCTGGTCGTCGCCGTGGCCGGGGGTGGCGTCGACGGCTCGGTGCCGGCGGCGCTCACCCCCGTCGAACCGACGGCCAGCAGGGTGGCAAGGGTGCCGATGACGGCGCGCGACAGGGTCGACCGACGCATGAAGAATCCTCTTATCTCTCGGGTCCGGCGGGACCCTCGCACCCCGGAGGTGAACCCGGGCGAACGCCGGGTGACCGGTCGGTGGCCGTCTGCGGGCCAGTTGCCCGCGCCGCCGAGCCCCTCCCGAGCGACCCCGATGTTGCCAAAGATCATACCTTTGAGGCACCCTCGGGGTGACCGACCCCACACCGAGCCGCTCGGCACCGACCGAGCCCCGCCCCGCCTGGAGACCCGATGGAAGCGATCGCTCCCGCCCACGGCACCGCCACGCTGCTGCTGATCGCAGCCGCCGCGGTCGCCGTCCTGCTGTTCCTGATCATGAAGGTGCGGCTGCACGCCTTCATCGCGCTCGTGCTGGTGAGCCTGCTGACCGCGGTGGCCGCGGGCATCCCGCTGGCGCTGGTGCCCACGGCGTTGACCAGCGGCTTCGGCAGCACGTTGGCGTCGGTGGCGCTGCTGGTCGGCTTCGGCGTGATGCTCGGGCGGCTGCTCGAGATCACCGGTGGCGCCCAGGTGCTCGCCGACACCCTGATCAACCGGTTCGGCGAGGAGCGGGCCCCCTTCGCCCTCGGCGTGGCCGCACTGCTCTTCGGCTTCCCGATCTTCTTCGACGCGGGCCTCGTGGTCTTCCTGCCCATCATCATCACCGTCGCCCGCCGCTTCGGCGGCTCGGTCCTCTACTACGCGCTGCCCGCGGCCGGCGCCTTCGCCGCCATGCACGCGATCGTCCCGCCGCACCCCGGCCCCGTCGCCGCCGGCACCGTGCTGGGCGGTGACATCGGCGTCGTGCTGCTGGTGGGCCTGCCCGTCGCCGTGCTGAGCTGGTACGTCGGCGTCTACCTCGTCTCGCGCTGGCTCGGCGCGCGCATCGACGTGCCGCTGCCCGACCTGCTGCTCGGCCCCGTCAACGGCGGCCGCGACGCCGGCTCCGAGGCCGGCACCGGCACCGACGGCTCGACCGGCACCACGACGACCACCGCCACCACCGCGAGCACCACCGTGGCCCCGCCGGCCTTCTCGACCGTCCTGGGGCTGCTGCTCGTGCCGCTGGTGCTGATCGCGCTCAACACCGTGCTGACGACCCTGGTCACCGCCGGCACGATCGACGAGGGCAACAGCCTCGTCGAGGGCCTGCAGCTGGTCGGCCAGACCCCCGTCGCCCTGCTGATCACGCTGCTGCTGGCCATCGCCACCATCGGTCGGCGCGGTCGCACGCTCTCGGAGACCACGCACGTGCTCGACGAGGCGCTCGGCCCGATCTGCTCGATCATCCTGATCACCGGCGCCGGCGGCATGTTCGGCGGCGTGCTGCGCGCCAGCGGCATCGGTGAGGCGCTGACCAGCTCGCTGTCCGACCTGGGCATGCCGCTGCTGCTGCAGGCCTTCCTGATCGCCACCGCGCTGCGCGTGGCCCAGGGCTCGGCCACCGTGGCGCTGACCACCGCCGCCGGCCTGATCGCCAGCCAGGCAGCGGGCCTGCACGACGTGCGCGTGGCCCTGCTGGTCATCGCGGTGGCCGCCGGCGCGACCGTGCTCTCGCACGTCAACGACTCCGGCTTCTGGCTGGTCAGCCGCTTCTTCGGGATGGACGAGAAGACCACCCTGAAGACCTGGACGGTCATGGAGACCACGCTGGGCCTGTCCGCCTTCGCGGCCGCGGCGGTGCTCTGGCCCCTCAGCGGCCTGCTGCTGTGACCGGGGTCCGCCGCGCCGACGGGTCAGTCGTCGCTGGTGGCGCGCAGCACCTCGGTGCAGATCGCGGTCATCGCCGAGCGGGCCGCCTCCGGCTCGCCGGCGGCGACCGCCTCGGCGACCACCAGGTGCAGGCGCCGGGCCTCGGGCTTGGGGCGCGGCGGCATCAGGTCGTGGTCGGTGCGCCCGCGCAGCACCTCCTCCACCACGTCGCACAGCCCGGCGAACATCTGGTTGCCCGACAGGTGCAGCAGCCGGCGGTGGAAGGCGACGTCGTGCTCGAGGAAGGCCTGCAGGTCGCCGGCCGCGCCGGTGGTCTCCATGTCGTGGGCCAGGCGCAGCAGCGCCGCTCCGTCGTCGGCGGCGGCGTGCTCGGCGGCCAGCGCCGCCGAGGCCGGCTCGACCGCGGCGCGCAGCTGCGAGAGCTCGCGCAGGTGGGCGGTGCGCTGCTCGCCATCGAGGCGCCAGCGCACCACCGCGGGGTCGTAGGAGCTCCAGTCGGTGGCCGGCCGGATGCGGATGCCGGTGCGCCGGCGGCTCTCGACCAGGTGCTTGGAGGCGAGGACCTGCACGACCTCGCGGGCCACGGTGCGCGAGACGGCGTACTCGGCGCCGAGCCACTCGAGGGTGATCACGGTGCCCTCGGCCAGCGAGCCGTCGATGATGCGCGGGCCCAGGCTCGCCAGGACCTCCTCGTGCATCGTCGTCATGCCGGGGAGCCTAGGTCATGAGCGCGACCTCCCCGGGCCGGACGGGCACGGTGCCCCACCTCGTCGTGATGGGCGTCTCCGGCACCGGCAAGACGTCAGTGGCGAGCCTGCTCGCCGAGCGTCTCGGCCTGGTCTTCATCGAGGGTGACTCCCTGCACCCCCGGGCGAACGTCGCCAAGATGAGCGCCGGCCAGCCCCTCACCGACGACGACCGCGCACCCTGGCTGGCCGCGCTGGCCGCCGAGGTGCGCCGGCACGAGGCGGGCGGGGCCGCGACCGTGCTGACCTGCTCGGCGCTGCGCCGGCGCTACCGCGACGCGCTGCGGGCCGGGTACGCACCCGGCACCCGGGTCTTCGTGCACCTCGAGGCGCCGGCCGCGCTGCTGCGCGAGCGGATGGAGCGGCGCGAGCACTTCATGCCCGCCTCGCTGCTGGACTCCCAGCTCGCCACGCTCGAGCCGCTCGGCGCCGACGAGGCGGGGCTGCGCGTCGACGTCAGCGCGCCCCTGGCCGTCGTCGTCGACCGCGTGGTCGAGGCGCTGATCGCGGGCCGACCGGGGGCCGGACCCCCTGCGGGGGAACCGCTCGTCGGTCCCGGCCGGTAGGAAGGGGGCGTGCCCCACGACCCGAGCGACCACTTCGTCCACGTCCGCGGTGCCAGCGAGCACAACCTGCAGCACGTCGACGTCGACCTGCCCCGCGACGCGCTGGTCGTCTTCACCGGCGTCTCGGGGTCGGGCAAGTCCTCGCTCGCGTTCGGCACGCTCTACGCCGAGGCCCAGCGCCGCTACTTCGAGTCCGTGGCGCCCTACGCCCGGCGGCTGCTGCAGCAGGTCGGCGCACCCCACGTGCAGGAGATCACCGGCCTCCCGCCGGCGGTGGCCCTGCAGCAGCGCCGCGGGGCGCCGAGCTCACGCTCCAGCGTCGGCACCCTGACCACGCTGTCCAACCTGGTGCGGATGCTCTACTCGCGCGCCGGCACCTATCCCGCGGGCGCGCAGCGTCTGGGCGCCGAGGCGTTCTCGCCCAACACCACGGCCGGCGCCTGCCCCGAGTGCCACGGGCTGGGGGAGGTGCACGACGTGGCCGAGGACCTGCTGGTCCCCGACCCCTCGATGAGCATCCGCGACGGTGCGATCGCCGCCTGGCCGGGCGCCTGGCAGGGCAAGAACCTCCTGCGGGTGGTGAAGGCCGTCGGCATCGACGTCGACGTGCCTTTCGAGCAGCTCTCGCGCACCGACCGCGACTGGCTGCTCTACACCGACGAGCAGCCGCGCGTGCTGGTCGACCGGCGCGGTGAGCCCGACGACTCGACCGGCCGCGACTACCACGGCACGTTCTGGAGCGCGCGCAAGCACGTGCGGCACGTGCTGGCCGACACCAAGAGCCAGATGATGCGCGACAAGGCGATGCGCTTCGTCCGGGCGGTCAGCTGCTCGGCCTGCGGCGGCACCGGCCTCCAGGCCGCCTCGCTCGCCGTGACCTTCCGCGGGCTCACCATCGCCGAGACCAACGCGCTGTCCTTCGTCGACCTGGCCGAGCAGCTGCGACCCGTCGCCGAGCTGGGCGAGGCCGCGGCCGCCACGTCGTCGGCCGACTCGGGGGAGAGCACGGAGGTGGCGGTGCGGCTGTGCGCCGACCTCGTCGCCCGGGTCGACGTGCTGCTCGGCCTGGGCCTGGGCTACCTGTCCCTGGGCCGCAGCTCCACGACCCTCTCGCCCGGCGAGACCCAGCGCCTGCGGATCGCCACCCAGCTGCGCTCCGGGCTCTTCGGGGTCGTCTACGTGCTCGACGAGCCCTCCGCCGGCCTGCACCCCGCCGATGCCGAACCGCTGCTCGACGTGCTCGACCAGCTCAAGGCCTCGGGCAACTCGCTCTTCGTGGTCGAGCACGACCTCGACGTCGTGCGCCGCGCCGACTGGGTGGTCGACATCGGGCCGGGCGCCGGCGAGGGCGGCGGACGGGTGCTCTACTCCGGGCCCGTGGGCGGGCTCGAGGACGTGGCCGACTCCGTGACCGGGGCGCACCTCTTCGGCCGGGTCGAGCCCGTCGAGCGGCAGCGGCGTACGCCGCACGGCTGGCTGCACCTGCGCGGGGTCAGCAGGCACAACCTCGACGACCTCGACGTCGACCTGCCGCTGTGCACGCTCACCGCGGTCACCGGGGTGTCCGGCTCGGGCAAGTCGACCCTGGTCACCCAGGTGCTGGCCGAGCTGGTGCGTCGCCACCTGGGCCAGAAGCCCGACGACGAGGACGACGGCGCGCTCGAGATCGACGTCGACGACGCCACCGGCCTGGAGTCCTTCGACCGGCTGGTGCGCGTCGACCAGCGCCCGATCGGGCGCACCCCGCGCTCCAACCTGGCCACCTACACCGGCCTCTTCGACGCGGTGCGCAAGCTCTACGCCGCCACCCCCGAGGCCCGCGCCCGCGGCTACGGGGCCGGCCGCTTCTCCTTCAACGTCGCCGAGGGGCGCTGCGAGACCTGCCAGGGGGAGGGCTTCGTCTCCGTCGAGCTGCTCTTCATGCCCGGCACCTACGCCCCGTGCCCGGCCTGCGAGGGTGCGCGCTACAACCCGGAGACCCTCGAGATCCGGCACCGCGGCCGCAGCATCGCCGACGTGCTCGCGCTGTCGGTCGACGAGGCCGCCGAGGCGCTCGACGACGTGCCGGCGGCCGTGCGCAGCCTGGCGACGCTGCGCGAGGTCGGCCTGGGCTACCTGCGCCTGGGCCAGCCCGCCACCGAGCTCAGCGGTGGCGAGGCGCAGCGCATCAAGCTGGCCACCGAGCTGCAGCGTGCGCGCCGGGGGCACGCGCTCTACCTGCTCGACGAGCCGACCGCCGGGCTGCACCCGGCCGACATCGCGCTGCTGGTGCACCAGCTGCACCGCCTGGTCGACGCCGGCAACACCGTGGTGGTCGTCGAGCACGACCTGGCCACGATCGCGGGCGCCGACTGGGTGGTCGACCTCGGCCCGGCCGGGGGCGACGGCGGCGGCCGGGTGGTGGCCACCGGCACCCCCGCCGAGGTCGCCGCCGCCGAGGGCAGCGTCACCGCGCCGTACCTGGCCCGGCACCTGGCCCAGCGCGAGAGCGCCCGGGCCGGGGCCTGAGCAGGCTCAGGAGTCGGGGCCGCCGAGCCGGGGGGAGACCAGCACCAGGGGCGTGCGCCGGCGCAGCGCCAGCGGGAGCGTCGAGCAGGCGACCAGCGCCACGAAGCCGCTGATGATCTTGTCGCCCAGCGAGACGACCATGTTGGACAGGCCGACGGCCACCTCGAGCAGGCCGGTCATCTCGATGAAGGTGGCGGTGACGAAGTCCTGGCTGTGCCCGACCCCGCCGCCGTAGAGCAGCACGAGCACCGGGATCGCCACGAGGGTGCAGGTCACGGCGACCAGCACGTTGAGGCCCATGAAGCGCAGCAGCGTGCGGCCCATGGCGAAGCGCCGCACGCCGTAGCCCCAGACCAGCGCGCCGGCCATGTTGACCAGGGCGAAGGGGATGGAGTCGGTGCCGCTGACCGCGGTGCCGGCGAGGTTGCTGGTCAGGCCGACGGCGACGCCGTACCAGGGCCCGAGGGCGATCGCGGCGACCGCGGTGCCGATCATGTCGAGGAAGATCGGCAGCTGCAGCACGTCGACGACGAAGCGCCCCGCCAGGTTCACCACCACGCAGAGCCCGGCCAGCACCATCGCCAGCCGCAGGGCGGGCGGGGGCGTCGGCAGCGCCGGGTCGTCGTCGGTGGGGTGGGTGGTGGGCTCGCGGGTGGGCGGGGGTGTGGATTGCGGCGTGGTCCCCGTGGCGGGCACCGGGGCGGGTGCCGGTGCGGGGGCCGCACCGCCGCGGCGGCACTGCGCCACCCAGCGGTCGACGTCGAGGTCCTCGCCGCCCAGGACGCGCACGATCTCGCGGACCAGCTCGAGGTTGACCCGGGCGCGGCCGGTGCGGAAGACGTCGTAGACGGTGGTCCGTGCCACGCGGGCCTCGTGCTCGCCGAGCCCGGCGTCGAGACGGCCGCGGGCGACGCGACGCGCGATCTCGCCGTACGACGGCTCACCGGCCTCGAGCCGAAGCTGCTGCAACCGATTCGCGAGGAGGTCCCACTCGCTGCCCTGGGGCGACTGGGTCGGCGTGTCGCTCACGACCTGGTCCTCCCTCCGGGGCTGGGGCGGCGCTCCGTGGCGCGGACCCTCCGGCCACCCACTGTACGAGGGCGCGTCCGAGTTGTTCGGATTCGTTCGGGACTTAACCGGGGGTGGTGGAAATCGCAGGTCAGGGCCTAGAACTGATGGTGTCGTGGTCGTGGCGCCGGGGGGAGCCACGGCGACGGCGGCAGCGCCGCGCCCGCCCCGTCACCCGTGAAGGGGTGCCCCGCGCGAACAGATCGAGGAGCCGCATGAGCAGCATCAACGCCACCGACCCCAGCCGGGACTCGTGGTCGTCGCACGAGTTCACCGCCGACCTGAGCCACCTCGTCTTCCCCGACGAGGTCAGCGCCGAGCGCGAGAACCTGCTGGTCAGCCCGGAGCTGCGCGTCGACCAGACGCACCTGCACTTCCCGCAGTCCGGCGGCTCGCTCTTCTACTGGATCTTCTCGTTCCGCTGGCAGGGCGAGCAGTGGCACGGCCAGCTGCACGAGTCGCGCCACCGCGACCTCCTGGTCACCCAGGCGCGTGCGGTGATGGCCGGCTTCCTGCCCTTCAGCAGGTTCAAGGCCACGGCCGCGGAGGTCCGCTCGGAGCAGCAGGACTACACCACCGACGACCTGCGGTCCTTCGGTCGCCGGCACCGCCTGGAGACGCTCGGCTGGTAGCCCGTTCCGCAGGAACTGGCGCCGGCTCGGCCGGAACTGGCGCCGGCTCGCGGGTCAGGTGCGGGCGAGGAACGCGAGCGCCCGCTCGAGCAGCAGCGCCGTCGCTGCCGCGTCGTACGACGCCAGCGAGCGGTCGGTGAACAGGTGCTGGTCGCCGGGGTAGGTGAAGAGCTCGGCGCCGGCCCCCACGACCTCGACGAGCTCGCGGGCCGCGTCGAGGTCGCCGCCGCCGGCGAACTCGGGGTCCTCGGCCATGCCGTGCACCTGCACCGGGACGCCCGCGGGCCAGGGCCCGAAGGCCCAGTCGCCGGTGACGGGCACGCACGACTCGAGCAGCAGCGCCCCGCGCGCCCCCGGGCGCGTCTGGGCCAGCCGCTGGGCGGCCATCACGCCGAACGAGATGCCCGCGTAGACCAGGTCGGGACCCAGCGTCTCGGCGGCCGCGACCGCCCGCTCGGTCAGCGTGTCGAAGCCGCTCTCGCGGGCGAAGGCCATGCCCTCCGCGAGGGTGGCGAAGGTCCGGCCCTCGAAGACGTCGGGCGTGTGCACCGTGTGCCCAGCCTCGCGCAGGTCGTCGGCGAGCGCGCGGACCCCGTCGGTGAGGCCCTGGACGTGGTGGAAGAGCACCAGCTCGGTCATCCGCCGATGCTGGCAGCGGCGGGGTGCGAAGTAAAGGCCGGGCGCCGGGCGCGCCCACCGGGTCGTGGCCTACGCTGCGGCGGTGCACGAAGCCCGACCACGTCGGTTCCTGCGGCACCCCGCCCAGCTGGTCGTGCTGGGCTTCGCGGGTGCCGTCGCTGTCGGCACCCTGCTGCTGCTCCTGCCGGTCTCGCGCACCGGCACCGCGGGAGCCGACCTCGTCACTGCGCTCTTCACCGCCACCTCGGCCGTGTGCGTCACCGGGCTGGCCGTCGTCGACACCGGCACCTACTGGTCGGGCTTCGGCCAGGCGGTGGTGCTGGCGCTGATCCAGGTCGGTGGCTTCGGGATCATGACCCTGGCCTCGCTGCTCGGGCTGCTGGTGTGGCGGCGGATGGGTCTGCGCAGCCGGATCACCGCGATGGCCGAGACCAGGGCGCTGGGCCTGGGCGACGTGCGCAGCGTGGTCCTCGGCGTCGCGCGCGTCAGCCTGCTGGTCGAGGCCGTGGTCGCGGTGCCGCTGGGCCTGCGCTTCTGGTGGGCCTACGACTACTCGCCCGGGCGGGCGGCGTACCTCGGCGTCTTCCACTCCGTCTCCGCCTTCAACAACGCCGGCTTCGCGTTGTGGTCCGACAGCCTGACCCGCTACGTCACCGACCCGTGGATCTGCCTGCCGATCGCGGCCGCCGTCATCCTCGGCGGGCTGGGGTTCCCGGTGGTGCTCGAGCTGCGCCGCCAGCTGCGCCGGCCGCGGCGCTGGAGCCTGCACACCAAGATCACCGTCTCGGCGACGCTCGTGCTGCTGGTCGCCGGCACCGTCTTCGTGACCGCCAACGAGTGGCGCAACCCGGCCACGCTGGGCGCGCTCGACGCCGGCCCGGGCCGGGTGCTGGCCGGCTTCTTCCAGGCGGTGATGCCGCGCACGGCGGGCTTCAACTCCCTCGACTACGCCCAGATGCACGAGGGCACCCTGCTCGGCACGGTGGTGCTGATGTTCATCGGCGGCGGCTCGGCGGGCACCGCCGGGGGCATCAAGGTCACCACCTTCGTGCTGCTGTGGTTCGTGATCTGGGCCGAGGTGCGCGGCGAGCAGGACGTCGAGGCGTTCGGACGCCGCATCGACGACCGCGCGACGCGCCAGGCGCTGACCGTGGCGCTGCTGTCGGTCGGCGTGGTCACCGCGGCGACCGTCGCCCTGGTCGAGATGACCCGCCTGCCCACCCACCAGGTCCTCTTCGAGGCCGTCTCGGCCTTCGCCACCGTCGGGCTCTCGACCGGCATCACCGCCGACGTCGGCACCCACGGGCACCTGGTGCTGACCCTGCTCATGTTCGTGGGCCGACTGGGCCCGGTCACGCTCGTCTCCGCCCTCGCCCTGCGCGAGCGGCGGCGCGCCTACAGCCACCCCGAGGAGAGGCCGATCATTGGCTAGGAACAAGCACCGGGCCGAGGAGCACCGCTCCCGCCGCCCGCACCGGCACGGAGCCTCCGACGGCGGGGTCGTCGTGCTGGGGCTGGGGCGCTTCGGCAAGAGCCTGGCCCTCGAGCTGGTCGCCGAGGGCACCGAGGTGCTCGGCGTCGACGCCGACCCGCGCATCGTGCAGTCGCTCAGCGGCCGGCTGACCCACGTCGTCACCGCCGACACGACCAACGAGGAGGCGATGCGCCAGCTCTCGGTGGGCGACTTCGACCGGGCCGTGGTCGGGGTCGGCAACGACCTCGAGGCGAGCATCCTCTCGGCCTCGGTCGCGCTCAACCTGGGCGTGCCGATGGTCTGGGCGAAGGCGATCAGCCAGGCGCACGCCCGCATCCTGACCCAGATCGGGGTGCACCACGTGGTGCGTCCCGAGCACGACATGGGCAAGCGGGTCGCCCACCTCGTGCGCGGGCGGATGCTCGACTACATCGAGATCGACGAGGGCTACGCCATGGTCAAGACCAGCCCGCCGGCCGCCATGCACGGCACCTCGCTGGCCGAGTCCGACGTACGCCGCCGCTGGGGGGTGACCGTCGTCGGGGTCAAGAGCCCCGGCGCGGCCTTCACCTACGCGACCCCCGAGACGGTGCTGGCGGCCGGCGACGTGATCGTCGTGTCCGGCTCCCGCCAGGACGTGGAACGCTTCAGCGACATGAGCTGAGCATGGCGCGGCGCCGGGCCCCCAGGGGGCACACTGTGCGGGTGCCTCTCGGACCAGCACGATCCCCCCGCCGCCCTGTCCACTCCCTCCTCGGCCACTCCCGCTCCGGCCACCTGCGCCACCGTCACCGGCCGCACCGGCTGCTGCCGGCCCTGGTGCTCGCCCTGGCGCTGGTGCTGCCCGCCGCCGGCCCCGCGGCCGCCGACCCCGACCCGGGTCCCGGGCCCGATCCCGCGCCGGAGCCCGTCGCCACGGTGCTCACCGCCGAGGCGCCCGCCCGGTACGCCGGCAGCCGGGTGCCGGTGCGCCTGCTGCTCACCGACGAGGCCGGTGAGCCGGTCGCCGGTGCGGCGCTGCGGCTCGAGCGGCGCCGCGACGGCGTGTGGAGCGAGGTGCCGGCCGGCCCGACCGACGACACCGGGAGCGCGACCGCCGAGGTCGAGGCCGCCCGAGCGCCCAAGGACAACCGGGTGCGGGCGTCGTACGAGGGCGACGAGACCCACGCACCCTCCAGCACCGGGCTGGTGCGCCTGCGGCTGCGCCGCCGCAACGCCGAGGTGCGGCTCAACGGGCCGGGCAGCGTGGTCGACGAGCAGTCGGTGCGGTTGCGCGTGCGGGTCACCACCGGGGCGGGTGAGCCCGTCGAGGGACCGGTGCGGCTGGAGCGCCGGGCCGGGCGCCGCTGGGTCGAGGAGGAGCGGCTGCGCCTCGACCAGCGCGGGCGGGCCGCGACCAGGGTCGCCCCGCGCGAGGACACCCGCTACCGGGCACGGGTCACCCGCCGCCCCTGGCTGGACAGCGGCACGAGCACCGTGCACCGCCTCGACAACCGCCCGCCCGGCACGCCGGTGGCGCTGCCGAAGGGCGCCCCGCGCCCGCGCCGCTCGCTGCCCGCGCAGCCGCGAGCGGTGGGGGAGGGGGCGAACGCGAAGGTCTCGCGGATCCCGGGCGGGGTCTGGAAGCAGATGACCGGTCGCAGCTGGCACGCCGGCTGCCCCGTGGGCCGCGCCTCGTTGCGGCTGTTGCGCATCAACTACTGGGGCTACGACGGCTACCGCTACCGCGGCGAGCTGGTCGCGCACGCCGACGCCGTGGGCCGGATGAGCCGTGCCCTGGCCGACATGTACGCCCGCGAGCTGCCGATCCGCTCGATGTACCGCGTCGACCGGTTCGGCTGGTCGAAGCGGCTCAAGGGCGCCGACGACCACGCCTCCATGGCCGCCGGCAACACCTCGGCGTTCAACTGCCGCCAGGTGGTGGGCCGTCCCGGGGTGCGCTCGCCGCACTCGTGGGGACGCTCGCTCGACGTGAACCCGTGGGAGAACCCCTACCGGACCTCCGGGGGCTGGCTGCCCACCGGCTGGTGGGTCGGGCGCAGCCACCCCAGGGTCGCCTGGCGCTCGGGCTCGCACGCGGTGGTGTCGCTGATGCGCGGGCACGGGGTGCGCTGGACCTACGGCACCGCCGACGCCCACCACTTCGACGCCCCCGCCGGGGGCGGGCGCACCGCTGGTCGCGGCGACCGGCCCCACCTGCCGCCGGTCTGCGACCACGAGGTGTGCCACTGAGCCGGGGGCGGCCGGGGCTAGCCTGCCGCCCATGAGCGAGTGCGTCTTCTGCCGCGTCGTGGCCGGCGACCTGGAGGCCGACCTGGTCCTCGAGACCGACGACCTGGTCGGCTTCCTCGACCAGCGCCCGGTCTTCAAGGGTCACGTGCTGCTGGTGCCCCGCGAGCACGTCGTGACCCTGCCCGACCTGCCGGCCCGGCTGCGCGACCCCTTCCTGGCCGCCGCCCAGCGCATCGCCGGGGCGGTCGTCGACGAGCTCGGCGCGCAGGGCAGCTTCGTCGCGGTCAACAACACGGTCAGCCAGTCGGTGCCCCACCTGCACCTGCACGTGGTGCCGCGCACCAAGGGCGACGGGCTGCGCGGGTTCTTCTGGCCGCGGCAGAAGTACGCCGACGGCGAGCGGGCGGCGTACGCCGCGAGGCTGCGCGCGGCGCTGGGATGAGTCGCGGCTATCGTGCAGACGGCGCGGTGACCGCACCGCGCGAGCGCGCCCTGCGCGCACCGCAGACTTTCGAAGGAGTTGGGTAGCAGATGGGTCGTTTCGACGGACGCGTCGTCGTGGTCACCGGGGGAGCGCGGGGCATCGGCTTCGGCACCGCCACCCGTTTCGCCGAGGAGGGCGCCTCGGTCGCCATCGTCGACCTCGACGAGGCCGCTGCCTCCGAGGCCGCGGGCCGCCTGCCCCTCGTCGACGGCGCCAAGGCCGCCGGCATCGGTGCCGACGTCAGCAACGGCGAGTCGGTGGAGGCCGCGGTCACCCGGGTCGTCGAGGAGCTCGGCGGCATCCACGTGGTGGTCAACAACGCCGGCATCACCCGCGACAACCTGCTGTTCAAGATGACCGAGGACGACTGGGACCTCGTGATGGGCGTGCACCTCAAGGGCGCGTTCTTGATGACGAAGGCCGCCCAGAAGCACTTCGTGGAGCAGAAGTACGGCAAGATCGTGAACATCTCCAGCGTCTCGGCGCTGGGCAACCGCGGCCAGGCCAACTACTCCGCGGCCAAGATGGGCATCCAGGGCTTCACCCGCACCCTGGGCATCGAGCTGGGCCCCTTCGGTATCAACGCCAACGCCGTCGCGCCCGGTTTCATCGCCACCGAGATGACCGACGCCACCGCGGCCCGGCTCAAGATGGACGTCGACGAGTTCCGCGCCCTCTCGGCCGAGGCCAACCCGGTCAAGCGGGTCGGCTTCCCCGAGGACATCGCCGCGGCCGTGGCCTTCCTGGCCAGCGACGAGGCGTCGTACATCACTGGCCAGACCCTGTACGTCGACGGCGGCGCCAAGCTCGGCTGAGCCGCGCCGCCCCCCGTCGCCCCCACCCCCGCCGTCCCCCTGATCGGAGCCACCGTGCGCCCAGCCCGCACCAGCCTCGCCCGGCCGCCCCGCCGCCCGCACCACGGGCGACGCCGTCCCCTCCGGGTCGGTGCGCTCGCCCTGGTGGCGAGCCTGGCGCTGGCGGCCTGCTCCTCCGACGACGGGGGCGGGGGCGACGAACCGGCCGCCGAGGGCCCCGACGGCCAGAAGGTGAGCAAGGGCGCGACGCTCGACGCCACCTGGCCGCTGACCGGGCTGTCGGTCACCGGGTCGCAGTCGGCCGCCCGGGACCACCCCGTGATGGTGGTCAAGATGGACAACACGCCCTCGAGCGCGCCCCAGCGCGGGCTCGGCTCCGCCGACCTGGTCGTCGAGGAGCTCGTCGAGGGCGGGGTCACCCGGCTCGCGGCCTTCTACTACTCCGACATCCCCGGCACCGTGGGTCCGGTGCGCTCGATGCGCGCCAGCGACATCGGCATCGTCGCGCCGGCCGACGCCGCCGTGGTGACCAGCGGCGCGGCCCCGGTCACCCTGCAGCGGGTGCGCGGCGCCGGCATCACCTTCTTCTCCGAGGGCTCCAAGGGCTTCTTCCGCGACAACGCCCGCTCGGCGCCGTACAACCTCTTCACCGACCTCGAGGCCACCACCACCCTGGTCGTGGGCCCCGAGGAGCGGCCCGACGACTACCTGCCCTGGGGCGAGGCGGAGGACCTGCCGAAGGGCAAGCCGGCCACGTCGCTGTCGGCCGACTTCGGCAGCCACACCACGAGCTGGAGCCACGGTCCGAAGGGCTGGACCAACACCAACTCGTTCGCCGCCGCCGACGACCGGTTCCCGGCCGACACGGTGCTGGTGCTGCGGGTGCAGGTCGGCGACGCCGGCTACCGCGACCCGGCCGGCAACCCGGTGCCCGAGACCAAGCTCGAGGGCAAGGGCGAGGCGCTGCTCTTCCACGACGGCCGGATGGTGCGCGGACAGTGGTCGAAGGCCACGCTCGAGGCGCCGCTGGCGCTGAAGGTGGGCGGCAAGCGGCTGACGGTCCCTGCCGGGCGCACCTGGGTCGAGCTGGTGCCCGCGGCGAGCGGGGCGGTCAGCTTCTCGCGCTGAGCCCGGCCAGTGGGCGGGCCGGCCGGATCAGCGGGACTGCTCGGGCGGCTCGGGCAGCTCGACCCCGGCGTCGGCCAGGGCCTGGAAGCCGCTGATGATGAAGCCGATCGCGGTCTCGACCCGGGCAGCGGCCGCGATCGCGTCGTCCGAGCCGGCCACGGCCTCGCCCGCCGACGACATCGCACCGAAGAAGATCCGGGCGAAGGTCTGCTGCATGTCCTCGTCGAGGTCCCAGGGCCCGGCGTGCAGCACCGCGCGCACGATGTCGAGCACGTTGGCGAAGGTGGAGCGCTCCTCCTGCTCGCGGAAGCGCTCGTAGCCCAGCACCGAGGGACCCTCCTGGATCACGATGCGCCGGTACGTCGGGTCCTGGACGACCACGAGGAAGGCCTCGAGGCCGGCGCGGGCCTTGGTCCACGGGTCGCGGTTCTCCTTCAGGGCCTTCTGGATGGCGCGCGAGGCCTCGGCCTCGACCCGCTCGAAGACGGCCTCGAAGAGCGCCTGCTTGCCGGAGAAGTGGTGGTAGAGCGCGCCCTTGGTGACCTCGGCGCCCCCGACGATGGCGTCGAGGGAGGTGCCCGCGTAGCCGTGCTCGGTGAAGAGCTCCTCGGCGACGTCCACGAGGGCGCGCTTGGTCGAGGCGGAGTACTGCTGGCGGCGGGTGCCCCCCACCCCGGGCACGCTGGGCACCTTCGGCACCAGCTTGTGGACGGAGGACTTCGGCATGGCACCACTCTAGGGACCCGCCTGTGCCGACCGTCACGTCGGCGTGCCGGTGCGGTGGTCAGGATCACGGCGCTGCCACCCCTCGGGCCGTTGCATACCGACGGTACGGGTCCGTACTCTCGGTACGTACTCAAGGTATGTGAACCTTGACCGACACAGGAGAAGCCATGACCTGGAACTCGTATCGCCACCGCGGGGAGACCCTCCGCCGTGTGATCGCCAGCGCCGATCTCCGACGCGACGGCCGCCTGCCGATGGACCTCGAGGGCGTCTCCGAGGCCTTCGGCTCCGAGCTCGACCTGCTCGGTGCGCTGCAGCTGCGCTGGCACACCCGCCTCGCCGGCCGCATCGAGCGCGAGCTGGTCGAGGACCCGATGGACCTCGAACGGGCCGTCATCGCCGCGTGGCGCGCCACGGCCGACGAGCTGCCCGGTGTGCGGGCGATCGTCGACCAGCACCGCGAGCACCCCCTCGACGACGAGATGGCCGCCGCGATGACCCGCGCGGAGGTCAAGGAGCGGGCCTTCCTGGCGGTGATGGCCGGACGTGCCAGCGCCAGCGACGCGGGCGCCGCCCGGGTCGGTGCCCGTCTCGAGGCCGCCGCCCGCGCCGACTGGCACCCCCAGCCGGTCCGCCTGCAGCCCGAGCGTCCTACCCTGCTGCACCGGCTCCGAGCGGCGCTCGCCGCCTGAGTCGACCCCGATCCGGCCCGGTCCTCCCACCGGGCCGTCCGACGGTCCCCGTCGGCGCGTCTCCCTCCCTCCCTGACGCGCCGCCGGGGGCTGTCCCCTTCCTGGCTGTGGCCTGTTGTCGACCAGCGAGGAGCGCGCACCGTAGGTCGAGCAGGGAGGAGCGCCGGCGACGAGTGCGCACCGTTGGTCGAGCAGTGAGGAGCGCCAGCGACGAGCGACGCCGAGACCCCGCGAGGTGCCCGCCCACCGCAACCACCCGCCGTACGCCGTGGTGTCGCCGGGTTTCGAGACGGTTGCTGCGCAACCTCCTCAACCAACGGCGGGCCGCCGTTGGTCGAGCAGTGAGGAGCGCCAGCGACGAGCGACGCCGAGACCCCGCGAGGTGCCCGCCCACCGCAACCACCCGCCGTACGCCGTGGGGTCGCCGGGTTTCGAGACGGTTGCTGCGCAACCTCCTCAACCAACGGCGGGCCGCCGTTGGTCGAGCAGCAGGGAGTGTCGCGTGCCGGGTTCAGTGGAGGCTCTGAAGTGACGCGTCGACGGTAGTCGGCGCGGGGTTGTGCCGGTAGTGCTCTTCCTCGAACTCGACGGGTGGGACGAGTCCGATCTCGCCGTGCAGGCGTCGGTGGTTGAACCAGTCGATGTACTCGGCGACGGCGATCTCGAGGTCGTCGATGTTCTTCCAGGGGCCCTTGTTGCGGATCAGCTCGGCCTTGAACAGCGAGTTGAACGCCTCGGCCAGGGCGTTGTCGTAGCTGTCACCAGTTGATCCGACGGATGCGACGGCGCCGGCCTCGGCCAGGCGCTGGGTGTAGCGAACCGCGAGGTATTGAACGCCCTTGTCGCTGTGGGCGATGACGCCGGTGGTGTCCTGGCCGGCGTGCTCGCGGGTCCACAGCCCCATCTCGAGAGCGTCCAGCGCCAGGTCGGTGCGCAGGCTCTTCGACAGCTGCCAGCCCACCACTCGGCGGGAGTAGACGTCGATGACGAACGCGGCGTAGACCCAGCCGGCGAAGGTGCGGCAGTAGGTGATGTCCGCGACCCAGACACGATTCGGTGCAGGTGCCCTGAAGTCGCGGTCCAGCAGGTCCGGGCGGGCATCCGGGCCGGTGCCGGGGATCGTGGTGCGCGGCCCTTTGGCTCTGCTGATCCCGCGCAGCCCCTCGGCGCGCATCAGCCGGTGCACGGTGCACCTGGCGATACGGTGACCGCGCCGGTTGAGCTCGGCGTGCATCTTGCGGACCCCGTAGACGCCGTAGTTGTCGGTGTGGACCTGCCGGATCACCTCCAGGCGCTGCGCGTCGGCGACAGCGCGTGCCGAGGGCGGCCGGGACTTCGCGGCGTAGTAGGTGCTCGGGGCGATCTGCATCCCTGCCTTGCGTAGGACGGTGCAGATCGGCTCGACCCCGAACCTCGCCCGGTGCTGGTCGATGTACTCGACCAGCACCGCCGTGGTCACTTCAGCTTGCGGTCGAGCTCCGCCGCGGCGAAAAAAGCCGAGGCCGTCCGCAAGATCTCGTTGGCCCGCCGTAGCTCCTTGACCTCACGCTCGAGCTCGGCGATGCGCTGCGCCTCGGTGCTGCTGACGCCGGGACGGTGGCCCTCGTCGACCTCGGCCTGGGAGACCCAGTTGCGCAACGTCTCAGCGTTGATCCCCAGCTGATCGCCGACCCGCTTCAGTGCGCCGGTCCTGGTCGCCGGGTCACGCCGCAGATCGACCGCCATCCTGATTGCACGCTCCCGAAGCTCCTCGGGATACTTCCTCGGTGCTGCCATGACTCTCATCCTTCCGTGGAATGAGAGCCTCCATCAGACCCGGCACGCGACAGAGCGCCAGCGACGAGCGACGCCGAGACCCCGTAAGTGGCCCGCCCACCGCCACCATCCGCCGTACGCCATGGGGTCACCGGGTTTCGAGACGGTTGCTGCGCAACCTCCTCAACCAACGGCGGGCCGCCGTTGGTCGAGCAGCAGGGAGCGCCAGCGACGGGCGACGCCGAGACCCCGTGAGGTGCCCGCCCACCGCAACCACCCGCCGTACGCCATGGACTCACCGGGTTTCGAGACGGTTGCTGCGCAACCTCCTCAACCAACGGCTGTGACCACCGCCGTTGGTCGAGCAGGGAGGAGCGCCAGTGACGAGCGACGCCGAGACCCGGTGAGGTGCCCGCTCGCCGCAACCACTCGCCGTACGCCATGGGCTCACCGGGTTTCGAGATGGTTGCTGCGCAACCTCCTCAACCAACGGGCGCGCGGCAGCGCCGGTGATCGAGCAGCGGGGCCGGGAGCGGAGTGCTCCTAGGTTCGTCGGTGGAAAGTGACCTGGTTGTCAGCCCCGACGTCGCTCTCGTACTCCGGGTCATGAATGCGGCGGTGGTGGTAGGGGCATAGGAGTCGTCCGCGGTCGAGGTCGGTGTGGCCGTGGCACGACCACGGGTCGTCGTGGTGGGCGTGACACATCGCCGGAGGGGCGTCACAGCCACGGGCGGTGCAGCCGCCGTCACGGATACCCATCGCGACCCGCTGGGCCGGGGTGAAGTACCGCTTCGCACGTCCCACGTCGAGCGGCTGACTCTTGCCGCCCAGCACGACAGGGACGACGCCCGCCTCACAGGCCAGCCGCCTCGCGGTGGCGGCGCTGATCCGGTCACCGGTGTCGAGGGTGGCGGCCGCCAGGCCGTCCTTGAGGGAGTCGAGGGTCATGGTCACCACGACGGTGGCGTTCACGCCACCTGCCTTGGGTAGTTCCTTGGGGTCGAGCCTTTCGATGAGCTCGACGAACGCGGCACCGAGCCGCTGCGCGGTGGGGCGGCGTACCGGCACCGGCGCCTGCTCCTCGTGCTCACCCTGTTCGTCCGCACCGTCGGCGGTGCGGTTCGCGATCTGGTGCTTCGGTGCGGCGAACGCCAGCAGCGCCCGCTCCAGCATCTGACCGGCCAGCAGCGGCACCGTGAACGAGCCCTTGATCCGGCCGTGCCCGTCCTCGCGCATCCGGAACACCGCCGACTTCTCCGCCTCGCGCTCCTCGCGGTCGAGCTGTTCGGCCTCCCATGCCTCCGCGACCTCGGGTGCCACGACTTCGAGGATGCGTCGACCCAGCACCCGCAGCGCCTTGGCGTCGTGGACCTCCGCGAACGCCACCAGCGCCTTCGCCGCCTGCTCCAACACACCGGCGTCCAGGTCGTCGGGCAGCTCATCGAGCGCCGTGCAGATCACCGACGCCTGCTCCGCGACCACCTCGCCACGCCCCAGTGCCTCCCGCACCACGTCGTAGCGGACGAGCCCCTCAGCCAGGCGGACCTGGCGGAACGACTCCCGCTTCGTCGACCGCGTCGCGTTGGAGTGCCACACCGCCACCGACGGCGACGCATTCGTCTCCGCCACCGCCACCGTCTCGGCGTGGGCGAGGGTCCGCGACTTCAGCTCGACCACCCTCGCCTCGAGCTGCGAGAAGTCGACCAGCGCCTCCGCGGTCTCGGCCTGGCTCATCGACCACAGCGGAGTCTCGGCGAGCTCGTCGAGCAGCGAGTGCATGCGCGCGAGCGCCCCGTTGATGGGGTGCGTCGCGGTGGTGGCCATGAGTAAAGTATCTCAGGGCCCACCGACAAAGCACCAGGTCAGAAGCCGTTTTCCACAGGCAGATCGAAACTTTTTTCGAGACGATCTACTCGGTTCGCAAGCGACTGGTCGGTGGTGCGAAACTGACTGGTCGATGGTGCAGAAGTGACTGCTCGGCCATGATGGGGCCATGTCGAGCGAGGTGCGCGCCGGGATGCTGCTGGTGGCCAGCCCGGCGCTGCTGGACCCCAACTTCGCCGACACCGTGATCCTGCTGCTCGACGCCGACGACGAGGGTGCGCTCGGGGTCGTGCTCAACCGGCCGACCCCGGTGCCGGTCGCGGAGGTGCTGGCCGACTGGAGCCCGGTGGTCGCCGAGCCCGACGTGCTCTTCCAGGGCGGACCGGTCAGCACCGAGGGTGCGCTGGCGGTGGCCCACCTGGCCGGTGCCGCGCCGGGCGCCGAGCCGGTCGCCGCGCCCGGCTACCGGCCGCTGACTCCGACCCTGGGCCTGGTCGACCTCGACACACCCGTCGAGCAGCTCGCCGGGCACCTCGACGCGCTGCGGATCTTCGCGGGGTACGCCGGCTGGGGCGCCGGCCAGCTCGCCAACGAGATCGCCGAGGGCAGCTGGTACGTCGTGCCCGCGCACGACGACGACGTGTTCCGCGAGGAGACCACCGAGCTGCGCCGCGAGGTGATGCGCCGCCAGCCCGGCGAGCTGGCCTGGCACTCCACCCGCCCGGCCGATCCCGACCTGAACTGAACGACCTTCTCGCGTAGGGTGGTCTCTCGTGAGCAGCTTCGGATTCGGGACCGGCACCGCCGTCGAGGAGGACGTCCGCGAGGACCGTCGCACGGTCCCGACCGACGATGGTGACCACGAGCGCTTCTCGCACTACGTCGACAAGGACAAGCTGACCGAGGCGATGGTGATGGGCACGCCCGTCATCGCCCTGTGCGGCAAGGTCTGGGTGCCCAGCCGCTCCCCGGAGAAGTTCCCGGTCTGCCCCGACTGCAAGGAAGTCTGGGACTCCTTCAACGACGGCGGCTCCGGCGGCTCTGGCGGTTCCGACGCGTGACGGGTTCCCACCAGCCGGACCTTCCCCTCGACGACGGGTCCGGCCCCTCGCTGACGCCCGCGCTGCCCCCCGCCTGGCCCGAGCGCGCCGCGTGGGGCACGGCCCCCCTGCTGCGTGCCTGGCAGCAGGCGGCGATGGAGAAGTACTTCTCCGAGCAGCCCCGCGACTTCCTCGCCGTGGCCACGCCCGGTGCCGGCAAGACCACCTTCGCGCTCTCGGTGGCCGCCGAGCTGCTCGGGCGCCGGCTCATCGACCGGGTCACGGTCGTGGCGCCGACCGAGCACCTCAAGACCCAGTGGGCGCAGGCCGCGGAGCGCGCCGGCATCCCCATCGACCCGACGTACGCCGCCGGCAAGGGCCGCACCTCGCAGGACTACGTCGGCATCGCGGTGACGTACGCCGGTGTGGCGGTCAACCCGCTGGCGATGCGGATCCGCACCGAGCGGTTCAAGACGCTGGTCATCCTCGACGAGGTGCACCACGCCGGTGACGCGCTCTCGTGGGGCGAGGGCGTGCGCGAGGCCTTCGAGCCCGCCGCGCGGCGCCTGGCCCTGACCGGCACGCCGTTCCGCTCCGACGTCAACCCCATCCCGTTCGTCAGCTACGCCCCCGGTCCCGACGGCATCCCGCGCTCCGCGGCCGACTTCACCTACGGCTACTCCCACGCCCTGGCCGACCACGTGGTGCGCCCGGTGCTGTTCCTGGCCTACTCGGGGGAGATGAGCTGGCGCACCCGCGCCGGCGACGAGGTCGCCGCGCGCCTGGGCGAGCCGCTGACCAAGGACCTGACCAACCAGGCGCTGCGCACCGCGCTCGACCCCGAGGGCTCGTGGATCCCCTCGGTGCTCGCCGCGGCCGACAAGCGGCTCTCCGAGGTGCGCCGCCACGTCCCCGACGCCGGTGGCCTGGTGATCGCCACCGACCAGGACAGCGCCCGCTCCTACGCCAAGACGCTGCGCAAGATCACCGGCGAGGCCGCCACGGTGGTGCTCTCCGACGAGAAGGCCGCCTCGAAGAAGATCAGCGCCTTCGCCGCCGACGACTCGCGCTGGATGGTCGCGGTGCGGATGGTCTCCGAGGGCGTCGACGTGCCCCGCCTGGCCGTCGGCGTGTGGGCCACGACCACCTCGACCCCGCTCTTCTTCGCCCAGGCGGTCGGGCGCTTCGTGCGGGCCCGGACCCGCGGCGAGATCGCCTCGATCTTCCTGCCCTCGGTGCCGCGGCTGCTCTCCTTCGCCTCCGAGATGGAGGTCGAGCGCGACCACGTGCTGGGCCGCAAGGTCACCGACGAGGACGACATCTTCGCCGCCGAGGACGACCTGCTGGCCCAGGCCAACGCCAGCGAGTCGGCCTCCTCGGAGGAGCAGTCGCTCTCCTTCGAGGCGATCGGCTCCGAGGCGCGATTCGACCACGTGCTCTACGACGGCGCCACCTTCGGCCACGAGGGGGAGGTGCAGGTCGGCTCCGAGGAGGAGATGGACTTCCTCGGCATCCCCGGCCTCCTCGAGCCCGGCCAGATGCGCGACCTGCTGCGCCAGCGCCAGTCCGACCGCGCCCGCAAGCAGAAGCCCGCCCCCGCGGCCGCGACGCCGGCCCCCAGCGTGGAGCAGGTCTCCACCCACGAGCAGCTGGCCGTGCTGCGCCGCGAGCTCAACGGACTGGTGGCCGCGTGGTTCCACCGCACCGGCCAGGCCCACGGCATCACCCACGCCGCGCTGCGCAAGGAGTGCGGCGGACCGGCCGCGGCGATCGCCAACGCCGAGCAGCTGCGCGCGCGCATCGACCGGGTGCGCGAGTGGGCGGCCCGCAAGTCGGGCTGAGGACCCGTCGGGAGCGGCGTACGCCGTCTGCGGGCCGGGTCAGCCGGCGAAGGGCCGCACACCCGGTCCGGGACGCGGCACGACCTCGTGGGGGGTGTCGAGCCGGTGGCCCTGCTCGCACTCGAGGACGGCGCGCACGCGGGCGCCGCAGTCGCGGTGGGCGAACTCGACCGGCGGTCCTTCGGGGTCGGCCAGGTAGCGGTCGCCCCAGGCTGACAGGGCCACGAGTGCCGGGTAGAGGTCGCGACCCTTGGTGGTGAGGCGGTACTCGTGACGCTCGCGGCCGCCGGGTACCCGGTAGGGCTCGCGGCGCAGCAGGTCCTGGTCGACCAGTGTCGAGAGCCGGTCGCTGAGCACCTGGCGGGGGATGCCGCTGTGCCGGCGGATGTCGTCGAAGCGTCGCACCCCGTTGACGACCTCGCGCAGCACCACGACGCACCAGCGCTCGCCGAGCACCGCCATGGTCCGGCCCAGGGTGCAGTTCTCGGTGGAGTAGGCCAGTGCGGCGGGGGAGGCGGGGGGCGGGACCTGGCGGTCGGTGGTCTCGTCGGTGCCCTGGCTCACCCGTCCACCCTAGGACGATCTGGGTCTGTTTGACAGACCTAGCGCCGAGGACCACCCTGGGTCCATGACACAGACCCAGCCCGTGGAGCCCCTCGACCTCGACGCCCTGGCGGCGATGGACGGTCACCAGCAGCTGGTGGCGATGAGCGAGGGGCGGATCCCGCCGGCGCCGATCTCGCAGACCTTGGGCATGATCGGCTTCCGCGTCGCGGAGGGCTCGGTCAGCGTCGACCTCGAGCCCGAGCAGCGGCACTACAACCCGCTGGGCACCGTGCACGGCGGCGTGATCTCCACCCTGCTCGACACCGCCGCCGCCTGCTCGGTGCACACCACCCTGGCCGTCGGCGAGGGGTACACCTCGCTCGACCTGAACGTGAAGTTCCTGCGGGCGGTCACCGTCGACTCCGGGCGCCTGACCGCCACCGGCCGGGTGCTGCAGCGCGGGCGGCGCACCGCCCTGGCGAGCGCCGACCTGCTCGACGGGGCCGGGCGCCTGGTCGCGCACGCCACCTCGACCTGCATGATCTTCGCCGCCACCTGAGCCGAGGGGCGCGCGGATGGCGCGGAGGGCGCCCTAGACTCCACCCGTGCCGGCCGAGACCTCCCAGACCCTCGACCGCGGGCTGCTGGTCCTCGAGACGCTCGCCGGCTCGGCCGGTGGGCTCACCGTCACCGAGCTGGCCGCCAAGCTGGGGGTCAACCGCACCGTGGTCTACCGGCTCGTGGCCACCCTCGAGCAGCACACGCTCGTACGCCGCGACGCCCGCGGCCGCCTGCACGTCGGGCTCGGCGTGCTGCACCTGGCCTCGGCCGTGCAGCCGGTGCTGCGCGACCTGGCCGGGCCGGTGCTGCGCCGCCTGGCCGAGACCGTGGGCTGCACCGCCCACCTGACCGTCGCCGAGGGGGCTGAGGCGCTCGCCGTCGCCGTGGTGGAGCCGTCGTGGACCGACTTCCACGTCGGCTACCGCGTCGGCACCCGCCACCCGCTGGCCCAGGGCGCCGCGGGCCGGGCCGTGCTGCTGGCGCGCCGGGGGCGCGCGGGAGCGGCGTACTCGGTGACGGAGGGGGAGCTGCAGACCGGCGCGCGCGGCCTGGCCGCGCCCGTGCGCGACGTCGACGGGCTCGAGGCCAGCGTCGGCATCGTCACTCTCGGCAGCCTCGACGAACGGGCGGTCAGCCAGGCGGTCATCGCCGCCGCCGACGAGGTCGCGGCCCTCCTCTCGGGGCGCGAGGGCTGAGGCCGCCGCCCCGGTCAGCCTCCCGCCGCGGCCGCCACCCGGGCCAGCGGCAGGGTGCGGTAGCCGACCTGGGTGGCCAGCGCGATGACCGTGGAGGACCGGGTGATCGCGGGGTGCGCCAGCACCCGGTCGATGACGCGCTGCAGGTCGGCGTTGGAGCAGGCCACCACTCGCGCGAACAGGTCGCCGGCCCCGGTGATGGTGTGCACCTCCAGCACCTCGGCGATCCGGGCGAGGTGCTCGCCGACCAGGTCGTGGCCGCTGGCGCCCGGTGCCTCGCCGGCGACCGGGGTGCCGACGTCCTGGCGGATCTCGAGGGTCAGGAAGGCGGTGACGGGGTAGCCCAGCGCGGCGGGGGAGAGGTCCGGGCCCCACCCGGTCACCACCCCGCGCTCGACCAGCCTGTCGAGCCGCGCCTGCACGGTGCCCCGGGCGACGCCGAGCCGACGCGACGCCTCGAGCACGCCGATGCGCGGCTCCGCGCTGAAGAGGTCGATCAACCTGACGTCCAGACCGTCCACGTGGCGACTCCTGACTGTGCAACCTGACCAGCGTGTCGGCGTACTGTTGCACACTCTGTCCTGCCTGGCCACGCTGAGCCCATGACCACCACGCACGAGACCCCCACCACCGGCGGCGCCCTCACCGAGGACGAGCTCAAGGCCGACCTGACCCTCGACCAGCTGCGCCAGCTGGTCGGCCTGGTCGAGTACGACGCCAGCAGCGACCCGTTCCCGGTCACCGCGATGGACGCCGTGTGCTTCGTGGTGGGCAACGCCACCCAGACCGCGACCTTCTACCAGCTGGCCCTCGGGATGGACCTCGAGGCCTACCGCGGCCCCGAGAACGGGCTGCGCGAGGCCAAGGTCTACGTGCTGCGCTCGGGCAGCGCCCGCTTCGTCTTCGCCGGCGGCGTCACTCCCGACAGCCCGCTGCTCGAGCACCACCGCAAGCACGGCGACGGCGTCGTCGACCTGGCCCTCGAGGTGCCCGACGTCGACCGCTGCATCGAGCACGCCCGCTCGGTCGGCGCGACCATCCTCGACGAGCCCTACGACATCTCCGACGAGCACGGCACCGTGCGGATGGCGGCCATCGCGACGTACGGCGAGACCCGCCACAGCCTGGTCGACCGCTCGCGCTACACCGGCCCCTACCTGCCCGGTTTCGAGGCGCGCACGACCGCGGTGACGCGCCGCGAGGGCCACCCGCGCCGGCTCTTCCAGGCCGTCGACCACTGCGTCGGCAACGTCGAGCTCGGCCGGATGGACGAGTGGGTCACCTTCTACAACAAGGTCATGGGCTTCACGAACATGGCCGAGTTCATCGGCGACGACATCGCCACCGACTACTCCGCGCTGATGTCGAAGGTCGTGGCCAGCGGCAACCACCGCGTGAAGTTCCCCCTCAACGAGCCGGCGATCGCGAAGAAGAAGTCGCAGATCGACGAGTACCTGGAGTTCTACGACGGCGCCGGCTGCCAGCACATCGCGCTGGCCACCGGCGACATCCTGCGCTCGGTCGACATCCTGCGCGCCAACGGGATCGCCTTTCTCGACACGCCCGACTCCTACTACGACGACCCGGCCCTGCGTGAGCGGATCGGCGAGGTGCGGGTGCCGATCGAGGAGCTGAAGAAGCGCGGCATCCTGGTCGACCGCGACGAGGACGGCTACCTCCTGCAGATCTTCACCAAGCCGATCGGCGACCGGCCGACGGTCTTCTACGAGCTCATCGAGCGGCACGGCTCGCTCGGCTTCGGCAAGGGCAACTTCAAGGCGCTCTTCCAGGCGATCGAGCGCGAGCAGGAGCTGCGCGGCAACCTCTGAGCGCCCCGCTCAGGCCTGGTCGCCCACCAGCACCGCCGCTGCCTCGGCGGTCGAGCCCGCCGGGGCGTGCGGCGTACGCCCCATGAGGCTGCGCCGCCCGACGCCGAGCAGCACGGCGCCCACCAGGACCGCGCCCGCGCCGAAGACGAAGGGGGCGTGCCGGCTGACGTCCTCGCCGAGCTTGAGCGCCAGGAACGGGCCCACGGCGCCGCCGGTGAAGCGCAGGAACGAGTACGCCGCGGAGGCCACCGGGCGCTCGACAGGTGCCGCGCCCATCACCGCCTCGGTGATCAGGGTGTTGTTGATGCCGATGAACGCGCCCGAGGCGACGATGGCCGCCACGACCACCGCAGGGTGGGAGGTGAAGAGGGCCAGCACGGCGTGGTCGGCGGCGAAGAGCGCCAGCATCGCGATGATCGCCGGCACGGTCCCGACCGCACGCTGCAGCAGGGGAGCGACGAAGACCGACGTGGCCGCGAGCAGCAGCCCCCAGGCGAAGAACACCCAGCCGATCTCGCGGATGCCGGCGTCGGGCAGGGCGAAGGGGCCGGCGGCCAGGATGGTGAAGAAGCCGATGTTGTAGAAGATCGAGGTGACCCCGATCAGCAGCAGAGGTCGGTGGCGCAGCGCCCGGAACGGGTCCAGCGGCGAGGTGCGGCGCCCGGTGGGCGGCGTGGCCGGCAGGAAGATGCTGGTGGCCACCAGGGCCACCAGCATCAGCGCCGAGACGCCCAGGAACGGGGCCCGCCACGACTGCTCGCCGAGCAGCCCGCCCAGCAGCGGCCCGGAGGCGATGCCGATGCCCAGCGCGGCCTCGAAGAGGATGACGGCCTGGGCGGTGGACCCGGCCGCGGCCGAGACGATGGTCGAGAGCGCCGTGGCGACGAAGAGGGCGTTGCCCAGGCCCCAGCCGGCGCGGAACCCGACGATCTGCCCGACGGTGTCGGAGGCGCCGGCCAGCCCCGCGAAGACGATGATCAGCGCGAGCCCCGCCAGCAGGGTGCGCTTGGCGCCGATCCGGCTGGAGACCGCGCCGGTGACGAGCATGGCCACGCCCATCACGGCCATGTAGCTGGTGAACATCAGCGAGACCTGGCTCGGCGTGGCCTGCAGCTGGGTGGCGATGTCCTTGAGGATCGGGTCGACCAGGCCGATGCCCATGAAGGCGATCACACAGGCGAAGGCCACCGCCCAGACGGCTCGCGGCTGGCGCAGGATGGAGCCGCTCGCGGGCGGCTGCTCGGCGGAGGTGGGGGCGGGGGCAGAGGTCACAGGTGTCCCTTCTCGGTGAGGTCGCGCAGGACGGCGACGGCGGTGGCGACGTCCTGCGCCGTGTGGTCGGTGGCCGCGACGAGGTCGGCCACGAAGGCGGCGTGGTGGGCCCGCTGCTCGGCGAGGGCGCGGCGGCCGGGGTCGGTGAGCTCGACGACGCTGGCGCGCGCGTCGGCGGGGTGCGCGCTCTTGAGGGCCTGTCCGCGCTCGACGAGCGCCGTCACGACGTTCGACATGGTCGGCTGGGAGCACTGGTCGAGCTCGGCCAGCCGGGTCACGCCCAGCGGGCCGTGCTCCTCGAGCAGGGCCAGGGTGCGGAACCCGGCGGTCAGGTCGTGGCGCAGGCGCACCAGCCGCACCAGGCGCGCCGCGTGGACCACCAGGTCGCTGCTGAGGTCGCGGAGGTCGTCGGGGTGGTTGATCACGACAACCACAATACATAGCAAGGCTATGGACTTCGACGTCGAGGCATGGTGACCCGCATCACCACGCGCGGCACCCATCCGGTCCCACCCGGTGCCGCGAACCCCTTGTGTAAGAAGCAATAGTCTCGACACAGACAGGGAGAGCACCCATGCGCTCGACCACCAGCACCCACCGCACCACCGGCACCCGTCGCGTCCGTCGCGTCGTGGGGGGCCTCGCGGCGACCGCGCTGGTCGCCCTGCCGATCAGCGCCTGCGGCACCGAGGACGACGCCGGTGACGCCGCTGCCGCCGCCACCAGCTCCGAGTCCTCCGAGTCCTCCGAGGCCGGCGCTCCCGAGCCGGTCGCGGCCATCGAGTCCCTCACCGGTGAGGACACCCAGATCACCCTCGACCAGGGCTTCCTCGACGCGCTGACCCAGCTCGAGCTGCAGCCGGGCACGATCGGGGAGGCGACCCTCGAGGGCGCCGAGCTCAGCTTCCCGATCACCGGCGGCAACGTGACCGTCTTCGAGCCGGGCACCGTGTCGCCGTACGTCATCGGCCAGCTGCAGCACGTCTCCTCCGGGCTCTCGCTGAGCGCCGGCGGGACCACGGTGCAGCTCGAGAACCTCAACGTCGACCCGGGCGTCTCCCGCGTCTACGGCGACGTGTCGGTCAACGGCAAGACCGCCGTCGAGAGCGCGTTCCTCTTCCAGCTCGACGGGCGCACGCTGAACCCCCTCGAGGTCCAGGGCGACCAGGCGATCCTCGAGGGCACCGAGGTCAAGATCTCGGAGCCCGCCGCCGGGCTGCTGAACGACACGTTCGGCACCGACGCGGTCAAGGCCGGGCTGCTCGTCGGCATCGCGGAGATCACGGTCGACCTGCCCGCCTGAGCGGCTCGACCCATCCGGGAGGGGGGACGGTGACGAACTGTCACCGTCCCCCCTTGCTCCCTCCGAACGGATCCCGTCATGGCCCTGCGCCCGCCCTCCCGTCCTCTGCGCCGCCTCGCCGCCGGCGCTGCCGTGCTCGCCCTCGCCCTGCCGCTGTCGGCCTGCGGCGACGACGCCGACGCCTCCAGCGACGCACCGCCGCAGCCCGTCGCCGAGATCACCGCCGTCAAGGGCAAGAGCACCGCCATCAAGCTCGACAAGGGCTTCACCGCCGCGCTCGGCTCGCTGGGCCTGACCCCCGGCGTGACCGGTGGTGCCAAGCTGGCCAAGGGCTCGCTGGTCTTCCCGATCAGCGGCGGCAACGTCTCGGTCTTCACGCCGGGCGAGGTCTCGCCGTACGTCATCGGCCAGCTGCAGCACGAGGGCTCGGGGCTCACCCTGGCCGCCGGTGGCACGACCGTGCGGCTGAGCAACTTCAACGTCGACCCCGGCGTGTCCCGGGTGTACGGCGACGTGGCCGTCAACGGCCAGACCGCGGTCACCAGCGCCTACCTCTTCCGGCTCGACGGACGCACGCTGAAGGACCTCGCCACCATCAAGGACGGCAGGTTCGCGGTGCTCGAGGGCACCAAGGTCTTCATCTCCGACGTGGCCGCCGGGCTGCTCAACGACACCTACGGCACCAAGGCCGTCACCGACCAGCTGCTCGTCGGCATCGCCAAGATCACCGTCAACACCACGTCCGGCTGAGTGCTGCCGACCCGGGGCGGTCATCGGGCAGGATCGCGGGCATGAGCACCCGCATCGCGTTCCTGCGCGCCATCAACCTCGGGGCCAGGCGGAAGTTCCCGCGCGACGACGTCGTGGCCGCGGTCGAGGGCGCCGGCTTCACCGGCGTGCTGACCCACCTCAACACCGGCAACGTACGGCTGGAGACCTCGATGCGCTCCGCGGCGCGCATCGAGGCCGCCCTGGCGGCGGCGTTCCTGGCCGACCGCGGCTTCGAGGTCCCCACGCTCGTGCTCACCCCCGACGAGCTGCGCGAGGTCGACGCCGCCGCCACGGCGATCGAGCACGACGGCCACCACTACGTCGCGCTGCTGCGCGAACGGCCCGCACCCGAGGCGCTCGCCGCCCTGCAGGCCCGGGCGGGCGAGGGGGAGCGCGTGGTCCTCGGCGGCCGCGCCGTGCACCTGCTCGTCGGCGCCGACGGCGTGCACGGCACGCGGCTCAGCAATAACCTCGTCGAGAAGGTGCTCGGCACGGTCGCCACCACCCGCAACCCCACGGTGCTGCGAACGCTGGTGGAGCGCTGGTGCTGACGCGGGCGACCGGGGGTCCGCCTCAGGCGGGGGCCACGGGTGCGCCCTGCGCCTGCGGCTCACGCGGCAGGTCACGGACGCTGCGCGAGAGCAGGGTCAGCAGGGCGACCGCCGTGAGCAGCAGGCCGGCCACCAGCATCACCCGCTGCAGCCCGAAGACGACCGCGAGCGGTCCGGCCAGCAGCTGACCCAGGGGGATCGCCGCGAACGACCCGAGCGCGTCGTAGGAGAAGGCCCGCGACAACATGTCGGGCGGCACGTTCTCCTGCATCGCCAGGTTCCACGCCAGCTCGAAGACGCCGATGCCGGCCCCGGCGCCGAGCGCGGCCAGCAGCGCGATGCCCAGGTCGTCGGTGAGACCGAGCGCGATGAGCGGGGCGCCGTACACCGCCGTGCCGAGCATGCCCCAGAAGAGGGGGCGCTCCAGTCGCACCCGCAGCAGCACCAGCCCGGCCACCAGCAGCCCGAGGGCCTCGGCCGACAGGATGAGCCCCCAGCCGCGCTCGCCGAGCGCGGAGCCCTTGGCCAGGGCCGGACCGAGGGTGAAGAAGCCGCCCTGGTGGACCGCGCAGATCATGCTGAAGGCCAGCACGACCACCCACAGCCACGGCGTGGTGCGGAAGTAGGTCCACCCCTCGCGCAGGTCGACGAGGGCCGACGAGCCGGCCGCGCGCACCGGGCGGGGCAGGCGGATGCGCGAGAGCAGTGCCGCAGCACCCAGGTAGGTCACCCCGTCGACCCCCAGTGCCCAGCCGGGCCCGACCCCGACCACCAGCAGGCTCGACACCGTCGGGCCCACGACCGCCAGGCCGCCGCCGGCCATCGAGACCAGCACGTTGGCCGGCTGCAGCTGGGCGCGCGGCACCAGCTGGGGCAGCACCCCGGCCAGCGCGGGCAGCGCCGCTGCGGCCGCGACGCCGTTGACCGCGGTCAGCAGCACGACGTGCCAGATCTGGGCCTCGCCGGTGATCACGAGGGTGGCGATGGCGAGCTGGCTGAGGCCGGCCACGACGTTGGAGGTCTGGATGACCAGGGTGCGTCCGAACCGGTCGGCGAGCACGCCCCCGACGAGCAGGAAGACGACCATCGGGATGCTGTGCGCGGCCAGCACCACCCCGAGCGCGGTGGGGGAGTCGCTGATCTGCAGCACCGCGAACGCCAGCGCGACCGGCGCCATCAGGGCGCCCATCAGGTTGACGATGCGCGAGGAGAAGTAGAGGCGGAAGTTGCGCTCGCGCAGCGGCGCGAGCGCTCCGGTGGTGCTCATCGCCCGGCCTCGTCGTCTGCCCCGTCGTTGGTCCCGTCGTCGGTCCCGTCGTCCATCCGGAAGGCCAGCGCGGTCGCGCTGATGTGCACGGTGCCCTCGGTGCGGGGTGGTCGGTTGCGCTCGTGCACCAGGCGCGAGGCGCGCACCAGCAGCTCGAGCACCTCGTCCCAGGTCTCCTCGTCGACCCAGCCCTCCAGGTCGCTGCTCAGGCTCGGGGTGGAGGCCGCGCGCGACCGGCTGCGGCGCTCGAGCTCCTTGCCCAGGGCGCGCAGGTACGGCGAGGGGGCGCCCGGCCTGCGCTGCGCCCCCGGCTCGCCCGGCACCAGGTCGCGCTCGTGGGGGTAGCGGTAGCGCTTGGCCACGCCCCCGCGGATCTTCTCCTCGCCGTCGACCACCAGCTCGTCGGCGTCGGCCAGCAGCCGCAGGTGGTAGCTGGCGTTGGCGTGGGTCAGGCCCAGCTCGCGCGCCACCTCGGCCGCGCTCATCGCCGTACCGGTCAGCAGCGAGAGGATCCGCAGCCGCACCGGGTGGGCGATGGCCCGCATCGCCGCGATCTCGTCCGCCATCTCACCCTCCAAGAAGTCTTGGACAGTAGTAGACGCCTCGCCGTTCCTGACTGTCAAGCACTTATTG
This sequence comes from Nocardioides salarius, assembly GCF_016907435.1. Classification (NCBI taxonomy): domain Bacteria; kingdom Bacillati; phylum Actinomycetota; class Actinomycetes; order Propionibacteriales; family Nocardioidaceae; genus Nocardioides; species Nocardioides salarius. The sequence goes on along the minus strand of NZ_JAFBBZ010000001.1, from coordinate 1,001,073 downwards.
GGGAGTCGCGGACTGCTCGTGCCTACTCGCCGCGGAAGGCAGGGCGGCGGCGCTCGGAGAAGGCGGCCATGCCCTCGGCGACGTCGGCGGTGCGCATCAGCACGCTCTGGCCGCTGCGCTCGCGCTCGAGGGAGTCCTCGAGGGGGAGGAGGGTGGCGGCGTTGAGGGCCTTCTTGGTGGCGGCCAGGGCCAGCGGCGGCCCGGAGGCCAGGCGGCGGGCCAGGGTGGCGACCAGGTCGGCGAACTCGTCGTCGGCGGCCAGGTGGGAGACCAGCCCGGCGTCGTAGGCATCCTGGGCCGACAGCGGCTCGGCGAGCAGCGCCATCCGCATCGCGCGGGCCCGGCCGATCGACGCCGCGACGGTGGCCGAGGCGCCACCGTCGGGCATGAAGCCGATGCGCGTGAAAGCCAGCAGGTACGACGACGAGGCCGCCGCGACACTCAGGTCGGCGGCCAGCGCGAGCGAGCACCCGACCCCGGCGGCGATGCCGTTGACGGCCGCCAGCACCGGTCGGTCGCAGGCCACGACCGCGCGCACGACCCGGTTGGTCACGTCCATGGCCCGCACGTCGAAGCGCTCGTGGGCGGCCTCGCCGCTGATGTCGGCGCCGGTGCAGAAGGCGGGCCCGGTGCCGGTGAGCACCACCACACGCACGTCGTCGCGCGCCGGCACCGACTCGAGCAGGTCGGCCAGGCCGAGCATCATCTCCCCGGACACGGCGTTGAAGACCTCGGGGCGGTCGAAGCGCGCGGTCAGCACCCCGTCGGCCAGGTCGACCACCAGGCCCGGCACCGGCGGCGTGGCCCCCTGCTCAGGCAACCTGCACCCCGTGGGCCTCGAGCTCGCTGAGGGCGGCGGTGGTGGTCTCGGGGGCGACGCCGGCGCACAGCCGGCTCAGCAGTCGGGTGCCGAACCCGGCCGCGACGGCGTCGAGGGCGGTCGCGCGCACGCAGTGGTCGGTGGCCAGCCCGCAGACGTCGACCTCGGTCACCCCGCGCCGGCGCAGCCAGTCGGCCAGCGTGGCGCCGTCGTCGTCGTGGCCCTCGAAGCCCGAGTACGCCGCCTCGTGGCGGCCCTTGAGGAAGACGGCCTCGAAGGGCGCCGGGTCGAGGTCGGGGTGGAACTGCTCGCCGGCGGTGCCGACCTCGCAGTGCACCGGCCACGAGGTGGCGAAGTCGGGCTCGCTCGACCAGTGGTCGCCGGGGTCGACGTGGTGGTCCTTGGTGGCCACCACGTGGTCCCAGCCGGGCGCCTCGGGCCCGCCCGCCGCCCACTGCCGGAGGAGGGCGTCGACGTCGCGCGCCACCTGGCCGCCACCGGTCACGGGCAGCGAGCCGCCCTCGCAGAAGTCGTTCTGCACGTCCACGACGATGAGTGCTCGGGTCATGGCGCGACCCTAGCCACGCGCCGCCGCGGCGGCATCCACCCGCTCGGTGGGCAGCACCGGCTGGCCGCGGCCCAGCGACTGCGCGGCCAGCGGCAGCTCCTCGCGCGAGGCGTGGTGGCGCTCCCGGGCCCGGGCGAGCGGCTCGCGGCCCACCACCTCGCCACCGCGCACCAGGTCGACCAGCAGGTCACGGCTCCCGGCGCCGGTGGCCGGTGCGTCCCCGGTGCCGACCACCTCGGCCTCGGCCCGCCCGTCGGGGCCGAGGCGGCGCCGGGCCCACTTGCGGCCACCGAAGGAGGCCTTCTTGCTGCTGCGCTTGGCCACCGGCTCCAGGTCGCCGTGCCGGTCCTCGCGGGCCACGAGCTTGTAGACCATCCCGCAGGTGGGGTGCCCGCTGCCGGTGACCAGCTGGGTGCCCACGCCGTACCCGTCGACCGGCGCGGCGCCCAGCGCCGCGATCGCGTACTCGTCGAGGTCGCTGGTCACCACGATCCGGGTCTCGTGCGCACCGAGTGAGTCGAGCTGGGCGCGCACCTGGTGGGCGAGCACCGCGAGGTCGCCGGAGTCCAGGCGCACCGCGCCGAGCCCGGGCCCGGCGACCTCGACGCCCAGGCGCACCGCCTCGGCGACGTCGTAGGTGTCGACCAGCAGGGTCGTGCCGACGCCCAGCGAGTCGACCTGGGCGCGGAAGGCGTCGTCCTCGCTGTCGTGCAGCAGCGTGAAGCTGTGCGCCGAGGTGCCCGTCGAGGGCACTCCCCAGCGGTGCCGCGCGGCGAGGTTCGAGGTCGCATCGAAGCCCGCGACGTACGCCGCCCTGGCCGCGGCCACCGCCGCCTCCTCGTGGGTGCGTCGCGAGCCCATCTCGATGCACGGGCGCTCGCCGGCGGCGCGGGTCATCCGCGAGGCCGCGGCGGCGATGGCGGAGTCGTGGTTGTAGATCGAGAGCAGCAGGGTCTCGAGCAGCACGGCCTCGGCGAAGCTCGACTCGACCTGCAGCAGCGGGGAGCCCGGGAAGTAGGTCTCGCCCTCGCCGTAGCCGCGCACGTCGCCGGAGAAGCGGTAGGAGGCCAGCCACGACAGCGTGCGGTCGTCGACGACGCCCTCGAGCGCGGCCAGCGACTCCTCCTCGAAGCGGAAGCGCTCCAGCGCCTCGAGCGCCCTGCCGACCCCGGCGAGCACGCCGTAGCGCCGTCCGTCGGGCAGGGAGCGCGAGAACAGCTCGAAGACGCACCGCCTCTCGGCGGTGCCGGCGGCCAGGGCGGCCTGCAGCATCGTCAGCTCGTAGTGGTCGGTGAGCAGCGCGGTCGACCCGGTCACGTGCCCACCCTAGGGATCACCCGTCGTCGCTGTGCAAGCATGGTGGCGTGTCCGCGCCCAGCCCGGTCGAGGTCGAGCCGACCACGACCCCCGACGAGCTCCTCAGCCCCGCGACCCCGTGGGTGACCATCGTGTGGAACGACCCGGTCAACCTGATGAGCTACGTCGCCTACGTCTTCCGCTCCTACTTCGGCTACTCCAAGAAGAAGGCGGAGAAGCTGATGATGCAGGTGCACGAGGAGGGCCGCTCGGTGGTCTCGGCGGGCAGCCGCGAGGAGATGGAGCGCGACGTGCAGGCGATGCACGAGTACGGCCTGTGGGCCACCATGCAGAAGGACGACTGAGCCGTGAGCGCCTTCGCCCGTCACCGTCGCAGCAAGCGCGTGATCGCCACCTTCACCGGCTTCGAGGCCGACCTGCTGCGCTCGCTGGCCTCGCAGCTGGTCGAGCTGCTGCGCAACGAGGCGGCCGCCCCCGACGACGACCGCGACCCGCTCGAGGCGATGATGGACTTCTCGGGGCCCACGACGGCGCCCGACGACCCGGTGCTGGCACGGCTCTTCCCGACCGCCTACCCCGACGACGAGGAGGCGGCCGGCGAGTTCCGCCGCTTCACCGAGGGCGCGCTGCGCGACAGCAAGGCCGCCGCGGCCTGCTCGATCATCGACACCCTCGAGGAGGCTGGGCTGCCGCCCGAGCTCGACGAGGACGGCCTGATGATCGACGTCGAGCTCGAGCAGGTCACCGCCACCGCCTGGCTGCGCTCCTTCGCCGACCTGCGTCTCGCGCTGGCGACCCGCCTCGACGTCCAGGAGGACGACGAGGACTACTGGCTCTCGCTGCCCGAGGACGACCCGCGCTCGCAGGCCCACGACATCTACGAGTGGGTCGGCTACCTGCAGGAGACCCTGGTCGACGCCCTGAGCCACTGAGCCGCTGAGCCGGTGAGCCCGTCGGGCTGCTCGGGCCAGGGCGCCGCGGCGGGTCAGACGACCCCGAGGGCCAGCATCGCGTCGGCGACCCTGCGGAAGCCGGCGATGTTGGCGCCGGCCACGTAGTCGCCGGGCACGCCGTACTCCTCGGCGCTGGTCGCGCAGCTCTCGTGGATGCCGGCCATGATCTGGTGCAGGCGCTCCTCGGTGTGCTGGGCGGTCCAGGAGTCGCGCGAGGCGTTCTGCTGCATCTCCAGCGCGCTGGTGGCCACGCCGCCGGCGTTGGCGGCCTTGCCGGGCGCGAAGAGGACCCCGCCCTTCTGGAAGACGTCGACCGCCTCGGGGGTGCAGGGCATGTTGGCGCCCTCGGCCACCGAGAGCACGCCGTTCTCGACCAGCGTGGTCGCCGCCTCGGCGTCGAGCTCGTTCTGGGTCGCGCAGGGCAGCGCCACCTCGCAGGCCACCTCCCACACGTCGCCGCCCTCGACGAAGCGGGCCCCCTCGCGCTCCTCGGCGTACGCCGAGATGCGGGCCCGGTCGACCTCCTTGACCCGGCGCAGCAGGTCGATGTCGAGACCGGCCTCGTCGACGACGTAGCCCGAGGAGTCGGAGCAGGCCACGACCTGGGCGCCCATCTCGGCCGCCTTCGCGGCGGCGTAGATCGCCACGTTGCCCGAGCCCGAGACCACCACCCGGCGCCCCGAGATGCCCTTGCCGGCCGCGGCCAGCATCTGCTCGGTGAAGAAGACGGTGCCGTAGCCGGTGGCCTCCTTGCGCACCTGCGAGCCACCGTAGGCCAGGCCCTTGCCCGTCAGCACGCCGGACTCGTAGCGGTTGGTGATGCGCTTGTACTGCCCGAAGAGGTAGCCGATCTCGCGCTCGCCGACACCGATGTCGCCGGCCGGCACATCGGTGTACTCGCCGAGGTGGCGGTAGAGCTCGGTCATCAGCGACTGGCAGAAGCGCATCACCTCGCCGTCGCTGCGGCCCTTGGGGTCGAAGTCGGAGCCGCCCTTGCCGCCACCGATCGGCATGCCGGTCAGCGCGTTCTTGAAGACCTGCTCGAAGCCGAGGAACTTCACGATGCCCAGGTAGACCGAGGGGTGGAAGCGCAGCCCGCCCTTGTAGGGGCCCAGCGCGGAGTTGAACTCGACGCGGAAGGCCCGGTTGACCTGCACCACGCCCTGGTCGTCGACCCACGGCACCCGGAAGATCAGCTGCCGCTCGGGCTCGCAGATGCGCTCGATGACCGACTGGTCGGCGTACTCGGGGTGGCGGCGCACGACGGGGGAGAGGGTCTCGAGGACCTCCAGCACGGCCTGGTGGAACTCGCGCTCGCCGGGGTTGCGCGCCAGGACCGTCTGGTAGTGCTCGTCGAGGACCGGATCGAGGGAGGTCATGCCCGCACCCTAGGAGACCGGTGCGCCACCATGGGGTGGTGCCCATCCCTCCCTTCGTCGAAGAGCTGCGCCGCATGGTCGGCGCCCACCAGCTGTGGCTGCCCGCCGTCACAGCGGTGGTCGTGCGCGAGCGGGCCGGGGGCCGCGAGGTGCTGCTGACCCTGCGCGCCGACAACGGCCGCTGGGCGCCGGTGACGGGGATCCTCGACCCCGGCGAGGAGCCGGCGCTCGCCGCGGTGCGCGAGGCGCGCGAGGAGGCGTGCGTCGACATCGAGGTGCAGCGGCTGGCCTCGGTCAGTGTCAGCCCGCCGATCACCCACCCCAACGGCGACCGGGGCATCTACCTCGACCTGACCTTCGCCTGCACCTGGACCGGGGGAGAGGCCGCGGTCGGTGACGACGAGAACACCGAGGTGCGCTGGTGGCCCGTCGACGCGCTGCCCGAGATGGCGCCCTGGCTGCTGCGCCGCATCGAGGCGGGGCTCAGCGACGAGACCGCGGCGGCCTTCCTGACCTGACCCCCTAGGCTGGTCCGGTGCTGAGCATCGACCGGACGACGTACGACGCGATCGTCGCGCACGCCAAGCGCGACCACCCCGACGAGGCCTGCGGCATCGTGGCCGGCCCCGAGGGCAGCGACCGCCCCGAGCGCCACGTCGAGATGGTCAACGCCGCGGGCAGCCCGACGTTCTACGAGTTCGACCCCACCGAGCTGCTCGAGCTCTACAAGCAGATGTGGGACAACGACGAGGAGCCGGTGGTGATCTACCACTCGCACACCGCCACCGAGGCCTACCCCTCGCGCACCGACATCGGGCTCGCGAGCGAGCCCGGGGCGCACTACGTGCTCGTCAGCACCCGCGAGCACGGGAATAACGAGGGGCCTGTGGAGTTCAGATCCTACAGGATCGTCGACGGCGAGGTCAGCGAGGAGGACGTCGCCGTCCTCGACGCGCTCCCCTGAGCGCGGCACCGGTCCCCGCACGAGTCCCACCACCAGCAGAACCCCGAACCAGTTCCCGAACCAGTTCCGAACGAGCTAGGAGCACCTGTGTCCATCGAGGTCCGTATCCCGACCATCCTGCGCACCTACACCGGAGGCGAGAAGGCCGTGAACGGTGACGGTGCCAGCCTGAGCGCCCTCATCGACGACCTCGAGGCCAACCACCCCGGCATCAAGGACCGCCTCGTCGAGGACAAGAACGGCAAGGACGACCTGCGCCGCTTCGTCAACATCTACGTCAACGACGAGGACGTGCGCTTCATCGGTGGCCTCGAGGCCCCGCTCAGCGACGGCGACCAGGTCGTCGTGCTGCCGGCCGTCGCCGGCGGCTGCTGAGCGGCGCGGATGTGACCGAGCGTCGCACCTTCGTCATCGTCGACGGCGAGAACATCGACGCGACGCTCGGCAACTCGCTCCTGGGGCGTCGACCGACCCCCGAGGAGCGCCCGCGCTGGGAGCGCGTGACGACGTACGCCGAGCAGCTGTGGGGCCAGCCCACCCAGGGGCTGTTCTTCCTCAACGCCTCCAGCGGCCAGCTGCACACGCCGTTCGTGCAGGCGCTGCTGGCGATGGGCTACCGCCCCGTCCCGCTGTCGGGCGGGCACGACGTCAAGGTCGTCGACGTCGGCATCCAGCGCACGCTGGAGGCGATCGCCCAGCGCGGCGACGACGCCCCCGTCGACGTGCTGCTGTGCAGCCACGACGGCGACTTCGCGCCGCAGGCGGGTGCGCTGCTCGACGCCGGCCACCGCGTGGGCCTGCTGGGCCTGCGCGAGTTCATGAGCACCGCCCTGACCGGCCTGGGTCTGGAGGTGCACGACCTCGAGGACGACGTCGCGGCCTTCCTCTCCCCGTTGCCGCGGGTGCGGATCATCCCGCTCGAGGAGTTCGACCCGGCCTACTTCCTTCGCTGAGGAGCCTTCTCCACATCATGCGCTACGACAACCTGCTCGCCTCCGTCGGCGGCACCCCGCTCATCGGGCTGCCGCGCCTCTCGCCGAGCCCCGACGTGCGCCTGTGGGCCAAGCTCGAGGACCGCAACCCCACCGGCTCGGTCAAGGACCGCCCGGCGCTGCGGATGATCGAGGAGGCCGAGCGCGACGGCACGCTGCGACCGGGCTGCACGATCCTCGAGCCGACCAGCGGCAACACCGGCATCTCCCTGGCGATGGCCGCCAAGCTCAAGGGCTACCGGATCGTGTGCGTGATGCCCGAGAACACCTCCGAGGAGCGGCGCCAGCTGCTGCGGATGTGGGGGGCCGAGATCATCTCCTCGCCCGCCGCCGGCGGCTCCAACGAGGCCGTCCGGGTGGCCAAGCTGACCGCGCAGGAGCACCCCGACTGGGTGATGCTCTACCAGTACGGCAACGAGGCCAACGCGCTCTCGCACGAGGACACCACCGGCCCCGAGCTGCTGGCCGACCTGCCCGAGATCACCCACTTCGTCGCCGGGCTCGGCACCACCGGCACCCTGATGGGCACCAGCCGCTTCTTCCGCCGGGCCAAGCCCGAGGTGCGCATCGTGGCCGCCGAGCCCCGCTACGGCGAGCTCGTCTACGGGCTGCGCAACCTCGACGAGGGCTTCGTGCCCGAGCTCTACGACGCCGACCTGATCGACTCGCGCTTCTCCGTCGGCCCCCGCGACGCGGTGCGCCGGGTGCGCGAGCTGCTCGAGCTCGAGGGCATCTTCGCCGGGGTCTCCACCGGCGCGATCCTGCACGCGGCGCTGGGCCAGGCCGCCAAGGCCGTCAAGGCCGGGGAGAGCGCCGACATCGCCTTCATCGTCTGCGACGGCGGCTGGAAGTACCTGTCCACCGGCGCCTACGAGGGCACCGTCGACGACGCGGAGGACCGGCTCGAGGGCCAGCTCTGGGCCTAACGGCCCGCCCGCCGCGAGCGAAGCGGCGTACGAGGTGGCGTTCATCTCCTACCCTGGGTCGATGAGCCCGCAGCTCCGTCGTCCGCACCGGCACGCCCTGACCGGCGTCCTGGCCGGAGTGGTGGCCGGCGTCCTGCTGCTGGCTCCGCTGCCGGCGGCGGGCGTGACCGAGGAGCCGGAGCCGGCCCCCGAGCCGGCGCCGGTGGCGAGCACGAGCCCGCCGCGGGTGGTGGGGGAGGCAGTCTTCGACGAGCGGATGCGGGCCAAGCACGGCAGCTGGACCACGGCCGACCCCGAGGCCGGGCTGGGCTTCACCTACCGCTGGCTGCGCGACGGCGAGCGCGTGCGGGGAGCCCGCGAGCGCACCTACCGCCCCGGCCTCGACGACCTGCGCCACCGGCTGGCCGTCGAGGTCACCGCCCACGACGACGAGGGCGCCCGGGCCACGGCGGTCTCGGCGGCGACCGGGCCGGTGCGCCGGGCCGACCTCGAGCCGCGCAGCGCGCCGCGGGTGCTCGGCACGCAGCGCTTCGGGCACGTCCTGCGGGGCGACGCCGGGCGCTGGAGCACCCGGCCGACGACGGTGCGCTGGCGGTGGCTGCGTGACGGCGAGCCCGTCACCGGTGCGCGTGGTCGCGCCCGCGCCGTGGCTCCCGACGACGTCGGGCACCGGCTGCGCGTGCAGGTGCGGGTGGACGCCCCGGGCCACCGCCCCGCGAAGGCGACCTCGCGCGTCACGGCCCCGGTCCGCCACCGTGTCGACCTGCGCCGCACCGTCAGCTACAGCATCACCACCCGCGGTCGCACCACGACCAAGGTGCGCGACTTCGCGCGCCTGGCCCAGCAGACGTACGACGACCCGCGCGGCTGGCGCGGCGCCGGCGTCGGGTTCCGCCGGGTGGCCGAGGGCGGCGCGTTCACGCTGGTGCTGGCGCAGGCGTCGACGCTGCCGTCGTTCCACCCGATCTGCTCGACGCAGTACAGCTGCCGGGTGGGCCGCTACGTGATCATCAACCAGGACCGCTGGCGCACCGCGACCCCGCCCTGGAACGCCGCCGGCGGGAGCCTGCGCGACTACCGCCACATGGTCGTCAACCACGAGACCGGCCACTGGCTGGGGCTGGGTCACGGCTCCTGCCCGGGAGCGGGGCGGCCGGCGCCGGTGATGCAGCAGCAGTCGAAGGGGCTGGGCGGTTGCCGGTTCAACCCGTGGCCGGTCGCGGGCGAGCGCGGGCGCGTCTGAACGTCGCCGCCGTCGCCCCCGGTGCCTCCCGTCAGGGAGCGGTGACGTCGAGGTCCTGCTCGTGGTTCATCTGCGAGCCCGGCACCGCAGGCAGCCCCAGCAGGTCGAGCGAGAGGTTGGCCAGGTCGCCGTTGCGCACCGGCTGGCGAGCCCGCCGGTAGCCGGGACGGGCGTCGCCGGGGTCGCGGTAGTCGGGGTTGAGGTCGTAGAGGTCGCCCGCGCTGACGCCCGGGCCCCACACGACGAAGGGGACCGTGTGGTTGACCAGCAGCAGGGCGTCGTCGTGCCGCGTGCCGGTGCCGCCGTGGTCGGAGGTCAGCACCACCCGCACGCTGCTCGCCAGCCGCGGCGTCGACTCCACCCGGGCCACCAGCCGGCCCACGAGGCGGTCGGCCTCGCGCACCGCGTCGCGGTAGGCCGCCGAGCCGAAGCCGTGGTCGTGGCCGGCCGTGTCGGGGCTCGCGAGGTGCACGAAGGTGAAGGCGCGCTCGTGGCGGGCCAGGTCGCGGCGGGCCCGCGCGACGACTCGTCGGGGGTCGCTCTCGAGCACGAAGCGGTCCACGGCCCGGGGCCACGACCGACGCAGGAGTGAGAGCTTCTGCTTGCCGACGAACAGTGCCGAGCCGCCACCGGAGCGGCGGACCTCGCTGAGCACCGAGCGCACCGGACCTCCGGCGGCTCCTTGCACCGTGGTGCCGCCACGGTGCTCGTTCCAGGTCACGCCGTGCCCACCGCGACCCGCGTCCACCCGGCGCCCGGTCACCTCGGTGGTGTGGCCGGGCAGGGTCTCGGTGCGCTCGCGGGCCGTGCGGGCGTTGAGGGTGCCGGCCCCCTCGGCGAGGAGCCGGTGCAGCACCGGGGTGCCCTCGGCCCCGAGCCGCTCGACGACGTCGGGGCGCAGCCCGTCGACCGAGACGGCCAGCACCCGTGGGGCCGGCTCCGTCGCCGAGCCGGCCGCCCCGGTCGTGGGCGCGTCGAGCGGCACCGGCTCGGCCCGCGAGCAGGCCGCGGCCGGTGCGAGCGCGAGCACGAGCGTGACGGGGACCGTGAGCAGGCGGCGTACGGGCACGACAGCAGCGTATGCCTGGTCCGGACGCCGCCCCTGTGGCCGGCCCCACGGCGTGACCTGGCTCGCGCATGCGTGCGGGCGCAGGATTCTGCGCCTACCCTTCACCCGTGCCGCCAGAGTCCACCACCGCGTCGAAGGACGCCCCGATCGGGATCTTCGACTCCGGGTTCGGTGGCCTGACCGTGGCCCGCTCGGTGATCGACCAGCTGCCGCACGAGTCGGTGGTCTACCTCGGCGACACCGCCCGCCAGCCCTACGGGCCACGGCCGATCGGGCAGGTGCGCGAGTACGCGCTGGAGTGCCTCGACCACCTGGTCGAGACCGGTGTGAAGGCACTGGTGATCGCCTGCAACTCCGCCAGCGCCGCGATGCTGCGCGACGCCCGCGAGCGCTACGACGTACCCGTGGTGGAGGTGATCTACCCGGCAACCCGCCGGGCCGTGGCCGCCAGCCGCAACGGGCGGATCGGGGTGATCTGCACCCGGGCCACGGCCGAGTCGATGGCCTACGACGACGCGTTCGCCGCGGCGCCGCACCTCGAGCTGAGCACCCGCGCCTGCCCGCGCTTCGTCGACTTCGTCGAGGCCGGCGTCACAGCGGGCGACGACCTCCTCGCGGCGGCCCACGACTACCTCGACCCGCTGATCGAGACCGGTGTCGACACCCTGATCCTCGGCTGCACCCACTACCCGCTGCTGACCGGCATCATCTCCTACGTGATGGGCGACGGCGTGACCCTGGTGAGCTCGGCGGAGGAGTGCGCCAAGGACGTCTTCAAGATGCTCGTGGTCAACGACCTGCTGCGCGAGGGCGGCGAGCCGCGGCACACGTTCCTGACCACCGGCGAGCCCGAGGAGTTCGCCGCCGTGGGGCGGCGCTTCCTGGGTCCCGAGATGGTGGCGGCCACCAGCCTCGCCCCACGCCTCGAGAGCCTCGCATGAGCAGGGACCAGGGCACCGGCACGTCGCTGCGGCTCACCGTGGTCGGCTGCTCGGGCTCCTACCCGGGGCCCGACTCGCCGGCGTCCTGCTACCTGCTGGAGGCCGAGCACGACGACGGCACCGGCCCACGCACCTGGCGGGTGGTCCTCGACCTCGGCAACGGGGCGCTGGGTGCGCTGCAGCGCTACGCCGACCCGCTGGCCATCGACGCGGTGCTGCTCAGCCACCTGCACGCCGACCACTGCCTCGACATGTGCGGCTACCACGTGCTGCGCCGCTACCACCCCTCCGGCCCGCAGCCGCTGCTGCCGGTGCACGGGCCGGCCGAGACCGCCGACCGGCTGGCGCGCGGCTACGACCTCGACCCCGACCCCGGGATGCGCGAGGAGTTCGACTTCCGGATCTGGGGCGAGCCGGTGCGGATCGGCCCCTTCCACGTCGAGGCGATCCCCGTCGACCACCCGGTCGACGCCTTCGGCGTGCGGATCACCGTCGGCGGGGTGACCATCGGCTACTCCGGCGACACCGCCCCCTGCGCCGGCCTCGACGCGGTCGCCGACGGCGTCGACCTGCTGCTGGCCGAGGCGTCGTTCCGCTCCGGCGACGACAACCCGCCCCACATCCACCTCACCGGCACCGACTGCGGCGAGGCCGCCGCCCGCGCCGGCGTGGGCCGCCTGGTCCTGACCCACGTCCCGCCCTGGTTCGACCCGGCCGACGCCCTGGCCGAGGCCGTCGCCGTCTTCGACGGCCCCACCGAGCTGGCCGTCGCCGGGGCGGTCTACGAGCTCTGACCCGCCGGCCTGCATGAATCCCCGGCTGACCGGGGACTCATGCGCTTGTCAGGGGTTGCAACCCCTGACAAGCGACGCAGTCCCCGGCCGGCCGGGGATTCATGCACCTTTCGCCGGGTCGACGTGCGGAGCAGCCCCTCGGTCGGGCAGGGTGAGAGCCATGATCATCGTGGATCACCTCACCAGGAAGTACGGCGCGTTCGCCGCCGTCGACGACGTCAGCTTCACCGCGCAGCCGGGCCGGGTCACCGGCTTCCTCGGCCCCAACGGCGCCGGCAAGACCACCACCATGCGGGTCATGGTGGGGCTGACCCCGGCCACCAGCGGGTCGGTGACGATCGGAGGCCACGCCTACCAGGACATCCCCAACCCGGGCCGCCACGTCGGCGTGCTCCTCGACGCCTCCGCGCAGCACGCCGGCCGGACGGGCCGCGAGGTGCTGACCATCGGGGCGCGCACCATGGGCCTGCCCGACAGCCGCGTCGACGAGATGCTCGAGATGGTCTCGCTGACCGGTGCGGAGTCCAAGCGCCGGGTGCGCAACTACTCGCTGGGCATGCGCCAGCGCCTCGGCATCGCCCACGCGCTGCTGGGCGACCCGTCGGTGCTGATCCTCGACGAGCCCGCCAACGGCCTCGACCCCGCCGGCATCCGGTGGATGCGCGGGCTGCTCAAGGGGTACGCCGACCGCGGCGGCACGGTGCTGCTCTCCAGCCACCTGCTGCACGAGGTCGAGCAGATCGCCGACGAGATGATCCTCATCGGCCGCGGCCGCGTGGTCGCCCAGGGCGACAAGAAGACCCTGCTGCAGGGCCAGGCGGCCGCCGCCCTGGTCACCGCCACCGACAACGACCGCCTGGCCCAGGTGCTGCGCGACCAGGGCGTCGGCGTCACGGTGTCGGGGGAGGGGCTGCGCGCGGAGTGCGCCACCGTCGACGTGGGCCGCGCCGCCGCCGAGCACGGCATCGTGCTCACCGACCTGCGCAGCGGCTCGGCCGGGCTCGAGGACCTCTTCCTCGAGCTCACCGCCGGCACCCAGCGCGAGGGCCACCCCGAGGCCGCCACCCAGCAGTCCAGCCAGCAGGGAGTCACCGCATGAGCACCACCGCACCCGCCCCCGGCACCCCCGGCACCCTCGACATCAGCTCCACCCCGCGCGTCCCCCTGGGCCGACTGGTCTCGGTCGAGCTGCGCAAGAGCCTCGACACCCGCGCCGGGCGCTGGTTCACCGGGTCCATCGTGGCCCTGTGCCTGGTCATCGTGGTGATCTTCGCGCTGGTCGCCGACGGCGTCGGCCTCACCTACGGCGACTTCCTGCTCGCCTCGGGCAGCGTGCTCGGCTACTTCCTGCCGATCCTGATCATCTTGATGGTCACCAGCGAGTGGAGCCAGCGCACCGGGCTGGTCACCTTCACCCTCGAGCCGCACCGGCCCCGCGTGGTCGGAGCCAAGTTCCTGGCCGGCCTGGTCCTCGGCGGCGCCCTGATCGTGCTCGCCGCCGCGATCGCGGCCCTGGGCGCGGTCCTGGCGGGTGCCGAGTGGAGCGTCGAGACGGGGCTGCTGGTCAACGGCTTCGTGGTGGCCAACCTGATCGGCATCGTGCTCGGCTTCGCCATCGCGATGCTGCTGATGAACACGCCCGCGGCGATCGTCACCTACTTCATCTACACGCTGGTGCTGCCGACGGCCGTCGCGATCCTCAGCGCCTTCCAGGAGTGGTTCGCCGACCTGGCGCCGTGGATCGAGTTCAACACCGCCCAGGCGACCCTCTTCGAGGGCGACTACGTGCCGACCGGCGAGGAGGCCGCCCAGCTGGTCACCTCGGGCCTGATCTGGCTGGTGCTGCCGTTCGTCCTCGGGCTGCTGCGCCTGCTGCGCGCCGAGCCGAAGTAGCCGACCCGGGACTTCACCCGGTCGTCGCCGACACGTCGACCTGCCGCGGCCCCAGCGTTCCCCGTCCGGGGAGCCTGGGGCCGTGGCTGCTCCCACCCCGTCCGCGGACCGCTGCGGCACCCGCTACCTGCGCTTCGCGGCGCTGGGGGACAGCTCGACCTTCGGGCTGGGCGACCCGGTGGCCCCGAGCGTCTCGCCCACCGGGTGGCGCGGCTGGGCCCGGCTCCTGGCCGACGCGCTCGCGACGTCGTACGACGTGAGCTTCTGCAACCTGGCGGTCAGTGGCGCGACCTCGCGCTGCGTGGTGACCGGCCAGCTCGACGACGCGGTGGCGCACCGGCCCGACGTGGCCTCGCTGGTCGTCGGCATCAACGACACCATGCGCTCCACGTGGGATCCCGTCCGGCTGCGCGAGGACCTGATGGGTGCCGCCGAGGCGCTGCACGGCACCGGGGCCCTGCTGCTCGCCGCCCGCTTCCACGACCACGGACGGGTCCTGGGCCTGCCGGCGGTGCTGCGCCGGCCGCTGGCCGCCCGGATCGCGGCGGTCAACACCGTCTACGACGAGGTGCACGCCACCTACGGCGGGCTGCGCGTCGACCTGGCGCTGCGCCCCGAGGTGCTCGACCGCTCCTTCTGGTCGGTCGACCGGCTGCACCCCTCCGAGCTGGGCCACCGGGTGCTGGCGCGCGGCTTCGGCGACCTGCTGGCGGCCGAGGGCCTGGTCTCCACCCCGGTCTCGACGGTGCCCGGGGGCGGGGTGCCGGGATCGTGGCGCAGCGACCTGCGCTGGTGCGTGGCCGAGGGGGCGCCGTGGATCGGACGACGCGCGCGGGACCTGGGCCCGTGGGCGGTGCGCACCGCCTGGCACGAGGCCCGGGCGCTGCCCGTGCGCGCCGGCCAGTAGCCTCGCGGCCATGACTGCACGCGAGGACGGCCGCGCCGACGACGAGCTCCGCCCGATCACGATCACCCGCCACTGGCTCGACCACGCCGCCGGCTCGGTGCTGGTGGAGTTCGGCCGCACCAAGGTGCTCTGCGCCGCCTCCGCCTCCGAGGGCGTGCCGCGCTGGCGCAAGGGCTCGGGCCTGGGCTGGGTGACCGCCGAGTACGCGATGCTTCCCGCCGCCACCAACACCCGCTCCGACCGCGAGTCGGTCAAGGGCCGCATCGGCGGCCGCACCCACGAGATCAGCCGGCTCATCGGGCGCTCGCTGCGCGCGGTGGTCGACTACGAGGCGCTCGGCGAGAACACCATCCAGCTCGACTGCGACGTGCTGCAGGCCGACGGCGGCACCCGCACCGCCGCGATCACCGGCGCGTACGTCGCGCTGGCCGACGCGGTCTCCCACCTGCGCTCCACCGGCGCGCTCAAGGGCGAGCCGCTGACCGGCTCGGTGGCAGCGGTCTCGGTCGGCATCATCGACGGCACCCCGCGCCTGGACCTGCCCTACGTCGAGGACGTGCGTGCCGAGACCGACATGAACGTCGTGATGACCGGTGCCGGCTCCTTCGTCGAGGTGCAGGGCACTGCCGAGGGCGCCGCCTTCGACCGGGCCGAGCTCGACGCGCTGCTCGACCTGGCCGGCAAGGGCTGCGTCGACCTGACCCGGATGCAGCAGGAGGCGCTGGCACGATGAGCACCGGGCGGCCACGCATCCACCTGGCCTCGCGCAACGCCAAGAAGATCGCCGAGATGCAGCGCATCCTGCGCGAGCACGCGCCCGACCTCGAGGTGGTCGGCCTCGACGACGTGACGGCGTACGACGAGCCGGTCGAGGACCAGCCCACCTTCGCCGGCAACGCGCTGCTCAAGGCCCGCGCCGGTCACCAGGCCACGGGCCTGCCGACGCTGGCCGACGACTCGGGCCTGTGCGTCGACGCCCTCAACGGCATGCCGGGCGTGCTGTCGGCGCGCTGGGCGGGGCCGGCCAAGGACGACGCGGCCAACAACGCGCTGCTGCTCGCCCAGCTCGCCGACGTCCCCGAGGTGCGCCGCGGCGCCCACTTCGCCTGCGCCGTGGCCTACGTCGACGGGCCGGGCGAGCGCGGCCAGCTCGTCGTCGAGGGCCGGATGGACGGCACCGTGATCGACGAGCTGCGCGGCGCGGGCGGCTTCGGCTACGACGTGCTCTTCGTGGCCGACGAGCACAGCGAGCCCGAGCGCACCAGCGCCGAGCTCGAC
Organism: Nocardioides salarius; assembly: GCF_016907435.1. Classification (NCBI taxonomy): domain Bacteria; kingdom Bacillati; phylum Actinomycetota; class Actinomycetes; order Propionibacteriales; family Nocardioidaceae; genus Nocardioides; species Nocardioides salarius. Next base: position 985,029 of record NZ_JAFBBZ010000001.1, on the reverse strand, counting down.
CCGGCCGAGAAGGACCGGGTCTCCCACCGCGGTCGCGCGCTGCGCGAGATCGCCCCGCTCGTGGCGGCCCGCCTCGACGCATCCGTCTGAGAGGCTGCCCCCGTGACCCGTCCCTTCCTGCTGCGTCGCCCGCTCGCCCGACTGCTGCTGCGCCTGGTGCGCTGGCGCACCGTGGGGGAGGTGCCCAGCAAGGGCGTCCTCGTCGGCGCGCCGCACACCTCCAACTGGGACTGGGTGCTGACCCTGCTCCTCGCCTGGGACAGCAGGGTCACCATCCGGCTGCTGGTCAAGAAGGAGTTCTTCAAGGGCCCGATCGGCTGGGTGCTGCGCTCGACCGGCGCGGTGCCGCTGGACCGCGCCAACCCCGGCGGCACCATCCGCGAGCTGATCGCCGACGCCGCGACCGACGAGACGTTCCTGCTCGGCATCGCCGCCGAGGGCACCCGCAGCAAGGGGGAGTACTGGAAGTCGGGCTTCTACCGGATCTCCCAGCAGACCGGGCTGCCGATCACGCTCGCGTTCGTCGACAAGCCCACTCGCCGCGTCGGCTGGGGCCCGACCTTCCCGCTCAGCGGCGACGTGTCGGCCGACATGGACCGCATCCGCGAGTTCTACGCCGACAAGACCGGCCTCAAGCCCGAGCTGACCACCGAGCCCCGCCTCAAGGAGGAGGGCCCGGCCTGACCCACGAGCGGTCAGCTTCGCACCACCCAGCAGTCACTTCTGCACCTGCCGCAGGGGCTGGATCGACCGCTCGATGGTGCGAAAATGACCGGTCGCTGGTGCGACAGTGACCGCTCGTGCCGGAGGCGGGACTTGAACCCGCACGCCCTGGGGCACAGGTACCTAAAACCTGCGTGTCTGCCTGTTCCACCACTCCGGCTGCAGGTGGGAGTCTAGGGCGATGGGGCGCACGCGTCTGGCGGGCCTGCTGCTGCTCGCGCCGGTGCTGCTCGGGGGCGGCTGCAGCGACCCCGAGCCGGGGGCTGCCGCGCCCACCCCGACGCCCGCGACCACGACTGGTGCGGGGGCCGGGCTGACGGCCGAGCTGCGCCAGTCGTCCCTCGACGTGGCGCGCGGGCAGATGCAGGTCTGGGTCGAGAACCGCACCGGGGCGGCCCTGCTGCCCACCTCGGTGCGCTACGTCGACGACCGGCTCCCCGGGCCGCTGGTGGGCGAGCGGCTGCGGGAGGTCCCCGACGGGGCGCGGTTCGGCTTCGTGCTGGCCCTGCCGCAGCGACCCGGCTGCGGACCGGCCGCCTCGCGGCGAGGACGCCAGAAGGTGCGGGTGCGGGCCGACGGGGGCCGGTGGAGCGCGCCGGTCGACGACGAGACCGACGTGCTCGGGCGCCACCTGGCCGCGCGCTGCCTCGAGCGCGCCGTCGACCGGGCCGTCGAGCTGCGCTGGCTGGCGGTGCGCCACGACGGCCGCCGGGGCAGCACCGCCACGATGGTGCTCGAGGCCCGGCCCAGCGGCACGCCCGGCCACGTGGTGGACCTCGACTCCGTCAGCGGTACGCCGCTCCTGGGCGCCGCCGGGGCCGCGCACTGGTCGCCCGGGGTGCGGGTGGCCAGCGACGGACCGGTGGTGCGGGTGCGGCTCGAGGCCCGGGCCGCCCGCTGCGACGACCACGTCTTCATGGAGGGCGGGGGGTCGACGGCCTTCCGCGTCGGGCTGCGCCTCGACGGCGAGCCTGGTCAGCTGCTGGTGCGCATGGACGACCGGGTGAGCGCCTCTGCGGTCGCGTTCGTGCGCGAGAGCTGCGGCCTGTGACGCCCGGTCCGGGGCCGGAAGGGCGGTCGGGGCCCGAGCCGTGGACCGGCGCCGGTGTCGTGCTGCGCGCCTTCGAGTGGAGCGACGAGCCCGACCTGGCGGAGGTCTTCGCCGACCCCGAGATCGTGACCTGGAACCCCGGCCCGCCCGAGGGCGCGCTGGCCTTCATGCGCGAGCGCAACGACTGGAGCGCCGGCACCCACGCGTCGTGGGCGGTCGCCGACGCGGGCGCCGGACCGGGCCCGGCGGGACGGTTGCTCGGTTCGGTGTCGCTGCACAAGATCGACCGCGACCAGGGCGACGCCGAGGTCGGCTACTGGGTGGCGCCCTGGGCCCGGCGGCGTGGGGTGGGCGCCGCGGCGGCCGCGGCAGCGGCGGCGTACGGCTTCGAGCGGCTGGGCCTGCACCGCGCCTACCTCTTCCACGCCGTGGAGAACACCGCGTCGTGCGCGGTGGCGCGTCGCGCCGGCTTCGCGCTGGAGGGCACGCTGCGCCAGTCGTTCCGCTACGCCGACGGCCGCCACCACGACGAGCACCTGCACGCCCGGCTGGTCACCGACGACTAGAGCGACAGGTCGCGGCGCAGCTTGGCGACGTGGCCGGTGGCCTTGACGTTGTACTGCGCCACCTCGACCACGCCCTGCTCGTCGACGACGAAGGTGGAGCGGATCACGCCCTGCACGACCTTGCCGTACATCTTCTTCTCGCCGAAGGCGCCCCAGGCGCTCATCACGGCCTTGTCGGGGTCGGAGAGCAGCCGGATGCCCAGCGCCTCCTTGTCGCGGAAGCGGGCCAGCTTCTCGGGCTTGTCGGGGGAGATGCCCAGCACCTCGTAGCCCTCCTCGCGGAAGGCGTCCTGGGTGGCGGTGAAGTCGCAGGCCTGCTTGGTGCAGCCGGGCGTCATCGCGGCGGGGTAGAAGTAGACGACGACCTTGCGCCCGCGCAGCGACGACAGCGAGACCTCGGCGCCGGCGTCGTCGAGCAGGGTGAAGTCGGGGGCCGGGTCGCCGGGGGACAGGCGCGGGGCGGGCGTCGTGCTCAAGGGGATCCTCCTGGGGGCAATCCGGTCCGGGGGCTTGTTGCGAACAGTTTGCAACAACGTAGGGTGGGCGGGGACGTCCGACCGGCGTCCAACCTAGCCCCACCCCGAGACCTGAGCAGGAGCGGCCATGCACGTGCCCGACGGGTTCTTCGACGCCCCCACCTCCATCGCCACCGGGGTGGTGGCCGTCGCCGCCATCGGGGTGTCGCTACGTGGGGCGCGCCGCGAGCTCGACGACCGCACCGCGCCGATGGCCGGCCTGGTGGCCGCCTTCGTCTTCGCCGCGCAGATGCTCAACTTCCCGGTGGGGGCCGGCACGAGCGGGCACCTGATGGGCGGCGCCGTCGCGGCCGTGCTCGTCGGTCCGTGGACCGCCGTGCTGGCCACCAGCGTCGTCTTCGTCGTGCAGACCCTGATGTTCGCCGACGGTGGCATCACCGCGATCGGCACCAACATCACCGTGATGGGGCTGGCGACCGTCGTCGTCGGCTACGGCGTCTTCCGCGGCCTGCAGGCGGTGCTGCCCAAGCGGCTGGCCCTGGTGCCGGTGCTGGCCGGCATCGGCGCGTTCGTCTCGGTGCCGGTCGCCTCGCTGCTCTTCGTCGCCCTGTACGCCGTCGGCGGGGCCGCCCCGGTGCCGCTCGACACCCTGACCACGGCGATGGTGGGGGTGCACTCGCTCATCGGCGTCGGCGAGGGCCTGATCACCTTCCTGGCAGTCGCCGGCATCATCGCGGTGCGTCCCGACCTGGTGCGCGGCGCCCGCCCCGTGCTGTCCGAGCGCACCCTCGAGATCCGCACCGAGACCACCGGAGCCCCCGCATGAGCGCCGGGCGTCGTGCCGTGAGCACCCGCGCCGTCGTCGTCGGCGTCCTGCTGGTCTCGCTGCTGCTGGCCGGGGTCGTGAGCCTCTACGCCGCCTCCACCCCCGACGGGCTCACCAAGGTCTCGCAGGAGCAGGGCTTCGCCGACACCGAGACCGAGCACGGCGCGGCCGACGGCCCGTTCGCCGGCTACGACGCCGGGTTCCTCGACGGCGACCTGGGCGGCGCCGTCGCCGGGGTCGCCGGGGTGCTGGTGGTCCTGGTGCTGGGCACCGCCCTCACCGCCGTCGTACGCCGCCGCCCCGGCGCCGACGAACCGCGGGGCTGAGGGGTGGGCGCCGGGCACGGGCACCGCCTGCACTACCACGGGCACTCGCCGCTGCACCGCGCCCCGGCGCACCTGAAGCTGTTGGGCCTGCTGGGCTTCATGCTGGTCGTCGTGGCCACCCCCGACCACTGGTTCGCCGCCTTCGGCGCCTACCTGCTCGTGCTCCTCGCGGTCGTGGCGCTCTCGCAGGTGCCGCCCACCTACCTGCTCAAGCGGATGGTCGTCGAGGTGCCGTTCGTGGTCTTCGCACTGGTGCTGCCCTTCGTGGCCTACGGCGAGCAGGTCGAGGTCCTGGGGCTCTCGCTGAGCCGCCCCGGGCTGCTGGCCGCCTTCGGGATCCTCGCCACCGCCACCCTGGGCGTGCTGGCCTCGCTGACCCTGGCCGCCACCACCGAGCCGCAGGCGCTGCTCGCCGGCCTGCAGCGGCTGCGGGTGCCGAGCCTGCTGGTGCAGATCATGGCGTTCATGGTGCGCTACCTCGACGTGGTCACCGGCGAGATGCAGCGGATGCGGGTCGCGCGCGAGTCGCGCGGCTTCAGCGCCCGCGACCCGCGCCAGTGGCCGGTCATCGCCCGCTCCACCGGTGCGCTGTTCATCCGCTCCTACGAGCGCGGCGAGCGGGTGCACCTCGCGATGCTCTCGCGCGGCTACACCGGCACCATGCCGGAGCAGGGGGCGCACCGGTGAGCCCGGGCCACGAGGAGCCGCCCGTCCTCGACGTGCGCGGGCTCGCCTACGCCTACCCCGACGGCCACCAGGCGCTCTACGGCGTCGACCTGCAGGTGCACCGCGGCGAGCGGGTGGCGCTGCTGGGGCCCAACGGGGCGGGCAAGACCACGCTGGTGCTGCACCTCAACGGCATCCACACCGCCGGGGCCGGCTCGGTCAGCGTCAGCGGCCTGCCGGTCGGCAAGGAGCACCTGCAGGAGGTGCGCCGCCGGGTCGGGATCGTCTTCCAGGACCCCGACGACCAGCTGTTCATGGGCAGCGTCCGCGCCGACGTCGCGTTCGGCCCGCACAACCTCGGCCTGCGCGGTGCGGCGCTCGAGGCCCGGGTGATGACCGCGCTCGAGCAGGTCGGGATGGCGGCGTACGCCGACCGGCCGCCGCACCACCTCTCCTTCGGCCAGCGTCGGCGCGTGGCGGTGGCCACCGTGCTGGCGATGGAGCCCGAGGTGCTGGTGCTCGACGAGCCGTCCTCGAACCTCGACCCGGCCTCGCGCCGCGAGCTGGCCGACGTGCTGCGCTCGCTCGACGTGACGGTGCTGATGGTCACCCACGACCTGCCCTACGCGCTCGAGCTGTGCCCGCGCTCGGTGGTGCTGCACGACGGCCAGGTGGTCGCCGACGGCGCCACCTACGACGTGCTCACCGACGACGCGCTGATGCGGGCCCACCGCCTCGAGCTGCCCTTCGGCTTCGACCCCCGCACGGTCGGTGCGCCGCCCGCCGCCTCCCGGGGTGGTCACGGCGGCGGGCCCGGGGTTGATAGCGTGACGACGTGACCACGGACCCCAGCGCCCTCGAGCGTGAGATCGAGGAGACCCGCGAGCGACTGGCGGGCACCATCGACCAGCTGCTGCACCGCGCGAGCCCCAAGACGATCGTCGGCCGCGAGATCTGGAGCATCAAGGCCCACTACGTCGACCCGCAGACCGGTGAGCCGCGCACCGACAACATCCTCAAGACCGTCGGTGCCGTGGTCGGCGTCGTCGCCGCGTTCGTCGTGGTCCGCAAGATCACGTCCTGAGCAGCCACAGCACACCCCGCACCCCGAGCGACCGGCAGCGCATGAGCGAGAAGACCCCCATCAAGATGCTGCACGACCGGGTGCTGGTCGAGCTCGACGCCGAGGCCGGCGAGCGCCGCTCCTCGGGCGGCATCGTCATCCCCGCCACCGCCGCGATGGGCGCCCAGCGCCTGGCGTGGGCGCGCGTCGTCGGGGTGGGCCCCCAGGCCCGTGCCGTCGAGGTCGGTGACCGGGTCCTCTTCGGTCCCGAGGACAAGGCCGAGGTCGAGGTGCACGGCGAGACCTACGTGGTGATGCGCGAGCGCGACGTGCACGCCGTGGCCGCCGAGCGGGTGGGCGACCAGGCCACCGGCCTCTACCTGTGAGCCGGCCCCGGGCCCACGCGAGCCGCGTAGTCTGGCAGCACGACCACAGGGCCGAGCCGGCCCGACAGGGGGACACGTGCACGAGACCTGCAACGACCTGGCGCTGAGCATGCTGCGGGAGCGGGTGCGATCGGCACGCGACGAGGTCGCCCTGCGACGCCAGGACCCCGGCCGGCGAGACGACCTGGGCCGTGCGCACCTCGAGCTGCGCCGCTCGCTGGAGGCGCTGGTGCACGAGCTCGAGCAGCGCCGGCTGCCGGTGCCCTACGCGCTGCACGCCGAGCTGCGGCTGCACCAGGACATCGACCCCCGCTAGGCGGGCCTGCGTAACGCACGTCACGGCCCGGCGTTAGGGCAGGCATGCCCCCCACCCGCCGGCGCACCCGGCTCGTCGCCACCCTCACCGCCGCGGTGCTCGCACCGCTGGCCACCGTCTCCCTCAGCGGCGCCGCCCAGCAGGCGCCCCAGCAGGGGCCCCAGCAGGCGCTGGGCCAGGCAGCCCAGCAGGCGCGAGGCGGGGCCGGCCTGCGGGCCGAGATCACCTGGACCAAGCACGGCATCCCGCACATCAAGGCCCGCAACGTCACCTCGCTCGGCTTCGGCAGCGGGTACGCCGCCACCGAGATGACGGCCTGCACCCTCTTCGACACCCTGGTCACCGGCCGCGGCGAGCGCTCGCGCTGGTTCGGCCCCGAGGCGCGCTACGACGACCAGGTGACCCTCGACGCCACCAACCTGCAGGTCGACACGCTGGTCACCGACCTGCGCGACCGCAAGGTCGTCGAGACCCTGCTGGCCGACGACGAGCGCGGCCCCGGCCGCGAGGCGCGGGCGCTGGTGAAGGGCTACGTGGCCGGCGTCAACGAGTGGGTGCGCGAGAACGACGTGCGCGACGCGGCCTGCCGTGGCGCGGCGTACGTGCGTTCCGACGTCACCACCCTCGACCTCTGGTACGGCGTCTACCTGGCCAACCTGCTCGCCTCCACGGGCGTCTTCGTGCCGCAGATCGCCGACGCCGCGCCGCCGGGCCCGGGCGACCCCGGCCTGCCCTCGCTGCCGGTGCGCGCCGCCGACGTCGACCGTGACGCCCTGCTCACCGCGCTGGGCCGCGACCCGGAGGCGCCGTTCGGCTCCAACGCCACGGCCGCCGGCTCGGCCGCCACCTCCACGGGGCGCGGGATGCTGCTGGGCAACCCGCACTTCCCGTGGCGCGGTCGCTACCACTTCACCCAGCAGCACCTGACGATCCCGGGACGCTACGACGTCGCCGGCGCCTCCCTGGTCGGCTCGCCGGCGGTCAACATCGGCTTCAACAAGGACGTGGCGTGGAGCCACACCGTCTCCACGGCCTACCGCTTCACGCCCTACGAGTACCTCACGCTCGGCCCGTCGACGTACCTCACCGACGCCGGCCCGCAGCCGATCGAGCGCCGCGAGGTGGAGGTCGAGGTGCTCGGCGAGGACGGCCGGGTCAGCACCGTGACCGAGGACCTCTACCGCACCGCCGAGGGGTACGTCGTCGACTCGCCCGACACCCTGATGCCGTGGGGCGCCGCCTCGGTCTGGGCGATACGCGACGCCAACGCCGAGCACCTGCGCACCATCGACACCTTCTTCGACATGGGCAGGGCCACCGGCGTGCGCGACCTGCTGCGCCGCCAGGACGCGGGGGCCGGGATCCCGTGGGTCAACACCACCGCCGCCGACCGCGACGGCCGGGTGCTCTACGCCGACCACTCGGTGGTGCCCAACGTGCCCGACGCGCTCGCCCAGCAGTGCATGACCCCGGTGGGCCGGGTGCTCGAGCAGGTGGCCGGCCTGCCCGGCCTCGACGGCACGCGCGCCGCCTCGTCCTGTGCGTGGGGCAGCGACGCCGACGCGCAGCGCCCCGGCATCTTCGGGCCCGAGAACCTGCCGTCGGTGGTGCGCCGCGACTGGGTGATGAACGCCAACGACTCCTACTGGCTGCCCAACGACGAGGTGCGCCTCGAGGGGTACGCCGCGATCATCGGCTGCGAGCGCTGCGAGCGGACGATGCGCACCCGTGTCGTCTCCGCCTACGTCGCCGACCGCCTGGCGGCCGGGCGCAAGGAGACCCCGCGCAGCTTCCGCGGCCACCAGCACGAGAACCGGGTGATGGCCGCCGAGGTGATGCGTGCCGACGGTGCCCTCGACGACGTCTGCGCGCAGACGGGCGAGACCGAGGCCTGCGCCGCGCTCTCGGCCTGGGACGGTCGCTCCGACAAGGGCTCGCGCGGCGTGCACCTCTTCGAGGAGTTCGTGACGAGGTTGCCCACGGTGCCCCTCGACCTGGTCGAGACCGTGTGGCGCACCCCCTTCGACCCCGAGGAGCCGCTGAGCACCCCGCGCGACCTCGACACCGACAACCCGCAGGTGGTCGAGGCGATGCAGGCGGCGGTCGATGCCGTGCGCGACGCCGGCATCGCCTTCGACGCCCGCTGGGGCAGCCTCCAGGTCGCCGGCGACCGCGGCGCGCGGCCCTACGGCCTCGGTGGCGGCACCGGCGACGCCCTGGGCAACGCCAACGCCCTGGCCTCGCGCGACGTGGTCGACAACGCCGACCGCTACCGGCCGATCACCTACGGCTCCTCGCACATCCAGGCGATCAGCTACCGCGGCCGCCGGGTCATCGACGCCCGGACGATCCTGACCTACGGGCAGTCGGAGGACCCGCGCTCGCCGTTCTCGCGCGACCAGACGCGGCTGTTCTCGCGCGAGAAGTGGGTGCGCTTCGCGTGGACCGACGCCCGGATCCGCAAGGACCGGATCCGTCGGCAGGTGATCACCCGCTGACGGACCCGGTCCGTGTGGAGGCCTCGCCTCAGCGGCGGACCTTCACCTTGAGCACGTCGGTGACGGCGCCGGTCACCGACTCGGAGCCCGGCACGACCAGGCGGTAGCGCGAGGTGCCCTTCTTGCGCTCCTTGGGGAACGAGACCAGCACGCGGCCGCTGTCGGCGGGCAGGGTCGACCTGGTCCGCCAGTCGCCGCGCTGGAGACGCTGCAGCTCGACGGACTCCAGGCCGGGCTGGTCGATGGTGACCAGGTCGGTGGCCACCCGCTGGCCGCGGCGCAGCGTGACCTTGTCGGAGTCGAAGTCGTCGATCTCGGTCACCGCACGGGGCACGTCGAGGGTGGTGTCGTCACCGTCGGTCTCGAGGAGGCAGCGCAGCCCCTCCTCCCAGTGGTAGTTGGTGCCGGCGACCTGGACCCACTCCACCGTGTAGTCGGTGGTGCCCGCCGGCCAGTTCCGGTGCTGGGAGTAGGGGAAGGCCCGCGTGCCCGACCAGGTGCCCTCGTTGTTGTGGTAGTTCAGCGTGATCTGACCGGTGGCCGTGCGCAGCCGGATGTTGATGTCGTTGGCCTGGCCCTGGGGCAGGTCGCTGGGGTAGGCCACCACGAGACCCGCGCAGGTCGGGGAGGCGTACTTCCAGTTCCAGTCGAACGGGCCGCCGGGGTTGGTCGGCGGGTTCGGCGGCACGGTCGGCTCCGGCGTCGGGGTGGGCGTCGGGGTCGGCGTGGGGGTGGGGGTCGGCGTGGGGGTGGGGGTCGGGGTGGGAGTCGGCGTCGGCGTCGGCGTGGGAGTCGGCTCCGGGGTGGGCGTCGGGGTGGGCGTCGGGGTGGGCGTCGGGGTGGGGGTCGGGGTGGGAGTCGGCTCCGGGGTGGGCGTCGGCTCCGGGGTGGGCGTGGGGGTCGGCGTGGGCGTGGGCGTCGGGGTGGGGGCCGGGCTGGCGGCCACCCACGAGAAGGAGTAGTGCGACACCGCGCGGTACTTCTCCGACGCCTTGGAGTAGTAGGTGATGGCGACGGAAGCCAAGGGGGTGTCGAGCTCGACGTACTGCGGGCCGTCGCCCTGGTTGATGCTGCCGCCCTTGACGCAGTAGTCGGTGATCAGGAAGCCGGCAGGCGCGGTGAGCGTGACCGTCATCGGGTCGCCGGTGGTGTCCTGCTTCGTGGAGTCGAGACCGTCGCAGACCTGGTCGCGGTCAGGGGGGCTCGCGACCGCTGCCGGGGAAGCGCCCAGCGCCACGACGGTGCCGACCGCCAGCAGGGCGCTCAGGCCACCGGCCAGGGCGGCGCGGCGCGGTGAGCGGGTGGGCGGGGTGGTGGGGTGCACGGTGAGCTCCTCGATCAGCAGGTGATGAGGCCACTGTGTCGTGCGGATCGGGCCGTCGGGCCCGGCTTGTGCAGACCTTGCGGTGGTCTGTCCCAACCTTGAGGATTCCTTGCAGAACGGGGCCGGTCTCGGCGCACGGCGCGCGGGGCTAGCGTGCGGGAGCCGCGGGGACGTTGCCCAGCTCGGCGTTGTCGGCGTCGGCCAGGGCGCTGGCCGTGCGCCGCCCGCGGGAGTCGGGGATGCGGGCGCCGGCCAGGGCGGCGAGCGCCATCGCGCCGGCGAGCACGAGGAAGCCGACGACGTAGGCCTGCTCGGTCGGGTAGCCCGAGGCCAGCACGTCGGCGGTCAGGATGCCGGCCATCACCGCCGACCCGACCGCGCCGCCGATGGTGCGGATGTTGGCGTTCATGCCGCTGGCCACCCCGGTCTGGTGCGCGGGCACGGCGCCGATGACCACGCCGGCCAGGGACGAGAAGACGAACCCCGAGCTGAGGCCCTGCAGGGTGGTGGCCAGGTAGAGCTGCCAGGTGTGGTCGTGGAAGAGGGCCACCGAGGCGAAGGCGACGGCGTTGCCGAGGGTGCCGGCCACGATCACGGTGCGTGCTCCCAGGCGGCGCACCAGGCGCGCGGTGACGAAGCCGACCAGGAAGCTGGCGACCGCCGAGGGCAGCAGCAGCGCCGCCGACTCGCTGATCGAGGCGCCGAAGCCGTAGCCGGTCTCGACGGGGCTCTGCAGGAACTGGGGCAGGAAGCCGAAGGAGGCGAACATGCCGAAGCCGACGAAGGCGGCGACCGCGTTGGCGGTCCACACGCCGCGCTGGCGCATCATCGTCATGTCGATCAGCGGCACGGGCACGCGGGTCTCGACGCGCACCCAGGCGACCAGCAGGACCGCCGCGGCGACGAGGAGGCCCAGCACCCGTCCGGAGCCCCAGCCCCACACGTTGCCCTGGCTGACGCCCAGCAGGAGGCAGACGAGCCACCCGGCCAGCAGCACCGCGGGCAGCACCGGCAGGCGACCGGGGGTGCGCACCGGTGACTCCGGCACCAGCAGCAGGGCGCCCGCGCCGGCCAGCGCGGTGGCGATCATCGGCAGCCAGAAGAGCCAGGTGAAGCCGAGCGTGTCGACCACCGGGCCGGCCGCCACGATGCCGACGCCGAAGCCGACGGCGGTCAGCGAGGCCATCACGCTCAGCGCGCCGTTGACGCGGGCGGGGGAGAACTCGTCGCGGATGACGCCGAAGGCCAGCGGCATCACGCCGCCGCCGACGCCCTGGACGACGCGGGCGGCGATCAACCAGCCGATGGTGGGGGCGAGCGCCGCGAGTGCGGAGCCGAGGGTGAGCAGGGCCAGGGCGACGACCAGGACGCGGCGCTTGCCGACCGCGTCGCCCAGGCGACCGACCAGCGGCGTGGCGATGGAGGCCGAGAGCAGGTAGGCGGTCAGCACCCAGGTGACGGTGGCCTGGTCGGTGCGGTACTCGACCTGGATCTGGGCCAGCACCGGCACCACCAGCGACTGCAGCATCACGAACGACGCCACCGCCACCGCCAGGACGGCGAAGGTGACGCGCTCGTCGCCGCGCCGGCGCAGGGTCGAGAACGACGACGTCGTGAGCGACGGCACCCGGTTCCTCCTCGGTGATGGTTGTGCCTGACAACCAAGCACCCGGGGAGTGTAGCCCGGCGCCGGAGGTGCTCAGCCCTTCCGGTCGACCAGCAGGGCGACGGCGTTGAGCCCCGCCCAGCCCAGCGTCACGCCCATCACCTTGCGACGCACGTCGCCCTCGGTGCGAGCGGCCAGCAGCGCGCAGTCGCCGAGGTCGGCAGCGATCCGGATCGCCATCGCGGCCTTGACCACGCGCGGCGACCCGAACAGCCCGGCGGCGCTGACGGCGAGGTCGCGCACGCCGTAGGACTGCGAGAGCAGCTCGAGCCCCTCGCGGTCGCCGGCCTGGGAGCCCAGGGCGTCGGGGAGGTGGGAGGGGCGGACCAGCGCATAGGCGCCGTACGACGCGGTGGCGGCGGACAGGGTGCGGCTCAGCTTCATGGTGGGCATGGCTCGACGGTAGGCCGCGCACCCGTCCCGGCGCTCACCCGTCGGGGGCGCTCGACCGGTCGAGGCGGGCCAGGAGCCCGGCCCCGGCACGCACGGGGGAGTGGAGCCGGTGGTGCAGCAGCGCGGCGCGGGCCGCGTTGGCGCCCGGGGCGCCGTGGACCCCGCCGCTCGGGTGTGCGGAGCTCGAGCCCAGGTAGAGACCGCCGATCCCGGTCTCGGGGCGCCCCAGGCCGGGGACCGGGCGCAGGACCAGCATCTGGTGCAGCTGGGAGGTGCCGCCGTTGACCGCCCCGCCGACCAGGCTGGCGTTGCGCTCCTGCAGGTCGCGCGGGCCCAGCACGCGGCGGGCGAGCACGCGGGAGCCGAAGCCCGGGGCGAGCTCCTCGATGCGGGCCTCGACGCGGTCGCCGAAGCGCTCCACGTCGTCGCGGCCCCACCGGGCGCCCACCGACTGGGGCACGTGGGTGTAGGCCCACAGCGACTCGGTGCCGGCCGGGCTGCGGGTGGGGTCGCTGGTGGTCATCTGCCCGGCGAGCAGGAAGGGGCGCTGCGGCACCCCGCCGGCGGCCACCTCGGCCAGGGAGCCCTGCAGCTGCGAGAGCGAGTCACCCACGTGGAAGGAGCCCGGTGCGACCGCGGGCCCGCTGGCCCAGGGGATCGGCCCCGACAGCGCCCAGTCGACCTTCACCGTGGCGGGGTCGAGCTCGAAGGAGTCCATGCCCCGTGCGACCCGGGAGGGCAGGTCGTCGGGGTCGAGGAGGCGGCCGTAGAGCAGCGGCGCCGAGACGTCGGCGACCACGGCGCGGCGGGCGGCGTAGCGCTCGCCCTCACGGGTGCGCACCGCCACGGCCCGGCCGCCCCGCACCTCGACGGACTCGACCTCGGTGCCCAGCACCACGCGGCCACCGCGCGACTCCAGACGACGGGCCATCGCCTCGGTGAGCCGGCCGGCACCGCCCTCGGGCACGGGGAAGCCGACGCTCTGGGCGAGCATCGTCATGATCAGCCCGAAGGCACCCGACCCCGTGGAGTCGAGCGGGATGTCGGCGTGGCCCGCGCTGCCCGCGATCAGGGTGCGGGCGCCGCGACCACCGAACCGGGAGGCACCGAAGGTCGCGGCCGGGGTGAGCAGCTCGCGGACCAGGTGCAGGCCGCCCGCGCGGGGCAGTCGCGAGAGCAGCCGGGCGCCCCCGCGCACCGGCGGGAAGGGGTCCAGCATCGCCGACAGCAGGGGCTCGCCCACCCGGTCCCAGGTGCGGCACAGGTCGAGCCACGCCTCGCCGTCACCGGGGTGCTCGGCGTCGAGGCCGGCCGCGGTGTCGTGCCGGTCGGGGTGCACCAGGGCCCATCCGCCGTCGGGGAACGGGTGGCCCAGGGGAGCAGGTGGGTGCCGCCAGCGCAGGCCGTGCTGCTCGAGGCCCAGGCCGGAGATCACGGGCGAGGCGGCCGCGAAGGGGTAGAAGGCGCTGAAGGTGTCGTGCACGAACCCCGGGTGCACCTCGGTGTCGCTGCGCACCGCTCCGCCGACCTGGTCCTGCTGCTCGACGACCAGCACCGACCAGCCGGCGTCGGCCAGGAGGTTGGCGGCGACCAGGCCGTTGTGGCCGGCGCCGATGACGACCGCGTCGTGACCGGGGCTCGAGGTGCTCACGACCCCCACGGTGCCAGCCGCCCTGTCATCACGCACCACCCGCACCGCGGGCTGGGCGCCGAGGGGCACCGCGGGGCGCCGATCCCGGTCCTCAGGCCCCGGGCAGCTCGAACCACAGGCCGGCGCCCGCGCCGGGCGGGAGGTCCTCGACGCCGCACCGGCCGCCGTGGGCGTGCACGATGCGGGCGACCGTGGCCAGGCCGATCCCGTGGCCCTGCGCGTCGCCGGCGCGGGCGAAGAGGTCGAAGACCCGTGCGTGCCGCTCCGGTGCGATGCCCACGCCGTCGTCCCGCACGGTGACGCGCACCAGGTCGCCCTCGCGGGTCGCGCGCACCGTCACCTGCGGCGGGTGTCCGGGGCGGGCGAACTTGCGGGCGTTCTGGAGCAGGTTCTGCAGCACCAGCGTCACCTGGGCGGGGTCGCCGAGGGCCGCGGGCAGCGCGCCGACGTCGACGCTGCCGCCGCAGCGCTGCCACTGGTCGGCCTCGTCGGAGACCAGCTGCTCGACCAGCGGGCGCAGGTCGACCACCTCGTGGCGCGGTGGCTCGTGGGCCAGGTCGTGCAGGCGCAGCGTGGCCTCGACCATGCCCCGCATCCGTTCCACCGAGCGTGCGGCCATCGCCAGCACCGACGACTGCGTCACGGTGTCGAGGCCGCCGCCCTCCAGCATCCCCAGGCTCATGGTGAGGGTGGCCAGCGGGGACTGCAGGTCGTGGCTGATCTGGGCGGCGACCGCCACGACGTCAGCGGTCGGGGGCTGGGTCGGGGCCAGGCGGCGCAGCCGCAGCTCGAGGATCCGGTTCGCGGCGACCGCGAGCGTCGCCAGCACCCGGCGCTGCTCGTCGTCGAGCCGCCGCGGGCTGGTGCTGAAGAGGCAGAAGCGGCCGACCTCCTGCCCGGCCGCCGTGGTCAGCGGTGCCGAGGCGTAGAAGCGCACCGCGGCCACCTCGCCCGTGACCAGGGGCGAGTCGCGCAGGTGCGGGTCGAGTGCCGTGTCGGGCACCTCGAACAGACCGGGCACGCCCTGCGCGCGCCGGCACAGGGCCTCGGCGTACGGCGTGGTGAAGGGATCGGTGCCGACGGTGACGGGGTAGTGGAAGGCGTCGGCGTCGGCGACCGCCAGTGCGGCGACCTCGACCCCGGTGAGGTCCGCGGCCAGGGCCAGCAGGTCGGAGATGTCGGCGTCGGTGACGGTCTGCAGCGCGGTCAGCGCGCGCTCGGCCGTGGCCTGGTCGGCCTGGTGGGCCTGGTCGGCCAGGCCGGCCGGGCCGACCGGGACGTCGCTGGTGCCGCGCTGGTGCGCCATGGGTCCTCCCAGCCCCGGTGCCGTCTCGTCCCTCACGAGGCGACCCGCGTCGAGGCTACGACGTCGGGGCCGCGGGCAGCGGGAGGACGGTGAAGCCGAGCCGTGCGGACCGGGACCGGTCCAGACCGGCTCGACCCGGCGAGGAGAGAGCCCCGCAACGCAATCGAGGCCCTCCCGCATCTCTGCGTGGAGGGCCTCGTGCGTGGTGATCTGTACGGCATCAGGGACTCGAACCCCGAACCCGCTGATTAAGAGTCAGCTGCTCTGCCAATTGAGCTAATGCCGCGTGGTGAAGCGACGTGAACGTTACCAGCGGCGGGCGCGGAGTCGAAATCGAGGGGGCTCCTGCGGCTCAACGGGCCTCGAGCACGGCGTGGGCGGCGTGGTGGCCGCCGAGCCCGGAGACCGCGCCGCCGCGGCGGCTTCCCGATCCGCAGAGCAGGACCTGGTCGACGCCGGTCGCCACGCCCCACCGCTGGGCGGGGGTGTCGAGCCGGGCGCGGGAGGGCGCCCACGGCCAGTCGAGGTCGCCGTGGAAGATGTGCCCGCCCGGCATGGCGAGGTCGGCCTCGATGTCCTGGGGGATCTTCGCCTCGATGCACGGGTTCCCCTCGGCGTCACGCGCCACGACCGACGCGATCGGCTCGACCAGGTGCTCGTCGAGAGCGGCCAGGGCCCGTTCGACCGCCAGCGCCTTCGCGGCCGCGCCGTCGTGCTCGAAGAGCGTGGCGGGCGTGTGCAACCCGAAGTAGGTCATCGTGTGCGTGCCCGGGGCGGCCGAGCCCAGGATCGAGGGGTCGCTCAGCGAGTGGCAGTACACCTCGCCCGGCATCTGGGTGGGCACCCGCCCGGCGGCGGCGTCGGCGTAGGCGCGCTCGATCTGGGTGTAGTCCTCGGCCACGTGCAGCGTGCCGGCGAACGCCACCTCGGGGTCGACCCCCGAGCGCAGCCGCGGCAGCCGGTCGAGGAGCAGGTTGATCTTCAGCTGCGCGCCCACCGGCTTGGAGGCGGCGTCCTCGGGTTCGCCGAGCAGGATGCGCAGCACCCAGGGCGCCACGTTGGCCAGCACCGTGGTGGCCGTGACGGTGCGCGGGCCCTCGCCGGTGTGCACGTCGACCTCGGTGGGCGACCCGTCACTGGGACGGATGGCGGAGACCCCGGCCGAGGTGAGCACCTCGGCCCCGGCCCCCACGGCCGCCCGCGCCAGCGCGTCGGTCACCGCGCCCATGCCCCCGACCGGCACCCGCCACTCGCCGGTGCCGTTGCCGATCAGGTGGTAGAGGAAGCACCGGTTCTGCACCAGCGAGGGGTCGTGCAGCGACGCGAAGGTGCCGATGAGCGCGTCGGTGCCGACCACCCCGCGCACGGTGTCGTCGGCGAAGCGGCGCTCGATGGCCTCGGCCAGCGGACGCTCCACGACGTCACGCCAGACCGCCGGGTCGACCTGCTCGCGCAGCTCACGCTCGTGCGGCAGGGGAGCGAGCAGCGTCGGGGCGAGCACCTCGGCGAGCCGACCGACCCCGGCGTAGAAGTCGCACCACGCGGCGTACTCGTCGTCGCCGCCGGTGAGCTCGCGGAACGAGCGCGCGGTCTCCTCGCCCTCCGGCCGCTGCACCATCAGGCCGCCGGGCGTGCCGCCACGCAGGGTCGGCGTGTACGACGCGGTGCGGCGCGAGGTGAGCCGCACGTCGAGGTCGAGGTCGCGCACCAGCTCGTCGGGCATCACCGAGACCAGGTAGGAGTAGCGCGAGAGCCGCACGTCGTGGCCGCTGAAGGCGGGTGCCGACACCGCGGCGCCGCCGGTGTGGTCGAGACGCTCGAGCACGAGCACCGAGAGGCCGGCGCGGGCCAGGTAGGCGGCAGCGGTCAGGCCGTTGTGGCCACCGCCGACCACGGCGACGTCGTAGTGGGTGCGCGAGGGGGAGGCCGGGCTCATCGGGACAACGTAGTCGAGCGCCGACCAGGACAAATCCTCGGCGTCGTGGGTGGGCCGCCACGACGCGGGTGCCACGATGACCCAGCGCGACGGGGGAGCCGTCGCCGTCCTGGGAAGGAGCGTCGTGCCGACGAGCTCGACGAGCACCACCGGCCGGGCTGGGCGTTGGCAGCTCCGTGTGGCGTTCCTGCTGGGCCTGGTCGCGCTGCTCGGGCTGGCTGCCGTGCGGGCGGCTCCCGACGACTCGCACGTGATCGGCATCTGGCCCGTCGGTGCGGCGACGGGGGTGCTGGTCCTCGCCCCGCGCCGGCACGCGCCCGTCCTGCTGGGGGCGGTGCTGCTCGTCGCGCTGCTCACCCTCTCGCTCGCGCAGCGCCCGGCCGAGGTCGTGGTGGGCTACACGGCGACGATCGTGCTGGAGACCTGGGTGGTCTCCCGCCTCCTGCTGGCAGGCGGGGAGGGACCGTGGCGACTGGTCTCCGACGCCGACCTGCGCCGCTACCTCGGCGCCGGCCTGCTCGGTGGCCTCTTCGGCCTGGCCGGCGGAGCGCTGACCTCCGCCGCGACCGGCTTCGGCGAGCCGGGCTTCGTCGGCCTGGCGCTGGGCGCCTCGCACCTGGCCTCCCAGCTCGTGTTCACGCCCCTGTGGGCCCGGCTGCCCGGCCACGGTCCCATCGCCCACCGGCCCGAGCGGGTGCTGCAGTGGGGGCTGGTGCTCCTCCTCGCGCCGGCGGTGCTGGCCCCCACGCTCTTCCCCCCGGTGGCCTTCCTGCTGATCCCGCTGCTGGCCTGGAGCGCCCTGCGGGTCAGCCCGCGCGAGGCGCTGGCCCAGCTGGTCGTGGTGCTGGCCCTGGCGGTGGTGATGACGACCGCCGGCCGCGGCCCCTTCGCCGACGTGCTGGTGCTGCTCGACCTGCCGCGCGACGCCCGCGCCGTGCTGCTGGCGGCGTACGCCGCGACCTGCGCGTTGATCGTGGTGCCGCTGCTGCTGCGCGTGGGCGAGAGCGTCGAGGCGGCTCGAGCCGCAGCCGCCGAGCGCGACACCCTCGGCCGGATCGTGCAGAGCGCCACCGGGATGGCCATCGTCGGCGCCGACCGCGAGGGTCGCATCACCCTCTTCAACCCGGGCGCCGAGCGGCTGCTGGGCTGGGCGGCCGAGGAGGTCACCGGGCTGCCGACGCGGGTCCTGCACAGCACCGGGCAGGTCAGCGCCAAGGCGCGCGAGCTGGGCGTCGCCGACGACTTCGCCAGCGTGTCGGCGCGGATGCTCGAGCCCGACATGGCCGGGGCCGACATGGGCTTCGTGCGCAAGGACGGCACCGAGCGGATGCACTCGATGACGCTGGGGCGCATCACCGACGAGGCGGGCCGGGTGCTGGGCTACGTCAGCACCAGCGAGGACGTCACCGACCGGGTGGCCGCCGAGGACGCGCTGCGCGAGGCGCTGGCGCGCATGCAGGAGGTCGACGCCGTCAAGGACGCGTTCGTCTCCAGCGTCAGCCACGAGCTGCGCACCCCGATCACCAGCATCCAGGGCTACCTGGAGCTCCTCGGCGACGGCTCCTTCGGCGACCTCTCCGAGCAGCAGCGCTCAGCGGTGGCCAAGGTGGCGGCCAACAGCGAGCGGCTGCTCACGCTCATCGACGACCTGCTCACCCTCTCGCGGGTCCAGGAGTCGGGCCTGGGTCTCGAGCGCAAGGTGCTCGACCTGGGCGACGTCGTGCGGGCGGGGTGCGGGGTGGTCTCGCCCGGCGGCGAGCGAGCCGGCGTGCCGATCGCCGTCGAGGTGCCCGGCGTGCCGGTGCCCTTCCTCGGCGACCGCGACATGCTCGAGCGGGTGGTGATCAACCTGGTCGGCAACGCCGTGAAGTTCACCCCGCGCGGCGGGAGGGTCGAGGTGGTCCTGCGCCGGAACGAGCAGGGCAGCACGATCACCGTCGTCGACACCGGCATCGGGATCCCGCGCGCCGAGCAGGAACGGCTCTTCACCCGCTTCTTCCGCTCCTCGCTGGCCCAGGCGCAGGCGATCCCGGGCAGCGGCCTGGGCCTCTCGATCGCGCACTCCGTGGTGACCCAGCACGGCGGCACGCTGCGCGCCGAGTCGGAGCCGGGCGCCGGCACCACCTTCGTGCTGGAGCTGCCGGCGATGGCCTGACTCGGTATATCCAACATTCAACTACCGTTGACCGGGAGTCCCCGTCCCAGCAACGAAGCGAGGTGGGCCCCATGCCCGCGATCACCGTCGACGACCTCACCACCCTGGCCCGGCTGGGCTCGCCCGGCCTCGGCGACCAGCCCCGCCCGGTGCTGCAGGTCAGCACCGCGCCCCAGGGCCACGAGGGGGAGGGGTTCCCGGTGCGCCGGGCCTTCGCCGGCATCGACCTCGCGCTCCTCGACCCGTTCATCATGATGGACCAGATGGGCGAGGTGGAGTACGCGCCGGGCGAGCCGCGCGGCACCGCCTGGCACCCCCACCGCGGCTTCGAGACCGTGACCTACATGATCGACGGCGTCTTCGACCACCGCGACTCCCACGGGGGCGGCGGGTCGATCACCAACGGCGACACCCAGTGGATGACCGCCGGCTCCGGGCTGCTGCACATCGAGACGCCGTCCGAGTGGCTGGTGCAGTCCGGCGGGCTCTTCCACGGCATCCAGCTGTGGGTGAACCTGCCGCGCAGCGCCAAGATGAGCGACCCGCGCTACCAGGACATCCGCTCCGGCGAGGTCCGGCTGCTGACGACGCCCGACGCGGGGGCGCTGGTCCGCGTCATCGCCGGCACCGTGGACGGGCACGCCGGCCCGGGTGCGACGTACACGCCGATGAGCCTGGTGCACGCCACCGTCGAGCCGGGGGCCCGTCTCGACCTGCCGTGGGACGTCGAGCACAACGCGCTGGTCTACGTGCTCAGCGGCCAGGGGTCGGTCGGGGTCGAGGGGCGTCCGGTGCGCACCGGCCAGACCGCCGTGCTCGGTGCCGGCGACTACCTCAGCGTCAGCGCCGACGCCCGCCAGGACAGCCGTACGCCGGCCCTCGACGTGGTCGTCCTGGGCGGCCGGCCGATCCGCGAGGCGCTCGCGTGGGCCGGTCCGTTCGTGATGAACACCCGCGCCGAGGTGATGGAGGCCTACCAGGACTTCCAGAGCGGTCGCTTCGGCCACGTCCCGGCCTGACGATCGCCCTGACCGGCCCGGCCCGGGCGGGGCCGGTCAGGCGGTGCCGCCCAGGTCCTTGGCGAAGAAGGCCTGGGCGTAGGGGTTGTCGTTGTAGCGCTCCACACGCTCGTAGCCCGAGCGCTCGTAGAGCGCGACGGCCTCGCCCAGAGCCAGGTTCGTGTCGAGCAGCACCCGGCGGTGACCCAGGTCGAGGGCGAGCTGCTCGAGCCCGCCCAGCAGCAGCCGGCCCAGGCCGGCGCCGCGGGCGGTGGCGTCGACCCACATCCGCTTGACCTCCGCGGTGGGCACACCGTCGGTCCCCGGCAGCGCCCGCACGCCGCCCACCCCCACCACGCGGTCGTCGAGCACCGCGAGCAGGTAGTGACCGCCGGGGTCGACGAGGTCGGACGCGGTGACCGCGAAGCCGCCCGGGAAGCGCTCGTCGAGCTCGGCGACGTAGCGACGCACCGCCGCGACGACCCGGGGGTCGTCGTGCTCGGCGCGCACGAGGGCGGCAGGGGACCGGTCGACCACGACCCCAGCCTAGGGCGATCCGTCCCGCGGGAGTGCCCGGGCCGGGACGTGCGTCGGGCCCCTGGCTCGCACGAGTGCGAGACCAGGGGCCCGACGGCAGTGGGGTGAACGACGGGGCTTGAACCCGCGACCCCCGCGACCACAACGCGGTGCTCTACCAGCTGAGCTACGCCCACCACGATCCGGCCGTGGCCGGAACGACGCAGAGTCTAGGGCACACGGCCCGGCGGTGCAGAATCGGGCTCGCCCGGCGGGCCGCGGTGCCTCAGGAGGGCTCGGCGAGACCGGTGATCGAGCCGCCGTGGCGCGCGGCGACCTCCTTGGCGGTGGCGCTGTCGGGGCCGGGGGGCGCGACGAAGACGGCCTCGCGGTAGTAGCGCAGCTCCTCGATGCTCTCCTGGATGTCGGCCAGGGCCCGGTGGTTCCCGCGCTTCTCCGGAGCGGCGTAGTAGGCCCGCGGGTACCAGCGCCGCGACAGCTCCTTGATCGAGGAGACGTCGACGATCCGGTAGTGCAGGAACGACTCCAGCGTGGCCATGTCACGGGCCAGGAACGCCCGGTCGGTCGCGACGGTGTTGCCCGCCAGCGGCGGGCGGCTGCCGTCGGGGCAGTGCTCCTTGATGTGGGCCAGGACCCGCTCCTCGGCCTCGGCCAGGCTCACGCCCTGCTCGAGCTCGACGAGCAGGCCGGACTTCTCGTGCATCTCGCGGACGAAGGGGATCATCTGCTCCATCGCCTCGGCCGGCGGCTTGATGATGATGTCCACCCCCTCGCCGAGCACGTTGAGGTCGAAGTCGGTGACCAGCGCGGCGACCTCGATCAGGGCGTCGGCGCCCAGGTCCAGGCCGGTCATCTCGCAGTCGATCCACACCAGTCGGTCACTCATGGGCCCACACCCTACGCGCGGGTGCGTCCGGGACCGGGGCCCTCTCTCAGCGGCTGCTCAGCCGGTTCTCCTAGGGTCGTGGTGTGAGCGACGCGGTCAAGGAGTGGATCGGGCTGCTGGCGCGCCTGGCGACCGGGGGTGTCTGGATCGCCGCCGGTGCGGTGAAGCTGCCCGACCCGGGTGCGTCCGTGGCCGCGGTGCGGGCCTACGACCTGCTGCCCGAGGCGGTCTTGCCCACGGTGGGCCAGCTGCTGCCCGTCCTCGAGGTGGTGATCGGGCTGGCGCTGGTGCTGGGCCTGCTCACGCGGGGCGCCTCGGTCGTCTCCGCCGTGCTGTTCGTCGCCTTCATCGTCGCCATCGCCTCGGTCTGGGCGCGCGGCATGACCATCGACTGCGGCTGCTTCGGAGGCGGTGGCAGCGACCCCGACGCGGCGTCGAAGTACCCCTGGGAGATCGCGCGCGACACCGCCCTGCTGGCGGCCTCGGTCTACCTGGTCGCGCTGCCGCGCACCCGCTGGGCGCTCGACAACTTCTTCCTCGCCCCGCGACCGGCGAGCCCCCACGACATCGACACCATTCACGACCACCACGACACCATCCACGACGGCCACCCGAGCCACGAGGGAGAACGATGAGCAGCAGCAAGTCCAGGGCGGCCGAGCGCACCGCGCGGGCCCAGCAGGCACGCGCCGAGCAGGAGCGCGCCGAGCGGCGCCGCAAGCTGTTGTCGGTCGGCGGGGTGGTGCTGGCGATGGTGCTGGTCATCGGGGTCGGCTTCCTCGTCCAGCGCGACCGCGACACCAGCGCCGACGTGGCCGCCCCGTCGGCAGGGCAGGGCGACTACGGCGTCACCATCGGCGAGGCCGACGCCCCGCACGACATCGTCATCTACGAGGACTTCCTCTGCCCCTTCTGCGGCGAGCTCGAGGAGGCCTCCCGCGCGGACCTCGCCCGGCTCGCCGAGGAGGGCAAGGTGACCGTGGAGTACCGGCCCTTCGAGCTGCTCTCGCGCATCAGCGACTACTCGGGCCGGGCCACCAACGCCTTCGCCGTCGTGCTCGAGGAGTCCGGCCCCGAGGTCGCCAAGGCCTTCCACGACCTCCTCTTCGAGAACCAGCCGTCCGAGAGCGGTCCCTTCCCGTCCGACGAGGACCTCGTCGAGCTGGCCGTCGAGGCCGGCGCCCAGGAGGACGCGGTGGCCGAGGGCATCGAGTCCGGGGCCCGCAGCGACTGGGTCGACGAGGCGACGCAGGCCGCCCAGGACGCCGGCGTGCAGGGCACCCCGACGGTGCTGCTCGACGGTGAGGTCGTCAACGGCGGCTCGGTCGAGGAGATCGCCGAGCTCCTGGTCGCGGGTGTCGAGTGAGCACGCCAGGAGCCGCGCCGGAGCCGACCACCGGCCTCGCCGCCTTCGTGGCCGGGCTGCCGAAGGCCGAGCTGCACGTGCACCACATCGGCTCGGCCTCGCCCGAGATCGTCTCCGGGCTGGCGACGCGGCACCCCGGGGTGGTGCCCAGCGACCTCGACGAGCTGCGGCGCTTCTTCGAGTTCCGCGACTTCGCGCACTTCATCGAGGTCTACCTGGCCGTCGTCGACCTGGTCCGCACCCCCGAGGACGTCCGCTTCCTGACCTACGAGGTGGCCCGGGAGCTGGCCACCGGCCAGCAGGTGCGCTACGCCGAGCTCACCTGCACGCCGTACACCTCGGTGCGCCCGCACGAGGAGGGTGTCGGGATGGCCATCGAGGCCTACACCGAGGCGCTCGAGGACGCCCGCGTCGCCGCGGAGCGCGACTTCGGTCTGGTGCTGCGCTGGATCTACGACATCCCCGGCGAGGCGGGCCTGCCCGCCGCGGAGAAGACGCTGGAGTACGCGCTCGAGCACCGCACCGACGCGCTGGTGGGCTTCGGCCTCGGCGGACCCGAGATCGGGGTGCCCCGCCCCCAGTTCCAGCCCCACTTCGACGCCGCGCGGGCGGCCGGCCTGCGCAGCGTGCCGCACGCCGGCGAGACCACCGGCGCGCAGACGGTCTGGGACGCGCTCACCCTGCTCGGCGCCGAGCGGATCGGGCACGGCACCTCGGCCGCCGAGGACCCCGAGCTGTTGCGCCACCTCGCCGACACCGGCGTGCCGCTCGAGGTGTGTCCCTCGTCCAACATCGCCACGCGGGCCGTGGCCGCGCTCGACGAGCACCCCATCCGCGCGTTCCGCGACGCCGGCGTGACGGTCACCGTGCACTCCGACGACCCGTCGATGTTCGGCACCACGCTCAACAACGAGTACGTCATCGCCGCCGGGCTGCTCGACCTCGACGAGGAGGGCGTGCGCGACCTGGCCCGGGCCTCGGTGCACGCGTCGTTCGCGCCCGCCGACGTCGCCGCACGCCTCCTGGGCGAGATCGACGCCCACCAGGGCTGAGAAGCCGGGGGCTCAGGCCCGCTGGCGCAGCCCGTCGTCGTCCGGGTCGAGCGCGTCCGCCTCGGCCGGGGTGAGCACCAGGTGCTCGGCGTGGCCCGTGAAGTGCGCCAGCATCGGCCCGGACAGGGCCGGGGGGTCGTCGGGGGAGAGGGCGCGCAGCTGGCTGGCGTGCGCCCTGATCGCGTCGAGCTTGGTCTCGCGCAGCTGCGGCGCGAGCTCGAGACGCACCATCTGCTCCCACGGGGCCGCGTCGGGCTCGCCCAGCCGCCACATCACCAACGGGTACTCGGCCAACCAGGCGCCGCTGCTGCGCGCGACCTGCGCGGCCGCGCGCCCGGCCGCCTCGTGGTCGGGGTGGCCGTCGTGGCGCCAGGGGGCGACCAGCAGGGTGCCCGCGCCGTCGCCGACGATGTCACCGAGCGCGACCACCATCTGGTCCTCGACGTCGGCGGCCCCGCCGTCGGGTGCCCCCAGGAACACGACCGGTGTGCCGGGCGCCAGCAGCCCGACGGCACGGTCCATCTCGGCCAGCCGCTCGGTGGCCAGGGCGTGCCGCGACACCTCGCGGCCCGGCGGGTGGGAGGCCTCACCCGCGGTGAGCAGCACGACGTACACCTCGAGCCCGGCCCGGTGCGCCGTGGCGATCAGGCCGCCCACCCCCAGGCTCTCGTCGTCGGGGTGGGCCGAGACGACCACGAGGCGGTGCCACCGGTCGGGGATCGAGCGCGGATCCAGGGTCGGGACCCGGCCCCACTCCGGGTGCTGCTGCCAGGACTGCGGCAAAGATCTCGCCCCTCACGCTCGTGGCCCAAGGTTAAGTATCGCCTCGAGGGGCGGGCACCCTCCGGCCGGGTGAAATACGATCGGCGCCATGACAGTCGTCGGG
Source organism: Nocardioides salarius (assembly GCF_016907435.1). NCBI lineage: Bacteria > Bacillati > Actinomycetota > Actinomycetes > Propionibacteriales > Nocardioidaceae > Nocardioides > Nocardioides salarius. The sequence goes on along the minus strand of NZ_JAFBBZ010000001.1, from coordinate 959,976 downwards.
GTGCCCGTGCGGGTCGCCATCGTCAACGACCACCCGATCGTGGTGGCGGGGGTCGCGGCCGTCCTCGAGCCGTACGCCGACCGGGTGCGCGTGGTCGAGATCGTCACGGGGGCCGAGGTGCGCTCCGAGGTCGACGTCGTCCTCTACGACACCTTCGGGCAGGACCAGGGGGACGGCGTGGACCTGCCCACGCTCGTCGACGACGGCCGCGCCAAGGTGGTCGTCTTCAGCTGGAACACCGAGCCCGACCTCGTGGAGCGGGCCCTGGCCCGTGGTGCCAGCGGCTACCTCTCCAAGCAGGTGACCGGCCAGGAGATGGCCTGGGCGCTGCAGCAGGTGGCGGCCGGCGCCGAGCTGCGACCCCAGGACGTGGGCGACTCCGCCCTGCCCGAGGTCGGCGCCTGGCCCGGACGTGACCGCGGGCTCACCGCCCGCGAGGCCGAGGTGCTCGCGCTGATCTGCGCGGGGCTGTCCAACCAGCAGATCGCCGAGCGCACCTACCTGTCCATCAACTCGGTGAAGACCTACATCCGCACCGCCTACCGCAAGATCGGCGCCGGCTCGCGGTCGCAGGCCGTCGCCTGGGCCATGCAGCACGGGTTCCGCCCCGAGCGGGTCCGGGTGCTGCGGCCGACCACTCGGGACCCGCGCAGCGGCTGAGCCGGCACCGTGGAGGTGCCGGCGCCGCGACGAGCGCCCCCGGCAGGACTCGAACCTGCGACCGGCGGATTAGAAGGCCGCCGGGATTGCTCAACTGAGCCTCAATCAGCACTTCTGACGCTATGCCCGAGCAGGTTTACTGCCTCCCCTACGGACACGCAAGGACACACTCACAAAGGTCATCAAACCGAGCACCTGGGACGTCGGACAATCCGGCCCCGCCGATCGTCCAACATGATTGGGTACACCCGTGCCCGAGCCTCGGAAAGCGACCGTCCGGCAGGAGTGCTTCCTCCCGCACCCCGGCTACCCACACTCACTGCGCCGCCTCGACTTCGAAGCCGCCATGCAAGACGTGTGCGACTACTTCAACGACGTCAACTCGTACCTCATGGGGAAGGGCTTCCGACGGCTCGACGACATGATCCGCCCAGCCGGATTGTCCGGGATGATCTCCGACATGCTGACCGACAGCCTCGGCCAGCACGCCAGAGCCCTAACACCCAACTTGCAACACAACGGCCACCCAGACCTTCTTGTCCGCGACCGCTATCCGGGAGACGCAGCCGCGTCAGGCGAAGACGGGGTAGAGGTCAAGGCATCACGCAAGTCCGGCGGTGCAGTAGACACACACGGCGCACGCAAACAGGTCCTCTGTGTCTTCACCTATGAGGTGGACAACCGTTCCTGGATCGCAGCCCAAGACCGAGAGCCGTTCACGTTCCGTGAGGTCTACATCAACGAAGTTGAGACCGGCGATTTCCGTCTGAACAACCGAGGCGAACTCGGCACCAGGACCGCCACGCTCCACAAGGACGGACTCAAGAAGTGGCGGCAGGACCCCGTCTACTTGGACATGCCGTTCAACGAGAACACGGAGCCCTGGCGAAGCCCGACCGGGAAGATGCCCAAGAAGGGGAGTACGAAGAAGACCACCAAGCCAGGCGACGCCGACGAGCAGCCGACCCTGGACGGTCACTGACATATGGCTGCCCGGAAGACCAGGCAGTACGTCTCCACAGCGGTTGAGTCTCTGACGCTGGCGATCGAACTGTTCAACCGGCCTTCGCCCATGGGGCGTGAGCACGCCGTAGTCATGTTCGCAGCACACGCGTTCGAGATGCTGCTCAAGGCGGCCATCTTCGAGAAGCGCAGGAACGTGTGCTTTCCCGGCACCTCCAAGTCGTTCGACCTCGGCAAGTGCATCAACATCGCAGAGGCGGACCTCAAGATCTTGGACGAAGGCGACCGTGTCCTGCTTCTCGCGCTAACCGAGGTCCGCGACACCGCCACTCACGACGTCATCGCGATGTCAGAAGACGTTCTCTGGATCCACCTCCGGTCCGCCGTCACCATCTTCCGCAAGGTACTCAAGGGCCTGACCAACCAAGACCTGACCGATGTCATGCCCGGTCGGGTCCTCCCGGTCTCCGTTCAGCCACCGAGCGATGTGGGCTTAGTGGTCGGCAAAGAACTTGAACAGATCGCAGCGATGCTCGGTCCAGGCAAGCGGCAGCGCGTCGAGGCCGAGGCCCGACTGCGGCCTCTCATGTCCCTCGACCGCGCGGCCCGCGGGGAAGAAGAGGCACCCACGAAAGCCGACATCGACCGCGCCGTTGAATCCATCAAGGACAACGCGACTTGGCAGACGATCCTGCCGGGCATCGTCGGACTGCAACTGGTGGGCGGTCCCCGTTCTTCAGAGCAGGTTCAGGAGATCTCGCTCAAGATCGACCCGAAGCGAGGCGAACTAACGGTGCGTCCAGCAGCAGCCGGAGAGGAAGCCGTCGCTTACCGCGAGGTCGACACATTCGACAAGTACAACATCGCGCTCAATGCTCTGGGCCCGAAGTTGGGTCTCACTCAGTACCAGGGCCACGCAGTCATCCACGTCATGGACCTCAAGAGCGACCCAGCCTGCTACAAAATCCGTCGCACCAAAGCCGGAAACGTCGCCTTCCAAGGATTGAGCGTCATCGCACTCGACCGAGCGAGACAAGCGATCGCAGACGGCACAGTTGTTGTGGCCGATGCCGTGAACGCCTACAAGGCCCGCAACAAGTGAAGCCGGGTACCGGAGGCTAGGGGATGACCTGAGGGTCCGACTTGGTCTTGTACTGCGCCAACGCCGGAACAGCCTGGCGAGCGATCTCCACGTACTGAGGGTCCAACTCGACACCGATCGAGTCGTACCCGACAGCGGTAGCAGCCGCGAGAGTGGAACCTGACCCCGCGAACGGGTCCAGCACGACGCCATGTCCGAGGGGGAGCATCGCCCGAACGACAGTGCGCAGGAACGACTGCGGCTTGAGCGACGGGTGCCCGGCCAGCCTCTTCTCGTCTGGCCTGGTTGGATGCGATTTGATGACGTCACCAAACGGCTGGTCCGCAGAGGTGCGCCTCAGTGCTCCGGTGCCGTACTTGCGAAGGTTGTCGGCGACTGTGACCTTCGGTTCCAGCGGCTTACGGAACAGCAGCCACGGCTCCCACTGAGAGCGCGGCATGACTGTGATGTCAGCGAACTCCTCGTGCGCGTTCTTCGGACGGTCGCCGCCACGCATGGTCTGCACCAGGCGAACGATCTCGCCTCGCCTTTCCAGCCCGGCCGAGTCCATAGCGACGCTGATCCGGTGCGACACGAGCGGGTTGGCAGCCACGAGCACATGCGCACCTGGCACTAGCACAGGCAATAGTGCGGTCGCCCAGTCGCCGAAGAACCGATCGAGGTTAGTCAGGTCACGCTCGGTGAGGGTGGTGAAACGGGGGAGGGGTGAGCGCGTGTGACCGTCGTAGGACGGTGGGATACGCCAGACGCCACCCTTGCCGGTTCGCAGTTTGGCTTTCTCGATCTCGTTGTACTCGACGAGACCGTAGGGAGGATCCGTGACGACGGCGTGCACCGATTGCTTGCGTCGAGCCTGGAGCCACTCGATGCAATCAGCGTTGTACAGAGTGGCGGGCCCGCGCCGGAACGCGGGCTTCATCAGCGTCCTCGCACGAGCCGGTACGTGCCTCGGCCCGTGCGCTCGAAAGTGCCGGGGGTGTTGAGGTTCAGGTAGGAACGGATTGACGACCGGGCTACGGACTCGCCAAGCCGTGTCTCGACTCCCTCGGCGATCTCACCCATGCTCATCGCCCCCTTCTTCGCCTTGAACTCCTCAAGGATGGCGTCCCGGACTGAACCGGGCTTACGACGAGCAACCATGACAGCCTCCACCGACAGGGACATATTGGACGTCCAGACGTCTTGTGGCTGACACGTTACGCCCCGGACGCCAGGTAGCGGGTAATCCGGCCGCATGTCTCAGGACCGGGTCTCCTCCGTGTCGTCGAACGGCTCACCAGGCCCGGTGACTTCCTCAACGATCTCGTCGTCGGCGTAGTCGAGGGTGCGCCGGTAGGTGGTCTCCACCTGGTCGACCACGAGGCCGTGGTCCTCCTGAGTGAGGTGCGCTGCCATACCCGGCGGCGTCACCGGGGCGACCAAGCCCGCGAACTTGTCTCCGTGTAGGAGGTCGCGGATGTAGTTGAGAGTCGAATGCCAGCGGATTCGAGCGAGCGCATCCTCACGCAGTCGTCAGCACGGGCGTCTTCCAGGCACCGCAACCCTGGGCTCTGTTCATCTTCGAGAACCCGGAGGCGTTCCTGGAGGTCGGAAATGCGGGCGAGCATCGCTGACCAGCCCTCGGTCTCCTCACGGTGCGCTAGGTGCCGGTCCCCGCGCCACGCGACGCGGATCTGTTGCAATGGAACGATTCAATTCGCATCTCTTGCAGATGGGGGTGTGGGCGTCAGGTCTCGCAGACTTCCGCTCATGCTGATGATCCCGTCAAGGGTGGTAAGTGCCTCCCAGAGTGACGCACCGCTGATCAATGACGTCTTAGTGCCACGTCTCAACCGAGCTCTCGTCCGTCGCACCGCGCGCAAGTGCGCTGGCGCGGTGGACGACGCAGACGACGCTCGTCACCACCGAGATCCTGGGGCGACGCGATAGCTGAGCGTCCAGAAAGCGGCTCGAAAACTGGTTCACTACATTGCATGGAATGGCTTAGCGATTGCGCGAGTGACCACCCGTGACCTTGCATCTGCTGGTCGACCTCGTGACGTCCGTACCGGCCCCATCGCCTTCCCCTTCGAACGGAACGGGAGGAGGAACCGGCTCAATGACCACCACACCTCCGCAGTGGGTTCCCTACCTCACCCTGATCGCCGCAGTACTGGCCGCCGGTGTTGCTCTCTTCGCTGCGATCCTCCAGCGAAAGTCCGGCCGCGAGGCGGCGGCCGCGGCCCGAGAGTCAGCCGCAGCAGCAAAGAAGAGTTCCGAGGCATCAGAACGATCGGCGAAGGCGTCCGAGGACTCGGTGGCACTCAACGCCGAGACGTCACGAGCTACGGCAGCGCGACTTGAATCCGAGGGGTTGGCAAAGCGCTTTCAAGACGCTGCGTCCCAGCTCGGTCATGACCAACCCGCCGTCAGGTTGGCTGGGGTCTACTCCCTCGCTCGACTGGCGGATGACTGGCCGGATCAACGTCAGACGTGCGTCGACGTTCTATGTGCGCTCCTCCGGATGCAGCAGAAAATGAAGACCTACGTCGAAGAGCAGCAGTACCCAATCGATCTTCCTGACGACGGTGACCAGCAGGTGCGACGCACGGTCATGGAGCTCATCAGCAGCCGAGTCAATGGAACCGACGCTCTGTGGGCAGGGTGCGACTTCAATCTGGCCTACGCCCGTCTCGCTGATTTCAAATTGCGGAACGCCACCATCAGCGGCAAGGTCATCCTCAACGGCGCCATTATCGAAGGCGGCTGTTCCTTCACCCGAACGACGTTCGATGGCGGACTTGACGCTCAGGAACTCAGGATTGAAGGGACGCTCAAACTTACTGACGTTTTGCCCGGACCAGGCAGGACTGTCTCGCTGAGCGGTTCTTACATAGACAGGGGCGGCACGCTCGACTTCGTGCTGGCCAAGCCGCCCACGGCTGACAAGCAGTGGAATGTGTGGCCGACCAAGATCATCTGTAGAGGCACATTCGCTGTGAAGGTCACCAAAACGACCTACGAGCAGGCCACGTTCCACATCCGAGGGCTGCACCTCGAGCCCACTGCTCGCTTTAGGGTCGTCCAGGTGCCTCCCGCCGAGGCGGGCAGCGCGGAGTATCCAACGATCGAAGCGAAGGAGTGGGCGACAACCGCGTCCGCAAGGATCGAGGTCGCTGGGGCGCTGCAGCACAAGGGCGTCTTCAAGCCGAGCGAGTGGACCGGAGTGGAGCACCATCAGTTCAAGGACGCATACACGACGGGCCCGAACATCGACGCGATCCTGGGTGATGACGATGCTTGATCTGCCGCCCAGGGGCCACATCAGGAAACGGACTCATGACCGTTCCGTGCCCCTCGACCGGGTGACCTCGGTTCCCACGCCGACCCCGTCGTAAGGTCCGTCTCCTGGGGGCGGGGGGCTTGACGCCGAGCAACCGGCACACTGGTCTCGGTCGCCGTCATTGCGTCGAGCGGCGTTCGCGTGACATGCCTGAGGCAGCTCTGGGACGGACGCAGAGCATGGGTTTCGGCGAAGGCGGTCGGCCGAGCGTCGGAGTGTGCGGCGACAGCCAACGAAGCGAAGTCGCCCTCAAGGCCCGAGCCGGGGCCCCAGCCCTACGTGTGAGGTGCGCTACTCCGCCGCCTAGCGGCGCCAACCCGAACATCCGGAATAGCCGACATGCGGACAGGCGACCACCGCGGGCTTATCTTCTTCGGTATGGGCATTTGGGGACGGCTTGCTGGATTGGGCGGCAACGGCGGCGCGGCAGGCAGCGGTGGTGGTGGGGACCTTGACGAGTGCTCGTTCTGCGGAGCCGACCTGGACGAAGATAACGACTTCTCCCCGGACTTCGGTTGCAACGAGTGCGCCTCTGGTTTCGCCACCTACTGCTGCGGCGGCATCTATGAGAACGGTGAAGACGTCTGCGCGAGTTGCGGCGAGCCTCTCTAGACAGGGGCCCGACACCCCGCACTCCTCCCGGTCCCGAATCTCCCCACCGGGCAGCCGCCCGCAGTAGACCGGCGACACGAGCCGATCAGCAGGCACGAGGTCGCGGTACTGCCCCTCCGGTCCGTAGACCATGACGGCCCCCACCAGCCCGACACCTCCCCTACCTCGCGGCGCTGCCACTCGTGCAGCTTGGCGACGTCGGAGGTGCGGCCGTCTGGGTGTGTCGCTATAGAGACCGAAGCTCACTCATCTGCCGAGATGAGTGCGCACTGCCCACACTCAAGTCAGCGAGTCGCCTGGTGCGCCGACGCGCGAACGGAGGCTCGCTCCACGATCGGGTTCATTGCAACCTTGGCTTCGGCCGCCGGTTCCACCACCGGGGGTGCTCTGCTGCCTGCTGCTTCAGCCTGGCGTACTCGTGAGGCGTGGCCCACCGCAGCACCGGTGCCACCGCGAGTGCCGTCACCGCGCCCCACCGCCACTGGCTGCGAACCTCCGGGAGGTCAGGTCGAGGGGTCTGGCGACCACCCGCCCAGAGATTCTCCTTCAAGTGGGGAATGTCCCCCACTTGACGTAGGTTGTGATGACCATGGAGCTGAGAGCAGACGCCGCCCGCAACCGGGCCGCCATCGTCGAAGCCGCCCGTACGGTGTTCGCCGAGCACGGGCTTGACGCCCCGTTGGACGACATCGCCCGCCTCGCAGGCACAGGCAACGCAACCCTGTACCGGCGCTTCGCCACGCGAGGCGACCTCATCGAGGCGGTGTTCGCCGAGCGCATGGTCGAGGAGCTCGACGCCGTGGAGGCGGCCCTGGCTAACCCGGACCCGTGGGACGGGTTCGCGTCCTACGTCACCGCGGTCGGCGCCATGCAGACGCGCGACCGCGGCATGGCCGACCTGGTGACGATGGACGTCGCTCGCGCCCCCGAGATCGAGGACGTCCGGGCGCGCGCGTTCAAGGGGCTGGTGAAGCTGGTCGCCCGCGCTCGCACCGCTGGCGTGCTGCGCGACGACTTCACCACCCAGGACGTCGTGCTGCTGCTGATGGCGAACGCGGGCCTCGTCGAGCGCACCCACGACATCTCCGAGCAGGCGTCCGCCCGGCTCCTGCACGTGCTCCTCGACGGCCTGCGCGCCAGCGCCGCCACCAACGGCCCGGTCGCACCCGGCGCACCGGGCACCGAGGAGGCGATGCGACGCAACAGCGAGCACCGACTCGGCGCCAGCATCCGCAAGACCAAGGGCACCAAGGAGCCCGTGTGCCCCCAGACCTCACCGGCCAGCAACGCCAAGACCAGCACCCGTTCCGCTTCTGAGAAGGACCACTGAGATGAGCTTCGAGCTCGGCGTCTACACGTTCGGCAACACTCCCCGCACCAGTCACAGCGACTCTGGCGGCGGCTACGGCTCGACCGCTCAGGCCATCCGCGAGGCCCTGGAGGCCGTGCACCTGGCTGAGGAGGTGGGCTTGGACTTCTTTGGCTTCGGGGAGCACCACACCGCCTCGATGCCGCTGTCGTCGCCGACGTCGATGGTGGTCGCTGCCGCCGCGTCCACGCAGCGCATCAAGCTGGGCACCACCGTGACGGTGCTGTCGACCGATGACCCGGTGCGGGTTTTTCAGCAGCTCGCCACCGCATCTGCTCTGGCCCCGGGTCGCGTTGAGGCGGTGGCCGGACGTGGGTCGTCGTCCATCACGTTCGGGCTCTTCGACTACGACGAGGGCGACTACGACCTGCTGTACGCCTCCAAGTTCGAGATGCTCCTCGCCCTCAACGCGAACGAGCGGCTCACGTGGGACGGCCCGCACCGCGAGCGCCCTCTGGCCGACGCGCTCATCGTTCCTCGCCCGGAGCAGCCGCTGCGGATCTGGCTCGGCACAGGCGGCAGCCCCAGCTCGGTGGGCCGTGCCGTCGAGCTCGGCGTGCCGATGTTCCTCGGCATCTTGGGCGGCACCCCGCAGCACTGGGCCCAGTACGGCCACGCCTACCGCAGCGCATGGGCTGAGATGGGCCACCCGAGCGAGGACGCCGGCATCGCTGTCGCCGTTCACGGGTTCGTCGGACCCGACAACGCCGCCGCAAAGGCGACCTACCTCGAGCACGAGCTCAAGATGTTCGCCACCGGCGCCGCCGAGGTCGGCCGACCCGGCATGGCGCCGTTGGGTCGCGAGGCCGCGATGCAGCCCGGCGGGATGGTCTTCGCCGGCAGCCCCAACGAGGTCGCCGACCGCATCCTTCACCTGCACCAGCTCCTCGGTCACGACCGCCAGATCCTGCAGATGGACGTCGGCGGCATGCCGCACGCCGACTACCTCAAGAGCATCGAGCTCCTTGGCACCCAGGTCCTCCCGCAGGTCCGCAAGGAGCTCGGCCAGTAGGCACCGGGGCTAGCCCCCTCGACCCCACCCGCACGTCACCACCAGGAGAACCCGTGTTCATCGCCCTTGTCATCGTCACCGCTCTGCTCGCCCTCATCGCCGTGAACTCCGGCGTCATGAAGCTCCGCAAGAACGAGCAGGTCGTCACCACCATCCACGGCACTGTCGGCGTCCCGATGACCGCCCTGCCGGTCCTCGCCGCCCTCGAGATCGCCGGCGCCGTCGGCATCGTCGCCGGCCTGTGGAACGCCCCTCTCGGCATCGCCGCCGCCGGCGGCCTGACCGCCTACTTCGTCGGTGCCGTCATCGGCCACCTGCGCGTGCGCGACACCAGGGGCGTCGCCATGCCGCTGGTCCCGCTCGCGCTGTCCATCGCAGTGCTCGTGCTCCGCATCGTCACCGCCTGACCAGGCCAGCCCCACGCAACCATCCGAGCAGCACCCCGCCAGCATCCACAAACCAGGAGGAACCCCATGAAGGCCTATGCCCTCACCGCCCGCGACACCCAGCCCGCCCCGTCCGACCTGCCCAACCCCGACGTGGGCGCCGGTGAGGTCCTCGTCGACGTCGAGGCTGCCTCGGTCAACGGCTTCGACCTCTCCGTGGCCGCGGGCTACGTCTTCGACATGCTGCCCCACGAGTTCCCCGTCGTCCTGGGCCGCGACTTCGTCGGCACCGTGTCCGCCGTCGGCGACGGTGTCGAGACCGTGGCGGTCGGCGACCGGGTCGCCGGCGTCATCCCCGGCATGTACCTCGGCCCCCGCACCGGCGCGTTCGCCGACCACGTCGCCGTCACCGCCGACGCCGTCACCAAGGTCCCAGAAGGCGTGGGCGTCACCGACGCCGCCGTCATCGGCCTGGCCGGCATCGCCGCCCACGACGCTGTCGCAGCGCTCGACGTGCAGCCCGGCGACGTCGTCCTCGTCTCCGGCGCCACCGGCGGCGTCGGCTCCATCGCCCTCCAGCTCGCCCGCGCCGCCGGCGCCACTGTCATCGCCACCGCCCGACCCGGCACCGAGGACGAGTACGTCCGCAGCCTCGGCGCCACGCACACCGTGGACTGGTCGGGCGGCGTCGCAGTCGCGGTTCGCGAGCACGCCCCCGAAGGCGTCGACAAGGCCCTGCACTCCGCCGGCGACGCCGCCACCATCGGCCAGACCCTCCGCGCCGGCGGCGCCGTGGCCACCACCCTCGGCGCCACCGCCGAGCAGCTCGGCCGCGACGACGTCACGCTCGCCCCCATCATGGCCGCCGCGACCGCCGACAAGCTCGCCGCCCTGCTCGACCACGTCGCCCAGGGCAACCTGCGCGTCAACGTCGAGGCCAGCGTTCCGCTCGACCGCACCCAGGAGGCGTTCGCGCTCTTCGCCGACGGCACCCTCGGCAAGGTCCTCATCACCCGCTGACGCTGCCCCACGCCTCCCCTCACGCCCCCTGAGCGCGGGCCTGCTCGACCAGGTCGCCCGCCGGCCCGCGCCACCGCGAGCCTGCCTCCAAGCCGCCCCTCTGACTCCGTCAGGAGAACCACCCGCATGAACGTCACCGTCTTCGGCGCCACCGGCGCCATCGGCTCCCTCACTGTCGCCGAGCTCCTCAACCGCGGCCACACCGTCACCGCCTACGCCCGCAACGCCGCCAAGGTCCCCAGCAGCTGGGGCGACCGGGTCCGCGTCGTCATCGGTGAGATGTCGGACGCAGACGCCATCGACACCGCCGTCGCCGGTGCCGACGCCGTCGTCAGCGCCTTGGGCCCGAGCATGGACCGCAAGGCCACCGGGCTGCCGCTCCTCGAGGGCACCCGCCACATCCTGGATGCGATGAAGCGCCACGGCGTGACCCGCTACATCAGCCACGCCACCCCCGCGGTCCTCGACCCGCAGGAGAAGCCCACGGCTGTCACCCGCCTCATCGGGTTCATGCCGCGCACCTTCATGCGCCGCGCCTACGACGAGATCCACGGCATGACCGGCCCCGTGATGGCATCCGACCTCGACTGGACCATCGTCCGGTTCATCGCCCCGAAGGACACCCCCAAGACGAGCAGCCCCGGCGGCTCCGGGCTCCGCGTCGGGTTCTTCGGCACAGACAAGCTCGGTTTCGCCATCTCCCGCGCCGACATCGCCACGTTCACCGCCGCCCAGGTCGACGACACCACCTACATCCGTCGCGCACCCGCCATCAGCAACTGACCCCCACCAGAGGAACCCTTCATGAGCATCGCCATCATCGGCGCCACCGGAAAGCTCGGCGCCCACACCATCGACGCCCTCCTCGAGCGCGGCACCCCCGCCGGCGACATCCTCGCCCTCGGACGCAACACCGAACGCCTCCAGGTCTACGCCGACCGCGGGCTCCGCACCGCCATCCTCAACCTCGACGACATCGAAGCCACCGCCAAGACCCTTGCCGGCGTCGACAAACTCCTCCTGGTCTCCTTCGGCCCCGGAGACCGCGTGGCCCAACACGGCCGCGCCATCGACGCCGCCCGCCAGGCCGGCGTCCCACACCTCGTGTACACCTCGGGCCTGGAAGCGCCGACGACCATCCTCGAGCTCGCCGCCGACCATAAGGCGACCGAGGAGCTCGTGACCGCCTCAGGCAGCCCCGTGACCTTCCTGCGCAACGGCTGGTACACCGAGAACCACCAACAGGACTTCGCCGGCGCCCGCGAACGAGGTGTCATCGCCAACAGCATCTCCGACGGCCGTATCGCCACCGCTGCCCGCATGGACTTCGCCGAGGCGGCAGCCGTCGTGCTGAGCACCCCCGGTCACGAAGGCAAGGCCTACGAGCTGTCCGGCGACACCGCCTGGTCCTTCGACGAGTTCGCCGCCACCGCGGCAGACGTGCTTGGCACCCCGGTGCGCTACGAGGCGCTCACGGCCGAGCAGGAGCGCGAGGAACTCCTCGCCTTCGGCCTCGACGAAGGCACCGCCGCCTTCATCGTCACCCTCAACGCCAACATTCGCGACGGCGCCATGGCCCCTACCTCGGGCGACCTCGCACGGCTCATCGGACACCCCACCGAGACCCTCGAGACCACCATGCGCAGTTGGGTCTGACCCCTACGGATGAGGCGCCTCCTCCCCACCCCCTCCTTACAACCACGCGAGAGGACTTCGGATGAGCAACCACCAACTCGAAGAACTACCCCGACCTACCGGAGCCCCCGACCGCGTCTCCCTCGCCATCGCGGGCGATGACCCCGGAGCAGTCGACACGGTGCCCGAGCTCGTCGACGACCTCGGGTTCGACCCCGTTCCGTTCGGCACCCTCGAGGAGAGCGACATGCTCGAAGCCGACTCTGCGGTCTTCGGCCAGCCCCTCGACCAGCACCAACTGCGCCGCGCGCTGGGCATCGACCGGGCGGCGTAGGACTGAGCGATCTGTCGGGACCGAGGTCTAGTCGGACTTCCGCAAGCGTCCGGATCTGCCGCGTTCCGCGCGGTCCCGTTGCAGGTTCGCGGGGTCGCCGTTGCAGATTCGTTCTCCTGGCGTGTCACGCCGTTGCGTTTTCGCCGGTCGTCAGCACACGGGGCGTCAGAAGTTTTCAGCCCGCCTGCTCGGTGGCTACCAGGCGACCGCCGAGTGCGAGGTGCTGGGCTGCACCTTCGAGGTGACGAACCTGGGCGAGCAGGGCGCTGGTCAGACCTAGGAGGTAATCGGCGTCGCGGGCGGCGCCGGTGAGGAAGGCGACCTCGGCGGCGTGGACGTCGGCCGGGCGAGGGGCATGGGTGCCGCACTGCGGCGTAGCCGGGTCCGGGGCCACATGCTTGATGACGGCGTAGGAGGGGAACGCGCCTGTGACTGAGCCTGCGCACCGGGGCTAGATGCTGACCCGCACCCCAAACCCGAATGCGCCCGAGTGGATGGAGGTCGCCGCCGCTGAGGAGGGCCTGCGGATCTCCTCCTAAGTCCGGCTCTGGCTAGTAGGCGACAGGGGCCTCTTGGTCTTCCGGGTCGCGCAGGTACATGAGCGCCAGCGGCACGAAAGCCAACAGGATTCCGGCCGCCCCGACCCCGATGCCCCAGTTGCGTCGGGCATCCAGGGCGTCGTCGCACTTCGCGTAGGCAATCACAAGGGCCGTCGTTGAGGCACTAAGGCCGCTGGTGTCTACCTCGAACATGGTGCCGTCATTGGTGCTGAGGTAGTCGTCGAGCGCCTCGGCCTCCTGCACCACCTCGCGCACCTTGTCGCGGTCGAACTCCGGGGCTACCCAGGAACCGCAGTCGATGCCTGAGGCATCGGTGGGAATCACCAGCATCAGCGCACCGGCGACCGCGACGAACAGCGCCGCGAGAGCGACGGCGTACTCCTGCCTCTTCGACATCGACTTCCTTTGCTCGGGTGTTGGCCGCGCGACACGCTAGCGAGCGCGGGTGCGGCGCGGGCACGAATCCGCACACAGCAATGCCATGAGCACCGACCAGCCCCCGCGGATTCTCACCCCGCACCCCGGCCCTGCGGTGCGCCAGGCCGCGCTGGACCTCATCGAGACCGGGAACGTCCCGACCGAGACCTACGACTCCACCTACGGGTGCGCGAACAGCGACTGACCTACCGCCTCAAGACGTTCACCGTCACCGAGGACGGTGGGGACTGCTGCACGGGTAGGTGACGCAGTCCCGACGTCCGCAGGCAGACGTCCAAGTCCATTCTGGCCGCCGCCCAAGCAACTGACGGAGTGACAACTTGCAGGGCCGGTCGTTGAAGGGGGCGTGATGACCAGCAACCGGTCCCTTGTTCTACCCACAGTGCAGCCATCTGGTCTCGGCCCTCAGGCGTGGCTCGTCCGACTGTTGGTCGCATTCATCGTCGTGCCGCTGACCGGCCTCGTCGTGCTCTTCGCCGTATCGATGACCGGATGGGGTTTCCAGACTGATCCGGGCGACCAGCTGAGGCGCGACCTCCCCATGCTCATTGCCAGCGCGATCGCAGGTGCGGGATGCGGTGCTGCCCTCGGCTTCGCGCTGGCTGGACCGCGTCGCGCGCCGATCCTGTTGCTGATGGCCGTGGGCGTGGTCCCTGCCATCCTGAAAGGCTCGGCCTACTTCACGCACAGTTACTAGGCCGAAGCCAGAGCGCACTTCCGCTCACGCCGCGCTACCGTGCGCTCGAAGCGCCCGCTTCTGCCGCGTAGCGTGCGCTCGAAGACGCACGCTTCTGCCGCGATCCGTGCGCTTCGCTACACACCCAAATCGAATCGCACAGGAGGCGCGCGACTGGCGTCGGGTGACAGGCTAGTCAATGCTCTGACGCTCTGATCGACCCAGGCAGGAGGTGCTGATTCTCACCCAACCGGACTTCTCAGTCTCTAGTCTGCACGGGTGCGGACACTGACGAATAGAAGTCCATGGCGAGTCGCCTTTCTCGGTCTGGCGGCCACCTTATCGAGCAGCCTCGTCGGGGTCGCTGGCGGTTTGTCGCCAGCTTCAGCGGATGAGTCGTTCTACGGCGTCGTCGAGGCGCCTCCCAGGGACTATCCCCTGCTCAAGGGCTGCTGGTACTACTCGTTCGATTGGCGCGTGCATATGCCCGACAGTGCTGGCGGCATGTTCCTGTCGGGTCGAGCAGACATGACCGATGATGCTGGCCACGTCGTTGGAGACCCGCTCTACATAGACGGGCTCAGCGAAGGAACCCACGAGAGTCGAGTCTGTTCGTCCAGCGCTGCTCTTGGCTCATACACGTGGGCCGGTGGAAGCCTGCAGTTCTTCTGCACCTCGAACTGCCCGAGCGGCCAGGATAACGCTAGCGAGCATGGGTCCTTCGTCGGCGAGGATGTCGAGTTCATTCGGGCACTCTCGGCGGTGTCAGCGGGTCTGACGACTAGGCAGCCCCGAGCTGGTCGAGTGTTCAGAGTGGACACGAACGTTCTGCAGGGCACGGCCGACTTCGCGGCCCCATATCCCAAGGCTCCCGTGCAACTGCAGTTGCGTAGCAAGAAGGGCTGGCGGGATCTCAAGAGCCTGAATAGACGCACCAATGGTGGTGGAGCTGCGGCCTTCAAGTTGACGGCCGATAGGGGCCGGTACCTGCTACGCGCCGTTGTCGACGACGACGGTATGGAATTGCCAGAGAGTTCTGTAAGCGTCCCCTTCGAGGTTCGAGTCCGCTGATGGCGGCAGTGACGGTTAGGCGTCACAGCCCCGAGGTGTCGCTCGGCGTGCGAGCTTTCACGTGCTCCACTGGGTTGCCCCCCAGTCCCGGCATAGGAGGCATCACCGACTTTTGCGGACAACTAGCGCGCATGCTCGCTCATGCGCCGCGATAGGGAGCCCCGGCTGTCGGGGACAACCCGAAGGTGGACGCCCGTGATGGCGGGACTGAACTTGCCAGGCTCCGAGGAGCGGCGACGGCATGTTCGTTGCAGCCCACAGGTAGGTGAGACGGTCGGTACCGGCTGGGGTGTCGTTCGGGGGTCGTGATGGTCAGGGCGCGCTCGGATACGCTGCGGGGCGGCCTACCTGGCTACGTCAGCAACGACCGGGACTGCACTTTGCCGTTCGCTTGGAGCGTCATGGTGTCCTCGTTGGCCCAGAACCTCCCGAACAGGCGACTCACGAGGCCACCGGTTCGCTTGCTGCGGATGGCCTTCACCGCGAACTCGCGCACCAGGTCGGCCTGGTCACTCGACCACCACGCTGTCAGCCGACGAATCTTCTCGTACATCTCCGCATGTGGAGGCCACTGCTCGCCAGCGGTGTCAGTCATGGGTGTCTCACTTCCGTCGGTGCGCCAACTGGACGGCGCTGATGGTCCGACAGGTCACTAACGACTCATGCGGGGAGCGCCTGGCGCCCAGGCCGGGGCGCGACCCGACCCACCACAGGTCTCGCTTCTAGACGCTTCTCGTACATCGGTACTCGAGCGGCTCGCCAGGTTCGCCCAGGAGGCCTTCGTATCCGTGCAGCGTCGATAGCCTGCGTCCCATGGCTTAGTGGGTAGCGCTCGCTTCTGTCGTCTCCAGCGGGCTCGTTGCCCTCGTTGGGTTGTGGTTGAACTACCGGTCAGGCCGAGACCAACGCCGCCACGAGTCGACGTTGGCCTACGAAGGGCGCGCGTGGAAGAAGAAGAGCGAGTCCCCTCTTCGTGGTTATCGAGGCTGCCCGTGTCCTTCTGGACACGATGAACGCCAGTCCCACACCGTTCGTCGGACAGACCCGGTCGCGCTTGAAGAATGTCTTGTCGAAGAGTGCGAGGAGGTACCGAAGGTTGTCGTGTGCAGCCCGTCGGCGCTGCACTTCCGGCCACCACGCTTCGCGTTCCTGTTCCTCGGCCAAGGTCTGCCCTCGTTGGGCGGCCTTCGCGCGCTTTCGCTCGACTTGTGCCGCTGTAACGTCAATGTTCCCTCTCCATCGAGAAGGCCGCTGCGGTCGGCCAGCAACCGAACCGCGGCGGGTGGACCGGTCTAAACGGTGCACTCGGCAATGAGCGCCGCAAGAGCGTGGCCGGTCGTCGTGTACTCGCTCCAAAGGTCCCTGTGGTCGGTGAGGACCAGGGGGTGCACACCGGAGGCTGTGACGGTCACAGTCCATCGGATGCCCAGGTCGTAGTAGTGGTCAACCGTGTACTCCCATGCCTCGGGCTTGTGCTGCGTCTCGGTCTCGTAGTCGAGGTCGCTGAGCAGTAGCAGGGGCATGGTGTCTTCTACGAGAAGGGCAGCGACGAGACCGTTCGGCCCAGTCTTGAGCGTCGATTGGCTAGCGAACGCCGCAGTGAGTGCCGGGAGGACTGTCCTCGGGTCACCCGTGAGCGAGGCGAGCATGCGGACGAGCGGGCGAAATTCGGTCCGGTTGTGGAAATGGACGGGGGCTGAATTGATGGTCAGGAACGCGGGGGTAGTGGTCATGCACACATTGGACCCCGCCACATGGACAGGTCGTCCCGGACGGCTGGACGTCTACGCCGGGACTGGTGTTAAGCAGCGTCTGCATGGTCGAAGTCGACGGGCTGGGGCACGGGCAGGTCGATGTAGTGCCTCCACTTGCGGCGGCTGGACTACACGGCATACCGGAGCGCGTCGAGGCTATGGTCGTTCTGCTTCACCGGCTCGTCCTTGCCCTTCGCGGATGCCTTCGTGTCGCACACGTAGGAGGTGACCTCGCATAGTAGCGCCACCGCGTCTTCGACGATGAAGAGACAACCCGCTGCCAGCAACGATGCGATGGTCTGGATGCCGGGGGCGACGTTCTTGTCCGGGCTCGCGATGACCTTCACCCCATCGAGGCGTAGTTGCATGCCAGCAGTCCCTTTCGATGGTGCGGTATCCGGTGGCGGGCTGGGCGTCGTTGGTGTCGGAGTACCGGAGTTCCATCGGCGGCTCAAGCACTCGCTGGACGGTCTCCCAGGAGTCGCTGACCCAGATTCAGTCGCCGCGATTGAGGCTCCTGACGGGCGGGTGACGACGGGGCCGTCGTCGGCTAGGTCGACGGGCATGACGTTTGCGGGGTAGGTGATGTAGCCGTCGGCCGGGTCGATGTAGGGGTAGGCGGGGTTCACGGGCGGGCACTAACGAAACCCCTGCGATGGGTGCGGTTGGTACCCGCGGTGGGTGCCGTGGGTACCCGCGGGGCTGAGTGGGATACCCGCGGTGGGTGCCGGGACAGCGACACCCCTACCCGCTGGTGTCAGCGGGTAGGGGCGGCGGGTGATGGTCAGCAGCGGGTGTCGGTGGTCACCATGAGGCCGCTGCCGTAAGGGCTTGGACCTGAGCGAGGACGCTGTTGGCGTGCCCGTGCAACGCCGTCCTACTGAGCCGGTACACCTTCGCGGGCTTGCCGCTGTTCCTTCCATCCAGGTCATCCGAAACGCCCCAGTCGCCAGTTGCCACGAGGATGTGCTGGGAGACGGCCCTGGAGGTGAAGGCACCGATCCGATTGGGAGCAACCTGCCCCCTGAGGAGGGGCCGCAACACGTTGGGGTCAACGATGTCGTCGTGGTCGGCAGCCTGGTCGAGCCCCTGCATGAAGCGTGTCCACTCGTAGTCCACTGAGGGGTGGCCCAGGTCGGCGACGAGGGCGAGGACGTCCTGGGTGGTGCGGTGAATGGGCGACCACCTGGGGGTGGGGGTTGTCATGCCAGGGCGCGTGTTGGCTGCCTGTACTGCTTCGCGGATGCGCTGCTGGCGCTGGTTGATAGGTGCGGTGCTGCTGCTCATTGGTGAACTCGTTTCAAGGAGGCGATGGATTCCGTGGGGGTGGTCTCCTGGCGGGTGGCTCCTCGGGTGCTACATCTCTACATATCGGCGGGCTGGCACGCCGCTTTACTGCTGAGAGCAACTCTCATGAATTCTTTTTCAGGTGACTCTTGGTAGGTCGTAAATACTCATTTGGTCGTCGAGAACCAGAACATTCGAGGTGTCCACATCTGTAGACACTGCGACCTCCTCGGGCGGCTCGGCATCTTCGCGAGAGCGCGAGTGTGTTGAGCGGGTAGCACGAGAGCGTCCGGGTGACCGGCGAGGATGCGGCCGGTCTCTCGCAGCCACAGCGCGTCGACCTGGTTGTCGTCTCGAACCGCCATGCCTAAGTGCTCGGCGAGCGCCTCGCGCATGGAGGCCTTGTCGGCGTTGCCTTTGCCGGTCGCCAACACCTTCAGGCTTGCTGCTGGGACCAACACAAACGGCACACCGGCGTTGACGAGCGCGAGCCGAACAACGCCTTGAACCATCCCAGTGAGCCGTGCGCCCTTGGCGTGCTTGGGGAGGTCTTCGACTACTGCGAGATGCGGCGACGGGGCCACGATGGCAGCCGTGATGCCGTCGTAGATGACGGCTAGCCGGTCGGACTGCCCGGCCTTCGTCCTGAGGGTCCCGTAGGAGGTCAGGCTCGTCGCCCACCCCGTCCCTGTGAGCGACGGGTCAATCCCCATGACCCTCACGGCTGGTCCTCGCAGTTGCAGGCGCCGTGGGTGGCAGGGATGGTGTGGCAGACCGAGCAGGGGGCGGTGGCTGGTGGCACCGGTGCGGGGCGGTCGAGGCATGCCGCGTGGACGGCCGTCCGGTCGCACCAGGTGACGTTGCTGCCGGGGCAGATGGTGTACCCGCACAGGTGGCAGGGGCTCCGGTAGCGGGCCTCCCAGATGGTGCTCATGTGAGGGTCACCAGCCAGACGACCCATAGTGCGCCCATGACGGCGAGGGCGAGGATGCCGCCTTCGAGGACGAAGGCCGTAACGAGGAGGACGCCGAGGAGTGCCCACGAGTAGCGGCCGGGGCGACGCAGGGTCCATGTGAGGCGGTCGGCTGAGGCGGGCCGGGGTCGGGGTTGACGGGGTAGCGGGGGAGGGTAGAGGCCGCGGGTGACGCGCATGGTCATTCACCGTCCTCGGCGGTGGCAGGGTCCCAGGCGGCTGCGTCGACTAGGTCGTAGAACCCGGTGCCGGGGTCGGTCCCGTGCCAGCGGTGCGTCCCGCGGACAACGCGGCCGTCGCCGAGCGATGGCGCGGGCAGCGGGGCAGGCACGGGTGCCGGAGCGGGTTTCGGAGCGGGTGCTGGGGTCGCTCCGGCACCCGCGCGAGCACGAGCACGAGCGCGGTCGTACAGCCATTCTTCGAGGAGGTCGCGGACGATCTCCGAAAGGGGGCGGTCGTCCTCGAAGGCGGCGATTTTGGCGCGTCGTCGTAGGTCGGCGTCGAGGTCAATGGTGTAGCGGCGCAGAGGGCGCGATGGGGTGGTCATATCACTGCTCTAACGAGTGGCACTGCATTGCACGCCAGAACATCTACTGCACTCCTGACAGGGTGCTTTCCGGTGGCCTTTCCGGTGGTCTGGCGAGGGCTACCGAGCACCGCGAGCAGACCCCACCAAGAGGGGTCACCTTTAGTCGCCGAGCGCATCGGCGAGACATTGCAGGTCAGCGGCCTCCCGCCCCTCACGGCTGCGTCATGGTCAGGGTGAGGCGGTAAGTGAGGCCGGGGGAGCGGTGCGCGTAAGGGCGGGGCTTGTCGGCGGTGGGGTCTAGCGTCCCGGTTCCGCTCGACCAGGAGGCATTGCCTTGTCCTACATCGTTACCCGCGCACCCCATGGCAAGGGCGCCCCGGCACCTGTTCCCCCGCTCCGCGAAGACGGTGCCCGCTTCGATTTCGCGATGGCCTACGCCGGGGGCTCTCGCATCTGCTGGGCCGACGACGTCGCGGGCCTGGTGGCTGCTCTCGCTGGTGTCTACGAGTACGAGGCCATGGGTCCGCAGGATGCGCTCGTGGCACGGATCCGCACTGCCATCCGCGCCCAGGTCCTCGTTCAGGCTGAGTGGGTCAGCGAGGCGATGCTGAACGGTGACTTCGGTCGCTGCACCGAGGTCGAGCGTGGCGTGCTCACGGGCCGTCGTGACCGTCAGCCCCGCGGCTGGTCCACCGACCTCCTCGGCCACGACTACTGGAGCGCCCCGGTGCCGCTCGTGCTCGTCACCACCGGCTGGTGGGCCGAGGAGCACCTCATGCCCGTCGGTGAGCCCGGTGCCATCCACTGGCTCAACCCCCTCACCGACGACGACTTGCTCGACTCCATGGAGGACCTCGGGCTCATCACCTGTTGGGCCACGACAGAGTGAATCGGAACGGAGATAGCGCAGCGGTGGCACAAGCGACGAACGCCTCGGCAGCCGTCTGACTCCGGCTGCCGAGGCGTTGTCAGGTCTCAGGTCACAACTCCATTGGCTCACCGTTCTCGTCGAGATAGGTGCTCGCGTCGGTGTAGGAAAGCGTCTTCTCGAATGCGGCCTGGTCTGCTGCTCGGCGCCGGTCCTCTGCCGTCGTTCTCTGCGGGGTGCTCCATCCGCCCATGAAGTAGGCGCGCCGTTCTTCGGGAGTACCTCCGCCTCGGCACATCCGGACCCACTTGTCGCGTGCGGCCTCCTTATCTGCCTCCTCCGCGCGGGCGCCGGTCGTCGCGGGAGGGGTCGTGGGCGACTGTTCGACCCGTGACCGCCACGCGCCGCTGACAGAGACGCTGGGGGCTTCCTGATAGGTCAGCCAGGCGCTGTATGCCTCGGGGGTCCAGCCGCCTTCGTAGCGGGCTGAGAGCGCCTCTGTGCGGGCGTCCACGTCGCGTGCGGTCAGTGCTAGACGTCGATGGTTGCTGGTGTCCGTGACGCCTGCGATGACGGCCAGGAGCCATGTCTCGAAGGTAGTCGTGGCGTGGGTGGCTGTGGGGGCTGCGGCGGTGTCCGGGCGGGTTCCGGTGAGAGCCGTGACCATGCTCGGGTTGCCACACAGTGTGTTCGCCTCAGAGGGAGGGAACTGCTTCTTCGATTTCTCTTCTTCCTTCCCTCCTGTCTTGGCCTTGGCGGTGATGGGGTCGGTCGTCTCGCTCGCTTCGGCGGTGTGCGCAGCCGGGGACTGGGAGGGAAGCAATGCTTCAGAAGCATTGGTAATGGAAGGAGAGTGCTCAGTTTCAGGGGGGGTCCCCTGCTCAGTTTCAGGGGGGGTCCCCTGCTCAGTTTCGAGGGGGGTCCCCTGCTCACTTTCCGGGGGGGTCTGGGGGGCAGCCTTGAGGACCGGAGCCTTCGACCAGTCGACGGTAACGCGGTAGGCGTCGTGCCCGTCGTCCTCGCGGAAGGCGCGCTCCCAGGTAACCCAGTCGGCGTCGGCGCAGACGCGCTGGACGACCGCGAACGCGCGGCGGTAGGTGACGAGGCTGATACCGGCCTTCTCGGCAACCCACTTGGCCGCCACGGGGAGGCCCATGTAGGTCTCGGTGCTCGTGTAGACGACGCCCTTGACCTCGTAGGTGGCGGTTAGGAGCCACGCGGCGAGCCACACGAGCACGAACTTGGTGTCCTGGCCGTAACGAGGCCCGGTCGGTGCGTCCGCGGCCCACCGGTACTCCCAGAAGACGCCGAGCGGAATTCGGATGCTGTCCTCGGCGGCGGTGCGGTCGATGTGAACCTGCGCGGCCTGTCCGGGGCTCCACGTCACAGCCTTTTTAGCGAGCAGCCCGCCCTTGACGTAGTTGGCGAGGATTCGACTCACCGGCTTCGGCTTCTCGCTGAGAATGCCGCACCGGGCGTTGATGTGTTTCGCCCTCCAGGTGAGGTTGCCCGTGGCGTTGCCAGCCAGGTCGAGTGCGGCGGCGTAGCGGAGCATGCAGTCGGCACGGACGCCGTGCCCACCGGCAGCGGCCTTCGGAAGCCAGACAGACTCGCGCTCGATGGCCTTCTTCAACTCGGCGGGCTTGGCGTCGGGGCCGACGACGTCTGCGAACGTCGTGTCAGGAGCTGGGGCTTTGACAAGGCTGATGGTCGGCTCGTCGGTGGAGAGGATCTCGGTGGACGGCAAAGCAGACATGGGGGGGTTCTCGTTTCGTCGGCGAAGTCCGTTGATTAGGCGGACTGGGATGTTGCTAGTGAGGCTTATCGGCTCGCTGAGGTCGTGCCTGTACAGCGCGATGCCAGATGCTTCGAAAAAGTTCTAACGAAAGGTGCAGCGAGTCGCGCCTTGGTCCGATAGAAAGAAGAAGCAGCGCATCGGGTCGAGGTCCTCGTTTCCCTCCCCGACGCGAACGGCCCCCGGCTGATTACCGGGGGCCGCTGCCATTCTCTGGGGGACTTATTCGATGAGTGTCCGCATGTAATGGAGGACACCGTGCTCGTCGACGGTGCCGTCGGTCATATCGACGACCCAGTACCGGCCGTCACGGGTCCGCTCCACATAGACGTCTTCATCGTCGCGGTTGCGTGTCTTGCTCATTGTTGGGTCCTGTCGGTGAGGTCGTCGGCTGCGTGTTGTGCGGAGGTGGCGAGGCGGGCGAGGAGGCGCGCTCCGCCGTCGCGGCGCACCATGAGGGCGCGTGAGCCGATGCTGTCGCTGATGTCGAGTACGTGCTGCTCGATGAGGACCTCAATCGCGACTGCAGGGACGCGGGCAGTTCGCGAGACGTGCTCGCCGAGCGCTTCAGCCAGCCGGGCGGACAGGTCGCGGATGTGAGCGGTGAGGGGTCGTCACTGGCAAGGTCGCGCACGTCGGGAGCGGCGGCCTGCGAGGTGGAGTAGATGGCGGTGATGGTCACGCTGCAATGCCGTTCTCGTAGATGCGGACCGTGTGGCCGGAACGGTCCTCGTGGCGGTGAGCACGCTCGCGGGCTTCTGTCCAGGTGTCGGTGCCACCGAGGTCGCCGTCTTCGCAGCGTGGGCATTCGACGGTGTACCAGGGGGCGGCAATCTGGCTGGTCATTGGGTTGTGCCTTTCGGTGGGGTGTTTGGGTGTATCGGCTGGTTGGTGTTGCGATTTGAGCGCCGGTTCCGCCGAACTCTTTTCGCATACATCGCGTCAATTCATGGCCGGTTTTCGGTGCTACATGCATTATTCTAAGGCGTTCTGAGGGAAAACAAGGAGTTTGACAAATCTTTCTCCGTGGTACGTTGCCTTTTCTTGCTTGACGCTATGTATGCAATTGCTTGTCAATTCGTATACATATAGGAGTGGGTTGTCGGCGGTCCCGACTAACCTGCGAACAACGCAGCAGGATCCGTTAGGAAGAGGCCATGACCGCCACCGCACGCACCCCCGTCGCCGACCTCCCCGACGTCATGACTTACGCCGACCTCTCTGCCTTCACCGGCATCACCGTCGGCGCCCTGCACACACGCGCACACGCAGGTGCCCTGCCCGCACCCGACGGCCGAATGGGCGCGACCCCGTACTGGATGCGGGAGACCATCCAGCGGTGGGCTCCCGGCGGGCAGGTCCCCAGGCAGCCCCGAAGCGACCGCGGCGTCCCCCGCGGCCCGCGACGACGAACAGCCGCCTGAGCGGCTCGGACAGACTGAGGCCCGGCATCCAGCGCAGGCGGCGCGTCTTCGGGGGGAGTGATGTCGGGCCTCTCCACGTCGAGCGCGTGTCCGAACAGTCCGCCGGTGTCGGCGGTCCTTGACATCATGAATGCATGCCCACGAGGAGAGTCGCAGCCCGCCAGCGCGAGCGCACCGGGTCCGTCGCCCCCATCCGCCCCGGCTCCACCCGCTGGGGCGTCCGCGTTACCGAAAGCGACGGCAGCCGCCACCGGCTCCGCGGTGGCCCTTGGGAATCCGAAGAGGAAGCACGTCAAGCGCTCATCCGTTGGCAAGCGCAACGTCTCGACGGCGACCAGGCTCGCGCAGCGCTCCGCCTCACCCCCCTCAAGACCGTCTACCTGCGCAGCATCGAAGACCTACGCGGTGGGCTCGACGAGTCTCGGGACCGACGTTTCTTCTACAGAGGAGCCATCACAGGTGAAGCCGGTATCTGGCGGCAGGTCCCAGACCCCGGCCCCCGCAGCCCTCAGCGGACACGCTCCGAATGGGTGACCCCGGTCCCCGGCCGCATCATCCTCGGCGACCGCCCAATTGGCGAGATCACCATCGAAGCCGTCGAAGAATGGGCACGCGCCTGCCGCCGCACCGGCATGAAGCCAGCATCGGTGCAGAAATGGGGTCGTCACCTCTCCCAGTGCATGGCATGGGCGGTCGCACGCGGCTACATCCCCACCAACCCAGTCGACGGCGCCGTCCTCGTACCCCGCGGGTCCGTGGCCGACACCCGGCCGAAGAGGTACTTCCTCACCCTGCGCGAGATGATCCGCCTCGCTGAGACCACGCCCATCGAGTCCCGCACGCTCATGGAGACATTGCTGTGGAGCGGCTGCCGCCAAGGCGAGATCCGCGCGATCAGCCCCGGTGACCTCATCCACCAGCCCGGCGCCATGCTCGCCATCCGCCACTCAATCTCCGACAACGGTGGCGCTCCCACCCTCGGGCCGACCAAAACGCGGGGATCTCGCCGCAGGGTTGCGATCCCGCGAGGCCTCATGATCGACCTGGGAGAAGATGCGGCCCACACCGGCGTGCAAGGCGAGCCGCTGTTTCGGTCTCCGGCATCCAGGTCGTGGATGCGCGGCGACGACCTCAACACCTGGTGGCGCGAACAGTGCAACGCCGCGGGGCTCGTCGGCGACCCCAACGACCGTCACGAAGGACGACGCAAGCCACCCACCCCGCACGACGCCCGAGCCACCGGCGCCTCACTACTCCTAGCGGCGGGGGCCGGGGTCCCCGAAGTTCAGGCATGGCTCGGCCACACCACGCCCGAAATGACCCTCCGCCTCTACACCGAAGTCGAGGAGTGGGGTGCAGAGGACCCGATCCTCCGGGCCTGTCGCGCGGAGGGCCTGACCGTCGCCGAGATCCTCGACCGTGTCTACGAGGAAGCCTGGCGCGTGTACGGCCAGCAGTCCTAAGAGGACTGCCTAATGACCCGTTACGGACGCCAACGGACACACAACGACGATCAATGCTCCCTGAGCCAAAGTAGCCTCTGGCCTGTCTGTGCAGGTCAGAGGCTATTTTGGTCCCGGCGCCCCCGGCAGGACTCGAACCTGCGACCGGCGGATTAGAAGGCCGCTGCTCTATCCAGCTGAGCTACGGAGGCGAGGGGCCGCTGGGCCCCGCGCAAGCCTAGCGGCGACCGGGCCGGGACGGGTCCGCGGTGCTCGCGCCGGTGCGCCAGGGTGGGCGCGGGCGGTCCTCCGCGGGGGTAGCGTGGTGCTCCCCGCCAGGAGGAGAGCCCCGTGGTCGAGTCGTACGAGTTCCTGACACTGCTCCCGCCGCTGCTGGCGATCGGTCTGGTGGTGGCCACCCGCAAGGTGCTGCTGTCCCTGGGGCTGGGGGTGATCAGCGCCGCGTTCCTGGTGGCCGACGGGTCCCCGTGGGGCACCGTCGAGCTGGTCGCGAGCGCGTTCGCGGAGATCTTCTGGGTCGACGGAGGCCTCAACACCACCTACGTCTACATCCTCGTCTTCACCCTCACCCTCGGGGTCATCACCGCGTTCATCCTGATGTCCGGCGGCACCAAGGCCTTCGCCGACTGGGCGCAGGAACGCATCAGGACGCGCCGCGGCGCGGTGGTGCTGCCCGCCCTGCTGGGCATGGCGATCTTCATCGACGACTACTTCAACGCCCTCACCGTCGGCCAGGTGACCCGGCCGGTCACCGACCGCTTCCGCGTCTCGCGCGCCAAGCTGACCTACCTCGTGGACTCGACCTCGGCGCCCGTCGCGGTGCTCGTGCCGTTCTCCAGCTGGGGCGCCTACATCCTCGGGGTCATCGGGCCGATCGTGGACGAGTCGTCGCTCGCCATGAGCGACGTGAGCGCGTTCCTGCGCGCCGCCGGTGCCAACTACTACGCCTACGCCGCGCTGCTGATGGTCGCGCTCGTCGCCCTGCTCGGCGTCGACATCGGCCCGATGCGCGGGGAGGAGCGGCGCGCGCTCGTCGAGGGGGAGACCTACGACAGCGACGACGACATCCCGGGCCAGCTCTCGCAGGACCTGCCCGTGCACCGACCCGGCGCCAAGCGGGCCCTGGTCGTCCCCTTCGGCCTGCTCGTCCTGGGAGTGCTGGGCGGGATCGTGGTGACCGGTCGTCGCGGGTCGGGCTCGTGGTCGCCCATCGACGTGCTCGCCGAGACCGACGTGACCCTCTCGCTGCTCGTCGGTGGCGCGCTGGGCCTGCTGGCCTCGATCTACTACTACGCCCGCGACACCTCCTCGAACCCCAAGTTCGGGCGGAGCACCTTCGGTCGTGGCTGGCTCGAGGGCCTGCGGTCGATGTGGCCGGCCGTCAGCATCCTGCTGCTGGCCTGGATGCTCGGGTCCCTCATCGCCGCGCTCGGCACCGGCGACTTCCTCGGCGGCCTCGTCGAGGACTCCTCGATCTCGGCGTCCTGGCTGATCCCGACCGTCTTCCTGCTCGCGGGCGCGATGGCCTTCGCCACCGGCACCTCCTGGGGGTCGTTCGGCCTCCTGCTGCCCATCGCCGGCGGCATCGTCAACGCCCTCGACGCCCCCGAGCTGCTGCTGCCCGCGCTCGGCGCGGTGCTGGCCGGTGCGGTGGCGGGCGACCACGCCTCCCCGATCTCCGACACCACGATCCTCAGCTCGACCGGTGCCGGCTGCAACGTGATCACCCACGTCACCACGCAGCTGCCGTACGTCGTCATCTCGGTGGTCGCCGCCACGCTCGGCTACGTCACGGTCGCGCTGGTCGGGTCGGTGCTCGCCGGCTTCGCCGTGACCATCGTGGCGGGCGCAGCCGTCCTGCTGGTCGCGCACCGGGTGGCCGGTCGCCTCGAGGACGACGTCGAGGCGGGGGCCGGGGGAGCGACCCGGGCGGCTTCGGCGTGAACCCCTGCGGCGCGCGTAAAGATCGCTAGGCTCCTGACGTGGATGCGTCGCAGGGCTCGGGGACTGGCGCCACCTCCCCCGACGGGGCCGGGTGGCGCTTCCTGGTCGTCGACGACCAGGAGGACATCCGAGACATCATGGTGCGGATGCTGACCCGGTTGGGGCACAGCGCCGACGAGGCCGAGGACGGCCAGCACGCCGTCGAGGTGCTCGCGGCCGCGCCGTACGACGTGATGTTCCTCGACCTCTCCATGCCCCGGATGAGCGGCGAGGAGGTGGTGCGCTGGCTGCGGGCGCACCCCGACGTGGCTCCCGACCTGCGGGTCGTGGTCGTCAGCGCGTGGGCCGGCGACAAGCGTCCGACCCTGCACGAGCTCGGGGTCGACGCCGTGCTGCCCAAGCCCTTCCGCAAGCAGCAGCTGCTCGACCTGCTCGAGGAGCTCGCCCAGCCCCGCTGAGGCGGTAAGGACTGAAGGGTGGTCGTGGGTGCGAGTAAATGATTTTGATGGTCGCCGAGGCTGCGCGCTCACTATGCTGACCGCAGCCGCCGGGGAGGGACCGTGCGGTGGTTCTCGGGACTGTCATGTCACCGCACCACCAAGGGAGGAACATCCATGTTGAAGCTCATCCAGAAGCGGCGCGTCGCGCGCCAGGTCGCCGCCATGTACGGCTGGCGTCCGGGCCGCTGAGCGCGCCCACCACCAGAGTCGCGGGCGGATGACGTCTGCGCTCGAGCACGGCACCGAGGACACCCCAGGTCGTCTCGGTGCCGTGCTGCGTGCGGCGGGGAACGACCGGCCCCGCGCCCTGGGCCGCCACGGCCCTTGGGTAGCCACCACTCTGGACCAGGCCCGGACCGTCCTCACCGACCCCGCCACCTACGACTTCCCTGTCGACGTGAGTCGGCGCGCGGTGCGGCGCGCGGAGATGCGCGGCCGCTCGCCGCACGGGGTCGTCGCGCCGCTGTCCCACGAACGAGCGGCCGGGGCCGCCGTCGTGCTGCGCACCGAGCTCGACCTGGAGCTCGCGCGCACCGCCGGTGCCCAGCACGACGCCATGGCCCTGCTCCGCAGGCCGGTGGCGCGCTCGACGACAGCGGCCACGCTCCCGGCCCTCGCAGCAGCCGATCGCGACCGGGTCGCCGACGCGGTGCTCGACTGGGTCGACGCCCTGGGTCCGGTCATCGCGAGCCCTCGGCCGCTGCCTGCCTGGTCGCGCGCACGCCGCAGCGAGGACGGCGCGCGCCACCGGCTCGAGACCCTCCTGGACCAGCTGGGCGCAGCCGAGCCGCCGGGCACCGCCACGGTGCTGGCCGCCGGCACCCAGGTGCCGGTGGCCGCAGGGGCCTGGTTGCTCGTCGGGCTGGCCGAGCGCCCCGAGGTTCAGGACCGCCTGCACACCGGCGGCCTGGCACCGGTCCAGGTGGTCTGGGAGGTCTTGCGGGTCGCCCCGCCGACGTGGGTCACCGCGCGGGTGACCCGCCGCGAGACGACCCTAGCCGGCGTCCGGCTGCCCGAGGGCGGCGTCGTCCTGGTCAGCCCCTTGCTGCTGGGCCGGCTTGCCGATCTCGTTCCGGCGGGGGAGTGCGACCGCGGTGCCGAGCGCGTGGTCCTCGACCCGGGACGATGGGACGACGCGACCGCCCGCCCCGGCGCGTGGCTGCCCTTCGGGGCCGGCCCGCACGCCTGTCCGGGGCGCACGGTGGGCCTGGCGCAGCTCACGGAGCTGACGTCGTGGGCGGCTGCTCACCGCCTCGACCTGGTATCGCCTGCGTACGTGGACCAGTCCCGCGGTATCTTTCCTCGACCCGCGCTGGTCGAGATCTCGTGAGCGTGGAGGGGGGAGGGATGAGCGTGATGAGGGCGGGCCTGCAGGTGGTCCCCGCGTCGGCACGCCCCAGCGCCGCCGCCGTCCGGTTGGCTCAGGACGTGCTGCGCGCGGAGGTCGAGGTCGACGAGGCACTCGAGCGTCTGGCCGAGCACGCCCTCACCGATCCGCGCGTCGGTGCGGTCGCGGTCGCCCTGACGACCTTCAGCCCCGCCGACGAGAGCTCGTGGGTGCACCTGGGGGCTCGGGCCTGGCTGCGGCAGTGGCGGCGACCCGGCTCGGCCTGCACGGTCTTGCCCGGGCCTGACGCCGGACCACAGGACGCGCTGACCATGCCGTGGATCTCCGAGCAGTCCAGGCGGCACGTCGCAGTGCTGGCCGACGTCGACCTGCTGCCGCCGGAGGCGGCGCAGGACGCCCGCGAGCTGGCCCGTTGCTCCATCCACTCCTGCATGACCCACGCCCTGCTGAGCGGCGCCAGCATGTTCGGCAGCCTCTCGGTCGGCAGCGAGGAGACCGGCCCCTGGTCCGAGGTGCTCGTGGCCGACGTGCGCCTGCTCAGCGCCGCCCTCACCTCGCGGATGTCGGCGGAGGCGGCTCGGCGGTCCCTCGCCGATGCGATCGTGCGCGGCGACCAGGTCAGCGCTGTGCAGCAGCAGTTCTTCGCCGCCACCGGCCACGAGCTGCGCACCCCTCTCAGCGCGATCCTTGGCTTCGCGGAGGTGCTGCAGAGCGAAGCCGAGGACCTCGCCGGTGTCGAGGACGTGGAGCGGCTGGCTGATTTCGTCACCCAGGTCCACAAGGACGCAGGCATCATCGTCGGCGCCGGCGAGCAGCTGCTGGCGATCGTGGAGGACCTCCTCAGCACCGCCCGGCTGCTCGGTGACGGCGGGCGCGAGACCGTGGTGGTCGCCGAGGCGGTCCAGGACGTCGTCCACTGGGTGCGTACCCCGGCAGCAACGGCGGAGGTCCTGGTGGGCGCCGACGTCGACCCCGCCCTGGTCGTCGCGGCCACCCCGGCCGGGGTGCGCCAGGTGCTGACGAACCTGGTCGGGAACGCGGTCGCCCACAACCGGCGCGGCGGCAGCGTCACCATCACCGCCACCAGCACGAGCGGGGAGGGGGGCGAGGCCCGGGTGCGGATCAGCGTCAAGGACACCGGGCCCGGCCTGACGCCGCGCCAGCTGAGCCAGGTCTTCGAGCCGTTCGTCCGCTTCGCCGAGCCCGGGGTCCGCGGCACCGGGCTGGGCCTGTCGCTGGCGCGCTCCGTGGCCGAGCGCGACGGCGGCCGGCTGGGCGTCGACTCCCGGCCGGGCGAGGGATCGACCTTCTGGATCGACCTGCCTGCCCCGCTCGGCTGAGAGCCGGTCGGCTCAGAGGCGGGAGCCCATCCAGGCCTCGACGTCGTCCGCGCTGCGCGGCAGCGCCGCCGAGAGGTTGCGGTGCCCGTCGGAGGTGACCAGCACGTCGTCCTCGATGCGGATGCCGATGCCGCGCAGCTCCTCGGGGACCAGCAGGTCGTCCTCCTGGAAGTACAGGCCCGGCTCGACGGTGAGGACCATGCCCTCGACGAGGGTGCCCTTGGCGTAGGACTCGGGAGCGGCCGCGCCGCAGTCGTGCACGTCCATGCCGAGCATGTGGCTGGTGCCGTGCAGGGTCCACCGGGCGTAGACCTTGCTGTCGGGGTCGAGGGCCTGGGCCGCGGGCACGGGCAGCAGCCCCATGTCCTCGAGGCCGTGTGCGAGCACGGTCATCGAGGCGGTGTGCACGTCGGCGAACGGGGTGCCCGGCCGCACCGCCTGGATGCCGGCCTCCTGCGCGGCGAGCACGAGGTCGTAGAGCTCGCGCTGCGTAGCGGTGTAGGTGCCGTCGACCGGCAGCGTGCGGGTCACGTCGGCGGTGTAGAGGTTGTGCCCCTCGACGCCCATGTCGAGCAGCACCAGCTCGCCGGGCGTGATCGGCCCCGAGTTCTCGATCCAGTGCAGGGTCGTGGCGTGCTTGCCGCCACCGACGATCGAGTCGTAGCCGATGTCGTTGCCCATCGCCCGGGCGCGGCGGAAGAAGGTGCCCTCGATCCAGCGCTCGCCGTACTTGAGCACGTTGGCCCAGTCGGAGACGGAGTCCTCGAAGCCGAGGGTGGTGGCGTCGCAGGCCTCCTGCAGCTGCGCGACCTCCCAGTCGTCCTTGACCAGCCGCATCTCCGAGGCCACCCGGGCCAGCTCGGCGTCGAGCCCGGCGTCGGCACCGACCAGGCGGTCGACGTGGGGGGAGACCCCCCGGTGGACCCGGGTCTTGGGCCCGGTGACCGCGAGGTCCTCGGCGAGCCGGTCGACGTGACGCACCTCGATGCCCAGGGAGTCGGAGATCTCGCGCGCCGAGGGGCGGCGCCCGGCCCACAGCTCGCCGTACTGGCGGTCACGGAAGAACTCGTCGGTGTCGCGGTCCGAGCGCGGGCGTGCGTAGAGCACCGCCTCACCGTCGGTGAGCACCAGCACGGCGTCGCTGGTCAGGTTGCCGGTGAAGTAGGTGTGCGCGGTGTCGCTGCGGAAGCGGTAGTCGGTGTCGTTGGAGCGCACCTTGTAGGTGCCGGCCGGCAGCACCAGCCGCTCGCCGGCGAAGGCCTCGGCCAGGCGGGCGCGCCGCTGCGCAGCGAGCTCGGCCACGGGATGGCGCGGCAGGTCCAGCTCGCGCTCGCCCCAGCCGGTGCGCATGAGCTCGGAGTAGGCCGCAGGCACGGCGGGGTCGTGCGACTCGGTCTTGGGCTCGGTCGACTCCGGGGTGCTCTGCTCGCTCATGCCCGTCATGCTACGTCGGCCGCTCACGCCCGGCGATGCCGCGCGGCCGCCCCGGCGCCTGCTGCCGATAGGCTCTGCTGCCATGGTGCCGGCCCGTCGAGACAACGTCGTCTTCACGGCCGTCGTCACCGGGCTGGTCGTGCTCGGCGCGCTGCCGATCCTGCTGGTCGTGGCCCTGTCCGGAGGGCCGGGCACGCTCGTGCTGGCCACCGCCCTCGCAGCGCTGCCGGTGGGGCCGCTGGTCGCGTGCTACCTGTGGCTCGACCGCTACGAGCCCGAGCCCCGGTCGCTGCTGCTCCTGGGGCTCCTGTGGGGCGGGTTCGTGGCCACCGCGGCGGCCCTGCTGGTCCAGGGCCTCGGCGGCTTCTTCGTCGGGGTCACCGAGGCCGCCAGCCTGGCCGTGGTCGCCCCGGTCACCGAGGAGCTGTCCAAGGGCGCCTTCCTCGTGCTGCTGCTGTGGTGGCGCCGGGCCGAGCTCGACGGTGTCCTCGACGGCATCGTGTACGCCGGGATGGTGGGCATCGGCTTCGCGTTCGTGGAGAACGTCCTCTACCTCGCGGCGGCGTACAACGGGACCGACGGGATGGGGCCGGGTGGCACCGAGGCCCTGACGGCCACCTTCGTGGTGCGCTGCCTCTTCAGCCCGTTCGCGCACCCGTTCTTCACCACCTTCATCGGCATCGGCGTGGGCCTGGCCGTCGGGTCGCGCTCACCGGCGGTGCGGGTGCTGGCCCCCCTGGCGGGCTACGTGCTCGCCGTGCTCGCCCACGGGCTGTGGAACGGCTCGACGATCTACGGCATGGGCAGCTTCGTCGCGGTCTACGTGGTGCTGATGTTCCCCGCGCTGGTGGGCCTGTTCGCCATCGCCGTGTGGGCCCGGCGCTCGGAGCGCCTGATGCTCGCGGCCGCGCTCGGCGACGCGGCCCGGCAGGGCCTGCTCCCGGCGACCGACATCGGCTGGGTGGTGGACCTCGGGGCGCGCCGCCGAGCGCGTGCCCATGCCCGCCAGCTGGGTGGTGCCGCGGGGGAGCGGGCCATGCGTGACTACCAGCAAGCGGTGATCGAGCTCGGGTTCCTGCATCATCGCTACCTGCGGGGCACTCCTCCGCCAGACTTCGCACTCCGAGGACAGCACTACGTCGCCCGCATCCGCGCCGTACGACCGTCCATCGCCTTTCCCGGACAGGTGGTTCCGACCCGATGACAGCCCCGCACGACGCCAGCCCCGACGGCCCTGGTGGCCCCACCGGGGTCGACGACGCGCAGATGCTCACCGCGCTGGTGCGCCTGCGCGGCGCCCTCCAGGCCGCGACCCTGCCCCTCGACCTCCCCGGGGTCGAGGAGGTGCGCGCCTCGCACCAGGAGATGGTCGACCAGCTCGAGGACTACGTCATCCCGCGGGTGATGACCATCGACGCGCCGCTGCTGACCGTGGTGGGCGGCTCGACCGGGGCCGGCAAGTCGACCCTGGTCAACTCCCTCGTCGGGCGCAGGGTCACCGAGCCGGGCGTGCTGCGCCCCACCACCCGCTCCCCGGTGCTGGTGCACCATCCCGACGACGGGCACTGGTTCGGCCAGGACCGGCTGCTGCCCGACCTGCGTCGCGTCGAGCACTCGACCAACGACCCCGACGCGCTGCAGCTGGTGCCCTCCGACACCGTGCCGCAAGGGCTGGCGATCCTCGACGCCCCCGACGTCGACTCCGTCGAGGAGCGCAACCGCACCCTGGCCGCCCAGCTGCTGGCCGCCGCCGACCTGTGGCTCTTCGTCACCTCGGCCGCGCGCTACGCCGACCAGGTGCCGTGGGGCTTCCTCAAGCAGGCCGCGGACCGCTCGACCGCCGTCGCGGTCGTGCTCGACCGCACGGCCCCCGACGCCGTGCAGACCGTCTCGACCCACCTGGCCCGGATGCTGGCCTCGCGCGGGCTGAAGGACTCCCCGCTGTTCGTGGTCAACGAGGGGACCGTCGACGAGGCCGGGCTGCTGCCGGCCGGACACGTCGCCGACGTGCGGGGCTGGCTGGAGTCGCTGGCCTCCGACGCCGGCGCCCGGGCGGCGGTGGTCAAGCAGACCCTCGACGGCGCGATTCGCAGCATCACCCACCACGTGCACCCCGTGGCCGACGCGGCCGCCGTGCAGGTGGGCGCCGCGGCGACGCTGCGTGAGGAGGCCGACCGGGCCTACGAGCGCGCGGTCGCCGACGCCGTGCGCGCCACCGCCGACGGCACCCTCCTGCGTGGCGAGGTGCTGGCGCGGTGGCAGGAGTTCGTCGGCACCGGCGAGCTGTTGAAGTCGCTCGAGAACCGCGTCGGCTGGCTGCGCGACCGGGTGGTCAACGCGGTCAAGGGCAAGCCGCAGCAGGCCGAGCGGGTCACCGTGGCGGTCGAGTCGGGCCTCGAGCTGCTCATCCTCGAGCACGCCGAGCAGGCCGCCGAACGGGCCGAGGCCGCCTGGCAGCAGCACGCCGCCGGCGTGGGTCTGCTGGCCCAGGCCGGTCCCGACATCGGGCGCGCCTCGCGCGAGCTGCGGCGACGGGCCGAGCGTGCGGTGCGCGACTGGCAGGGCGACGTGCTCGAGCTGGTCAAGGCCGAGGGGGCCGACAAGCGCTCCACCGCCCGGTTCCTGGCCTTCGGGGTCAACGGCCTCTCGGTCGCGCTGATGGTCGTCGTCTTCACCCACACCGCCGGTCTCACCGGGGCCGAGGCGGGCATCGCCGGCGGGTCGGCGGCGCTGGGCCAGAAGCTGCTCGAGGCCGTCTTCGGCGACCAGGCCGTGCGCGGCCTGGCCGAGCGGGCCCGCGGGATGCTCGAGGAGCGCATCACGGCCCTGCTCGACAGCGAGCGCGAGCGCTTCACCTCACTCGTCGACGCGCTGGGCCTGGCGCCCGACGCCGCCGAGCAGCTGCGGCAGGCGGCGCGTCGCGTCGACGACGTCCGCTTCGCGGCCGCACCACGGCAGGGCTGAGCCCTGACCACCACACGGCTGGAGCGGCACCCTAGGGTGTCGCCCAGCACTGACCGCACGCTGAGTGGGAGATCATGACGTCCTTGCTCGAGGGGGCCAAGAAGCTGGTCACCCGTGGGACCGACACCGGCGCCCGCATCGAGGGGCTCGCGACCGCCGCCGAGGCGGCCCGTGGGCGGCTCGACGACGCCCTGGTCGGCGACGCCGAGAAGGTCGTCGACCGGGCCACCAGCCGGCTGCGACTCTCAGCCGGCCACACGGTGGTCGCCATCGCCGGGGCGACGGGGTCGGGCAAGTCCTCGACCTTCAACGCCCTCACCGGCCTCGAGCTGTCGGCGGTCGGCGTACGCCGCCCGACCACCTCGTGGGCCACCGCCTGCGTGTGGGGCAGCGACGGCGCCGGTGAGCTGCTCGACTGGCTCGGCATCCCCCCGCGCCACCAGACCACGCGCGACTCGATGCTCGACACCCGACGCGAGTCGCAGGCGCTCGAGGGCGTCGTGCTCCTCGACCTGCCCGACCACGACTCCACCGAGGTCTCCCACCACCTCGAGGTCGACCGCCTGGTCGCCCTGGCCGACATGCTGGTGTGGGTCCTGGACCCGCAGAAGTACGCCGACGCGGCGATCCACGACCGCTACCTCGCGCCGCTGAAGACCCACGAGGGCGTCATGGTGGTGGTGCTCAACCACATCGACACGGTGCCGGCCGACGGGCGTGAGGCCATGCTCGCCGACGTCCGCCGCCTGCTGGAGGCCGACGGCCTCGGCCGGGTGCCGGTGATCGGCGTCAGTGCTCGCCAGGGCATCGGCCTCGACGAGCTGCGTGGCGAGATCGAGTCGCGGGTGCGGGCCAAGAAGATGACCGCCGAGCGGATCGAGTCCGACGTGCGGGCGGCCGCCGCCCGCCTCCAGGAGGCCGGCGGCGACGCACCGACGCGGGCCCTGTCCGACCAGCGGGTCCGTGCGCTGCAGGACGCCTTCGCCGAGGCGGCGGGGGTGCCGACCGTGGTGGAGGCCGTCGAGCGCTCGACGCGGTTGCGGGCCGGACGCGCCACCGGCTGGCCGCTCGTGTCGTGGGTGGGCCGGCTGCGCCCCGACCCGCTGAAGAGGCTGCAGCTCGACCTGGGCGGCTCCGCCAAGGCGCTGCGCGGGGCCGAGAGCGCGGTGCCCGGGACGACCTCGGTGCAGCGTGCCCGCGTCGACTCCGAGGTGCGTGCGCTGGCCGACGACACGACCCAGGGGCTCGGGCGCCCGTGGGCCGACGCCGTGCGCCGGGCCTCGGTGCAGCGCCTCCCCGAGATCGGCGACCGCCTCGACGACGCCCTGCGCGGGGTCGACCTGCAGGCCTCCCGCATCCCGGTCTGGGCCGGGGTGGTGCGGGTGCTGCAGTGGGTCCTGGTGGTGGCCGCCCTGCTCGGCGCCGCGTGGACCGTCGCGACCGCGCTGTCCGGCACGCTCGACGACACGCCGGTGTACGCCGGTGTCGCGCTCCCGCTCATCCTGCTGCTCGGCGGCGTCGGGCTCGGGGTGCTGCTGGCACTGGTGTGCCGCGGCCTGGTCGCCGGCACCGCCCGGCGCCGGGCATCGGTGGCCGACACCCGGCTGCGCGAGGCCGTCGGCGCGGTGGCGCACGAGCTGGTCGTCAGCCCGGTCGAGGCCGAGCTCGAGGCCTACACCCGGGCCCGCGGGGGTCTCTCCAAGGCGCTCGCCACGCGCTGAGCGTCCTGCCTCCCGGCCCGTCTCGAGGCCACTGTGCGTGCACAGGGCGCCGCTCGCGCCACGTGCGTGCACCGGCCGCCGACCACGGGCGCCGCGACCCGGCGGGCCGGCCCAGAGTGGTCGTGCCGCGGACGCACCGTCCCGGCGGGAGCGCCCGGCACCGGGCAGGAGGGCAGGACGACATGCTCAACGAGACGACCGTGACGCTGCAGGGCTGGCTGGGCGGCGACGTGACCGTGCGCGACGCGGCCGGCAGCGCGGTGGCCAGCTTCCGGGTGGCCACCACGCCCCGTCGCTTCCATCGCGGTACGGGGGAGTGGGTCGACGGCGTCACCCAGTGGTACACCGTCAACGCCTGGCGCACGCTGGCCCAGACCTGCGCCTCCTCGCTGCGGCGCGGCGACCCGGTGGTGGTCCACGGCCGGCTGCTGCCGCGGGTCTGGACCAACCAGGCGGGTGTCGAGGTGACCACCATCGAGGTCGACGCCGTCCTGGTCGGCCACGACCTGACCAGGGGCACCTCGGTCTTCACCCGCACGCCACGCCAGCGCTCCACGGACCCCGCGGGCACGGTGGCGCAGGAGGCGCCGGGCGCGGGCGACGTCGGTCACGCGGCGGCCTGAGCCGGGGGGACCCAGGGGAGCCGTCGGGCCGCGGAGCAACTACGCTCGGCGGCATGGCGGAATATGTCTTCACACTGCGCAACGTGCGCAAGGCCCACGGCGACAAGGTCGTCCTCGACAACGTCACCCTCTCGTTCCTGCACGGCGCCAAGATCGGCGTGGTGGGCCCCAACGGCACCGGCAAGTCGTCGCTGCTGAAGATCATGGCCCAGCTCGACCACGCCAACAACGGCGACGCGATCCTCGACCCCGGCGCGACGGTCGGCATGCTCCAGCAGGAGCCCCCGCTGACCGAGGGCCGCACCGTGCTCGAGAACGTCGAGGAGGCCGTCGCCGAGACCAAGGCCAAGATGGCGCGGCTCGACGAGCTCTACATGATGATGGGCGACCCCGACGCCGACCAGGACAAGGTGGCCAGCGAGGCGGGCGACCTGCAGAGCGAGCTCGACGCGGCCAACGTCTGGGACCTCGACAGCCGTCTCGACCAGGCGATGGACGCGCTGCGCTGCCCGCCCGCCGACGCGCTGGTCGACAACCTGTCCGGTGGTGAGCGACGCCGGGTGGCGCTGTGCAAGCTGCTGCTCGAGCAGCCCGACCTGCTGCTCCTCGACGAGCCCACCAACCACCTCGACGCCGAGTCGGTGCAGTGGCTCGAGGGCCACCTGGCCAACTACCCCGGCGCCGTCCTGGCCGTCACCCACGACCGGTACTTCCTCGACAACGTCGCCCAGTGGATCCTCGAGCTCGACCGGGGACAGGCGCACCCCTACGAGGGCAACTACTCCACCTACCTGGAGACCAAGAAGGACCGGCTCAAGGTCGAGGGCCAGAAGGACGCCAAGCGCGCCCGGATGCTCGAGAAGGAGCTGGAGTGGGTCCGCTCCAACCCCAAGGCCCGCCAGGCCAAGAGCAAGTCGCGCCTGGCCCGCTACGAGGAGATGGCGGCCGAGGCCGACCGGATGCGCAAGATCGACACCTCCGAGATCAACATCCCGGCCGGGCCGCGGCTGGGCGACGTGGTGCTCGAGGCCAAGAACCTGACCAAGGGCTTCGAGGGCCGCACCCTCATGCACGACCTGTCGTTCTCGCTGCCGCGGGCCGGCATCGTGGGCGTGATCGGCCCCAACGGCGTCGGCAAGACCACGCTGTTCCGGATGATCACCGACCAGGAGGAGCCCGACTCGGGCGAGCTCAACGTCGGCAAGACCGTCAAGATCTCCTACGTCGACCAGAGCCGCGGCGGCCTCGACGCCACCAAGAACGTGTGGGAGGTCGTCTCCGACGGCCTCGACTTCATCAAGGTCGCGAACTTCGAGATGAACTCGCGTGCCTACGTGGCCTCCTTCGGGTTCAAGGGGCCCGACCAGCAGAAGAAGGCCAACGTGCTCTCCGGTGGTGAGCGCAACCGTCTCAACCTGGCGCTGACCCTGAAGATGGGTGGCAACCTGCTGCTGCTCGACGAGCCGACCAACGACCTCGACGTCGAGACCCTGTCCTCGCTCGAGGACTCGCTGCTCGACTTCCCCGGGTGCGCCGTGGTCACCTCGCACGACCGCTGGTTCCTCGACCGCGTGGCCACCCACATCCTCGCCTGGGAGGGCGACGACGAGGACCCGGCCCGCTGGTTCTGGTTCGAGGGCAACTTCGCCTCCTACGAGGAGAACAAGATCGAGCGCCTGGGCGCCGAGGCGGCCCGCCCGCACCGCGTGACCCACCGGCGCCTGACGCGCGACTGAGGCAGCAGGACGGCGGCCGGGACCTCAGGGTCCCGGCTGTCGCATCTCCATCTCGGGGTGGCAGGCGACCAGGGCGTCGGCCACGGCGTTCATCGCCCGGCCCAGGGCGGCCAGGTCGTCGGGATCGACCCGGTCGATGAAGTGCTCGCGCACACCGGTCACGTGCATCGGCGCGATCTGCTCGAGGAGCTGACGACCCGACGGGGTCAGCCAGCACACGATGCCGCGGCCGTCCTCGGGCGAGGTGCGCCGCTCGACCAGCCCGGCCTTCTCCATGCGGGCCACGGTGTGGGTGACCCGGCTCCGGCTGTGCGCCAGCGCGTCGGCCAGCTGGGCCATCCGCAGGCGGCCCTCGCGCTCCGAGAGCCGCACCAGGATCTCGTACTCGGTCAGGGAGAGCCCGCAGTCGCGCCGCAGCTCGTCGTCGAGGCGGTCGAACAGCAGTGTCGAGCCCATCACCAGCCCGCGCCAGGCGTGCTGCTGGTCGGCGTCGAGCCATCGGCCGGTGACGCGGCTGGGGGAGGTCTCGGTGCTGGTCACGCCCGTCATCCTAGTGCCGCCTCGGCGCCCAGCGGCACACCCCAGGACGGCCGCGACCCCCGGCACCACGGTGCCGGGGGTCGCGCCTGAGCAGGTGGGAAGTGCGAGCGAGGGCTCAGAGACGCTCGAGGATCAGCGCCATGCCCTGGCCGCCGCCCACGCACATGGTGATCAGCCCGGTCGTCTTGTCGTGCCAGTCCAGGCTGTTGAGCATCGTGTTCTGCAGGCGGGCCCCGGTCATGCCGAAGGGGTGGCCCACGGCGATGGCGCCACCGTTGACGTTGAGGCGGTCGAGGTCGATGCCGAGGTCCTGGTAGGACGGCACGACCTGTGCCGCGAAGGCCTCGTTGATCTCGACCAGGTCGATG
Source organism: Nocardioides salarius (assembly GCF_016907435.1). Classification (NCBI taxonomy): domain Bacteria; kingdom Bacillati; phylum Actinomycetota; class Actinomycetes; order Propionibacteriales; family Nocardioidaceae; genus Nocardioides; species Nocardioides salarius. Next base: position 920,205 of record NZ_JAFBBZ010000001.1, on the reverse strand, counting down.
TCGCCGATGCTCATGCCGGCGTGCTTGAGCGCGTTGCGGGTCGCCTCGACCGGGCCCAGGCCCATGATCTCGGGGGACAGGCCGCTGACACCGGTCGAGACGATGCGGGCCAACGGCGTGAGGCCCAGCTCGGCGGCCTTGGTGTCGCTCATGACGACCACGGCGGCGGCGCCGTCGTTGAGCGCGCAGCAGTTGCCGGCGGTGACCACGCCGTCGGGGCGGAAGACCGGCTTGAGGTCCTTGAGCGCGTCGTAGGTGACCCCGGCGCGCGGGCCGTCGTCGGTGGAGACGACCGTGCCGTCGGGCAGGGTCACCGGGGTGATCTCGCGGGCCCAGAAGCCGTCGTTGATCGCCTTCTCCGCCAGGTTCTGGCTGCGCACGCCGAACTCGTCGAGCTCCTTGCGGTCCAGCCCGCGCATCCGCGCGACGTTCTCGGCGGTCTGGCCCATCGCGATGTAGACGTCGGGCAGCTGGCCGTTCTCGCGGGGGTCGACCCAGTCCTGGCCGCCCTCGGCCATCTTGTCGGTGCGCGCCTTGGCATCGTCGAAGAGGTGGTTGTGGGTGTCGGGCCAGTGGTCGGAGGTGCCCTTGGCGAAGCGGGAGACGGTCTCGACGCCCGAGGAGATGAAGACGTCGCCCTCCCCGGCCTTGATCGCGTGGAAGGCCATCCGGGTGGTCTGCACCGAGGAGGAGCAGTAGCGCGTGATCGTCGCGCCGGGCACGTCGTCCATGCCGTTGAGCACGTTGACGACGCGTGCCAGGTTGTTGCCGGACTCGCCGCCGGGCAGGCCCACGCCCATGTAGTGGTCGTCGATGCTGCTGGGGTCGAGCGCCGGCACCTTGTCGAGGGCGGCCTTGATGATGGTCGCGCTCAGGTCGTCGGGACGCAGGTCCTTGAGCGAGCCCTTGTTGGCGCGCCCGATGGGCGAGCGGGCGGTGGAGACGATGACTGCCTCAGGCATGGATGGAGACCGGCTCTCTGTTCGGGAACGATGAGTCGCGCCCACCCTAGTCGAGCCCCGGGGGCCGCGGACGGCATGACCGTTCTGGCACGATCACGACGTGCGACATCGCTACGAGTGCCCGGTGCGCTGGGCCGACCTCGACCTGCTCGGCCACGTCAACAACGTCGTCTACGTCGACTACCTGCAGGAGGCGCGCGTCGACATGATGCGCCACCACCGCGGCGGGGCCCCGGCCCAGCAGTCGGCGCAGGCCCTGGTCGAGGGGCTCGTCGTGGTGCGCCACGAGGTCTCCTACCGCGCGCCGCTGACCTTCCGCTTCGGGTCCGTGAGCATCGAGTGCTGGGTGGTGCGGGTCCGCGCGGCCAGCTTCACGATGGCCTACGAGATCTTCGACGAGCACGACGACGGCAGCCGCACCGTCTACCTGCGGGCCACCACCGTCCTGACGCCCTTCGTCTTCAGCCACGAGCGGCCCCGCCGCCTGAGCGCCGAGGAGCGCGAGGCGCTCGCGGCCTACGTCGAGGACGCCGAACCGGGGGAGCGGGTGGTCGCCGGGCCGGCGCACCGCGAGGAGGTCGGGCACTACCCGGTGCGGGTCCGCTTCAGCGACGTCGACGTCTACGGCCACGTCAACAACGTGCGCTACTTCGAGTACCTGCAGGAGGCCCGGATCGCGCTGATGTCGCGGCTGTGGCCGAGCCCGGGTGACGCGAGCCGGACCAGCATGGTGGTCGCGCGCGCCGAGGTCGACTACCGGGTGCCGATCCTGCACCGGGAGGCGGCGTACGACGCGTGGTCGTGGGTCAGCCACGTCGGCACGACGTCGACGGTGGTCGAGAGCGAGATCTGCGACGGCGACGCCGTGCTGGCGCGGGCCCGGGTGGTGCTGGTCTTCGTCGACCCGGGATCGGGTCGGGCCCGGCCGCCGGCCCCCGAGCAGCGCGAGGCGCTGGAGGCCATGCTGGGCCGCGCCGCCGGGTAGCGGTTCAGTCGAGGGTGTTGACCATGAACTGGGCCGCGTGGGTGACGTAGTCCCAGAACGTCTGGCGCTGCTCCTCGGTCAGGTCCGCCTCGTCGAGCGCGGCCCGGAAGTGCATCAGCCAGTGGTCGCGCGCCTCGGGGTTGACCGCGAACGGCGCGTGCCGCATCCGCAGGCGGGGGTGCCCGCGGGCGTCGGAGTACGTCGTGGGCCCGCCCCAGTACTGCATGAGGAACAGCGCGAAGCGGTCCTCGGCGGGGGCGAGGTCCTGCTCGGGGTACATCGGGCGCAGCACCTCGTCGTCGCGCACGCCCTCGTAGAAGCGGTGCACGATCGCCCGGATCGTGGCCTCGCCCCCGATCTCGTCGTAGAACGTCACCGGCCCATCCTCCCGTTCGTGCCCGCGGTGTCCTCCGCCGGCTGGTCCCCGGCCGCGTCACGCTCGTCACGGTGCCAGACCACCCGCTGCGGGAAGGGGATCTCGATGCCCTCGATGTCGAAGCGGGCCTTGATGCGCTGACGCATCTCGCGGGCCACGCCCCACTGCAGGCCCGGGGCGGTCTTGAGGGCCACGCGCACGGCGATCCCGTCGGCGCCCAGGTCCTGCACGCCCCAGACCGAGGGCTCCTCGAGCACCTTGCCCTTGAAGTCCTCGTCGTCCCACAGGTCGTGCGCGACGTCCTGCAGCACCCGGCTGACCTTGACCAGGTCGGAGTCGTAGGCGACCGAGACGTCGAGCACGGTGCGTGCCCAGTTCTGGCTCATGTTGCCCACCCGGGCGATCTCGCCGTTGCGGACGTACCAGACGGTGCCGTTGATGTCGCGCAACCGGGTCACGCGCAGGCTCACCGCCTCCACGGTGCCGATGGCCTCGCCGAGGTCGATCTCGTCGCCGACGCCGTACTGGTCCTCGAAGATCATGAAGACGCCCGAGAGGAAGTCGGTGACCAGCGACTGGGCGCCGAAGCCCACGGCCAGGCCCACGATGCCGGCGCTGGCGATGATCGGGGCGATGTTGACGCCGATCTCGCTGAGCACCATCGTGCCGACGATCGCGAGCACCAGGCCGGTGATGATGCTCTTGAGCAGGCTGCCCATCGTCTTGGCGCGCTGGACCCGGCGGGTGGCGTTGCGCGCCTCGTGGGCGGCCTCCACCTTGGCCGCGCGTCCGCGGCGGAAGCGGTTGACCTGGTCGGGCAGCACGCCGTCCTCGGCGCGGGAGACGATGCGGTCGACCACCCGGTGCAGGACCCAGCGCAGGACGAGGCCGAAGAGGATGAGCCCCAGCACGGCCATCGGCTTGCCGATGAGCAGGTCGGCGATGTTGGCGAGCTTGTTGCTGCCGGTCCAGTCCTTGACCAGCGTGCAGACCTGCTCGGTGTCGTCGCAGCGACCCTTGATCAGCGAGGAGAGCGAAACCAGGGGAACCATGCCCGCCAGTCAAACAGGTGCCCGGCCACGACCCCCAACCCTGCGCGTGTCGACCGGGTCACGTCGAGCGGGCGCCGGGGCGGGCGCGGTGCGGGCGCCGCGCCGGGAGCGATATCCTCGTGGGGTGACCACGCTGATCACCGCCTCCACCGTCCTCGCCCGCCGTGCCCGCACGCTGCTGCTCGCGCTCGGCGCGGCCGGCGCCGCGGTCGTGCTGAGCGCCGCCCCGGCCGCCGCCGACGTGCCCGAGGGCTGGTCCGACCCGGCCGCCGTCGACCCCCTCGGCTGGCTGCTGGTCCTGGTCGGGCTGCCGGTGCTGGGCGTGCTCGTCCTGACCGCGCTGGTCTACGGCCCGCCGCTGGCCCGTGGCGAGCGGGTGGCCCCCGGCGCCCCGGCCGTCGAGAACCAGTGGATCGGCGGCCCGCGCCGCGCCACCGGCGAGCTGGCCGGCCCCGATGGCGACGACTCGCAGGCGGGTGGCTCCAGTGCCCGCTGGTGACCCCTTCACCTCCGCCGAGCACGCCGCGCTCGACGCGACGATCCGTCGCGCCGAGCAGCTGTGCCGCATGGAGTTCTCGATCTTCGTCGGCAACGCCGAGGGCGAGCCCCGCGACTTCGCCACCAGCCTGCACAACACGCTGGTGGCGCCCTCGCGCAGCATCCTCGTCATGGTCGACCCGACCCGCCGGGTGCTGGAGATCGTGACCGGCGCCTACGTGCGGCGCACCCTCACCGACCGCGAGGTCGAGCTGGCCGCGCTGCACATGCAGCAGGACTTCGCCACGGGCGACCTCGCCGGTGGCCTGCGCCGCGGCATCGAGATGCTCGCCGAGCACGCGCGGCCCCCGCGCACCCTGCACGCCAAGGCCTGAGCCCCGCACGACGTACGACGAGGGCCCCCGGAGCACTGCTCCGGGGGCCCTCGTCGTGGTGCGTGCCTCAGCGGCGGGCGTCGCGCTCCTGGGCGGCCAGGGCGCGCAGCACGTCGGCGCGGCCCTCGAGCACGTAGCGCTGGGCGGCGGCGGGGGCCTCGGTGCTGGCGAGCCAGTTGTCGACCTTCTCCACCAGCTCGGCGCTGGCCAGCGGGCTGGGGAAGATGTAGTTGAGCACGGTCGAGGCGCGGTGGGTGCCCAGGTGGTCCCAGAGGGTCTCGGCCGCCTCGAGGTACTTGTCGACGTACGGCGCGAGCACCTCCTCCTGGCCCTCGCGCATGAACGAGAACACGATCGAGCGCGCGGTCTCGTTGGGCACGTCGGTGCGCTCGACGGCCAGCTCCCAGGCCTCGGCCTTCGCGGCCGCGTCGGGGCGCGCCGCGCGCGCGGCGGCGGCGTGCTCCTGGCCCGAGATCGTCGCGTCGCCGGCCAGCTCGTCGTCGATGCGCGAGCCGGCCCGGCCCGCCGCGGCCAGCGAGGTCACCAACGACCAGCGCAGGTCCTGGTCGACGCTGAGCCCCTCGATCTCCCAGGTGCCGTCGAGCAGCCCGGCGACCTCGTCGAGGGCGCGCTCGCCGTGCGCCGCCGCGGCGTACGAGCGCACGAAGGTGAGCTGCTGGTCGCTGCCGGGCTCGGCGGCCAGCGCGAGCTCGCGCAGCCCGCTCTCCCAGCGCTCGAGCAGCGCCGCCCGGCCCGCCGGTGCGGAGTACGCCGATGCCGCGGTGGCGGCCGTGCTCGGGATCCGGCTCACGCCCCAGGGGTCGGTCTCGCTGCCGATGTTGGCCAGCACCAGCTCGACGTAGTCGGTGGCGGCCATCTCGGCGTCGCGGGTCATGTCCCACGCGGCACCCCAGACCAGGGCGCGGGCCAGCGAGTCGTCGAGGCGTGACAGCCCGCCGATGGCGGTGGCCAGCGAGCGCTCGTCGAGGCGGATCTTGGCGTAGGTCAGGTCGGCGTCGTTGAGCAGCAGCAGGTCGGGCTGCGCCTCGCCGGCGAGCTCGGAGATGTCGGTGAGCTCGCCCTCCACGTCGGTCTCGACGTAGCGGGTGCGCACCAGGCGCCCCTCGACCTCGTTGTAGAGGCCGATGCCGATGCGGTGGCGACGCAGCTGCGGCCAGTCGGGGTGGGCGCCCTGGCGCACCGCGAGCCGGGTGTAGCGACCCTCGGCGTCGAGGTCGAACTCGGCGCTCAGGGTGTTGACCCCCGCGGTCTGCAGCCACTCCTTCGCCCAGCCGGCGAGCTCGCGGCCCGACGACTTCTCCAGCGCGGCGAGCAGGTCGGCGAACTCGGAGCTGCCGTAGGCGAAGTCCTTGAAGTACTGCTGCAGCCCCCCGAGGAAGTCGTCGAGGCCGACCCAGGCCACCAGCTGCTTGAGCACCGAGGCGCCCTTGGCGTAGGTGATCATGTCGAAGTTGACCTCGACGGCCTGCAGGTCGTGGTTGTCGGCCGCGATGGGGTGCGTGCTGGGCAGCTGGTCGGCGCGGTAGCCGGTCTGCTTGCGCGCGTTGGCGAAGCCGGTCCAGGAGTCGGTGAACTCGGTGGCCTCGACCTCGGCGTGGTAGCAGGCCCACTCGGCGAAGGACTCGTTGAGCCACAGGTCGTCCCACCACTTCATGGTGACCAGGTCGCCGAACCACATGTGCGCCATCTCGTGCAGGATCACCGAGCAGCGGAACTCGTAGAACGAGCGCGGCTGGCGCGAGCGGGGCAGGTACTCGTCGCGCAGCGTCACGGCGCCGGCGTTCTCCATCGCGCCCATGTTGTACTCCGGCACGTAGAGCTGGTCGTACTTGCCGAACGGGTAGGGGAAGTCGAAGGCCTCCTCGAAGAAGGCGAAGCCCTGCTTGGTGATCGTCAGGACGTCCTCGAGGTCGCGCTCGAGGTACTCCACCAGCGACTGGCGGCAGTAGTGGCCCAGCGGGATGGTGCCGTGCGTGCCCTCGTAGACGTCCTGGACCTCGTGGTACTCACCGGCGATCAGCGCGGTGATGTAGGTCGACATCGGCTTGGTGGGTTCGAACTCCCACACGGCGCGGCCGTCGCCCAGGGCCTGCGGCTCGGGGGTGGGGGAGTTGGAGACGACCTTCCAGTCCTGGGGTGCGGTGACCCGGAAGGTGAAGACCGACTTGAGGTCGGGCTGCTCGAAGGTCGTGTAGACGCGCCGGGCGTCGGGGACCTCGAACTGCGAGTAGAGGTAGACCCGGTCGTCGGCCGGGTCGACGAAGCGGTGCAGGCCCTCACCGGTGTGGGAGTAGGTGCAGTCGGCGCGCACGACCAGCGTGTTCTCCGCGGCCAGGTCGTCGAGGGCGATCCGGCTGTCGGCGTACGCCGTCGCGGGGTCGAGGCTGCGCCCGTTGAGGGTGATCTCGTGCACGGTGGCGTCGACGAGGTCGGCGAAGGTCGCCGCCCCCGGCTCGCTGCACGTGAAGGAGAGCGTGGTCGTGGAGGCGAAGGTCTTCTCGCCCGTCGTGAGGTCCAGGTCGATGGAGTACGACGTGACGTCCAGGAGGGCGGCGCGGGTGGCGGCCTCGTCCCGGGTGAGATTGGTTCCAGGCATGGCGCGATCATCGCACCGCGCGGGCTGACGGCGACAACCAGATACCTGGAGGGGTCTGCTGCATACCTGCTGCGTGCCTGCTGGGGTGCTTGAGGCCTGGTGCGACCGATGTGACTGAAGTGAAAAAAATCGAGACAACCGGCGTGTCGGTGCTTGACGTGGGGTTTAATCCCCACTCGTGATGATGACTCGGGAAGCGTCGCGTGCTGGGACCAGGAGTCCGGCCGGGCGCCTGGTGGGCCTGCTCGTCAGTCTGGCCGTGAGCCTGGTCGTGCTGCCCGCGGTGCCGGCCCACGGCTACTCCACCTACCTGTGCACCGGCTACGTGTCGTGCCAGGACAAGGGCTACTCGCACGCCGGCTACCGCACGGCCGGCCAGCAGATGTGGTGGCGGATGTACGCCGGGCACAACTGCACCAACTACGTGGCCTACCGGCTGGTGCAGAACGGCATGTCCCCCGAGCGGCCCTGGTCGGGCAGCGGCAACGCCACCAACTGGGGCTACGCCATGTCGCACCTGGTCGACGACGTGCCGGTGGTCGGCTCGGTGGCCTGGTGGAAGGCGAACGTGCCCGGCGCCGGGTCCGCGGGCCACGTGGCCTACGTCGAGCAGGTCGTCTCGCCGACGGAGATCATCGTCTCGGAGGACTCATGGGGCGGCGACTTCCACTGGCGGCGCATCACCACCTCCGGCTCGGGCTGGCCCAGCGGCTTCATCCACTTCCGCGACCAGCAGGTCGAGGCCGAGGAGGCTCCCGTCATCACCGGCGACGTCGCCGTCGGCGAGACCCTGCAGGCGACCACCGGCAGCTGGCGGCCCGCGGGCACCACGAGGCTGCAGTGGTACGCCGGCAACAACCCGGTGCCCGGCGCGGACCAGCCGACCTTCACCCCGACCGCGGCGCAGCGGCGCGCCCGGCTCTCGGTGTCGGTGGTGGCGACGAAGAAGGGCTACGCCGACGGCACCGCCACCTCCTCGCGCACCCGCAAGGTCAAGCCCGGCACCCTGACCACCCTCAGCGCGCCCGCCGTCAGCGGCACCGCGCAGGTCGACCAGGTCCTCACCGCCACCCGCGGCAGCTACGGCCCGACGCCCGAGCAGACCTCGCTGCAGTGGTACGCCGACGGGTCACCCGTGGCGGGAGCCACCACGGCCCGCCTGCGGCTGACCCCCGAGCTGGTCGACGCCACCGTGGAGGTCCGCGAGAGCGCCGCCCTCGACGGCTACCGCACGAGCACGGCGGCGGTCCCGGCCGGCCGCGTCGCGCCGGGCGTGCTCACCGTCTCCGACCCGTTCACGCTGTCGGGCAAGGCCCGCCTGGGCAAGACGCTCGAGGTCGCGCCCGGCACCTTCGCCCCGGCCGACGCCGAGGTCACCTACACCTGGCGCCGCGACGGCCAGGCCGTCTCCGGCTCGGCGGTCGGCGCCGGCGGTCGGCGCTACTCGCTGGGCGAGGGCGACGTGGGCCGCACCGTCGAGGTGCTGGTCGAGGTCGCGCGGCCGGGCTACGAGACGCACACGGCGCTGCTCGGCACCGGCGGGCCGGTCACCACGCGCTCGACGATGCTGGTCGAGGCCACGGGGCGCAGGCACAAGGTGGTCGCCGACGTGGCGGTCTCCGCGCTCGGCGTCCAGGCTCCGGGACCGGGTGGCACGGTGCACCTGTTCATCGGTGACCGGGTGCGCAGCGCCGAGCTCGACGGCGGGGCGGCACGGCTGCGTCTGGCGCGCCTCGACCCGGGCACCCACCGCGTGCGCGTCGTCTACGAGGGCACCGACGTGGTCCGTCGCTCCCGGCAGGTGCTGCGGGTCGAGGTCCCGGGGGAATAGCGCGACGGGGGAGGTGATTGAAACGTCCATGACCTCCCAGACCGTTCCCACGTCCACGGCCGACTTCTGGTTCGACCCGCTGTGCCCCTTCGCCTGGATCACCTCGCGGTGGATCCTCGAGGTGGAGCAGGTGCGTGACATCGAGGTCTCCTGGCACGTGATGAGCCTGTCCTACCTCAACGAGGGCAAGGACGTGCCCGAGGAGTATCGCGAGGCGCTCGAGAAGGGCTGGGGCCCGGTGCGGGTCGCGATGGCGACCTGGCAGCGCCACGGCCAGGACCAGCTGCTGCCGCTCTACTCCGCGATGGGCACCCGCATCCACGACCAGGGCCGGGGCGCCGAGCGCGACGTGGTCGTCGAGGCGCTCGACGAGGTCGGGCTCCCGGCCGCGCTGATCGAGGCCTGGGACGACGCGTCGTACGACGACGCCATCCGCGCCTCGCACCACGAGGGGATGGACCAGGTCGGCGACGAGGTCGGCACCCCGACCATCGCCATCGACGGCACCGCCTTCTTCGGGCCGGTCATGACGTCGATCCCGCGGGGCGAGGAAGCCGGCAAGGTCTGGGACGGCGCGGTGCTGATGGCCGGCTACCCCTACTTCTTCGAGCTCAAGCGCTCGCGCACGGCCGAGCTCGACTTCAGCTAGGCGGCAGCGCGCCTCAGCCCGCCGTGTCGAGCGCGGCGAGGCGGGACTGCTTGGCCTGCAGGGCCGTGCGGTGCTCGGGCGTCGCGTCGACCAGGAGGTCGTCGAGCATCGCGCGCAGCCGCCGGGGGACCTGGAGGCCGTCGTGGCCCCAGTGGGCGATCTCGTCGACGGCCAGGTCGAGCAGCTGCTCGAAGGTGGTCTCGCGGGTCACCAGGCGCGGCGTGCCCTCGTCGTCGACGTGCACCGGCCACGGGTCGGGCTCGGTGGCCAGGCGGTGCAGCAGGTCGTGCAGCTGGTCGACGGCCTGCACGGCGGTGGTCGGGTCGTTGATGCCGGGCGACAGCGCGCGCTCGGCGATGTCCACCAGCCGGCGCAGCCCGAAGGCCACGTCCTGCTGCAGCGAGCGCTCGCGGGCGAGGTCGACGTGGCGGTGCAGCAGCTGGTCCCAGTCGACGTCGCCGGAGCGGGCGCCGTGCACCACGGCGAGCGGGCGCGACTCCACCAGGAAGGTGCCCAGCGGGTGCAGCACCTCGATGCGCGCCCCGTGCTGGCGCGCCCGGGCGCACAGCTGGTCGACGTCGAGGGCGTCGAGGTAGCCGCTGCGCCGGGCCAGGACCACGTGCTGGTGGCCCAGGTCGGCCAGCTCCGGCCGTTCCTCGGGCAGGTCGCGGCGGGCCCCTCGGCCGCGCTGGAGCAGGTCGCGGGTCTCGCGCGCGCTGCGGTGCAGGATGTTGGAGATGCCGACCGAGGCGGTGATGTGGTTGATGAAGAGCAGGAACATCGCCACCGCGGCGACCACCAGCGCGAAGGCGAGGGTCACCGCCAGCTGGGGCACGGGGTCGTCGCCGGCGTCGGCCAGCGAGCGCAGCACCGTCAGGGCGTAGACGAACGTCGCGGTGAAGACGCCGAGCGTGTGCTGGGTGACGCGGTCCTGCAGGAAGGTCTGCAGCACCCGGGGCGAGAACTGGCTGCTGGCCAGCTGCAGCACCACCATCGTGTTGGAGAAGACCAGGCCGGTGACCGTGATCATCGCGCCCGCGATGCTCGACAGCACGCTGCGCGCGCCCTCGACGTCGCCGGGGAAGAGGAACGGCAGCAGGTCGGCCAGGCCGGTGGAGTCGAGCCTCGGGACGACGAGGCCGAGCGCGATCGCCCCGCCCGACCACAGCGCCGGCACCACCCAGAACGGGCGCACCGCCCGACGGGCCTGCCGACCCAGCCAGCTGCGTCCGGCCTGGTCGCCGGAGGGGGCCGCGGGGACGGGGGTGGGCCGGGTCCGTGGGGTGCTCACCGTCCCTTCCTACCGTGTACGCCGCTGCCGCGGGGGATCGACACTGTGGCTGCAGTGACGCATGATGTTGGTGATGTCTAGTCCACCGCTGCCGCGCCGCACCCTGGTCACCCGGGCCGCGGCCCTGTCGACCGTGCCCGCGATCGGTGCCCTGGCGGGGTGGGGCGCACCCGGCTCCGCGGCCGCCGAGACCACCAGGTCCGGTGGCGTCGCCAGCCACGAGATCGCCCTCGGCACCCAGCGCCTCCAGCGCAGCGGCGCGGGCCGGTGGGCCACCGGCCGCCTGGACACCGCGGCGTACCGGATGCTCGCGCTGACCTGGACCGGCAGGGCGCCCGGGCTGCGGGTGCGCACCCGCAGCGGCGGCCGCTGGTCGTCGTGGCAGGCGCTGCGGGTGCTGCACGACGGTCCCGACACCGGCAGTCGCGAGGACGCCGGGCGCCGGGGCACCGACCCGCTGTGGCTCCCCGAGGCCGACGGCGTCGAGGTGCTCGTGGTCGGACGGCGTCCCGGGGACCTGCACCTGGTGCTCCTCGACCCCGGCAGCCGGCCCGGTGACGCGCGGGCCCGGGCCTCGATCCCCGGGGGACGCAGCGGCGCGGCGCAGGAGGACTCCGACGAGCCCGCCCGCAAGAAGCCCCGGCGCTCGCCGCGGCCGCGGTTGCTCAGCCGCAAGGACTGGGGTGCCGACGGCTCGTGGCGCGACGGCAAGCCGGTGATGTGCCGCACCATCCAGCAGGTCCACGTGCACCACACCGCGAGCGGCAACGACTACAGCCGCGGCGACGTGCCCGCCATGATCCGCTCGATGTACCGCTACCACACCCAGTCCCTGGGCTGGTCCGACATCGGCTACAACTTCCTCGTCGACAAGTTCGGGCGCACCTGGGTCGGGCGGGCCGGCGGCCCGGGCAAGCCGGTGCGCGGCGCGCACACGCTGGGCTTCAACAACACGTCGGTGGGCGTGGCGGTCATCGGCAACTTCGAGACCAGCGGGGTCAGCGGCAAGGCGGTCACGGCCGTGGTCAAGCTGGCGGCCTGGAAGCTCGACAAGTACGGGCGCCGGCCCTCGGGCAGGGTCCGAGTCTACTCCACCGGCAGCGACAAGCACCCCAAGGGCTGGGTCCGGCTGCGCGTCATCGACGGCCACCGCGACACCAACGACACCGCCTGCCCGGGGCAGTCGCTCTACAAGAAGCTGCCCGCGATCCGCAGGCGCACCCGCAAGCGCGCCAAGAGGTACGGCGGGACCGGCTGAGCCCGGCTGAGCCCGGCTGGTGCTCGGCCGGCGACCCGCCCGGCCCCGGGCGGGTCAGCCTCCTGACGAGATGGCCGCCCCGACCGCGATCGAGGTGACGACCGCGGCGGTCGCGGCGCTGACCGCCCTGCGCACGGCCTCGGCCGCCCAGGCCCCCTCGGCGACCTCCTTGGCCCGGCGCCTGACCTGCCCCGCGCGGATCCCCTGGTGGTCGACGACCTTGTGGGCCCGGCCGGTCGCGTGCAGGAGCGCGACCAGCGCGGCGGTGCGCGGGTCGGGCTCGGCGCCGCCCACGAGGACCGCGGTGAGCGAGCGGCGTACGGCGTCCTCGTGGGAGCTGTCGCGCGCCGGCCAGCGGGTGCGGGGGAAGAGCCCCAGCACCTTGTCGCGGCGCACCTCGAGCACGCCCCGTCCGACCAGCCGCTCGACCAGCTGCTCCTTGACCCCCTTGCCGAGCCGCTGCACCAGGTCCTGCGGGGTGCGCTCCTTCTCGGCCACCGTGACCAGCGCGGCCTCCAGCAGCGGGTCGCGGGGCTGGGTGCCCGCGGGGCCGGCCCCCTGCGCGGTGGGCCGCACGACGTCGCCGGCCCAGCGTCGCGCGTGGACCTCGACGGCGTCGTCGAGGGCCAGCTCGAGCAGCAGCGCGCCGCCCAGCGCGGGCGCGGGGTCCGTGGTCGCGTCCAGCGCGCCCGACTCGTCGTCGAGCAGCAGGAGCAGCAGGTCCTCGGCCAGCAGCGTGGTCATGGTCTCCACGGTAGCCACGTGCGGGCACGCCGCCGACGGGCCGCGCGCCGCGCACTCCTAGGATTCCCCCATGAGCAGAGTCCTGTCGGCAGTCGCCTGGCCCTACGCCAACGGTCCGCGCCACATCGGCCACGTCGCCGGCTTCGGGGTGCCCTCCGACGTCTTCAGCCGCTACATGCGCATGGCGGGCCACGACGTGCTGATGGTCTCGGGCTCCGACGAGCACGGCACGCCCATCCTGATCGCCGCCGACGAGGCCGGGGTCACCCCCCAGGAGCTCGCCGACAAGAACCACCGGATCATCGCCGAGGACCTCGCCGCGCTGGGCTGCACCTACGACCTCTACACGCGCACCACCACGCCCAACCACCACGCGGTGGTGCAGGAGCTCTTCCTCGGCGTGCACGCCAACGGCTACTTCGTCGAGCAGACCACCCACGGCGCGATCTCGCCGTCGACGGGGCGCACCCTGCCCGACCGCTACATCGAGGGCACCTGCCCGATCTGCGGCGCCGGCGGCGCCCGCGGCGACCAGTGCGACACCTGCGGCAACCAGCTCGACCCCGCCGACCTCGTCGACCCGGTCTCGAAGATCAACGGCGAGACGCCCGAGTTCATCGAGACCCAGCACTTCTTCCTCGACCTGCCCGCGCTGGCCGAGGCACTGGGGGAGTGGCTCGACGAGCGCGAGGCGACCGGTCTGTGGCGGCCCAACGTCATCCGCTTCAGCCAGAACATCCTCAAGGAGATCCGGCCGCGGGCGATGACCCGCGACATCGACTGGGGCATCGCGGTCCCGCTCGACGGCTGGCGCGAGCAGCCGACGAAGAAGCTCTACGTCTGGTTCGACGCGGTCATCGGCTACCTCTCGGCCTCCATCGAGTGGGCCCGGCGCAGCGGCGACCCCGAGGCGTGGCGCCAGTGGTGGAACGACCCCGAGGCCCTGTCCTACTACTTCATGGGCAAGGACAACATCACCTTCCACTCCCAGATCTGGCCGGCCGAGCTGCTGGCCTACTCGGGCAAGGGCGACCACGGGGGCAGCACCCACGCCTACGGCGAGCTCAACCTGCCGACCGAGGTGGTCAGCTCGGAGTTCCTGACCATGGAGGGGCGCAAGTTCTCCTCCTCCAAGAAGGTCGTCATCTACGTGCGCGACCTGCTCAGCCGCTACCAGCCCGACGCGTTCCGCTTCTTCGTGGCCTCGGCCGGTCCCGAGAACCAGGACTCCGACTTCACCTGGGCCGAGTTCGTGCGCCGCACCAACGACGAGCTGGTCGCCGGCTGGGGCAACCTGGTCAACCGCACCGCCACGCTGATCGCCAAGAACTTCGGCGAGATCCCGGCCGCCGGGCCGCTGGAGCCGCAGGACGAGGAGGTGCTCGCGGTGGCCGAGGCCGCGTTCGCGACCGTGGGCGACCTGCTCGAGCGGCACCGGCTCAAGGCCGCCATCGGCGAGGCCATGCGCGCGGTCGGGGTGGTCAACAAGTACGTCTCCGACTCCGAGCCGTGGAAGCTCAAGGGTGAGGACCAGCGCGAGCGGCTGGCCACGATCCTGCACGTGGTCGCCCAGTGCGTCGCCGACCTCAACCTGGTGCTGGCGCCGTTCCTGCCGTTCTCGGCCAACGCCGTCGACCGGGCCCTCGGCGGCGCCGGCGAGGTGGCCCCGATGCCGCGCATCGAGGAGGTCGAGGACCTCGACGGCGGCCCCGGCTACCCGGTGATCACCGGCGACTACACCACCGCGCCGTCCTGGCAGCGCCACCCGATCGTGGTCGGCACCCCCGTCGACAAGCCCACCCCGGTCTTCACCAAGCTCGACCCCGCCGTGGCCGAGGAGGAGGTCGCCCGCCTCGCCGAGGCCTGAGGGCACGAGCAGTCACTTCTTCACCACCGAGCGGTCAGTCCCGCACCCCATCCGGGGTGCTGATCTGCTCCAGTCGAGCCCGTACGTCGGGTCGGCGCGCAGCCAGGTGCACGGCGGTCGCGAGGACACCGAGCACGCCACCGGCCACAGGGTGCCCGGTGCCGACCAGGGCGAGCACGGCACCGGTGAAGGCGAGCAGCTTGACGACGGGGGTCAGCACGGCGCCGCGCCACCGGGCCCTCGGCGAGGCGGTCGCTGCCCACAGGGAGACCACGAGCAGCGGCAGCAGCCACACCCACAGCCACCCGGGCGACAGCGCCCAGCCGAGCACGCCGTACGCCGCCCAGGCGAGCAGCTCGACCAGGAACAGCAGCGTCAGCACGGACCAGACCACGGGACCAGTCTGCGGCGTCCGGACCCGTGGGTGCGGAAGTGACTGGTCGGTGGTTAGAAAGTGACCGCTCGGGCGTAGGTTCGGGCCATGACCGCGGAGATGTACCTCCCCAGCTTCTACGTCAAGCAGAAGCTGGCGATGACCACCAACCGCTACGAGCTCGTCGCCGCCGAGCCCGACGGGGCGGAGGGCCGGCTGATGGGCCTGGCCCAGCAGAAGCGGCTGGCCTTCAAGGAGGAGGTCACCTTCTACGCCGACGAGTCCAGGGCCCGGCCGGTCTTCAGCTTCAAGGCCCGCAAGCGCGTCGACCTCAACGCCGGCTACGACGTGCTCGACGAGGGCCAGCGCCAGGTCGGCTTCTTCCGCAAGGACTTCGGGGCCAGCCTGCTGCGCTCGACCTTCCACGTCGAGGGTCCCGGCTACACCGGCACCGGCCAGGAGCGCAGCCAGCTCACCGCGCTGCTGCGCCGCGTCGCCGACATCCCGTTCCTCTCGATCCACTTCGACTTCACCACCCCCGACGGAGCGCCGCTGATGAGCGTGGAGCGCCAGTTCAAGCTGCGCGACCGCTACACCGTCACCGTGCCCGACGAGCGCGTCGACTTCCGGGTCGCCGCCGCCATCGCCGTGGGGCTCGACGCCCTGATGCAGCGCTGAGGAGACCGCGTGCTCTACCCCCAGTCCCGACGCTTCGTCGAGGCGGCCGCGCTGACGCCCAAGGTCTTCGAACCGGGCTTCGACATCGAGGAGTCGCGCCGCCAGGCCCGTGAGCTCGCCGCCGGGCTGCCCCGCGAGGACGTCGAGCAGGTCCTCGACGTCGACGCCGACGGGGTCCGCTGCCGGCTCTACCGGCCCCGCGACGCGCGCGAGGGCACCCTGGTGCACCTGCACGGCGGCGGCTTCGTCTTCCACGACATCGACGTCCACGACGCCGCGGCGCGCCGGCTGGCCAACCGCAGCGAGGTCACGGTGCTCAGCGTGGACTACCGCCGCCCGCCGGAGCACCGGTTCCCCGCGGCCCCCGACGACGTCGACACGGTGCTGGCCTGGCTGGCGCGCGAGGGCGCGGCGTACGAGCTGGAGGCGCCGCTCTACGTGCACGGCGACAGCGCGGGGGCCAACCTGGCCCTGGTGGCGGCGCTGCGCCACCCCGGGCGCTTCCGGGCGCTCGCGCTGGTCTACCCCTTCCTCGACCCCGAGGGCGCGTTCGAGAGCTACCGCACCGCCGCCGACGGCTTCGACCCGCGCGAGGCGCAGTGGTACTGGCAGCAGTACGCCGCCACCCCGGCCGACCTGGAGCACCCCGACCTGGCGCCGCTGCGCTCCGACCGGCTCTGGGCGCTGCCACCGACCCTGGTGACCACGGCCGAGCACGACCCGCTGCGCGACGAGGGCGAGCACCTGGCCGCGCTGCTGGCCGACGCCGGGGTCGCCGTGGTCGCGACCCGCTACCTGGGCCAGGTGCACGGCTTCTGGCGACACCCCGAGGTCTTCGACGCCGCCGAGCCGATGACCCGCCAGGTGGCGGCGTTCCTGGGCATGTACCCCTGAGCCGACCCGCTCGCCCGGCTCTGGGATGATCCCGCCATGCGCGTGCACCTGGGCTCCGACCATGCCGGACTCGACCTGAAGGCCCACCTCGTCGCCTGGCTCACCGAGCACGGCTACGAGCCGGTCGACCACGGCCCGTTCGTCTACGACGCCCTCGACGACTACCCCGTCTTCTGCCTGCGCGCCGCCGAGGCCGTGGCCCGCGAGCGCGCCGCCGGCCAGGACTCGATGGGCGTGGTGGTCGGTGGCTCCGGCAACGGCGAGCAGATGGCGGCCAACAAGGTCGAGGGCATCCGCTGCGCGCTGGCCTGGTCGGAGGAGACCGCGAAGCTCGCCCGCGACCACAACGACGCGCAGATGGTCTCTGTCGGCGGCCGGATGCACAGCCTCGACGACATGACCCGCTTCGTGGAGGTCTTCCTGGCCGAGCCGTTCAGCGGCGACGAGCGCCACGTGCGGCGCATCGGCCAGCTCGCGTCGTACGACGAGACGTCGGTGCTGCCGCCGCTGCCGGAGTCGGCGCGGGGCCTGGGTCCCGACGAGGGGACCGATGCCTGAGGGGCACACCCTCCACCGGCTCGCCGGGCACCTGGGCGCAGCGTTCGCCGGGCGGCGGGTCGCCGTCTCCAGCCCGCAGGGCCGCTTCGCCGAGGCGGCCGCCCAGCTCGACGGGGGCGTGCTCGAGCACGCCGAGGCGTGGGGCAAGCACCTCTTCCTCGCCTTCCCCGGTGAGCGCTGGGTGCACGTGCACCTGGGTCTCTACGGCAAGCTCGACGTGCACCCCGACGTCGAGGAGGTCCCCGACCCGGTGGGCCAGGTGCGGCTGCGGCTGGTCGCGGCCGACGCCGGCGGCCGGGCGTACGCCGACCTGCGCGGGGCCACCGCCTGCGAGCTGCTGACCGGGCCCCAGCGCGACGCGGTGCTCGAGCGCCAGGGACCCGACCCGCTGCGCGCCGACGCCGACCCCGACCGGGCGTGGGAGCGGATCCGCCGCAGCCGCACGCCGATCGGGGCGCTGCTGATGGACCAGTCGGTGCTGGCGGGCGTGGGCAACGTCTACCGCGCGGAGGTGCTCTTCCGGCACCGTCTCGACCCCCAGCGCCCCGGCCGCACGCTGCGGGTGGGCCAGTGGCGCGCCATGTGGGACGACCTGGTCGTGCTGATGACCGAGGGCGTGCGCACGGGGCGGATCGACACCGTGCGCCCCGAGCACGAGCCCGAGGCCATGGGGCGTGCGCCGCGCCGCGACGACCACGGCGGCGAGGTCTACGTCTACCGGCGCCACGGCCAGCCCTGCCTGGTCTGCGGTCGCGCGGTGCGCACCACCGAGATGGCCGGTCGCAACCTCTTCTGGTGCAGCCGTTGCCAGCCCACGTTCCGCTCCCGGGCTCTACGATGAGCCCGAACCCCGGCGAAGGACGGACCATGGACGCGGCGTTCGACCACTCCGACCCGGGGGCCGTGGCGACCGGGCTCGACCGGGTGCGCCTGATGTGGCGGCGGGGCCGGGTCCGCCAGTTCCGTACCGCCGCGCTGCTGTGCCTCCTGGCCGCCGCCCTGGTCGTCGGGGTGGCCCTGGCGCCGGCCGTCTTCCCGGTCACCGCGCTGATGGTGCCCCTGCTGCTGGGCAGCCTGGTGCTCAACCCGCGCCAGCTGCCGTGGTTCGTGGGCTGGATCGTCGCGATGGTCGTCGCCACGTTGGTCCTGCAGGCCGAGGTCACCAGCCGCATCGTGGCGGTGGCGGTGATCGAGGGGCTGATGGCGGCCATCGTGCTCGTCACCGCCCGCCGCCGCTCCAGCCTGGGCGTGGCCGGCAACACCGGCGAGTCGATGTTCGTCGACCTGCGCGACCGGCTGCTCAACCAGGGCGGCATCCCCGCCCTGCCGGCGGGCTGGCTCGTGGAGTCGGCGCTGCGCTCCGCCTCGGGCACGCCCTTCGCCGGGGACTTCCTGGTCGCCACGGTGCTCGCCGACGACACCCGCCTCGAGGTCGTGGTCGTGGACGTGTCCGGCAAGGGCGACGCCGCCGGCACCCGCGCGCTGCTGCTCTCGGGCGCGTTCGGCGGCATGCTCGGCGCCCTGGCGCCCGAGGACTTCCTGGAGGCCGCCAACGACTACCTGCTGCGCCAGGGCTGGGACGAGGGCTTCGCCACGGCCGTGCACCTCTCGCTCGACCTCGTGACCGGCGACTTCTCGGTGCGCAGCGCCGGCCACCCGCCGGCCGTCCAGCGCCACTCGGGGTCGGGCCGCTGGGGGGTGCTGCCGAGTGCCGGCCCGGTCCTGGGGCTGATCGAGGACGCCGAGTTCGAGGTCGCGCAGGGGGTGCTGGGTCCTGGTGACGCCGTGCTGCTCTACACCGACGGGATGGTCGAGCGCCCGCGCCGCGACATCGAGATGGGCCTGGACCGGATGCTGGGGCAGGCCGAGACGTTGCTGCACGGCAGCTTCGTGGGCTCGGCCGAGCGGCTGGTCGCCTCGCTGGGCTCACCCGACGACGACCGGGCCATGGTGGTCGTGCACCGGCGCTGATCGGGCCGGGGGCGGCGGCGCTGGTCGCGGTGGGCGGTCGGCGCCGGTTGTGGCCGCGGCCGCGGCGTGTGGCACGATTCGGTGGTCCAGGGGACCCGCACCTGCGCACCCACCGGCACCACGGTCCGGGGGTACACGGGGGCGGAGCCCCGGTGCGTGCGGATGTAGCTCAATGGTAGAGCCCCAGTCTTCCAAACTGGCTACGCGGGTTCGATTCCCGTCATCCGCTCCAAGGAGCCCCCGGCGGCCTCGCGACGCGAGCCGGAGGGGGCGCTTTGGCGGGGCGTAGCGTAGTGGCTAGCGCGCCTGCTTTGGGAGCAGGAGACCGCAGGTTCGAGTCCTGTCGCCCCGACGTCACACCACGAACCACCTGTGCCGACACCACCACCGAACCATGAGGAGACACCCTGTGAAGAGCGCCGTCGAGACCTTGAGCCCGACCCGGGCCAAGCTGACCGTCGAGGTGCCCTTCGAGGAGCTCAAGCCGAGCCTCGACGCGGCCTACAAGGCGATCGCCCAGCAGATCAACGTCCCCGGCTTCCGCCGGGGCAAGGTGCCGCCGATGGTCATCGACCGTCAGGTCGGCCGGGGCGCGGTCCTCGACCAGGCCATCAACGACGCGCTGCCGAAGAAGTACATGGAGGCGCTGCAGGAGAACTCGCTCGAGCCGCTCGCGCAGCCCGAGATCGAGGTGACCCGGCTCGAGGACAACGACCTCGTCGAGTTCACCGCCGAGGTCGACGTCAAGCCGCAGATCGAGCTGCCGGCCTACGAGGGCCTCGAGGCCCAGGTCGACGACATCGAGATCAGCGACGAGGACGTCGACGAGCAGGTCCAGTCGCTGCGTGAGCGCTTCGGCACCCTCGCCGACGTCGAGCGTGCCGCGGCCGAGGGTGACTTCGTCGTGCTCGATCTCAAGGCCATGAAGGACGGCGAGGTGCTCGAGGGCGCCGAGGTGGCCGGCATGAGCTACCAGGTCGGCAAGGGCGGCATGATCGACGGCCTCGACGACGCGCTGGTCGGCATGAAGGCCGGCGACGACAAGACCTTCACCTCCCAGCTCGTCGGCGGCGACCTCGTCGGCGAGGAGGTCGAGGTGGCCGTCTCGGTCAGCCAGGTCCAGGAGCAGGAGCTGCCCGAGCTCGACGACGAGTTCGCCCAGCTGGCCTCCGAGTTCGACACCTCCGAGGAGCTCGTGGCCGACGTCCGCTCGCGCCTGGGCAACGGCAAGCGCCTCGAGCAGGCCGCCGAGGCCCGCGACGCGGTGCTCGAGGCCCTCCTCGAGAAGATCAGCGTCCCGCTGCCGGAGACGATGGTCACCGACGAGCTCAACGCGCGCCGCCAGAACATCGAGCAGCAGCTGATGATGGCCGGCATCACGATGGAGAAGTACCTCGAGGACGAGGAGCAGACCCAGGAGGAGTTCGAGGCCGAGCTCGACCGCCGGGTCCGCGACGCCGTCGCCGCGCAGTTCCTGCTCGACGAGATCGCGAAGAAGGAGGAGCTCGGCGTCGACCAGCAGGAGCTCTCCCAGCACCTGATCCGTCGCGCCCAGCAGTCCGGCCAGGACCCGCAGGAGTTCGCGAACCACATGTTCGAGCACAACCACATCCCCGAGCTCGTGCAGGAGATCCTGCGCGGCAAGGCGCTGGCGGTGCTGGTGGAGTCGGCGACCGTCAAGGACGCCTCGGGCAACGTGCTGGAGCTGAAGAACCTGCAGCCCGACGGCACCATCATGGAGCAGCCGGCCGAGGAGCCCGAGGCGGAGGCCGCTGAGCCGGCCGAGGCCCAGGTCGAGGACGAGAGCGACAGCGAGACCGAGGACGCCCAGGCCTGAGCCTGGCGCGTGCCCGCCCACGACCCGCCCGAGCACTGCTCGGGCGGGTCGTGGCGTCCGGGGGCCCCGCGATGATCGAGTGCACGCTCGTCCACTGAGGCGCTAGGGTGCACCCATGACCACCGCCAGCGGCCCCTCGGTGCTCGACCTCGCCTCGCTGGCCTGCGAGGTCGCCGACGCCCTGGTCGTGCGCAGCGCGCGCGACACCCACACCGCCTGGCTCGACCGGGTGCACGGCCTGGGCCGTCGCCTCGGCGGCACCGGGCCCGGGGTCGTCGAGACGGCCCACCGCGGCATCGCGGGCGCCGTGTACGGCGGGCTGGGGCTGGGCCTGCGCACCGCCTCGCGCGGGCTCGACCGCGCGGCGGCCACCGGCGCCGGCCCGCGCCTGGAGGACTCGACCCGGGGCCGGTTCGTCAGTGCCGCCGTCAACGGCCTGATCGGCGACCGGTTGCTGCGCGAGCGCCCGCAGATGGCCATCTCGACCGCGGTGCGGCTCGGCGGGCGCGACGTGGTGCCCGACGGTCCCGGGCTGGCCCAGGCCTTCCCCGACGCGACCGGACGGGTCGTGGTGCTGCTGCACGGCCTGTGCGAGGACGAGTCCTACTGGGGCCGGCACCGCGAGCGCACCGGCACGACGTACGCCGACGACCTGGCCGCGCGCGGGTGGACCCCGCTGCTGCTGCGCGCCAACACCGGCCTGTCGCTGCGCGAGAACGGCGCGGCCCTGACCGCGCTGCTGCAGCAGGTCGTCGAGCACTGGCCCGTCGAGGTCACCCGGATCGCCCTGGTGGGCCACTCGATGGGCGGGCTGGTGATGCGCGCCGCGGGCGCCGTGGCCGTGCAGCCCGACGGGACGGGCGCGGGCTGGACCCGGCTGGTCAGCGACGTCGTCACGCTCGGCACCCCGCACCTCGGCGCGCCCGTGGCCCAGGGCATCGGGCACGGCAGCCGCGGGCTGTCGCTGCTGCCCGAGACGGCCGCCTTCGGGCGGCTGCTCGACTGGCGCTCGGTGGGGGTGCACGACCTGGTCGCCGGTCTCGCCGAGGACGTGCCGGCCCTGCCGCACGCGCGCTACCGGCTGGTGGCGGCCACCCTGAGCGCCGCCGAGCGGCACCCCGTGGGCCAGGTGGTCGGCGACCTGCTGGTGCGTCCGCCCTCGGCGTACGGCCGCGACCGGCGAGGTGGCGAGCTGTTCCCCGGCGCCACGGTGCTGCACGTCGGGCGCAGCGGCCACTTCGACCTGCTCAACCATCCCGAGGTGCTGACGTCGCTGCGCCGCTGGCTGGACTGAACGGCTGGACCGGACCGGTGCGGCGCCGGGATCCGCTGTCGGCGAACAGGGCGGGGTTGCCCGTGGAACTGTCCGTCCTTCGGGCTAGTGTCGGCGACGTGAACCAGAACTCCAGCTCCGCAGGCCGCGACACCGCCTCCGACCAGAGGATGGGTGGTGGCGCCGGGCTCAACGTCCTCGACGACCACATCTACCAGCGTCTGCTCCGGGAGCGGATCGTCTTCCTCGGCTCCGAGGTGCGCGACCAGAACGCCAACGCGATCTGCGCGCAGCTGCTGCTGCTCTCGGCAGAGGACCCCGAGGCCGACATCTTCCTGCACATCAACTCCCCGGGCGGGTCCGTGGACGCCGGCATGGCGATCTACGACACCATGAACTACATCCCCAACGACGTGGCCACGGTCGGCATGGGCCTGGCCGCCTCGATGGGCCAGTTCCTCCTGTGCGCCGGCACCAAGGGCAAGCGCTACGCCCTGCCCCACGCGCGCATCATGATGCACCAGCCCTCCTCGGGCATGGGCGGCTCGGCCTCGGACATCAAGATCCAGGCCCAGCAGTCGCTGCACATCAAGAAGGTGCTGCTCGACCTGATCGCCGAGCACACCGGCCAGCCGATCGACCAGGTCGTCGCCGACGCCGACCGCGACCGCTGGTTCACCGCCGACCAGGCCAAGGAATACGGCCTGGTCGACCAGGTCATCAAGAGCGCTCGCGAGGCGGCCGACGACGGCCGTCCGGCCCACACGAAGTGACGGGAGCACCGCACACCATGAACTACTACATCCCGCAGTGGGAGGAGCGCACCTCCTACGGCGTGCGCCGCATCGACCCCTACGCGAAGCTCTTCGAGGAGCGGATCATCTACCTCGGGACGCCGATCTCCGACGACGTCGCGAACGCGGTCATCGCCCAGCTGCTGTGCCTGCAGTCGATGAACCCCGACCAGGAGATCAGCATCTACATCAACAGCCCCGGTGGCTCGTTCACCGCGCTGACGGCGATCTACGACACGATGAACTTCATCAAGCCCGACGTGCGCACGGTGTGCCTGGGCCAGGCCGCCTCGGCGGCCGCGATCCTGCTGGCCGCGGGCACCCCCGGCAAGCGGATGGGCCTGCCCAACAGCCGCATCCTGATCCACCAGCCCTACACCGAGGGCACGTTCGGCCAGACCTCCGACATCGAGATCCAGGCCAACGAGATCATCCGGATGCGCGAGCTGCTCGAGAAGATGATCAGCGACCACTCCGGCCGTCCGGTCGAGGAGGTCAGCCGCGACATCGAGCGCGACAAGATCCTCACCGCCCAGCAGGCGGTGGAGTACGGCCTGATCGACTCGGTCCTGGAGTCGCTGAAGACCCCGGCCCTCACCTGAGGTCCACACGGCGAGGGTGTCTCCCCGCGTCCTCCCCCACGAGGGGCGGCTCGGGGAGTACCTTCGTCCAGATCGCTGCAACACGGCTGCCCCCCGCCCGACGGGGGAGCGGCGCACCAAGACGCACGACCCGGGCGCCCCTCGCGCCCGAGGTGATCGAGGAGGGTGACCCCGGTGGCACGGATCGGTGACGGCGGAGACCTGCTGAAGTGCTCGTTCTGCGGCAAGTCGCAGAAGCAGGTGAAGAAGCTCATCGCCGGACCCGGCGTCTACATCTGCGACGAGTGCATCGACCTGTGCAACGAGATCATCGAGGAGGAGCTCAGCGAGGGCACCGAGGTCGGCATGGGCGAGCTGCCCAAGCCGCGCGAGATCTTCGACTTCCTCAACTCCTACGTGATCGGCCAGGAGCAGGCCAAGAAGTCGCTGGCGGTGGCGGTCTACAACCACTACAAGCGCGTCCAGTCCGGACTCGCGCCGGCCGCGGGCAAGCACGCCAAGGACGAGGTCGTCGAGGTCGCCAAGTCCAACATCCTGGTGATCGGGCCGACCGGCTGCGGCAAGACCTACCTGGCCCAGACGCTGGCCCGGATGCTCAACGTGCCGTTCGCCATCGCCGACGCCACCGCGCTGACGGAGGCCGGCTACGTCGGCGAGGACGTCGAGAACATCCTGCTCAAGCTGATCCAGGCCGCCGACTACGACGTCAAGAAGGCCGAGACGGGCATCATCTACATCGACGAGATCGACAAGGTGGCCCGCAAGTCCGAGAACCCCTCGATCACCCGCGACGTCTCCGGCGAGGGCGTGCAGCAGGCGCTGCTGAAGATCATCGAGGGCACCACCGCCTCGGTGCCGCCGCAGGGCGGGCGCAAGCACCCGCACCAGGAGTTCATCCAGATCGACACCACCAACATCCTCTTCGTGGTGGGTGGCGCGTTCGCGGGTCTCGAGCACATCATCGAGCAGCGGGTCGGCAAGAAGACCCTGGGCTTCACCGCCGAGGTCAAGAAGCAGGCCGACCGCACCGAGGACGACCTGCTGGCCCTCGTGCGGCCCGAGGACCTCACCAAGTTCGGCCTGATCCCCGAGTTCATCGGCCGGCTCCCGCTCATCGCCAGCGTCTCCAAGCTCGATCGGCCCGCGCTGGTCCAGATCCTCACCGAGCCGCGCAACGCCCTGGTCAAGCAGTACCAGAAGCTCTTCGAGATCGATGGGGTCGAGCTCGAGTTCACCGCCGAGGCGATCGACGCCATCGCCGACAAGGCCATGGAGCGCGGCACCGGTGCGCGCGGGCTGCGCGCCATCATCGAGGAGGTCCTGCTCCAGGTGATGTACGACGTGCCCTCGCGCGGCGACGTCGCCAAGGTGATCCTGTCCGCCGAGGTCGTCACCGGTGACGAGAGCCCCGAGCTGGTGCTGCGCGAGAGCGAGACCAAGAAGAAGAAGTCCGCCTGAGCGGCTCCCGCCGCCGCACGCAGCAGCGCCCCGACCGGACCGGTCGGGGCGCTGCTGCGTTGCAGGGTGGCCAGGGAGGGTGGCTGGGGGCCGATCAGCCCTCGGCGACGGGGGCCAGCTCGGCCGCGACGCTGATCTCGCCGGCCGACGCGTCGGCGGTGAAGAGCAGCTCGCCCACGATGCGGCCCGAGCGGCGCAGGTCGTCGGCGGCCTGCTCGGCCGCGCGCACCAGCGCCTCGGGGCCACGCACCTCGACCCGGCCCAGCTCGGCGCGCATCGAGACCTTGGCCTGCGACTTGGCGCCGCGGATGCCCACCAGGGCCGCGGCGACGGCGTCGAGCACGCCGGGGTCGGCGGCGGCCGCCGCGCCCAGGTCGATCTCGGTGGGCCAGCTGGCGCGGTGGATGGAGCCCTCCTGCCACCACGACCAGACCTCCTCGGTCACGTAGGGCAGGAACGGGGCCAGCAGGCGCAGCTGGACCTGCAGAGCGATGGCCAGCGTGGCCTTCGCCGAGGCGGTCGCCGCGCCGCCGTCCTCGGCGTACGCGCGCTCCTTGACCAGCTCGAGGTAGTCGTCGCAGAACTCCCAGAAGAACTTCTCGACGCTCTCGAGGGCGCTGGTGTAGTCGTAGGCGTCGAACGACTCGGTGGCCCGGCGCACCACCAGGGCCAGGCGGCCCAGCAGCGCGCAGTCGACCGGCTCGGAGACCTCGAAGGCGTTGCACGAGGTCGCGCCGACGTTGCCGAGCACGAACTTGGAGGCGTTGAGGACCTTCATGGCCAGGCGGCGCCCGACCTTCATCTGGGCCTCGTCGAAGGGCGAGTCGAGGCCCGGGCGGGCCATCGCGGCGCGCCAGCGCACGGCGTCGGCGCCGAACTTCTCGAGGATCTCGGTCGGCACGACCACGTTGCCCTTGGACTTCGACATCTTCTTGCGGTCGGGGTCGAGGATCCAGCCCGAGAGCATCGCGTGGGTCCACGGGGTGCGCCCGTGCTCGAAGTGCGCGCGCACCACGCGGCTGAAGAGCCAGGTGCGGATGATGTCGTGGCCCTGGGTGCACAGGTCCATCGGGAAGACCCGCTCGAAGAGGTCGGTGTCGTCCTCCCAGCCGCCGGCGATCTGCGGGGTCAGCGACGAGGTGGCCCAGGTGTCCATCACGTCGGGGTCGCCGAGGAAGCCACCGGGCTGGTTGCGCTGCGACTCGTCGTAGCCGCGCGGGGCGTCGGTGGACGGGTCGACGGGCAGCTCGGCCTCGGTGGGCAGCAGCGGGTGCTCGTAGTCGGGCTCGCCCTCGGCGTCGAGGGGGTACCAGACCGGGAAGGGGATGCCGAAGAAGCGCTGGCGCGAGATCAGCCAGTCACCGTTGAGGCCGCCGACCCAGTTGTCGTAGCGGTGCTTCATGTGGGTGGGCAGCCAGGTGATCTCGTCGGCGCGGGCGAGCATCTCGCCGCGCAGGTCGGCGTCGCGCCCACCGTTGCGCACGTACCACTGGCGGGTCGCGACGATCTCGAGGGGCTTGTCGCCCTTCTCGAAGAAGTTCGCCATCCGCTGGGTCGGCTTCGGGTCGCCCTCGAGGTCGCCGACCTCGCGCAGCATCGCGACCATCTCCTCGCGCGCCGAGAACGTCGTCTTGCCGGCCAGGCGCTGGTAGGACTCCTCGGCCGCGGCCAGCCAGGGCGGCGTCTCGCGCGTGAACCGGCCGTCGCGACCGATCACGGTGCGCACCGGCAGGTCGAGCTCGCGCCACCAGGTGACGTCGGTCAGGTCGCCGAAGGTGCAGCACATGGCGATGCCGGCGCCCTTGTCCATCTCGGCGCCCGGGTGGGCCAGCACCGGCACCTCCACGCCGAAGACCGGCGAGGTGACGGTGGTGCCGAACAGCGGCTGGTAGCGCTCGTCGTCGGGGTGCGCGACCAGCGCCACGACGCTGGGGATCAGCTCGGGGCGGGTCGTCTCGATGTGGATCGGGGTGCCGTCGGGGGCGTGGTAGGCGACGCGGTGGTAGGCGCCGGCGTACTCACGGGCCTCGAGCTCGGCCTGCGCGACGGCGGTCTGGAAGGTGACGTCCCACAGCGTGGGCGCCTCCTGCAGGTAGGCCTCGCCGCGCGCGAAGTTGCGCAGGAACGCGCGCTGGCTGACGGTCTGTGCCTTCGGGCCGATGGTCGTGTAGTGCTGCGACCAGTCGACCGAGAGGCCCAGGGTGCGCCACAGCGACTCGAAGACCTCCTCGTCCTGAGCGACCAGCTCCTCGCACAGGGCGATGAAGTTGGGCCGGCTCACCGGCACCTGCTTCTTGGGGTCGGGCTTGGCCGGCGGGGTGAAGTCGGGGTCGTAGGGCAGCGAGGGGTCGCAGCGCACGCCGTAGTAGTTCTGCACCCGGCGCTCGGTGGGCAGGCCGTTGTCGTCCCAGCCCATCGGGTAGAAGACCGACTTGCCCTGCATGCGCTGGTAGCGCGCGATCAGGTCGGTGTGGGTGTAGGAGAAGACGTGGCCCACGTGCAGGCTGCCGCTGACGGTCGGCGGGGGAGTGTCGATGGAGTAGACGTTCTCCCGCGGCTGGGTGCGGTCGAAGGCGTAGGTGTCCTGCTCCTTCCAGCGCGCCGCCCAGGTCGACTCGAGACCCTCGAGCGCCGGCTTCTCCGGTACGACGAGGGCACGCGCGTCGGTGCTCGTCGTGTCGGTGGCCTGCTGCGTGGTCTCGGTCATGGGGGAATCCTATGAGTGGCGCCTCGAGGGGTGCGAACCCGCGTCGTGCCCGAAACCGGCGTGCGGTGCCCGTCGGGCAGCACCTAGCGTGCGCCCCGTGACGTCCTTCCTCTTCGAGAGCACCACCGACCCGGCCGACTTCCTGGACCGTGCCGGGGCCCACCTGGCCCTCGAGCCGGTGCTCGCCACGGTGCTCGCCGGCTCCGCCCACGGCGTGCTGGAGGGCGGTGCGTCGCGGCCGGCGCACCCGCAGTGGTGGGTCAGCGTGCTGGCCGGTCGCGGCGCGGAGGTGGTGGGCGTGGCGATGCGCACCGCGCCCTTCCGGCCCTACCCGATGTGGGTGCACCAGATGCCCGACGAGGCCGCGGTCGCGCTGGCGCACTGGGTGCACGAGCGCGGCGACGACGTCACCGCCGCCAACGGCGCGCTGCCCGCGGTGCGGGTCTTCATGGACGAGCTGGCCCGGCTGCGCGGCGCGGCGGCGTACGTGCACGAGCACCTGCGGCTCTTCGAGCTGCGCCGGCTCGTGGAGCCCCGGGTGACGCGTGGCGCGGCCCGGACCGCCGGGCCGGCCGACCTCGACCTGCTCACCTGCTGGGCGGCGGCGTTCTCGGTCGACGCCGACGAGCAGGCCGGTCGCCCGCCCGAGCCCCTCGAGCACCTCGACCGCGAGTGGACGCGTGAGCGCCTCGAGCGCGGGCTGCTGTGGGTCTGGGAGGTCGACGGCGTGCCGGTGCACTTCAGCGCGCGCACGCCGGCGCGCTTCGGCGCGGCCCGGATCGGTCCCGTCTACACCCCTGCCCAGCACCGTGGGCACGGCTACGCCAGCGCGCTCGTGGCGCACCTGAGCCGCGGGGTGCTCGACGAGGGCGCGCGGCCCACCCTCTTCACCGACCAGGCCAACCCGGTCTCCAACCGGATCTACCAGGCGCTGGGCTACGAGGCGGTCACCGACACCGCCAACCTGCGGCTCACCACACCAGCACCGGCTTGACGACCCGCCCGGCCAGCACGTCGGCGACCGCCTCGTCGACCTGCTCGAACGGGTAGGTGGTGACCAGGGCGTCGAGGTCGAAGCGGCCGGCCTCGCGCAGCGCCAGCAGCCGGGGGACCATCTCCTGCGGGTCGGAGTCGCCCTCGATCGACGACATCACCCGCTTGCCGCCCTGCAGCAGGTCGATGGCGTCGAGCTGGTACTCCTCGGGGCCGAGCCCGAGCGCCACCAGGGTGCCGCGCGGGGCGAGGGCCTGCTGGGCCTGCTTGACCACGACCGGCAGTGCCGTGGTGTCGATGGCGCACGTCGATCCCGCGCCGCCGGTGAGCTCCTTGACGCGGGCGACCACCTCGGCCGGCTCCAGCCCGCCGGCGTCGACGGGGGTCGCCCCGAGGCGCTGCGCCTCGGCGAGCCGGCCGCCCACGAGGTCGACGGCCAGCACGGTCGCGACCCCCTCGGCCGCCGCGGCCGCCACGGCGGCGAGCCCGACGGCGCCGGCGCCGTACACCGCCAGGGAGTCGGACGGGGTGGGACGCAGCACGTTGAGCACGGTGCCGGCGCCGGTCTGGAAGCCGCAGCCGTAGGGCGCGGCGATGCGCAGGTCGAGCGCGGGGTCGACCACGACGCAGTTGTCGGCGTGCGCGAGGGCGTGGCGCGCGAGGCTGGACTGGCCGAAGAAGGAGCCGAGGACGGGGGAGCCCTCGTGGGTCATGGTGGTCGAGCCGTCGGGGCGCATGCCCATGTAGTTGAGCAGCAGCGTCTGCTCGCAGTAGCCCACGTCGCCGGCCCGGCACGGGGCGCACGCGCGGCAGGAGCGGAAGGAGAGCACGACGTGGTCGCCCACCGCGACGCCCTCGACGCGTGGGCCGACGGCCTCGACGACGCCGGCACCCTCGTGGCCGAAGACGTGGGGGAACATCTCCGGCGGCAGGAAGTGACGCATCGTCAGGTCGGTGTGGCACAGCCCGGTGGCCACGATCCGCACCAGCACCTCGTCGTCGCGGGGGTCGTCGAGCTCGACCTCCGTGAGCTCGAAGGCGCCGCCCTGCTCGGTGACGATCGCCGCTGTCGTCCTCATGCGCAGAACTAGAACGCGTTACAGAGTCGGGGTCAAGGGGGTCGCGTCCCTAGACTGGACCGGACATGAGTGACGCATCCGCCCTGCCAGACGACGAGACCGTCGTGCCCCGCGCCGCCGAGACCTTCAGCGAGGTCGAGGACGCCCTGCTCTCGCGCTGGCCCGAGACCCGCCTCGAGCCCTCGCTGGAGCGGATCGAGGCGTTCCTCGAGCTGCTCGGCGACCCGCAGCGATCCTTCCGGATGATCCACCTGACCGGGACCAACGGCAAGACCTCGACCTCGCGGATGGTCGACGCGCTGCTGCGCGCCCTCGAGCTGCGCACCGGGCGCTTCACCAGCCCGCACGTGGAGACCATGAACGAGCGGATCAGCGTCGACGGCGAGCCGCTCGACGACGACGCCTTCGTGCGCGCCTTCAACGACGTCGCGCCCTACACGCACCTGGTCGACGAGGACCAGGCCCACCCGCTGTCGTTCTTCGAGACCGTGGTCGGCATGGCCTACGCCGCCTTCGCCGACGCCCCGGTCGACGTGGCCGTCGTCGAGGTCGGCATGGGCGGCTCGTGGGACGCCACCAACGTCGCCGACGCCGACGTGGCCGTGGTGCTGCCGGTCGCGGTCGACCACGCCCGCTACCTCGGCGGCACCACCGAGGCGATCGCCCACGAGAAGGCCGGCATCATCAAGGCCGGCTCGACCGTCGTGATGGCCCAGCAGGAGGCCGAGGCCGGCGCGGTGCTGCTGGCCCGCGCCGCCGAGGTCGGTGCCACCGTGGCCCGCGAGGGGCTGGAGTTCGGCGTGGTGGCGCGCACGCCCGCCGTGGGCGGGCAGATGGTCTCGCTGCAGGGCCTGCGGGCGCGCTACGACGACGTCTTCCTGCCGCTCTACGGCGCCCACCAGGCCCAGAACGCCGCCGTCGCGCTGGCCGCGGTCGAGGCGTTCGCCGCCTCCGGTCCCGACGCGCAGCCGCTGGACGCCGAGCTCGTGCGTGCCGCCTTCGCCGACGTGACCTCGCCGGCCCGGCTCGAGGTCGTGCGGCGCAGCCCCACGGTCGTGCTCGACGCCGCCCACAACCCCCACGGCGCCGAGGCCGTCGGCGCCGCCCTCGAGGACTCCTTCACCTTCGAGCCGCTGATCGGCGTGCTCGGCGTGATGGGCGACAAGGACGCCGAGGGCCTGCTGGTCGCCCTCGAGCCGCACCTGGCCCACGTCGTGTGCACCCAGAACAGCACCGACCGGGCCATGCCGGCCGCCGCGCTGGGCGCCGCCGCCGTCGAGGTCTTCGGCGAGGACCGCGTCACCGTCATCGAGCGGCTCCTCGACGCGGTCGACGCCGCCGCCGCGCTCGCCGAGGCGGGCGAGACCGTGGGCTCCTCGATCGGGTCGGGGGCGGTGCTGGTCACCGGCTCGGTGGTCACCGCCGGCGAGGCCCGCACGCTGCTGACCCGCGGCCGCCGCGTCCCCGGCACCCCCCGCGAGGAGGACCAGGAGTGAACCGCTCGCCCCGCCGCGGCATGTGCGCCGCGATCCTCTCGCTCGAGGCGATCACCCTCGGACTGACCACGCCGGTGCTGGTCTCGCTGACCGACGTGCCCACCGGGCTCGCCCTGCTGATCGGCCTCGGGCTGGCCGTGGTGTGCCTGCTGCTGGCCGGCATGCTGCGCTCCGAGTGGGCCTACACCGCCGGCTGGGTGGTGCAGGGCGCCGCGATCGCGCTGGGCCTGGTGATCCCGATGATGTTCTTCCTGGGCGGCGTCTTCGCCCTGCTCTGGGGCACCGCGGTCCTCCTGGGGCGCAGGATCGAGAGCGAGCGGGCCGCCGCCTACGCGGCGTACGAGGCGGAGCAGGGCAGCTAGGCCCTAGGCCCGCAGGGCGGCCGTGACCGCTGCCAGGGCCCGGTCCAGCTCGGCGTCGGTGCAGCCCCCGAAGCCGAGCACCAGCCCGCTGCGTCGCGCCGAGCGGCAGTAGTCGTCGAGCAGCGGCACGTCGAAGCCCGCCGCGAGCGCCGCGTCCCGGGCCCGCCGGGCCGCGTCCGCCGGCAGCGGGACGGTGGCGTACATCCCCGCGACCGGTCCGTCGAGGTGGGCGCCGAGCACCTCGACCACCCGCGCCGCCCGGGCCGCGTAGGTGCGCCGCGCCGAGCGGACCACGCGGTCGACGTAGCCCTCGCGCAGCAGGGAGAGGTAGGCCCGCTGCACCGGCCAGGGCGCGGCGTCGTGGGTGCGCGCCCGCTGCTCGTCGATAACGGCGCCGAGCCCGGCCGGCGGCACCACCCAGCCCAGGCGCAGGCTGGGGGAGACCGACTTGCTGGTGGTGCCCAGGTAGGCGACCCGCTCGCGGTCGAGGCTGGCCAGGGCGGGGATGGGCGCGACGTCGTAGCGGAACTCCGAGTCGTAGTCGTCCTCGACCAGCACCGCCCCGGCCTCGCGGGCCGCCGCCAGCAGCGCCAGCCGCTCGGCTCCCGGCATGGTGCGCCCGAGCGGGTGCTGGTGGGCCGGGGTGACGTACGCCGCCGCGAGACCGCGCAGGTCGGAGCCGGCCGCCCCGGGCGGCAGGTCGACGACCCGGCGCCCGGCGGCCTCGACCGTGGCGACGGCCGCGCGGTAGCCGGGGTCCTCCACCCCCACGGGACCCGGGGGCAGCGCGCCCAGCAGGTGCCGCAGCCCGTCGGTGGTGCCGACCGTGACCCGCACGTCGTCGGGGTCGACCTCCAGCCCCCGGGTGCGGGTCAGCCGCGCCGCGAGCTCGGCGCGCAGCTCGGGCAGCCCCCGCGGGTCGTCGTACCCACGAGGCGGGGTGGCGGCCGCGACGTCGCGCCAGGCCCGGCGCCACAGGCCCTGGTGGCGCGGGTCGATCCAGGGCGTGCCGGTGTCGAGGCGCACGAGCGGTGCCTCGCCGGTCGCCGGGCTGGGCCGGCGGGGGCGCGGTGCTGCGCCGGCGCTGCGGCCGGCGGCCACGAAGGTGCCCGACCCGTGCCGCCCCTCGAGCCAGCCCTCGGCCACGAGCTGCGCCCACGCCTGCTCCACCACGCTGCGGGCCACGCCGAGCTCGACGGCCAGCGCGCGACTGCTGGGCAGCCGCTCGCCGGGGCGCAGCCGTCCGTCGGTCACGCGGTCGCGCACCGCGTCGGCCAGCTGGACGCCCAACGGGGCGGGAGCGGTGCGGTCGAGGTGCAGGGCGAGCGAGGTCATCCGGAGTGGCCTGTCGAAGTCGGGCGCAAGTGGCCCTCGAGAGCGGGCCACTTCACGATCACGATGGTCGCATGACCACCGCACCGCTCTCACCCACCGACCGCACCACCGCCACCCGCGGCCGGCACCGCATGGTCGACGACCGGGCCGCCCTGCACGCCCTGCTCGACGAGGCGCTGGTGGCCCACCTGGGCCTCGTCGTCGGGTCGGGGCCCGACGCGCACCCCCTCGTCCTGCCCACGGCGTACGCCGCCGACCCCGACGGCCCCGACGACGGCGGCTCGCTCTACCTGCACGGCTCGGTCGGCGCCGGCTGGCTGGCCCCGGTGCTCGCCGGCGAGGTCTGCGTGAGCATCACCCTGCTCGACGGGCTGGTCGCGGCGCGCTCGGGCTTCCACCACTCCATGAACTACCGCAGCGCCGTGGTGGTGGGGCGGCCCCGGCTGGTCGACGACGAGGCGGAGCGGGCCAGGGCGCTCGACCTGGTGGTCGACCAGGTGGTGCTCGGGCGCTCGGCGACGCTGCGCCCGCACACCCGCAAGGAGCTGGCCGCCACGGTCGTGCTGGCCCTGCCGCTCGCCGAGGCGTCCTTGAAGGTCCGCGGAGGTGGCCCCGTCGACGACGAGGCCGACGTCGAGGCGGGCGTGTGGGGAGGCCACGTGCCGCTGCGGCTGGTGGCCGGCGAGCCGGTCGCCGACGCCGATGCGCGCGACGTGGCGGTGCCCGCCGACGTGGCCGCACGCGCGGCGGGGCTCGGGGCTCGGTAGGCTCGCGGCCATGACCGAGCGCACCCTTGCCCTGATCAAGCCCGACGGCGTCCGCCGCGGCCTCACCGGCGAGATCGTGCGCCGCATCGAGGCCAAGGGCTACACCCTGGTCCGCCTCGAGCTGCGCGAGGCCACCCCCGAGCTGCTCGCCGAGCACTACGAGGAGCACCACGGCAAGCCCTTCTACGAGCCGCTCGTCGAGTTCATGCTCTCCGGCCCGGTCGTGGCGATGGTGCTCGAGGGCGAGCGCTGCATCGAGGGCTTCCGCTCGCTGGCCGGCGCCACCGACCCGACCGCAGCCGCCCCCGGCACCATCCGCGGCGACCTGGGCCGCGACTGGGGCCTGAAGGTGCAGCAGAACCTGGTGCACGGCTCGGACGCCCCCGAGACCGCCGAGCGCGAGATCGGCATCTGGTTCCCCGAGCGCTGACCCGGCCCGAACTTCGCCCTGACCCGGCCTGAACTTCCCACTGACCCGGCCTGAACTTCCCACTGACCCGGCCCGAACCCACGTTTGTAGGTCCGGGCCGACTCGGCGGGAGATCTGGGCCGGGTCAGTGCGAAATTTGGGCCGGGTCAGTGCGACATTTGGTACGGGTCGGCGGGGGATGTGGGCCGGGTCGCGCGTGGTGGAGACGGGTGTGACTCGTGTGGCGCGTGGTGACTCGGCGTGGCGTCCGGGATCTGTGGTAGGCGCTCCTTAGGCTCGGGACCGGGTCGTGCCGGGATCGTGCGCGCGGGGCGGCCTACCTTCCCCGGTCAGCACTCGCGCACGAGGGACCACGAGGCGCACCTGCCATGGCGAACAGCTTCTTCGGCCGCGACATGGCCGTCGACCTCGGCACCGCCAACACGCTGGTCTACGCCCGCGGCCGCGGCGTGCTGCTCGACGAGCCCAGCGTCGTGGCGCTGAACTCGACGACCGGCGAGATCCTGGCGGTGGGCCACGAGGCCAAGCGGATGATCGGGCGCACGCCCGACAACATCACCGCCATCCGCCCGCTCAAGGACGGCGTGATCGCCGACTTCGAGGCGACCGAGCAGATGCTGCGCTACTTCATCCAGCAGGTGCACCGCCGCAGCGCCTTCGCCAAGCCCCGCATGGTCATCTGCGTGCCCAGTGGCATCACCGCCGTCGAGCAGCGCGCGGTCAAGGAGGCCGGCTACCAGGCCGGCGCCCGCCGGGTCTACATCGTCGAGGAGCCGATGGCCGCCGCGATCGGCGCCGGCCTGCCGGTGCACCAGGCCACCGGCAACATGGTCGTCGACGTCGGCGGCGGCACGACCGAGGTCGCCGTGATCAGCCTCGGCGGCATCGTGACCAGCCTGTCGATCCGCACCGCCGGCGACGACCTCGACGCCGCGATCGTGGCGTGGATGAAGAAGGAGTACTCGCTCATGCTGGGCGAGCGCACCGCCGAGGAGGTCAAGATGACCCTCGGCTCGGCGTTCCCGCTGCCGGACGAACCGGAGGCCGAGATCCGCGGCCGCGACATGATCTCCGGCCTGCCGCGCACCGTCGTGGTCTCCAGCGCCGAGGTCCGCCAGGCCCTCGAGGAGCCGCTGCACGCCATCGTCGACGCGGTGCGCACCACCCTTGACCAGACCCCGCCCGAGCTGGCCGGCGACATCATGGACCGCGGCATCGTGCTCACCGGCGGCGGCGCGCTGCTGCGCGGCCTCGACGAGCGCCTGCGCCACGAGACCGGCATGCCCGTGCACGTGGCCCCCGACCCGCTGAGCTCGGTGGCGCTGGGCGCCGGCAAGTGCGTCGAGGAGTTCGAGGCCCTGCAGCAGGTACTCGTCACGGACCCGAGGCGCTACTGATGGCCCTGCTCGACCGCGTCAGCACCGCCCGCCGCACCCCCGGTACGCCGCGCGAGGAGCAGCCGGCGCGCCCCGGGCGACCCGGCCGCACCCGGCGTACCCGCTCGCTGATGGCCCGCCACGAGCGCCGCGAGCGCCGGTGGGGCCACGACGGCGGCCCCGGCGCCGAGCCGCCGCGCGCCTCGCGCTCGCTGCTGGTCGCCCTGCTGCTGGCCAGCGCCACGGTGACCACCCTCGACCTGGCCACCGGTGAGGACTCGCCGCTCGACCCGGTGCGCGGCGTGCTCGCCGACACGATGGGGCCCGCCCAGAGCGCGGCGACCGCCGTGGTGCGCCCCTTCACGGCGATCGGCGGCTGGTTCGAGAGCAACGGCTCGCTGCGCGACGAGGTCGCGACCCTCGAGGCCGAGAACTCCGCGCTGCGCTCCGAGCTCAACACCTCCGCCTACGACCGCAACCGCCTCGCCGAGTACGACGGCCTGACCAGCGTCGCGGCCGACCTCGGCTACTCCCTGGTGCCCTCGCGGGTCGTCGGCGTGGGCCCGGCGCAGTCGTTCTCGAGCACCGTGACCATCGACGCCGGCACCGACGCGGGCGTGCAGCCCGACATGACGGTGGTCAACAACGACGGCCTCGTCGGGCGGGTGCTCAGCGCCGGCCGCTCCACCGCCACGGTGCTGCTGCTCGTCGACCCCGAGGCGACCGTCGGGGCCCGGGTGGGCGACTCGATGGAGATGGGCTTCCTCAGCGGACGCGGCGTGATCGGCGACGAGGGCCGCCTCGACCTCGAGCTGGTCGACGACTCCTCGGTGCCCGCGCGCGCCGACAGCGTGGTGACCTGGGGCAGCGACGGCGGCGCGCCGTACCTGGCCGGCATCCCCGTCGGACGCGTGACCAAGGTCTACTCCTCGCTGCGCGAGACCGCCCAGCGCGCGGTGATCGACCCGTACGTCGACTTCGGCGCGCTCGACCTCGTCGGCGTGGTCGTGCCCACCGGCACCCGCAGCGACCGCGGCATCATCGGTGCCGACGGCGAGATCGCCGGGGGTGAGCGGTGAGCGCGGTGCGCGCCGCCGTCGCGGCCGTGGCCGTCGCGCTGGCGCTGGTGCTCCAGGTCTCCGTCTTCGGCCCGCTGGCCTGGGAGGGCGTCGTGCCCAACCTGTGCCTGCTCGTGGTGGTGGCCGCGGCACTGACCCGCGGGCCGCAGTTCGCGATGGTCCTGGGCTTCGGGGCGGGGCTGCTGCTCGACCTCGCACCCCCCGCCGACCACGTGGCTGGGCGCTGGGCGCTGGCGCTGCTGCTGGTGGGCTACCTGGTGGGCCGGGTGCGACCGGAGTCGCGGCCCACCGCGACCACGGTCGTCGCCACCGTCGCCGGTGCGTCCTTCGTGGGCACCTCGGTCTTCGCGCTCAGCGGCGTGGTGCTCTCCGACCCGGTCGTCGGGGTGGGGGAGACCCTCTCGGTGCTGGCGGTCTCGCTGGTCTGGGACGTGCTGCTCACCCCCTTCGTGCTGCCCCCGCTGATGGCGCTGTTCCGCCGTCTCGAACCGGTCCACGCCCTGTGAGCCGCCCCGTGAACCGCCCCCTGAACAACCCCGTGAGGTCCAGCTGATGCGTGCTCCCACCCGCGGCGAGGAGGCGACCGGCACCCGCCGCTCGCGCCTGCGGATCGTGGTGATCCAGGCCCTGGTGCTCTCGCTGTTCGCGACCCTGCTGGTGCGGCTGTACTACCTGCAGGTCGTCACCGGCGAGGAGTACACCGCCCAGGCCGCCTCGCAGTCGGTGCGCGACATCGTCGTGCAGCCCCAACGCGGTCTCATCGTCGACGACATGGGTCGTCCCCTGGTCACCAACCGCACCGCGTGGGTCGTCTCCGTCGACCGCACCCTGCTGGGCAAGATGGGCGGGCGCGACCGGCGCGAGGTCCTCGACCGGGTCGCCACCGTCACCGGCGAGGAGCGCGCCACGCTCGAGAAGCGCCTGGTCACCTGCGGCGACGAGGGATCGATCAGCGGCACCTGCTGGAACGGCTCGCCCTACCAGCCCGTGCCGGTGGCCACCGACGTCGAGCGCGGGGTCGCGCTGAAGATCCTCGAGCAGCCGGAGGACTACCCCTCGGTGCTGGCCGAGCAGCAGACCGTGCGCGCCTACCCGCGCCCCTACGGCGTCAACCTCGCCCACGTGCTGGGCTACCTCAGCCCGATCACCGAGGACGAGCTCGACCAGGCCGAGTCCGACGGCGACGCCAGCGTCAACGGCGCCTCGTCCGTGGGCCGGGCCGGCGTCGAGAAGCAGTACGACGCGTGGTTGCGCGGCATGCCCGGCTACCAGTCCGTGGCGGTCGACTCGATGGGCCGCGTGCTGGGCGAGGACAGCGAGACCCAGGCCCGCCCCGGCGACACCCTGGTCACCTCCATCGACGCCCGCGTGCAGAGCGTCGTCGAGGAGCAGCTCGCCGAGACCATCAAGACCGCGCGCGCCACCACCGACACCGTCACCGGGCGGAGGTACGCCGCCGACTCCGGCGCCGCGATCGTGCTCGAGGCCGACACCGGCCGGGTCGTGGCGATGGCCAGCCAGCCGACGTACGACCCGGAGGTCTGGGTGGGCGGGATCTCCGACAAGGAGCTGGCCCGCCTCTACTCCGAGGCCGCCGGCACCCCGCTGCTGGGCCGCGCGACCCAGGGCCAGTTCGCGCCCGGCTCGACGTGGAAGCCGTTCATGACCGCCGGCGCGCTGAGCAACGGCTACGACACCGACACGGTGCTCAACTGCTCCTCGGCGTTCCGTGTCGGCAACCGCGACTTCAAGAACTACGAGTCCGGCGCCTACGGCTCGATCTCCTTCGCCAAGGCGCTCGAGGTCTCCTGCAACACCTTCTTCTACCGCATCGGCTACGACTACTGGCGCCGACTGGGCTCCGACGTCGACGACGTCGACGCCAAGGACCCGCTGGTCGAGGAGGCCAAGGACTGGGGCTTCGGCGAGGAGACCGGCATCGACCTGCCCGGCGAGGCCTCGGGCCGAATCGCCGACCGGCAGTGGAAGCGCGACTACTACGAGTCGATGAAGGGCTACTACTGCGGCATCTCGAAGAAGCCGCAGGACGCCGACACCTCCGACTTCGTCTACAAGTTCGCCCGCGAGTTCTGCATCGAGGGCTACGCCTACCGCGCCGGTGACGCGGTGAACTTCGCGATCGGCCAGGGCGACACGATCGTCACGCCGCTGCAGCTGGCCCGGGCCTACGGCGCCATCGCCAACGGCGGCACCCTCTACGAGCCGCGCGTGGCCAAGGCGGTCGTGGGCCCCGACGGCAAGGTGCTGCGCCACATCGACCCCGAGGTGCAGGGCACCGTCGACCTGCCCGAGAAGACCTTCGGCTACATCGACCAGGCGCTGGCCGGGGTGACCCGCCAGGGCACGATGTCGTGGCGGATGATCGGCTTCCCGCTCGAGGAGGTGCCGATCCGCTCCAAGACCGGCTCGGCCGAGGTCTACGGCAAGCAGTCGACCTCGTGGGTGGCCTCCTACTCCGAGGACTACGTCGTGGTGATGATGGTCAGCCAGGGCGGCACCGGCTCGGGCACCTCGGGCCCGGCGATCCGCACGATCTGGGAGACGCTGTACGGCGTCGAGGGCGACCAGGTGCGCCCCGCGCAGGCCGCGATCCCCGGCACCGTCCCCCCGACCAAGCTGCCCACCTTCACCCGCGACGGCTCGGTGCTGCCGCCGGCGCGGACCCGCTCGAAGGACGACCGGTGAGCGCCGGCCTCCGGCTGCGCTCGCCCGGGGGGACCCGGCCGCGCCTGCGCTGGAAGGGTCTCGACTGGGTGCTGCTGGGCGCGGTGCTCGCGCTCGTGGTCGTCGGGACGCTGCTCGTGTGGTCGGCGACCTCGACGCGCGACGACCTGACCGGCGGCAACCCGCGCGCCTACCTCGAGAAGCAGCTGTTCAACATCTCGGTGGGGCTGCTGCTGATGGCGGCCGTGGTGGTCGCCGACCACCGCTGGGTGCGGGTGGCCGCGCCGGTGGTCTACCTGGCCTCGGTGCTGGGCCTGGTGCTGGTGCTGGTGATGGGCTCGACGATCAACGGCTCGCGCTCGTGGCTGATGGTCGGCGGGATGTCGGTGCAGCCGGCCGAGTTCGCCAAGCTGGCCGTCATCATCGGGATGAGCCTGGTGCTGGCGCACCGGGCGGCCGGGAGGTGGCGGCCCAAGGTGGGCCTGGTCGAGGTGGTGCTGATGCTGCTGATCGCGGCCGTGCCCGCGGTGCTGATCCTGCTCCAGCCCGACCTCGGCACGATGCTGGTGCTGACCGCCACCGTGGTCGGCGTGCTCGCCGTCTCCGGGGCGCCGCGGCGCTGGCTGGGCCTGCTCGGTGCCGGCGGCGTGACCGCGGCCGTGGTGGCGGTGGCGGCCGGGGTGCTCAAGGACTACCAGGTCGACCGCTTCCTGGCCTTCACCAACCCCGACCTCGACCCCCGCGGGGCCGGCTACAACGTCGAGCAGGCCCGGGTCGCGGTCGGCAACGGCGGCCTCTTCGGCCAGGGCCTCTTCAACGGCTCGCAGACCCGCTCGGGCTTCGTGCCCGAGCAGCACACCGACTTCGTCTTCACCGTGGCCGGCGAGGAGCTCGGCCTGCTCGGCGCCGGCCTCGTCGTGGTGCTGCTCGGCGTGGTCATCTGGCGCGCGCTGGCCATCGCGACCCGCACCGAGGACGTCTTCGGCCGGGTCGCCGCCGCCGGCATCGCCTGCTGGTTCGGCTTCCAGGCCTTCCAGAACGTCGGGATGTGCCTGGGCATCATGCCGGTGACCGGCGTGCCGCTGCCCTTCGTGTCGTACGGCGGCTCCTCGATGTTCGCGGGCCTGGTCGCGGTGGGGCTGCTGCAGAACATCCACCTGCGCGCCACCGAGCCCGCTCCCCGCCGCTACTCCGCCCCACGGGTGCTGGTCGCGGCCCGCTGACCCGCGTGACCCGGCGCGCACCGGCGGCGAAATGGTCCGGGGCCCGGCGCCGCCGTACCCTGGATGCTTCGCCCCACCGCCCCACCACCGCTTGCGAGGTTGCTGCATGTCTGCGTCCACCGTCGAGACCACGCGCCAGGCAGGCCGCTCCGTCTTCGCCGACCTGGAGCCGCACCTGCCCGGCGTCTCGAAGCCGATCCAGTACGTCGGCGGCGAGCTCAACTCCACCGTCAAGGAGTGGGACGCGGCCCCCGAGGGCGAGACGGTGCGCTGGGCGCTGATGTACCCCGACGCCTACGAGGTCGGCCTGCCCAACCAGGGCGTGCAGATCCTCTACGAGGTGCTCAACGAGCGCGACTGGATCGTGGCCGAGCGCACCTACGCGGTGTGGCCCGACATGGAGGCGGTGCTGCGCGAGCACGACATCCCGCAGTTCACCGTCGACGCCCACCGCCCCGTCGGCGACTTCGACGTGCTGGGCCTGAGCTTCTCCACCGAGCTCGGCTACACCAACATGCTCACCGCCCTCGACCTGGCCCGCATCCCGTTGCACGCCGTCGACCGCGGCGAGCACGACCCGGTGGTGCTCGCCGGTGGCCACGCCGCGTTCAACCCCGAGCCGATCGCCGACTTCCTCGACGCGGCCGTGCTCGGCGACGGCGAGGAGGTCGTGCTGGCGATCTCCGAGGTGGTGCGCGAGTGGAAGGGCGAGGGCCGCCCCGGTGGTCGCGACGAGCTGCTGCGCCGCCTCGCGGTGACCGGCAACGTCTACGTGCCGAAGTTCTACGACGTCGTGCACGCCGAGGACGGCTCGATCGAGGCCGTGGTGCCCAACAAGCCGGGCGTGCCGTTCCGGGTCAAGAAGCACACCCTGATGGACCTCGACGCCTGGCCCTACCCGGCCAAGCCGCTGGTGCCGCTCGCCGAGACCGTGCACGAGCGCTTCAGCGTCGAGATCTTCCGCGGCTGCACCCGCGGCTGCCGCTTCTGCCAGGCCGGGATGATCACCCGTCCGGTGCGCGAGCGCTCCATCGAGACCATCGGCGACATGGTCGAGAACGGCATCCGCAAGTCGGGCTTCGAGGAGGTCGGCCTGCTCTCGCTCTCGAGCGCCGACCACACCGAGATCGGCGACGTCGCCAAGGGCCTGGCCGACCGCTACGAGGGCTCCAACGTCTCGCTGTCGCTGCCCTCGACGCGCGTCGACGCCTTCAACATCACCCTGGCCAACGAGTTCTCCCGCAACGGGCGCCGCTCGGGGCTGACCTTCGCCCCCGAGGGCGGCTCGGAGCGGATGCGCAAGGTCATCAACAAGATGGTGACCGAGGAGGACCTGATCCGCACCGTGGCCGCGGCGTACTCGCACGGCTGGCGGCAGGTCAAGCTCTACTTCATGGTCGGGCTGCCCACCGAGACCGACGACGACGTGCTGCAGGTCGCCGAGCTGGCCAAGAAGGTGATCGCCAAGGGCCGCGAGGTCTCCGGGCGCAACGACATCCGCTGCACCGTCTCGATCGGCGGCTTCGTGCCCAAGCCGCACACCCCGTTCCAGTGGGCCGCGCAGCTCGACCACGAGACCACCGACGAGCGGCTCAAGAAGCTGCGCGACACGGTGCGCGAGGACAAGAAGTTCGGTCGCGCGATCGGCTTCCGCTACCACGACGGCAAGCCCGGCATCATCGAGGGACTGCTCTCGCGCGGCGACCGCCGCGTCGGGCGGGTCATCGAGCAGGTCTGGCGCGACGGCGGCCGCTTCGACGGCTGGAGCGAGCACTTCTCCTACGACCGCTGGCTGGAGGCGGCCACCACCGCCCTGGCCGGCACCGGCGTCGACCTCGACTGGTACACCACCCGCGAGCGCACCATCGACGAGGTCCTGCCCTGGGACCACCTCGACTCGGGCCTCGACAAGGACTGGCTGTGGGCCGACTGGGAGGACGCCCTCGACCCCGACTCCGTCGACGTCGAGGACTGCCGCTGGACGCCCTGCTACGACTGCGGCGTGTGCCCCGAGATGGGCACCGAGATCCAGGTCGGCCCCACCGGCCAGAAGCTGCTGCCGCTCCAGGTGGTCTGACCCGGCCCGGACTTCGTGCCGACCCGGCCTGAACTTCGCGCCGACCCGGCCCGGATCCTCGTCTCAGTCGAGCAGCGGCTCGTCGAGGGGCGAGCCGTCGGCGTTGTAGAGGATGCAGGCGACCTGGTCGCCGGCGTCGGGCTCGGCCGCGTCGGTGATCGTCAGCACCTCGATGCCGGGGCCGACCAGGGCGAACAGCTCAGGGTCGTCGAGCACCAGGCTCTGGCAGATCTCGCCGACCGGCGAGGCGTCGTACGCCGCGGCCTGCTCGGCGTCGAGGGTCAGCGTCCCCACGACCTCGGCGTCGTGCTCGTCGGTGCAGCTCTCGATGGTCATCAGCCCGAAGCCCTCGTCCTCGACGTCGGGGTCGACCAGGTTGTCGGCGCTGATGCAGTCGCCGACCGCGAGGTCGTTGACGTCCTTGAACGTGTTGAGGCCCAGCACCACCGCCACGACCAGCAGCGCCACCGTGGCCAGCATGACCGCCGTGCTGATCACGATGCCGGCGATGGCCATGCCCCGACCGTGGTCACGCCCGTCCTTGCTGCGCCCGAGCACGATCACGCCGAGCACGATCGAGGCGATCGCGGCCACGAAGGGCACGCAGAACAGCAGCGACAGCGCCAGCGAGGTGATCGCCATCGCCTTCGACGGCGGCGCCTCCTGTCGCGGGTCGCCACCCCCGGGGAACGCCTGCCCGTAGGGGTGGCCTCCTGCGGGCGGGTAGCCCTGCCCGTACGCCGGCTGCTGGGGCTGCTGGGGCTGCTGCCCGTACGGCGGCGGCGGGTAGCCCTGGTCCTCGGGACCCTCGGGCGGTGTGCTGCTCATGTGCGTGGGCTCCTTCGTGCGGCGTGCTGCTCGATCTCGTCCTCGAGCACCAGCGGGCGGGACAGCCAGGTGGCCAGACCCAGCATGGGTACCACGAGGACCAGCAGCAGGATCAGTGGAATCGTCCAGTCGCCGGTCGCGTCGTAGAGCAGGCCCACCACGAAGGGACCGGTCGCGGCCAGCAGGTAGCCGGCGGACTGGGTGAAGGCCGACAGCGCCGCGGTGCCCTCGGCGGTGCGGGCGCGCAGCCCGATCAGGGTGAGGATGAGCGGGAAGGTGCAGGCACCGATCCCCGCCAGCAGCGCCCAGAGCACGGCCGGCCCGGCCGGAGCGACCAGCAGGCCGACGTACGCCACGGGGTAGCAGGCGATGACCGGCACCAGCACCCGCAGCTGGTGCTGCGAGCGGGCCAGCAGCCGCGGCAGCAGCCACGAGAGCGGGATGCTCACCCCGGCCAGCAGCCCCACGAGGGCACCCGCGGTGGCGGGGGAGTAGCCGGCGTCGCGCCACAGCTGGGCGAACCAGCCGAACATCACGTAGGCGTGCAGCGACTGCACGCCGAAGAAGATCGCCATCGCGCGGCCCAGCCGGGTGCGGGCCACCTGCCCGACGGTGATGGGGCCGCCGGGGGTCGGGGCCACCCGGTCGTGGCGCGCCAGCAGCACCCAGGGCAGCAGCGCGAGCCCGGCGAGCACCGCCCACGCCCCCAGGCCGCCGCGCCAGC
This sequence comes from Nocardioides salarius, assembly GCF_016907435.1. Lineage (NCBI taxonomy): Bacteria > Bacillati > Actinomycetota > Actinomycetes > Propionibacteriales > Nocardioidaceae > Nocardioides > Nocardioides salarius. The sequence goes on along the minus strand of NZ_JAFBBZ010000001.1, from coordinate 876,102 downwards.
CGCCGAGGGCCTCGGAGAGCGGCACGGTCAGCACCAGTGCCGAGGTGAGCCCGATGGCCAGCGCCGTGGAGTAGACGGCCGTGACCGCACCGATGCGCTCGGGTGCGTGCCGCTTGACCAGGGAGGGCATCAGCACGTTGGCCATCGCCATGCCGGCCACCGCCAGCAGCGACAGGGCCAGGAAGGCGAGGTCGGAGCCGGTCGCGGCACGCCCCGCGAGCCCGGCGACCACCGCGACGAGGGCGGCCAGCGTCACCCGGTGCAGCCCGACGCTGGCCGCAGCGCGCGGGGCCAGGGCGCCGAAGACCGCGAAGGCCAGCACCGGCAGCGTGGTGAGCAGCGAGGCCTCGGCCGCCGACATCGCCAGCCCCGAGCGCACCTCGGCCAGCACCGGACCGACGCTGACGGCCGCCGGCCGCAGGTTGAGCGACAGCAGGACGAGACCGACCAGGAACAACCATCCACCACGACGAGACACCCGAGGATGGTCCCACTCGTCGTACCACCCGCTGGGTCGGGGCGTCCACGGGCCCGGACTTGTCGGCCTTCTCCTGCGCTTGATGGGTGCTGCAACCCCTGACAAGCGCAGGAGTCCCCGGCCGGCCGGGGACTCCTGCAGCGGATGTCGGCACCCCGCTGCAGGATGGGGGCCATGCGGGAGGTGAGCGTGGGGGAGCGGCGGGCGAGGCTGGCGCGCCGGCAGGCGGTCGCCCCCGCCCACCGGGTCGGCGACGCGGTGGGCGCGACCAGGGCCGTGGTGGCGCTGCACGCCACCGAGCCGGCCACGGTGCACCTCTCGGTGCAGGCACGGGTCGACGACGCGGCGCCGGGCGCGGGCGGCCTCGACCACGCGCTGCACGTCGACCGCAGCCTGGTGCGCCAGCTGGCGATGCGCCGCACCCTGTTCGTGTTCCCGCTCGACCTCCTGGGCGCCGCCTGGGGCAGCGCGGCGGCCCGGGTCGCGCAGAGCGAGGGCGCCCGGCTGGTCAAGGACCTCACCGCCACCGGCGAGGTCGCCGACCCCGCCCGGTGGCTGGAGCGGGTCCGGGCCGGGGTGCTGGAGGTGCTGGGCTCGGAGCCGGGAGGGCTCACCGCGCTCGAGCTGCGCTCCAGCGTGCCCGGCCTCGAGGTGCGCCTGGCTGCCGGCGGGGCGACGTACGCCGGCAGCCGGGTGCTGACCTGGCTCGGCGCGCGCGGCGAGGTCGTGCGGGGCCACAGCACCACCCACTGGCGCCAGTCGCGCCCGCGCTGGACCCTGGCCGAGCACTGGCTGGGGGAGCCTCCCGCGGCCCTGGCACCCGCCGAGGGCTACGCCGCGCTGGTGCGCCGTTGGCTCGAGCGCTTCGGCCCGGCCACCGAGGCCGACCTGGTGTGGTGGCTGGGCGCGACCAAGGGGGCGGTGCGTGCCGCGCTGGGCGCCGTCGGGGCCCGCGAGGTCGACCTCGAGGGTGGCGGGCCGGGCCACCTGCTGCCCGACGACCTCGAGGAGGAACCGCCCGTGGAGCCGTGGGCGGCGCTGCTGCCGGTGCTGGACCCGACGGTGATGGGCTGGAAGCAGCGCGACTTCTACCTGTCCGAGCACGCGGCGGTGGTCTTCGACCGCAACGGCAACGCCGGCACCACCGCCTGGTGGGACGGGCGCGTGGTGGGCTGCTGGGTGCAGGATCCCGACGGCGTCGTCGAGGTGCGGGTGCTCGACGACGTCGGCCGCGAGGCCCGGGCCCGGCTGGGCGAGGAGGCCGCCCGGCTCACCCGGTGGCTCGCCGGTCAGCGGGTCGGCACCGTCTACCCCTCGCCGGCGATGCGGGCCGACCCCGGTGACCTCACCTACCCTGTCGTGCGTGCGTGACCAGCCCGAGCAGCAAGCCCCGCCCGTCCAGCGGCTCCGCATCCGCTATGCCAAGAGGGGGCGGCTGCGCTTCACCAGCCACCGCGACTTCTCGCGCGCCTTCGAGCGCGCGGTGTTCCGCGCGCGGGTGCCGATGGCCTACTCCTCGGGCTTCAACCCGCACCCGCGCATCTCGTACGCCGGTGCCGCACCGACCGGCTCGGCCAGCGAGGCGGAGTACCTCGAGATCGGCCTGGCCCAGGTGGTCGACCTGGCCGACATCCACGCCGAGCTCGCCGAGGCGCTGCCCACCGGCCTCGACGTGCTCGAGGTGGTGGAGTCGCCGGGCGGCTCGCTGGCCGACCGGCTCGAGGCCAGCCGCTGGCGCCTCGACATCGAGGCGCTCCCCGAGGAGTCGGCGGCCGCGGTCAGCACCTTCCTGGCCACCGAGTCGGTGCTGGTGGAGCGGATGATGAAGAAGGGGCTGCGCGAGTTCGACTGCCGCGCGCCGGTGGTCTCCCTCAGCAGCTCCCCGCGCGAGCAGGGCTCCTCCCTCGACCTGGTGCTGCGCCACGGGGTGCCGTCGGTGCGCCCCGACGACGTGCTGCGCGGCCTGGCCGCCGTGGCGGGCCTCGAGGCCGGGCGGGCGCCGCTGCTGACGCGCCTGGCCCAGGGGCCGTTGGAGCAGGACGGGAGCGTCGGCGACCCGCTGGCCACGTCGACATGACGACCACGGGGCCGTGGTGTGCGATACTCGCCACGGTCCCCGACCTGCGGTCGTACCCGACGAGGGCGCACTCCAGCGCCCGCCCTGACGGCACAGCTGCGGTCGTCGACCCGACGACGTTCTCGCCGGTCCTCCCAGCAGGAGGGCGGCACACCAGGGAACCGGTCGTCGCCAGACCGCGACGCGGCAGGCAGGCCCGGTGACAGCGAGTCAGCCACCTCCATCCGGAGGAGAGCCCGGCGACCGCGGAAGGTGATGGCCGTGACCGTGGTGACGCGCACGCGGAGGGTGTCGTCGCCACCGAAGGCTTTGCGTCGCGACCGCGCTGCGGACGACGACGTCTGACGAGTCCGGCACCCGCTGGCGTGCCGGGCAGAGGAGCACCACATGCCCGACGAGACCCAGGTCGGCCAGGAGCCGACCACCTCGAAGGAAGCACCCGCCGAGGCCGCCGCCCCGACGGTGACCACCACGACGCGCACCCGCAAGAGCGCCGCCAAGAAGGCGCCCGCGAAGAAGGCGCCGGCCAAGAAGGCCGAGAAGGCCGAGCAGGCCGACCCCGAGGGCGGGCCCGACAGCGCCGTGGAGGCACCGCCGGCCAAGAAGACGCCGGCGAAGCGCACCACCAAGAAGGCGGCCAGCGCGCAGGCGCCGGCCGACGAGCAGCTCGAGCTCGGCGAGGCCGCCACCCAGGCGCCGGCCAAGAAGAGCGCGGCGAAGAAGACCGCGGCCAAGAAGGCGCCGGCCAAGAAGACCGCCGCCAAGCGGACCAGCGCGAAGAAGCCGGCCGAGGCCACCGAGGCAGCTGCAGCCGGCGAGGCCGCCGCGTCGACCGAGGCTGCCGCTGCCGACAAGCCGGTCGTCAAGCGCACCACCCGTCGCTCGACGACGGCGAAGGTGGCGGCCCCGGCCGGCGAGGGCGTCCAGAGCGCCGAGAACGCCGAGAACGCCAAGAGCGCCGAGAACGCCAAGAGCGCCGAGACCACCGAGACCACCGGGACCACCGGGACCGCCAGCGTCGCGCCGGTCTTCCAGGCGCCGACCGTCACCACCACGACGCGCACCCGCAGCGCCCGCAAGGCCACGACGGCCAAGGCCGCCGAGCCCGTCGCCGCGACGCCGGTCGAGGTCGAGGACGCCGCCGAGACCGAGGAGGTCGACGAGGCCGCGACCGAGGAGTCGAGCGCCACCACGCGCACGACCACCACGACGACCACGCGGCGCAGCCGCTCGTCGGCCCGCGCCGCGCGCACCGACGACTCGGCCGACGACACCACCGGCGGCACCGCCGGTGACACCGACACCACCGACGAGACCGCCGACGAGAAGTCCGACGGGCAGCCGCGCGGTGAGAAGCCCGCGACCCGGACCCGGACCCGTCGCGCCGCCGAGGCCGACGACGACAGCGCCGCCGGTGACGACGACGACAACGACGACGACAGCGACAACGACGACGAGGGCCAGGGCTCCGGCACCGGGCGTCGTCGCCGCCGTCGCGGCGGGCGCCGTCGCCGCAGGTCCGGCGAGGGTGGCGGCGACAACGCCCAGAACGGCCAGGACGACCAGCAGGACGACCAGCAGGCCGACCAGCAGGCCGGCGGCCAGGGCAGGGGCGGCCAGGGCCAGGGCGGCCAGGGCCAGGGCGGCCAGGACAAGGGCGGCCAGGGCGGCCAGCGCGGCGGCGGCCGCGGCAAGGCCGGCGACGCCGAGCAGGACTCGGGCGACGACACGGCCGGCGACGACACCGAGAGCAGGAAGGGCGGCGGCCAGAACGGCCAGAACGGCGGCCAGAACGGTGGCCAGGACGGCGAGGAGGGCGGCAGCAGCAGCTCGCGCCGTCGCCGGCGCCGGCGCCGCTCGGGCGACGACGGTGGCGAGGGCGGCGACGACCCGAGCAACACCGTCACCCGGGTGCGCAGCTCGCGCACCGGCGACGACCAGATCACCGCGGTCTCCGGCTCGACCCGCCTCGAGGCCAAGAAGCAGCGCCGCCGCGAGGGCCGTGAGGCCGGTCGCCGCCGCGCCCCGATCGCCAGCGAGGCCGAGTTCCTGGCCCGCCGCGAGGCCGTCGACCGGGTCATGGTGATCCGCCAGCGCGACGACCTCACCCAGATCGGCGTCCTCGAGGACAAGGTGCTCGTCGAGCACTACGTGGCCCGCGAGTCGCAGACCTCCCTGATCGGCAACGTCTACCTCGGCCGGGTCCAGAACGTGCTGCCCTCGATGGAGGCCGCCTTCATCGACATCGGCAAGGGCCGCAACGCGGTCCTGTACGCCGGCGAGGTCAACTGGTCGGCGCTGGGCCACAAGGAGGGCCAGCCGCGCAAGATCGAGTCGGTGCTCTCCTCGGGCCAGTCGGTGCTGGTGCAGGTCACCAAGGACCCCATCGGCCACAAGGGCGCCCGCCTGACGAGCCAGGTCAGCCTGGCCGGCCGCTTCCTGGTCTACGTGCCCGACGGCACCACCAGCGGCATCTCGCGCAAGCTGCCCGACACCGAGCGGGCGCGGCTCAAGGCGCTGCTCAAGGAGATCGTCCCCGACAGCGCCGGCGTGATCGTGCGCACCGCGGCCGAGGGGGCCAGCGAGGACGAGCTGACCCGCGACGTCGAGCGGCTCAAGGCGCGCTGGGAGGACATCGAGAAGAAGACCAAGGGCAACGGGCCTCAGCTGCTCTACGGCGAGCCCGACCTGACCCTCAAGGTGGTGCGCGACCTCTTCACCGAGGACTTCTCGCAGCTGGTCATCGACGGCGACGAGGCGTGGGAGACCGTGCAGAGCTACGTCAGCCACGTCGCGCCGGACCTCGAGGAGCGCCTGCAGCGCTTCGAGCCCGCCACCGAGGGCAAGAACGCGGGCAAGGACGTCTTCGCCGCCTACCGGGTCGACGAGCAGATCGCCAAGGGCCTGGACCGCAAGGTCTGGCTGCCCTCGGGCGGCTCCCTGGTGATCGACCGGACCGAGGCGATGACCGTCGTCGACGTCAACACCGGCAAGTTCACCGGCTCGGGGGGCAACCTCGAGGAGACGGTGACCAAGAACAACCTCGAGGCGGCCGAGGAGATCGTGCGCCAGCTGCGGCTGCGCGACATCGGCGGCATCATCGTCGTCGACTTCATCGACATGGTGCTGGAGTCGAACCGCGACCTGGTGCTGCGGCGCATGGTCGAGTGCCTGGGCCGGGACCGCACCCGTCACCAGGTCGCCGAGGTCACCTCGCTGGGCCTGGTGCAGATGACCCGCAAGCGGATCGGCACCGGCTTGCTCGAGGCCTTCAGCGAGCCGTGCCAGCACTGCCAGGGCCGCGGCATCGTCACCCACGACCACCCGATCGAGCCCAAGAACGGCGGTGACGACGAGGGTCGTCGCAGCGGCGGCCGACGCGGCGGCAAGGGCGGCAAGGGCGGCGACGACTCCGGCAACCAGGGCAACCAGCAGGGCAACCAGCAGGGCAACCAGCAGGGCGGCGGCAAGGGCGGCGGCCGGGGCCGGGGAGGCTCCGGTGGCGAGGACTCCTCGCCCGCCAAGGCCCCCTCGCCCAAGGACGTGGCAGCGATGGCGCGGCACGAGAACGCCGAGAGCCCCGACAGCCCGGACAGCCCCGAGGCCGCGGAGCAGCACCCCGAGCCCAAGCAGCCGGAGCCCAAGCAGCCGGAGCAGAAGCAGCCCGAGCCCGAGCAGCCCGAGCCCGAGCAGCCCGAGCCTGAGCAGGCCCCCGAGCAGCCCAAAGGAGCCGAGCCGCAGCCCGCTGCGCCGGTTGAGGAGGGTGCTGGGCAGGTCGAGCCGGCGCCGGCCGCCGGCACCCGGGTCGTGACCCGGACCCGCCGTCGTGCGGCGACCCGCCCCGCGGGGCAGCCGACCACGGCGGGGGAGCCGGTGGTGATGTCGGCGCCCGCGACGACGGCGCCTGCCGCGCAGGCACCGGACGCCACCGAGGCCGCACCGTCCCAGGCGCCCAAGGTGGTCACCCGGACCCGTGGGCGCGCCGCCAGCGCCCCGGCGGCTGCGCCCGAGGCAGCAGGGAGCGGCGAGGCCGACAGCGTCGCCCACGTGCCCGTCAAGAAGGGCGCGCGCAAGCGCTGAGGACGCCGGTGCCGGGCAGGAGCGGGCTCACGTTTTGCTCCTGTCCGGCCCCGTCCGTAGTATTGCCTCTCGGTGCGCCTACGCGTGCCGTCTCTGCGTGGCACCCCCACTGACGAGGCATCTCCTCGGAGGTGGCCCGCTAGCGGGTGGGCAGCCCCAGACCGAAGACACATCCAGAGTTCGACGAAGGAGACCGCGGTGTACGCGATCGTGCGCGCTGGCGCAACCCAGCAGAAGGTTGCCGTGGGCGACGTCATCGAGATCGACAAGGTCACGACGGCCGTCGGCGAGACCCTGACGCTCCCCGTCCTCATGGCTGTCGACGGTGAGAAGGTCACGGCCAACGGCCTCGACAAGGCCGCGGTGACCGTCGAGGTCCTCGGCGCCACCAAGGGCCCCAAGATCATCATCCAGAAGTACAAGAACAAGACCGGCTACAAGAAGCGCCAGGGTCACCGCCAGAAGTACACCCAGGTCAAGGTCACCGACATCTCGCTCTGAGCCCCGGCTCGAGCCTGCTGCAGGCCCTCCCCGAACGAATCCAGGACTAAGGAACACGACATGGCACACAAGAAGGGTGCGGCGTCCACCAAGAACGGCCGCGACTCCAACTCCCAGCGCCTCGGCGTCAAGCGCTTCGGCGGCCAGCTCGTCAACGCCGGCGAGATCATCGTGCGCCAGCGTGGTACCCACTTCCACCCGGGTTCCAACGTGGGCCGCGGTGGCGACGACACCCTGTTCGCCCTGGAGGCCGGCGCCGTCGAGTTCGGCACCCGCCGCGGCCGCAAGGTCGTCAACATCGTCCCGGGCGAGTGACCTGAGGCGACCACGTCTGCGCCGGTCCTGACCGGCAGCTGTCCAGGAGGGCGCCCCCACCCGGGGCGCCCTTCGGCATTTCCGCACCACCCTGAGCACCACCTGAGCACCACCCCAGCCCCGAGGAGCACCCCCATGGCCGTCCCCACCTTCGTGGACCGCGTCACGCTGCACGTCAGCGCCGGCCGCGGCGGCAACGGCGTCGCCTCGGTGCACCGCGAGAAGTTCAAGCCGCTCGGCGGCCCCGACGGCGGCAACGGCGGCCCCGGCGGCTCGGTGGTCCTGCGCGTCGACACCGACGTCACCACGCTCCTGGACTACCACCACAGCCCCAAGCGCCGGGCCGAGCACGGCGGGCACGGCGCCGGCGACCACCGCAACGGTGGCCACGGCTCCGACCTGGTGCTGCCCGTGCCCGAGGGCACCGTGGTCAGCGACCAGCAGGGCAACGTGCTGGCCGACATGGTCGGGCCCGGCACCGAGCTGGTCATCGCCCAGGGCGGACGCGGCGGCCTCGGCAACGCCGCGCTGGCCTCCTCCAAGCGCAAGGCCCCGGGGTTCGCGCTCCTCGGCGAGCCCGGCGACGAGCTCGAGATCGTCCTCGAGCTCAAGGTGGTCGCCGACATCGGGCTGGTGGGCTTCCCCAGCGCCGGCAAGTCGAGCCTGATCGCGGCGATCTCGCGGGCCCGGCCCAAGATCGCCAACTACCCCTTCACCACGCTGGTGCCCAACCTCGGCGTGGTCACCGCGGGTGACCTGACCTTCACCGTGGCCGACGTGCCCGGGCTGATCGAGGGCGCGAGCGAGGGCCGCGGCCTGGGCCACGACTTCCTGCGCCACGTCGAGCGCTGCGCGGCGATCGTGCACGTCATCGACACCGCCTCCATCGAGCCGGGCCGCAACCCCGTCGACGACCTCGACGTGATCGAGAACGAGCTCGCGCGCTACGGCGGGCTCGAGGACCGCCCGCGCCTGGTGGCGCTGAACAAGGTCGACGTGCCCGACGGGCGCGACCTGTCCGACATCACCATCGACGAGCTGCGCGAGCGCGGCCTGCAGGTCTTCCCGATCTCGGCCGCCTCCGGCGAGGGGCTGCGACAGCTGACCTTCGCGATGGGTGAGATCGTGGCCGCGGCGCGCGCCGAGAAGGAGGTCGTCGAGGCCCAGCGCATCGTGCTGCGACCGCCCAGCGCCGACGGCGGCGACGACTTCACCATCAAGGAGACCGGCGAGGGCTGGCGGGTGCGTGGCACCAAGCCCGAGCGCTGGGTGCGCCAGACCGACTTCAGCAACGACGAGGCCGTCGGCTTCCTCGCCGACCGCTTCAACCGCCTGGGCATCGAGGAGCGGCTCGTGCGGATGGGCGCCGTCGAGGGCGACACCGTGCTCATCGGGCACCCCGACAACGCCGTGGTCTTCGACTTCCAGCCCGGCATCGAGGCCGGCGCCGAGATGCTCGGGCGTCGCGGTGAGGACCAGCGCTTCGACGACTCCCGCCCCGCCGCCAGGCGCCGCCGCGAGATCGACGAGGCGATGGAGGGGCGCGAGGAGAACGAGACCCGTGCCGACGTGGCCCGCCGTCTCGACACCCCCAGCCCCGTGAAGCAGAAGCGCGGCGGCTCGAGCGGCCCGACGTCGTACGAGATCGGCACGCCCTCGGACCCCGACTGGGAAGAGTCGGACCCCGGCACGGGCCAGGACCGCGAGTGACGTCGCGATGAGCCTGCGCCCCGAGGTCACCGGGGCCCGGCGTGTCGTCGTCAAGGTGGGCTCCTCGTCGCTGACCACCGCCGCCGGCGGGATCGATCCCGACCGGCTGCGGGCGCTGGTCGACGTGCTCGGCGCCGCGCGCGAGCGGGGCGTCGAGGTGGTGCTGGTCTCCTCGGGGGCCATCGCCGCCGGGCTGGCGCCCCTCGGGCTGCGCCGGCGCCCCTCGGGCCTGGCCGCCCAGCAGGCCGCCGCCTCGGTGGGCCAGGGGCTGCTGGTGCACCGCTACACCGAGGAGCTGCGCCGCCACGGGTTGATCGCCGGGCAGGTGCTGCTCACCGTCGACGACGTCACCCGGCGCGCGCACTACCGCAACGCCTCGCAGACCTTCACCCAGCTGCTCGACCTGGGGGTGCTGCCCATCGTCAACGAGAACGACACCGTCGCGACCTCCGAGATCCGCTTCGGCGACAACGACCGGCTCGCCGCGCTGGTGGCCCACCTGGTGCACGCCGACCTGCTGATGCTGCTCTCCGACGTCGACGGCCTGTACGACGCCGACCCGCGCACCCCGGGCAGCCGGCTGCTCGCCGACGTCCACGGCCTCGACGACCTCGACGGCGTGCGCATCGGTCGCACCGGGGCCGCGGGCCTGGGCACCGGGGGCATGGAGACCAAGGTGCAGGCCGCCCGCATCGCCACCGGCGCCGGCATCCCGGTGGTGCTCACGGCCGCCGACCGGGCCGCCGCGGCCCTGGCCGGCGAGCCCGCCGGCACCCTGTTCCACCCCACCGGCAAGCGCCGACCCAAGCGGCTGCTGTGGCTGGCGCACGCGACCGAGCCGCTGGGCACCCTGCACCTCGACGAGGGGGCGGTGCGCGCGGTCGTCGAGCGGCGCGCCTCGCTTCTTGCCGCCGGCGTCACCGGGGCCAGCGGTGCCTTCCAGGCGGGCGACCCGGTCGACCTGGCCGGGCCCGACGGCGTCGCCGTCGCGCGCGGGCTGGTCAACTTCGACGCCGACGAGGTGCCCCGGCTGGTGGGGCGCACCAGCCAGGAGCTGGGCCACGAGCTCGGCGCCGGCTACGAGCGCGAGGTCGTGCACCGCGACGACCTGGTCCTGCTCTGAGATGAGCGTGCGTCGCGTCGCCTGGTGGGTGCTGCTCCTCGCGAGCCTCCTGCCCGCCCTGGGCCTGACCGTGCTGCGCCTGGGGGCCTGGGAGGCCGGCCCGGCCATCCGCCTGGTCTCGTTCACGCCGTACGCCGTCGTGGCCTACGCACTCGCCCTCCTGCTCCTCCTCGGCGTCGCCCGGCGCCGGCGCGCGGTCCTGGTCGCGGCGCTGGGCGTGGTGGCGGCGCTGGGGCTGCACGCCTCGTGGCTGGCGCCGCTGGTGACCGGGCCCCCGGTGCCGGCCGGCGCCGGGCAGGCCGCGGCCGGCGAGCGGGTCGTGGTGATGAGCAGCAACCTGCTGATGGGGCGTGCCGACACCGCCCAGGTGGTGCGGGCGGCCGTCGACGCCGACGTCGACCTGCTGGTGCTGCAGGAGGTCACGCAGCGGGCCCTGGCCGGGCTCGACCGCGCGGGCCTCGACGAGCTGCTGCCGCACCGGATCGGCTTCCCGGTCACCGGCGAGCGGCCCTTCGCCGACACGGTCGGCACCATGGTCTTCGCCCGCGAGCCGCTGGGTGAGCCGCGCCCGCTGGGCACGGTGCTGCAGTCGTGGGAGGTCGAGGCCGAGGGGCTGGTGCTGCTCGCGGTGCACCCCTCGGCGCCCACCGACCCCGAGGGCTGGGTGCGCGACCACGCGCTGCTGCGCGAGGCCGCCCGCGAGAGCGGCGCCGACCTGGTGGTCGGCGACCTCAACGCCACGCTCGACCACGCGCCGCTGCGGCGCCTGGTCGACGACGGCTACCGCGACGCCGTCGAGCAGAGCAACGGCGGCTGGCAGCCCACCTGGCCGGCCAACGGGCTCTTCGCCGGGCTGCCCGGACCCCTCGTGCAGATCGACCACGTGCTGGCCGGGCCCGGGCTGCGGGCGGACTCCGCACGCACCGTGGCGGTCGATGGCACCGACCACCGTGCGCTGCTGGTCGAGGTGCTGGTCGAGGCACGTAGGCTGGGCCGGTCATGAGCACGCCCGTCTACCTCGACCACGCAGCGACGACGCCGATGGCGCCCGCCGCGCTCGAGGCGATGGCCGCCCACCTGGCCACCGCGGCCAACCCGTCCTCGCTGCACGCCTCCGGGCGCCGGGCGCGCCGGGTGGTCGAGGAGTCCCGCGAGACGATCGCGCGGGCCCTGGGCTGCCGCCCCGGCGAGGTGGTGCTGACCTCGGGCGGCACCGAGGCCGACAACCTCGCCGTCAAGGGCATCTACTGGTCGCGCCGGGCCGCCGACCCGCGCCGCTTGCGCGTGCTGACGACCGCGGTCGAGCACCACGCCGTGCTCGACCCGCTGCACTGGCTGGCCGAGCACCACGGTGCCGAGGTCGAGCTGCTGCCCGTCGACGCCGATGGCCGCCTCGACCTCGACGCCCTGCGCGCCAGCATCGAGCGCGACCCCGCCAGCGTGGCCCTGGTCTCGGTGATGTGGGCCAACAACGAGGTCGGCACCCGCCAGCCCGTCACCGACGTCGTGGCGCTCGCGGCCGAGCACGCGGTCCCCGTGCACACCGACGCCGTGCAGGCCCTCGGCGTGCTGCCCGTCGACTTCGCCGCCTCCGGCGTCGACGCGATGACCGTGACCGGGCACAAGGTCGGCGGCCCCCACGGCGCCGGCGCCCTCGTCGTACGCCGCGAGGTCGGGGTGGTCCCGCTCGTGCACGGCGGCGGGCAGGAGCGCGACATCCGCAGCGGCACCCTCGACGCCCCCGCGATCGCCGGCTTCGCCGCCGCGGTCGAGCTGGCCGTGGCCCGCCAGCCCGAGCACGCGGCGCGGATGGCGGGCCTGCGCGAGCGGCTGGTCGCCGGCGTGCGCGAGGTCGTGCCCGACGCGGTGCTCAACGGCCCCGGCCCCGACGCCTGGGACGCCGAGCGGTTGCCCGGCAACGTGCACCTGTCCTTCCCCGGCTGCGAGGGCGACTCGCTGCTGATGCTCCTCGACGCCCGCGGCATCGAGTGCTCCACCGGCTCGGCCTGCTCGGCCGGCGTGCCGCAGGCCTCCCACGTGCTGCTGGCGATGGGCCGCGAGGACGCCGCGGCCCGCAGCTCGCTGCGCTTCTCGCTGGGCCACACCTCTACCGAGGCCGACGTGGCGGCCCTGGTCGGCGCGATCGGCGCCTGCGTCGAGCGGGCCCGCGGGGTCCGGCTCTGATGCGGGTCCTGGCCGCGATGTCGGGCGGCGTGGACTCCGCGGTCGCCGCAGCCCGCGCCGTCGAGGCCGGCCACGACGTGACCGGCATCCACCTCGCGCTCTCGCGCAACCCGGCGTCGTACCGCTCGGGCGCGCGGGGCTGCTGCACCATCGAGGACAGCAACGACGCGCGCCGCGCCGCCGACGTGATCGGCATCCCGTTCTACGTCTGGGACATGTCCGAGCGCTTCCACGAGGACGTGGTGGAGGACTTCATGGACGAGTACGCCGCCGGGCGCACCCCCAACCCGTGCCTGCGCTGCAACGAGAAGATCAAGTTCGCCGCGGTGCTCGACAAGGCGCTCGCGCTCGGCTTCGACGCGGTCGTCACCGGGCACTACGCGCAGCTGCGCACCGGTGGCGACGGGCTCGTGGAGATGCACCGCGCCCTCGACCACGGCAAGGACCAGTCCTACGTGCTCGGGGTCCTCGACCAGCGCCAGCTGCAGCACTCGCTCTTCCCGCTCGGCGGCTCGACCAAGACCGACGTGCGCGCCGAGGCGGCCGAGCGCGGCCTGTTGGTGGCCGACAAGCCCGACAGCCACGACATCTGCTTCGTCGCCGACGGCGACAACGCCGGCTGGCTGCGCGAGAAGCTGGGCGAGCGGGCTCCCAACCACGGCGGCGCCGTGGTCGACGACGCCACCGGCGAGGAGCTCGGGCGCCACGACGGCACCTACGGCTTCACCATCGGCCAGCGCAAGGGCCTGCGGATCGGCCGGCCGGCCCCCGACGGCAAGCCCCGCTTCGTGCTCGACATCGAGCCGGTCACCGGCACCGTGCGCGTGGGCCCGCGCGAGCGGCTGGCCGTGCACCGGCTGCGCGGCATCCGCCCGCGCTGGTGCGGCACCCGCCCCACCCGTCTCGAGGGCCCGGCGGTGAGCGTGCAGCTGCGCGCCCACGGTGCCGAGCTGCCGGCCCGGGTGGTCGTCGGCGGCGAGGGCGTCGACGTCGAGCTGGGCGAGCCGGCGTACGGCATCGCGCCGGGGCAGGCGGTCGTCGTCTACGACGGCAGCCGCGTCGTCGGCTCGGCCACCATCAGCGAGACCGGGGGAGAGCCATGAGCGTGCTGGCGACGGCGATCGGGTCGATGCCCGGCGACGAGACGACGGGCGCGGGCTACCGCGAGGCGGTCAAGGTCGTGCTCGACCGGCTGCCCGACCTCGCGGCCGTGCCCGAGCAGCCCGGTCGCGGCCCCGCCGCCACCATGACCGGGCGCACCCTGGCCGTCCTGGCGGGGCTCGACGTCGACCTGCAGCCCGCCGGGTGGCGCCTCACCGGGGGCTCCGGCAGCCCCGGGCTCGACCACCGCCGCACCCGCAGCCTGCTGGCCCAGGACCTCGACGCCCTCGAGGAGCTCGGCCAGGGGTACGCCGGTGTCGTGAAGCTGCAGGTCGCCGGCCCCTGGACCCTCGCCGCCACGGTGGAGAAGCCGCGCGGCGACCGCGTGCTCGGCGACCACGGGGCGCGGCGCGACCTCGCCGAGGCGCTGGCCGAGGGCCTGCGTGACCACGTGCGCGACGTGCGCCGCCGGATGCCGGCGGCGGCCTCCCTGGTCGTCCAGCTCGACGAGCCCGCGCTGGCCTCGGTGCTGGCCGCGGCGGTCCCGACCGCGTCGGGCTTCGGGCGGCACCGCGCCGTGCATCCGCCCGAGGCCTCCGCGCTGCTCGAGACGGTCATGGCAGCGGTCGTCGCCGAGGGCGCGGAGCCCTGGGTGCACTCCTGCGCGGCCGGCACCCCGCTGGCCCTCCTGCGCGGCGCCGGCGCCCGGGGGCTCCTGGTCGACGTCGACCAGCTGGGCGCCGCCGACCACGACGTGCTCGCCGAGGCGCTCGAGGCGGGCGACGCGGTCGTCCTGGGGCTGGTGCCCAGCACCGACCCCGAGGGCGCGGTCAGCGACACCGCCCTGACCCAGCGCGTCGTGCGCTGGCTCGACATGCTCGGCCTCGACCCCGCCTCGGGCCGCCTCGGCGTCTCGCCGACCTGCGGCCTGGCCGGGGCGTCGTACGACTGGTCGCGGCGGGCGCTGGCGCTGAGCCGCACCGTCGCCGACAACCTGGCGAACCTGGGGTAGCCGGCCGCATCCAGGCCGCACCCGTGGGTGTCCCCGGCACCGGGCAGGATGTCCCCATGAGCGACCCCACCCCGCCCGGAGACGAGGCCCGCGAGGAGCACCGCCGCCTGGCGGAGGACATCAACGACGCGCGCTGGCGCTACTACGTGCTGGACAGCCCGACGATCGACGACGCCGACTTCGACGCCCGGATGCGGCGCCTGGAGGAGCTCGAGGAGGCCTACCCCGAGCTGCGCACGCCCGACTCGCCGACCCAGCAGGTCGGGGGAGCGGTGTCGACGCTGTTCACCGCCGTCGACCACCTCGAGCCGATGCAGAGCCTCGACAACGCCTTCTCCTACGAGGAGCTGGCGGCCTGGCACGAGCGGCTGCGCCGCGACGGCGTCGACGACCCGGCGCTGCTGTGCGAGCTGAAGGTCGACGGGCTGGCCATCAACCTGCTCTACGAGCAGGGCCGGCTGGTGCGGGCCCTGACCCGCGGCGACGGCCGCACCGGCGAGGACGTGACGCCCAACGTCAAGACCATCGACACCATCCCGCACCGCCTCACCGGCACCGACGAGTTCCCGGTGCCCGAGCTGGTGGAGGTGCGCGGCGAGGTGTTCCTGCCGGTGGCCGCCTTCGAGCGGCTCAACGAGGCGATGACCGAGGCCGGCAAGCCGGTCTTCGCCAACCCCCGCAACGCCGCCGCCGGATCGCTGCGCCAGAAGGACCCCCGCGTCACCGCGACCCGCGCCCTGGGCATGGTCTGCCACGGCGTCGGCGCACGCCGTGGCTTCGAGCCCCTCTCGCAGTCCGAGGCCTACCGCGCGCTGCAGGCCTGGGGGCTGCCCACCAGCGAGCGGGCCACGGTCCTGGGCACCCTCGCCGAGGTGGAGGAGCTCATCGCCCACCACGGGGAGCACCGCCACGACGTGGAGCACGAGATCGACGGCGTGGTGGTCAAGGTCGACGCGGTCAGCGACCAGCGGCGCCTGGGCTCCACCAGCCGCGCGCCACGCTGGGCGATCGCCTTCAAGTACCCGCCCGAGGAGGTCAACGCCGAGCTGCTCGACATCCGCGTCAACGTCGGGCGCACCGGCCGCGTCACGCCGTACGGCGTCATGGTGCCCACCCGGGTGGCCGGCTCGACGGTCGAGAACGCCACCCTGCACAACGCCCACGAGGTGCGCCGCAAGGACGTGCGCCCCGGCGACACCGTGATCCTGCGCAAGGCCGGCGACGTGATCCCCGAGATCCTCGGCCCGGTGCTGGCGCTGCGCCCCGAGGGCCTGGAGCCCTGGGTGATGCCGACGCACTGCCCGGCCTGCGGCACCGAGCTCGCCGAGCAGAAGGAGGGCGACAAGGACCTGCGCTGCCCCAACCACGAGCAGTGCCCCGCCCAGGTGCGCGAGCGGGTCTTCCACGTGGCCGGGCGCGGCGCCTTCGACATCGAGGGCCTGGGCTACGAGGCCGCCTCGGCGCTGCTCGAGGCGGGCGTGATCACCAACGAGGGCGACGTCTTCGCGCTGACCGAGCAGCACCTGCTGCGCACCGAGCTCTTCACCCGCGCGGCCAAGCGCACCGAGACCGACCTGGCCACCGACGGCCGGGTGCTCTCGGCCAACGGGCAGCGGCTCCTCGACCACCTCGACCGGGCCAGGCAGGTGCCGCTGTGGCGGGTGCTGGTCGGGCTCTCGATCCGCCACGTGGGCCCGACCGCCGCGCGGGCGCTGGCCCAGGAGTTCGGGTCGATGCAGCGCATCCGCGAGGCGGGGGAGGACGAGCTGGCCGCCGCCGAGGGAGTGGGGCCCACGATCGCGACCGCGGTCATCGAGTGGTTCGACGTCGCGTGGCACCGCCGCATCGTGGAGGCCTGGGAGGCGGCCGGGGTCACGATGGCCGACGAGCGCGACGAGTCGGTGCCGCGCACCCTCGAGGGCCTCACGGTCGTGGTCACCGGCTCGCTGGTCGACTTCAGCCGCGACTCGGCGAAGGAGGCGATCCTCTCGCGGGGCGGCAAGGCCGCGGGGTCGGTGTCGAAGAAGACCGACTTCGTCGTCGTCGGCGACAACGCGGGCTCGAAGGCCGAGAAGGCCGAGCAGCTGGGGGTGCCGGTCCTCGACGAGGACGGGTTCAAGTCACTGCTGGAGCAGGGCCCCCCGGAGGCCTGAGCGGCCCCGGGGAGCCCGGAGGGAGCGGTCGGCTCAGGCGGCGAGCTTGGCGCCGATGCGCAGGGCCCGCTCGACGAGGTGGTCCATCGCCGCGTGGTCGTCGTCGGTGAGCTCCGCGGAGGCCCCGGTGACCTTGCCCACGCCGTAGGGGTTGCCGTCGGTGAACTTGATCGGGTCGGTGTAGCCCGGGGGCACGATGATGCCGCCGAGGTGCACGAAGGTGGTCAGCATCGAGAGCAGGGTGGTCTCCTGGCCGCCGTGGGCGGTCTGGCTGGCGGTGAAGCCGGCGTAGACCTTGTCGGCCAGCTTGCCCTCGGCCCACAGCGGGCCGAGGGTGTCGATGAAGGACTGCAGCTGGCTGGTGACGCTGCCGTAGCGGGTGCCGGAGCCGAGCAGCACGACGTCGGCCCACGCCATGTCGTCGGGCTCGGCGACCGGGCGGTCCTCGACCTCGGCGCGATGGGCGGCCCAGCCCTCGACCGAGGACCAGACCTCCTTGGGGGCGGTCTCGGCGACGTGGCGCAGCCGCACCTCGGCGCCGGCCTTCTCGGCGGTCTGGGCGGCGCGCTCGGCGAGCGCGTGGACGCTGCCGTAGGAGGAGTAGTAGACGATCGCGATCTTGGTCATGCGGAGACTCCCGATGAGGTCGAGGAATGATTCACTCTTCAACTTCAACGGTAGGTCGCGGCGCCCCACCCCCACGGGTGGACTGACCGCTCAGGAGCGCAGCATCGCCAGCGCCACCGGGAAGTCGCGCAGCTCGTGGGCCAGCGCCTCCCACAGCCTGCCCACCGCGGCCGGGTCGCCGCCGCGACCGGTGACGACCTCGTCCAGCCAGGCGCGGGCCTCGACGAGCACCGAGGCGTCGTCGCAGAGCAGCGCGCTGGCCACCGAGTCGACGACGTGCGGGGTGTGCGTGGCCAGCACCACCCGCCAGTCGTCGGGCGGCAGCGCCAGGTTGCCCAGGTCGAGGGCCGCCAGCACGTCGCGCACGACCCGGTCGGCGGCGGCCTGCAGGGTGCGCGACTCGGTCGCGCCCGGGTGCGCCAGCGGGACGGCGGGGCCGACGTGGCGCGGCAGGTCGGCCAGCACCGCCACCGCGTGCGCTGGCGACGCGGCGTACGCCGTCGCGCCGAGCGTGCGCCACCGCTCGCCGCCCGTGAACGCCCGCCCACCGACGACCACGGGCGTGCCGGTGCCGCGCACCGCCTCGACCTGGCGGCGCAGCCGGGGCAGCGACGAGGACAGCGAGGCGCTGAGCAGCACCGCGCGGGGGCCTCGGTCGAGGATGGCGGAGACGAGCTCGTCGCGCGAGGTGGAGGCACCGGTGTGCACCGCGTCGAGCCCCCGGGCGCGCAGGGTGGTGGTCAGCACCAGGGCGGGCATGGCGTGCCACTCCCGCTCGGCGCAGCCGACCAGCAGCAGGGGACCGGAGCCGCCGGGCAGGGTGTCGGCGAGCCGGCGCACCACCGCCTCGGAGACGGCGGTGGCCGCGTGCTCCTGGGCCACGCTCCAGTCGTTGGTGGCCCACAGCTCGCCCACGCGACGCTGCGCCTCGACGACGACCTCCTGCAGGAAGGTCTCGACGTCGGTGCCGTCGGCCAGGGCGCGGGCCGCCACCGCGTGCGCGCCGTCGGCGTCGCCGACCGAGACCGCGGCCCAGTAGTCGTCGCGGTGCGGCGCGGCCGACTCGGTGACCGGGGCGCTCACGCGCCGACCACGGGCTCGCGGTGCAGCACCACGAGCGCGATGTCGTCGTGGGCGCGCTCGCCGAGGTGGTCGGAGACGGCCAGTGCCACCGCCTCCACGACCGCGGTGGCGGGCATGCCGGCGACCGTGGCCAGCGTGGCCTCGAGGCGCTCCTGGCCGAAGAGGTCGTCGGCGCCGCGGGCCTCGGTGACCCCGTCGGTGTAGAGCACCAGCGTGTCGCCGGGGTGCATCGAGGCGGTCGTCTCGGGGAACTCGGCGCCCGGCAGCAGGCCCAGGGCCACGCCCTCGCCGGGCATCGCCTCGACCCGGCCGTCGGCGCGCAGCAGCAGGGCGTCGGGGTGCCCGGCGCCGGCCAGCGTCACGCCCAGCTCGTCGCCGTCGCGGCTCAACCGGCCGCAGACGGCGGTGGCGAGCCGCTCGCTGAACTCGTCGTCCTGGTCGGCCTCGAGCACCAGCACCCGGTTGGTCAGCGCGAGCACGGCGCCGGGGGAGTCGTGCACCAGCGACGTGGTGCGCACGGCGTTGCGGATGCGGCGCGCGTGCACCGCGGCCTCGACGCCCTTGCCCGTCACGTCGCCGCACAGCAGCACCAGGTCGTCGGGGTGCTCGGGGTCGTGGAGCACGTCGAAGAAGTCGCCGCCGACGGCCTGGGACTCGTGGGCCACGCGCACGTGGGTGGCGATCTGCAGGCCGGGGACCTCGGGCACCCGGCCGGGGGCGAGCGAGCGGCGCAGCACGTCGGCGACGTAGCGGCTCTCGGCGACGAGCAGGGTGGCGTCGAGGCCGACGCCGATCCGCTCGGTGAGGTCGGCCAGGAACGCCTGCGAGCCGGAGAAGTCGCTGCCCCGGTCACGGCCCACGACCAGGGAGCCGAGCGTGCGTCCGCGCGCGGACAGCGGCAGCACCGCCAGCAGCTCGACCTCGCTGCGCTCGAGGCGGGCGGCGAGGTCGTCGTCGACGACCACCGAGCGCAGCGCCTCACCTCTCCCCGGGCCGCTGCGCGGGAGCACGACCTCGGCGCCGAGCCCGGTCTCCATCGTCGCCGCGCTGTCGCGCGGCAGCGGGTCGGCCAGCGGCCGGCGCACGGTGGTCGGCTCGTCGAGGTGGGTGCCGCTGCAGACCAGGTGGTGGGGGCCGGAGCGGACCACGACCTGGGCGACGTCGACGACCTCGTCGAGCAGCAGCTCGACGAGCGCCTCGAGGCCGCGGTCGGGGTTCTGCACGGCCGAGACGTTGCGCGAGAGGCGCAGCAGGAAGTCGGCCCGGCTGACCGCCTGGGCCAGTCGGGCACGGGGCTCGGCGGAGCGCGAGTCGGCCAGCAGGCGCGCCGGGCGCTCGCGCGTCGTCGCCGTCATCGTGCCTCCAGGTGCCGTGCCAGGTCTCCAGCCAGGGTGCTGCCGGGGCCCAGCCTAAGGAAGGATGTCGTGAAGCGGGCCTTCTCGGGCCGACCCACCCGGTCGGGTGGTCGCCGCGGCGCCTCCTAGGATGGCGCCCATGCCCGAGATCACCCGTGACGAGGTCGCCCACCTGGCGACCCTGGCCCGGATCGACCTGTCCGACGACGAGCTCGACCACCTGGCACCCCAGCTGTCGGTCATCCTCGATTCGGTCGCCTCGATCAGCGAGGTGGCCGGCGCCGACGTGCCGCCGACCTCGCACCCGCTGCCGCTGACGAACGTCTTCCGCGAGGACGTCGTCAGGCCCGGCCTGAGCGCCGAGGAGGCCCTCGCCGGCGCCCCGGCCTCCGAGGAGCAGCGCTTCATGGTGCCGCGGATCCTGGGGGACGAGCAGTGAGCGCCGACCTGGGCCGCGCCAGCGCCGACGAGATGGCGCGCGCGCTGGCGGCCGGTGAGACCACCTCCGTCGAGCTGACCCGCGCCGCCCTCGACGCGATCGCCGCCGTCGACGGCCTCGTGCACGCCTACCTCCACGTCGACGCCGAGGGCGCGCTGGCGCAGGCCGCCGAGTCCGACGCCCGCCGCGCCGCCGGCACCCCCGCCTCCGCGCTCGACGGGGTCCCCGTGGCGGTCAAGGACGTGCTGGCCACCACCGGGCTGCCGACGACCTGCGGCTCCAAGATCCTCGAGGGCTGGCTGCCGCCGTACGACGCCACGGTCGTCGCGCGCCTCAAGGCCGCCGGCCTGCCGATCCTGGGCAAGACCAACATGGACGAGTTCGCGATGGGCTCCTCCACCGAGCACTCCGCCTACGGCCCCACGCACAACCCCTGGGACCTCGAGCGGATCCCCGGCGGCTCGGGCGGCGGCTCGGCCGCGGCCGTGGCCTCCTTCCAGGCGCCGCTGGCGCTGGGCACCGACACCGGCGGCTCGATCCGCCAGCCCGGCGCGGTCACCGGCACCGTGGGCGTCAAGCCGACCTACGGCGGCGTCTCGCGCTACGGGCTGGTCGCGATGGCCAACTCGCTCGACCAGGTGGGCCCGGTGACGCGCACCGTGCTCGACGCGGCGCTGCTGCACGAGATCATCGGCGGGCACGACCCGTTCGACTCCACCTCGGTCGACCAGCCGCTGCCGCCGCTGGTCGAGGCGGCCCGCCAGGGCGCGGCCGGGGACCTGTCGGGCCTCAAGGTCGGCGTCATCACCGAGCTCTCGGGCGAGGGCTACCAGGCCGGGGTCCTGGCCCGCTTCCAGGAGTCCCTGGAGCTGCTGACCCAGGCCGGCGCCGAGGTCGTGGAGGTCTCGTGCCCGCACTTCGTGCACGCGCTGGCCACCTACTACCTGGTGATGCCCTGCGAGGCGTCCTCCAACCTCGCCAAGTTCGACGCGATGCGCTACGGCCTGCGGGTGCTGCCCGAGGGCGTCGAGTCGCCGTCGGCCGAGGAGGTCATGCGCGCGACCCGCGACGCCGGCTTCGGCGACGAGGTCAAGCGCCGCATCATCCTGGGCACCTACGCCCTCTCGAGCGGCTACTACGACGCCTACTACGGCACCGCCCAGCGGGTGCGCACCCTGATCTCGCGCGACTTCGAGGCGGCCTTCGAGAAGGTCGACGTGCTGGTCAGCCCGACCGCGCCGACCACCGCCTTCAAGCTCGGCGAGAAGCTCGACGACCCGCTCGCGATGTACCTCAACGACCTCGCGACGATCCCCGCCAACCTCGCCGGCGTGCCGGGCATCTCGGTGCCCAGCGGGCTGGCCGACGAGGACGGGCTGCCCACCGGCTTCCAGGTGCTGGCCCCGGCGCTGGCCGACGACCGGCTCTACCGGGTCGGCGCGGCGCTCGAGGCGGCCCTCGAGGCGCAGTGGGGCGGCCCGCTGCTCGACAAGGCCCCCACCCTGGAAGGAGCGGCCCGATGAGCGCCACCGAGACCCTCGTGCCCTTCACCGACGTGCTCGCCGCCTACGACCCCGCGCTGGGCCTCGAGGTGCACGTCGAGCTCAACACGGCCACGAAGATGTTCTGCGGCTGCCCCACCGGATTCGGCGCCGAGCCGAACACCCAGGTCTGCCCGACCTGCCTGGGCCTGCCCGGCGCGATGCCGGCGGTCAACCGGGTGGCGGTCGAGTCGGCGATCCGCATCGGCTTGGCCCTCAACTGCGAGATCGCCGAGTGGTGCCGTTTCGCGCGCAAGAACTACTTCTACCCCGACATGCCGAAGAACTTCCAGACCAGCCAATACGACGAGCCGATCGCGTTCGAGGGCTGGATGGACGTCGAGGTCGAGGGCGAGACCTTCCGGGTCGAGATCGAGCGTGCGCACATGGAGGAGGACACCGGCAAGTCGCTGCACGTGGGTGGCGCCACCGGGCGCATCCACGGTGCCGACTACTCGCTGGTCGACTACAACCGCGCCGGCATCCCGCTGATCGAGATCGTCACCAAGCCGATCACGGGCATGGGGGAGAAGGCACCGGCGGTGGCGCGCGCCTACGTGCAGCAGCTGCGTGAGCTGATCGTCGCGCTCGGGGTCTCCGAGGCCCGGATGGACCAGGGCAACCTGCGCGCCGACGTCAACCTGTCGCTGGCCCCGAAGGGCAGCGGGGTGCTCGGCACCCGCACCGAGACCAAGAACGTCAACTCCTTCCGCTCGGTGGAGCGGGCGGTGCGCTTCGAGATGCAGCGCCACGCCGGCATCCTGGGCTCGGGCGGCTCGATCCTGCAGGAGACGCGGCACTGGCACGAGGACACCGGCGTGACCACCAGCGGCCGCGAGAAGTCCGACGCCGACGACTACCGCTACTTCCCCGAGCCCGACCTCGTCCCGGTCGCGCCGACCCGCGAGTGGGTCGAGGAGCTGCGGGCCACGCTGCCGGAGAACCCGACGCAGAAGCGCGCCCGGCTCCAGGCCGACTGGGGCTTCTCCGACATGGAGATGCGCGACACGGTCGGTGCCGGCGCCTTCGGGCTCGTCGAGGCCACCGTGGCGGCCGGCTGCCCCCCGCAGGCCGCGCGCAAGTGGTGGCTGGGCGAGATGGCGCGCCGCGCCAACGACTCCGGCACCGAGATCGCCGACCTGGGGGTCACGCCGCTCGACGTGGCCCGGGTGCAGGCGCTGGTCGACGAGGGCTCCCTCAACGACAAGCTGGCGCGCCAGGTCTTCGACGGCCTGCTGGCCGGCGAGGGCACCCCCGACGAGATCGTCGCCTCCCGCGGGTTGGCCATCGTCTCCGACGAGGGTGCGCTCAACGCCGCCGTCGACGAGGCGATCGCGGCCAACCCCGACGTCGCCGACAAGATCCGCGACGGCAAGCACGCCGCCGCCGGTGCCCTCATCGGCGCGGTGATGAAGCAGATGCGCGGGCAGGCCGACGCCGCCCGGGTGCGCGAGCTGGTGCTCGAGAAGCTCGCCTGACGGACGCGGTGCCGCCGCCGGGCCCCGGCGGCGGTACGCTCCGCTCACCAACCACACATGCACGCCCACGCAGGGGGAAGCCGGTCGAAGTCCGGCGCTGACCCGCAACCGTAGACCGCCCCGGGGCGGTGAGCCGGAGCACCCGCGCGGCGCGTACCGATCACACGCTGTCGAGGACCGCAGCGGTGTCGTCCCCGCCGCGCGGGGTCGTCGCCGCTGCCTGCAGCGGAGGGGAACCCCGTGAAGCACCCGCTCACCCGCGGTGCGGCGCTCGTCGCCGGCGCCGCCGCCACCACCCTGGCCGTCGTGGCCACCGCCACGCCCGCCGTCGCCGGACCGGCCGACAAGCAGCAGGCCGCGGCCGGCTGGCTGGCCGGCCAGCTCGACGGCGGCGTCGCCGTCAACGAGCAGTACGAGTTCAACGACTACGGCCTGAGCATCGACACCGGTCTCGCCCTGCGCGCCCAGGGTCTCAAGGCCCGCAAGGTCTCGAAGATCTCCGCGGCCCTCGCCGAGGCCGTCGACAGCTACACCACCGGCGGGGAGGCGGATGGCGCCTACTCCGGCGCCACGGCCAAGCTGGCCTCCTTCGTGGTCCGTACCGGCGGCGACCCCGCCGACTTCGGTGGGGTCGACCTGGTGGAGCGCCTCGAGGGCCTGGTCTCCACGGACGCGCCCTCCGAGGGCCGCCTGCAGGACCGCTCCGACTACGGCGACTTCGCCAACAGCATCGGCCAGTCCTTCGCCGCGCAGGCGCTGCACGCGGTGGGCTCCGAGCAGGCCGCGCCGGTGACGTCGTACCTGCTGCAGCAGCAGTGCGAGGCCGGCTACTTCCGGCTCTCCTTCGCCGCCGTCGACGCCGACGAGCAGGGCTGCGACGCGGCCCCCGGCGACCCCGACCAGGGCGCCGACGTGACCTCGCTGGTGGTGCTCAACCTGCTCGAGGTCGCGGACCCCTCGGCCGAGGTCGCCGCCGCGATCGACGACGCCACCGCGTGGCTGGTCGCCCAGCAGAGCGACGGCGGAGCCTTCGACGGTGGCCCCGACGCCGGGGTGAACTCCAACAGCACCGGCCTGGCCGGGTGGGCGCTGGGCGACGCGGGTCTCTGCGGCAAGGCGCAGCAGGCCGCGCAGTGGGTCAAGAAGCAGCAGGCCGGCGGCCGCGACAAGGCGCTGGGCGTCGAGAAGGGCGCCATCGCCTACGACCGCGCCGCCTTCCTGCAGGGCAAGAAGCAGGGCATCGGCGTCGACACCCGCGACCAGTGGCACCGCGCCACCGCCCAGGCCGCGCCCGCGCTGGAGAACCTGCGCAAGGTCGAGTGCAAGGCGTGAGCCTGCGCCCCTCCAGCACCCTGTCGGTGCTGGGCTCGGTCATGGGCTCGGTCATGGGCTCCGTCGTCGTCGCGCTCGGCGTGACGACGGCGGGGCTCGTGGTCGGCGCGCCGGCCGCCACCGCCGCCACCTGCGGCGGCGCCGGTGTCTCGGTCGTCGTCGACTTCAAGGGCCTCGGCGGGGGACAGCAGACCGGGTGCGTCAGCGGCAAGGGTGGCAGCAGCGCCGCCACCGTCCTGGGGGCCGCCGGGGTCGAGCTGACCCGGGCGCGCAACCAGCCGGGCTTCGTCTGCCGGGTGCAGCAGGTGCCGGCGAGCGACCCGTGCGTCAACGCCTCGCCCTCCGAGGCCTACTGGTCGCTGTGGTGGTCCGACGGCTCGTCGGGCTCGTGGAGCTATGCCAGCCTCGGCGTCGACCAGCTGAAGATCCCCGAGGGCGGCTCGGTCGGCTTCGCCTGGGACGACCAGTCCGGCCAGGTGCAGCCCGGCACCGCCCCGCCGAAGGCCCCGAGCCCGAGCCCCAGCCCGAGCCCGAGCAGCCAGGGCGGCCAGGGCAGCCAGGGCGGCACGTCCCCGGCCGCACCGGCACCCACCGCGGGGTCGGCCAGCGCCGGGGCCGGCGCCGGCGAGGAGACGCCCGAGGACGGGCCCTCCCAGCAGGCGGGGACCGGGAAGGCCGACACGACCGGGGGCGCCGAGAAGGACCGCCGGAAGTCGGGGAAGCAGGGGAAGGCCGACCGCGCCGGTCAGGACGACGAGGACACCGACGAGGACACCGACGAGGAGACCGAGACGGAGACCGACGACCAGGACACCGTCGTCGACCTCGACGGCACCGAGCCGACCGCCGCGCCCGTCGACGACCCCGCCGGGCTCCCGGTCTGGGTGGCCCCGGCGGTGCTGGTCCTGCTGGGCGCGGGCCTGGCCGGCCTCGCCGTCGTACGCCGTCGCCGCAGGGGCTGAGGGACGCATGCCGCCGTCGGGCCCCGGCGGCGGTATGCTCCCAGCACCAACCACACACCCGCGCACGTCGGGGGAAGCCGGTCTAAGTCCGGCGCTGACCCGCAACCGTAGGCCGCCGGCAGGCGGCGAGCCGGAGCACCCGCGTGCCGCGCACCGATCACACGCTGTCGAGGACCGCAGCGGTGTCGCCCCCGCTCCACCGGGTCGCCGCCGCGTGCAGCGGAGGGGAGCCCCGTGAGGAGCCGACACCCAGGCACCGCCCTGGCCACCGTCCTGGCCGCGACCCTGCTGGCCCTGACCGCCTGCGGCGCCGGCGAGCAGGACGAGCAGCAGGCCGAGCCCCGAGAGCCCCAGGTCGAGCAGCCGGCCGAGGCGGCGCTCGCCGCCGACTGGCTCGCCGCCCAGGTCGACGACGGCGTCGTGCGCAACGAGCAGTACGACTTCGACGACCACGGCCTGGGCATCGACGTGGCCCTGGCGCTGCGCGCGCTCGGCGGGCACGAGCCGGTCGTGCAGCAGGTCGCGGGAGCCCTCGAGGGATCGGTCGAGGACTACACCACCGGCGGCACCGAGGGTCTCTACTCCGGCGCGGTGGCCAAGCTGGCGTCCTTCGCCGTCCTGTCCGGCGGGGAGCCCACCTCCTTCGGTGGCGTCGACCTGGTGGAGCGGCTCGAGGGCCTGGTCAGCACCCGGCCGGTCTCCGCCGGGAGGCTGCAGGACAGCGCCCCGGGCGCCGACGTCGCCAACACCATCGGCCAGGCCTTCGGCGCCCACGCCCTCGAGGCCGTCGGCTCGCCGGCCGCCGCGCCCGTGACGGCGTACCTGCTCGACCAGCAGTGCGCAGGCGGCTGGTTCCGGCTGCTGCTCACCGAGGACGCGACCGCCCGCGACCAGTCCTGCGACGGCGGCGACCCCGAGGGGCGCAGCGCTCCCGACACCGACGCGACGGCGCTGGTCGTGCTGGCGCTGCTGGAGCTGGAGGAGCCTCCGGCCGAGGTCCGGGAGGCGCTGCGGCGCGCGCAGGGATGGCTCGTCGAGCAGCAGGACGCCGACGGCAGCCTCGTCGCCGAGCCGGGCGCCGGAGATCCGGTCGCGAGCTCCAACTCCACCGGACTGGCCGGCTGGGTGCTGGGCCGGCTCGGCGCCTGCGAGGAGGCCGCACGGGCAGCCCAGTGGCTGGCGGCGGTCCAGGTGGCCGAGGGGGAGCGCGAGGCGGGCGCCGTCGCCTACTCGCAGGAGGCCTTCGCCTCGCTGCCGCCGAGCGGGCGCATCGCCGTGCCCGAGCGCGACCAGTGGCGCCGCGCCACCGCCCAGGCCGCCCCCGCGCTCGAGCACCTGCGGGCCGAGCGCTGCGAGTCGGGGTCGCCGTGAGCGTCCTGACGCCCGCGAGCGGCACCGAGAGCCCGGTCGCGGAGCCTCCCGACCGGCGTCCCGCGGGCGGCAACGCCCGGCTGCCGCGCGACCTGCACCCGGTGGCCTGGTGGGTCTGGGCCATCGGCCTGGCCGCCGCAGCCTCGGGGACCACGAACCCCCTGAGCCTCCTGCTCCTGGTCGGGGTCGCCGCCCTGGTCGTCTCGTCCCGCCGCTCCGACCAGCCCTGGGCACGCTCCTTCCGGCTCTACCTGTGGCTCGGTGCGGCCATCGTGGTCGTCCGGGTGCTCTTCCGCATCCTGCTCGGCGGCGGGTACGCCGGCGGGCCGGTGCTGCTCGACCTGCCCGAGGTCCCGCTGCCCGACGTGGCCGCGGGCATCGCCCTGCTCGGGCCGCTGACCTCCCAGGCCCTCCTGGCGGGCCTCTACGACGGCATGCGGCTGGCCAGCATCGTCGTGTGCGTCGGCGCCGCGAACTCGCTGGCCAACCCCAAGCGGCTGCTGCGCTCGGTGCCGCCCGCGCTCTACGAGATCGGCACGGCGCTGGTGGTGGCGGTGACGGTGCTGCCCCAGCTGGCCGACTCGGTGCGCCGGGTGCGCGCGGCCCAGGGTCTGCGCGCGGGCGCGGAGGGCCGCATCGGGCTGCTGCGCCGCTCCCTGGTGCCGGTGCTCGAGGATGCCCTCGACCGCTCGCTGGCGATGGCGGCCGGCATGGACGCCCGCGGCTACGGCCGGCTGCCCGACCAGGGCCGGGGGACCCGGCTGCTCACCGGCGCGCTGATGGTCGCCGGGCTCGTCGGCGTCTGCGTGGGCACCTACGCGCTGCTCGACACCACGGCGCCACGGGTGCTGGCCCTGCCCATGCTGGGGCTGGGGGTGCTGCTCGCGGTGGCCGGGCTGGCCACGGCCGGGCGACGGGTCCAGCGCACCCGCTACCGGGCCGACCGCTGGCGCTGGCCCGACCTGGTCGTCGCCGTCTCGGGCGTGGGGGCCGGCGCCCTCGGTCTCTGGGTCGCCCAGGCCCAGGTCGCGATCGCGCACCCGCCGCTGGACGCCGTGCCGACCGTGAGCGCGGCAGCGCTGGCGGCCGCCCTGGTGGCCGGTGCCGGTGGCCTGGTGGCGCCGCCGGCCAGGCGGGGGGCCCTCGCATGATGGAGCTGCGCGGCGTCGGGTTCTCCTACGAGCCGGGGCCCGGCACCGAGGCCCGGCGCGTCCTCGGCTCGGTCGACCTGGTGGTCGAGGAGGGCGAGCTCGTCGTGGTCTCCGGGCCCACCGGCGTCGGCAAGTCGACCCTGCTCGGGATCGTCACCGGCCTCGTGCCGCGCTTCTCGGGCGGCCACCTCGAGGGTGACGTGCTGCTCGACGGCGAGAGCATCGTGCACCGCCCGCCGCGTGAGCGCGCCCACGCCATCGGCTACGTCGGCCAGGACCCGGCCCGGGGCTTCGTCACCGACACCGTCGAGGAGGAGCTGGCCTACGGCATGGAGCAGCTGGGGCTGCCCGCCGAGACGATGCGCCGCCGCGTCGAGGAGACCCTCGACCTGCTCGGCATCGCCGAGCTGCGCGCCCGCGACCTGCGCACCCTCTCGGGCGGGCAGCAGCAGCGGGTGGCCATCGGCTCGGTGCTGACCATGCACCCGCGGCTGCTGGTGCTCGACGAGCCCACCTCGGCGCTCGACCCCACCGCCGCCGAGGAGGTGCTGGCCACCTTGACCCGGCTCGTGCACGACCTCGGGGTCTCGGTGCTCCTGGCCGAGCACCGGCTCGAGCGGGTGGTGCCGTTCGCCGACGCCATGTGCCTGCTGCCCGGCGACGGCCGGCTCCTGGTCGGGCCGCCGGCCGAGCTGCTGCGCACCTCGCCGGTCGCCCCGCCCATCGTCGAGCTCGGCCGCGCCGCCGGCTGGTCGCCGCTGCCGCTGAGCGTGCGCGAGGCCCGACGTGCGGCCCGCCCCCTGCAGCAGCGCCTGGCCCGTCCGCCCGAGGACCCCGCCCCCGTCGTCAGCCCTGCGGGCCAGGGGCTGCTCGCCCGCGGCCTCACGGTCAGCCACGGCACCAAGGTGGCGGTGCGCGAGGTCGACCTGGTGCTGCCGCCCGGTCGGGTCACCGCGCTCATGGGCCGCAACGGAGCCGGCAAGTCGTCGCTGCTGTGGGCGCTCCAGGGGACCGGTCGCCGGTCGGCCGGCACGGTCACGGCCGCCGGCACCGACCCGGCCGCGGTGCCCTCCGGGCAGCGCCGTGCGCTGGTCGGCCTGCTGCCGCAGAACGCCGCCGACCTGCTCTACCTCGAGACCGTCGCCGAGGAGCTCGCCGCCGGTGACCCCGACGGCTCCCCGGGAGCCTGCCGCGAGCTGCTCGACCGCCTGGTGCCCGGCATCGGCGACGCGGCCCATCCCCGCGACCTCTCGGAGGGACAGCGCCTGGCGTTGGCGCTGGCCCTGGTGCTCGCCGCGCGCCCGGGGGTGGTGCTGCTCGACGAGCCCACCCGCGGCCTCGACTACGCCGCCAAGGCCGAGCTGTCGCGCACGCTGCGCGCCCTGGCGGGCGAGGGCCACGCGGTGCTGGTGGCCACCCACGACGTGGAGTTCGTGGCGCAGGCGGCCGACGACGCGGTCGTGATGGCCGAGGGCGAGGTGGTCTCCTCGGGGCCGGCGCGCCGGGTCGTCGTCGAGTCGCCCGCCTTCGCCCCCCAGGTCACCAAGGTCCTGGGTGCGCCGTGGCTGCGCGTCGACGAGGTCGTCGCGGCGCTGGAGCCGGTGTGAGCGCCCCGGCCACGCAGCGCCCCGGCCGGGTCGACGCCGTGCCGCTCGGTCGACGCTCCGCGCTCGTGCTGGCGCTGGCCTCGCTCGCGGGCCTGATGATGCTGGTCTGGCCGCTGCTGCTGCGGGTGCCCGAGGGCACCCGGGTCGACCCGCCCTTCCTCTTCCTGGCGCTGCTGCCCATCGTGGTGGCCGTCGTGCTGGCCGAGGTGAGCGAGGGTGGTCTCGACGCGCGGGTGCTGGCCGTCCTGGGGGTGCTCAGCGCCGTCAACGCGCTGGCGCGGGCCATCTCCCCGGGCATCGCCGGGGTGGAGCTGGTCTTCTTCCTGCTCGTGCTGGGTGGACGCGTCTTCGGGCCGGGCTTCGGCTTCGTGCTGGGCTGCACCAGCCTGTTCGCCTCGGCGCTGGTCACCGCCGGCGTCGGCCCGTGGCTGCCCTACCAGATGCTGGTGGCCGCCTGGGTGGGCATGTTCGCGGGCCTGCTGCCGCGCCGTCCTCGCGGGCGCGGCGAGATCGCGATGCTCGTGGTCTACGGGATCGTGGCCGCCTACCTCTTCGGCGCGCTGATGAACCTGTCCGGGTGGCCCTTCATCCTGGGCGTCGCGGTGCCTGGCCACGAGGGCGACCTCAGCTACGTGGCCGGGGCGCCGGTGGTCGAGAACCTGCAGCGCTTCGCGGTCTACACGCTGCTGACCTCGACCGGTGGCTGGGACACCCTGCGCGCGGTCACCAACACTGCCGCGATCGTGCTGCTGGGCCCCTCGATCCTCGCCGTCCTGCGCCGCGCCGCGCGCCGGGCGACGGTGACCGGCGTCGTGGCGGGGGTCAGGGACGGATCCTGAGGATCTTGTCGTCCCCGGGGCCCGGGTCGCCGCGCCCGTCGCGGTTGCTGGTCGTCACCCACAGCGACCCGTCGGGGGCCTGCGCGACGCTGCGCATCCGGCCGTGCTCGCCGACCAGGTACGCCGTCGCCTCGCCGGCCCGGCGGCCGTCGGGCCCGACCTCCACGCGCCACAGCCGCTCGCCCTGCAGCGCGCCGAGCCACAGGTGGCCGCAGGCCAGCGCCAGGCCCGACGGCGACGCCTCGCCGGTGCCCCAGGTGACCTGCGGGTCGACGTAGCGCTGCTGGTCGCCGACGCCCTCGACGGCCGGCCAGCCGTGGTCCTGCCCGCCGTCGATGCGGTTGAGCTCGTCGGCGGTGCTGTCGCCGAACTCCGAGGCCCACAGCTGGTCGCCGACGAACGCCAGGCCCTGCACGTTGCGGTGCCCCGAGGAGAAGACGGGGCTGTCGGGGCGCGGGTTGCCGGGGGCCGGCTCGCCGTCGGTGGTGATCCGCAGGATCTTGCCGCCGAGGCTGTCGGGGTCGGGGGCCCGGGAGGGCTCGCCGGCGTCGCCGGTGGAGACGTAGAGGTGGCCGTCGGGCCCGAAGAGCAGCCGGCCGCCGTCGTGGATGAAGCCGTTGGGGATGCCGGTGAGCACCGGCTCGGTCGCGCCGAGCCGCGCCCCCTCGAGCCGCGCCCGCACCACCCGGTTGTCCTCGGCGGTGCTGACGTAGAGGTAGAGCAGGCGGTCGTCGTCGAAGTCGGGGGAGACCGCCACGCCGAGCAGGCCGGCCTCGCCCTGGGCGACCCGCTCCTCGACGGTGCCCGCCACCACGACGCGGTGTCGCTCGCCGCGCAGCAGCAGCACCCGCCCGCTGTCGCGCTCGGTGACCACGGCGTCGCCGTCGGGCAGGAAGTCCAGGCCCCAGGGCACCGACAGCCCGGTGGCCACGATGCCGAGGAGCCGGGGCTCCCGGTCGGCCGGGGTCAGCGTGGCCCCGGGCGCCTGCGAGGGCGCGGTGGGGCTGGTGCTCGCACTGGTGGTCGCACTGGGCGTCGGGGTGGCCGGCAGGGGAGTGGCGTCGGGGGTCGTCTCCAGGATCCGTACGTCGGTGCTGTTGCCCTCGTCGAGGCAGCCGCCGAGCACCAGGGCGCCCAGCAGCCCGCCGACCAGGGCGAGGGCGGGGCGGCGCCTCATGCGGCGCGCTCGAGGAGCTCGAGCAGCAGGCGGTGCACCTCGTCGGGGTGCTCCAGGGAGAGGAAGTGGGTGCCGGGCAGCTCGTGGTAGGTCGCCCCCGGGACCCGCGCGGCGGCGCTGGCCATGTCGCGGGCGCCGGCGAGCAGGTCGTAGGTGCCGGCGACGAAGGTGACCGGCACCGTCAGGTGACGCAGCGAGACCCGGGCGTGCTCGGAGGTGCGCAGCGCCAGGTGGAAGTACCAGTCGAGCGGGGTCGAGAGGAACTCGCGCACCGCCAGGGCCGCCATCTCGGGATCGCGCACCGGCAGCATGAACCCGCTGTGGCTCAGCGCCGTGATCGTCAGCGGGCCGACCGGCAGCCGGCTCGCGACCGGGCTCAGCAGGCAGCCCACCTGCTTGGCCGCCCGGGCGGCGTTGACCGTGAGCAGCCGCGCGAGCGGGCGCGGCACCCGCAGGGGCGCCAGCATGGTGGCGAAGGTGTCGCCGGGGACCCCGGCGACCGCGAAGAGGCCGCTGACCCGCTCGGGGTGGCGCAGCGCGAGCTCGAACATCGTGTTCACGCCGATCGACCAGCCCATCAGCACCGCCCGGTCGATCCCGAAGTGGTCCATCACCGACAGCCCGTCGTCGACGACGTCCTCGATGCGGCAGTGCGAGCGGTCGCTGGGCCGCTCGGAGCCGCCGACGCCGCGGTGGTTCCACGAGACGACCCGGACCCCGCAGCCCGGGTCGAGCAGCGCCGGCCAGGCGTAGGCGTTGGTGCCGAGGCCGTTGCACAGCACCACCGTGGGACCGTCGATCACCCCCTCCTGGTCGTTGGTCCAGGCGCGCAGGCGCGTCCCGTCGTCGGAGAGCACCTCGTCGAAGGCGAGCGCGGGGGTCGAGGTGCGGGCCCGGGTGGTCGACATGGCGCCGATTGTGCCGCACCGGCGGCACGGTGGTGCGGCGGATCAGACGTGGTGGGCGCGCGGCTGGGCCGGCGGGTGCGGCCGCTCGTGGCCGCGGGCGACCGCGAGCTCCTCGAGGTAGTGCTCGACCTCGTGGCGCTCCACCCGCCGCCGGGCCGCCTCGGTGCTGGCCAGCATGGCGTTGTGCTGGGCTCGCTGGTGGGCGACGACCGGCCAGCGCCGGGCGGCCCCGGCCAGGCCCAGGACGGGCAGGACGGCGCGGCGTGCCAGGGACATGGGGGGCTCCAAGCGGGGTGTCGAGGACGTCGCCGAATCTAGGACGCTCCGGCGTCGCTGGGGAGTCCGCGCCGTCACCGGAGCGTGAACAGGCAGGTCAGGGCGGGGTTGCGGAGCGGGCTCAGTCGACGACCGGCACCGCGGGCCGTCGGCTGCGGGTGGCGCCGATGCTGGCCAGCACCACGCACGCGACGGCGGCGTACTGCACCGGGCCGAGCAGCTCGCCCAGCACGACGATGCCGGCGAGGGCGGCGGCCGCCGGCTCGAGGCTCATCAGGATGCCGAACACGGCCGGTCGCAGGCTGCGCAGCGCCACCAGCTCGCAGCTGTAGGGGATCACCGACGACAGCAAGCCCACGGCGGCGCCGATGAGCAGCACCCGGGGGTCGAGCAGGTCGCTGCCGCCGACCCCGACCGCGAACGGCATCAGCAGCAGGGCCGCCACCGCGCTGGCCAGCACCAGGCCGTCGACGCCCTGCCAGTGCCGCCCGGTCTCGGCACTGAGCAGGATGTAGGCCGCCCACGCGGCGCCGGCCAGCAGCGCGAACCCGACCCCGGCCCAGTTCACGTCGGCGCCGTCGAGGCCCAGCAGCGCCACCCCGACCCCGGCCAGCCCCACCCACACCAGGTCGCGGGCGCGCCGGGAGCCCAGCACGGCCAGGCTCAGCGGGCCGATGAACTCGATGGTGACCGCGACCCCGAGCGGGATCCGCGCGAAGGACTGGTAGATCGCCCAGTTCATCAGCCCCAGGCTCAGCCCGAAGGCCACGACCACGGCCCAGTCGCGGCGGCTGCGTCCACGCAGCCGCGGGCGCACCACCAGCGCGAGGACCAGCACGCTCGAGGCCAGCCGCAGCCAGACCATGGTGGTGGGGCCGATCTCGTCGAAGATCGACTTCGCGACGCTGGCGCCCAGCTGCACCGAGGCGATCCCGATGAGCACCAGCCAGACCGGTGACACGGCCCGCGTGAGGGGCGACGATGAGTTCCGGCCGACCACGCGGTCAATGTACGGGTGGGCCGCCGAGGAGAGGACAGCGACATGGCGCAGGAGACGCAGGGCAGGACGGTGCTGGTGGTGGGCACCCGCAAGGGCCTGTGGGTGGGGGAGTCGGACGAGCGGCGAGCGGAGTGGTCCTTCACCGGGCCGCACCACGACATGCAGGAGGTCTACTCCTGCCTGGTCGACACCCGGGTGCGCGACGCGCAGGGCCGCCCGCGGCTGCTGGCCGGGGCCTCGTCGACCTGGTTCGGCCCGCAGGTGCAGGTCTCCGACGACCTCGGTGCCTCGTGGCGACCGGGGCAGCGCCCGCCGGCCTTCCCCGACGACGTGGACGCCTCGGTCGACCGGGTCTGGTGGCGGGCGCCGAGCCGGGCGTGGTCTGGGCGGGCACCGAGCCGGGGGCGGTCTTCCGCTCCCGCGACGGCGGCGAGACCTGGGACCTCGAGCGCGCCCTGTGGGAGCACCCGCACCGTGCACAGTGGTCGGAGGGCTTCGGCGGCCAGGCCTTCCACACGGTGCTGCCGCACCCCACCGACCCGGGCTCGGCCGTGGTCGCGCTGTCCACCGGCGGGGTCTACCGCACCACCGACGACGGCGCGTCGTGGGAGCCGCGCAACAGCGGCATCCGTGCCGAGTTCCTGCCCGAGGGCGAGCAGTACCCCGAGTTCGGGCAGTGCGTGCACAAGGTCGCCCGCCACCCCTCGCGCCCCGAGAGGCTCTTCGCCCAGAACCACGGCGGCGTCTACCGCTCCGACGACGAGGGCGGCAGCTGGACCTCGATCGCCGAGGGGCTGCCGGCCGACTTCGGCTTCCCCGTCGTGGTGCACCCCCACGAGCCCGACACCGTCCACGTCTTCCCGCTGGGTGGCGCCGGTGGCCGCTACCCGCCCGACGGGCGGGCGCGGGTGTGGCG
This sequence comes from Nocardioides salarius, assembly GCF_016907435.1. Lineage (NCBI taxonomy): Bacteria > Bacillati > Actinomycetota > Actinomycetes > Propionibacteriales > Nocardioidaceae > Nocardioides > Nocardioides salarius. The sequence continues at coordinate 841,306 of NZ_JAFBBZ010000001.1, read as the reverse complement.
CTCGCGCGACGCCGGCGAGAGCTGGGACGAGCTGGGGGAGGGCCTGCCCGACGGGTTCTTCGTCGGGGTGCTGCGCGACGCGATGTGCAGCGACGACCACGCCGAGACCGGGCTCTACCTCGGCGCCCGCAACGGCACCGTGTGGGCCTCGGCGGACGCCGGGCGGACCTGGCGGCTGGTGGTGGCCGACCTGCCCGACGTGGTCTGCGTGCGCGCCGCGGCGTACTAGAGGGTGGCGGCCGGCACGCCGGCGGTGATCCTGCTGCCGTCGGCGCGGGTGCCGCCCAGCTGCGGGCGGTCGTCGAGCGGGTGCGGCAACCGGGTGCCGCGGGCGTCGAGGTCGACCACGAGCGGGCGCTCGGCGTCGACCTCGTGCTCGGTGCCGCGCACGCTGATGCAGACCGCTCCTCGACCCTCGAGCACCGCGACGCACAGGCGGTCGGGCCGCACCTCCAGGGCCAGCCGGTGCCCCTGCCAGCGCAGCGTGCAGCGCAGCACCGGGAAGGCGTCGGGCAGCCGCGGGTCGAAGGAGAGCCGACCCCCGTGGTCGCGCATGCCGGCGAAGCCGTTGACCAGCGCCGCCCACACCCCGCCGGCCGAGGCGATGTGCAGGCCGTCGTCGGTGTTGCCGTGCAGGTCGGCCAGGTCGACGTGCAGGGCTTGGCGGAAGTAGCCCCAGGCCGCGTCGGCGTAGCCGACCTCGGCCGCGACCACCGACTGCACCACGGCCGAGAGGGTCGAGTCGCCGGTGGTGATCGGGTCGTAGTACTCGAAGTCGGCGCGCTTCTCCTCCTCGCTGAAGCGGTCGCCCTGCAGGAACAGCGCCAGCACCACGTCGGCCTGCTTGAGCACCTGGAACCGGTAGATGACCAGCGGGTGGTAGTGCAGCAGCAGCGGGCGCAGCGAGTCGGGCGTCTCGGAGAGGTCCCACACCTCGCGGTCGAGGAACGCGTCGTCCTGCGGGTGGATGCCCAGCCCCTCGTCGAAGGGGATGTGCATCCCGGCCGCGCAGCGAGCCCACTCCTCGACCTCGGCGTCGTCGAGCTCGAGGCGGGCGCGCACCTGCTCGAAGTCCTCGGGGTGGTCGCGGCGCACGGTCTCGACGGCGGCCACGGCCTGCTCGAGGTTGTAGCGGGCCATCACGTTGGTGAACAGGTTGTTGTTGACGACCGTCGTGTACTCGTCGGGTCCGGTGACCCCGTGGATGTGGAAGGACGGCGTGCCGTTGCTGCGCCAGAAGCCGAGGTCGACCCACATCCGCGAGGTCTCGACCAGCATGTCGATGCCGTCGCGCACCAGGAAGCCCACGTCGCCCGAGGCGGCGACGTACTGCATGAGGGCGTGGGCCACGTCGGCGTCGATGTGCACCTGGGCGGTGCCGGCGGCGTAGTAGGCCGAGGCCTCCTCGCCGTTGATGGTCCGCCACGGGTAGAGCGCGCCGCTCTGGGCCATCTCGCGCGCGCGGTGCCGGGCGGCGGGCAGCATCCGGCTGCGGAAGTGCAGCAGGTTCCGCGCCAGGTGCGGCTGGGTGTAGGTGAGGAACGGGGCGACGTAGATCTCGCTGTCCCAGAAGTAGTGGCCCTCGTAGCCCGAGCCGGTGACCCCCTTGGCGGGCACCCCCTGCTGGTCGGCGCGGGCGCTGGCCTGGGCCAGGGAGAAGAGGTTGAACCGGATCGCCTGCTGCACGGCGATCTCCTCGTCGGAGGCGTCGGCGTGGGTGACCTCGACGTCGGCGGCCGACCAGAAGTCGGCGTACCAGTCGCGCTGCTCGTCGAGGTAGTGGTCCAGGCCGTGGTGCCGCGCCCGGTCGAGGGTGCGCTCGCAGCGGTCGGCCAGCTCGCGCACCGGGACGCCGCGCGAGGTGTGGTAGGCCACCACCTTCTGCAGGCGCACCGGGTTGCCCTCGGTGGCCTCGACGCGGAAGACCATCTTGGCCAGGTCCTGCTCGGCGCTGCGCACGACCTCGCTGGGGTCGTCGGTGGTCAGGGTGTGGTCGGCGGCGACCGCGATCGTCATCCGGGAGTTGGCGCAGCTGTAGCCCAGCTCCATGCGCTGCTGCTGGGCGGAGTGCAGGCGCGGCACCAGCACCCGGTCCTCGAAGCTGGCGGCCTTGCGGGGGTCGATCCCCTCGCCCATCGCGGCGCGCGGGTCGTGGTACTCGTCGGTGCCGTCCTGGCGGTTGAGCAGCTGGGAGGAGATGGTGATCGGGGCGTCGCCCTCGAGCATCGTCACCGTCAGGCCCAGCAGCGCGAGGTGGCGCTGGGTCATGGAGACCATCCGCGTCGACTCGACCTTGACCCGCTTGCCCGAGGGGGTCCGCCAGACCAGCGAGCGGCGCAGCACGCCGTCGCGGAAGTCCAGGGAGCGCTCGTAGCGCTCGAGGTCGGCGGTGCCCAGGATGAGCGGCTCGTCGTCGACGTAGAGCTTCATCAGCTTGGCGTCGGGGACGTTGACGATCGTCTGCCCGGTCTGGGCGAACCCGACGGCGGCCTCGGCGTGCCGGATCGGCCAGGTCTCGTGGAAGCCGTTGACGAAGGTGCCGTGCGCGTGGGCGTCGCGACCCTCCTCGGGGTTGCCACGCATGCCGAGGTAGCCGTTGGCCACCGCGAAGAGCGTCTCGGTGACGCCGAGGTCCTCGGCACGGTGCGAGCGCTCGACCAGGCGCCACGGGTGCACCGGGAACCGGCCCCGGTCCATCGGGTCGTCGGCGACGAAGCGGCGGGTCACGCGACCGGCCCGGGGAGCAGCTCGGCGAGGTCGGCGACGACGAGGTCGGCCCCGGCCTCGCTCAGCGTCTCGACGCCGGCGCCGCGGTCGACGCCCACCACCAGGGCGAAGCCGCCGGCCGCGCCGGCCCGCACGCCCGAGACGGCGTCCTCGAAGACCACCGAGCGCGCCACGTCGGCGCCCAGCTCGCGGGCGGCGTGCACGAAGGTGTCGGGCTCGGGCTTGCCGGGCAGGCCCAGGTCGGTGGCCACGGCGCCGCTGACCACGGTGCCGAAGCGGTCGGCCAGGCCCGCGGCCTCGAGCACCGCCGGGGCGTTGGCCGACGACGAGACGACGCCCAGGGGCATCCCGAGCTCGCGCAGGTGGTCCAGCAGCGCCACCGAACCCGGGTAGGCCACGACGCCGTCGCGGGCCAGCACCTCGTTGAACGCGTCGTTCTTGCGGTCGCCCAGCTCGCGGACCCGCTCCTCGGACAGCTCGATGCCGCGCGCGGCCAGGAAGTCGCGCACCCCGTCGTAGCGGGGCTTGCCGTCGACGTGGGCGAAGTAGTCGGCCTCGGTGTAGGGCGAGCGGTCGGCCGCCGCGCCGTCGTAGGAGCCCAGGAAGGCGTTGAACATGTCGGCCCAGGCCCTCATGTGCACCTCGGCGGTCGGCGTGATGACGCCGTCGAGGTCGAGCAGCACGGCGTCGTGGTCTGTCCAGGTCACGGTCCTCACCCCACGAGGCTAGGGCCCTTTGCGTCCCGACGCAGATCGACGCGGTGAGACACCGTGCCGACTGCGACGACCGTCACGGATAGCCTGGTTCCATGACCGGACCGTCCGAGCGACCCGACCTCAAGCCCCGTTCCCGCGACGTCACCGACGGCCTCGAGCGTGCCGCCTCGCGCGGCATGCTCCGAGCGGTCGGGATGGGCGACGACGACTGGGAGAAGCCCCAGATCGGCGTCGCGTCGAGCTGGAACGAGATCACGCCCTGCAACCTGTCGCTGGACCGGCTGGCCAAGGCGGTCAAGAACGGCGTGCACGCCGCCGGCGGCTACCCGCTGGAGTTCGGCACGATCTCGGTCTCCGACGGCATCTCGATGGGCCACGAGGGCATGCACTTCTCCCTGGTCTCGCGCGAGGTCATCGCCGACTCCGTCGAGGTGGTGATGAGCGCCGAGCGCCTCGACGGGTCGGTGCTGCTGGCCGGCTGCGACAAGTCGCTGCCCGGCATGCTGATGGCCGCCGCGCGCCTCGACCTCGCCTCCGTCTTCATGTACGCCGGCTCGATCATGCCCGGCCAGGTCGACGGCGAGGACGTGACGATCATCGACGCCTTCGAGGCCGTCGGTGCGTGCCTGGCCGGCAAGATGAGCCGCGAGGAGGTCGACCGGATCGAGCGGGCCATCTGTCCCGGCGAGGGCGCCTGCGGCGGCATGTACACCGCCAACACGATGGCCGCCGTCGGCGAGGCGCTCGGCATGTCGCTGCCCGGTTCGGCCGCGCCGCCGGCCGTCGACCGGCGCCGCGACGGGTTCGCCCACCGCTCCGGGGAGGCCGTGGTCGAGATGCTGCGTCAGGGCATCACCGCACGCCAGATCATGACCATGGAGGCCTTCGAGAACGCGATCACCGTCGTGATGGCGCTCGGTGGCTCCACCAACGCGGTGCTGCACCTGCTCGCGATCGCCCGCGAGGCCGAGGTGCCGCTGAGCATCGACGACTTCAACCGCATCGGCGACAAGGTGCCGCACCTGGGCGACCTCAAGCCCTTCGGCCGCTACGTGATGAACGACGTCGACAAGATCGGCGGCATCCCCGTGGTGATGAAGGCGCTGCTCGACGCCGGCCTGATGCACGGCGACGTGCTGACCGTGACCGGCCGCACGATGGCCGAGAACCTCGAGGCCCTCGCGCCGCCGTCCCTCGACGACGACGTGATCCGCAGCCTCGAGCGCCCGATCCACGCCACCGGCGGGCTGACCATCCTCAAGGGCTCGCTGGCCCCCGAGGGCGCGGTCGTGAAGTCGGCCGGGTTCGACGAGACCGTCTTCGAGGGGACCGCCCGGGTCTTCGACGGCGAGCGTGCCGCGATGGACGCGCTGTCGGCCGGCAAGGTCCAGGCCCGCGACGTCGTCGTCATCCGCTACGAGGGCCCCAAGGGCGGCCCGGGCATGCGCGAGATGCTCGCCATCACCGGCGCCATCAAGGGCGCCGGCCTCGGCAAGGACGTGCTGCTGCTGACCGACGGGCGCTTCTCCGGCGGCACCACCGGCCTGTGCGTGGGCCACGTCGCCCCCGAGGCCGTCGACGGCGGCCCGATCGCGTTCGTGCGCGACGGCGACCGGATCACCCTCGACGTCCTCAACCGCACCCTCGAGGTCGAGCAGGGCGACGACTGGGAGTCGCGCAAGGAGGGCTGGGAGCCCAACCCGCCGAAGTACACCCGCGGGGTCCTGGGCAAGTACGCCAAGACGGTCTCCTCCGCCGCCCACGGCGCGGTCACCGGCTGACGACCGGTCGTGCTGCTACCAGGTGTCGACGGTGCGGCCGCTGCCGGTGAGCCGCCCGTCGCGGGCGGCGGCCGCGAGGAGCGCCGCGACGACCTGACGGGTCTCGGCGGGGTCGACGACGTCGTCGATCTCGAAGTGGCGGGCGACGTTGAGGGCCGCGGAGTGCGCCTGGGCGTACGCCGTCAGCTCGCGCACCGTCCGCTCGCGCTCGGCGTCGTCCTCGATCGCCTCGAGCTCGCGGCGCATCGACAGCCGCACCGCGCCCTCGAGCCCCATCGCGCCCAGGTGCGCCCCGGGCCAGGCCAGCGTCATCAGCGGCTGGTGGGTGCTGCCGCCGAGCATCGCCTGCGCGCCCAGGCCGTAGCCGCGGCGCAGCACCACCCCGATCATCGGGACCTGCAGCTGGGCGCCGGCGACCAGCAGCCGTGAGGTGTGGCGCACCAGGCCGGTGCGCTCCGCGTCGGGACCGACCATCATGCCGGGGGTGTCGACCAGCGAGACGACCGGGATGCCGTGGGCGTCGCAGAGCTGCAGGAAGCGCGCGGCCTTGTCGCCGGCGTCGGCGGTGATCGCGCCGGCCAGGTGGCGGGTGTCGTTGCCGATGACCCCGACGGTGCGGCCCTCGATGCGGCCCAGCGCGGTCAGCAGCTCGGGCGCGAAGTCGGGACGCAGCTCGGTGACGGTGCCCTCGTCGCAGATCGTCTCCACCACCGGCACCAGCTCGTACGACGTGCGCTCACCGTCGGGGACGGCCTCGCGCAGCGGCGTCTGGTCGGGCACCTCCCACGAGTCCTCGTCGCCCAGGAAGTAGCCGATGAGCGCGCGGGCGGCCTCGACCGCGTCGTCCTCGTCGACGGCCACGTCGACCACGCCGTTGGCGGTCATCACGTCGAGGGGACCGACCTCGGCGGCGCCCACGTCGCCGAGCCCGCCGCCGGCGATCATCGCCGGGCCGCCCATCCCGAGGGAGGCGCGCGGCGTGGCGACCACGAGGTCGGAGCAGCCGGCGACCACCGCGTTGCCGGCGAAGCAGGGGCCCTCGACCACGGCGATGCGCGGCACCCGGCCCGACAGCCGCGCCCAGGCGGCGAAGGTGGTGACGTCGAGCGCGGAGACGAGCGGGATGTCGGTGTCGCCGGGCCGCCCGCCGCCCCCGGCGGCGAAGAAGACGCAGGGCAGGGCGAGGCGCTCGACGACGTCGAGGAGCCGGTCGGTCTTGCGGTGCCCGCGCATGCCCTGGGTGCCGGCCATCACGAGGTAGTCGTAGGAGAGCACCGCCACGGAGCGGCCGCCGACGGTGGCCAGGCCGCCGACGATGCCGTCGGCGACGGTGCGGTCGAGCAGGTCGTCCATCGACCGCTTGTCCTCCTGCGCCGCGGTGACGAAGCGGCCGTACTCGACGAAGCTGCCCGGGTCGACCAGCGCCGCGACCTGCTCGCGGGCGGTGCGGCCGCCGCGCGCGTGGAGCCGCTCGACGGCCTCGGGGCGGGCGGCGTCCTCGGTCAGGGCCCGCCGTGCGAGCACCTCGAGCAGGGCGGGCCGGATCGGGTCGGGGGTCGACATGGCGGGGAGTCTAGGAGCGGGCCCGGTGGGGTAGACATGCGCCGTGACCTCCACCACGCACCAGGGCGCCGCCCACCTCGACGCCGACGACGAGCTGGCGTCGTACCGGGACCGCTTCGTCGGCGCGCAGAGCCCCCTGGTCTACCTCGACGGCAACTCGCTGGGCCGCCCGCTGCGGGTGACGGGGGAGCGGCTGCGGACCTTCGTCGAGCACGAGTGGGGCGGCCGGCTGATCCGCGGCTGGGACGAGGCCTGGATGGACCTGCCGACCGTCGTCGGCGACCGCATCGGCGCCGCCTGCCTGGGCGCGGCGCCCGGGCAGACCGTCGTCGCCGACTCGACCACGGTGCTGCTCTACAAGGCGCTGCGCGCCGCCGTGGCGGCGCGACCGGGCCGCCACGAGGTGGTGCTCGACCGCGACAACTTCCCGACCGACCGCTACGTGGCGGCCGGTGTCGCCGACGAGCTGGGCCTGACCCTGCGCTGGATCGACGTCGACACCAGCGCCGGGGTCACACTCGAGCAGGTGCAGGAGGTCGTGGGCGAGCAGACCGCCGTGGTGCTGCTCAGCCACGTCGCCTACCGCTCGGCGTGGCTGGCCGACGCGCCCGCGATCACCGCCGCCGTCCACGACGCCGGGGCGCTGGTGCTGTGGGACCTGAGCCACTCGGTCGGCTCGGTGCCCCTCGAGCTCGACGCGTGGGGCGTCGACCTGGCGGTCGGCTGCACCTACAAGTACCTCAACGGCGGCCCCGGCTCGCCGGCGTTCGTCTACGTCGCTGAGCGGCTGCACGACGGGCTGCGCCAGCCGGTCCCGGGCTGGATGGGCCACGCCGACCCGTTCGCGATGGGCCCCGGCTGGACCCCCGCGCCGGGCATCCGCCGGATGGTCTCGGGCACCCCGCCGGTGGTCGGGATGCTCGCGGTCCAGGACATGCTCGACCTGCTCGAGGAGGTCGGCATGCCGGCCGTGCGCGCGAAGTCGGTGGGCCTGGCCGAGCACGTCCTGGCGCTCACCGACGACCTGCTCGCGCCGCTGGGCGTCGGCGTCGCCACGCCCCGCGAGGCGCAGCGTCGCGGCGGCCACGTCACGCTCACCCACCCCGCCATGCGCGAGGCCACCGCCCGGCTCTGGGCCGCCGACGTGGTCCCCGACTACCGCGACCCCGGCGGCCTGCGACTGGGCCTCTCACCGCTCTCGACGTCGTACGACGAGGTGGCGCGCGGGATGGAGGCGGTTCGCGAGGTGCTCGCCGACCTGACAGCCTCGGACGCATGAGCAGCACCGACGTCCGCTTCCCCCGCCCGCTGCGCCCCGGCGACACCATCGGGGTCACCGCGCCCTCCTCGGGCGTGCAGACCTCGTTGCTGCCGAGGCTCGACGTGGCCTGCGAGCACCTGCGCCAGCGGGGCTACGAGGTGCGCCGCGGCGCGGTGCTCGAGGCGCCCGACGGGGGAGTGGCCGCCCCGGCCGCCCAGCGCGCGGCCGAGCTGACCGCGATGCTCTGCGACCCCGACGTGCGCGCCGTGGTGCCGCCGTGGGGCGGGGAGCTGGCGATCCAGGTGCTCGACCACCTCGACTGGGACGCCCTGGCCGCGGCCGAGCCGACCTGGCTGGTCGGCTGGAGCGACCTGACCACGCTGATGGTGCCGCTGCTGACCCGGCTGGGCTGGGCGACGCTGCACGGCGGCAACCTGATGGACACTCCCTACCGCCAGCCCGAGGGCCTCGCGCACTGGCTCGACGTGCTCGAGACCGAGCCGGGCGACCCGGTCGTGCAGGCCTCGCCCGGCCGGCACCGCTCCGGCGGCTTCGACGACTGGGAGGCCGAGCCGGGGCTCGCCGAGCAGCAGCTCGACCTCACCGGCTCGTGGGAGGTCGTCGGCGGCGGCGGGCTCGACCTGACCGGCCGGATCGTGGGCGGCTGCATCGAGGTGCTCGGGCCGCTGGTCGGCACGCCGTACGCCGACGTCGCCGGCTGGGGCCGCGCCCAGGTCGACGAGGGCCTCGTGGTCTACGTGGAGGCGGCCGAGCACGCCGCCTTCGACGTGTGCCGCGCGCTGCACGGGATGCGGATGGCGGGCTGGTTCGACGAGGCCGAGGCGGTGCTGGTCGGGCGCACCTCGGGGCCCGACAGTCCGGGGCTGAGCCAGCGCCAGGCGGTCCTCGACGCGCTCGGCCCGCTGGAGGTGCCGCTGGTGCTCGGGGTGGACGTGGGCCACGTGCCGCCCAACCTGCCGCTGGTCAACGGCGCGTCGTGCCGCGTGGTCGTCGACGCCCGGCGCAGCGAGATCACCCAGGTGTGGGGCTGAGCGGCTCGCTCTCCTGGGCCGAGGAGCGGCCCAGCAGCGACAGCGCCCCGAGCAGCGCGACGAAGAGCGCGGTGATCGCCACGCAGGTGACCAGCACCGCGGCCCAGCCGTCCTCGCGGTGGTCGAGGAAGGGGTAGGGGAACCAGCCGCTCACCAGCCCGACGACCAGCGTCCAGGCCAGCCACGCCAGCGGCCAGACCAGCGCCAGGCACGCCGTACGACGGGTGACGCGCGGGCGCGGGCCCACGACGACGAAGCCGACGACCGCCAGGACCGGCACCACCAGGTGCAGCAGCGCGTCGGCCAGCGCGTCGGCGCCCTGCAGGTCGAGCAGCGGGCGCAGCAGCACGAAGTGCACCAGGCCGGTGATGGTGATGCCGACGACCGCGTCGAGGCGCAGCACCGGGCGGCCCGGACGCGGGTGCCGGGCCAGGTGGGCGGCGGCCAGGGCGACCAGCAGGTTGCTCTGCACGGTGAAGTAGGAGACCAGGCGCCCCAGGCGGACCTCCAGCGGCGGCACCGACTGCTCGTCGAGCACCCGCCCGCCCTGGACGACCAGCACCAGCTGGAGCAGCAGGGCAGCGGCGGCGACCACCGCCACGAGTGCGTGCCAGGACCGGACCCGTGACGTCATGGGCCCTGACGCTAGGGCATCTGGCAGCATCTGGGCCGTGGACCAGCGGATCAGCTTCATCACCCTGGGTGTGCGCGACCTCGCCGCCTCGCGCGCCTTCTTCCTCGACGGCCTGGGCTGGCAGGCCAGCCACGACGACGACGAGGTGCTGATGCTGCGGGCGGGCGAGCACCTCGTCCTGTCGCTGTGGGACCGCGCCGCGATGGAGGCCGAGGTGGGCGCGCTCGGCTCGGGAGCGGCCCCGCTGACGATCTCGCACAACGTCGCCACCCGAGAGGAGGTCGACGCGGTCCTCGAGCAGGCGCGGGTTGCCGGCGCGCGCGTCGTCCTCGCGCCGCAGGAGCGGGCCTGGGGCGGCTACACCGGCTACTTCGCCGACCCGTCCGGCTACCGGTGGGAGGTGGCCTGGAACCCGGGACCGGTCGGCCAGGAGGTGCTGCCCTGACGGCGTGCCCGGGGTCCCCGGGCGCCAGAGAGTCGGGGGGAGCCAGCATGTGGGACTCGCGTCCCAGATGTTGGGACGCCTGGCAGACTGGCGTGACGAGGCGACGGGGCCCGGGATACCGTGCAGCCATGCGCCAGGACCTTCTCGTACCCACGCGACGCGTGAGCTGAGCCGGCACCGGCACACAGCCAGCGCGTCACCCCTCGTTGCCCCCAGGGCCGAGGGGCTTTTTCATGAGTAGGCACGGCGACAGGCACCACACCAGCAAGGGGAGCGGCAGGGCATGAGCACTGAAACGTCCGGGACACCGACCACCGGCGACCAGGTCACGGGCGCACAGAGCCTGGTCACCTCGCTCGAGGCGGCCGGCGTCACCGACGTCTTCGGCATCCCCGGCGGGGCGATCCTGCCGGCCTACGACCCGCTGATGGACTCCTCCATCCGCCACATCCTGGTCCGCCACGAGCAGGGCGCCGGCCACGCCGCGCAGGGCTACGCCGCCGCGACCGGCCGGGTCGGCGTCTGCATGGCCACCTCGGGGCCGGGCGCCACCAACCTGGTCACCGCGCTGGCCGACGCGCACATGGACTCGGTGCCGATGGTGGCGGTCACCGGGCAGGTCGGCGCCTCGCTGATCGGCACCGACGCCTTCCAGGAGGCCGACATCCGCGGCATCACGATGCCGATCACCAAGCACAACTTCCTGGTCACCGACCCCGCCGAGATCCCGCAGAAGATCGCCGAGGCCTTCCACATCGCCTCGACCGGGCGCCCCGGCCCGGTGCTGGTCGACGTGGCCAAGTCGGCGCTGCAGTCGATGACCACCTTCCGCTGGCCCACCGAGCTGCACCTGCCGGGCTACCGCCCGGTGACCAAGCCGCACAGCAAGCAGATCCGCGAGGCCGCCCGGCTGATCCTCGAGGCCCGGCGCCCGGTGCTCTACGTCGGCGGCGGCACCATCCGCGCCGGCGCGTCGCGCGAGCTGCGGGTGCTCGCCGAGATGACCGGCATGCCGGTGGTGACCACGCTGATGGCGCTGGGCGCCTTCCCCGACAGCCACCCCCAGCACCTGGGCATGCCCGGCATGCACGGCACCGTCGCGGCGGTCGCCGGGCTGCAGAAGAGCGACCTGATCATCAGCCTCGGCGCGCGCTTCGACGACCGCGTCACCGGCAACCTCGACTCCTTCGCGCCGGGCGCCAAGGTGATCCACGCAGACATCGACCCCGCCGAGATCGGCAAGAACCGCTACACCGACGTGCCGATCGTGGGCGACTGCCGCGAGGTCATCTCCGACCTCGTCGTGGCGCTCAAGGCCGAGGCCGACGCCGGCCACAGCGGCGACTACGAGGCCTGGGTGGCGTTCCTGTCAGGGGTCAAGAAGAAGTACCCGCTGGGCTACGAGCAGTCGCCGGCCGGCACGCTGGCGCCCCAGCACGTCATCGAGCGGCTCAGCGCGATCGCGGGCCCCGAGGCGATCTACACCTCCGGCGTGGGCCAGCACCAGATGTGGGCGGCGCACTTCGTGCAGTACGAGCACCCGCGCACCTGGCTGAACTCCGGCGGCCTGGGCACCATGGGCTACTCGGTGCCGGCCGCGATGGGCGCCAAGGTCGGTCGCCCCGACACCACCGTGTGGTCGATCGACGGCGACGGCTGCTTCCAGATGACCAACCAGGAGCTGGCCACCTGCGCGATCGAGAACATCCCGATCAAGGTCGCGGTCATCAACAACGAGTCGCTGGGCATGGTGCGCCAGTGGCAGACGCTCTTCTACAACGAGCGCTACTCCAACACCAACCTGCAGCGCCAGGGCGGCGTCGTGCGGATCCCCGACTTCGTCAAGCTCGCCGAGGCCTACGGCTGCGTGGGCCTGGCGTGCGACGGCCCCGACGACGTCGACGCCACCATCGAGAAGGCCATGGAGATCAACGACGTGCCCGTCGTGGTCGACTTCCGCGTGCACCGCGACGCGATGGTCTGGCCGATGGTCGCCGCCGGCACCAGCAACGACGACATCAAGTACGCCCGCGACCTGGCCCCCGACTTCGACGAGGACGACCTGTGAGGATGATCCAGCCATGACCCAGCACACCCTCTCCGTCCTGGTCGAGGACAAGCCCGGCGTCCTGACCCGCATCGCCGGCCTCTTCAGCCGCCGGGGCTTCAACATCCACAGCCTCGCGGTCGGCCCGACCGAGCACCCCGAGATCTCGCGGATGACGATCGTGGTCAACGTCGAGGAGTCCCCGCTCGAGCAGGTCACCAAGCAGCTCAACAAGCTGATCGAGGTCATCAAGATCGTCGAGCTCGACCCCGACGCCTCGGTGAACCGCGAGCTGGTGCTGGTCAAGGTCGGCGCCAACGCCGAGACCCGGGGCCAGGTGCTCGACACCGTGCAGCTCTTCCGCGCCAAGGTCATCGACGTCGCCCCCGACGCGATCACCATGCAGATCACCGGCAACCAGGGCAAGATCGCCGACTTCCTGCGGATGCTCGAGCCCTTCGGCATCCGTGAGCTCGTGCAGTCGGGCATGGTCGCGATCGGGCGCGGTCCGCGCTCGATCTCCGAGCGCCACCAGCGCCCGGTGGCCGTGCCCGCCCCGCCCGCAGCAGTCTGACCACCACCCGCTCGACGACCGTTCCACCCACCAGAAGGAGAAGCCCCCGTGGCTGAGATGTTCTACGACGACGACGCCGACCTGTCCCTGATCCAGGGCAAGAACGTGGCCGTCATCGGCTACGGCAGCCAGGGCCACGCGCACGCGCTGTCGCTGCGCGACTCGGGCGTCGACGTGCGCATCGGCCTGCAGCCCGGCTCCAAGAGCCGCGCCAAGGCCGAGGCCGAGGGCCTGCGCGTGGTCACCCCGGCCGAGGCCGCCGAGGAGGCCGACGTCATCGTGATCCTGGCCCCCGACCAGCACCAGAAGAAGCTCTTCGCCGAGGAGATCGCCCCGCAGCTCGCCGAGGGCGACACCCTGGTCTTCGGGCACGGCTTCAACATCCGCTTCGGCTTCATCGAGCCCCCCGAGGGCGTCGACGTCTTCATGGTCGCCCCCAAGGGCCCCGGCCACCTGGTGCGCCGCGAGTACGTCGACGGGCGCGGCGTGCCCGTGCTCGTCGCGGTCGAGAAGGACGCCTCGGGCTCGGCCTGGGACCTCGCGCTGTCCTACGCCAAGGGCATCGGCGGCCTGCGTGCCGGCGGCATCAGGACGACGTTCACCGAGGAGACCGAGACCGACCTGTTCGGTGAGCAGGCCGTGCTCTGCGGCGGTGCCTCGCAGCTGGTGATGTACGGCTTCGAGGTGCTCACCGAGGCCGGCTACCAGCCCGAGGTCGCCTACTTCGAGTGCCTGCACGAGCTCAAGCTCATCGTCGACCTGATGTACGAGGGCGGCATCGCCAAGCAGCGCTGGTCGGTCTCCGACACCGCCGAGTTCGGCGACTACGTCTCGGGCCCGCGGGTCATCGACGAGCGCGTGAAGCAGAACATGGTCGGTGTCCTCGAGGACATCAAGAACGGCTCGTTCGCCGAGCGCTTCATGACCGACATGGAGAACGGCCAGCCCGAGTTCACCAAGTTCCGCGAGCAGGGCGAGTCGCACCCGATCGAGAAGACCGGCCGCGAGCTGCGCAAGCTGATGGCCTGGGTCAAGAGCCACGACTCGGACTACACCGAGGGCTCCTCCGCACGCTGAGCACCTCCCAGGCACCTCCTGGGCAGGCACCCCCGACGCCGAGCCGGCGCGTCCACACGCGCCGGCTCGGCGTCGCTGTCACTTGACCTCGACCCGGGCCACGCGCCACAGGCCCAGCGCGAGGGGCAGCACCAGCCACAGCAGGCTGGTGGCGCCGAGCTGGGCCCACGCCTCCCCGGTCTCGGGGAAGCCCTCGAAGAGGGAGCCCTGCGTGTAGTTGAAGTCGACCCACGGCTGCAGGTCGGCGAACCACTGCTGGGCCTGGGCCAGGGTGAAGGTCAGGCCGGTGAGGGCGTAGACGTAGACGAGGTAGCCGACCAGCGCGGCCGACGAGCTGCGCAGCACCACCCCGAGCATGAAGCCGATCAGCACGCCCAGGACGTTGGCCAGCACGATCGCGGCGAAGTCGGCGAGGCTCACGTCCCACACGGTGGGTGTGCCTGCCAGCGCCGAGCCCAGCAGGTTGCCCACGGCTCCCACGGCGGCGGCCACGAGCATCCCGGCGACCGCGACCACCACGGCGTCGACGGTCTTGGCGGCCACGACCCGCCCCCGGTGGGGCACCAGGGTGAAGGTGGTCAGCCCGCTGCGCTGGCTCCACTCGCTGGTCACCGAGAGGATCGCGATCACCGGCAGCAGCACCGCCATCGGGAAGCCGACAGCCTGCGCGAACGACGCGTAGGTGATGGCGTCGTCGGGCGCCCAGAGCACCACCGCGCCGCTGGCCAAGGCTGACAGCACGCCCACGCCGATCATCAGCCAGACCCCCGAGCGGGTGTCGAACATCTTGCGCAGCTCCACGCCCAGCAGGCGGCGGAACGGGATCGGCGCCGGCACCGGGCGGGCGTCGTACGCCGCCCGGCCGGGCTCGCGGTGGGGTGCGGTGAGGGTCGGGGTGCTCATGCTGCTGCTCCTGCTCGGGTCGGGGTGGTCTCGCGCTGGGTGTCGGCGGTGAGCTCGAGGAACATCTCCTCCAGCCCCGCGCCGTCGGCGGCGCGCAGCTCGTGCAGCGCGACCCCGGCGTGCAGGGCCAGCCGGCCGACGACGGCGGGGTCGGCGTCGGTGGCGAGCGCGCCGTCGCCGGTGGGGTGGGCGGTGTGCCCGGCCGCGGTGAGTGCGGCGCCGAGCGTCTCGCGGTCGCGGACGCCGACGTGGGTGCCGGCGCGGGCGAGCAGCTCGGCCTTGGTGCCGCCGGCGACGATCCGGCCGCGCCCGATGACCACGAGGTCGTCGGCGATGACCTCGATCTCGTGCAGGAGGTGACTGGAGAGCAGCACGGTGCCGCCGCGGTCCGCGTAGTCGCGCAGCAGGTCGCGCATCCAGCGGATGCCGGCGGGGTCGAGCCCGTTGGCCGGCTCGTCGAGCACCAGCACCTGAGGGTCCCCGAGGAGCGCGGTGGCGATGCCCAGGCGCTGGCGCATGCCCAGCGAGTAGTGCCGCACCCGGCGCCCGGCCTCCTCGTCGCTGAGGCTGACCCGCTCGAGCATCTCCTGCACCCGGGTGCGGGGGAGCCCCATGGTGCGCTGGGCCAGGGTCAGGATCTCCCGGCCGGTGCGGCCGGCGTGCTGGGCCGACGCGTCGAGCAGCACGCCCACCTCGCGGCCGGGGTTGGGCAGGTCGGCGAAGCGCCGGCCCAGGACCGTGGCCGAGCCGGAGGTGGGCGGGGTCAGCCCGACCAGGACGCGCATGCAGGTGGACTTGCCGGCGCCGTTGGGGCCCAGGAACCCGGTGACACGACCGGGGCGGGCGGTGAAGGTGACGTCGTCGACGGCCGTGTGGGCGCCGTAGCGACGGGTGAGGTTCTCGAGCGTGATCATGCTCGGAGTCTTGGCCGCGCGAGGGGTGGTGCACATCGGGGATGACGCGGGCCGCGACCCTGGTCGGACCCCGGGAAGAACCAGGGGTCCCTCGGGGTTGGGGCCCACATGCGTATCGAGATCTGGTCCGACGTCGTCTGCCCCTGGTGCTACATCGGCAAGCGCCGCCTCGAGACCGCCCTGGCGGGCTTCGAGCACCGCGACGAGGTCGAGGTGGTCTGGCGCTCCTTCCAGCTCGACCCGGGCGCGCCGTCGGTGGCCGACGAGACGATCGCCGAGCACCTGGGCCGCAAGTACGGCGGCGGCCCCGAGGCCGGGCAGCGGATGATCGACCAGATGGAGGCCGTGGCCGCCGAGGAGGGCCTGGTCTACCGGCTGGGCCAGGCGCACCGGGTCGGCACCGCCGACGTGCACCGGGTGCTGCACGCGGCTCGCGACCACGCGCAGCGCGCGGAGCTGAAGGAGGCGCTGCTGGCGGCGTACATGCTCGAGGCGCGCAACGTGGCCGACCACGACGTGCTGACCGAGATCGCCGTCTCCGCCGGTCTCGAGGAGGCGCGGGTGCGTGAGGTGCTGGCCGGCACCGAGTATGCCGACGAGGTCGAGGCCGACATCCGCCAGGCCGGCGCGTACGGCGCGACCGGGGTGCCGTTCTTCGTCGTCGACGGTCGCTACGGCATCGCGGGCGCCCAGCCGGCCGATGTCTTCACCGACGTGCTGCAGCGGGCCTGGGACGACAGCCACCCCGCCGTCGAGATGGTGGGCGCGCAGACCGGCGCGGACGGCGCGGTGTGCGGCCCCGACGGCTGCAGCTGAGGCGTACCTCACTTCGGTTAGGCAAACCTAAGTCAGAGGAGTAGCGTCCGGCGGGTGCTGGGCAACTTCCTGATCGGGCTGCGCGAGGGCCTCGAGGCCTCCCTCGTGGTCAGCATCCTCGTCGCCTACCTCGTCACCTCGGGTCGTCGACACCTGCTGCCGCGGATCTGGACCGGGGTCGCGCTGGCGCTCGGCACGTGCGTGGCGCTGACCGTGGGCCTGGGCCTGCAGGCACGCCAGCTCACCTTCGAGACCCAGGAGATCATCGGCGGCAGCCTGTCGATCGTGGCCGCCGGCTTCGTGACCTGGATGATCTTCTGGATGGCGAGCGCCGCCCGCTCCATGGGTGCCCAGCTGCGCGGGCGCGTCGACGCGACCGCCGACGGCCCCGCCTGGGGCCTGGTCCTCGTCGCGGTGCTGGCGGTGGGCCGTGAGGGCCTGGAGACGTCGTTGATCCTGTGGACCAACACCCGGCAGGCCACGGGTACCGGCGCCGGTCAGCAGACGGCCACCCCCATCGTCGCCGCACTGCTCGGCATCGGCGTCGCCGTGCTCCTCGGCTGGCTGCTCTACCGCGGCGCGATCAGCATCGACCTGACCCGCTTCTTCACCTGGACCGGCGCACTCCTGGTGGTCGTGGCCGCCGGTGTGCTGGCCTACGGCTTCCACGACCTGCAGGAAGCCGGGGTGCTGCCCGGCCTGTACTCCTACGCCTTCGACGTCTCCGGCGTGATCAGCGCCGGCGGCTGGCTCGGCACGCTGCTCAAGGGCGTCTTCAACTTCTCCCCGCAGACGACCTGGCTGGAGGCGGTGGTCTGGGTGGCGTACGTCGCGCCCGTGCTGGCCCTCTTCCTGCACCGGGTCCGTCGTTCCGTCCCGGCTCCCAGCCACTGACCCGATGAGGAACCCACTCGTGCGCACGAAGATCTCCATCTCCCGCCCCCTGGCCACCACCCTGGTGCCCCTGGTGCTCGCCGTCCCGGCTCTGGCCGCCTGCACCGAGAGCACCGAGACGGCCGGCACGTCCGACGGCGACGCTCGCTCGGTGACGGTCACCTCCACTGACGACGCCTGCGACGTCTCCACGCTCGAAGCGCCCTCGGGCACGCTGCGCTTCGACGTCACCAACGACGGCTCGCAGGTCACCGAGTTCTACCTCCTCGCCGAGGACGGGCTGCGGATCGTGGCCGAGATCGAGAACATCGGTCCGCAGGCGACCCGCCAGCTGGTCGCCGACGTGGCCCCCGGCTCCTACCGCACCGCCTGCAAGCCGGGGATGAGCGGCGAGGGCATCCGCGCCGACTTCACCGTCACCGACTCGGGGGAGGAGCGCGAGGTCTCCGCCGACGAGCAGCAGCTCGTCGACCAGGCCCTGGCCGGCTACCAGGCCTACGTCGAGGACCAGTCGGCCCAGCTGCTGGAGAAGACCGAGGAGTTCGTCGCGCTCTACGAGGCCGGCGACGACGACGAGGCCCGGGCGCTCTACCCGGTGGCGCGCACGCACTGGGAGCGCATCGAGACGGTGGCCGAGTCCTTCGGCGACCTCGACCCGCAGATGGACCTGCGCGAGGCCGACCTCGAGCCCGGCCAGGAGTGGACCGGCTGGCACCGCATCGAGAAGGACCTGTGGCCGGCCCGTGCCGAGGACTACACGGCGCTGACGCTGCGGCAGCGCTCGACGTACGCCCAGGACCTGCTGGCCAACACCCGCATCCTGGACGACCAGATCCAGGGCCTGGACTTCACGGTCGACCAGATCGCCAACGGCTCGCGCGGCCTGCTCGAGGAGGTCGCGACCGGCAAGGTGACCGGCGAGGAGGAGTACTGGTCGCGCACCGACCTCTACGACTTCCAGGCCAACGTCGACGGCGCTCGCGTCGGCTTCGAGGGTGTTCAGCCGATCGTCGCCGAGAAGGATCCCGAGCTGGCCGAGACGCTCACCGACCGCTTCGCCGAGCTGCAGGACCTGCTCGACCAGCACCGCGACGGCGACGGCTTCGTCTCCTACGACGAGCTCGACGCCGACGAGGTCAAGGCGCTCGCCGACGCCGTCAACGCGCTCTCCGAGCCGCTGTCGCGACTGACCGCGACCGTCCTGGCGTGAGGTCGGCGCGGGTCTCGCGCCGCGGCCTGCTGGGCGGTGGCGGCGTCGCGGTCGTCGGGGTGGCCGGGGGCTTCGCCGCAGGGCGTGCCGGCGCGGGCGAGTCCGAGGCGACCACGGTCGAGTCGTACGCCTTCCGCGGCGAGCACCAGGCCGGCATCGTCACCCCGGCCCAGGACCGGCTGCACTTCGCGGCGCTCGACGTCACCACGGACTCCCGCGAGGAGCTGGTGGCGCTGCTGCAGGAGTGGACCGAGGCCGCCGAGCGGATGACGCGCGGCGAGGACGCCGGGCCCGAGGGGGCGGTCGGAGGCAGCTACCTGCTGCCGCCCGACGACACCGGTGAGGCGATCGGCCTGCCGGCCAGTGGCCTGACGGTCACGTTCGGTCTCGGACCCGGGCTGTTCCGCGACGCCGGGGGCCGGGACCGCTTCGGGATCGCCGACCGGCAGCCCGAGGCGCTGCGCGACCTGCCGCACTTCCCGGGCGACGCGCTCGACCCGCGCCGCTCCGGCGGCGACCTGTGCATCCAGGCGTGCGCGCAGGACCCGCAGGTGGCGGTGCACGCGGTGCGCAACCTGGTGCGGATCGCTTTCGGACGGGTCTCGGTGCGCTGGTCGCAGCTCGGATTCGGCCGTACGTCGACCACCTCGACCAGCCAGGACACCCCGCGCAACCTCTTCGGCTTCAAGGACGGCACCGCCAACGTCAAGGCCGAGGAGCCCGAGGCGCTGGCCGAGCACGTCTGGGTCGGGCCCGATGACGACCCGGCCGCGGGCTGGCTCGCGGGCGGCTCCTACCTGGCGGCCCGGCGGATCAACATGACCATCGAGGTCTGGGACCGCCAGCCGCTCGGCGACCAGGAAGCCTTCATCGGTCGCACCAAGGGCACCGGGGCTCCGCTCTCGGGCGGCTCGGAGCACACCGAGCCCGACTTCGAGATGCCCGGCAGCAACGACACCACCGTGATCGCCCCCGACGCCCACGTGCGCGTCGTGCACCCCGACATGCACAGCGGGGCGCGGATGCTGCGGCGCGGCTACAACTTCGTCGACGGCAGCAACGACCTGGGCGGGCTGGACGCCGGCCTGTTCTTCATCGCCTTCGTGCGCGACCCCCGCACGGGCTTCATCCCGGTGCAGAACGCGATGGCCAAGCAGGACTCGTTGATGGAGTACCTGCGCTTCACCGGCTCCGCGCTCTTCGCCGTGCCGCCCGGTGTCGGCGAGGGCGAGTACGTCGGGCAGACGCTGCTGGGTTGAGCGTGCGTCCGGGCCCGGCGTCAGCGAGGATGTCGGACGTGGACGCACGCTTCTTCCACGGCACCCGCGCGGTGCTCGTGCCCGGTGACGAGCTGGTGGTGGGCCACGGGTCGAACTTCCAGCAGGGCCGGATCTCCCGCAACGTCTACTTCACCTCGCTGGTCGCGACCGCGGCCTGGGGGGCGCAGCTGGCGAGCGCGCTGGCCGGGGACGCTGGGTCGGGGCAGGTCTACGAGGTGGTGCCGCTGGGTCCGTTCGAGGACGATCCCAACGTCACCGACAAGCGGTTCCCCGGCAACCCCACCCGGTCCTACCGCACGGTGCACCCGGTGCGCGTCGTCGCTGTCGTCGAGGACTGGCCGCGCCACCCGCCGGAGGCCCTCGAGGCGATGCTGGCCAGCCTTGCCCGGCTGCGGGAGCAGGGCCTGGACGTGATCGAGGACTAGTCAGTCGAGGCGGACCAGCACCACCGTGTCCGCGTAGCCCAGGCCGCGCCGTCCCTGCGGTCCGAGCCGGGCGAGCAGACGGGTCACCGTCGTCATCCACCCGTACTTCTCGCGGACCCGGCCCTGCACCTCGTCGAAGAACGCGCCCGAGCGCACCATCTCGGCCTGCCCGTCGACCGGCGAGGTGGCCTCCTGGGTGCGCCCGCGCGCGTCGCCCGGCTCGACCCGCACGCGCGGGTCGTGGCGCAGCCGCTTGGTCTTGCCGGTGCCCATGGCGGTCCAGAACCCCAGGCGCCCGTCGCTGACCGGCACGACCCACACCGGCGTGGTGACCGGCTCGCCGGAGCGGCGGAAGGTCGTGAAGGCGAGGTACTTCTCGGCGGCCAGCTGCTCGGCGGTGGTCATGCGTCCAGGCTCCCACGACCGCTGCTCGGGGCGCCGAGGTCGATGGTGCGCTGCAGGTCGAGGTCGTCGAGGAGGGCCCGGTCGTGGCTGGCGACGACGAGCGCCCCGCGGTAGCCCGCCAGCGCCGCGACCAGGGCGTCGTACGACGCGAGGTCGAGGTTGTTGGTCGGCTCGTCGAGGAGCAGCAGGCGGGGCGCGGGCTCGGTCAGCAGCAGCGCGGCCAGGGTGGCGCGCAGCCGCTCGCCGCCGGAGAGGTCGCCGGCGAGCCGGTCACCGACGGCGCCGCGGAAGCCGAAGCGGGCCAGCCGGGCGCGCACCTGCTCGGGACCGGCCCCGGGGTGGCGGCGAGCCACCGCGGTGGCGAGCGGGGCGTCGGCGTCGAGGAGGTCGAGCCGCTGGGGGAGCAGCGCCACCGGCACGTGGGCGTGCACCTCGCCGCGCGCGGGCGGGACCAGGCCCGCCCAGGTGCGCAGCAGCGTCGTCTTGCCGCTGCCGTTGGGCCCGACCAGCGCGATCCGCTCGGGCCCGACGATGTCGCGGTCGGTCTCGGTGTGGGTGAGCACGCGGCTGCCCCGCGGCACGGCTGTCTGCGGGAGGTCGACACGGATGGCGAGGTCGTCGCGCACGGCCTCGACGGCGTCACGGCGCTGGCGACGCACCTCGTTGCGAACGGTCGCCACCGCCTGCTGCGCGGCCTCCTGCTCGGCCGCGACCTGGGCGGCGTACGACGACCAGCCGCCGCCGTACCAGCGCAGCGAGCCGCCACGCAGGTCGGCGATCCGGTCGACGCGATCGAGGAGCTCGCGGTCGTGGCTGACGACGAGGAGGGTGCGCGGCCAGGTGGCCACGAGGTCGTGGACGCGTCCGCGACCGGCCCGGTCGAGGTTGTTGGTGGGCTCGTCGAGCAGCAGGACGTCGGGCCGGGCCAAGAGCGGGCGGGCGATGGCCAGGCCGGTGAGCTCGCCGCCCGAGAGCTCGCCGAGGCGGCGGTGCAGCGCGCCGGCAGGCAGGCCCTGGCGGTCGAGCTCGGCGTGCGTGCGCTCCTCGACGTCCCACTGGTCGGCGACGGTGCCGTAGAGCTCCTCGTCGCTCCGCCCGGCCTCGATGGCGCGCAGGGCGGCGATGATCGCGCTGACGCCGAGGAAGTCGGCGACCGGCCGGGACGGGTCGGCGTCGAGGTCCTGCGGCAGGTAGCCGACCTCGCCGTGGATCGCCACGCGGCCGGCGCAGGGGCGCAGCTGCCCGGCCGGCACCCGCAGCAGGGTCGACTTGCCGGAGCCGTTGGCCCTGACCAGACCGGCGCGGCCCCGCGAGAGGGCCAGGTCGAGGTCGCGCAGCGCGGGGGAGCCGTCGGGCCAGGTGACGGTGAGGCCGGAGACGGAGACGACGGGGTGCGTCGAGGGCATGGGTGGTCCGGGTGAGGGGTCGGGTGCGTCGCGGCGGACGCGGAGACGGGCCTCAGAGGACGTGTCCCTATTGGCGGCACTGTCGGTGCCGGGCGGCACCATCGGTTTCGTGCCCGTTGCTACCGGATCTGCTGACACGCTCGTGTCGCACACCGGCGTGCCGTTGGCACGTGTGACGACGTTCAAGTTCACCCTCGATGTGAACGACGAGCAGCACCACCGACTCCTCGCGCACGCCGGCGCGTCCCGTCTGGCGTTCAACCACCACCTCGCGCGGGTGAAGGCGAATCTCGACCAACGCGCCGCCGAGAAGTCCTACGGGGTCGACGAGGCGGACCTGACACCGGCGCTGTCATGGTCGAAGATCAGCTTCATCAGCGAGATGAACGCTTGGAAGGACGGTCGCGCACCCGATGCCCGCGTCGAGATCCAGGACGAAGGCACGATCGTCAGAGGGTTGCCGTGGCGCAGCGAGGTTTCTGCCGACGTGTTCGAGACCGCGTCGGTGAACGCCGCGCAGGCGTTGAAGAACTGGGCCAACTCCCGCAAGGGTGCTCGGGCGGGAAAGTCGGCAGGGTTTCCGCGGTTCAAGTCCCGCCACCGCACGACCCCGAAGTTCCGGGTCCGGGCGAAGTACAAGGAGGGGTCCGCGCCGTCGGTCCGCGCCTCCTCGGCACGGGCGATCACGTTCCCCAAGCTCGGCGAGCTCCGCGTCCGGGAGAAGACCCGCCAGCTCCGCCGGCTCTACGAGAGGGGCCGGTTCCACGCCTATGCCGCGGCGTTCACCTACGAACGTGGCCGCTGGACGGTGACCATCACCGGGGTCGCCGCTCAGCTGCACCACCAACGCCGTAACGCCGCTGCACCAGGGCGCACCCAGGCGCGGGTCGGGGTCGACCTGGGTGTGAAGACCCTTGCCGTCGCCGCGGACGAGCACGGCAACCAGATCAAGGTGTGGGAGGGGGTGAAAGCACTACAAGCAGCCCAGGTACGCCTGAAGCTGGCCAACCAAGCTCTCGCGAGAACCAAGCGGAGCTCGAACGGCCGGCGCAAGGCAGCACGTCGTCTGGGCAAGATGCACGGCCGGGTCGCTGCGGTGAGGAAGGCGCTGCTGCACAGTATCTCCTCCGAGCTCGCGAAGGGCTCTGCGGTCCTGGTGATCGAGGACCTCAACGCAGCCGGCATGCTGCGCAACCGCAAGCTCGCGAGGCACATCTCGGATGCCGGGTTCCGTGAACTGCGCCGCCAGCTCGAGTACAAGTCGGCCTGGTACGGCACCGAGCTGGTGGTGGCGGACCGGTGGTTCCCCTCATCGAAGACCTGCTCCAGCTGCGGTGCCGTGAAGGCCTACCTGAGCCTCGCCGACCGGGTCTACGAGTGCGCCGCGTGCGGCCTGGTCATCGACCGCGACCTCAACGCGGCCATCAACCTGGCCCGCTACACCCCACCCACAGACCCCGAGGGCACGAAGACTTCACCGCCGCTACCCGCGGCCGCCTGACACACGCAACAGTGTGTCCGCGCCTGGATGGACCGGGCCGTAGAGCCGACCGCCACCCCGCTACACGAAGGGGCCCTGGGTCGGAACCGAGACAAGACCACCTCGTGTGGCCCTCGGATGACAACCGAGAACCACCGCTCTGTTGGGAGCGGTGGTCAAGGGAAGTCAGTGCGTTCCGAGTAGGGACACACCCAGTCAGAGGAGCAACGGGACCTTGCCTGGGATCGGGAGTTGGACCCGGCCAGGCTAGGACGGCGGGTGGGGGAGCGGCACCTGGTTTCGCAGAGCAGCGCAGCGCACCATCCTGACGACCCGTACGCCGCGGTCGGCGTGTCGCGTGAGGGTCGTCAGGACCGTGGTGGGGCGGTCGGCGTACGGAGGTTGGGCGGGTCACTGGGTCTCGACGGGCGCTCCTCGCTGGCGCTCGTCACCGCTCGACCGACGACCACTCCGCGAGTCGGCTCGTTCGAACCGGCCGGCTCGGCGCGGGACTCAGGCGACCATCACGCGCGTGCCGCGTCGGACGCGGCCGGCGGGGGCGTCACGGACCTCGGCCCAGGCGAGGGCGAGGCGCTCGACGGCGACGGCGAGCTCGTCGGGACGGCGGGTCCAGGGGATGCGCACGTAGCGGTCGAGGCCGCCCTCGGCGGCGAAGACCGGTCCCGGGGCGACGATGACGCCGTGCTGCTCGGCCGCAGCGGCCAGCGCGCTGCCACGGGCCGTCGGCAGCTCGACCCACAGGGCCAGCCCGCCGCCGGGCACCTGGAAGCGCCACTCGGGCAGCCGCTCGGCGACCTCGTGGACCAGCCGGTCGCGCTGCTCGCGCAGCCGCTCGCGGTGCCCGGGCAGCACCGGCCCGTGCTCCAGCAGCCTCGCCAGGGTCAGCTGCTCGAGCACCGGCGCCCCGAGGTCGAGCGCGAGCCTGGCCTCCTGCAGCGTCTCGACGCACTCGTGCGGGGCGCGGACCCAGCCCAGCCGCAGACCGCCCCAGAAGCTCTTGCTCGCGCTGCCGATCGTGATCGTGCCGGGCGCGTGGGCGGCGAACGGGGCGGGCATGTCCTGCCCGTCGAGCGCCAGCGCCTGGTGCGCCTCGTCGACCACCGCGCGGGTGCCGGCGGCGCGCAGGTGCCCGGCGTACGCCGCGCGCTGCTCGTCGCTCATCACGTGGCCGGTCGGGTTCTGGAAGTCCGGCACCAGGTAGGCCAGCCGTGGCCGCGAGCCGCGCAGGCTCGCCCCCACGGCGTCGAGGTCCCAGCCCTCCGGGTCGACCGCCGAGGGCACCAGCCGTGCGCCGGCGTTGCGCAGCGCCTGGGTGGCGTTGGGGTAGACCGGCGACTCGACCAGCACCCGGTCGCCGCGGCCAGCGAACGCCTGCGCCACGACGGCCGCCGCGGCCAGCGCGCCGGGGGTCACCAGCACCTGGTCGGGGTCGGTGGGCAGGCCCCGGGCGTCGTACGACGCGGCGATGCGCTGCTGCAGCCACGGCAGCCCGGCCGGGAAGTAGCCGTGGCCGCCGAGGTGGGCCGGCAGGTCGCCGATCGCGTCGGTGTAGGCCTGCATCAACCCGGCCGGTGCCGGGGCGGCGGCGCAGTTGAGGTCGATGGCGTCGCCGTCGTCGACGCCCGGCAGCAGCGCCCGGTCGTGCGAGCGGGCCCGCCCGCCCGGCACCCGCGTGAACGTGCCCGAGCCCTGCCGCGACACGGCGTACCCGCTCTCGCGCAGCAGTGCGTAGGCGCGCGTGACGGTGGTGCGCGAGACCGCGAGCGCCTCGGTCAGCTCGCGCTCGCTGGGCAGGCGCACGTCGAAGCCGATGCGTCCGTCGCCGATGAGCAGCGTGAGCGTGTCGGCGAGCCCGACGTAGGCGGGGGAGCGGTCGAAGGAGCCGACCAGGGCGGCGACCCGGGCGGCTGAGACGGCGGTGGCCATGCAGACCACTGTCGCACGATTGGCTATTTCACACCAGGCCAATCGGCCTGCACCCTGGACCCATGCTCCTCGCCGACCTCGGACCCCTCGCCCAGCTGCGCGCCGGGCGCCTGGGCCGCCGCCTGCCCCAGCTCTACGTCGGCCTGTGGCTGTACGGCGTCTCGCTGGCCATGATGGTGCGCGCCGACCTCGGCGCCGCCCCGTGGGACGTGCTGCACCTGGGCATCGCCCGCTACGTGCCGCTGAGCCTGGGCGAGGTGCTGATCGTGGTCAGCCTGCTGGTGCTGCTGCTGTGGATCCCGCTGCGCGAGGTGCCCGGCCTGGGCACCATCTCCAACGCGCTGGTCATCGGCGTCGCCACCGACGCCACCTTGTCGGTGCTCGAGCGCCCCGACGAGATGTGGCTGCGGATCACGCTGATGCTCGTCGGCGTGCTCGGCAACGGCGCCGCGACCGCCTTCTACATCGGCGCCCAGCTCGGTCGCGGGCCGCGCGACGGGCTGATGACCGGCCTGCACCGGCGCACCGGCGTCTCGCTGCGCGTGGTGCGCACCGGCCTCGAGGTCACCGTCGTGGCGATCGGCCTCGTGCTCGGCGGCGTCGCCGGCATCGGCACGGTGCTCTACGCGCTGAGCATCGGCCCGGTCACCCAGGCGCTGCTGCCCGCGCTCACGGTGCGGCTGCGACCGCCCGCGGCGCCGCCCCTCGTCGAGCCCGGCGTCGACCCCGCGAGCGCTACCGCTTCGTCGCGATGATCGTGGAGGCGTCGGAGGCGACCATCACCTCGACGGCGGTGAAGCGCGGGTCGGTCAGCCACTGCTCGCGCAGCACGTCGACGCGGCCGTAGGTCACCGGCGGCCACTGCTCGCACGGCGTGAAGTCGTCGAGGACCACGATCCCGCCGTCGGCGACCAGGTCGGCGATCGCGTCGACCCCGACCTCGCCCGGCTGGCCCGAGTCGAGGAAGAGCAGCGAGAAGGGGCCCTTGTCGAGCAGGGTCGACCAGTCGGCGGCCAGCACCTCGACCAGCGGGTCGTCGACGAAGATCTCCGAGGCCGCCCGGGCCAGCCGGGGGTCGAGCTCGGCGGTCACGATGCGGGCGTCCTGCCCGCGCACACCGCTGCGCAGCCAGGCCGTGCCGACCCCGCAGCCGGTGCCGAACTCGGCCATCGTGCCCTCGCGGGTCGCGGCCAGCGTGGCCAGCAGCCGACCGGTCTCGTTGCGGCAGAACGAGACGTAGCCGGCGCGGCGCGAGACCTCGAAGGCGCGGCGCACGACGTCCGGCAGCTCGGGAGGGGCACTCATGGCGGGGAGTCTGTCACCTCGAGACGCTCGTCCCGGATCGTGGACACATTCCGGAAAGCGGTAGCCGGCGTCCGGTGTGCGTGCCTAGGCTGTGTCCACCATGCGGAGCATCTACGTACTTATCGAGTGCCGCGGCGAGGCCCAGCAGCGATAGCTGCCAGTGAGGCCACCTCGCCGCGGTGTTCGGCGTTGCTCTTGGTCTCACGGCACATCTGAAGATGTCTCCGCGGCGGGTCCACTTCGCTGAACACGCGTGATCCGCTCCTCTCGAGGTCTCCACCTCCCATGCGATCCATGGGTCGTCCGTCCCCACCGCGGGGTCATCTCCGGCCGTGGCGTGAGCCATCGCAGGAGAACCACCGCAGGACCGACACCAGATCACCACCGAGAAGGAGACGCACCATGTACGACATGTACCCCGAGTGGGGCCCGGCGGCCCACCACCCCGAGAACCCGCGCAGCGTCGAGGCGGTCCAGGCCTCGCTCGACCTGCGGGACAACGGCGGCCAGCGCCCCGACGACAACTAGCGTTCGGCCCATGACCTCCACTCCTGTCGCGACCGGTCCCGTCAAGCTCGCCGTCATCCCCGGCGACGGCATCGGGCAGGAGGTGACCGCCGAGGCCCTCAAGGTCCTCGAGGTCGCCTCACCGGCAGGGGTCACCTTCGAGCAGACCCGCTACGACCTCGGCGCGGAGCGCTACCTCGCGACCGGCGAGGTGCTGCCCGACACCGTGCTCAGCGAGATCCGCGAGCACGACGCCATCCTGCTCGGCGCCGTCGGCGGCAAGCCGAACGACCCGAGCATCCCTCCCGGCCTCCTCGAGCGCGGCCTGCTGCTGCGGCTGCGCTTCGAGCTCGACCACTACGTCAACCTGCGCCCCTCGCGGATCTTCCCCGGCGTCACCTCGCCGCTGAGCCGCGAGGTCCTCGGCGACGACGAGGTCGACTTCGTCGTGGTGCGCGAGGGCACCGAGGGCCCCTACACCGGCAACGGCGGCGCCCTGCGCGTCGGCACCCCGGCCGAGGTGGCCACCGAGGTCTCCGTCAACACGGCGTACGGCGTGGAGCGCGTCGTGCGCGACGCCTTCGCACGCGCCGAGCGCCGCCCGCGCAAGAAGCTGACCCTGGTCCACAAGACCAACGTGCTGGTGCACGCGGGCTCGGTGTGGTGGCGCCTGACCCAGGCCGTGGCCGCCGAGCACCCCGACGTCACCGTCGACTACATGCACATCGACGCGGCGATGATCCACATGACCACCAACCCGCAGCGCTTCGACGTGGTCGTCACCGACAACCTCTTCGGCGACATCATCACCGACCTGGCCGGCGCCATCAGCGGCGGCATCGGGCTCGCGGCCTCGGGCAACATCAACCCCGACCGCACCACACCGTCGATGTTCGAGCCGGTGCACGGCTCGGCCCCCGACATCGCCGGGCAGCAGGTCGCCGACCCGACCGCGGCGATCCTGTCGACCGCGCTGCTGCTCGACCACCTCGGCCACCCCGAGGCGGCCGCGCGCATCGAGGACGCGGTGCTGGCCGACCTCGCCGAGCGTGGCACGGCGCGTCGCCGCACCGCCGAGGTGGGCGACTCGGTCGCCAAGCGGGTAGCAGGCTGAGCCCCACCTGACGAGAGCGGTAGTTTGATGCCCATGGAGATCAGCGTCACCCGCAACCCCTCGCCCGTCCCCGACGACCGGCTGGCCGAGATCCTGGCCGCCCCCGGGTTCGGCACCCACTTCACCGACCACATGTTCACGGTGGAGTGGACGCCGGAGAAGGGCTGGCACGACGCGCGGATCACGCCGTACGGGCCGCTGACCCTCGACCCCGCGACCGCGGTGCTGCACTACGCGCAGGAGACCTTCGAGGGGATGAAGGCCTACCGCCACGAGGACGGCTCGGTGTGGGCCTTCCGTCCCGAGCAGAACGCCGAGCGAATGGCGCGCTCGAGCCACCGCCTCGCGCTGCCGGTGCTCGAGACCGAGGACTTCCTGGCCGCGGTGCGCGCGCTGGTCGAGGTCGACCAGCGCTGGGTGCCCGACAACACCGGTGAGAAGAGCCTCTACCTGCGGCCCTTCATGTTCGCCTCGGAGAAGTTCCTGGGCGTGCGCCCGTCCCAGCACGTGACCTTCATGGTCATCGCCAGCCCCGCCGGCGCCTACTTCAAGGGCGGGCTCAAGCCGGTGAGCCTGTGGCTGACCGAGGAGTACACCCGCGCCGGTCGCGGCGGCATGGGTGCGGCCAAGACCGGCGGCAACTACGCCTCGTCGCTGGTGGCCCAGCAGGAGGCCACCGCGCACGGCTGCGACCAGGTGGTCTTCCTCGACGCGCAGGAGATGCGCTACGTCGAGGAGCTCGGCGGGATGAACATGTACTTCGTGCACGACGACGGCACCATCGTCACCCCGGCCACCGGCACGATCCTGGAGGGCATCACCCGCGCCTCGATCATCGAGCTGGCGGGCAAGCTGGGGCACCGCGTCGACGAGCACCGCTTCTCGGTCGAGGAGTGGCGCGACGGCGTCACCTCGGGCCGGATCCGCGAGATCTTCGCCTGCGGCACCGCTGCGGTCGTGACCCCCGTCGGCGCGCTCAGGCACGCCGGGGGAGAGGTGCCCGCCCCCGCCGACACCGGCGAGGGCGGCGGCGACCTGACCCGCAGCGTCCGCCAGGCGCTCGTCGACATCCAGTTCGGTCGCGCCGAGGACTCCTTCGGCTGGATGCACCGCATCGTGTGACCTGCGCGACGCCCGGTGTGCGTCGGCGGGAAGGTGAGGCTAGCCTAAGTCGGTGTCCTCGACCCTGACCCGTGCGCCCGCCGCGTCGCTGCGAGGCCCGGTGCTGCCCGGCCTGCTCGCGCTGCTGCTGCTCGCCGTGGTCGCCAGCCTGGCGCTGGGGGCCCGCGACGTCTCGCTGGCGCAGGTGTGGGCCGCGCTGGTCGACCCGGTCGCCGGCGACAACGACCACCTGGTGGTGCGCGACCTGCGGGTGCCGCGCACCCTGGTCGGGCTGGTCGGCGGGGCCGCGCTGGGCGTGGCCGGCGCGCTGATGCAGGGGGTCACCCGCAACCCGATCGCCGACCCCGGGCTGCTGGGGATCAACTCGGGCGCCTCGCTGGCGGTGCTGGGCGCGATCTCCCTGCTCGGCGTCACCTCCGTCTCGGGCTACCTGTGGTTCGCCTTCGCCGGCGCCGCGCTGGCCGCCGTCGTCGTCTACGGCGCCGCGTCGCTGGGCTTCGAGGGCGTCACGCCCGTCAAGCTCGCCCTCGTCGGCGCCGCCGTCACCGCCACCTCGACCTCCGTCATCACCGTCGTGCTGCTCGCCGACACCCAGGCCCTCGACGACTACCGGTTCTGGCAGGTCGGCTCGCTGGCCAACCGCCCCCTCGACGTGCTGACCACGGTGCTGCCCTTCGTGCTCGTCGGCCTCGCGCTGTCGCTCGCGGCCGGCCGCGTGCTCAACGCGCTGGCACTGGGCGACGACGTGGCCCGCGGGCTGGGCCAGGACGTCGTGCGCGGGCGCCTGCTGGTCGTGCTCGCGGTGGTGCTGCTCTGCGGCTCGGCGGTCTCGATGGTCGGCCCCATCGCCTTCGTGGGTCTCGCGGTGCCGCACCTGGCCCGGGTGCTCGTCGGCCTCGACTACCGCTGGATCGTCACGGTCTCGGCGCTGCTGGGCCCCGTGCTGCTGCTGGGCGCCGACGTCGTGGGTCGCCTCGTCGTGCGCCCCGGTGAGCTCGAGGCCGGGCTGGTCGTCGCCCTGGTCGGGGCGCCGGTGCTGCTGCTGATCGTGCGCCGCTCGACGGCGGTGGCCGCGTGAGCGCGGGCATGCTGGAACGCAGCCCCCTGGGGCGCCACCAGGTCGCCGCAGCAGGCCTGCGGGCCGCGCGCAGGCGCCGCCGCACCCGGCGTACGGGCGTGCTGGCGGTGCTCGTCGCGCTGGCCCTGTCGCTCTCGGGTGCGGCGCTGGTGATGGGTGACTTCCCGCTCTCGCTCGGCCAGGTGCTGGGCGCGCTGGTCGGTGCCGAGGACCCGTCGGCGCGCTTCATCGTCGTCGAGCTGCGCGCGCCCCGGCTGCTGCTCGCGGTGCTGGTCGGCGTCGCCTTCGGGCTCGCCGGCGCGCTGTTCCAGTCGGTGCTGCGCAACCCCCTGGCCAGCCCCGACATCATCGGCATCTCGCAGGGGGCCAGCGCCGGCGCGGTCGCCGCCCTGCTGCTCGGCGGGCTCAGCGGGGCGGCGGTGTCGCTGTCGGCGCTGGGCGGGGGCTCGCTCGTCGGCCTGCTGCTGTACGCCGTCGCGTGGCGCGGCGGGATGACCGGTCACCGCTTCGTGCTCTCGGGCATCGGGGTGGCCTACGTCTGCGCGGCGGTGGTCGGCTACCTGCTGACGCGCAGCGAGGTGAACCAGGCCCAGGTGGCGCTGCGCTGGATGGCCGGCAGCCTGGCCCAGGCCGAGTGGGGGCTGGTGCAGGTGCTCGCGGGCGCGCTGGCGCTGCTGGTGCCGCTGGTGGCCCTGGTCGCTCGCCGCCTCGACCTGCTCCTGCTGGGCGACGACCAGGCCGGCGGCCTCGGGCTGCGTCCCGAGCTGGTGCGCGCCGCGGTGATCGCGCTCGGCGTCGCCCTGGCGTGCGCCGCGACCGCCGCGGCCGGGCCGGTGGCCTTCGTGGCGTTCGTCGCCGCGCCGGTCGCGCGCCGGCTGCTCTCCGACGGCAGCCTGGCGCTGGCGGAGTCGGCGCTGGTGGGCGTCGTGCTGGTGGTGGGGGCCGACCTGCTGGCCCAGCACCTCCTGCCCGGCGACCTGTCGGTGCCCGTGGGGGTCGTCACCGGCGCGATCGGTGGGCCCTACCTGATCTGGCTGATGAGCACCGGAAGGACGGCAGCACGATGACCGACCAGAACCGCCTGGTGGCGCACGGCGTGCACCTGGCCTACGACCAGCACCGGGTGGTGCACGGGGTCGACCTCGCGGTGCCGACCGGTCAGGTCACGGCGATCGTGGGCGCCAACGGCTGCGGCAAGTCGACGCTGCTGCGCGGGCTGGGGCGCATCCTGCGCCCGGTCGAGGGCCGTGTCGAGCTCGGCGGGCGCGACCTGCACCGGATGCGTCCGCGCGAGGTCGCCTCGGTGCTGGGCCTGCTGCCCCAGCAGCCGGTGGCGCCCGAGGGGATCAGCGTCGGCGACCTGGTCGGTCGAGGCCGCCACCCGCACCAGGGCGCCTTCCGCCGCTGGAGCGCCGACGACGCCGACGCGGTCGCCCGGGCCCTGGCGCTCACCGACACCCAGGACCTCGTGGGGAGGCGGGTCGAGGAGCTCTCCGGCGGTCAGCGCCAACGCGTCTGGGTGGCGATGATGCTCGCCCAGGACCCGCGCATCCTGCTGCTCGACGAGCCCACCACCTACCTCGACATCGCCCACCAGGTCGACGTCCTCGACCTGCTGGCCGACCTCAACGAGCAGCGGGGCACCACCGTGGTGATGGTGCTGCACGACCTCAACCTCGCCGCGCGCTACGCCGACCACCTGGTCGTGATGGCCCGCGGGCGGCTGGTGCGCGAGGGGGCGCCGGCCGACGTGCTCGACGCGCAGTGCGTCCGCGAGGCCTTCGGCCTGGTGGCGCGGGTCGTCGCCGACCCGGTGACCGGGTGCCCGATGGTGATCCCCGCCGGGGCCCGGGAGCGCCGAGGAGCAGAGTGCGGTAAGGTTAGCCTCACCTAATAAACGACCGGGCTCGGCCGGTCCTTCACAGTGAGGAGTGGACGTGTCGTCCCTTCGTCGACGGACCTCCCGGTCCCGCCTGTCCGGTCTCGTCCTTCCCCTCGTGGCGGGCCTGCTGGTGCTGCCCCTGGCCGCCTGCGGCACCGACGACGCCGCCGAGGAGCCCCAGACCGACGACGCCGCCGGTGCCGAGGAGTTCGAGCCGGTCACCGTCGAGCACGCCTTCGGTGCCACCGAGGTCACCGAGCGCCCCGAGCGCGTCGTCACCTGGGGCTGGGGCACCCCCGACGCCGTGCTCGCGCTGGGCGTGGTGCCCGTGGCCATGGAGAAGCTCAGCTACGGCGCCTCCGAGGAGGGCTTCATGCCGTGGCAGGAGGAGGCCTTCGAGGA
This sequence comes from Nocardioides salarius, assembly GCF_016907435.1. Classification (NCBI taxonomy): domain Bacteria; kingdom Bacillati; phylum Actinomycetota; class Actinomycetes; order Propionibacteriales; family Nocardioidaceae; genus Nocardioides; species Nocardioides salarius. The sequence goes on along the minus strand of NZ_JAFBBZ010000001.1, from coordinate 808,339 downwards.
GCTCGACGCCGAGCAGCCCACCGCGCTGACGCCCGGCGAGGCGCCGCCGTTCGAGGAGATCGCCGCCGCGGCCCCCGACGTGATCCTGGCCAACTACTCCGGCATCACCGAGGCCGACTACGACAAGCTCACCCAGATCGCCCCGACCGTGGCCTACCCCGACCAGCCGTGGTCGACGCCGTGGCGCGAGGTCATCACCACCGTCGGCGACGTGCTGGGCCAGGACGACGAGGCCGACCAGGTGCTCGCCGACATCGACGCCGACGTGGCCGCCGCGGCCGAGGCGCACCCCGAGTTCGAGGGCACCAGCATCGCCGCGGTCGCCATCGACCCGAGCGCCTTCTACGTCTACAGCGCCGCCGACCCGCGTGTGCAGTTCCTCGAGGACCTCGGCTTCACCGTCGCCCCGAGCGTCGACGAGCTCGACACCGGCGAGAGCACCTTCTACTACACGCTCAGCACCGAGAACGTCGACCAGCTGGAGTCCGACGTGCTGCTGTCCTACGCCGCGACGCAGGAGCGGGCCGACGAGATCGCCGAGGACCCGACGTACCAGACCATGGAGCAGTTCCAGGAGGGTCACGTGGCCACCGTCGCGGGCGAGGCCGTCGTCTCCTCGGTCTCCCCGCCGACCGCGCTGTCGCTGACCTACAGCCTCGACACCTTCGTCGAGGCGCTGGCCGGTGCCGTCTCCAGCGAGTGAGGCCCCGGTGTCGGTAGCCTCGTGACGTGAGCACCACGCCGCGCAGCGCCGCCCTCGCCACCGTCGGCGGCTACACGCTGCTGACCCAGATCGGCGAGGGCGGCATGGGCGTGGTGCACCTGGCCCGGCGCCCCGGCGGCGAGCGGGTGGCGCTCAAGGTGCTGCGCCCCCACGTCGTCGGCGGCGACGAGGCCCGCCAGCGGCTCGAGCGCGAGGTCTCCTCGCTCTCGCGGGTGCGCAGCCGCTGGGTGGCCGAGGTCATCGACGCCGACCCCTGGGGCGACGTGCCCTACGTCGCCACCCGCTACGTGCCCGGGCTCTCCCTGCACGACCACGTCGTCGAGGAGGGCCCGGTCGTCGGGCGCGACCTCGTCTGGTTCGCCGGGTGCCTGGCCGAGGGCCTGGCCTCGGTGCACGAGGTCGGGGTGCTGCACCGCGACGTCAAGCCCTCCAACGTGCTGATGGAGGGCCGCACCCCGATCCTCATCGACTTCGGGCTGGCCCGCGTCGCCGACGACCCGCGCCTGACCCACACCGGCTGGCTGATCGGCACCCCCGGCTACCTGGCCCCCGAGATCCTCTACGGCGACGACGCCAGCACCGCCTCCGACGTGCACTCGTGGGCGGCCACGGTCGCCTACGCCGGCACCGGCCGGGCCCCCTTCGGGCGGGGCCCCTCGATGGCGGTGATGGACCGGGTGCGCCGCGGCGAGCACGACCTCGACGGGCTGCGCGGCGACCTGCACGACGTCGTCGAGGCCGCCCTCGACCCCGACCCGGAGCGTCGGCCCACCCTGGGGGAGATCCTCGACTGGCTGCGCCCGCAGTCGACCCAGGTGCACCGGCGACCGGTCGCCGGCCCGCTGCCCGAGGTGGTCGAGACCGCGCCGATGCGGGCCGCCGTGTGGCCTGAGGAGGAGACCCGCGTCGAGGCCGAGCCGGTCGACTGGCAGGAGGGCCGGCAGGACGACTGGCGGGACGACCGGCCGGAGGAGGGCCCGCACACCGCCGTGCTGCCCACCGAGCAGTGGTCCGACGAGCAGTGGTCCGACCAGCAGTGGGACGACCAGGCGCCTCGGGTGCCGCCGCTCGAGCGGGTGCGCCGCGGGCTGCTCACCCTGGCCGGCGGGGTGGCCGTGGCGGTCGGGGTGGCCGCGGTGCCGTACGCCGGCCTGGCGCTGGTGCTGGTGGCCGTCTGGCTGCTGCGCAGCGGGTCGCTGGCCGCCAGCCACGTGGGCGATCGCCGGCGGCTGCGCGGGCGTCGCTGGTACGACGCGCCCGTGGTGCTGGTGCGCGCGCCGTGGGACCTGCTGCGCTCCATCCCCTCCACGATCGTGCTGCAGCTGTGGGCCCTCGGGCTGGCCGCGGCCGCGGGACTGGTCTGCTACTCGTTGGCCGCCGGCACCGTCGTGACGCTGCTCGCGGGCGCCGGGGCCCTGGTGCTGGGGCTGTGGTGGGGGCCGGGCGGCTCGCGGGTGCGCTCGCCCCTGGGCCGCGTGGTGCGCCCGCTCTCGGCCGCCCCGGGGCGCTGGGTCGCGGGGCTGCTGCTGGTCACGGTGGCCGCCGGGGCGGCGGCGTACGTGCTCGACCAGCGGGGCCCCTGGTGGGTGCCGGCGCAGGACCAGCCGGTCGGATCGCGAGACGCCGCCCGTGGCGGTGTGGTCGGTGGCACACTCGACGACGTGCAGCACGTCTCCATCATTCGCTAGCGCGCCGGGACCTCCCCGGCGCGCCAACCTCTCGTCCGCGAGAGGTTTTTTTGTTGGAGCACCTCCCCACGACCCCCACCCAGCAGCGGAGCAGCAGCGATGGACCTCCACGGCGCCTTCCACGTCTACGACACGACCCTGCGCGACGGAGCGCAGCAGGAGGGGCTGAACCTGTCGGTCGCCGACAAGCTCGCGATCGCGCGCCAGCTCGACGGGCTCGGTGTGGGCTACATCGAGGGCGGGTGGCCGGGGGCGAACCCCAAGGACACCGAGTTCTTCCGCCGCGCCGCCACCGAGCTCGACCTGTCCCACGCCCGCCTGGCCGCCTTCGGCGCCACGCGGCGCGCCGGCGCCCGGGCCGCCGACGACCCGCAGGTGGCCGCGCTGCGCGACAGCGGCGCCGGGGTGGTGACGCTGGTGGCCAAGTCGCACGACCGCCACGTCGAGCTGGCGCTGCGCACCACGCTCGAGGAGAACCTCGCGATGGTGCGTGACACCGTGGCCCACCTGCGCGCCGAGGGCCAGCAGGTCTTCCTCGACGCCGAGCACTTCTTCGACGGCTACCGCGCCAACCGCGACTACGCGCTCGAGGTGCTGCGCACCGCCTTCGAGGCCGGCGCCGAGGTGGCCGCGCTGTGCGACACCAACGGCGGGATGCTGCCGCCGTGGGTCTCCGACGTGGTCCACGACGTCGTCGAGACGACCGGCGGGCGCATCGGCATCCACTGCCACAACGACACCGGCTGCGCGGTGGCCAACTCGCTGGCCGCCGTCGACGCGGGGGCGACGCACGTGCAGGGCACCGTCAACGGCTACGGCGAGCGCACCGGCAACGCCGACCTCGTCACCGTCGTGGCCAACCTCGAGCTCAAGCTGGACCGTCAGGTGCTGCCGCCGGGGCTGCTGCGCGACGCGACCCGCATCGCCCACGCCGTCGCCGAGGTCACCAACATCGCGCCGGCCGCGCGCCAGCCCTACGTCGGCACCTCCGCCTTCGCCCACAAGGCCGGGCTGCACGCGAGCGCGATCAAGGTCGACCCCGACCTCTACCAGCACATGGACCCCCTCGGCGTCGGCAACGACATGAGGCTGCTGGTCTCCGACATGGCCGGGCGCGCCTCCATCGAGCTCAAGGGCCGCGAGCTCGGCTTCGACCTGTCGGGCGACACCCCCGAGGCCAAGGCGCTGCTCACCCGCATCACCGAGCGGGTCAAGGTGCTCGAGGGACGCGGCTACACCTTCGAGGCCGCCGACGCCTCCTTCGAGCTGCTGCTGGTCGAGGAGGTCGAGGGCGAGCGGCCGTCGTACGTCGACGTGGAGTCGTGGCGCGTCATCACCGAGACCCAGCCCGGCCCGGGGGTGGAGGCGCTCTCGGAGGCGACCGTGAAGCTGCGGGCCGGGGGAGTGCGCTACGTCGTGGCGGGCGAGGGCAACGGTCCGGTCAACGCGCTCGACCACGCCCTGCGCTCCGCGATCGGCCAGGCCTACCCGGAGGTCGCCCGGCTCGAGCTCGTCGACTACAAGGTGCGCATCCTCGACCAGGGCCACGGCACCGACGCGATCACCCGGGTGCTCATCGAGACCGCCGACGGCGAGGGCTCGTGGGTCACCGTCGGGGTGGGGCACAACGTCGTGCAGGCCTCGTGGGAGGCACTGCTCGACGCCGTCACCTTCGGGCTGCGGCGCCACCACCGCTGAGGCCCGCCGAGCGGTCACTTCTGCACCATCGAGCAGTCGATCCTGGGATCGGGTCCCCGGTGACGGCGTACGACGTCAGCGCTCGCCGCGAGACTCCCCGCCGGCAGGTGTGACATCGGGCGGGGGTGCTGCGTCGACAAGGATGAGCCCACCGAGCCGCCACCCCAGGAGCGAACACATGCAGGAGCAGGAGTTCGAGGAGCTCGCCCGAGCGCGAGCGCCCCAGCTCTACCGGTCGGCCTGGCTGCTGTGCGGCAGCCACCACGAGGCCGAGGACCTGGTGCAGGAGACCCTGGCCAAGGTCTTCAGCCGGTGGAGCTCCCCGTTCGGCCGCCGCATCGACAACCCGGCGGCGTACGCCCAGACCACCCTGACCCGCACCTTCATCAGCGCGCGCCGCCGGCGCAGCAGCGGGGAGGTGCCGCGCAGCGACCTGCCCGACTCGGCCGACACGGCGACCTCCGAGGCGGCCGCGCTCAGCGAGACCCGCCTCGCGATCCTCGAGGCGCTGGCGGGGCTCCGGCCCGCCGACCGGGCCGTGCTGGTGCTGCGCTACCTCGAGGACCTCTCGGTGGAGGAGACCGCGCAGCGGATGGGCACGTCGTCGGGCGCGGTGCGCACCCGGTCGGCACGAGCGCTGGAGCGGGTGCGGCCCCTGCTCGACCGCTCGCTCACGACCACGACCACGAGAGGCGACGACCATGAGTGACCCGACCCCGACCACCGACCGCGCCGCCTCCGGGTTGCTCCACGCCGCGACCGACACCCTCGTCCCCGACGTCGACCGGCTGGTGCGTGGTGGCGTGTCCCGGGGACGCGCCCTGCGTCGCCGCCGTCGGGTCGGCGCCTCGCTGGCCGCGCTGGCCGCGGTCGTCGCGGTCGGCGTGGCCGTCGGCGTGGGCACCCCGTTGCTCGGCGGCGACGCGGCGCCGCCCGAGGTCGCGGACACGCAGACCGACGACGTCCGGGCGACCGACCGGGCGCTCGCCGTCACGGCCGCCGACATCCCCGCCCTCGTCGACGAGATCCTGGGGTCCGAGGCCACCGCCCCCGTGAAGGGCGTCCCGACGTACACCAAGGACGCGGCCCGGGAGAAGATCAAGCACTTCCTCTACGACGGCGCGCGCGCCACTGTCATCATCGAGCCCGCGGGCCTCACCTGCTCCGAGCGGGTCGCGATGGACGCCGCGGAGGAGCGTCTCGACGTGCGCAGCAGCTGCGGGGAGCAGGGCGGGCTGACGGTGCTGACCTCCCGCGAGCGTGTGGACGAGGTCGTGACCCGCGAGGCCAGCGCCTGGAACCACGGCTACGTCGTGCGGGCCCTTTCCACCAACGCCGACCGGCGCACGGTCGTCGAGGCGCCGACGCTCTCGCAGGACGAGCTGCTCGCCCTCGCTACCAGCGAGCGCTGGTTCGGGCGGTGAGTGTCCGACGCTGCGTACGCCGGCCGTCCGCGCGCCGAGCCGCCTGGTTCGACGTGAAGTCGTGGCGCGTCATCCGGTGAGGGGGCGAAGTGCGGGTCGCGGCAGATGAGCGCGCGCTGACGCGCACGCTACGCGGCTACTAGGAGACTTCCCAGCAGGACCGGCGTCTGGCCAGACTCGGTCCAGGGGTCCGGCGGGACGCTCGTTATGCGGCTGCCCACCGGCTACTGGGGTGTGGCTCTCATCTGGACTGCGACCCGTCGGGCCCCGTGACGAGGAGTGGCTCAAGAGGGGTCTGCCCAGCTCGTAGTAGCAATGCCCACCTCGTCGTCCCCAACTGGAACCACGACGGACGAGGTGAACAGGTTGAAGACAACCAGGGACGTGATCATCGGGGTCGATCCCCACAAGATGTCGGTGACGATCGAGGTCGTCGACCCCAACGAGCGCCTGCTCGGCACCGGGCGCTTCGGGACCGATCAGGCCGGCTACGCCGCGATGCAGCGTTATGTGAAGCAGTGGCCACACCGCACCTGGGCCGTGGAGGGAGCCAACGGCGCCGGTCGCCCACTGGCCCAGCGACTCATCGCCGCCGGTGAGCACGTCGTCGATGTGCCGGCCAAGCTCGCGGCCCGGGTGAGGTTGTTCGACACCGGGCACAACCGCAAGACCGACGCCCTGGATGCCCACTCCATTGCCGTGGTCGCGGTCCGCACTCCGGGGCTACGGGTCGTGGTCGAGGACGGTGAGCTCGAGGCGTTGCGGATGCTCACCGAGCGCCGTGATGAGTTGGCCCACCAGCGTGTGCAGACGGTCAACCGGTTGCAGCGCCTGCTCAGCGAACTGCTGCCTGGCCAGCGCAAACGCGACCTGTCCGCTGCACAGGCCAAGGCCATGCTGGCCACCGTGCGGCCTCGCGACGTCGCCGGCAAGACCCGACGCCGGATGGCAGCTGAGCAGGTCGCCGACCTGGTCGTACTCGATGCGAAGCTGAAGAAGATCAAGGCCGAGCTGAAGGACGCCGTGACCGCGCGCGGATCGAACCTCATGGGCATCTACGGGATCGGCCCCGCCGGTGCCGCACGCATCCTGGCCGACGTCGGTGACGTGGCCCGGTTCGCCGACCGGAACCGGTTCGCGTCCTGGACCGGGACCGCACCCCTGGACGCTTCATCGGGTGAGCAGAACCGTCACCGGCTCTCCCGCGCCGGGAACCGCCGGATGAACCACGTGCTGCACATCGCCGCGATCGTGCAAATCCGCCACGACACCGAAGGCCGCGCCTACTACCGCCGCAAGCTCGCCGAAGGCAAGACACCGATGGAGGCACTGCGCTGCCTCAAACGACGCCTGTCCGACGTCGTCTACCGCCAGCTCGTCGCCGACAGCAAGGCCCCCACCACGCCCGTGGACGCGGATCCGGGAGGGCACCGCGGGGCGACTCTTCACTCCAGCGCGGTCGACTCACACCCGCACATCGACACTTCGGATCAGCCACTTCCCGGACCCGCGAGGCCGACGCTACGCCCCGACCGCGAGCACGTGAAGAACCTCGTCCCCAGCACCCGTTGACACAGAGGGGTGCCAGATCCGGACGATCAGTTCGAGCGACCGACGCCAAGGACATCGAGGATTGCAGCGCCACCGTCGAGAACGCCGCCGACCGTCCCTTCCTGGTTGTCTGCACCGGGCGGCGTCGCGGTCGGGTTGTCTGTGAGCCGGACGTCGCGGCAGCCGTAGTCGTCGACGACTACTCCGGTCAGGTCGCCATCGTGGCTGTAGACGACCATCCAGCGCGGGCCGAGGTCGGCGTTGCATCCACCGCTGCGATCAGCGGGGGCAAGATCGTCCAGGGCGTCCTGCAGGTCCGGGAGGTCGGTGGCGGCGACGGGTTTAGGACGCCCTGCACGGCTCCACCCGTAGACGGCCCCGCCGCTGGCGGTCGTGCCGACATCGAACGTGTTGTACTGACAGACCCATGCCTCTTGCGGAACGAGGAGAGTCGGACGTTCGTCCGCGACCTCCTCGATGCCGAAGCCGTGACCGGACGGGTCCTCACCGATAGGCAACTCCTGCGGGCACGGTTGACCAGCCGCGTCGGTGAGCTCGCTCGGACGGACCTCGGGGTCTTTAGCAGTTGGGCTGCCCGACCAGGGCAGGTCGCATCCGGCGAGGAGCAGGACTGCGGTCGCAACGCCGAGGGTCGCGCCGATCCGCCTCCAGGCGCGAGAGCGGGAAGCTGCGGCAACGGGGAGGCTCGAGGAGTTCGGCAGCGGCATGGTTGTTCGACGATCTCATAGCGCCAGTGGTTCCGCGGTCAGTGCGCGCTGCTCGGCAGAGTCGGATGCCAGCCCCCGCGTCAGTTTCGCTCGAGCAGGTCGTAGTCGAACGGGCACAACGGCCCGTCGCGCCGTGCGCCCCTGCGGAGAGCCGGTGTCGGGGCTGCCTGGCGAAGCGTTGTGCCCGTTCGGCTACGGGCCCGGAGCGGAGTCCCTGGGCTGCACGGACATCGGCAGGAGTGCGCGTCCTGATGCGTGACCTGTCCCGCAGCCCGGAAGCTCGCCCTCCGGGCATCGGAGGGTCCGTGGCGACCGGCGACCCAACCTCGCCGCCGGGGTCGCGCAGCAGGCCCTGGCAGGGTCCGGGAGCGACGAACCAGGTGTGCACAATCCCTTGCTCTCGAACACCTGTTCGAGTAAAATCGGGTCATGATCGAGACTGACAGCCACGGCCAGCCTCTCGAGGTCGACGACCTCGACGCTGAGTGGTTGCTCGACTTCGCCCACGAGGCCGAGGCGGAGGTCCGCAAGGCCGAGCGGCGCCGGTTGCGGGTGGTGCTGCGCTGGTGCGACCTGAACCCCGCAGCAGACGACGAGAGCCGGCTCTCGTGGGGCGAGCAGGAGCGGGTCTGGGACTGCGACGCCTGGATCGGCGGGGAAGGGGTGCCTGCGGTCGCGGAGTTCTCGGCCGAGAAGCTGGCCGCGGTGATGCGGATGTCGCCGGCGGCGACCACCAGCCTGATGGCCGAGGCGCTCGAGCTGCGGCACCGGTTGCCGAAGATCCACGCCCGGGTGGAGTCCCTCGACGTCGCGCTGTGGCGCGCACGTCGGGTCGCGAAAGCCACCCAAGGGCTCTCGCCCGAGGCCGCCGCGCACGTCGACACCGTGCTGGCACCGGTCGTGGACTCCGTGGGTCCGACCCGCATCGACCGGGCGGTCGCCGAGGCGATCGCCCTGTACGACCCCGCGTCGTTGGAGGTCGCGGAGGAGAAGGTCGCCACCAACGAGTGGGGCCTCACCCTGCGCCACCGACGCCCCGGTGAGGGCGGGCAGTGGGCCGGCACCTCCTGGCTCGGCATCACCGGAGACACCCCCACCCTGCAGCGCCTGCACGACCTGATCACCGACACCACCGCCCCGTCAGCCGATCCCACCGACCCCGCCGATACGGACAACGAGCGCGACCTGGGTGTGCGGCAGATCGAGGCGCTCGGCGCCGTGCTCGACGGGCTCGGTGCACCCCGGCCTCGGGTGCGGCTCAACATCGACATCACCAGCGAGGACCTGGCGGCCGACACGACGCAGGTCGGTCAGGTGCTCGGCCTCGGTCCCGCGACACTCGCGAAGATCCGCGGCTGGCTCGCAGGCGCAGCCTCTGTCAGCGTGCTGCCGGTCCTCGACATGGCACGGGTCGACGCGATCGACGACCACGACCCGCCCCGCTGGATGCGCGACCTGGTCACCCGCCGCGACACCCACTGCGTCTTCCCGTTCTGCGACACCGGCTCCCCGCGCTGCGACCTCGACCACATCAGTCCCTACGTCCCGATCCACCTCGGCGGCCCGCCCGGCCAAACCCATCCAGGCAACCTCGCGCCACTGTGTCGACACCACCACCGGGCCAAGACCGAGGAACGCTGGACCTACCACCGCACCGACCACGGCGACTACCTCTGGCGCGACCAACACGGGCACAGCTACGCCGTCACCACCCACGGCACCCTCGAGCTCGACGCGCGGTGACCGGCTTCACGCCTCAAGGGGCTCGCCCGGGGAATGTCGCAGGGGCTTCATTGGTTGAAGCTTGCATGACTTCAACCCGTATCGCCGTCCTCGTCGGCAGCCTCCGTGCCGACTCCCTCAACCGCCGCCTGGCCGAGGGCCTGGTGGCCTCCGCGCCCGAGGGCGTCGAGCTCGAGATCGTCGACGGCCTGGGCGAGCTGCCCTTCTACAACGAGGACCTCGACGGCGAGACCCCGCCGGCCGCGGCCGTGCGCCTGCGCGAGACCGTCGGCGCCGCCGACCGCGTCCTCGTCGTCACCCCCGAGTACAACGGCACCATGCCGGCCGTGCTCAACAACGCCATCGACTGGCTCTCGCGGCCCTACGGCGCCGGTGCCCTGGTCGGAACCCCGCTCGGCGTCATCGGCGCCACCCCGACGCCGTACGGCGGCCGCTGGGCGCACGCCGACGTCGTGCGCTCCGCCGGTGTCGCCGGCGCGACCGTCGTCGAGGACATCACCGTGTCGCAGTCGGCCCTCGAGGTCGACCCGCTGACCGACCCCGAGGTGCAGGAGAAGCTGGCCGACGCCGTGCGACGCCTCGTCGCGCACAGCGACGCCGTCGCAGCCTGAGGCCTAGGGTCGTGGCATGGCCGACCTCCACGACCTGACCGCCCTCGAGCAGGGGGCGCTCGTCCGCCGCGGCGAGACGTCCCCGCTCGAGCTGGCCGAGCACTACCTCGACCGTGTCGAGCGGCTCGACGACGTCGGCGCCTTCGTGCACCACACCGCCGAGCAGGCCCGCGAGCGAGCCGCCGCCCTCGGCGCCGTCCCGCCCGACGGCGCCGGCCCCCTCTGGGGCCTGCCCACCGCGGTCAAGGACCTCAACCTCACCGCCGGTGTCCGCACCGCCTTCGGCTCCGCCGCCTACGACGACTTCGTGCCGGAGGTCTCCGACGGGGTGGTGCTCTCGCTGGAGGACGCCGGGCTGGTCAGCCTCGGCAAGACAGCGACGCCCGAGTTCGGGTCGCCCTGCTACACCGAGCCCGAGGGGCACCCGCCCGCCGTCACCCCCTGGGACCGCACCCGGATGGCCGGCGGCTCCTCCGGGGGCGCGGCCGCCGCGGTGGCCGCCGGCCTGGTGCCGCTGGCCCAGGGCTCCGACGGCGGCGGCTCGATCCGCATCCCCGCCTCGTGCTGCGGCCTGGTCGGCCTCAAGCCCTCGCGCGGCCGCATCAGCGGCTTCCCGATGTACGGCGACCCGATCGGTCTCGCCACCGCCGGCCCGATCACCCGCACCGTCCGCGACGCCGCGGCCCTCCTCGACGTGCTGGCCGGGCCCCGCACCGGTGACCCGAGCTGGGCACCCGAGCCCGACGGCACGTTCCTCGACGCCTGCGACCGCGAGCCCGGCCGGCTGCGGATCGCCCGCTTCGCCCAGCCCGTCATCGCCGACACCGCCGTCGACGCCGAGTGCCTGACCGCCTGGGACGACGCCTCCCGGCTGCTCGAGGGCCTCGGCCACGAGGTCGTCGACGTGCCGGTGCCGATGAGCCGCGACGCCGTCCCGGTCTTCCACACCTGCTGGGCGGTGCTGACCGCCATGTCGACCGCCCCCGCCGGCCGCGAGCACCTGCTGCGCCCGCTGACCCGCTGGCTCAGCGAGCGCGGCCGCGCCGTCTCCGGCCCCGAGCTCGGCCTGGCCATCGGGGCGATGCGCCGCCACGCCGCTGAGGCGGTCCGGGCCCTCGCGGCGTACGACGCGGTGCTGACGCCGACGCTGGCGGCGCCGCCGCTGCCGGTCGGGGCGCTGCGCGACGACGCCGACCCGGCCGCCGACTTCGAGGCCCAGAAGCGCTTCACCCCGTGGACCTCGGCCTGGAACGTCACCGGCATGCCCGCGATCAGCCTGCCCCTGCACTGGACCCCCGACGGCCTCCCGGTGGGCGTGATGCTCGCCGGTCGCCCCGCCGGCGAGGCCGCCCTGCTGGCGCTCGCGGCCCAGGTCGAGCAGGCGGCCCCGTGGCACCACCGGCGACCGCCGGGCTGGTGAAGCCTCGCCCCTCGGCTCGGTCGGCTCGGTCGGCTCAGTCGTCGCCGAGACCGCGGGCGTGCAGGGCGTCGCCGGTCTCGTGGGCGCGCGCGACCACCCGCACCACGAAGGGCGTCACGTAGGCGCGGGGGTGCCGGCCCAGGCCGCGTGCACGCGCCGCGTCGCGGGTCTCCAGGGCCAGGCCCACCGTGCCCGGCAGCGCGCCGATCGCCATCGAGAAGGTCAGCGCCACCCGCTCGGGGTCGACGCCGACCCGACGCAGCGGGCCGACCCAGCGCACGATCGCGTCGAGCATCGCGTTGACCGACGTGGTCGCGCTGACCACGATCGCGCCCAGCGCGAGGGCCAGCAGGTCGACCAGGGTCTCCACCGCCTTCGCCGGGCCGTCGATCCACCACTGGAACGCCGAGACGACCACCGCCAGCACCAGGATCATCCGGGCCGCGCGCAGCAGGGTGCCCAGGTCGGTGCGCGCCACCAGCGCGGCCAGCAGCGCCAGGCCCAGCCACACCCACGAGGCCGGCATCGAGCGCACCAGCACCACCGAGAGGCTGAAGAGCGCCAGCGCGGCCAGCTTGGCGCCCACCGGCAGCCGGTGCACCAGGGTGTCGCCGGGCCGGTAGGCCGCGACGGTCACGGCGCTGCTCATCGGCTGCTCATCGGCAGGTCATCCCAGCACGCTCGCCTCGTACGCCGCCACCGCGGCCTCGGCCGGCCCGTCGTGCACGACCCGGGCGTCCTCGACCACCAGCACCCGGTCGCAGCGCCGGGCCAGGTCGAGGTCGTGGGTGACGAGCACCAGCTGCTGCTCCAGGCCCAGCAGCAGGTCGCCGATGCGCCGGGTGTTGGCCAGGTCGAGCAGGGTGGTCGGCTCGTCGGCGACCAGCACGTCGGGGTCGGTGGCCAGCACCCCCGCCAGCGCCAGGAGCTGGCGCTGGCCCCCGGAGAGGCTGTGCACCGAGACGTCCGCCTTGTCGGCGAGCCCGAAGCGCTCCAGCACCGCCGTCGCGAGCTCGCGGCGGCGACCGGCGCGGCGCTCGCGGCGGCGCAGGGACAGCTCGACGTCCTCGACGCAGGTCGGCATCACCAGCTGGGCCGCGGGGTCGGTGAAGCTGAAGGCGACCTTGCGGCGCACCGCCGCGCCCTGCTTGACGACGTCGAGGCCGGCGACGCGCACCGCCCCGGTGGTGGGGGCGACCAGTCCGTTGAGCATCCGGGCGAGCGTCGACTTGCCCGACCCGTTGGCGCCGACGACGGCGACGCGGTGCTCGGTGAGGGCGAGCGTGGTGGGCTCGAGCAGCACCCTGTCGCCGTCCGGGGTCGCGACGGCGACCCCGGCGGCGTCGAGCTCGATCAGCGGCACGGGTCAGCGACGCGCGCGCAGCAGCTGCGGGAAGGCGCGGTGCACCTCGGCGGCGACCAGCGCCACCAGCGTGGTCTTGAGGACGTCGCCGGCCCAGTAGAGGACGTCGATCTTGAGCGCCTCGGCCAGCGAGATGTCGAGGTAGAGGGAGAGGCCGGCGATGCCGGCGGGGTGGATGACGAGCACCGAGGCGGCCAGCGAGCAGCCGAAGACGATCGCGGCGCGCGTCTTGCCGCGCTCGCCGGCGGCGTACTTGACCAGCAGGCCGCCGACCAGGGCGGCGACGGGGAAGGACCACAGGTAGCCCGCGCTGGCGCCGGTCATCGCGCCCAGGCCCGAGGAGTGCTCGGCGAAGACCGGCAGGCCCACGGCGCCCAGGGCGAGGTAGAGCGCCACGGCCAGGAAGCCGCGGGCGGGACCGAGCAGGCACCCGGCGAGCATCACGCCGGCGGTCTGCAGGGTGATCGGCACGCCCGCGCCGCCGACGGGGATCGCGCCGACGTAGGCGAAGGCCGAGATCAGCGCGGCGAACGAGGCGATCAGTGCCAGGTCGGTGGGCGTCATCCGCCGCCGGCGCTCGTCGGCGTGGGTCTGGCCGGGCAGGGAGGTCTGGTCGGTCGCCATCGTGGAGCCTTCGCATACGGGGGAGGAGAGGGTCGCCTCCTGAACGGCGTTCAGGTTAGGGTGGCGCTCGCCGCCCGGTCAATGCGGGGGCCCGGACAGGAGGAAGTGACGTGCGCCACCACCGCGACGACGTCGTGCGCCACGCCATCGACGTCCTCGACGCCTACGGCCTCGCCGACCTGACCATGCGCCGCCTGGCGGGCGAGCTCGACGTGCGGCCCAGTGCGCTCTACCACCACTTCCGCGACAAGCAGTCGCTGCTGGCCGCGGTCGCCGACGAGCTGCTGCGCCGCGGCGCCCGCCCCCTGGCCGGCACCGCGTGGGACGAGCAGGTCGTCGAGATCTGCTCCGGCCTGCGCGACGCGCTGCTGGCCTACCGCGACGGTGCCGAGCTGGTCTCGACCGTGATCGCCTTCGGGCTCGGCGCCTCCCGGCCCTACGACGACCTGGTCGCGGCCCTGGGCCCCGCCGGGCTCGGCGACGAGCTGACCCCGACCGCGGCCCGCACCCTGCTGCACCTGGTGCTGGGCCACACCCTCGACGAGCAGACCCACCTGCAGGCCGGCAGCGCCGGCGCCATCGGCGACGAGCCGCGGCCACGCTCCGACTTCACCGCCGGGCTGGCTCTCGTCGTCGACGGGATCCGGCTGCGGGCCGTGGCGCGCGGCTCAGCCCGGCTCGACCAGGGCGCCTGACTGCTCGGCCAGCAGCACCGCGCCGGCGAGGTCGAGGCGGGTGCCGCGCAGCACCGCCCGGCCCAGGTCGCTGCCCTCCAGCCTCGCCCCGCGCAGGTCGGCCTCGCCCAGCCGGGCTCCCCGCACGACCGCGCCGCGTAGGTCGGCCCCCCGCAGGCCGGCACGGGTCAGGTCGGCGTCGGAGAGATCGGCCTCACGCAGGTCGAGCCCGCTGAGGTCGAGGCCGCCCAGCCCGGCGCCCACGAGCGCCACGCCCCGCCACTGCCCGCCGCGCACCGTCATCGGGCGCAGCGTGCAGCGCTCGAGCACCGAGCCGGTGAGCTTGCAGCCCTCGAGGGTGGCGCCGAAGAACGTGCAGCCGCGCAGGGTGCACGCCACGAACGCGGTCTCGACGTGGATGGAGGCGTTGAACCGGCAGGCCTCGAAGGTGCACCCGGTGAAGACCGCGCCCCGGCTGGTCGCCTCGGTCAGGTCGACGTCGCGGAAGGTGCAGTCGGTGAAGTGCGCGTCCGCGAGGTCGGCGGCGTACCAGTCCTCACCGACGAAGCTGCGGCCGTCCTCGACGCGCAGGGAGCCCGAGGCGTTCAGCGCGACCGCCGCTCGCGCTTGTTGAGCAGCCCGTGCCCGCGCGAGAACTCGTAGGCCGCGCCCCGGCCGGCGGAGGACTGCCCGAGCAGGTCGGAGTCGGTGCCGGGCCGGTCCGGGCCGCCCAGGCCCCGACGCTCGCGACGGGTGAGCAGCAGGTCGATCCCGAGGACCGCCAGGGCGAGGGTGATGACGACGACGGTGGCCACGACGGCGAAGGTCCCCATGGCGCCACCCTAGTGCCGGGACCCCCAGAGGGGGGGGGCAGGAGAATCACCCCGCCCCCTCGCCGCGGTGCAGCGGGTTGCGCAGGGAGCCCGCGTAGAGCAGCGAGGACGCCTGGTCGGCCAGGTCGACCATCTGGCGCGCGTCGCGCAGCTGCAGCCGGTTGAGGCAGGAGTGGGCGAACTCCTCGCGCTGCAGGTCGTAGGCCGCCACGGCCTCGGCCAGCTCGGGGTGGTCGGCGGCGTGCCGTTCGAGGCAGGCGGCCGCCTCCGACCAGAAGTCGGCGACCGGCAGCAGGCCGTCGTCGTCCCAGATGGCCGCGAGGTGGCGCAGCACGCCGTCGACGACGTCGGTGAGCACGGCGAGGCACCGCTCGTCGTGGCCGACCACGGCGCGCACCCGCTCGAGCCCCTCGGGCAGCGGCCGCTCGGCGTCCAGCAGGGCCACCTCCTCGCCCAGGTCCTTCATGATGCAGCGCGTCGGCGCCTGTCCCTCCAGCACCACCAGCACGTTCTCGCCGTGCGGCATGAAGGCGAGGTCGTGGGCCAGCAGGCAGTGCACGACGGGGCGCAGGTAGGCGTCGAGGAAGGCCCGCAGCCAGGCGCGCGGGTCGAGCCCCGAGGCACGCACCAGGGCGGCGACGTACGACGCCCCCGCCGGGTCGCGGTGCAGCACCGAGGCCATCGTGACCACCCGCTCGCCGGGGGCCAGCCGGAGCAGGGGGCTCTCGCGCCACAGGGCGGCGAGCATCCGGCGCTGCGGCGTCCCCGGGGCGGCGGCGTGGTAGACGTCGCCGGTGTAGCCCAGGGCGCCCACCTCGCGCAGCACCGTGAAGCGGCACCGCCCCAGCTCGGGGTCGCCCGCCACGACGCCGGCCACCCAGTCGCTGATCGCGGGGGTGGGGCGCATGTAGTCGGGGGACAGGCCCCGCACGAACCCCATGTTCTGGATGGCGAGCGCGGTCTTGACGTGCGGGCGCGCGGGGTCCTCGCGGTCGGCGAAGGTGCGGATCGACTGCAGCGCCTGGTGCTCGCGGGTGCCCTCGCCCAGCCACACCAGGTCGTGGCGTGCCAGGTCGGGCGCGAAGGTCACCGCCACCCGGCGCTCCCACTGCCAGGGGTGCACCGGCAGCAGGAGGTAGTCGTCGGGGTCGAGCCCCCGGGCGCGCAGCCGCGCGTGCAGCAGGTCGCGGTCGGCGCCCAGCGCGGCGTCGTACAGCTGGTCCTCGTGCAGGTCGTCGGCCAGCGCGAGGTGCGTGCAGGCCCGTCGGGCGCCCAGCCAGACCAGCCGCACCGGTGCGGCCGCGTCGGGGCTGTAGCGCTCGTGGTCCAGCGGCCCGAACCCGATGCGGCCCCGGTTGGCCACGAAGCCGGGGTGCCCCTCGGTCATCGCGGCCTCGACCTCGCCGTGGGTGGCGGTGAGCAGCTGCTCCACGCCCGGTCCCGGATGCGCCTCCTGCCAGCAGGTCCAGGCCAGGGTGGCGGCCAGCTCCTCGAGGTAGACGCCGACCAGCTCCGCGCGCAGGCCCAGCGCCTCGGCGTGCTCGACCACCAGCTCCTGCACGTCCAGCGGTGCCGGGGCGCCGTCGACGGTGCGGGTCAGGGTGGCGGCGTCGACCGCCCAGTGCTCCAGCGGCAGACGGCGGGCGGCGAAGGCGTACGTCGCGGCGGAGGGGGCGCGCAGCAGCCAGCGCCCCGGGCCGGCGGCGTGGTCGGGCTCGGGGTGCAGCAGCCGCTCGTGGCACAGCTCCGAGACCGCCTTGGCGACCAGCCGGCGCTGGGCACGCTCCAGGTGGCCCGGCCCCAGGTGCGGCACGGGGTCGCGCAGCACGTGGTGCTCGCGCGCCAGGAACGACAGCGCGGCCGTCTTGTGGCCCAGGTCGACGTCGCGGACCCGCGTGAAGCCGGCCCGGGCGTTGAGCCGCAGCACGGCCTCGTTGCCCACGTCGGGCTCGACGACGACCCGGCGGACCCGGGTGTCGGCGAAGCAGTGGCGCAGCACGGCCCCGAAGACGGCCCGGGTCAGCCCCGGGCGTGGCGTCCCGCCCGGCGGCGCCACCAGGAGGTGCATCCCCAGGTCGCCGGGTCGGACCTCGTCGAGGTCGGCCAGCTCGGAGCGGGCCGGGTCGTAGGTCTCGGCCAGGAAGGTCGGCTCGCCGTCCACCCGCCCGAGCCAGGCGTGGTGGTGGGCCGACTCGCTGATGCGCTCGTACTCGCGCGCCACCTCGTCGACGCCGGCGCCGCCCATCTGCCAGTAGACCGAGCGGGGGTGGGTGACCCAGGCGTGCAGCAGCCGCACCGTGGTGGCGTCGGGCACCAGGGGCTCGAGGGTGAACCTCATGCCGGCACCCCCTGCCGGAGCAGGTGTGCCGGCACCCCGAAGTCCTGCACCGCGACCCTGGCCCCGACGCGGTAGACCTCGCGTCCGGCCACCGCGTTGAGGATGGTGGCGCTGCGGTGCGCCCCCATGCCGAGGTCGGGGGCGACGAAGCCGTGGGTGTGCTCCTCGGCGTTCTGCACGAACACCTCGCGCCCGGTGACGTCGACGGCGTACGACGCGTCGGCGAGCAGGCGCCCTGCGTCGTCGTGCTCCAGGCGCGGGCGCAGCTCGTCGAGGAAGGACGGCGTGGTGGGCTCGTGGCCGGTGGCCAGCACCAGGCCGTCGGTGCGCAGGCCGAACGGCACCTGGCTCTCGTCGTGGTGCAGGTCGAGGTCGTAGTGCTGGCCGTCCCAGCGGGCCCCGACCAGGGAGGTGCTCGTCAGCAGCGTGGTGCGGGGGCCGTGACCCTGCACCCGCAGCCGGTAGTGCAGGTCGGAGATGGCGTCGACCAGCTCGGCGCTGATGCCCTTGTAGAGGCCGCGCTGCTCACGCAGCAGCCGGTCGCGGGTGTGGGCGGGCAGCGAGCGGAAGTAGGCGGAGTACTCCGGCGAGGTCATCTCGAGGGTCAGCTTCGTGTACTCCATCGGGAAGAACCGGGGGCTGCGGGTCACCCACACCAGGTCGTGGTCATGGTCGGGGGAGGCGAGCAGCAGGTCGTGGTAGACCTCCGCGGCGCTCTGCCCGCTGCCCACCACGGTGATCGTGCGGCACCGGCGCAGGCGCTCGCGCGCCGCCAGGTAGTCGGCGGTGTGCACGGCCGGGCCGCCCGCCTCGGCGACGCACCGGGGGAGCCGGGGTGTGCTGCCGACACCGACCACCAGGTGGCGTGCGCGCCAGGTCCGGCCGGCGCGCGTGGTCACCTCGTGCACCACCGGCTCGCCGGGCAGGTCCGTGCGGCGGCGCACGCGCACGACCTCCTGCCCCGTGTGCACCGTGCCCAGGGCGCTGCCCACCCACCGCAGGTAGTCGTCGTACTCGCTGCGCAGCGGGTGGAAGGACTCCCGCACGTAGAACGGCCACAACCGGTCCGTCTGCTGCAGGAAGGAGAGGAAGGACCAGCGCGAGGTGGGGTCCACGAGGGTGACCAGGTCGGCGAGGAAGGGCACCTGCAGCGTCGACTCCGGCAGCATCATGCCGGCGTGCCACGACAGGTCGTCGCGCGCCTCGAGCAGCACCACGTCGAGGTCGGGCACCGGGTCGGCGAGGGCCGCGAGGGAGAGGTTGAAGGGGCCGGCGCCGATGCCGACGACGTCGTGGACGCGTGCCTCGTCGCCGCTCATGCTGCCTGCTCGGCGACCACGGTGCGGGCGGCCTCGACCACGTCGGCGACCACCGCCTCGATGTCCTCGGGGGTGGCCAGCGGGTTCAGCAGCGTCAGCTTCAGCCACCGGCGCCCGTCCACGACCGTGGCCGCCACGACCGACCTGCCCCCGGACCACAGGGCGGCCCGGACCCGGGGCACGAGCGCGTCCTGCTGGGCGGCGTCGAGCCCGGGCACGACGGGCCGGACCAGCAGCGTGCTGAGCTCGGGGGCGGCCGCGACCTCGATGCGCGGGTCGGCCTCGAGCCGGGCGTGCACCGAGCGGGCCAGGTCGACGACCGCGTCGACGTGCTCGCCGATCGCGTCGGCACCCATCACGCGCAGGGTCATCCACAGCTTGAGGGCGTCGAAGCGCCGGGTGGTCTGCAGGCTCTTGTCGACCTGGTTGGGGGCTCGCGTCGCGCCGCCGCCGTCGGCCGGGTTGAGGTAGTCGGCCCGGAAGGTCACGTGGCGCAGGTGGTCGCGCTCGCGCACCAGCACGGCGCTGCACGAGACCGGCTGGAACCAGGTCTTGTGGAAGTCGACGGTCACCGAGTCCGCCAGCTCGATCCCGTCGAGGAGGTGGCGGTGGCGGCGCGAGACCAGCAGGCCGCCGCCGTACGCCGCGTCGACGTGCAGCCAGGCGCCGTGCGCGCGGGCCAGCCCGGCCACGGGGCCGAGCGGGTCGATGCTCCCGTGGTCGGTGGTGCCGGCGGTGGCCACGACCGCCATGGTGGTCGCGCCCTGCGCCTGCACCTCGGCCAACGCCCGGGCCAGCGCGTCGGGGCGCATCCGACGCCGCTCGTCGACGGCGACCGTGCGCACCGCGTCGGGGGCCAGGCCCAGCAGCCGGGTCGCCCGCTCGACGCTGACGTGGGCATCGACCGAGGTCAGCACCCGCAGCCGCGCCAGGTCCGTGCCGGGCCGGCGGCTGCGCACCTGGTCGCGGGCCAGGTGCAGGCCCTGGAGGTTCGACTGGGTGCCGCCGCTGGTGAAGACGCCGTCGGCGCGCGGCCCCAGCCCGGCGCGCGCAGCCACCCAGTCGACCAGGTGGCGCTCGACGAACGTCGCCCCGACGTTCTGGTCGAACGTGTCGAGGCTGGGGTTCACCGCCGAGAGCACGGCCTCGGCCACCAGGGCCGGGATGAGCACCGGGCAGTTGAGGTGGGCCGCGTAGCCGGGCTCGTGGAACCACACGGTGTCGTCGAGCCAGACCCGGTCGAGCTCGGACAGCGCCTGGGCGGTGCAGCCGAGCGGGGCGTCGAGGTCGACCTCGTGCACGGGCGCCGCGGCGCGGGCCGGGTCGAGGCCCGTGACGGGTCCGCGGACCCGGCCCAGGGCGTTGGTCACGTGGTCGATCGCCAGGTGGGCCGCGTCGGCGTACGCCGTCGCGTGCTGGGGATGCAGCAGCTGGCGGCGCGTCGAGGAGAGGGAGGACAGGTCGTGGGGGGAGGGGTGCACCGAGGTTCCTTCCGAGTTAGGTAAGGCTCACCTAAGTCCACGATGCCGCGTCAGGGCAACCCCGCCATGGTGTGGCGCACGTCGCACCCCGGTGCGGGTGCTGTGCTGCAGGCGGGGGCCGACGACGGCGTCAGCGCGTGGGCACGCCGAGCGCGAGCAGCGCGATGTCGTCGCGGGCGTCGCCCTGCTGGAAGTCGAGCACCTCGCTCAGCACGTCGTCGACCACCTGGCGAGGCCGGCTCGAGGCCGCGGCGTCGGCGACCCGGAGCAGCCGGTCGTCGCCGAAGAAGCCGAGGGGGCCCGTGGCCTCGGTGACCCCGTCGGTGAAGAGCACGAGCGTGTCGCCGGCGCCGAGGAAGATCTCGCGGTCGGTCCAGGTGGCGTCGTCGAGGACCCCGAGCAGCGGGCCCAGCAGGTCGAGCTGGCGGGCGCGGTCGTCGACACGCAGCAGCAATGGCGCGGGGTGCCCGGCCACCCCGATCTCGGCGCGCCAGCCGTCCTCACGACGTCGCAGCCGCACCAGCACGGCGGTGCAGAAGCGGTCGCTGCTGTGCTGCAGCAGGGTCTGGTTGACCTGCTCGAGCAGCAGGCAGGGGCGGCGGGTGCCCACCGCCAGCGCGCGCACCGTGTAGCGCACGAGGGCGGTCACCACCGCCGCCTCGGGCCCCTTGCCGCGCACGTCGCCCAGCACCACCATCCAGTCGTCCTCGGCCAGGCTGAAGACGTCGTAGAAGTCGCCGCCCACCTCGGTGCCGTCACCGGCCGGGCGGTAGGCGGCCGCCACGTCGAGGCCGGGCACGTGCGGGGGGATCGGCGGGATCAGCGTCTCCTGCAGCGTGCGGGCCAGGGTCTGCGCCCGCGCCTCCGAGGCCTCGGCGCGCTCCTTGGCGAGCAGCAGCTCCCGCTCGTAGCTGCGCCGCTCGGTGGCGTCGAACACCGCGATGCGCACGGCCCGCACCGACCCGTCGCCGTGCCGGTCGAGGGTGGCGTTGACCAGCACGGGGAGGCGGGCGGTGTCGCTGCGGCGCAGCTCGACGGCGATCTCGCGGACCTCGCCGTGCATCCGCAGCGACGGCGCGAAGTGGGTCTCGTGGTAGATCCGGCCGCCGGGGGTGAGCAGCTCGACGAAGGTCATCGAGGAGAGTTCGTCGGTGGTGCGGCCCAGCCACCGGGCCAGGGTCGCGTTGGCCCGCAGGATGCGACCGTCGGCGTCGGTGGTCAGGTAGCCGCACGGCGCGTGGTCGTAGAGCTCGTCGGCCTCGTCGCCGGGGGTCAGGCCCGGCGGTCGGCCGGGCGACTCGCCGCTCACGCCGTCACGGCGTCGAGGTCGCCCACGAAGTCCGCGATGGCTCGTCCGGTGGCGTCGGGGGCGCTGAGGTTGGGGCAGTGACCGGTCGCCTCGAGCATCACCAGCGAACCCTGCGGCAGGTGCTGGGCGACGTACTCGCCGACGGCGACGGGCGCGATCACGTCGTCGGTGCACTGCAGCACCAGCGTCGGCACGTCGACCTGCGGCAGCAGGTCGCGGTGGTCGGAGCGGAAGGTGGCGTCGGCGAAGCGACGTGCCACCTCGGGGTCCATGCGGCAGAAGCTCTCGGTGAGCTCGGCGCCGAGCTCGGGGCGGTCGGCGTTGCCCATGATGGCCGGGGCCATCGCCGACGACCAGCCCAGGTAGTTGCTGGCCAGCGAGTCGAGCAGCTCGTCGATGTCCTCCTCGGCGAAGCCGCCGGTGTAGCCGGGCGCGTCGACGTAGCGCGGGGAGGGCGCGACCATCACCAGGCCGGCCACCCGCTCCGGCTCGGCGACGGCGGTCATCGCCACGAGCATCGCGGCGACCGAGTGGCCCACCAGCACCACGTCGCGCAGGTCGAGGTCGCGCACCACCTGGGTGATGTCGTCCGCGTAGCCCTCGAGGGTGCCGTAGCGCTGCTCGTCGTAGGCCGACAGGTCGGAGGCGCCGGCCCCCATGAGGTCCATCAGGACGACGCGGCGGGTCTCCTCGAACGCCGGAGCCACGTGGCGCCACATGTGCTGGTCGCAGCCGAAGCCGTGCACGAAGAGCATCGGGGGTGCCTCGGGCCGACCGGTCACGGACACGGCGTGGCGGCTGACGGCACTCATGCGTCGAGCCTACGCGCGTTCGTGCCGCGCAGGTCGCGATCCTGGACCAGATGGTCACAATGGGTGAGCAGGCGCGCGCGCAGCGGGGCCGCCCGCTCCGCGAAGCCGGCCTGCGCGGCGGCGTACTCGCGCTTGCCCTCGGCGGTCTCGATGCGCACCGGCGTGAAGGGGCGCCCGTCCACCTCGAGCCCGCTGAGGTCGTACGGCGCTGCGCGCATGTCGAGGACCCGGATCTCGCGGGCCAGCTCGAAGCAGTCGGCCACCAGGTCGGAGGGCACCATCGGGCTCAGCCGGAAGGCGTGCTTGTAGAGGTCCATGCCGGCGTGCAGGCAGCCCGGCTGCTCGAAGTCGGCGCGGTCGTCGACGGCGGGGGAGAGGGTGTTGAGCGGGCGGGCCGGCTCGGTGAAGAACCGGAAGGCGTCGAAGTGGCTGCAGGAGATGCGGTGCGACTCGACCACGGCGTCGGTGCCCTCGTTGCCCAGGCGCAGCGGCCAGTCGGCGTGCCGGGTCTCGTCGTCGGCGAGGCGGTAGACCATCGCCCACTCGTGCAGGCCGAAGCAGCCCAGCTGGGCCGGACGCCCGGCCGTGGCGCGCAGCAGCCGGCGGGTGGCCTCCAGCAGCGGGCGCTGCCGCTCGACGTGCTCGGCGCTGACCGCCACGGCCCCGTCGGTGCTCGCGTAGCCCTTCAGGCCGGCGTACTCCGGCGCGTCGGCCAGCGCGGTGCCCACGCCCGGGTGCCAGCGGCGCAGCTGGGCCGGGCGCTGGGAGTAGTAGGTGAACAGGAAGTCGTGCACCGGGTGCTTGACCCGGGCCTCGCGACGCTCCAGGTGCGGGGTCACGTAGGCGTCGACCCGGGCCGCGTGTGACGCGGCCCGCGCCTGCCACTCCTCGCGCTCGAGCACCTCCACGGGCACCAACCGTAGGTCGCTAGGGTCGGGGCGTGCGCATCGCGAGATTCACCACCGGCGAGGACCCGCTCTACGGCGTGGTCACAGGCGAGCTCGACGAGCTCGGGCAACCGAGCGAGGACAGCGTGGTCGTGGCCCTGGCCGGCGACCCGTTGTACGTCGGCGTCAAGCTGCTCGACCAGCAGTTCCGGCTGCCCGACGTGCGGCTGCTGGCCCCGGTGCTGCCGCGCAGCAAGGTGGTCGGCATCGGTCGCAACTACGCCGCCCACGCCGCCGAGCTGGGCAACGACGTGCCGAGCGAGCCGATGATGTTCCTCAAGCCCAACACCAGCGTGGTGGGCCCGGGCGACCCGGTCTTCTACCCGCCCCAGACCCAGGACCTGCACTACGAGGGCGAGCTCGCCGTGGTCATCGGGCGGATCTGCCGCGACGTCCCGGCCGAGAGGGCCACCGACGTCATCCACGGCTACACGGTCGCCAACGACGTGACCGCCCGCGACCTGCAGCGCCGCGACGGGCACTTCACCCGCGCCAAGGGCTTCGACTCCTTCTGCCCGCTCGGGCCGTGGATCGAGACCGACCTCGACCCCCAGACGTTCAAGGACGGCGTGCGCCTGCAGACCTTCCTCAACGGCGAGGTCGTCCAGGACGGCTCGACCGCCGACATGGTCTTCGACATCCCGGCGCTGGTCGCGCACGTCTCCAGCATCATGACGTTGCTCCCGGGCGACGTCATCCTCACCGGCACCCCCGAGGGTGTCGGTCCGATGGAGGTCGGTGACGAGGTCGAGATCTCGATCGACGGCCTCGGCACCCTCACGAACAAGGTGGCAACCCGATGAGCACCCCCGTCCGCGTCCGCATGGCCCCGTCCCCGACCGGCTCCCCGCACGTCGGGCTGGTCCGCACGGCGCTGTTCAACTTCGCCTTCGCCCGCCACGCGGCGCTGCAGGGCCAGGACGCCACCTTCGTGCTGCGCATCGAGGACACCGACAAGGAGCGCTCGACCGAGGAGTCCTACCAGGCCATCCTCGACCTGTTCCGCTGGATCGGTCTCGACTGGGACGAGGGCGTCGAGAAGGGCGGCCCCTACGGCCCCTACCGCCAGTCCGAGCGCGGCGACCTCTACCGCGACGTGCTCGCCAAGCTGGCTGCGTCCTCGCACACCTACGAGTGCTTCTGCACCAACGAGGAGGTCGACGCGCGCCGCAAGGCCTCGGGCTCGAAGGTGATGGGCTACGACGGCTTCTGCCGCGACCTCTCCGCCGAGCAGCGCGCCGCCTTCGAGGCCGAGGGCCGTGCCCCGCTGGTGCGCTTCCGGATGCCCGACGGCTCGATCACCTGGGACGACCTGGTGCGCGGCGACGTCACCTTCGACACCACCCACGTGCCCGACTTCGCGCTGTGCCGGGCCAACGGCGACCCGCTCTACACGCTCACCGCGCCCGTCGACGACGCGACGATGCACATCACCCACGTGCTGCGCGGCGAGGACCTGCTCTCCTCGACCCCGCGCCAGATCGCGCTCTTCGAGGCGCTCAAGGCGATCGGCGTCGCCGGGGAGACCCCTGCCTACGGCCACCTCCCCTACGTGATGGGCGAGGGCAACAAGAAGCTCTCCAAGCGCGACCCCCAGGCGCACGCGCTGGCCTACCGCGACCAGGGCTTCATCCCCGAGGGCCTGATGAACTACCTGGCCCTGCTGGGCTGGGCGATCGCCGCCGACCGCGACGTCTTCAGCCTCGAGGAGATGGTCGAGGCCTTCGACATCAAGGACGTCAACCCCAACCCGGCGCGCTTCGACCTCAAGAAGGCCGACGCCATCAACACCTCGCAGATGCGCCGGCTGTCGGTCGAGGAGATCACCCACCGGGTGCTGCCCTTCCTCAAGGACGCCGGTGTGGTCGGCGACCCGGTCGGCGACGCCGACGCGCGGCTGCTCGAGCTGGCGATGCCCCTGGTCGCCGAGCGCATCAACAAGCTCAGCGAGGCCCCGGCCATGCTCGGCTTCCTCTTCGTCGACGAGGCCGACTTCGCCATCGACCCCGACGACGCCGCCAAGCTGCTCACCGAGGACGGCCTGGGCGTCGTGCGCGCGGCGCTCAAGGCCGTCGAGGGGCTGGAGCAGTGGTCGACCGCGGCCATCCAGGACGCCCTGCAGGCCACGCTGGTCGACGAGATGGGTCTCAAGCCGCGCAACGCCTTCGGGCCGGTGCGGGTGGCGATCTCGGGACGCCGGGTCAGCCCGCCGCTGTTCGAGTCGATGGAGCTGCTCGGGCGCGACCGGTCGCTGTCGCGGCTGCGTGGCGCGCTGGGCTGAGCCGCTCGTGCAACCCGAGGAGCGCCTGCCCGACCACCGGCTGCCCTACCACCGGCTGCTGAGTGCTGCCCCGCGTCGGGGGTGGTGGACGCTGCTCGGGGTCGCGGTGCTCGGTGTGCTGTTCATCGCCCTGCAGCTGGTCATCACGCTGGCCCTGACCCTGTGGCTGGTCCTCGGTGGGCTCGACGTCGGTACGGCCTTCGAGCGGGTCACCGGCCAGGGCGAGGTGATGCCGTCGTTCCTGGCGCTGGTCAACCTGGGCTGGGCGGTGACCATCCCGGTTGCCCTGGGCATCGTGTGGGTGGTGCACGGGGTCTCGCCGGGCTGGTTGTCGTCGGTGGCCCGGCGGCTGCGCTGGGGCTGGATGCTGACCTGCTTCGGACTCTCGTTCGTCGCCCTGGTCGCGACGATGGTCGTCTCGGCGCTCGTGCCCGTGCAGGAGAGCGTGGCGATCGACGGTGGGCTCAACGACTTCACCCGCACCACCCGCGACTTCCTGCTCGTGGTGGTGCTGCTGACCCCGTTGCAGGCCGCAGGGGAGGAGTACGCGTTCCGCGGCTACCTGACCCAGTCCTTCGGTGCCGTGCTCTCGCGCTGGCCCCGGGTGTCGGTGACGATGGCCGTCGTGGTGCCCGCCGTGGTCTTCGCCCTGTTCCACGGGGTGCAGGACCCGCCGGTCTTCGTGGACCGGCTGGCCTTCGGGCTGGTGGCCGGCGCGCTGGTGGTGCTCACGGGAGGCCTCGAGGCCGGCATCGCCATGCACGTGCTCAACAACTTCCTGGCCTTCGGGATCGCGCTGGCCTTCAGCGACATGACCACCGCGCTCAACCCCACCGGCGGCACCTGGTGGAGCCTGCCGGTCACGATGACCCAGAGCCTGGTCTACCTCGGAGTGGTCGTCTGGTGGGCCCGCAGGCGGGGGATCGCCACCTCGGCGGGCGCCGGCGAGGTGGCCGTTTTGGCTGCCCGGCGCAGCCGCGTGTAAGGTTTCCACCGGTCCTGAGGGGCGCCGAAAGGCGGCCTGAAGAACCCCCCAGTGGGATATGGTGTAATTGGCAACACGACTGGTTCTGGTCCAGTTATTCTAGGTTCGAGTCCTAGTATCCCAGCGAGCAGCGACTCTGTCGCGGAGCCCCGAGAACCATCGGAGCCCCGCGATTTTGTGCGGAAAGCCGGCTCCGGCTAGTGTTCCGCAGGTTGCTCCGGAGAGGTCGCAAGGCCGATCCGACTGCCACGCCCCCGTTGTGTAGCGGCCTAGCACGCCGCCCTCTCAAGGCGGTAGCGCCGGTTCGAATCCGGTCGGGGGTACCACGCAGGAACAGCAGGCCCCAGCCCCTCGGGCTGGGGCCTGCTGTGTCTCACCGGCAGCGGACCCAGGCGGACCCAGAGGGTGACCTGATCGTGCGACACCGGTCCGTAGGGTCTCTCTGACACCTGTCAGGCGCACCGGAGGACCGGTGAAGGCACCCACCACCGACCAGGCCCTGCGCCGGTTGCTCGACGAAGGCCGCTCCCGGGCCCAGGCCGTCGGTCCCGACCACCTGCGGCTGTGGGACGCCCTGGCCCGCGGCGCCGAGGGCGGCAAGCGCTTCCGCCCCGCGCTCGTCGTCGCCGCCCACGACGCCCTCGACGGCACCCGTCGCGCCGCGGCGGTGCAGGTCGGCGCCGCCGTCGAGCTGCTGCACACGGCCCTGGTGGTCCACGACGACGTCATCGACGGCGACGAGGTGCGCCGCGGCCGGCCCAACGTCAACGGCACCTTCCGCGCCCGGGCGCTCGCCGAGGGCGCCACGTCCGCGGGCGCCGACACCCTGGGACGCACGGCAGGCATCCTGGCCGGCGACCTGGCCCTCACCGCCGCCGTGCGCGCGGTGGCCACCTGCGGCGCGCCCGGTGCGGTCACCGCACGCCTCCTGGACCTCCTCGACGAGGCCCTGCACACCACGGCGGCCGGCGAGCTCGCCGACGTCCAGCTCTCGCTGGGCCTGCAGGACGCGACCCCGGAGGAGAGCCTGGCGATGGCCGAGCGCAAGACCAGCGCCTACTCGTTCGCGCTGCCCCTGCAGGCCGGCGCCGTCCTGGCCGGGGCCGACGAGGAGACCCTGCGCGGGCTGGGGGAGGCCGGACGGGTCGTCGGCACCAGCTTCCAGCTGGTCGACGACCTGCTCGGGGTCTTCGGCGACCCGGCCCGCACCGGCAAGAGCTCCACGAGCGACCTGCGTGAGGCCAAGCAGACGCCGCTGCTGGTCCACGCGCGCTCCACCCCCGAGTGGCCCCTCATCCAGCCTCTCGTCGGGTGCGACCTCGGGGCGTCGCAGCTGGCCGAGGTCCGCAGCCTGCTCACGCGCTCGGGCTCGCGCGCCTTCGTCGAGGAGCTCGCGGCCTCGCACCACGCCGCCGCGGTGCTGGTCGTGGAGGGGCTGGGCCTGCCGGTCGAGGTGCTCGGGCCGTTGGCCTCGCTCCACGCGGCCCTGGGCGACCGCGGGGCGGCCGCGTGACGACGCGGCGGGACGGGCGTGCCGCACGTCGGGCGGCGACGCTCTACGACTCGCTGTCCGAGGACAGCGCGGGCCGCGTGATCCGCGCCTTCTCCAGCTCCTTCGGCCTGGCCTCCCGGCTGCTGGGGGAGCCGGTGCGCACGCGCGTGCGCAACCTCTACGCCCTGGTGCGCGTCGCCGACGAGATCGTCGACAACACCGACCCCGGCCTCGGCGCCGAGGCGCGCGCGACGATGCTCACCTGGTTGCACGACGACGTCCGGCACGCCGTCGAGCACGGCTACAGCGCCAACCTGGTGGTGCACGCCTATGCCCGCACCGCCCGCAGCTGTGGCATCGGCGCCGACCTCGTGGACCCGTTCTTCGAGTCCATGCGCGCCGACCTGGAGACCACCGAGCACACGCAGGCGAGCTTCGAGCGCTACGTCTACGGCTCGGCCGAGGTGGTGGGCCTGATGTGCCTGCGCGTCTTCCTCGCCGAGACCGGGCCCGGGCGTGATGCCGAGTACGCCCGCCTCGCCCCGGGCGCCCAGCGCCTCGGTGCGGCGTTCCAGAAGGTCAACTTCCTGCGCGACCTCGCCGACGACCACGACCTCCTGGGACGGCGCTACTTCCCCGGCCTGGACGTCGAGCGGTTCAGCGACGCCGACCGCGACCGGATCCTCGACGACATCGACCAGGACCTCGCCGCAGCCGCCGCCGTGATCCCCGCTCTGCCGCGCAGCAGCCGACGTGCCGTCGGGGCCGCCCACGCGACCTTCGCCGAGCTCTGCTCGCGCCTGCGCGCCACCCCCGCCCCCGAGATCCGCCGGACCCGGGTGCGGGTCCCCGACCCGGTGAAGGCCCGGCTGCTGGCCGGAGCCCTCGTCAGGAGCCGTCCATGACCTCCCTGCTGCCCCAGCGCCGTGCCGCCCGCCACGACGGGGGGCCGCGCCGCGTCGTGGTGGTGGGTGGCGGGATCGCCGGGCTCGCGACCGCCGCGCTGCTCGCCTCGCGCGGACACAGCGTCGACCTGCTCGAGAAGAACGACGAGCTCGGCGGTCGCGTGGGCAGCATCGAGCGCGACGGGTTCCGCTTCGACACCGGCGCTTCCTGGTACCTGATGCCGGAGGTCTTCGAGCACTTCTTCGCCCTGCTCGGCACGTCCGCGGCGGCCGAGCTCGACCTGACCGTGCTCGACCCCAGCTACCGGGTCTTCTTCGAGGGCCACCCGCAGCCGCTCGACATCCGGCCCGACCGCGCCCACAACCGTGCCGTGTTCGAGGCGGTGGAGCCGGGGGCGGGGGAGCGGTTCGACGCCTACCTGGCCTCCGCCGAGGAGACCTACGACATCGCGCTGCGGCGCTTCCTCTACAGCAACTTCGACTCCTCGGCCTCGTTCCTGCGCACCGACGTGCTGCGCCGGACCCCGCGCCTGTCCCAGCTGCTGACGCGCTCGCTGGGCAGCCACGTGGCGAGCCGGTTCGACGACAACAGGCTGCGCCAGGTGCTGGGCTACCCGGCGGTGTTCCTGGGCTCCTCCCCGAGCCGGGCGCCGAGCATGTACCACCTGATGAGCAGTCTCGACCTGGGCGACCGGGTGCTCTACCCGCAGGGGGGCTTCACCCGGCTGGTCGAGGTGGTGGCCGACCTGGCCCGGCGCCACGGCGCACGCCTGCACACCGGCTCCGCCGTGACCAGGATCCTGACCGGCCCCGCCCCGCGCGGCTCCCGGGCGCCGGTGCGGGGGGTGGAGCACACGACGCCCGAGGGGCAGCCGGTCACCCTCGAGGCCGACGTGGTGGTCGGCGCGGCCGACCTGCACCACCTCGAGACCCGGCTCCTGCCGGCCGAGCTGCAGTCGCACCCCTCGAGCGCGTGGCGACGACGCTCCCCGGGTCCCGGCGCGGTGCTGGCCATGCTGGGCGTCGAGGGCGCGCTGCCGCAGCTGGCGCACCACTCGTTGTTCTTCACCTCCGACTGGGAGCAGAACTTCGGCGACATCTTCGGTGCGTCCGCACGGGTGCCCGACCCCGCCTCCATCTACGTCTGCAAGCCCTCGGCGAGCGACCCGACGGTCGCGCCCGAGGGGTGCGAGAACCTCTTCGTGCTGGTGCCGGTCCCGGCCGACGTCGGCATCGGCGCGGGTGGGGACGACGGCGCCGGCTCCGAGACCGTCGAGCGCACCGTCGACGCCGCGGTCGCCCAGGTGGCGGCCTGGTCGGGGGTCCCCGACCTCGCCGGGCGCGTCCGGGTGCGCCACACCGTCGGACCCGCCGACTTCGAGCAGCGCTACAACTCCTGGCGCGGCGGCGCGCTCGGCCTCGAGCACACGCTGCGCCAGAGCGCGTTCCTGCGCCCCGGCAACGTGTCGTCCAAGGTCGAGGGCCTCCTCTACGCCGGCGCCAGCACTGTGCCCGGTGTCGGCCTGCCGATGTGCCTGATCAGCGCCGAGCTCGTGCTCAAGCGGATCTCCGGCGACCGGTCCTCGGCCCCGCTCCCGGTGGCGCCATGAGCCTGCTGCAGTGGTCGTACGCCGCGATGCTGGGCTTCTGCCTCGCCGGGACGCTGCCGCTGGTGCCGGCCTTCCGGCTCGACGTGCTGCGCCAGCCCCGGCGGCTGCTCCTGACCGTGCTCCTGGCCGGCACCCCCTTCCTGCTCTGGGACCTCGGCGCCACCGCGGCGGGCCACTGGCACTTCGACGACGCGCAGACCCTGCCGTGGCGCGTGGCGGGCCTGCCGCTGGAGGAGATCGCCTTCTTCGTGGTGATCCCGCTCGTGTCGGTCCTCACGCTGGAGGGCGTGCGCACCGCGCACCCGCTGGTCTTCGGGCGCCGCGCCGAGCGCGAGGAGGACGCGCGGTGACCTACACAGCCCTCGCGGTCGTCGGGGTGGTGCTGGCGGTGGTCCTCGACCGCTGGGTCGTCGGCACCCGGCTCACGAGCACGTCCACCTGGTGGTGGGCCTACGCCATCATCATCTTCTTCCAGCTGCTGACCAACGGCTGGCTCACCGGCCGCGGCATCGTGCGCTACGACGCCGACGCCATCATCGGCACCGAGCAGATCACCTTCCTGGGCGACGGGCGGCTGGTCTACGCCCCCGTGGAGGACCTCGCCTTCGGCTTCGCGCTGGTCCTGGGCTCCTGCATCGCGTGGACCCGGCTGGGCCGCCACCGCGGCTCCGAGGAGGCGGCGTGAGCGTCTCCGAGCGGCTGCAGGCGATGCAGCCCACCGACATCGGTGTCCCCGGCCCCACCTCGCTCGACATGGCACGCGCCTTCCGGTCGGTGCGCGCCGACCCGCTCTCGTTCCTCGTCGACGTCGCGGACCGCTTCGGCGACCTGGTCGCCTTCCCCGTGCCCGGCGCACCGGCGCTGCTGGTCAACGACCCGGCGGACGCGCGGCACGTCCTGCAGACGGGCGCGCGCAGCTGGGGCAAGCAGACCGTGCAGTACGCCGCCCTGGCCAGGGTCACCGGGCCGGGCCTGCTGGCCTCGTCGGAGTCGAGCTGGATCGAGCACCGCCGCCTGGCCGCGCCCGCCTTCCACCACGAGCGGCTGCAGGCGGTGGGCCAGGAGGTGGCGGCCGCGGTCGACGATGCCGTCCGTGAACGGCTGGGCAGCAGCAGCGGCACCGAGGTCGTCGACGTCGCGGCGCTGACCCACCGCATCGGGCTCGACGCGGTCGGCCGCGCCCTGTTCTCCACCGACCTGTCGGGGCAGGCGCGCCAGCTGCTCGCGGCGACGGCGGACGCGGCGGAGCTCGTGGTGCGGCTGGGCAGGTCGATCCTGCCCACCGCCGCGTGGGTGCCCAGCCGCACCAACGTGCGGCTGCGCGCGACCCGGCGCCGCCTCGACGCGATCTCCGCCCAGATCGTGGCCGAGCGCCGGGCCCGGCGCTCGATGGACGGCGCGCACGGTGACGACCTGCTCGGGCTGCTGCTCGACAGCGGGCTCGACGACGTCGCGATCCGCGACGAGCTGGTCACGATGGTCATCGCGGGCCACGAGACCGTCGCGGGTGCGCTCGCCTGGACCCTGATGCTGCTCGCCGAGCACCAGCCCGCCCAGGACCGCCTGCGAGCCGAGCTCGCGGCCCACCGGGGCCCGGTCTCGCTGCTGGGCCACCGCGAGACGCTGCCGTGGACCCGCGCCGTCGTCGACGAGTCGCTGCGCCTGTTCCCCCCTGCCTGGGCGCTGTCGCGGCGCGCGCAGGCCCCCGACGTCATCGGTGGCCACGAGGTGCCGGCGGGCACGCTCGCGATCATCAGCCCCTGGCTGCTGCACCGCCGCGCGGCGACCTGGTCCTCGCCGGCGTCCTTCCGCCCCGAGCGCTTCCTCGACGGCGCGTCCGTGCGCGCCGGCTACCTGCCCTTCGGCCTCGGGCCGCGGCTGTGCATCGGCCGGGAGTTCGCCCTGGGGGAGATGGTCCTGGTGCTGGCCCGCCTCCTGGGGGAGTACCGGGTCGAGGTGCCCGACCGGTGGACGCGTCCGGAGCCCCAGGCCCAGGTCGCCGTCCACCCCCGGGGAGGAATGCCCCTCCTGCTCACCCGCACCGGGGAGGCCGGGTGAGCGACCTGGTCCTTGCGGTGGTGCTGCTGACCGGCACGCTGGCCGGCGCCTGGCAGCTGCGCGACCTGCGGACCGTGCCCGCGCGCGTCGGTCCCGGCACGGGCGCCTCCCGGGTCTCGGTGGTGGTGCCGGCCCGCGACGAGGAGGCGAGCCTCCCGGCGCTGCTGGCCGGGCTGGAGGGCCTCGACGACCGGGCCGGCGAGGTGGTGGTCGTCGACGACGGCTCGGTCGACGCCACCGCCGAGGTGGCCCTGCGGAGCGGCGCGACGCTGCTCACGGCCACGCCGCCACCGCCCGGCTGGACCGGCAAGGCCTGGGCCTGCCACCAGGGCGCCCGGGCCACGTCGGGGGACCTGCTGCTGTTCCTCGACGCCGACACGGTGCTGGGGCGCGATGCTCTCGCGGGTCTGCTCGCGGTGCACGCCCAGCACGGCGGGCTCGTCTCCGTGCAGCCCTTCCACCGGGTCGAACGAGCCCACGAGCAGCTCTCGGCGTACTTCAACGTGGTGGCGCTGCTGGCCAGCGGCGCCTTCGCCCGCCGCCCGAGCGCCCGCCCGATGGCCTTCGGTCCGTGCCTGCTGACGTCGCGGGCGGACTACGAGCGGGCGGGGACCCACGCCGCGGTGCGCGCCGAGATCCTCGACGACGTCGAGCTGGCCCGTGCCTACGACCGCGCGGGCCTGCCGGTGCGGTGCCTGGCCGGGGGCGGCTCGGTGCAGATGCGCAGCTATCCCGCCGGCCTGGCCCAGCTGGTGCGGGGCTGGACCAAGAACATCGCCTCGGGCGCCTCGGCGGCCGCCCCGGTGCCGACGCTGGCCGCCGTGCTGTGGCTGTGCGTCCACCACGCCGTCGCGGTGGGCCTGCTGCTGGCGCTCGTCGAGGCCGGTGGCGCGTCGGCGGGTCCGCCGGCACACGGGCACCCGGCGCTGTGGGTCACGGCCTGGGTCGTGACGGCCTGGCACCTGCGGCTGGTGCTGCGCCGGGTCGGGTCCTTCCGCTGGTGGACCTGGGCGGTCTTCCCGGTGGCCCTGCTGGCCTTCGACGTCGTCTTCGCGCGCTCGCTGGTGGCCACGCTGCGGGGCTCGGTGCGCTGGCGCGGGCGCGAGGTGGCCTCGAAGGGCCGCGAGCACACCGAGGAGGGAGCCTGATGCTGCGACTGGTGATGCCCGAGGTGGTGACCGTCGTGGTCGACGTGGTCGCGTGGGGCGCCTTCCACGCCGCGACGGGGTACGCCGCCCACCGGCTCGGCGACGAGCGCCTGGACCGCGAGGGGTGGTGGCTGCGGGCCCGGCGCTTCGAGGCCCGGGGCACGTGGTACCGCCGCCGGCTGCGCATCCACCGGTGGAAGGACCGGCTGCCCGAGGCCGGCGGCCTGTTCCGCGGCGGCATCAGCAAGCGGCAGCTGCCGTCGTACGACGTCGCGGGGCTGGAGCTGTTCGTCCAGGAGACCCGGCGCGCCGAGCTCACGCACTGGTGGGCGATGGCCTGCGGGCCGCTGTTCGTGCTGTGGAACCCGCCGGTGGCCGCGGTGCTGCTCGTGGCCTACGGGGTGGGTGTCAACCTGCCGTTCATCATGATCCAGCGCTACAACCGCTTCCGCACCCAGGCGCTCGTCGAGCGCCTCCGGAGCCGGTGATGCTGCGCCTGTCGGGCTCCGGGCACGGACCGGTGGCGCAGCTGCTCATCGCCTGGTCGCCGCTGAGCCTGATCCTGGTCGCCTACGGGGTGGCCGGCTGGATCAGCGCGCCCCTGGGGGCCGGCGACGGTGCCGAGAGCAACCGGCTCGGCTTCGGGGTGGCCGTCGCCGCGCCGGCCGACGCCGAGCGGAGGATCCTGGGCGGGGTGCCCTCGGTCTGGCTGCAGGAGCGCCTGGTCGACGGGTCGACCCACTGGTACGACGCCGCCGCGGCGCTGGTCTACAGCACCCACTTCGTGGCCATCCCGGCGCTGACGGCCCTGGTGTGGTTCCGCCTGCGGGACCGCTTCGCCGCCCTGCTGGCCACTCTGCTCACCTTCACCGTCGTCGGGATGACCGGCTACGTGGTCTACCCCGCGGCGCCACCGTGGCTGGCCGCGGACCGGGGCGTGGTCGGCGCGGTGCAGCGGGTCTCCCACCTGGGCTGGGAGCACCTGCACCTCGACTGGATCGGGCTGTTGACCGTCAGCGGGCAGTCGGGCAGCAACCCGGTGGCCGCCATCCCGTCGCTGCACGCCGGCAGCGCGCTGCTGGTCGCGCTGGTCCTGTGGCCGGTCCTGGGCCGGCTGGGACGCACCGTCGCGGTGGCCTACGTGCTGGCGATGGCCCTGACCCTCGTCTACACGGGCGAGCACTACGTCGTCGACGTCCTCGCCGGGTGGCTCACCGCCGCGGTGGCGGTGGCGGTGGGCTGGACGACGAGGCGGATCAGGCGCACAGGCCGTTGGCGAGCGCCTCGGCCTGCTCCTGCTCGGTAGGGGCGTCGTCCTCCGGCTCGGCGCTCGCGCTGGGCTCGTCGTCCGGCCCCCCGGTGGGGTCGCTGGGCGAGGCGGAGGGGCCTCCGTCGCCGCCCACCGGGTCGGCGGCGTTGATCGAGCCCTCCTTCAGCGTCGGGCTCAGCGGCTTGTCGCGCTTGATCCGGGTCCAGAGCTTGTCGGCGTCGTCGGTCCACACCAGCCGGTTGGGGTCGGGCTCGTAGGCCTCGAACGGCACGCTGATGAACTTGATGTCGCTCAGCCCGGTCTCACGGAACTGCAGCGCCAGGTCGGCCAGCCTGCTGAGGCTGTCGAGGTCGGCGTCGAGGGTCAACGAGCCGGTCGCGGCCTTGAGGAAGCCGTAGACGCGGTCGGGGCGGGTCAGCGTGCCCGCCGAGACGACCTTGTTGACCATCGAGGCGATGAACGCCTGCTGGCGCTTCATCCGGCCGATGTCGGAGTTCGCCGAGAGCACCGAGCGCTCGCGCACGTACTTCAGCGCGTCCTCGCCGTCGAGCACCTGGGTGCCGGCGTCGAGGTAGATCTTGGTCTTCGGGTCGGCGACCTCCTTGGGCAGGCACACCTCGACACCGCCGACGGCGTCGACCATGTCGACGAAGCCGTTGAAGTCGACCGTCACGTAGTGGTCGATCAGCACCCCGGTCAGCTGCTCCAGGGTCTGCACGGTGCAGGCCGCGCCGCCCTCGGCGAAGGCGGTGTTGAACATCGCGAGCTCGGCCCCCGGGATGGTGCTGCCGTCCTCGGCCATGCAGTCGGGGCGGGTGACCAGCGCATCGCGCGGCAGGGACACGCCGTACGCGTCCTTGCGGTCGGCGGAGACGTGGATGAGCAGCGTCGTGTCGGAGCCGCCCCCGCCTGACTCGCCGTCGATCGCGCAGCCCTCGCAGCCCCGGTCGTCGGTGCCGAGCACCAGGATGTTGAGCGGCTCCTTGGGCCCCTCGACCTCCTTCTTCTCGGGACGGTTCATCAGCTGGTCCTCGATGTCCTGCACCTCGAGGCCGGAGTCGAGCCGGTCGTAGGCCACGGCCACGGTCCCCGCGGTGAGCAGCGCCAGGCACAGCTGGCTGATGAGCACCACCCGCCACACGGTCCGGCGGTGGCGGCGCTCGGCGCTGATCCGCCGGCGGCGCCCGGGACGCGGCGCGGGCCGGTCGGTGCTGAGGTCCTGGTCGTCGTCCACCCGGTGATTCTCCCCGACCCGTGGTGATCTGCGCGACACCCGGCGCCCGGGCGGCTCCTGGTGGCGTCCGATTCCCGCCAGTGCGGATGGGTGCCGTGGGGGAGGATGGGCCCATGACCGGCCTGGAGGGACTCGACGCGGACTCCTGCTACGCCGCGGTCAAGGCGCGCGACCGGCGCTTCGACGGCGTCTTCTGGACCGCGGTGCGCACGACCGGGATCTACTGCCGGCCCTCCTGCCCCGCCCGCACGCCGGCGGCGCGCAACGTCACCTTCCACCCCAGCGCCGCCGCCGCCCAGGGGGCCGGCTTCCGGGCCTGCAAGCGGTGCCTGCCCGACGCGACCCCCGGCAGCCCCGACTGGGACGTCGCGGCCGGCGCCGCGGGCCGGGCCATGCGCCTGGTCGCCGACGGCGTCGTCGACCGCGAGGGCGTCGACGGGCTGGCGCGCCGGCTGGGCTACAGCCCGCGGCACCTGACCCGGCTGCTGACCGCCGAGCTGGGCGCCGGCCCGCTGGCCCTGGCCCGCGCGCGCCGCGCCCAGACCGCGCGGGTGCTCATCGAGACCACCGACCTCCCGCTGAGCGACGTGGCCTTCGCGGCCGGCTTCGCCAGCGTGCGGCAGTTCAACGAGACCGTCCGAGAGGTCTACGCGCAGACCCCGGGCCAGCTGCGGGGGCGGGGCGGCGCCGGGGCGCCCACCGCGGGAGGCATCTCGCTGCGCCTGGCGGTGCGCACCCCCTTCGCCGGGCAGGCGCTGCTCGGCTTCCTGGCCTACCACCTCGTGCCGGGCGTCGAGACGGCCGGACCGGGCTGGTACGCCCGCACCCTCGACCTGCCGCACGGGCCCGGCACCGTGCGCGTCGACCTCGACCCGGCGATCGACGAGGCGCCGGCCGGTGGCGTGGCGATGGTGGTGGCGCACTTCCGGCTCACCGACCTGCGCGACACCACCGCGGCCGTCGAGCGCGTGCGCCGCCTCGTCGACGCCGACTGCGACCCGCTCCCGGTGGCCGAGCACCTCGGCGCCGACCCGGTCCTCGCTCCGCTGGTGAGCCGCGCACCGGGGCTGCGGCTGCCCGGCCAGGTCGACGGCGACGAGACCGCGGTGCGCACCGTCGTCGGCCAGCAGGTCTCGGTCACCGGGGCCCGCACCGTGGGCGGGCGGATCGTGGCCGCCCACGGGCGCCGCGTCGAGACGGGCGTGCCGGGCCTGACCCACCTGTTCCCCAGCGCCGCGACGCTCGCCGAGGCCGACCCCGAGACGCTGCCGATGCCCCGGGCGCGAGGTCGGGCCCTCGTCGCGCTCAGTGCCGCCCTGGGCGCCGGCGACCTCGCGCTCGACCGCGGCCCGGAGCGCGACGACGTGCGGGCCGCGATGGTGGCGCTGCCCGGGATCGGCCCGTGGACCGCCGACTACGTCGCGATGCGGGCCCTGGGCCACCCCGACGTGTTCCTGCCCACCGACCTGGGGGTGCGCACCGCGCTGACCCGGCTGGGTCGTGACCCCGCGACCGAGATCGCCCGCTCGGCGCAGTGGAGCCCGTGGCGCTCCTACGCGCTGATGCACCTGTGGCAGACCCTGATGCCCGCCCCGCCCCGAGCAGACCCGGAGGACGACTGAGATGTGGACCGAGACCGAGAGCCCGATCGGGCCGTTGCGCCTCGTCGAGAGCGACGGCGCGCTGTCGGCGGTGGAGTTCTCGCCCTACCCCGAGGCCGGCGCGCCCGACCCGGGGGAGCGTCGCGACGACCACCCGGTGCTGGCCGAGGCGGTGCGCCAGCTGGCGGCGTACTTCAACGGCGAGCTGCGCGACTTCGACCTGCCGCTGGCGCCGGTCGGCAGCGACTTCCAGCAGCGGGTCTGGGCCCAGCTGCGCACCATCGGCTACGGCGAGACGGCGTCGTACGGCGAGGTGGCGCGGGCGCTGGGCATGACCCACGCCGCTTCCCGGGCGGTCGGGCTGGCCAACGGGCGCAACCCGATCCCGGTGGTGATCCCGTGCCACCGGGTAATCGGGGCCAACGGCACGCTCACCGGGTACGCCGGCGGGCTGGAGCGCAAGCAGGTGCTGCTCGGCATCGAGCAGGACGGCCTGTTCTAGCTGCGCTTCTAGTTCCGGCGCTTCTGGCTCAGGCGCTCTCGGCGGCGGCGCGGCGCAGCGACTCCGAGAGCCGCTCGGCGGCGGCGAGCACGGCGGGGGCGTGCATCCGTCCGGGCTGGCGCGAGAGCCGCTCGAGGGGGCCGGAGACCGAGACCGCGGCGATGATCTTGCCGCTGGGGGAGCGGACGGGGGCGGAGACCGAGGCCACGCCCTGCTCGCGCTCGCCGACCGACTGGGCCCAGCCGCGGCGACGGATGCCGGAGAGGGCGGCCGCGGAGAAGGCGGCGTTCTGCAGGCCGCGGTGCATCCGCTCGGGGTCGTCCCAGGCCAGCAGCACCTGGGCGGCCGAGCCGGCCCGCATGGTCAGCTGCGAGCCGACGGGGATCGTGTCGCGCAGGCCCGAGGGGCGCTCGGCGGCGGCGACGCACACCCGGTGCTCGCCCTGGCGGCGCCACAGCTGGGCGGACTCGCCGGTGATGTCGCGCAGCCGTGCCAGCACCGGGCCGGCGGTGGCCAGCAGGCGGTCCTCGCCGGCGGCCGCGGAGAGCTCGGAGAGCCGCGGACCGAGCACGAAGCGGCCCTGCATGTCGCGGGCCACGAGGCGGTGGTGCTCGAGCGCGACCGCCAGGCGGTGCGCCGTGGGCCGCGCCAGCCCGGTCGCGGTCACGAGTCCCGCCAGGGTCGCCGGGCCGGCCTCGAGCGCGGTCAGCACGATCGCGGCCTTGTCGAGCACTCCCACTCCACTGCTGTCCATATGCCAATACTCTCGTCTCAAATCATGGGATGCAAGTCCTGTGACCGGGGTCTCGTCCACGCTCGGCAAAGACTGCGCTCAGGGTGGATGTCTCGCATTTCGGGACTCGCGTCTCACGAACTGGGATCGGGGACGTAGGCTCGTTTCCTGTTCAGCATCGTCCACGAACCGTACGAAGGAGCGCGTCATGGGCAGGACCCTGTCGGAGAAGGTCTGGGACGAGCACGTCGTCCGCTCGACCGCGGGAGAGCCCGACCTGCTCTACATCGACCTCCACCTCCTGCACGAGGTGACCTCGCCGCAGGCCTTCGACGGCCTGCGCCTGGCCGGGCGCCAGGTGCGCCGGCCGGACCTGACCCTGGCCACCGAGGACCACAACGTCCCGACCCTCGACTGGGACAAGCCGATCGCCGACCCGGTCTCGCGCACCCAGGTCGAGACCCTGCGCCGCAACGCCGCGGAGTTCGGGGTGCGGCTGCACCCCCTCGGCGACCTCGACCAGGGCATCGTGCACGTCGTCGGCCCGCAGCTGGGCCTGACCCAGCCCGGCATGACCATCGTCTGCGGCGACAGCCACACCAGCACCCACGGCGCCTTCGGCGCGATCGCCTTCGGCATCGGCACCTCCGAGGTCGAGCACGTGCTGGCCACCCAGACGCTGATGCAGGCCCGGCCCAGGACGATGGCGGTGACCATCAACGGCAGCCTGCCCGAGGGCGTGACCGCCAAGGACATGGTGCTGAACCTGATCGCCCACACCGGCACCGGCGGCGGCCAGGGCTACATCGTGGAGTACCGCGGCCAGGCCATCGAGGAGCTCTCGATGGAGTCGCGGATGACGGTGTGCAACATGAGCATCGAGTGGGGCGCCAAGGCCGGGCTGATCGCGCCCGACCAGACCACCTTCGACTACATCGAGGGCCGTCCCGAGGCGCCGACCGGCGCCGACTGGGACGCCGCCGTCGAGCACTGGACGAGCCTGCGCACCGACGACGACGCGACGTACGACGCCGAGATCGTGCTGGACGCCTCGACGATGACCCCCTTCGTCACCTGGGGCACCAACCCCGGTCAGGGCGTCCCGCTGGGCGCCTCGGTGCCGCACCCCGACGACTTCGAGGAGGCCTCCGACCGGGTCGCGGCGCAGAAGGCGCTGGCCTACATGGACCTGGTGGCCGGCACCCCGATGCGCGAGGTGGACGTCGACACCGTCTTCATCGGCTCCTGCACCAACGGCCGCATCGAGGACCTGCGCCTGGCGGCCGAGATCATCGAGGGCCGCACCGTCGCGCCCGACACCCGGCTGCTCGTGGTGCCCGGCTCGGTGCGGGTGCGCCTGCAGGCCGAGGAGGAGGGCCTCGACGTCGTCTTCAAGGAGGCCGGCGCCGAGTGGCGCGGCGCGGGCTGCTCGATGTGCCTGGGCATGAACCCCGACACCCTCGCCCCGGGGGAGCGCAGCGCGTCGACCTCCAACCGCAACTTCGAGGGTCGTCAGGGCAAGGGCGGGCGCACCCACCTGGTCTCGATCCCCGTCGCCGCCGCGACCGCCGTGCGCGGCACCCTGTCCTCGCCCGCCGACCTCGCCTGAGACGGAGAAGCACATGGAGAAGGTCACCACCCACACCGGCATCGGCGTCCCGCTGCGGCGCAGCAACGTCGACACCGACCAGATCATCCCGGCCGTCTATCTCAAGCGGGTCACGCGCACCGGCTTCGAGGACGGTCTCTTCGCGGCCTGGCGCAACGACCCCGAGTTCGTGCTCAACCACCCGGTCTACTCGCAGGGATCGGTGCTCGTCGCCGGACCCGACTTCGGCACCGGCTCCTCGCGCGAGCACGCCGTGTGGGCGCTGCAGAACTACGGCTTCAAGGTCGTGATCTCCTCGCGCTTCGCCGACATCTTCCGCGGCAACTCCGGCAAGGCCGGGCTGCTCGCGGCCCAGGTGGACGAGAAGGTCGTCCAGCGCCTGTGGGACCTGCTCGAGGCCGACCCGGGCGCGGCGATCACCGTCGACCTCGAGTCGCGCACCGTGCGTGCCGGCGAGGGCGAGGACGCGATCGAGGACTCCTTCGACATCGACGACTACACCCGCTGGCGCCTGCTCGAGGGCCTCGACGACATCGGCATCACGCTGGGCCACCACGA
This sequence comes from Nocardioides salarius, assembly GCF_016907435.1. NCBI lineage: Bacteria > Bacillati > Actinomycetota > Actinomycetes > Propionibacteriales > Nocardioidaceae > Nocardioides > Nocardioides salarius. Next base: position 767,066 of record NZ_JAFBBZ010000001.1, on the reverse strand, counting down.
CGACATCAGCTCCTTCGAGGCCGACCGGCCGAGCTGGAAGCCCCTGACGATCCGCGCCTGAGCAGCCTTCGGCGGCGGCGTACGTCGACACGTTCCTCGGCGTGGCCGTTGTGACCCGGGCCACGAGTCCCTAGCGTGCAGGGAACATCGGGCAGCGCGCCGTGCTGCCGAGGTCTGGTCGAAGGGGTAGCGGAGTGAACAAGTCTCAGCTCATCGACGCGCTGGCAGCGCGCTACGAGGGGAACAGGAAGGCGGCGGCCCACGCGCTCGAGTCGGTCCTCGACACGATCACGCGCGAGGTCTCGCGAGGCGAGAAGGTGGCCATCACCGGGTTCGGGTCGTTCGAGAAGCGGGTGCGTGAGGCCCGGTGGGTGCGCAACCCACGCACCGGTGAGCGGATCCAGGCCAAGAAGACCGCCGTCCCCAAGTTCACCCCCGGGGCCGACCTCAAGAACGTGGTCTCCGGGGCCAAGAAGCTGCCTGCGATGACCGTCGCCGCGGCCACCGCTCCGGCGGCCATGGCCGTCGACACGGTCAAGAAGGCCACGGGCAGGAAGACGCCCGCCAAGAAGGCCGCGGGCACCAGGGCCAGCGCGCCGAAGACCGAGTCGGCGGCCGCGCCGGCGAAGAAGGCTCCCGCCAAGAAGGCACCCGCGAAGAAGGCCGCTGCCAAGAAGGCGCCGGCCAAGAAGGCACCCGCCAAGAAGGCACCGGCGACCAAGACCGCCGCCACGAAGGCGCCGGCGAAGAAGACCACTACGACGAAGGCGCCGGCCAAGAAGGCACCCGCGAAGAAGACCGCTGCCAAGAAGTCGACGTCCTCGGCCGGCACGGAGACCTCGAGCAGCGGCAGCTCCTCGTCGTCCTCCTGATCCGGTCCTCGCTGCGGCGGGTCGCCTCCTGCGGGGGGCGGCCCGCCGTCCGCGTCCGCAGACGTCAGAAGATGCCCAGCGCCGCGACCACCGCGGCGGAGCGCGGCGCCAGGCCCAGCGCGGTGGCCGCCTGCAGGTCGACCAGGTCGTCGACGTCGCGGCGCAGCGTGGCCGGGGCGTGGGCCACCTCGGTGCAGCCGGCGTCGAGGTGCGCCCGGCGCGAGGCACCGCCGTACCGGGGGGCGAAGCCGTCGTACGCCGCGGCGTAGGCGGTCGTGCCGACCCCGGCGGCGTCGGGCACGAACGCCGGCGCCGACCTGCTCGCCACGCCCAGGGCCTCGAGCCCGGCCGCCAGGTCGTGGGGGCGCAGGGCCGGCAGGTCGGCGCACAGCGCCACCGGCCGCAACGTCGGCCACCGGCGCTCGGCCTCGGCCGCGGCCTGGCAGAGCGTGGCGTTGAGGTCGCCGGAGTCGCCGTCGGGGATGCAGGCGGCGCCGAGCGCCCGCAGGGAGCCCGCGAAGCCCGCGTCGTCGGTGACGACCAGGACTCGCCCCACGTCGGGGGTGGCCAGGCAGGCGGTCACGGTGTCGAGCGCGAAGGCCGCCGCGAGCTCGCGGCGGCTGTCGTCGTCGAGGCCCACCAGCCGCGACTTGCCGCGCGCCGGTGGCTTCACCGGGACCAGCGCCACCCAGCCGTCGCGCGCCGGGGGCGGACGGTGACCGGGGCGGGACGTCGTGCTCATCGCGGCTCATCCTCGCAGGCGTCGCTGCACGCTCGGCGGGCCGGCTGCGAGTAGCCTGCAGGTCCACGTCGGAGGGACCCTGCTCCGGCACCGTTGGCGAGGAGACGCGTGACCGTTCGCAAGCTGCAGCAACCCCGCGGCTGGGCATTCAGCTTCGCCGTGCCGATCGTCAAGCCGCTGCTGCTCGCGACCACCCGTCGTGACTGGCGCGGCGGCGAGAGGATCCCTGCGACCGGTGGCTTCGTGCTGGTGCTCAACCACGTCTCCCACGTCGACCCGCTGCTCGCGGCGCACCTGCTCTACGACCACGGCCGGCTACCGCGCTACCTGGCCAAGTCGGGGCTCTTCCGCAACCGGCTGCTCGCCTTCTTCCTGCGCGCCGCCGGCCAGATCCCGGTGCACCGCGCCACCACCTCGGCGGTCGGGGCCTACGACGCCGCCGTCGAGGCCGTGCGCCGCGGCGAGTGCGTGGTGGTCTACCCCGAGGGCACCATCACGCGCGACCCCGACCTGTGGCCGATGCGCGGCAAGACCGGCGCCGCGCGCATCGCGCTCGCGACCGGCTGCCCCGTCGTCCCGGTGGGCCAGTGGGGCGCCCAGGAGCTGCTGGCGCCGTACACGAAGGTGCCCCACCTGGTGCCGCGCAAGAAGGTCACGATGCTCGTGGGCGACCCGGTCGACCTGGCCGACCTGAGCGGCCAGCACGACGAGCAGGGCACCCGCGCGGTCGCGGTGCAGCGAGCCACCGACCGGATCATGGCCGCCATCACGACCCTGGTCGAGCAGGTGCGCGGCCAGCAGGCGCCGGCCGAGCGTTTCGACATGCGCCGCGGCGGCACGCCGGCCGACGGGCACCCCCAGGACCGGAAGGACACCGCATGAGCTCCTCGACGCACGGCAAGGTCGCCGTCTTCAGTGCCGGGTCGTGGGGCACGGCCTTCTCGGTCGTGCTCGCCGACGCCGGCAACGACGTCACCCTGTGGGCCAGGCGCCCCGAGATCGCGGAGAGCATCAACGAGCGCCGCGAGAACGCCGACTACCTGCCCGGCATCGAGCTGCCGCCGAGCGTCGACGCGACCACCGACGTCGAGAAGGCCCTGCACGGCGCCGACATGGTGGTGCTGGCGACGCCGTCGCAGTCGCTGCGCGAGAACCTCACCGCCTGGGCGCCGCACGTCGAGGACGACGCCGTCTTCGTCTCGCTGATGAAGGGTGTCGAGCTCGGCAGCCTCAACCGGATGAGCGAGGTGATCCACCAGGTCACCGGTGCCGGCCCCGAGCGGATCGCCGTCGTGAGCGGCCCCAACCTCGCCAAGGAGATCGCCCGGCGCGAGCCGGCCGCCTCGGTGGTGGCCTGCGAGGACGAGGCGGTGGCCAAGCGGCTGCAGGAGCGCTGCCACTCGCCGGCCTTCCGTCCCTACACCTCGGTCGACGTGCTGGGCTGCGAGCTCGGTGGCGCCTACAAGAACGTCGTCGGCCTCGCGGTCGGCATGGCCGTGGGGCTGGGCTTCGGCGACAACACCACGGCCTCGATCATCACCCGCGGCCTCGCGGAGACCGCGCGGCTGGCGATGAAGCTCGGCGCCAACCCGCTGACGCTGATGGGCCTGGCCGGGCTCGGCGACCTGGTCGCCACCTGCTCCTCGCCGCTGTCGCGCAACCGCTCGTTCGGCGAGAAGCTGGGCCAGGGGATGACCACCGAGGAGATCTACGCCAGCACCAGCCAGGTCGCGGAGGGTGCGAAGTCGTGCTCGTCGCTGCGGGCCCTGGCCGAGCAGGTCGGCTGCGACGCCCCGGTGGCGCGCTACGTCGACGAGGTCGTCGCGGGGCACATGACCGCGCAGGAGATGATGGACGCCGTCCTCGCCCGCGACACCAAGGCCGAGACTGACTGATCCGGAGCCGCGCCCGAGCTCGCGAGGGCGCGACGCGGAGGAGGTCGAGCAAGCCCGCGCCTGAGCCTGCGAAGGCGCGTCAGGCGTGCCGAGACCCGGTGACCCCACGGCGTACGGGAAGTGGCGCCGGCTCGCGCGACCGCCGTACGCCGAGGCGCTCAGACGGTGAGGTCGTCCAGCGCCCGGGAGAGGTCGGCCCAGAGGTCGTCGACGTCCTCGACGCCGACGGAGAGCCGCACTAGCGCCTCGGAGACGGTGGTCGGCTCGAGCTTCCAGCGGCGCCGGCGCTCGAGGGTCGACTCGACCCCGCCGAGGCTGGTGGTGTGCACCCACAACTTCGTCTTGCGGGTCAGCAGGTCGGCGGCCATCGCGCCACCGGCCAGCTCGATCGAGACGATCGCGCCGAAGCCGGGGTGGCGCACCCGGGCGACGGCGGGGTGCTCGGCCAGGCGCCGGGCCAGCTCGACGGCGTTGGCGGTGGCCCGCTCGACGCGCAGGTGCAGGGTGCGCATGCCGCGCAGCGCCAGCCACGACTCGAGGGTGCCCGGCACGGCGCCGAAGAGGTCGCGGCGGCCCTTGAGCACCCCGGCCAGCTCCTCGTCGTTGGTCACCAGCGCCCCGAGCAGCAGGTCGCTGTGGCCGCCGAGGTACTTGGTCGCGGAGTGCACGACGATGTCGGCGCCCTCGGCCAGGGGGGTCTGCACCAGGGGAGTGGCGAAGGTGTTGTCGACGACGACGTAGGCGCCCGCGGCGTGGGCGGCCTCGACGATGCGGGCCAGGTCGGCGATGTCGAGGTTGGGGTTGGTGGGGGTCTCGACCCACACCAGCGCGGCGTCCTCGCAGGCGGCCACGACGGCGTCGGTGTCGGCGATGTCGACCAGCCGGCTGCGGACCCGCCCGCGCATCTCGAGGTCGGCGAGCTGGGCAAGGCTGCCGCTGTAGGCGCTGTCGGGCGCCACGACCAGCGCGTCGTGCCCGACCAGGTCGAGCACGGTGGCCACGGCGGCCAGGCCGGAGGAGAAGGCCAGCGCCGTGCCGCCCTCGAGCCGCCCCAGCGCGTCCTCGAACGCCTCCCAGGTGGGGTTGCCGTAGCGGCCGTACTCGCGGTCGCCGAGGGCGACGAAGGTCGAGGCCATCGTCAGCGGCTCGTTGAGGGGCCGGTCGGCCTCGTGCGGGGGGCGTCCGGCGTGGACGGCGACGGTGGCGGGCTGGGGAGTCTCGCTCATGGCCACAGACTAGGGTGACGCCCCATGACGCTGGCCAACCGGACGTGCCCCGAGACGTGCCCCGAGTCGTGCTCCTGGACGCCCCCCGAGGGGCTCGCGTGATCGCGCTGCGGCTGGCCGAGATCGCCGCCGTGGTGGACGGCGAGGTGGTCGGCGACGCGGACGTCGTGGTCGACGGGCCGGTCGTCATCGACGGGCGTGAGGCCACTGCGGGCAGCCTCTTCGCCGCGTTCGTCGGCGAGCACGTCGACGGCCACGAGCACGCCGAGCAGGCGGGGCAGCGGGGCGCGGTCGCCGTGCTGGGCAGCCGGCCCACCGGGCTCCCGACCGTGGTGGTCGACGACCCGAGGCTGGCCCTGCAGCGCCTCGCGGCCCACGTCGTCGAGCAGGTGCGCGCCGCCGGCGGGCTGACGGTCGTGGGCATCACCGGGTCGCAGGGCAAGACCTCGACCAAGGACCTCCTCGGTGCGGTGCTCGCGCAGGCGGCGCCGACGGTCGCCACCCGTGGCTCCTTCAACAACGAGCTGGGGATGCCGCTGACCGCGCTGCGCGTCGAGACCGGCACCCGCTACCTGGTGCTCGAGCTCGGCGCCCGCGGCCGGGGCCACATCGCCGAGCTGGCGGCCCTGGTGCGCCCCGACGTCTCGCTGGTCCTCAACGTGGGGCAGGCGCACCTGGGCGAGTTCGGCTCCCGCGAGGCCATCGCCGAGGCCAAGGGCGAGCTCGTCGAGGCGCTCGACGCCGACGGCACCGCGGTGCTCAACGCCGACGACGAGCGGGTCGCCGCGATGGCCGCGCGCACCCGCGGCCGGGTGGTCACGTTCGGGGCGCAGCAGGCCGCCGACGTACGCGTGGAGGAGCTGGCGCTCGACCGGCTCGGCCGCCCGTCCTTCGCCCTGGTCACCGCGCGGTCGCGGGTGCCGGTCACGCTGCAGCTGGTGGGCGCCCACCAGGCGCTCAACGCGGCCGCCGCGGCCGCTGCCGCCGTCGCCGCGGGGCTGGGCGTCGAGGAGGTCGGCGCGGCGCTGGGCCAGGTCGCGTCGCTGTCGCAGTGGCGCATGGAGCTCAGCGAGCTGCCCAGCGGCGTCACGGTGCTCAACGACTCCTACAACGCCAACCCCGAGTCGATGCGCGCCGCGCTCGACGCGCTGGCCTCGATCGGCGCCGACCCCGCGGTGCGCCGCACCGTCGCCGTGCTCGGCGAGATGCGCGAGCTCGGGGCGACCAGCCACGACGAGCACCGGGGCGTCGGCTCGCACGCCGCCGAGCGGGGCGTCGACGTGGTGGTGGTCGTGGGCGAGGCGGCGCGCGGCATCCACGACGGTGCGGGGGAGCGCGGCCTGCTGCTCGCCGACAACGCGGCCGCGACGGCCTGGCTGGCCGAGCACCTCACCGAGGGTGACGCGGTTCTCTTCAAGGCCTCGCGCGGGGCGCGCCTGGACGAGGTGGCCGCGAGCCTTCAGTAGGGTCGCGGACCATGACCGAGACCCCCTCGCCCGAGACCCCCGCCCGCAGGACCCGGGTGGCGCTCGTCTTCGGCGGTCGCTCCGGCGAGCACGCGATCTCGGCGGCGACCGCCGCCGGCGTGATGCGCGCGATCGACAGCGACAAGTACGACGTCCTGCCGATCGGCATCACCCGCGACGGCGACTGGGTGCTGGCCTCCGGCGACCCGACGCAGTGGGAGCTGGCCTCCGGCCGGCTGCCGGAGGTGACGACCGGGTCGGGCCCCGCGCTGGCCAGCCTCACCGAGGCGGGCCCGGTCGACGTGGTCTTCCCGCTGCTGCACGGGCCCTACGGCGAGGACGGCACCATCCAGGGGCTGCTCGAGCTGGCGGGGGTGCGCTACGTCGGCGCCGGTGTGCTGGCCTCGGCCGTGGGCATGGACAAGCACTACATGAAGCTGGTCTTCGCCGGCCACGGGCTGCCGGTGGCGCCGTACGTCGTGGTGCGTCCCGCCGAGTGGGAGCAGGACCCCGGTGCGGTGGTGGAGCGGGTGCAGCAGGCGCTGGAGTTCCCCGTCTTCGTCAAGCCGGCCCGTGCCGGCTCGTCGCTGGGCGTCACCCGCGTCGACGACCTGACCGGGCTCGCCGACGCCGTCGAGGAGGCCCGCGCCCACGACCCCAAGGTGCTGGTCGAGCAGGGCGTCGAGGGCCGTGAGATCGAGTGCGCGGTGCTCGGTGGCCGGGCCGGCGGGCCCGCCCGCGCCTCTGTGCCTGGCGAGATCGTGGTCGACCACGGGGCCGCGAGCTTCTACGACTTCGAGGCCAAGTACCTCTCCGACTCCCACGCGCGCACCGAGGCCCCCGCCGACCTGCCCGACGAGGTCGCCGCCCGGGTGCGCGAGGTGGCGGTGCAGGCCTTCGACTCGATCAGCGCCGAGGGGCTCTCGCGCGTCGACGTCTTCGTCACCCCCGACGGCGAGGTGCTCCTCAACGAGATCAACACGATGCCCGGCTTCACCCCCATCTCGATGTACTCGAAGATGTGGGAGGCCACGGGGATGTCCTACACCGAGCTGGTCGACGAGCTGATCCAGCTGGCGCTCGAGCGCACCACCGGCCTGCGCTGACCCGGCCCGAACTTCGCGCCGACCCGGCCTGAACTTCGCGCCGACCCGGCCCGAACCTCCGGCGGTGCCCGATGCCGAAGATTCGAGCCGGCTCGGCGGGCGATCTGCGCCGGGTCAGCGTGAGATCTGCGCCGGGTCAGGGCAGGGCGCGGCGGACCAGGTCGAGGACGACCTGGCCGAGGCTGGTGCCCGAGAGGGTGCAGGCGAACGGCATCACCGAGGTCTCGGTGGTGCCCGGGGTGATGGCGGTCTCCAGCAGCACGTGGGAGCCGTCGGCCGAGACGATGAAGTCGGAGCGCGAGAGGTGGCGCAGCCCCAGGACCCGGTGCGCCTCGCGGGCGGTGCGGCCGAGGTCCTCGATCAGCTCCTCGGGCAGGTCGGGACGCGAGAACGAGACGAACTCGGCGGTGTAGCGGGCGTCGAAGTCGAACTCGTGGCCCTTCTCGTACTCCACCGCCACCGGGGTCAGCGCCTCGACGCCCGCGTCGGTCTCGACGCACACCACGCTGACGTCGGTGCCGTCGTAGAAGCGCTCGACCAGCGCGTCGTCGCCGTAGGCGTAGGCGGTCACCAGCGCGGAGGGCAGCGCGCCCAGGCCGTCGACGCCGGTGACGCCCAGGGCGCTGCCGCAGCGGGTGGGCTTGACCACCACGCGCTCGCCGAGGCGGTGCATCACGTGCTCCATCAGCGCGCTGGCGCCGATGTCGCGGAAGGTCTGTGCGGAGAGGCCGACGCTCTCGGGCACCTCGATGCCGGCGCGGCGCAGCAGCTCGCGGGCGGTGCCCTTGTCGTGGGCGACCCGGCAGGCCCGGCTGCTGGTGCCGACGTAGGGCAGGTCGATCAGCTCGAGGAGGGTCTGGATCTCGCCGTCCTCGCCGAAGTGGCCGTGCAGGGCCGGGACGGCCGCCACCACCTTGTGCTGCTCGAGGGTGTGCAGCAGGTTGCGGTCGAAGTCGTAGGCCTCGGCCTCCACCCCGACGGCGCGCAGCTCGCGCACCAGGTTGCGGCCACTGGCCAGGGACACGTCGCGCTCGTGGCTCAGGCCGCCGGCGATGACGGCGACAGGACCGGGCAGCTGCTCCTCGCTCATGGGACGAGCGTCCCACATCCGGCCAGGGGCCCGGACACTCACTGGCAGCGCTGGACCAGCTCGAGGTGCGCCTTCACCGGTGCGGCGAGCTCGGAGAGCGCGGCGAAGGACACCCCGCCCCGGTAGTCCTCGGGCACCACGACCTCGATCCGGGGGCGGTAGCCGATGGTGGTGCCGGTGACGGGGCCGTCCTCGCTCTCGAGCTGGGCGGGCGGGAAGAACCAGCCCACCCCGACGATCTCGTCGCACGACGGGGTGATCAGCTGCCGGAAGCCCGGCGGCTCCTCGACCCCGCAGGTCAGCACCAGGCCGTCGCCCCAGGCGCGGGCGGGCGCGTCGGCGGGGGAGACCGCACGCGGCTCCAGGCCGGCCAGCTCGTCGGGCAGTGCGGCGAGGAAGCTCTCGCAGGTCGCCGCTGCCTCGGCGTCGAGCGCGGGGGTGGCGACCTCCACCGGGCCCCCGCAGCCGCCCAGCAGCAGGGCGAGTACGCCGGCAGCGACGACGCCCCGCCTCCTCACGGGGGCGGGGCGTCGGGACGCGCTGCGACCGGGCGCGACCGGGACGGTCACGTCGGTCGACTCAGATGTGGACGACGGGGCAGGTCAGGGTGCGGGTGATGCCGTCGAGGTTCTGGACCTTCGAGACGACCAGCTTGCCGAGCTCGTCGACGTTGCGGGCCTCGGCGCGCACGATCACGTCGTAGGGGCCGGTGACGTCCTCGGCGAGGGTCACGCCCTTGACCTGAGCGATCTCGGCCGCGACCTCCGCGGCCTTGCCGACGTCGGTCTGGATCAGGATGTAGGCCTGGACGACCATCGTGTTGCTCCTCAAGGGTTGTCGGCACGGCTCCGTTGCCGCGGACACGTCACCCGGATGTGTCGGCGACAACCTACCTGCTGGCGTCCGCAGGGTCACTGCGGGCCTGGGACCTTCCCCGCCCGAGCGGGCCGGGTGCGTCGTCACCGGTGGCGGGGGCGCCGTCTGGTGGGATGGGCACATGCCTGCCACGCCCCCCACCGACCCGCCCCTGGACCCCACGGCGACCCTCGCCGACATCGGCGAGTTCGGGCTGATCTCAGCCCTGACCAGCCGCTTCGAGCAGGGCGAGCAGGTGCTCATCGGCCCGGGCGACGACGCCGCGGTCCTACGGGTGCGCACCGGCCACGTCGTGGTCTCCACCGACCTGATGGTCGAGGGCCGGCACTTCCGCCGCGACTGGGCGGGAGCCGCCGACGTGGGCCACCGCGCCGCTGCGCAGAACATCTCCGACATCAACGCCATGGGCGGGCGGGCCGGCTCGCTGACCATCGGCCTGGCCGCGCCCGCCGACCTGGAGGCGCAGTGGGCCCTGGACTTCGCCCAGGGCTTCGCCGACGAGTGCGCGCTGGTCGGCGCCAGCATCGTGGGCGGCGACCTCACCCGGGCCGACCAGGTCGTCGTCGCGGTGACCGTGATGGGTGCCTGCACCGTCGCCCCGGTGGTCCGCTCGGGCGCCGAGCCCGGCGACGTGCTCGCGCTGGCCGGTCGCCAGGGATGGGCGGCCGGCGGTCTGGCGGTCCTGGGGCGCGGGTTCCGTTCCCCGCGGGTGCTGGTGGAGGCCTACCGCCGCCCCCAGCCGCCGTACGACGCCGGGCCGGCCGCCGCCGAGGCGGGCGCCACCGCGATGATCGACGTCTCCGACGGGCTGCTGGCCGAGGCGACGCACCTGGCGGTCTCGTCGGGGGTGGCCATCGACGTGCGCACCGACGCGCTCGACGTGCCCGAGCCGCTGCACGCGGTGGCCGCGGCGCTGGGCGGGGTCGACCCGGTCTCGTTCGTGCTCTCGGGCGGCGACGACCACGCGCTGCTGGCGACCTTCCCCGCGGGCACCACCCTGCCCGAGGGCTGGTCGGTCATCGGCGAGGTGCGCGAGGGGGAGGGCGTCACCGTCGACGGCGCCCCCTGGAGGGGCGAGACCGGCTGGACCCACTTCTGACGCACGAACGGCCGCCACCCCGGTGGGGTGACGGCCGTCCGACGGCGGATCAGGGGGAGGTCAGCGCGAGACCTTGCCCGCCTTCAGGCAGCCGGTGCAGACGTTGAGGCGCTTGGGGGTGCCGTTGATGGTGGCACGCACGCGCTGGATGTTGGGGTCGAAGCGGCGCTTCGTGATCTTGCGCGACCACGGCCGGTTGTTGCCGAAGCCAGGCTTCTTGGCGCAGATGTCGCAGACGGCAGCCACCGTGAACTCCTGAAGGATCGAGGTTGGGACGAAATGATGTGCACAACTGTCCGTGCACAGCCGAACGAGTCGAGGGCCCGGGTGCTCCGGGCAACCGCATCAGAGTATCCGAGGGGCCCGGCGCTCGGCCAATCGCGGCCGATCGTGGTCGAACGTAGCCGTTCGGGGACCCGCACCCGCCGCCAGCACACTAACGTGTCGCCCCGTGGAGCCAGTGGGACCGACCGGACGCGGGGTGAGCCTCGAGGTCGTGCTGCTCTTCGTCGACATCGCCGTGGACGCCCTGGGCGCCGCCCGCGAGGAGATCGACGCCCTCAACGTCTACCCCGTGCCCGACGGCGACACCGGCACCAACATGTACCTGACGGTCTCCGCGGCGCGCGACGCCGTGCGCGAGGCCACCGGGGGAGACCCGGGAGCCGACCTCGGCGAGGCGCTGGCGGCCTTCAGCCGCGGTGCGCTGCTCGGCGCGCGCGGCAACTCCGGGGTGATCCTGAGCGAGATGATGCGCGCCATCGCCCGCCGCCTGGCGCGCTCGGCCCCGGAGGAGCGCAACGCCGAGGTGCTCGCCGAGGCGCTGCGCCTGGCCGCCGACGCGGCGTACGCCGCCGTGGGCACGCCGGTGGAGGGCACCATCCTCACGGTGGCCCGGGCCGCGGCCGAGGCCGCCGAGGCGACGCGCGAGGACCCCGCGGCGCGCACGCGCGACGTCTTCACCGGGGCCGCCGAGGCGGCGCGGGCCGCCCTGGCGCGCACCCCCGGTCAGCTGCAGGCGCTCGCCGACGCCGGTGTCGTCGACGCCGGTGGGCGGGGGCTGAGCGTGGTCCTCGACGCCGCCGAGACCGCGCTGACCGGGCGCCGGCCCGAGGCGGTGCTGCCGCGCATCGGCCGGCACGCGATCCCCGTCACCACCCCGACGACCGGTGCCGGCCAGCCGCCGGGCGCCGACCTGACGCCCGGCGGGCCGTCGTACGAGGTGATGTACCTGCTCGACACCGACGCCGAGCGGGTCCCCGCGCTGCGCGAGCGGCTCGCGGGGCTGGGCGACTCCCTGGTGGTGGTCGGCGACGAGCGCCTGTGGAACGTGCACGTGCACGTCGACGACGTCGGCGCGGCCATCGAGGCCGGCATCGAGGCCGGTCGGCCGCACCGCATCCGCGTCACCCACTTCCACGACCAGCTCACCCAGCAGGCCGCCCAGCAGGAGCGGGAGGCGGCCCGCCCGCGAGAGGGCCGCTGCGTGGTCGTCGTCTCCGCCGGGCCCGGTCTCTCCGCGCTCTTCGGGGAGGCGGGCGCCGTGGTCGTCGAGGGCGGACCGGGCCGGCGCCCCTCCACCGGCGACCTGCTGGGGGCCATCACCGGCTGCGGCGCGCAGGAGGTGGTGGTGCTGCCCAACGACGGCGACTCGGTGCGCGCCGCCCAGGTCGCGGCCTCGACGGCCACCCAGGACACCGGGGTCCGGGTCGCGGTGATCCCGACCCAGGCGCAGGTGCAGGGCCTGGCCGCGCTCGCGGTGCACGAGCCCGGGCGCGGCTTCGACGCCGACGTGCTCGAGATGACCGCGACCGCCCGCCACGCCCGCCACGGCGCGGTCACGGTGGCGGCACGCCAGGCGATGACGATGGCCGGGCCGTGCGAGCCGGGCGACGCCCTCGGCGTGGTCGCGGGCGACTTCGCGGTCGTCGGCTCGGCGCTGGCCGAGGTGGCCACCGAGGTGCTCGAGCGGCTCGTGGTCGGCGGCGGCGAGCTCGTCACGATCGTCTCGGGCGCCGACGACCCCGACGGAGCCCTCGCCGAGCACTGCACCGCGTGGCTCGCCGAGCACCACCCCTATGTCGACGCCGTGGTGTACGACGGGGGGCAGGAGCGCTACCCGCTCCTGCTGGCGGTGGAGTGAACGAGGAGGTGCGGCGGTGATCTCGATGGACTCGCCGGTCGAGACCGTGCTGGGCGACACCGGCACCAAGGCCCCCAAGATCGTCAAGGGCCTGGGGCTGCGCACCGTGGGAGAGCTGGTGCACCACCTGCCCCGCCGCTACGTGCGCACCGGCGAGCTGACGACGGTCGACTCCCTCGAGGAGGGCGAGCTGCTCACCGTGGTGGGCCAGATCGGCCAGACCCGCCGGCGCGAGTACACCGACCGCCGCACCGGACGCACGGCCTACCGCGTCGACACGGTGCTGCGCACCGACGGCCCGAGCCTGCGGATGTCGTTCTTCGCCAAGAAGCCGCACATGGCCGACTGGCACGAGCGGCGGCTGCCCGAGGGACGGCGCGGCATCTTCCAGGGCAAGGTCGGGCGCTTCAACAACGACTGGCAGCTGACCAACCCGCAGATGGTGCTGATGGGCACCGAGGGCGAGGACGCCGCCCAGCTCTCGCTCGAGACCCTCGGCGACCTCTACCCGATCTACCCCCTCACCAAGGGCGTCGACACCTGGGACCTGCAGCGGGCGGTCACCTTCGCGCTGGCGGTGCTCGACGAGGTGCCCGAGCTGCTGCCCGAGCACGTGCGCGTGCAGGCCGGGCTCGTCGACGCGGGCACCGCCCTGGAGTGGGTGCACCACCCGAAGGGCCACGGTCAGGTCACCCGGGCGCTGCAGCGGCTGCGCTTCGACGAGGCGATCGTCACCCAGCTCGTGCTCGCGCGTCGTCGCCGGGCCCTGGCCGCCCTCGGCGCCCGCCCGCGGGCCGGTCGCAGCGGCGGGCTGCTCGACGCCTTCGACGCGCGCCTGCCCTTCGAGCTGACCAGCGGGCAGGTCGAGGTGGGCGGCGAGATCGACGCCGACCTGGCGCGCGAGCGGCCGATGAACCGGCTGCTGCAGGGCGAGGTGGGCTCGGGCAAGACGCTGGTGGCGCTGCGCGCGATGCTGCGGGTCGTCGACTCCGGGGCGCAGGCCGCGCTGCTCGCGCCGACCGAGGTGCTGGCCCAGCAGCACCACCGCTCGATCACCGCCATGCTCGGCGACCTCGCCGCCGGCGGCCTGCTGGGCGGGGCCGACGAGGCGACCGCGGTGGAGCTGCTGACCGGGTCGATGACCAAGACCCAGCGCACCGGCCCGATGTCGCGGCTGGCCTCCGGGGAGGCCGGCATCGTGATCGGCACCCACGCTCTGCTCGAGGACCGTGTGGGCTTCGCCGACCTCGGCCTCGTCGTCGTCGACGAGCAGCACCGCTTCGGGGTCGAGCAGCGTGCCGCCCTCACCGACAAGGCCGGCACCCCGCCGCACGTGCTGGTGATGACCGCCACCCCCATCCCGCGCACGGTGGCGATGACGGTCTTCGGCGACCTGGAGATCTCCACGCTCACCGAGCTGCCCGCCGGGCGGGCGCCGGTGCAGACGACGGTCGTGCCCGTCGCCGAGGCCCCGCACTGGGTCGACCGGGTCTGGCAGCGGGTGCGGGAGGAGGTCGCGGCAGGCCACCAGGTCTACGTCGTGTGCCCGCGCATCGCCGGTGACGAGCCCGAGGCCGGCCAGGGCGACGTGCCCGTGGAGGAGCGCACGGACCGTCCGCTCAGCGCCGTCGAGGAGGTCGTCGAGGAGCTGCGCCAGGGGCCGCTGGGCGGGCTTCGGCTGGCCGTGCTGCACGGGCGGCTGACCCCCGACGTCAAGGACGCCACGATGCGATCCTTCGCCGGCGGCGAGGTCGACGTGCTGGTCTCCACCACGGTGATCGAGGTCGGCGTCGACGTCGCCAACGCCACCGCCATGGTGCTCCTCGACGCCGACCGCTTCGGGGTCTCCCAGCTGCACCAGCTGCGCGGCCGGGTGGGGCGGGGCGGGCACCCGGGGCTGTGCCTGCTCGTCACGCACACCGAGGCCGGCAGCCCGGCGCGCGGCCGGCTCGAGGCGGTCGCGGCGACCTCCGACGGCTTCGAGCTCAGCAGGGTCGACCTAGAGCAGCGCCGCGAGGGCGACGTGCTCGGCGCCCACCAGTCCGGCTACCAGTCCTCGCTGCGCACCCTGCGGGTGCTGCGCGACGAGGAGACGATCCTCGCCGCCCGGAGGGCGGCCGGCGACCTGCTCGAGAGCGACCCCGACCTCGGCGGCGCACCCGCCCTGGCCGCGGCGGTCGAGCGCCTCGAGCGGTCGGTGGCCGCCGACTTCGTCGACCGCTCGTAGGATCGCGCCCCATGACGCGCATCATCGGCGGCAGCGCCGGCGGACGCCGCCTGAGCACCCCGCCCGGCACCGCTACCCGGCCCACCGCCGACCGGGTCCGGGAGGCACTGTTCTCCTCCATCGAGGCCGCGACCGGCTCGCTCGACGGGCTGCGCTTCCTCGACCTGTACGCCGGCTCGGGCGCGGTCGGCCTCGAGGCGCTCTCGCGCGGGGCCGGGGTGGCGACGCTGGTCGAGTCCGACCGGCGCACCGCCGGGCTGATCGCGACCAACGCGCGCACCCTCGGCTTCCCCCGCGCCGAGGTGCTCGCGGCGCCGGTGGCGGCGACGCTGGGCCGGGCGCCCGTCGCGCCGTACGACGTGGTCTTCATGGACCCGCCCTACCCGCTGTCGGAGGAGGACCTGGCCGCCGACCTCGCCGCACTGGTCTCGCAGGGCTGGCTGGTGCCCGACGCGCTGGTCGTCGTGGAGCGGTCGCGACGCAGCCCCGAGCCGGCGTTCCCGGCCGGCTTCGTCGAGGTCCGCTCGCGCAAGTACGGTGAGACGACCCTGTGGTCGGCCCACGCGCCCGTGGACGAGCCCGGGGAGACAGCAGCCGAGCCGGTCGCACCGGCACCAGGAGCGGGGGAGCAGTAGTGCGTCGAGCCGTCTGCCCGGGGTCCTTCGACCCCGTCACCAACGGGCACATCGACATCGTGCGGCGAGCGGCCTCGCTCTTCGACGAGGTCGTCGTCGCGGTCGGGGTGAACAAGTCCAAGAACCGGATGTTCTCGCCCGAGGAGCGGATGGCCATGCTCACCGAGGCCTGCGCCGACTTCGACAACGTGCGCGTCGACGGCTTCAAGGGCCTGCTCACCGACTACTGCGCCGAGCACGGCATCCACGCCATCGTCAAGGGCCTGCGCGCGGTGAGCGACTTCGACTACGAGCTGCAGATGGCGCAGATGAACTCCTCGCTGACCGAGGTGGAGACCGTCTTCGTGCCCACCAGCCCCGAGTACTCCTTCCTGGCCTCGAGCCTGGTCAAGGAGGTCGCGACCTTCGGTGGCGACGTCTCGACGCTGGTGCCCGACTTCGTGCACGCGCGGCTCACCGCACGCATCGCGGAGCAGCGCGGATGAGGGCGGCGCGTTTTGCCCCGGCGTTCCCCCGAGGGCTACGCTTCCCGCTGATCTGTTCGTGCCCGGACCCGGAAGTGATCCCCTGACCAGCCTGGACCCGAGAGCGCCGCTCGTGCTCGACACCCGCGAGCTCGGCCGTCGCCCGGGGTCCCAGCGTGAGGTGACGCTGTCGGTGCCGGCGCCGGCGGATCTGGGCATCGACGTCCTCCTTGTCCCCGAGGGCTCGCCGGTCGACATCGACCTGCGGCTCGAGGCGGTCATGGAGGGAGTCCTGGTCACGGGCACGGCGCGAGCCGGGCTCGTCGGTGAGTGCGCACGGTGCCTGGAGGAGATCCACGACGACGTCGAGGTCCCCTTCCAGGAGCTGTACGTCTACGCCGAGCACCAGACCTCCCACGACGAGGACGACGAGGTCAGCCGGCTCGAGGACGACCTTCTCGACCTCGAGCCCCAGCTGAGGGACGCGGTGGTGCTCACGCTGCCGTTCCAGCCCCTGTGCACCGAGGACTGCCCCGGTCTGTGCCCCGAGTGCGGGGCGCGACTGGCCGGGGACCCCGACCACGGTCACGACGAACCGATCGACCCGCGCTGGGCCGGCCTGGCCGCCCTGGCGCAGGACGAGCCGGACGAGAAGTAGCAGACCCACCAGCAAGACCACCCCAGGCCGTGGAGCGATCCCGGCCTCGCAACGAGGAGAAAACAGTGGCTGTCCCGAAGCGGAAGATGTCGCGCAGCAACACCCGTCACCGTCGCTCGGCCTGGAAGGCCACGGCCCCGACCCTGGTGACCTGCGCGAACCCCGCGTGCGGTGCCAAGCACCTCCCGCACCGCGCGTGCGGCGCGTGCGGCCAGTACGGCGCCAAGGCCGACCGTCGTCAGGTCCTCTGAGACCGCTGACGCCCTGAACGACTACGCCGAGCTGCGAGCAGCGCTCGGGGATCCGCAGCTGGACCCCGAGCTGCTGGACCGCGCGCTCACGCACCGGTCCTTCGCCTACGAGAACGGCGGCCTGCCGACCAACGAGCGCCTGGAGTTCCTGGGCGACTCGGTGCTCGGCGTCGTCGTGACCGAGACGCTGTACCTGACCCACCCGGACCTCTCCGAGGGCCGGTTGGCCAAGCTGCGGGCCGCCGTGGTCAACGCCCGCGCGCTGGCCGGGGTCGGTCGCGGCATCGGCCTGGGCGAGCACGTCAAGCTCGGTCGTGGCGAGGAGAGCACGGGTGGGCGCAACAAGGCCTCCATCCTCTCCGACACCGTCGAGGCGGTCATCGGGGCCGTGCACCTCTCCGGCGGAGGCATCGAGAACTCCGCCGCGGTGGTGCACCGCCTCTTCGACCCGCTGATCGAGGCCGCCTCGGCGCTCGGTGCCGGCCTCGACTGGAAGACCTCGCTGCAGGAGCTCTCGGCCGAGCACGGCCTGGGCGTCCCCGAGTACGTCATCGAGGACAGCGGCCCGGACCACCAGAAGACCTTCACCGCCCAGGTCCGCGTGGGCGACGACCTCTACGGCAACGGCACCGGCCGGTCGAAGAAGGAGGCCGAGCAGGCCGCCGCCGAGACGGCGTACGGCGAGATCGCCGACCGCCTCGGTGTCACCGACCCCGCCGAGACCGCGGCCGAGGCCGCCGCCGGCAACGCCGCCGCGGGCAAGTCCGGCACCGGCACCGGCGGCTCGTAGGCACCGGTGCCCGAGCTCCCCGAGGTCGAGGTGGTGCGCGCCGGGCTCGAGCGCCACGTCGTGGGCGCGCGGGTCACCGGCGTCGACGTGCTGCACCCGCGTCCGGTGCGCCGCGACGAGCGCGGGCCCGAGGGGTTCGCCGCGGCCCTGACCGGGCGCACCATCACCGGCGCCCGGCGCCGCGGCAAGTACCTGTGGCTGCCGCTCGACGACGGCGACGCCCTGCTGGCCCACCTGGGGATGAGCGGCCAGATGCTCGTGCAGCCGGCGGGCGCGGTGGCGCAGAAGCACCTGCGGGTGCGCATCCGCCTCGACGGCGCCGCCGACTCCCGGCACCTGCACTTCGTCGACCAGCGGATGTTCGGAGGCCTGTCGATCTCCACCGGGGGAGCCGAGCTGCCGCCCGAGATCGCGCACATCGCGCGCGACCCCCTCGACCCGCTCTTCGACGACGACGAGCTCGCCACGCGGGTGCGCCGGCGCGCGTCCGGGATCAAGCGGCAGCTGCTCGACCAGAACCTGGTCTCGGGCGTCGGCAACATCTACGCCGACGAGGCCCTGTGGCGCGCCGGCATCCACGGCGAGCGACCGGGGGAGCGGCTGAGCCGGGCCCAGGTGCTCGCACTGCTCGGGCACACCCGCGACGTCATGCGCGACGCGCTCGCCCAGGGCGGCACGTCCTTCGACGCCCTCTACGTCAACGTCAACGGCGAGTCCGGGTACTTCGACCGCTCGCTGCACGCCTACGGGCGCGCCGACGAGCCCTGCGACCGCTGCGGGACCCCCATCCGCCGGATCGCCTTCATGAACCGCTCCTCCTACTTCTGCCCGCGCTGCCAGCCGGCGCCGCGGCGCCGGCGGGTGCCCGCCCCCGTGGTCGCCCCGCCCGATTGACCCCGGGGGCGCCTGGTGGGACTCTTGAAGACGGTCCGGACGCATGTCCGGACCCGCCCCCTACTTCCCACCCGCACTGGAGTGACCCCCATGGCCAAGGCGCTGATCGGCTACCGCAGCAGCGACCTGCTCGACCCCCGCCTCAGCGCCGACAACGCCCGCCTGCGGGCGCGTGTCGGCGAGCTCGAGGCCCTCGTCCTGCGCCTGTGCGCGGAGAACGACCGGCTCAGCGCCCAGGTGGCCGAGCACCTTGCCGAGCAGGGACTGCGCGAGGAGATGCAGGACCTGCAGGAGATGCAGCCCGCCTGAGCGCGACCCGCGCGGCGCCGTGACCGCGGGGCCCCCTGGTCGTTGGGTCGACATGACCCGTCGTCCCCGGCTCCTCCCCGGCGTGCTCTGCGCCGCCGCCCTCGCGCTGACCTCCCTCGGCATCACCGCCCCGGCCCTGGCCGGGGGCCCCGGCGACCCTGGCGAGGTCCGGCGCCAGATGCTCGAGCGGGCCGCCGCCCAGCCCGGCACGACCGCCTCGCTGGTCTCGAGCCGGAACATCGCCCAGGTCGACAGCGACCCCGGCCAGGTCGGCATCTCCGGCTGCTTCACCGCCACCGCGCCGCTCTTCGTGACCAGCGGCCTGGACTCCCTGCGGGTCTTCGACGTCTCCGACCCCGCCCGACCCGAGCTCACCGGCGTGCTGCCCAGCGTGATGTTCGAGAACGAGGCGATGACCTGCGGAGAACGCCGCACCGGCGACGGCACCCGCCGCTTCGCGCTGGTCGGCGTCGACCTCGTGCAGGCCTCGCCCGGCGACATCGAGCACGTCAACGTCGGTGGCGGCGAGCTCGTGGTCGTCGACGTGACCGACCCGGCCACGCCCACCGTGCTCTCGCGGGCCCCGGGCACGACCTCGACGCACACCGTGGCCTGCGTCGACGACACCAGGTGCCGCTACGCCTACTCCGCCGGCGGACGCTCCACGTTCTCGATCTTCGACCTGCGCGACCTCGAGAACCCGGTCGAGGTCGACTCCGACCGCTCCACGCCCGGCGTGCAGCCCTTCGCGACGCCCACGGGCGGGCACAAGTGGAACTTCGACGCAGCCGGCATCGGCACCCACACCGGCTGGAACGGCGCCTCGATGTGGGACGTCTCGAAGCCGCGCCGCCCGCGGGTGCTGACCACCACCGGCAAGGCCGGCCAGGGCGTCGACCCCGACCACGAGGGCTGGAACGACTTCATCCTGCACAACGCCTTCCGCCCGCACGCCGAGCGGTTCAAGCCCGGCCGCAAGCCCTCGCTGCGCCGAGGCAACGTGCTGCTGGTGACCGAGGAGGACTACGAGCAGACCGACTGCTCGCTGGCCGGCTCGTTCCAGACCTGGTGGGTCAAGCGGCTCAACGGCAAGCCGGGGCGGATCGTGCCGCTCGACAAGGTCGAGCTCTCCGACCTCGGCACGTTCCCGCTGCCCCGGGGCGCGTTCTGCTCCTCGCACTGGTTCGACTACCGCCCCGGCGGCCTGGTCGCGGCCGGCTTCTACGGCGGCGGCACCCAGGTGCTCGACGTCAGCGACCCGCGTCGCATCCGCACCCACGCCCATGCCGTGTGGGGCCTCTCGGAGGTCTGGGACGCCATGTGGGCGCCGGTCTACGACGCCCGCGGCCGCCGTACCGACGAGCGCACCAACCTGGTCTACAGCATCGACCTGGTGCGCGGTCTCGACGTGTACGCCGTCGACGTGCCGGGCGACGGCCGGGGCGCCGAGCCGCCCACCGCGGCCACCGCCGGGGTCTCGGTCTCCGACCGGGCCGCCGCGAACGCCCTGCCGCTGGGTCTCGTCGGGGCCGCGACGGCCGGCGCGCTGCTCCTGCGGCGCCGGCGCGCCCAGGGGTAGCCTGAGGCCCACCTCGGCGGAAGGGCCCCTGCGTTGTACCTGAAGAGCCTGACCCTCAAAGGGTTCAAGTCCTTCGCCTCCTCGACGACCCTGCAGCTCGAGCCGGGCATCACCTGCATCGTGGGCCCCAACGGCTCGGGCAAGTCCAACGTGGTCGACGCGCTGGCCTGGGTGATGGGCGAGGCAAGCGCCAAGAGCCTGCGCGGCGGCAAGATGGACGACGTCATCTTCGCCGGCACCTCCGGCCGCCCGCCCCTGGGCCGTGCCGAGGTGCTGCTGACCATCGACAACACCGACGGCGCCCTCCCGATCGAGTACGCCGAGGTCACGATCAGCCGCACGATGTTCCGCTCCGGGGGCTCGGAGTACGCCATCAACGGCCAGACCTGCCGCCTGCTCGACGTCCAGGAGCTGCTCAGCGACTCGGGCATCGGGCGCGAGATGCACGTCATCGTCGGCCAGGGGCAGCTCGACCAGATCCTGCACGCCACGCCCGAGGACCGGCGCGGCTTCATCGAGGAGGCCGCCGGGGTCCTCAAGCACCGCAAGCGCAAGGAGAAGGCGCTGCGCAAGCTCGACTCCACCGACGGCAACCTGCACCGGCTCAACGACCTGCTCAGCGAGATCCGCCGACAGCTCAAGCCGCTGGGACGCCAGGCCGAGGTGGCACGGCGCGCCGCCACGGTGCAGGCCGACGTGCGCGACGCCCGGGCCCGGCTGCTGGCCGACGACCTGGTCGCCGCGCGCACCACGCTGGAGCAGGAGATGGCCGACGAGTCGGTGCTGCTGCAACGCCGCGAGGAGGTCGAGAAGGCCACCGCGCAGGCCCGCGAGCTGGAGGGCGCGCTGGAGGCGGCGCTGCGCGAGGACCTGCCGGTGCTCGCGGCGGCCCAGGACACCTGGTACGCACTGACCGGCCTGCGCGAACGGCTGCGCGGCACCCAGTCGCTGGCGGCCGAGCGGGTGCGCAACGCCGCGGCCTCCACCGAGGTCGAGACGGCGAGCGGGCGCGACCCGGCCGACCTGGAGGCCGAGGCCGCCCGGGCCCGCGAGCAGGAGCAGCGCACCGGCGCCGAGGTCGACACCCGTCGCACGGGCCTCGAGCAGGCCGTCACGGCGCGCAAGGCCGCCGAGGACGCCGCCGCCGAGGAGGAACGGCGCATCGCGGCGCTGCAGCGTGCCGCCGCCGACCGGCGTGAGGGTCTCGCGCGCCTGCACGGCCAGGTCAACGCGCTCAGGTCGCGTGCTGCCGCGGCCGACGAGGAGGTCGGGCGGTTGCGGCACAGTCGCGAGGAGGCCCTCGAGCGGGCCGAGCGCGCCCAGAAGGCGTTCACCGCCCTGGAGACCAGGGTCGCGGGCCTCGACGCGGGGGAGGAGGGCCTCGACGCCGAGCACGAGCAGGCGGTCGACGAGCTCGACGAGGTCGAGGCCCTGCTGGCGCAGGTGCGCGAACGCGCGCAGGCCGCCGACCGCGACCGGCACACGCTGGCCGCCCGCAAGGATGCGCTGGAGATGGGGCTGAACCGCAAGGACGGAGCCGGGGCGCTGCTCGGCAGCGACCAGGTCGCCGGTCTGCTGGGCTCGCTCGCCTCGCTGCTGACCGTGCGCCCCGGCTACGAGGCGGCCGTCGCGGCGGCGCTCGGCCCGCACGCCGACGCCCTGGCCGTCGGGGGCGCCGACGACGCCCTGGCCGCGGTGGAGCGGCTCAAGAGCGACGACCTGGGTCGCGCCGCCATGCTGCTCGCCGACGGCCCCGGGCTGCCCGGGCCCGAGGGCTGGCCCGACCTGCCCGCGGGAGCGGCGTACGCCGTCGAGGTGCTGGACTGCCCACCCGGCCTCCGGCCCGCGCTGACCCGGCTCCTCGACCGCGTCGCCGTCGTCGACGACCTGGCCACCGCGCGCCGCCTCGTCGGGGCCGACCCGGCGCTCGGCGCCGTCACCCGCGAGGGCGACGTGGTCGGGGCGCACCTGGTGGCCGGTGGCTCCAGCGCGCAACCCAGCCTGATCGAGGTGCAGGCCGCGGTCGACGAGGCCGCGGCGGCGCTGGCGGAGGCGGTCGCGGCCAGCGAGCGGGCCGGCTTCGAGACCTCGCGGCTCGAGGCGCGCCGCCACGACGTCCAACAGCGTGTCGACGTCGCGCTGGCGCGGCTGCACGAGTCCGACGCGACGCTGGCGGCCGTCGCCGAGGAGCTCGGCCAGCACGGCTCCCAGGCCCGGTCGGCTCGCGCCGAGGCCGAGCGCGTCGAGCAGGCGATCGCCCGGGCCGAGCAGGCGAGCGTCGATGCCGTCGCCGGTCTGGCCGACCTCGAGGCGCGGCTCGCCCGGGCGCAGGAGGCTCCCGAGGAGGAGCCCGACACCGCCGAGCGCGAGCGCCTGGTCGAGGCCTCCCGCGCCGCGCGCCAGGCCGAGATGGACGCCCGGTTGGCGCTGCGCACCGCCGAGGAGCGCGCGCGAGCGGTGCACGGGCGGGCCGACTCGCTGCTGCGGGCGGCTGCCAAGGAGCGCGAGCAGCGGGCCCGGGCCGCGGAGCGCCGCGACCGGCTGCTGCGCGAGGGCCGGGCCGCCGAGGCGGTCGCCACGGCGGTGGCCTGGGCCCTGGCGAGGCTCGAGGTCTCGGTGCAGCTGGCGGCCGACGACCGCGCGGCGGTCGAGGAGGCCCGGCGCGAGCGCGAGGAGGGGCTGCGCGAGGTGCGGTCACGGCTGCGCGACCTGGCCCGTGACCACGAGGAGCTGGTCAGCTCGGTGCACCGCGACGAGATGGCACGCGCCCAGCAGCGGATGCGCATCGAGCAGCTCGAGGAGCGCGCCCTCGACGAGGTGGGCGTCGAGCCCGACTCGCTCGTCGCCGACTACGGCCCGCACCAGCCGGTGCCGCAGGAGGTCGCCGACGACGCCCCCGAGGGCACCCCGGCCGCGGTCCCGTTCGTGCGCGAGGAGCAGCGCAAGCGGCTCAAGTCGGCCGAGCGGGCCCTGGCGATGCTCGGCAAGGTCAACCCGCTCGCGCTCGAGGAGTTCTCGGCCATGGAGGAGCGCCACAAGTTCCTCACCGAGCAGCTCGAGGACCTGCGCCGCACCCGCAAGGACCTCCTCGACATCGTCAAGGACGTCGACGACCGGGTCGAGCAGGTCTTCCGCCAGGCCTACGCCGACGTCGAGAAGGCCTTCGACGCGACCTTCGCGCGGCTGTTCCCGGGTGGCGAGGGCCGCCTGGTGCTCACCGACCCCGACGACATGCTCACCACCGGCATCGAGGTCGAGGCCCGCCCGCCCGGCAAGAAGGTCAAGCGGCTCTCGCTGCTCTCGGGCGGCGAGCGCTCCCTGGTCGCGGTGGCCTTCCTGGTGGCGCTCTTCAAGGCCCGTCCCTCGCCCTTCTACATCCTCGACGAGGTCGAGGCCGCGCTCGACGACACCAACCTGGGCCGGCTGCTCGAGATCTACGAGGAGCTGCGCGAGAACTCGCAGCTGCTCGTCATCACCCACCAGAAGCGCACCATGGAGGTCGGCGACGCCCTCTACGGCGTGACCATGCGCGGCGACGGCGTCTCGGCCGTCATCAGCCAGCGCCTGCGAGAGACGGAGCCCGTGTGAGCAACCGCCCCGATCCTGCCGACAGCCCGGGCCGGCCGGCCCGACCGACCCGTGGCGACTACGTCGCCTGGCGCACGGTCACGACGCGCTGGCGCGACGACGACGCCTACGGGCACCTCAACAACGCCACCTACTACGAGATGTTCGACACCGCCGTCAACGCCCACCTCTACGAGGCCTCCGGCGTCGACGTGCGCTCGCTGCCGCAGATCGGCGTAGTAGCCGAGACCTCGTGCCGCTACTTCCGTGAGATCGGCTTCCCGGCGCCCGTCGAGACGGGCCTCGTGGTCGACCGGGTCGGCTCCTCGTCGGTGGTCTACCGCATCGGGCTCTTCCAGGGCGACGGCGACGAGGCGGCCGCCGAGGGCCGCTTCGTGCACGTCTACGTCGACAACACCGACCCGGCACGCCGCGTCACCCCCATGCCCGACGTGATCCGCGCCGCAGTCGAGCCGCTCCTGCGCGTGGGCGGGGGCCAGTAGCCGGGGGTGTGCCACCGTGGGGTGCTCCACCCCCGTTCCCCCCTTCCCCCCTCGGAGATCCCTCGTGCTCTCGATCGTCGTCGCCATGGTCGTCATCGTGGTCCTGGCCGCCCTGGTCCTCTACTACGTCGCCGTCCCCCACCGCGGCGACCAGGCGGGCTCCGGGGGCTGGCTCGAGCAGACGATGCGCCGGGCCCGCGGCTCGGTGCGCACCCTGGGCCAGGACGACGACGAGCACGACCACGGGCACGACCACGGGGACGACCAGCAGCGCCCTTGACCGGCTGAGGCCGGGGTCGTCCCGGGTGGTTGGATGAGGGCCATGGAGACCCTCGCCCTCGTGATCCTCGTCATCGCCGTCGTCGGTGTCGCCCTCGTGGGCGCCGTCGCCGGCCTCGTCGTCACCCGGCGCCGCAAGCCGGGCCCGCTGCCCGACACCCACACCGACGTCCTCGGCACCCCCACCGCCGACCCGGAGGCGCCGCCGGTCGAGCTCAGCTCGCCGCCGGCGACGATCGAGCCCGAGGCCCCGGTCGAGCCGGAGGCGCCCGCCGAGCCGGTCGCGCCGCCCGTCGAGCGTCCCGAGGGCACCGCCTCGCGCCTGGTGCGGCTGCGCCAGCGCCTCGCCGGCTCGCAGGGCGCGCTGGGTCGCGGGCTGCTGGCCCTGCTCTCGCGCGAGCGGCTCGACGAGGACACCTGGGAGGACATCGAGGACACCCTGCTGACCGCCGACATCGGCGTCGCCCCGACCCAGGAGCTGGTCGAGCGGTTGCGCACCCGGCTGCGGGTGGAGGGCACGGCCGACCCGCGAGAGGTGCTGCGCGAGGAGCTGCTGGCCCTGGTCGACCCGACGATGGACCGCGCGCTGCGCGTGAGCGGCGAGGGCGACGAGCCGGGCGTGGTGCTGGTCGTCGGGGTCAACGGCGCCGGCAAGACCACCACCGTCGGCAAGATCGCCCGAATCCTGGTCGCCGAGGAGCGCAGCGTGGTGCTCGGCGCGGCCGACACCTTCCGCGCCGCCGCCGTCGAGCAGCTCGGCACCTGGGGAGAGCGGGTCGGGGTCGAGACCGTCAAGGGCGAGGAGGGCGCCGACCCGGCCTCGGTGGCCTTCCGTGCCGTGGAGGAGGGCCGGCGCACGGGTGTCGACACCGTCATCGTCGACACCGCCGGCCGGCTGCAGAACAAGCAGGGCCTGATGGACGAGCTCGGCAAGGTCAAGCGCGTCGTCGAGAAGCAGGCCCCGGTCACCGAGGTGCTGCTGGTGCTCGACGCCACCACCGGCCAGAACGGGATGATCCAGGCCCGCGTCTTCAGCGAGGCCGTCGACGTGACCGGCATCGTGCTGACCAAGCTCGACGGCTCGGCCAAGGGCGGCATCGTGGTCGCCGTGCAGCGCGAGCTCGGTGTGCCGGTGAAGCTCGTGGGGCTCGGTGAGGGCGCCGACGACCTGGCCCCCTTCGACGCCGGCGCCTTCGTCGACGCCCTGCTCGGCGGCTGAGTTCACAGAGGCGTAACACGGGCGGCCCACTCGTTGCCCCGGCGTAACACCGCCCGCCGGACCCTGAAACACGTCGTCGCCAGGCTCAGCACTGATGGGGACGCACCCCGCACCCGACACCGCCGTCGGGGGCCGGGGGAGCGTCCTTCGAAGTTGATCTTGGAGGTTCTGTGGACGGCTACAACGCGTTCATGCTGGTGGCCACGCTGCTGGTGCTGATGATGACCACCCCGGCCCTGGCGCTCTTCTACGGCGGCATGACGCGGTCGAAGTCGGTGCTGAACATGATGATGATGTCGTACGCCGCCATGGCGATCGTCGGCATCATCTGGGTGCTGTGGGGCTACTCGATGGTGTTCAGCGGCGAGGGGGGCATCGACACGTTCTTCAACTCGCCGTTCGCCAACTTCGCCCTCGACGGCGTCGGCTACGACGGCTACACGTTCATGATGTTCCAGCTGACCTTCGCGGTGATCACCACTGCGCTGATCAGCGGCGCGATCGCCGACCGGGTGAAGTTCTCGGCCTGGCTGGTCTTCGTGCCGCTCTGGGCGACCCTGTCGTACTTCCCGCTGGCCCACATGGTCTTCGGCTGCACCGACTCGGCCCTGATCTGCACCCAGATCGGTGCGCAGGACTACGCCGGTGGCACCGCGGTGCACATCAACGCCGGTGTCGCCGGCCTGGTGCTGGCCCTGGTGATCGGCAAGCGGATCGGCTTCGGCCGTGAGCCCATGCGCCCGCACAACCTGACCCTGACCATGCTGGGCGCCGCCCTGCTGTGGGTCGGCTGGTACGGCTTCAACGTCGGCTCGATCGTCTTCAGCGACGACCTCGACGCCAGCGACCAGTTCCTGGCCGAGACCGGCCTGACCTTCGCCAACACCACCCTGGCGACCATGGCCGCGATCATCGGCTGGCTCGTGGTGGAGAAGGTGCTGCACGGCAAGGCCAC
Organism: Nocardioides salarius; assembly: GCF_016907435.1. Classification (NCBI taxonomy): domain Bacteria; kingdom Bacillati; phylum Actinomycetota; class Actinomycetes; order Propionibacteriales; family Nocardioidaceae; genus Nocardioides; species Nocardioides salarius. The sequence goes on along the minus strand of NZ_JAFBBZ010000001.1, from coordinate 740,221 downwards.
CACCCTGGGTGCCGCCTCGGGCATCGTCGCCGGCCTCGTGGCCATCACCCCCGCCGCCGGCGCGGTCAACATCCTCGGGGCGCTGGCCATCGGCCTGGTCTCCGGTGCGCTGTGCGCCTGGGCCGTGGGCCTGAAGTTCAAGCTCAAGTACGACGACTCGCTCGACGTGGTCGGCGTCCACCTGGTCGGCGGCATCGTCGGCACCGTGATGATCGGCCTCTTCTCGGTCACCTCCAGCGAGGGCGACAACATCGCCGGCGGCGCGGTCGACGGCCTGTTCTACGGCGGCGGCGTCGGCTCCCTGGTCGACCAGGTGCTCGGTGTCCTGGTCGCGATCGCCTGGTCCGGCGTGGTCACCCTGCTGATCGCCCTGGCCATCAAGTTCACCATGGGCTGGCGCATCGACGAGGAGTCCGAGGTCGAGGGCATCGACTTCGACCAGCACGGCGAGTCCGCCTACGATCTGAACACCAGCCTCTCCAGCGGCAGCGGCGGTGCGCTCGCCGCCGCCACGAGGCCCGATCCCTCCACCCGCACGGAAGGGGCACACGCATGAAGCTCGTGACCGCGGTGATCAAGCCGCACAAGTGGGAAGACGTCCGCGAGGCCCTCGAGACCTTCGGCGTCGCCGGCATGACCGTCAGCGAGGTCAGCGGCTACGGCCGCCAGAAGGGCCACACCGAGGTCTACCGCGGCGCGGAGTACGACGTCGCGCTGGTGCCCAAGATCCGCCTCGAGATCGTCGTCGACGACGCCGACGCCGAGGACGTGGCCGGCATCATCGTCAAGGCCGCGCAGACCGGCCGGATCGGTGACGGCAAGGTGTGGACCAGCCCCGTCGACAGCGTGGTGCGGGTGCGCACCGGCGACCGCGACGCGGCGGCCCTGTGAACGACGGCGTCAGCCACGCAGTGATGCTCCCGTGAGAGCCGCGACGGCCCGGTCCACCCCTGCGGTGGGCCGGGCCGTCGTCGCGTCCGGCATGATCGGGGGCCACCACCAGCCCCGCTCCCACCCGCACCCCGACCCCAGGAGACCGATGTGACGGCCACCGAGCGGGAGCAGCGCACGAGCGAGGCGGACGCGCTGTGCGCGGCGGCGTACGAGAAGGCGGGCGGGGGCGAGGTCGGCTCCGCGCTGGTGGCCGTGGGCGGCTACGGCCGCCGCGAGCTGGCGCCGCACTCCGACCTCGACGTGGTGCTGGTGCTCGACGAGGGCGTGGAGGCAGGCGAGGTCGCCGAGCGGGTCTGGTACCCGCTGTGGGACTCCGGCACCACCATCGACCACTCGGTGCGCGCGCTGCCCGAGATGTTGTCGGCGGCCGAGGCCGACCTCCGGGTCGCGCTCGGGCTGCTCGACGTGCGGCACCTGGCCGGTGACGCGAACCTGACGCTGCGGCTGCGCGCCACGGTGCTGGCGCAGTGGCGTCGCAACGCCCGCGAGCGCCTGCCCGCGCTGCGCGAGCTGGTGCGCGCCCGCCACGAGCTCGTGGGCGAGCTGGCGCACATGTCGGTGCCCGACGTGAAGGAGGCCGAGGGCGGCCTGCGCGACGCGACCGTGCTGCGCGCACTGGTGGCCACCTGGCTCGTCGACGTGCCGCACACCGACCTGGAGCGTGGCCGCCAGGCGCTGCTCGACGTCCGCGACCTGGTGCAGGCCGGGGCCGGCCGGGCCAACGACCGCATCCAGCCCGAGATGTGGAGCGAGCTGGCCACCGGCCTGGGGATGAGCGACGCGCGCAGCGCCCAGGTGCACGTGCGCACCCTGGGGCGGCGCATCACCCACCTGTCGCGGCTGAGCTGGCGCCGCGTCGACGACTTCCTGGCGCGCCCGGTCTCGGTGCGCACCGCCCGCAAGCCGGCGCTGTTCCCGATCGCCCGCGGCGTGGCGCTCGCCGGGCGCGAGATCGTCCTGGACCGCAAGGCCCGGCCGGCCGAGGACCCCGTGCTGCTGCTGCGCGCCGCTGCGGCGGCCGCCGAGATGGACGCCGTCCTGGCCCCGCCGACCGCGGCCCGGCTGGCCCGCGAGGTCGCCGACCTGCCCGACCCGTGGCCCACCGAGGCGCGCCAGCAGCTGGTGCGGCTGCTGGCCTCGGGGCGCGGCCTGCTGCCGGTCTGGGAGACGCTCGAGGAGACAGGCGCGCTCCCGCGGCTGCTGCCCGAGTGGGAGCGCATCCGGCTGCTGCCGCACGCCTCGGCGATCCACCGCTTCACCGTCGACCGCCACGTCGTCGAGACCTGCATCGAGGCGTCGTCGCTGATCCGGCAGGTCAACCGGCCCGACGTGCTGATGGTCGCGGCGCTGCTGCACGACATCGGCAAGGGCAGCCTGACCGAGCACAGCGTGGCGGGGGAGCCGATCGCGCGGGAGATCGCGGCCCGGATGGGCTTCGAGCCGGCCTCGGTCGACCTGATCGCGGGCCTGGTGCGCTGGCACCTGCTGCTCGCCGAGACCGCCACCACCCGCGACCACGACGACCCGGCCACCATCGAGCGGGTCGCCTCGCGGGTGGGCTCGACCGAGGCGCTCTCCCTGCTGACCGCGCTGACCGAGGCCGACGCCAAGGCGGCCTCGTCCCAGGCGTGGTCGACCTGGAGGGCGGGCCTGGTGGTCGAGCTCTCGCGCCGGGTGCACACCGCCCTCGACACCGGGCGCAGCCTGCCGCCGGTCGCCGACGAGGAGGTGGAGATCCCGCGCGAGGTGCGCAACGGCGCGGTCCACTTCGCCGTGGAGGCCACCCCCGACGGCACCCGCGTGACCGCCATGGCCCCCGACCGGGTCGGTCTGCTGGCCGACTTCTCGGGCCTGTTCGCCCTGCAGCGCATCCCCGTGCGTGCCGCGCGCGCCTGGGCCCAGGAGGTCTACAGCGTCTCGGTCTGGGAGGTCGCCGAGCCGGGCCTCGACGTGCCCTACCTGCGCGAGCGGTACGAGGCGATCGCCGAGGGCCGGGTCGACCCGGCCAGCCGGCTGCGTCCCGACCCCCGGGCCCTGGCGCCCACCGTGGAGGTGCGCCCCGACGCCTCGCGCACCGCGACGGTGCTGGAGGTGCGCGCCGCCGACCAGCCCGGCGTCGTCCACCGCGTCTGCGCGGCGCTGGCCCAGCTCGACGTGGCGGTGCGCTCGGCCCATGTCGAGACCCTCGGTCCGCAGGCGGTCGACGTGTTCTACCTGCAGGAGGCCGCCGCCGGCGCGCTCTCCGAGACCCGGGCCGCCGACGCCGCCCACGCCGTCCGTGCGGCTCTCACGGTGGAGCCCCGGTAGGCTGGAGCCTCCACCACGCTCCGCCGACTCACCGAGGGACGCCCTTGTTCGCCACACTGTCCGACCGGCTCGCCGACACCTTCAAGAACCTCCGGGGGAAGGGTCGCCTGTCCGAGGCCGACATCGACGCGACCGCGCGCGAGATCCGCATCGCGCTGCTCGAGGCCGACGTCGCCCTCCCGGTGGTCAAGGAGTTCGTCGGCGCCGTCAAGGAGCGGGCGCGCGGCGAGGAGGTCAGCGGCGCGCTGAACCCGGCCCAGCAGATCATCAAGATCGTCAACGAGGAGCTCGTGACGATCCTGGGCGGTGAGACCCGCCGGCTGCGCTACGCCAAGAGCGGCCCGACCGTGATCATGCTCGCCGGCCTCCAGGGCGCCGGCAAGACCACGCTGGCCGCCAAGCTGGCGCTGTGGCTCAAGGACCAGGGCAAGTCGCCGATGCTGGTGGCCGCCGACCTCCAGCGCCCCAACGCCGTCAAGCAGCTGCAGGTCAACGGCGAGCGGGTCGGCGTGACCGTCTTCGCCCCCGAGCCGGGCAACGGCGTCGGCGACCCGGTGGGCGTGGCGAAGGCCTCGATCGAGGAGGCCAAGCGCACCCTGCACGACGTCGTCATCGTCGACACCGCCGGTCGCCTGGGCATCGACGCCGAGCTGATGAAGCAGGCCTCCGACATCCGCGACGCCGTCTCGCCCGACGAGGTGCTCTTCGTCGTCGACGCGATGATCGGCCAGGACGCCGTCGTCACCGCGCAGTCCTTCCTCGACGGGGTGGGCTACGACGGCGTGGTGCTCACCAAGCTCGACGGCGACGCCCGTGGTGGTGCCGCGCTCTCGATCGCCTCGATCACCGGCAAGCCGGTCATGTTCGCCTCCAACGGCGAGAAGCTGACCGACTTCGACCTGTTCCACCCCGACCGCATGGCCTCACGGATCCTCGACATGGGCGACGTGATGACCCTGATCGAGCAGGCCGAGAAGAGCTTCGACTCCGAGCAGGCGCTCAAGGCCGCGCAGAAGCTCAGCGGCCAGGGCGGCGAGTTCACCCTCGACGACTTCCTCGAGCAGATGCAGCAGGTCCGCAAGCTCGGCTCGATGTCGAAGATCATGGGGATGCTGCCCGGCATGGGGCAGTTCCGCGAGCAGCTCGAGAACTTCGACGAGCGCGAGATCGACCGCATCCAGGCGATCATCCAGTCGATGACACCGGCCGAGCGGGCCAACCCCAAGCTCATCGACGGATCGCGCCGCTCCCGCATCGCCAAGGGCTGCGGGCGCCAGGTCTCCGACGTCAACCAGCTCGTCGACCGCTTCTTCGAGGCGCGCAAGATGATGATGCAGATGGCTCGAGGCGGCGGGATGCCCGGCATGCCGGGGATGCCGGGCATGCCCGGCATGGGTGGTGGCAAGCGCGGCAAGGCCAAGCCGCAGCAGAAGAAGGGCAAGGGCGCCAAGCGCTCGGGCAACCCCGCCAAGGCCGCCCAGCAGGAGCAGGCGGCCAAGGAGAAGGCGGCGGCCGCGCCGGCCACCCCCTTCGGCACGCCGGGCGGTGAGCCGGTCGACTACGAGAAGGCGGCAGCCGACCTCGACCTGCCCAAGGACTTCTCGAAGTTCCTCAAGTGAGGTCCGTGGTGGTGGTCGACTCGGCCAACGTGATCGGCAGCCGTCCCGACGGCTGGTGGAAGGACCGCGCCGCGGCGACGCGGCGCCTGCACGAGGCGCTGCTGGTGGCCGACGTGCCCGGCGACGAGATCGTGATGGTCCTCGAGGGCGGTGCCCGCGGGGGCGCCCGGCCCGGCAAGGACGCCCACGTGCGCATCGTGCACGCGCCCAAGGAGGGTGACGCGACGATCCTGTCCGAGGCCCAGCGCGCCGGCCAGCGCGGCTGCACCGTCACGGTCGTGACCGCCGACCGGGCCCTGGCCGCCAACGTCTCCGCCACCGGCGCCACCGTGGTGGGCCCGACCTGGCTGCTCGACCAGCTCGACAAGCTCGACCACGGCTGAGCCTCCTCGGCCCGTCGGCCGACCGGTTAGCCTCGCGGGCATGAGCGCGCTGAAGTTCACCGGCCCGGTCCTGCCCGACGGCGAGAGCCGCGACCTGTACGTCGTCGACGGCCGGGTCACCTTCGAGGCCCAGCCCGGTGCCGAGACCGCCGCGCGCGGGTGGATCGTGCCGGGCCTCGTCGACGCGCACAACCACCTGGGCATGGAGGACCACGGCGCCGTGGGCGACGACGAGGTCGAGGGCCAGGCCCTCGCCGACCGCGACGCCGGCGCCCTGCTGCTGCGCGACTGCGGGTCGCCCGCCGACACCCGCTGGGTGCACGAGCGCGACGACCTGCCCCGGCTGGTGCGCGCCGGACGCCACATCGCGCGCACCCGGCGCTACATCCGCAGCTACGCCCACGAGGTCGAGCCCGCCGAGCTGTCGGCGTACGTCGCGCAGGAGGCGCAGGCCGGTGACGGGTGGGTCAAGCTGGTGGGGGACTGGATCTCCCGCGACGCCGGCGACCTGGCGCCCTCGTTCCCGCAGGAGAGCTTCGCCGAGGCCATCGAGGTGGCGCACCGCCACGGAGCCAAGGTGACCGCGCACTGCTTCGGCCACGAGGCGCTGCAGGGCCTGCTCGACGCGGGTATCGACTGCATCGAGCACGGCACCGGGCTCGCCCTCGAGCAGGTCGAGCAGATGGCGGCCGCGGGGGTCGCGCTGGTGCCCACGGTGATGCAGACCGACAAGTTCCCCGGGTTCGCCGCCCAGGGCCGCGAGAAGTTCCCGGCGTACGCCGCCACCATGGACCAGCTGCACGCCCGCCGCCGCGAGGTGCTGATGTCGGCGCACGAGGCCGGTGTCCCGCTCTACGTCGGCAGCGACGGCGGTGGCGCCCAGCGCCACGGCCACCTGGCCGGCGAGGTGCTGGCGATGGCGCAGCTGGGGATGCCGGCCGCCGACGTGCTCGCCGCCGCGTCGTGGAAGGCGCGTGAGTGGCTGGGCTTCGACGGGCTGGTCGAGGGAGCCGGCGCCGACTTCGTGGTCTACGACCGGGATCCGGCCCAGGACCTGACGGCGCTGTGGGAGCCCGCCTGCGTGGTGCTGCGGGGGCGCGTGGTCGCCTGAGGGGCAGGCGATTTCTCCCGGCCCCCTCGGGTCTGGCATCATTCCACGCTGAGTCCTGCGCGTGCGGCCCCTCTCAACCGGACGCGTGGAGCCCATCGAGGAATCGTGTCCCGGTCCCCACCTGGAGCCCCGGTCCTCACCACACACGACATCAAGGAGACACCACAACCGTGGCCGTCAAGATCCGTTTGAAGCGCCTGGGCAAGGTCCGGGTGCCGCAGTACCGCATCGTCGTCGTCGACTCGCGCAAGAAGCGCGACGGTCGCGTGATCGAGGAGATTGGCAAGTACCACCCCAAGGAGGACCCGTCGTACATCGACGTCGTCTCCGACCGGGCGCAGTACTGGCTCTCCGTCGGCGCGCAGCCCAGCGACGCGGTCGCCGCGATCCTCAAGATCACCGGTGACTTCCAGAAGTACCACGGCCTCCCGGGCGCCGAGGGCACGCTGAAGACCGCTGACGCCAAGCGCGACAAGCTCGACATCTTCAACGAGGCCCTCAAGGAGGCGCACGGCTCGTCCGGCGCCGCCGCGACGACCAAGAAGTCGGCCGCCAAGAAGAGCGACGCCAAGGCCGACGAGAAGGCTGACGAGAAGGCCGACGCCAAGGCTGACGAGAAGTCCGAGGCCAGGGCCGAGGAGCCGGCTGCGGCCGCCGAGGCGGAGACCACCGCCGACGACGCGACCAAGGCGGAGGGCTGAGCGCCATGCTCGCCGAGGCGCTGGAGCACCTGGTGCGCGGCATCGTCGACAACCCTGACGACGTCAGCGTGCGCGACAAGGAGCTGCGCCGAGGTTCGGTGCTCGAGGTCCGGGTCCACCCCGACGACCTCGGCAAGGTGATCGGCCGGGGCGGTCGGACCGCCTCGGCGTTCCGCACCGTCGTCGGTGCGCTCGCCGGTCGCGGTGGGGCGCGCGTCGACTTCGTCGACGTCGACCGCCGGCACTGATCCAGCACCGAGCCAGCACCAGATACACACACCGACCCGCCCGGGACACTCGGGCGGGTCGGCGTCATTTCGACAGGAGACAGCGGTGGAGACCATCGACGTGGTCGTGGGCAGGATCGGCAAGCCGCACGGGCTGCGCGGCGAGGTGACCATCGACGTGCGCACCGACGAGCCGGGCCTGCGCTTCGCCGACGGCGCGGTGCTCGAGGTCGAGGCGCCGCGCGGCTCGGCCGCGACGTGGCGGACCCTGCAGGTGGCGCGCACCCGCTGGCACCAGGGGGTGCTGCTGGTGACCTTCGAGGAGCTCGCCGACCGCAACGGCGCCGAGGCCGCGCGCGGGATCGTGCTGCACGCGCAGCTGCCCGCTGACGCGATGCCGGAGGACCCCGAGGAGTTCTACGACCACCAGCTCGTCGGTCTCGCTGTCGTCGACACCGACGGCGCCGCGCTCGGCACGATCACCTCGGTCGTGCACGGCGCGCAGGACCTGCTGGGCGTCAAGGCGCTGGACGGCCGCGACACCCTAGTGCCCTTCGTCGCGGCCCTGGTGCCCGAGGTCGACCTGGCGGCCGGGCGGGTCGTGGTGGCCGACCGCCCCGGCCTCGTCTCGCCGCTGCCCGACGACGACTGAGCCGGCGAGGACGAGCACCGTGCGCCTGGACTACCTGACGATCTTCCCCGACTACCTCGCCCCCCTCGGGCTCTCGCTGCCCGGCAAGGCGGCCGCCAAGGGCCTGGTCGAGCTGCACGTCCACGACCTGCGCGGCTGGACCCACGACCGGCACCGCACCGTCGACGACACGCCGTACGGCGGCGGCGCCGGCATGGTGATGCGGCCCGAGCCGTGGGGCGAGGCGCTCGACGAGCTGCTGGGCGGCCCCGGGGCGCCCGGGGGGCCCGGCTCGGCAGCGACCGTGGTGGTGCCCAGTCCCGCCGGGCGGCCGTTGACCCAGGCGCTGGCCCGCGAGCTGGCCACCCGGCCCCGCCTGGTCTTCGCCTGCGGGCGCTACGAGGGCATCGACCAGCGCGTGCTCGACCACGCCCGGGGTCGCGACGACGTCGCGGAGGTCGTCGAGGTCTCGCTGGGCGACTACGTGCTCAACGGCGGCGAGGTCGCCGCCCTGGCGATCACCGAGGCCGTGGTGCGGCTGCTGCCCGGGTTCATGGGCAACGCCGCCTCCCTGGAGGAGGAGTCCCACGAGCAGGGGCTCCTGGAGTACCCCGTCTACACCAAGCCCGCCTCGTGGCGCGGCCACGACGTGCCCCCGGTGCTGCTCAGCGGCAACCACGCCGCGATCGCCGCCTGGCGCCACGCGCAGTCGCTCGAGCGCACCGCCGAGCGGCGCCCGGACCTGCTGCACGCCAGCCACGTGGCGGGGGAGTGGGAGGTCGTGCCCGCGGCACCCGGCGACACCGCCGAGCTGCACGTGCTCACGCTCGCCTGCTGGGTCGGCGAGGCGCTGGTCAACGACGACCTCACGATCCCGCCGCTGCACGAGTCGGTCGCCGACACCGCGGCCTCGCTGGCGCAGTGGGACACCTACGTCGTGCGGGTCGGTGGACGCCTCGTGGGCTCGGTGCGAGGCCGGCTCGAGGACACCACGTGGGAGATCGGCCGGCTGATGGTCGCCCCCGACCTGCAGGGCCGCGGCCTGGGCCGGGTGCTGCTCGAGCACGCCGAGCGGGCCGCCCCGCCCGCGGCGGCGGCGTACCGGCTGGTGACGGGGAAGGCCAGCCAGGCCAACCTGCGCCGCTACCAGCGCGCGGGCTACCGGGTGCGCGAGGTGCTCGACGGGCCGTCGGGGCCCGCGGTGCTGACCAAGCAGCGACGCCGGAGCGGCCGCGGCTGATTGTGGCCGGCGCGGGCGGCTGTGGCAGACTTCGTCGCTGGTCCTGCCGGACCGGAGGGCAGCCCCGAGGAACGCACGGGGGGCCCGCGTCGGACGCCTGCCACAGAGGGCGGCCCACGCCACCGGAGCACACGGCGGGCCGCGACAATTCCTGCACCACCTGATACCGCGGCTGGTCTGTGGCACCCGCGAGGAGACACCATGAGCAACAACCTGGTCGCCCAGATCGGCAACGACGTCAAGCGCGACGACAACCCCCACTTCCGCGCCGGTGACACCGTCAAGGTGCACGTGAAGGTCATCGAGGGCTCGCGCTCGCGCGTGCAGATCTTCCAGGGCGTCGTCATCCGCGTGCAGGGCTCCGGCGTCGGGCGCACCTTCACCGTCCGCAAGGTCTCCTTCGGCGTCGGCGTCGAGCGCACTTTCCCGCTGCACTCCCCGATCTTCGAGACCATCGAGGTCGTGACCCGCGGCGACGTGCGCCGCGCCAAGCTGTACTACCTGCGCAACCTGCGCGGCAAGGCCGCCAAGATCAAGGAGCGTCGCGACTCCTGATCGGCGACTCCTTCTCTACACTCGCCGCGTGAGCAGCGACGACCACGACCCCGCAGGCCCGACGAACGAGGCCGGCGGGGTCGTGCCGTCCCCGGCCCAACGCGTCGCGGCCGCCCGCGACAAGAGCCGGCGGGGCCTGCCGGTGTGGCAGGAGTCCCTGCTCCTGCTCGCGCTCGCGGTGGTGCTCGCGGTGCTGCTCAAGTCGTTCGTGGTGCAGGCCTTCTACATCCCCTCCGAGTCCATGGAGCCCGGACTCGTCGAGGACGACCGCATCCTGGTCGAGAAGTGGTCGGGCTGGTTCGGGGGCGAGGTCGAGCGCGGCGACGTCGTGGTCTTCGAGGACCCGGGCGGCTGGCTGACCCGCGGCGAGGTCGACGAGCCGACCAACCCGGTCGCCGGCGCCCTGGCCGCCATCGGCCTGCTGCCCGACACCGGCTTCCTGGTCAAGCGCGTCGTGGGGGTCGAGGGCGACACCATCGTGTGCTGCGACGCCCAGAAGCGGCTCGTGGTCAACGGGGTCGCGCTCGAGGAGGACGACTACGTGCTCGAGGACCGTCGGGTGCGCGGCTGCCGCGGCCCGATGACCGGCAACTGCGCCTGGGAGGCCGGGCCCGTGCCGGAGGGGTCGATCTTCGTGATGGGCGACAACCGTGGCCGGTCCGCGGACTCCACGGTGCACATGTGCCTCGAGGACGAGACCGAGTGCGTGCCCGGCGACGAGTACGTGCCCACCGACCTGGTCGTCGGCAAGGTCTGGCTGCTGCTGTGGCCCACCGACCGCTTCGGCGGCCTCGAGGACACCGACGCGTTCGACGACGTGCCGGACGCCTCCTAGGCGGGATCGACGATGTCGTTGCTGCCGAAGGGGTCCACGGTCCGGCGCGACGCCGGGCTCTACGGCTACGAGCGCGCCCTGCGCCGCCACGGCCTCGAGTCCGTGGCCGGGGTCGACGAGGCCGGCCGGGGTGCCTGCGCGGGGCCGCTGGTGGCCGGCGCCTGCATCCTGCCGCCGGGGCGCAGCGGCGTGGTGCCCGGCCTGGCCGACTCCAAGCTGTTGACCGAGAAGGCCCGTGAGCGCTGCTACGACCAGGTCGTGCGGCGAGCCGTCGCGTGGTCGGTGGTGGTGCTCTCGCACCAGGAGTGCGATCGGCTCGGCATGCACGTGGCCAACATCGAGGCGCTGCGCCGGGCCGTGGCGCTGCTCGACGTGCCGGCCGACTACGTGCTCACCGACGGCTTCCCCGTCGACGGGCTCGGGGTGCCGGGGCTCGCGGTCTGGAAGGGCGACCGGGTCGCCGCCTGCATCTCGGCCGCCTCGGTGCTGGCGAAGGTGACCCGCGACCGCCTGATGCGCGAGCTCGACCGCGAGTGGCCGGCGTACGACTTCGGGACCCACAAGGGCTACATCACCGACACCCACACCCGGGCGCTGGAGCAGCACGGGCCCTCGCCGGTGCACCGGATGCGCTTCGTCAACGTACGCCGCGCGGCGGGGCTGCCGTCGTAGGCCGTCCGGTCAGAGCACCTGGGGCAGGCCGAACCAGGTGCGCACGCCGGGGGAGTGCAGCACCGAGGCGGGGGCGGCGGTGGCCACGCCCGGCAGGCCGGCGGCGGTGACCAGTTCGTCGTGCAGCTCGCGCACGCGGGCGCGGTGCAGCGGCCAGGGGCCGTGGGTGTTGGGCACCCACAGGGTGCGCCCGAGCACGGAGGTGTGCAGCCCGAAGCGGGCGGTGAGGAAGAGCTCGAGCGGGCCGGGCTCGACCGGCTCCCCGACCTCGACGTCGATGACGCTGCGGGGGCGCCCGCCGGTGCGGCGGCGCATCTCGTAGCGCCACCCGCCGTCCACCCGGTCGGCCGACATCCGGGCCCACTTGTAGGGCACCCCGAAGCCAGCGTTGGCGCCGGCGACGACCGCGAGCCGGTCGGCGTCGAGGGAGCAGAAGACCACGCCGCGCCGGCCCCGGTCGTCGGTGGAGTAGAGCCGCACGTTGGTCTCGAGGAACGTGCCCAGCCAAGGGACGGGTCGACCCGACCCCACGCCCGCGTCGACCATCCGGAACGGGATCAACCCGACCCAGGCGGCGCCGTCGTACAGGTCGAGGCGCACCCCGCGCGGCAGCAGCGGCGCCACCAGGGCGGGGTCGACGGGCCAGTGCAGGAACGTGATGTCGCGCCAGCACTGGTCCATGATCGCGCGGCCGGCCAGTGGTGGGCCCTGGCCCGGGGGAGTCGTGCTCGCGGTGGGTGGCACGCGTCTACGATGCCAGTGCCCACCTCACCGCGGGGGTGGGTGATCAGGTCCGCCGGTCGAGTGAGGAGCACGTGTGAGCGCCGAGGAGCTCGAGCAGTACGAGGCCGAGATGGAGCTGACCCTCTACCGCGAGTACCGCGACGTCGTGGGGATCTTCAAATACGTCGTGGAGACCGATCGTCGCTTCTACCTGTGCAACCAGGTCGACGTGAAGGCCCGCACCGAGCAGGGCGACGTCTTCTTCGAGGTCTCCATGAGCGATGCCTGGGTGTGGGACATGTACCGCCCGGCCCGCTTCGCCAAGAACGTCAAGGTGCTGACCTTCAAGGACGTCAACGTCGAGGAGCTGCAGTCCTCCGACGTCGAGCCGCCCAAGTCCTGAGCGCGCCTGCGGGGGCCGAGCGTGCACGATGACTAGTCCTTCTGGGCCATCTGCCCCAGTGCTGCCCCCGGCGGCGGTCGCGGCTCCCTAGGCTCGGGAACGGGAGTCCGTGTCGAAGGCGGGGTGGGAGCATGGCTGGAGGGTCTCGGCGCGCGCCCGGGCGTGAGCGTGGTGCGGCCGCGGTCGAGTTCGCCCTCGTGGTGCCGCTGCTGCTCGTGCTGGTGTTCGGCATCATCAGCTACGGCTACATGCTCAGCTTCCGCCAGGCGATCAGCCAGGGTGCGGCCGAGGGCGCGCGCTCGGGTGCGGTCTGGGCGTCGGCGTACGACGCCAGCCAGGACGTCCAGCGCAAGGCCGCTGCCACCGCCAGCGTCGACGAGGCCCTGCAGAGCTACGGGGTCAGCTGTTCCTCGGGTGCGACCTGTGCGGTCACGATCGTGCCCTGCGGCACTGCTCGGTGCGTGGAGGTGGCGGTGACCTACCCCTACGGGTCGAAGCCGCTGACTCCCAAGATCCCGCTCGTGCCGCTGCCCGACAACCTGAGCTTCACCTCGACCGCGAGGGTCAGTTGAGCCGCGGGCGGCGTCGCGACGAGCGGGGTGCCGTCGCGGTCTTCCTCGCCGTGACCGTCTCGCTGCTCGTGGTCGTCGGCGCCTTCGCCGTCGACCTCGGCATGCAGCGCGTCGTGCGTCGCGACATGCAGGCGCTGGCCGACGTGGTCGCGCTCGACCTGGCGCGCGAGCTCGACGGACGCACCACCGCGCAGCTGGCGCCCGAGCTGGCGAGCTCCCAGGGCAGCGCCTTGGCCAGCAGCCTCGCGGGCAACCAGACGACCCTCGGCGACAACCGGCAGGTGGTCGCGACCTGGGGCCGCCTGAGCGGCGGCGTCTTCACACCCAGCGCGTCGGGGGACGTGCCGACAGCGGTGAAGGTGTCTGCGGGCGCCGACGTCGGGTTCAGCTTCACCAGCGGCCGCGGTGCCGCCACGCGGACGGCGATCGCCGAGGCGTCGACCACCGCGTGCCACGAGCTCGGCTCCGTGGCGGTAGCCGTCGACTCGGGCGACTCCGCGGTGCTGGCCCCGCTGAACGCCCTCCTCGGCCTGGACGCGGCGCTGCTGACCTACCAGAACATCGCCGGGGTCGACGTCTCGCTCGCCGACCTCGCGGCCACCGGACGGGTCGGCACCGAGACCGAGCTGCTGACCGGTCTCGTGGACTTCGGTGACCTGGTCGCGGCCACGATCGAGGCGTTGAACAGGAACCGACCGGCCGGCTACGCCGCCGCTGTCGATGCGCTCGCTGTCTTCACGGCCATCGAGGGAGGAGTGCCGGCGCTGCGGCTGCAGGACCTGCTCAGCATCTCGCCCTCCGACAGCGCCGCGCTCGAGACCGACCTGAACGTGCTCGACCTGCTGGTCGGCTCGGTCCTCGTCGCGGACGGCGACCACGCGCTCACCCTCGAGCAGCTGCAGGCCAAGCTGCCCGGGCTCGGCGCCTTCACCGGGACCCTGTACGTCCAGGAGGGCAAGCGCCTGGCCTGCGGTGCGCCTGGCTCCGAGCAGGCGAAGGCGGAGACCGCACAGCTCGAGGCGACGCTCGACCTGGACCTGGCGGCCAACGGGGGCTTCAACAGCCCGGGTCTGGGCATCGACGTCGGGCTGGTCAAGGGCACCCTCCAGACAGGCACGACCACCGGCACGGTGCAGATCCGTCTGGGCGGTGCCCAGTCGCAGCTGCTGGCCACGCCGACGGTGCACTGCGGCGATCGCACCCCGGCCGACCCGCACACCTTCTCGGTCGGGGTCACCAGCGGTCTGGCGTCCTACGCGATCGATGCGCGGGTGCCCCTCACGGGCAAGGTGCAGGTAGGTGTCGGCCTGGCGAAGATCTTCGTGGACGTCGACGTCGTGGTGGGGCTGTCGATGACCAGCGGGCCTCCAGGTCCGGGAGCCACGGCCGCGCTGGCGATCCCCCCGAACGACGAGGTGCCCGTGGAGACCGGTTCGCCCGTGCAGCTCGTGAGCAGCGTCGTCCCGCGCATCGAGTCCGGAGGCGTGCTCGGAGGCAACGTCGTCGTCGACGCGCTGGCCTTCCTCGGGGTGTCGACCGAATTCATCCTGGACGGCGTCCTGGCGGCGCTGATGGCCGATCCCAACGGAGCGGTCCAGCGTGGGCTGCGGCCCCTGGCCACCAAGATCGACACCTCGGTGGTCGGCCCCCTCGCGACGCTGCTGGGCATCAGGGTCGGAGGAGCCGACGTCTACGCCGTCGAGGCCGTCTGCAACGTTCCCGCGCTGCGCGGCTGAACCGGGCCGCCGGGTGCGCACAGGGCTGCCCGCCGTCGCGCTCGTCCACACCCTCGTGCCCGGCCGAGGACCGGAGGGGCCTGAGGTGCGCATGCTCTGACCAGGAGGTCGGAGATGACAGCGACAGCAGCGAGCCGGCAGGCCCTCGGGGCGTACGGCGAGACGGTGGCGGCGCGCCACCTGGTGGAGCAGGGCATGACCCTGCTCGAACGGAACTGGCGGTGCCCGGTGGGCGAGGTCGACCTGGTGCTGCGCGAGGGCCACGTGCTCGTCGTGGGCGAGGTGAAGACCAGGGCCGGTGAGGTGGGCGGCTCGCCGCACGAGGCGATCACCCCCGCCAAGCTGGAGCGCCTCCAGCGCCTGGGGGAGGAGTGGCAGGTCTCCCACGGCCCCCGGCTGCCCGAGGTGCGGGTCGACCTGGTGGCGGTGCGCCTGGCGGCCCGCGGCGCCGCCGAGGTCGAGCACGTGCGGGGGCTGGTCTGATGCCGTTCGCGACCGCCTGCACCGTCTCCCTGCACGGTGCGGTGGGCCACCTGATCCACGTGCAGGCCGACGTCTCGCCGGGCCAGGTCGGCACCACCCTGGTGGGCCGCCCCGACATCGCCATCAGCGAGGCCCGCGACCGGGTGCGGATGGCCATCATCAACTCCGGGCTCGGCTGGCCGGCCACCAAGCGCATCACGGTCCTGCTCTCGCCCGCCGACCTGCGCAAGCGCGGCACCCACTTCGACCTGGCCATGGCCCTGTCGGTGCTGGCCGCCGACGCCGTGATCACCGAGCAGGCCCTCCACGGGTGCCTCTTCATCGGCGAGCTCACCCTCGACGGTGGCCTGCGCCCGGTCACCGGCGTGCTGCCCATGGTGCTCGCTGCCCGCGAGGCGGGGGTGCGCACCGTCGTCGTGCCCGAGCCGCAGGCCGCCGAGGCGGCCATGGTGCCCGGCACCACCGTCTTCGGCATGCGCTCGCTGCGCCAGGTGGTCGCCCAGCTCAAGGGCGACGAGGTGCCCGACGCCCCGCCCGTGGCGTCGTCCACGGGGGCCAGCCTGCTGTCCTGGCGCGGCTCCGACCGCCACGACGAGGTCGACATGTCCGACCTGATCGGCATGGCCGACGCCAGGTACGCCGCCGAGGTCGCCGCCGCCGGCGGCCACCACCTGCTGCTGCAGGGCCCGAAGGGCTCCGGCAAGACCACGCTGGCCGAGCGGATCCCCACGATCCTGCCCGACCTCGACGCCGAGGAGTCGCTCGAGCTGACCGCGATCCACTCGCTGGCCGGGGTGCTCGACCCCAGCCGCGGCATGCTGCGACGCCCGCCCTACGCCGCCCCGCACCACGACGCCAGCAAGGCCTCCATCGTCGGCGGTGGCAGCGGGCAGGTCCGGCCCGGCGAGCTCAGCCGCTCGCACTGCGGGGTCCTGCTCCTCGACGAGTTCCCGCTCTTCCGCGCCGACGTGATCGAGGCGCTGCGCGAGCCGCTCGAGAACGGCGAGATCACCGTCGCCCGGGCCGAGGAGCTCGTGACCCTGCCCGCCCGCGGCATGGTGGTGCTCGCCGCCAACCCCTGCCCGTGCGGCGAGTTCCGCGCCCACGCCGGGGCCAACCGGTGCTCGTGCCGCGACACCGTGCGCCGCGACTACCGGCGCAAGGTCACCGGCCCGGTCACCGACCGCATCGACATCACCCGCCAGGTCGACCCGGTGCGGCCCCACGAGCGCCGCGACCCCCTCGCGGTGCGCGAGACCTCCGCCGACGTACGGGTGCGCGTCACGGCGGCCCGACGGCGCCAGGCGGAGCGCTACCGCGGCTGCACCTGGCGGCTGAACTCCCAGGTGCCCGGGGCGGCGCTGCGCGAGCGCTGGCCGCTGGCGGAGGACGGCCAGGCCATGCTCGACAAGGCGCTCTACGACGCCGAGGTCACCAGCCGCGGGGCCGTCAGGGTGCACCGGCTGGCCTGGAGCGTGCTCGACCTGCTGCCCGGCGCCGACCCCGAGCGCCGGCCGGGTGCCGCCGAGGTCGAGACCGCCCTGCGGCTGCGCTCCGGCCACCCGCTGATGCTCAGCGCGCTCGAGCGGGGCGCGTGATGGCGCCCTGGCAGGACGACCGGCTCGCCCGGGTGGCGCTCTCGCGGATCGTCGAGCCGGGCGACCCGCGCCTGCTGGCGAGCGTGAGCAGCATCGGGCCCGTCGAGACGCTGCAGCAGCTGGCTCGCAGCGCTCCCGACCTCGCCGACCTCCAGGCCGAGACCCAGGCCCGCAGCCAGGGGCTCGACCCCGAGCGCATCCTGGCGCTCGCCGCCCGGCAGGGCATCCGCTTCGTCACCCCGGCCGACGCCGAGTGGCCCGCGCAGCTGGGTGACCTCGAGCAGCCGCGCGTGCAGGGGCGCGGGGGAGTGCCCGTGGGGCTGTGGGTGCGGGGGCCGCAACGGCTCGACACGCTCGGCGGCTCGGTCGCGGTGGTCGGCGCGCGCACCGCGACCGGGTACGGCGCCTCGGTCGCCGGTGACGTCGCCGCCGCGGTCGCGAGCGCCGGACGTCCCGTCGTCTCGGGGGCGGCCTTCGGCATCGACCAGGCCGCCCACCGCGGGGCGCTCGGCACCGACGGCTCGACGGTCGCGGTGCTGGCCTGCGGCGCCGACCGGATCTACCCCGAGGCGCACCGCGACCTCATCGAGCACCTCGCCACCCACCACGCCGTCGTCTCGGAGTCGCCGCCCGGCTGGTCGCCGATGCGGGTGCGGTTCCTGAGCCGCAACCGGCTGATCGCGGCCCTGACGACCGGCACCGTGGTCGTCGAGGCCGCGCTGCGCAGCGGCGCGCTCAACACCGCCAACTGGGCGCAGCAGCTCAACCGTCCGGTCATGGGCGTGCCCGGTCCCGTCACGTCGGCGCAGTCGCAGGGCGTGCACCAGCTCGTGCGGGCCGGGGCGGCCGGCCTGGTCACCACCGGGCCCGAGGTGCTCGAGATGGTCGCCGAGTCGGGGCAGTACCTGCTCGAGATCCCGCGGGGGCCCGAGACGCTGCGCGACCGGCTCGACCCGGTCGACCGGCAGGTGCTCGACGCGGTGCCCGTCTCGCGGGGCGTCGCCAGCGTCTCGATCGCGCGCACCGCCGGCGTGGGCCCGGGCACCACCGACGCGGTCCTGGTGCGGCTGCAGGAGGCCGGACTGGTGCGCAGCGACGGCAACGGCTGGCGGCTCGCCGGGCTGGCTCTGCCGTGAGCCCCCGGCGGGTTCCTAGACTCCGGACATGGCCGACGACGCGCAGCAGGAGGCGGACGCGCTGCCCGAGGCCTTCGTCCGGGTCCTCGGCGACTACGAGCGCCACCTCGCGGTCGAGCGCGACCTGACCCCGCACTCCGTGCGCGCCTACCTCACCGACGTCGCCGGGCTGCTCGAGCACGCCCGGCGGCTCGGGCTCGACGACGTGGCCCGGCTCGACCTGCGCACCCTGCGCAGCTGGCTGGCCCAGCAGCAGAGCCTGGGCCGCTCGCGCACCACGATCGCCCGCCGCGCCACCGCCGCCCGTGTCTTCACCGCCTGGCTGGCGCGCACCGGCCGCGCCGAGCACGACGCCGGCGCCAGCCTGGCCAGCCCCAAGGCGCACCGCACGCTGCCGCCGGTCCTGCGCCGCGACGAGGCCGACGACCTGATCCGCACGGCCACCGCGCTCGCCGACGACGGCAGCCCGGTGGGGCTGCGCGACGTGGCGATGCTCGAGCTGCTCTACGCCACCGGCATCCGCGTCGGCGAGCTGGTCGGGCTCGACGTCGACGACGTCGACCGCGAGCGCAACGTGGTGCGGGTCCTGGGCAAGGGCCGCAAGGAGCGCAGCGTCCCGTTCGGACGGCCGGCCGCCCACGCGCTCGACTTCTGGACCCGCCACGGCCGCCCCCTGCTGGCGGTCGACGGCTCTGGGCCCGCGCTCTTTCTCGGTGCCAGGGGAGGGCGCATCGACCAGCGCGCGGTGCGCACCCTGGTGCACCGGCGCGTCGCCGAGGTACCCGGCGCCCCCGACATCGGCCCCCACGGGCTGCGGCACACCGCGGCCACCCACCTGCTCGAGGGCGGCGCCGACCTGCGCTCGGTGCAGGAGCTGCTGGGCCACGCCTCGCTGGCCACCACCCAGCTCTACACGCACGTCACCACCGACCGGCTGCGCGCCGCGTACCGCCAGGCCCACCCGCGCGCCTGACCGACCCGGCGCTACTTCCCGCCGAGCCGGCTCGCGGTCACCCGAGCGCAGCGAGGTGGTCGAGGACCGCTCGGTACGGCGTGTCGACGGGGGTCGGCGCGGGGGAGGTGCTCCAGAGGGGGAGCAGGCGGACCGGGCCGAGGCCGACCAGGCGCAGGGGGTCGAGGTAGGTGTCGCCCGCCGGGCCGCTCTCGATCCAGCCCCAGTGCAGGCAGGTGCGTGGGGCACAGTGCGACGGCGCCACCTCGAGGTGGCCGACGACCTCACCGGCGGCCACCGGCTCACCCACCGCGAGATCGCCCGCCACCGGCTCGTACGTCGTGCGCGTGAGCCCGTGGGCGACCACGACGACGCCGCGGCCCGCGATGCGCCCGGCGAAGGAGACCTGGCCCGCGAGGGCCGCGCGCACCGGCTGGCCGGGCCGGCCCAGGAGGTCGACGCCACGGTGCCCGGGGCCGTAGGGGGAGGACGGGGCGTCGAAGCCATCGACCACCTCGGGCTCGGGGCGCAGCGGCCAGCTGCCCACCGGGTCCGGCTCGGCGGTGGGGCCCATGGCGGACAGCAGGGTGGTGAGGAGGGCGGTGAGCAGGGTGGCGGCGGAGGAGGAGGGCACCCCGCCAGGCTGGGGCCGCGGACCGCCGGCGTCGCGGCCCCGCGGCCCCCGTGGGGACGGCGCAGCAGGGGACCCGCGCTGTGCACACGAGGCGGCCCGCGACGGATTCGCTGGCGGGGCCCGGGCTGGCGTACGCTGGCGGACGCAATCCTCAGGGATTGACTTCGCACGTCCGCAGACCGCGACACGCCTCCGCGAGGAGGGGTGGCCACCCGTGGGCGACGATCCTCGGTCCCGGACCGACAGGCGCGAGCCTGGAGAGCCGGGTCGGGTCGCGCGCAGACGTCAGGGCGACCGGCACCCGCCGGGCGCATCGAACCGTAAACCACCACCGGAGCACGACACCGGTGCGTCCTGGCCGCAAGGCACCAAGGACGCCACCAGCGGTGCCGGCTCCAGCACAGGAGATCACCACCATGGCAGTCGTGACCATGCGCCAGCTCCTCGAGAGCGGCGTCCACTTCGGGCACCAGACCCGTCGCTGGAACCCCAAGATGAAGCGCTTCATCATGACCGAGCGCAACGGCATCTACATCATCGACCTGCAGCAGTCGCTGAGCTACATCGACCGCTCCTACGCCTTCATCAAGGAGACCGTCGCCAAGGGCGGCACCGTGATGTTCGTGGGCACCAAGAAGCAGGCCCAGGAGGCGATCGCCGAGCAGGCGACCCGCGTCGGGATGCCCTACGTCAACCAGCGCTGGCTGGGCGGCATGCTCACCAACTTCCAGACCGTGCACCAGCGGATCAACCGCCTCAAGGAGCTCGACGAGGTCGACTTCGACGCCGTCGCCGGCTCGGGTCGCACCAAGAAGGAGCTCCTGCAGATGAAGCGGGAGCGCGACAAGCTCGACCGGACCCTGGGCGGCATCCGCGAGATGGGCCGCGTGCCCTCCGCCGTGTGGATCGTCGACACCAAGAAGGAGCACCTCGCCGTCGAGGAGGCCCGCAAGCTCCGGATCCCGATCATCGGCATCCTGGACACCAACTGCGACCCCGACGAGGTCGACTTCCCGATCCCGGGCAACGACGACGCGATCCGTGCGGTCGGCCTGCTGACCCGCGTCATCGCCGACGCCGTGGCCGAGGGCCTCATCGCCCGTGGCGGTGGCAAGAGCGAGGGTGCCGCTGCGGGCACCACCGACGAGCCGCTGGCCGAGTGGGAGCGCGAGCTGCTCGCCGGTGAGGCCGAGAAGGCCGCCGAGAGCGCCACCAAGGCCGACGACACCGCGGCCTCCGAGGCCACCGGCGCGTCGTCCGAGGCCGCCGCCTCCGACGAGGCCGCCGCCGAGGCGACCGACGCCCCCGTGGCTCCCGAGGCCCCCGAGGCCACCGAGGACGAGTCCGCCAAGGACGAGACCAAGGACGAGACCAAGGACGAGGCCAAGGCCTGACCTCTCCGTGCTGACCGCCGTCCGCGGGCCCTCCGGGGCTCGCGGACGGCGGCACGCCGGGGATCTCCCCGCTACTCCACCACTTTCTCTTCGAGGGACGGAACGTCAATGACGAACATCTCCGCGGCCGACGTCAAGAAGCTCCGCGAGCAGACCGGCGCCGGCATGATGGACTGCAAGAAGGCGCTGACCGAGGCCGACGGCGACCTGGACAAGGCCGTCGAGATCCTGCGGGTCAAGGGCGAGGCCAAGGCCGCCAAGCGCGGCGCCGAGCGCGAGGCCTCCTCGGGCCTGGTCGTCACCTCCGGCAACGCGCTGGTCGAGATGCGCTCCGAGACCGATTTCGTCGCCAAGAACGACGACTTCGTCGCGGCCGCCGAGAAGATCGCCGCCGCCGCTGACGCCGCCAAGGCCGGCGACACCGAGGCGCTCAGGGCCGTCGAGCTCGACGGCAAGACCGTCGGCGAGGTCGTCGAGCAGCTCGCCATCACCATCGGCGAGAAGATCGAGCTCGGTCGCGTGGCCTACTTCGACGGCCCCGTGGTGACCTACATGCACAAGCGTGCCGCCGACCTGCCGCCCGCCGTGGGCGTCCTGGTCGAGTACGACGGCTCCGACGAGGCCGCGCGCGGCGCCGCGATGCAGATCGCCGCGATGCGCCCGCAGTACCTCAGCCGCGACGAGGTCCCCGCCGACGTCGTCGAGTCGGAGCGCTCCATCGCCGAGCAGAAGTCGCGCGAGGAGGGCAAGCCCGAGCAGGCGATCGCCAAGATCACCGAGGGCCGGGTGAACGGCTTCTTCAAGGAGGTCGTGCTGCTCGAGCAGCCGTCGGTGACCGAGTCCAAGAAGAGCGTGGAGGCCGTCCTCAAGGAGGCCGGCACCACCCTCAAGCGCTTCGCCCGCTTCGAGGTCGGTGCCTGAGAGGCGCTGATCCGCTAGGTTGCACCTGACGCCAAGGAGGCCGGTCCGCTTGATCCCCCACCAGATGGATCAACGGGCCGGCCTTCGTGCTGTGCCCCCACCCCCACGAAGGGAACCCCGATGACCCAGCAGTACCAGCGTGTCCTTCTCAAGCTCTCCGGCGAGGTCTTCGGCGGCGGCAAGGTCGGTGTCGACCCCGACGTGGTCCAGAAGATCGCCAGCGACGTGGCCGAGGTCGCCCGCTCGGGCGTGCAGATCGCCGTCGTCACCGGTGGCGGCAACTTCTTCCGCGGCGCCGAGCTGCAGCAGCGCGGCATGGACCGCGTGCGCGCCGACTACATGGGCATGCTCGGCATCGTGATGAACTGCCTGGCCCTGCAGGACTTCCTCGAGAAGATGGGCGTCGAGACCCGCGTGCAGACCGCGATCACGATGGGCCAGGTCGCCGAGCCCTACGTGCCGCGCCGCGCGATCCGGCACATGGAGAAGGGGCGCGTGGTCATCTTCGGCGCCGGCATGGGCATGCCGTTCTTCTCCACCGACACCGTCGCGGTCCAGCGCGCCCTCGAGAGCCGCTGCGACGCGGTCTTCTTCGCCAAGAGCGGCGTCGACGGCGTCTACGACGCCGACCCGCGCAAGGACCCGAGCGCGACCAAGTTCGACACCATCACCTACGCCGAGGCCATCCAGCGCAACCTCGAGGTCGTCGACCAGACCGCCTTCACCCTGTGCGCGGAGAACAAGCTGCCGATGGTGGTCTTCGGCATGGAGCCCGAGGGCAACATCCCCCGTGTGCTCAAGGGTGAGAAGATCGGCACGCTGGTCAGCGCCGACTGACCAGTCCCGCACAGCCCGACGTACGCGACGAACCCAGGAGCAGCCGTGATCAACGACATCCTCAACGAGGCCGACACCAAGATGAGCAAGTCGGTGGAGGCGACCCGCGAGGAGTTCGCTGCCATCCGTGCCGGGCGCGCCCACCCCTCGATGTTCTCCAAGATCGTCGTGGACTACTACGGCTCGCCGACGCCGCTGCAGCAGCTGGCCTCGTTCACCGCCCCCGAGGCGCGCGTCATCCTGATCGCGCCCTTCGACCAGAGCGCGATGAAGGCCATCGAGCGGGCCATCCGCGACTCCGACCTGGGCGTCAACCCCGCCGACGACGGCAAGGTCATCCGCTGCAACTTCCCCGAGCTGACCGAGGAGCGCCGCAAGGAGTACATCAAGGTCGCGCGCACCAAGGCCGAGGACGGCCGCGTCGCGGTGCGCAACCTGCGCCGCTCGGCCAAGCAGGGCCTGGAGAAGCTCGAGAAGGACGGCGAGGTCGGCAAGGACGACGTCACCGGCGCCGAGAAGAAGCTCGACGTGACCACGAAGAAGCACACCGACGCCATCGACGAGATGCTCAAGAACAAGGAAGCCGAGCTGCTGGAGGTCTGAGACCTCCCTGCTCCCGATGCCGATGACGAACCCCACCACGCCTCCGGGCGCGCCCGCCGCAGGCCCGCCCGTCAAGGACCACGGGCGCGCCGGTCGTGACCTGCGCGCCGCCTTCACCTCGGCCTTCCTGCTGATCGGGGCGATCCTGGCCTCGCTGCTGCTGTGGAAGACCGCCTTCATGGTGATCGTGGTCGCGGCGGTCGTCGTGGCCATCTGGGAGCTGGGCCGCGGGCTGGGCGCCAAGGACATCGACCTGCCCGAGGAGCCGCTGATGCTCGGCGGCGCGGTGATGGTCGTGGTCGCCTACGTCTTCGGCGCCGACGCCCTGGTGACGGCCACCGCCGTGACGGCCCTGGTCACGATGCTGTGGCTGCTGCGCCGCGGCATCGACGGCTACGTGCAGAACGCCACGGCCTCGCTGTTCACGCTGGTCTACGTGCCCTTCCTGGGCGCCTTCGTGGCGCTGCTGCTGCGTGAGGGCGGGCTCTACGGCGGCGGGTTCGAGAACGACGGGGTGCGCGGCATCATCGTCTTCATCGCCGTCACGGTGCTCTCCGACACCGGCGGGTACGCCGCCGGGGTGCTCTTCGGCAAGCACCCGATGGCCCCGGTGATCTCGCCCAAGAAGTCGTGGGAGGGCTTCGCCGGCTCGGTCGTCTTCAGCGTCGCGGCGGGCATCGTCGCGATGGTCTGGCTGCTCGACGGGCGCTGGTGGGTCGGCATCTTCCTGGGTCTCATCGTCGCGGTGATGGCCACCCTGGGCGACCTGTGCGAGTCGGTCGTCAAGCGCGACCTCGGCATCAAGGACATGAGCCAGGTCATCCCCGGCCACGGCGGGCTGATGGACCGGCTCGACTCGCTGCTGGCCACGATCGCCCCGGTCTGGCTGCTGCTGCACCACCTGGTCTTCCGGGCGTGAGCCTGCACCTGGTCCGCCACGGGCGGCCCCTGGTCGAGCCCGCCCTGCCCGCCGCCCGCTGGGAGCTCGACCCGGCCGGCTTCGACGACGTGTGGGCGCTGCGCGAGTCGGGCCGGCTGCCGCGGCGCGCCGTCTGGTTCTGCTCGCCGGAGCCGAAGGCGGTGGCCACCGCCCAGCTGCTCACCGAGGGCGAGGTCGGCGTCGTCGACGACCTGCGCGAGCACGAGCGCGGGGCCGGCTGGCTCGAGGACTTCGCCGGCACGGTCGAGCGGGCCTTCGCCGAGCCCGAGCAGGCGGCGTACGACGGGTGGGAGCCGTTGGCGCGCTGCCGCGAGCGGGTGGGGGCCGCGGTGCGCCGCATCGCCGACGTGCACCGCGACGAGGAGGTCGTGCTGGTGGGCCACGGCACGGCCTGGACCCTGGCGGTGGCCGAGCTGACCGGTCGCCCGCCCGACCTCGAGCGCTGGCGCGAGCTGGCGATGCCCGACGTGCTGGAGGTGCCCGTCGTGCCTGAGGGCCCCGGCGGCGACCGGGTGGGAGACTGAGCCCATGGTGACCACGGACGACCAGGCTGCGCCGGCGGCGGAGGACACCGCGTCGCGGCCCAGCTGGTGGCACCGCGACCACCCGGTCTTCACGCCGCTGGCCGGCTTCTTCGCCGGCCTGCTCTTCGTGCTGCTGGTGCCCTCGGTCTACGCCGGCGTGCTCAGCACGCTCGCCGACGACGAGACGACCTCGCGCCTGTTCCCCTTCGTGCTGGTCGCGCTGGCCGTGCCGGTGGGGCTGACGCTCGCGCCGCACACGCGCCGGTTCGGTCGCTACATGCTGCTGGGCGTGGTCTCCACCGCGGTGGTCGTGCTGGGGGTCGCCGCGCTGGTCGTGTGGTTCCTGGTCAGTCGCTCCTGAGCGAGCGCCACCTCCGAGAGGTGTGAAGGCCGCCGCGGGCGGGTAGGCGGGTGTGACCGTCACCACACCGACGCACCGCCTACTCGGAGGCCACGATGTCGCGCAGCAGGAGACCCGCTCTTGTCGGGGAGATGTGTGCCGAGTTCGCCGGCACCATGATCCTCATCCTCTTCGGCGTGGGCGTCGTCGCCCAGGTCACGACCAGCCAGGACGGCGCGCTGGGCGACCACGACTCGATCGCGTGGGCGTGGGGGCTCGGCGTGACCCTCGGCGTCTACGTCGCCGCACGGCTGTCGGGGGCGCACCTCAACCCCGCCGTGACCCTGGCGCTCGCGGTCTTCCAGGGCTTCTCGTGGCGCAAGGTGCTGCCCTACACCCTCGCCCAGACGCTGGGTGCGTTCGTGGCGGCGCTGGTCGTGCGGGTCTCCTACGCCGACCTCATCGCCGCCGTCGACCCCGAGCACACGATCGCCACCCAGGGCATCTTCTCGACCCTGCCCGGCAACGGGGCCGCCGACGTGAGCATCAGCAGCGCCTTCGTCGACCAGGTGGTGGGCACCGCCATCCTGGTCTTCCTCGTCCTCGCGCTCACCTCGGCCTGGAACAACCCGCCGATGGCCAACCTGGGGCCGTTCGTGATCGGGCTCGTGGTGGTGGCCATCGGGATGGCCTGGGGAGCGAACGCCGGCTACGCGATCAACCCGGCCCGCGACTTCGGCCCCCGCATCGCCTCGTTGATCACCGGCTACGGGGGAGCGATGCGCGACCAGAACGGCTACCTCTACTTCTGGCTGCCGATCGTCGCGCCGCTGGTCGGCGGCCTCGTCGGCGGTGCGCTCTTCAAGCTCCTCGTGGACGACCACCTCACCGACCCCGACGAGGAGCAGACTGAGCAGGTCACCCCCGACGGCGGCCGCGAGGCCGTCGGCGAGCCGATCCCCGAGCCCCAGGACCAGCACCAGCCCCAGGACCAGCACCAGCGCGAGGCGCAGCCCGCAGCCCGGTGAACACCAGCACCGACCCCGTACCGACCCCGTACCGACCCCGTACCGACCCCGTAGCGACGAGGAGAGACCCGTGACCGAGGCCCAGGACAAGATCCAGTACGTCGGCGCCGTCGACCAGGGCACCACGAGCACCCGCTTCATGATCTTCGACCACGCCGGCGAGGAGGTGGCGCGCCACCAGCTCGAGCACGAGCAGGTGATGCCGCAGGCCGGGTGGGTCGAGCACGACCCGGTGGAGATCTGGGAGCGCACCCGCTCGGTCATCCAGAAGGCGATGGGCAAGGCCGGCCTGCAGGCCGACGACCTCTGTGCGGTGGGGATCACCAACCAGCGCGAGACGACCGTGGTGTGGAACCGCAGGACCGGCAGGCCCTACTACAACGCGATCGTGTGGCAGGACACCCGCACCGACAAGATCGCCTCCAAGCTCGAGCGTGACGGCCACGGCGACCTGATCCGGCACCGCGCCGGGCTGCCGCCGGCCACCTACTTCGCCGGCGGCAAGATCCAGTGGATCCTCGAGAACGTCGACGGCGTGCGCGAGGCAGCCGAGGCGGGCGACGCGATCTTCGGCACCACCGACTCCTGGCTGATCTGGAACCTGACGGGCGGCACCGACGGCGGGGTGCACGTCACCGACGTCACCAACGCCAGCCGCACGATGCTGATGGACCTCGAGACCTGCGAGTGGGACGACGAGCTGCTGGGGCTCTTCGACATCCCGCGGCAGATGCTGCCCGAGATCCGCTCCTCCAGCGAGCCCGAGGGCTACGGCACCACCCGCCGCGACGGCCCCTTCGGCGGCGAGGTGGCGCTGACCGGCATCCTGGGCGACCAGCAGGCCGCCACGGTCGGTCAGGTCTGCTTCGAGCCGGGCGAGGCCAAGAACACCTACGGCACCGGCAACTTCATGCTGCTCAACACCGGCACCGAGCTGATCCGCTCCGAGCACGGGCTGCTGACCACCGTCTGCTACCGCTTCGGCAAGGAGGAGCCGGTCTACGCCCTCGAGGGCTCGATCGCGGTCACCGGCTCGGCGGTGCAGTGGCTGCGCGACCAGCTCGGCATCATCTCGGGTGCCTCGCAGAGCGAGTCGCTGGCCCGTCAGGTCGAGGACAACGGCGGGGTCTACTTCGTGCCCGCCTTCTCCGGGCTCTTCGCCCCGCACTGGCGCTCCGACGCCCGCGGCGCCATCGTCGGGCTCTCGCGCTACAACACCAACGCCCACGTCGCCCGGGCCACGCTCGAGGCGATCGCTTACCAGAGCTGCGACGTGGCCGCGGCCATGGAGCAGGACTCCGGCGTCAAGCTCGAGGTGCTCAAGGTCGACGGCGGCGTGACCGCCAACGAGCTGTGCATGCAGATCCAGGCCGACACGCTCGGCGTCGAGGTCAGCCGCCCGGTGCTCGCCGAGACCACCTGCCTCGGAGCGGCGTACGCCGCCGGGCTCGCGGTGGGGTTCTGGTCGGGTACCGACGAGCTGCGCACGAACTGGAACGAGGGCCGGCGCTGGTCGCCGCAGTGGGACGACGAGCAGCGCGCCGCGGGCCACGCGCAGTGGACCAAGGCCGTGCAGCGCACGCTCGACTGGGTCGACGTGGACTGACCCGCGTGGACCGACCCCGCGCTCGTCCGCCTTGACCCCTCACGGAGAGTAGGACCATGAGACCTGTCGCCCTGTCCCCGCAGCTGCGCACGTCGTCCCTGAGGGAGATGGCCGCCGAGGAGCTCGACGTCCTGGTCGTCGGGGGAGGCGTGGTCGGCAGCGGCGCCGCGCTCGACGCCGCCACCCGCGGCCTCAAGGTCGGGCTCGTCGAGGCCCGCGACTTCGCCTCGGGCACCTCCAGCCGCTCCAGCAAGCTCATCCACGGCGGGCTGCGCTACCTGGAGATGCTCGACTTCGCGCTGGTCGCCGAGGCGCTCAAGGAGCGCGGGCTGCTCATGCAGACCCTCGCACCGCACCTGGTGCGCCCCGTGGGCTTCCTCTACCCGTTGCAGCACCGGGGCTGGGAGCGGCTCTACGCCGGCTCCGGCGTCGCGCTGTACGACGCCCTGTCGCGGCTCTCGGGCCGCTCGGGGCTGCCGCTGCACAAGCACCTGACCCGCCGCGGCGCGCGCAGGCTGGTGCCGGCGCTGCGCAAGGACGCCCTGGTCGGGGCGCTGCACTACTACGACGCCCAGGTCGACGACGCCCGGCACACGATGTTCCTGGCCCGCACCGCCGCGGCCTACGGCGCCAAGGTGGCCTCCCGGGCCCGCGTGGTGGAGCTGCTGCGCGAGGGCGAGCGGGTCACCGGCGCGGTGGTCGACGACCTCGAGAGCGGCGAGACCCTCACCGTGCGCGCCCGCCAGGTCGTCAACGCCACCGGCGTGTGGACCGACGAGACGCAGTCGCTGGGCGGGCAGCGGGGGGCCTTCCGGGTGCGGGCCAGCAAGGGCGTGCACCTGGTGGTGCCCAAGGACCGCATCCGCTCCGAGACCGGGCTGATCCTGCGCACCGAGACCTCGGTGCTCTTCGTGATCCCGTGGGGGCGGCACTGGATCATCGGCACCACCGACACCGACTGGGAGCTCGACAAGGCCCACCCCGCGGCCAGCGAGGCCGACATCGACTACCTGCTCGACCACGTCAACGCGGTGCTCGAGACGCCGCTGACCCGCGACGACGTCGAGGGCGTCTACGCGGGGCTGCGCCCGCTGCTGGAGGGGGAGTCCGAAGCGACCTCGAAGCTCTCGCGCGAGCACGCGGTGGGCCACCCCGCGCCGGGCCTGGTCGTCATCGCCGGCGGCAAGTACACGACGTACCGGGTGATGGCCAAGGACGTCGTCGACGAGGCGGTCTACGGCCTGGAGCGCCACGAGGGCCGGCAGGTGCCGGCCTCGGTGACCGACCAGGTGCCGCTGCTGGGCGCCGAGGGCTATCAGGCGCTGTGGAACGCCCGGCACCGGCTGGCCGCGCAGTCGGGGCTGCACGAGGTGCGCATCGAGCACCTGCTGCAGCGCTACGGCTCGCTGGTCCACGAGCTGCTGGCGATGGTCGCCGAGGACCCCTCGCTGGGCGAGCCCCTGGCCGGGGCGTCGGACTACCTGCGCGTCGAGGCGGTCTACGCCGCCACCCACGAGGGCGCGCGGCACCTCGACGACATCCTGACCCGGCGCACCCGCATCTCGATCGAGACCTTCGACCGCGGCCTGGGGGTGGTCGAGGAGGTGGCCGGCCTGGTCAGCGAGCCGCTGGGCTGGAGCAAGGAGCAGGTCGACCTCGAGATCGAGCACTACCGGGCGCGGGTCGCGGCCGAGCGCGAGAGCCAGCAGCAGCCCGACGACGAGACCGCCGACGCGGCGCGCCTCGGGGCGCCCGACGTGGTGCCGCTGACCTGAGCGGCGCCGGGAGTTCGCCCGGGCGCCCGCGCGGGTGGGAGACTGGTCGTGCTATGCCCGACGACAACGCCGCCCCCGTGCCCGCCTCCGCCGCCGTCCCGCCCCGTGCCCCCGAGCCGGCCGAGGGCGTGAGCGCGCTCCCGCTGGTCTTCGAGGAGCCTCGTGGGCGCAAGAAGCCGCCGCGCCACCTGGCCGACCTGACCGCGCCCGAGCGCAAGCAGCTGCTCGAGGACAACGGCCTGCCGGGCTTCCGGGCCAAGCAGCTCTCCACGCACTACTTCAGCCGCCTGGTCGACGACCCCGAGCAGATGACCGACCTGCCCGCGGCCCAGCGCGCCGAGCTGGTCGGCACCCTGCTGCCGCACCTGATGACGCCGCTGCGCACCCTCGAGGCCGACAAGGGCACCACCCGCAAGACGCTGTGGAAGCTCTTCGACGGGGCGCTGGTCGAGTCGGTGCTGATGCGCTACCCCGGCCGCACCACGATGTGCGTCTCCAGCCAGGCCGGCTGCGGCATGGCCTGCCCCTTCTGCGCGACCGGCCAGGGCGGCCTGCAGCGCAACATGAGCACCGCCGAGATCGTCGAGCAGGTCGTCGCGGGCGCGCGCTCGCTCGACCGCGACGAGGTGCCCGGCGGCCGTGGGCGCGTCAACAACGTCGTCTTCATGGGCATGGGCGAGCCGCTGGCCAACTACAAGGCCGTCATCGGCGCGGTGCGCCGCCTCACCGACCCCTCGCCCGACGGGCTGGGCATGTCGGCGCGCGGCGTCACGGTCTCGACCGTCGGGCTCGTCCCGCGCATCCGCCAGCTCACCGAGGAGGGCATCCCGGTCACCCTCGCGCTGAGCCTGCACGCCCCTGACGACGAGCTGCGCAACGAGCTGGTGCCGATCAACACCCGCTCCTCGGTCGCCGAGACCGTCGAGGCGGCCTGGGACTACGCCCGGGTCACCCGGCGCCGGGTCTCGATCGAGTACGCCATGATGCGCGGCATCAACGACCAGGCCTGGCGCGCCGACCTGCTCGCCGACGTGCTGCGCGGCTACGGCGACTGGGGCTGGGTGCACGTCAACCTGATCCCGCTCAACCCCACCCCGGGCAGCAAGTGGACCGCCTCCGACCCCGCCGACGAGCGCGAGTTCGTGCGCCGGCTCGAGGCCAAGGGCATCCCCACCACCGTGCGCGACACCCGCGGCTCGGAGATCGACGGGGCCTGCGGCCAGCTCGCCGCCACCGACGTCT
The DNA here is from genome assembly GCF_016907435.1 of Nocardioides salarius. NCBI lineage: Bacteria > Bacillati > Actinomycetota > Actinomycetes > Propionibacteriales > Nocardioidaceae > Nocardioides > Nocardioides salarius. Next base: position 709,539 of record NZ_JAFBBZ010000001.1, on the reverse strand, counting down.
GACCCGGCCCGAACTTCGCGCCGACCCGGCCCGGATCTCGCGCCGACCCGGCCCGGACCGCCCCACCGGCGGCCGGGCCAGTTGGCGTGCTGTTCACCCGATCGTCCACCGCCGCGCCCCGCGTGCTCGCCGCCCGCTGGCGCGCGGGGAGGAGCGTGTGCCCATGAGCCAGCCCCAGCCCGCGCCCCGCCGCCGCGCCGCGCCGGGACCGGCTGCGTGTGCTGGTGGTCGCCGAGTCCTTCGAGCCCGGCTCGGGCAGCGTGCCGCGGGTGCTGGCGCACCTGGCCGCGGAGGGGCACGAGGCCCTGCTGGTCACCCACGCCGGCCCCACGACGTACGCCGGCTTCCCGGTGCGCCGGGTCAGCAGCTGGCCCGCCGCGCCCAGGCTGCGGGGCACGATGCGGCGCTTCGGGCCCGACGTGGTGCACGTCGCCGGTCACGGCCGGCTGGGCCGCCGCGCTGTGCCGGTCGCCGCGAGCCTGGGGGTGCCGGTCGTGCTCGACGTGGGGCCGACCGGCCCCACGGGGGAGAGCGGCCCGCCGCCGCGGGTGCTCGAGCAGGTCGACCGGGTGCTCGCCGGGTCGGCGGCGGCGCTGCGCGACCTGCAGGCCCACGGTCTCGAACGGCTGGCGCTGTGGCCCTGCGGGGTCGACCTGACGGCCTTCCACCCCAGCCGCCGCAGCGAGTCGTGGCGTGGCTCGCTGGCCCCCGACGGCCAGCGGCTGGTGGGGCACGTGGGTCCGCTGGAGCGCGTCGAGGAGGTCGACCTGCTGACCGGTCTCGACCGCGACGAGCGCTACCGGCTCGTGCTGGTGGGCAGCGGCCCCGACGAGGCCCGGTTGCGCCGGCTGCTCCCGCACGCGCACTTCCTGGGCGACCTGCGCGGCGAGGCCCTCGCGGCGGCGTACGCCTCGCTCGACGTGCTGGTGCACACCGCTCGCCGCGAGACCTGCGGGCGTCTCGTGCGCGCCGGGCTGGAGGCGTTGGCCTCGGGCGTCCCGGTGGTCGCGCCCCGCAACGGCGTGGCCGAGGACCTGGTCGACGAGGGCAGCGCCGGGCTGCTCTTCGAGCCGGGTGACGCCGCCGACCTCGAGGCCTGCGTGGCCCGGCTGCTGCACGACGACCTCGCGCTGCGCCGCACCGCGCTGGCCGCGCGCCGCAGCGTGCGGCACCGCTCGTGGCGCGCGCTCGACGAGGCCCTGGTCGGGCACTACCGCGACGTGGTCACGACCTCCAGCGCCTCCTCGACGGTGTCGACCAGGTGCACGTGCGGCTCCATGGCCCGCCCCGCGGCGAGCGCCTGCAGCAGCGGCCAGGCCGGCAGCTCGACGCTCCAGTGCTCGCGCCCGACGAGCACCATCGGCGCCACCGACGACTCGTCGGCGTAGTAGTTCTCGCAGGCGTCCTGGAAGATCTCCTGCACCGTGCCTCCGGCGCCGGGCAGGAAGACGATGCCGGCGTCGCACACCTCGAGCAGGATCGCCTCGCGGGTGGCGTTGCGGAAGTACTTCGCGATCGCGGTGGCGAAGATGTTGGGCGGCTCGTGGCCGTAGTGCCAGGTCGGGATCCCGAGGTTGGCGACGGGGCCGCCGTCGGCGCCGGAGGGGTCGAGGGCGGCGAGGGCGTCGAAGGCCGAGAGCACCCACGCGTCGACCGAGGGCCGGTACGACGGCACCGCCGCCAGCATCCGCAGCGCCTCCGCGAGCACCGCGTCGTCGCGGGAGGAGAGCCGGGCCCCGAGGTTCGCGGCCTCCATCGCCCCGGGCCCGCCGCCGGTGGCGACGGTCAGCCCGGCCGAGCCCAGCCGGTGCCCCAGCGCGGCGGCGTCGGCGAAGAGCGGCGTGCCCCGGGAGGCGGCGTGACCACCCATCACGCCGACGACGCGGCGGTCCTGGCGCCAGCGGTCCAGTGCCAGGTCGATGGCGTGGTCGTGCAGGGTGCGGGCCAGCGGCACCTCGGCGGAGACCTCGGCGCCGTCGATCGCACCCGGCTTGGACCAGGCGTAGGCGCGGCCGTCGAGGGAGTCGCTCCAGCGCAGCGCGTCGAAGAGCTCCCGGGCGTCGTAGAGCTCGTGGCGGTAGACGTCGACCGGCACGTCGGGGATGCGGGGGAGCACCACCGCGCCGGCGGCCTCGGCACGCTCGGCGTCACCTTCGGCGAAGCGGCAGCCCAGGAAGGTGGCTCCCGCGAGCCGGCAGCGGCCCAGTTCGGCGCCGCGCTCGCTGAGGTCGACCGAGCGCACCCGCCAGCCCGAGAGGGTGCGGGCCCCGGCGCGCAGCCGGTGGTCGAGCTCGTCGAGGGTGGTGATGTCGACGGTGCGTCCGCGGGTGTGCCTCACCGCGGCAACCTAGCCGACCGGCCGCTCCCGGCCCACCGCGGCGGCCAGGCGCTGCAGCTCGGCGAGCGCCAGCGCGATCTCGGGCTGCGCCGCGGTGCCGCGGCGCACCGCCGTGCGCAGGTGTCGCACCGGGGTGGCCACCCCGCGCAGCGGCACCCGCACGAGGTCCTCGTCGGGCGGGAGCCGGGCCAGCCGGGGCACCAGCGCGACCCCGAAGCCGGCAGCGACCAGCGCCGCCCCGGTGTCCCACTCGACCACCTCGTGGACCTGGTGCGGGGTGAAGCCCGCCGCCGCGCAGGCCGTGGTCACCATCTGGTGGTGCGGCCTCCCGGGCCGGTCCATGATCCAGGGCTCCCGGGCCAGCTCGGTCAGGGAGACCCACGAGCGGCCGGCCAGCCGGTGCCCGGTCGGCACGAGCAGGTCGAGGGTGTCGGCCAGCAGTGGGTGCTGCTCGAAGCGGGCGTCGTCGGTGGGCGGCAGCAGGTCGGTGACCACGACCACCACGAGGTCCACCCGGTCGGCCACGAGCATCTCGAAGCAGACCTGGGGGTCGGCCTCGGTGATGCGCACCGTCGAGCGGGGGAAGCGCCGCGACACCTCGGCGGCGACCGCCGGCAGCAGGGCCGAGGCGGCCGTGGAGAAGCCGGCGAGGCGCAGCTGGCCGGTCCCGGTGCTCGAGCTGCTCTGCACCTCGGTGTGGATCTCCTCCCACAGGGCGAAGAGGTCGTCGCAGCGGCCGAGCAGGGTCAGCGCCGCCGGGGTCAGCCGGACCCGACGCCCGTCCGGCTCGAGCAGGGCCACTCCGAGGTCGCGGGACAGGGTGCGCATCTGGTGCGAGACGGCCGAGGCGGTGTAGCCGAGGTGCTCGGCCGCGGCCGAGACGGTGCCCCGGTCGGCCACGACCCGCAGCACCTTGAGGCGACGATCGATCATGTGACCAGATTGCACGATCAGCGGCGAAATCGTGCGCTTTTCTTTCATCGAGCGTGACCCACACCATGGTGACGTGCACCAGGTGGACCCGCTTCTCGAGGCGTACCGGCTCCGCGGCACCACCTTGCGCAACCGCGTCGTCAGCACCTCCCACGAGCCCGCCTACACCGAGGACGGGATGCCCAAGGACCGCTACCGGCTCTACCACCTCGAGAAGGCCCGCGGCGGTGTCGGGCTGACGATGATCGGCGGGTCGGCCGTCGTCTCGCCGGACAGCCCCCCGGCCTTCGGCAACATGCTGCTCTACCGCGACGAGGTCGTCGGGTGGCTGCGCCGGCTCTGCGACGACGTGCACGAGGCCGGTGCGGCCGTGATGTGCCAGGTCACCCACCTGGGGCGGCGCACCAGCAGCGCCAGCGGCGACTGGCTGCCGCTGGTCTACCCCTCCCGCCTGCGCGAGCCGCAGCACCGCTCGTTCCCCAAGGTCGCCGAGGCCTGGGACGTCGACCGGATCGTGCGCGACTACGCCGACGCGGCGGCCCGGTGCCAGGCGGCCGGCCTCGACGGCATCGAGATCGAGTCCTACAGCCACCTCTTCGACGCCTGGGCGTCCCCGGCCACCAACCTGCGCACCGACGCCTTCGGCGGCGACCCCGAGGCGCGCCTGGTCTTCCCGCTGCGCGTGCTCGACGCCGTACGCCGCGCGGTGGGGCCCGACTTCGTGGTCGGCCTGCGGATGGCGATGGACGAGGACCTGCCCGACGGGCTGGGGCTCGAGGACACGCTCCCGATCGCGCGGCGCTACCTCGAGCACGGCGTCGACTTCCTCTCCGTCATCAAGGGTGGCCTCGACAGCGACGCCCGGCTGGCGGCGACCATCCCGTCGATGGGCACCCCGTCGGCGCCCTTCCTCGAGCTCGCCGGCACCGTGCGCCGCGCGCTCGGGGTCCCGGTGATGCACGCGGCGCGCATCGGCGACGTCGCGACGGCACGCCACGCGATCCGCGACGGCCTGCTCGACCTCGTCGGGATGACCCGGCCGCAGATCGCCGACCCGCACCTGGTCGCCAAGGTCGCCCGCGGCGAGGAGGACCGGGTGCGCCCGTGCGTGGGCGCCAGCTTCTGCCTCGACGCGATCTACGAGTCGGGCGACGCCAAGTGCGTGCACAACCCCGCGACCGGTCGCGAGCAGTCGCTGCCGCACGTCATCGTCCCCACGCCGGGCCGTCGCCGGCGCGCGGTCGTCGTGGGCGCCGGGCCGGGCGGCCTCGAGGCCGCCCGGGTGCTCGGCGAGCGCGGCCACGACGTGGTGCTCCTCGAGGCGGCCGACCGCCCCGGCGGCCAGCTGCTGCTGGCCGCCTCCACGCTGCGCCGCCGCGACCTGGTCGGGATCGTCGACTGGCGCGTCGCCGAGCTCAAGCACAGCGGCGTCGAGGTCCGCTACGGCGTGTACGCCGACGCCGCCACGGTCCTGGCCGAGCAGCCCGACCTGGTCGTCGTCGCGACCGGCGGGGTGCCGGACCGCTCGGTGGCCGGGGGCGGCGAGGAGCTCGTGCTCGACACCTGGGACGTGCTCGGAGGCGCGGGGCCGCGCCCGGGTGAACGGGTGCTGGTCTACGACGACCACGGCGGTGAGCCGGCTCTCGACGCCGCCGAGCACCTGGCCCGCCGCGGGGCCCGGGTCGAGCTGGTCACGCCGGAGCGGATGGTCGGCATCTCGGTCGGCGCCATGAACAGTCCCGCCTACCTGCGGGCCTTCGCCGAGCACGGGGTGGCGCTCTCGGTGGCCCGCCGGCTGCGCTCGGTGCGGCGCGCTGCGCCCGACCAGGACGCCCGGCTGGTGGCGGTGCTCGGCAGCGACTACGCGGGCGTGGTCGAGGAGCGCCTGGTCGACCACGTGGTCGTCGAGCACGGCACCGTGCCCAACGACGAGCTCTACCTCGACCTGGTGCCCGGCTCGCGCAACCTCGGCGAGGTCGACCACCCGGCCCTGCTCGCGGGGCGGGCCCAGGAGGTCGCCACCCACCCCGACGGCGCCTACCAGCTCTTCCGCATCGGCGACGCGGTCGCGAGCCGCTCCATCCACGCCGCCATCTACGACGCGCTGCGACTGTGCGTCACCGTCTGACCCGCCCGCGCAGGAGGAACCGATGACGATCACCCGCCCGGCCCCCGACCTCCGTCCCGCCCGCCCAGCGCGTCCAGCGGGATCCGACGCGGCCCGGCTGCTGGAGCTCCTCGACTCCCGCCCGCCGGCGCACTCGCTGCCCGGCCCCTGCTACACCGACCCCGCGCTGCACGAGGCCGACCTGAGCCTGGTCTGGCAGCGGCAGTGGCTCTTCGTCGGCACGGTCGCCGAGGTGCCCGAGGCCGGCGACTTCCTCACCGTCGACATCGGCACCGCCTCCGTGGTGGTGCTGCGCGACGACGACGAGCAGGTGCGGGCGCTGCGCAACGTGTGCCGGCACCGCGGCTCGCGGCTGGTCACCGGCTCCCACGGCTGCGTGGGCAACATCGTGTGCGGCTACCACCACTGGACCTACGGCACCGACGGTCGGCTGCTGCACGCCCCGCAGCTGCCGCCGACCACCGACACCGGGGCGCTGGGCCTGCGTCCGGTGCACCTGCGCGAGGTGGCCGGCCTGCTCTTCGTGTGCCTGGCCGACGACCCGCCCGCCGACATCGAGCACGTCGCGCGCGTCGTGGCGCCGTACGTCGCCCCGCACCAGCTGGGCCGCACCAAGGTGGCCGCCCAGGTCGACCTCGTCGAGGACGGCAACTGGAAGCTCACCATGGAGAACAACCGCGAGTGCTACCACTGCGACGGCCACCCCGAGCTGCGCTGCACGTTCTTCCCGACCTGGGGGCTGAGCGACGACCAGGTCCCCGAGCGGATGCGCGCCGACCACGACCGCTACCTCGCTGCCCTGGCCGACCTCGAGCGGCGCAGCGACGAGCTCGGGCTGCCGCACGGCCTCGTCGAGGACCTCGTCGATCGGCCCCTGGGCTTCCGGGTCCAGCGCGAGCCGCTCGACGGCGCGGGGGAGTCCTTCAGCCCCGACGGCACGCGGCTGGTCCGCCGGCTGCTCGGCGACCTCCCCGAGGCACGGCTGGGCCGCCTGGGGCTGCACACCCAGCCGAACGCCTGGTTCCACTTCCAGGCCGACCACGTGGTGACGTTCGCGGCGCTGCCGCTCGCGGTCGACCGCACGCTGGTGCGCACCACGTGGCTGGTGCACGAGGACGCGGTCGAGGGCGTGGACTACGAGGTCGACGAGCTCACCGCGACCTGGCGCGCGACCAACGAGCAGGACGCCGCGTTCGTCGCCGGCACCCAGTCCGGGGTCGCCGACCCGGGCTACCTGCCCGGTCCCTACTCCGAGGCGGAGGAGCAGGTCGAGGCGTTCGTGGCCTGGTACGACGCCCGTGTGCGCGAGGCGGTCGCGCGATGAGCGAGGTGCAGCCCGCCCCGCGGGCCCACGAGGTGCAGGTCGGGCCGGCGGGCCCGTCGCTGCGGGTGGTGCCCGACACGTGGCGGCCGGTGCGGCCGCTGGGCGAGGGGGTCCTGGCCGACCCGGCCCAGGGGGAGGGCTTCGACACCGAGCTGGTGCTGCGGGCCCGGGTGCAGGAGACCCACGACGTGGTGTCGCTGGTCCTCGAGCCGGCCAGCTCGAACGCCTTCGCGTTCCGCCCCGGCCAGTTCCTGACCCTCGGCGTCGACGTCGACGGCCAGCGGGTCGAGCGCTGCTACACCATCTCGTCGCCGCCGACCCGCCCACACCTGCTCCGGGTCACCGTCAAGCGGGTCGAGGGCGGAGGGCTGTCGCCCTACCTGCACGACCGGCTCGCGGTCGGCGACCGGCTGCACGCGGCCGGGCCGCTCGGCGGGTTCACCGTCACCGAGCACCCCGCCGCCCGCTACCTGCTGCTCTCGGCCGGCAGCGGCATCACCCCGACGCTCGCGACCCTGCGCACGATGTCCGACCTGGCCGAGCTCGAGGACGGTGCGCTCGACGTCGTGGTGGTGCACAGCGCCCGCACCCCCGACGACCTGGTCGGACGCGACGAGCTCGAGCACCTGGCCGCCGCGCACGAGGGGCTGCGGGTGGTGTGGGTGTGCGAGGACGACCCGCCGGGCCGCCCGGGCGCCTGGACCGGCTGGCGGGGCCGCCTCGACGCCGAGATCCTGCTCGCGGCCGTGCCCGACGCGACCGGGCGCGAGGTGCTGACCTGCGGGCCGCCCGGCTACATGGCCGGTGTGCGGGCCGTGCTGGCCGAGGTCGGTGCCGACCCGGCGTGCTGCCACGAGGAGAGCTTCGTGCTGGGCGCCCCGGGTGCGCCCGCCGCGCACGAGGCCGCTCCGGCACGGGAGAGCGTGCCCGAGGTCGTGCCCGGGGCACGGGTGCGCTTCGGGCGCAGCGACCGCGAGGTCGTGTGCCCCCCGGGCACCACGGTGCTGGCGGCCGCCCAGCAGGCCGGCGTACGCCTGCCGTCGTCGTGCTCGGCCGGCCTCTGCGGCACCTGCAAGTCGACCCTGCTCGCGGGCCGGGTCGACATGGTGCACCAGGGCGGCATCCGGCCCCGCGAGATCGCGCAGGACAAGTTCCTGCCCTGCTGCTCGACCCCCGACGGCGACATCGTCGTCGACGCCTGACCCCGCCGACCCCAGAGGGAGAGACCTGTGACCACCACCCTGACCGCCGACGCGGTCGTCGTCGGCTCGGGGGTGATCGGCTCGGCCGTCGCCCTCGAGCTCGCCCGCGCCGGACGCGACGTGCTCGTCCTCGACAAGGCGGGTGGTCCCGGGCACGGCTCGACCTGCGCCTCGAGCGCGGTCATCCGCTTCCTCTACTCGACCTACGACACGGTCGCGACGTCGTGGGAGGCCAAGTTCATGTGGGAGCAGTGGGCCGAGCACCTGGGGCTGCCCGGCCGCGAGCCGCTGACCGACCCGCCGGTGCTCTCGCGCTTCCACCGCACCGGGATGCTGCACCTCGACGTGCCGGCCGTGCCGTGGACCGAGGGGATGCGTCTGCTGGAGTCGGCCGGGGTGCCCTGCGAGCACCTGGGCCCCGACGAGCTCGCGGCGCGCTTCCCGCACCTCGACACCGGCGCCTACTGGCCCAACAAGCCGGTCGCCGACGACGCGTTCTGGGACGACGCCGAGGCCCGGCTCGGCGCGATCCACACCCCCGACGCCGGCTACATGGACGACCCGCGCCTGGCCGCCGACAACCTGGCGTACGCCGCTCGGCTGCACGGAGCACGCACGACCTACCGGGCGCAGGTGGTCGCGGCCGAGCGCCGCGGCTCGCTGTGGCACCTCGCGCTGGCCGACGGGCGGCGCGTCGAGGCGCCGGTCGTGGTCAACGCCGCCGGTCCCTGGTCGGGCGCGTTCAACCGGATGGCGGGGGTCGGGGCGGAGTTCACCGTCGGCGTCCGGCCGCTGCGCCAGGAGGTGCACCAGGTGGCCCAGCCGGTGGGCTACGGCACGGAGGAGGCACCCGGCCCGGGGGTCTTCGACATCGACCTCGGCACCTACATGCGCCCCGGCCCGCAGCAGGCGTGGGTGATCGGCGGCACCGAGCCCGAGTGCGACCCCTTCGACTGGATCGAGGACCCCGACGCCGTCGACGACCACGTCTCGCTGGCGCGCTACGAGTCGCAGGTGACCCGGGCCGCGCGCCGCCTGCCCGAGCTGCGGGTGCCCAACCGGCCCTCGGGGGTCGTCGGCGTCTACGACGTGGCCGACGACTGGACACCGATCTACGACCGCACCGACGCCGACGGCTTCTACGTCGCCATGGGCACCAGCGGCAACCAGTTCAAGAACGCTCCGGTCGCCGGCCGCTTCCTGGCCGCGATCATCGCGGCGGTCGAGGACGGCGGCGTCGACCACGACCGCGACCCGGTCGTCCACCGCGGCGCGCACACCGGGCTCGACATCGACCTGGCGGCGTTCTCCCGCATCCGGGCGGTGAACGCCGCCAGCACCCGCACCGTGCTCGGGTAGGCCTCGGGTAGTCGTTGCGCTCGGCGCGCTCAGAACGCGTGCGCCACCAGGTCGGCGAAGAGGTCGTGCTCGTCGACGTCGAGCCCGCGGGCACGGAACCAGGTGGCCATGTTGCGGCAGTCGCGCAGCAGGAAGTCCATCCCGTTGACGTTGCCGACCAGGTCGACCACCTGCGGGAGGTCGATGACCACCAGCCGCTCGCCGGCGGCCAGCACGTTGTACGGCGACAGGTCGCCGTGCACGATGCCCTCCTGCACCATCAGCGCCATCGCCTCGCGCACCTGCTCCCACCACGACGCCAGCAGCCGCGGCGACGGACGGGCCTGGGCCAGGCGGGGCGCGGTCTCGGGGCCGTGCTCGCCCTCGACGGTGATCCACTCCATCAGCAGCTCGGTGCCGTCGACCTGCACGGGGTAGGGGACCGCGAGCCCGAGGGTCCACAGCCGGGTCAGCGCCAGCCACTCGGCGGCCGCCCACTGGCCGGCCGCCACCTGGCGGCCGTAGTCGGTCTTCTTGGCCATCGCCCGGGCGTCGCGGGTGTTCCGCACCCGGCGGCCCTCGGTGTAGGCGCCGGAGCGGTGGAACGAGCGGTGCTCCTCGCCCCGGTAGCGCTTGGCGACCAGCACCACCGACTGCCCGTCGGCGCCCGGCACGAAGGACGGGTCGGTGTCGGGCACGGCGCGCTCCAGCAGGAACGCGTCGGCCTCCTTGCCGGTCTTGAGGATCCCCAGCTCGGTGTCGACGGCGGCCTGGCTGGTCACGACCCAGGCGGGTCGGGGCTCGGGCCCGCGCGAGAGCGGCTCGACCTCGAGCCAGGTCGACCAGCGCTGGTCGTCGTCGAGGTCGTCGAGCGGGCGGAAGTCGAAGCCGAGCCGGTCGGCGCCGTGGAGGGGCTCAGGGGTGGTGCGGTCCTGCGGGTGCTGGGTCTGCTGGGTCTGCTGGGAGACGTCGTACGTCACGGTGGGTGCTCCATCGGGAGAAGAGGGGGTGGTCTGCGGGCAGGCCAGGGACAGTCGTCGACATGTCACGCTCCTCTCGATGTCGCACGGCTCGTACGCCGTGCTGCTCCGGTCCAGGGTGGAGGTCCGGGTCGGCGCGCCGCAACGGATTTTCGCCTCCACCCCCGGCCAGGACCCCACGTCGCCGGTTCGTCGACCGGTTGACCAATGGGCGAGCGCGTTGATCAACCGATCGACGAACCGGGACGGCGGTCCCGGTGGCGGGCCCGCAGCGGCCGGCTCAGGCCGTCGGCGCCCCGCGCAGGCGCACCGACAGGCAGGTCACGCAGCCCTCGAGCTTCTCGTACTCGCTCATGTCGACGGCGACCACCCGCAGCCCGCGCTCCTCGAAGAGCGCCCTGGTGCGGGGAGCGCTGGTCGACATCAGCACCGTGGCCTCGTCGAGCAGCACCACGTGGGCGCCTGGCTCCTCGGGCACGGGCAGGTAGGACTCCCAGACCGAGGCGTCGTCGACGACCGGGTCCCAGCCCACGACGGTGCCGTCGGGCAGCGCGGTGACGGCCGACTTCAGGTGCAGCACCTTGGCCAGCGGTACGCCGACCACGTGCGCGCCCAGCGGGGCCAGCAGCGTCCGGAGCTGGTCGACGGCCCCGGGGGTGGTGCGCCCACCGAGCCCCACCCACACGGTGCCGTCGTGCTTGAGCACGTCTCCGCCGTCGAGGGTCTCGGGCGTCTCGATGCGGGCGATGCGGTAGCCGAGCCGGCGCAGTGCCTCCTCGGCCGCGGGCGTCTCGGGCTTGCGCTCGTCGGCGCCCGGGCGGGCGACGACGGCCAGGTCGTCGTAGACGACGACGGTGTCCTCGACGAAGACGGCGTCGGGGCACTCGTCGGCCGGGTCGACCTCGACGCTCTGCCAGCCGTGGTCGTGCAGCGCCTCGACGTACTCCTCCCACTGGCGCAGCGCCAGGTCGAGGTCGACGGGGGAGCGGTCGATGTGGGTCACGATGCCGTCGGCCAGGCGCGGGCCGGGGCGGCGGACCAGGGCGAGCTTCCTCATGGGTCCATCCTGCCCCTCGGCGCGGCTCAGCCGAGCAGCGGCGCGACGGCGCGCGCGACGAGGGAGGCGCGCCCGGTCAGCGACTCCTCGGCGTCGGCGAGGGTGGTCGCGCGCAGGCCGGCGTTGATGCCCAGCCAGCGCAGCGGCTCGGGCTCCCAGCGCGGCGAGCGGTGGCCCACCCAGGGCAGGCCGGTCAGGTCGGTGTCGTGGCCGAGCACGAGGTCGCGCAGGGTGCGCCCGGCCAGGTTGGTGGTGGCCACGCCGTCGCCGACGTACCCGCCCGCCCAGGCCAGTCCGCTGGCACGGTCCAGCCCCACCGAGGCGCACCAGTCGCGGGGGATGCCCAGCGGGCCGCCCCAGGCGTGGGTGACCCGCACCCCGGCCCCGCGGCCCAGCACCGGGAACAACTCGTGCAGGGTCGCCAGCAGCCGGGCGTGCACGCGCGGGTCGCGGTCGTGGCCGGGGCGGACCGCCGAGCCGAGGTGGTAGGGCGCGCCGCGGCCGCCGAAGACCAGGCGGCCGTCGGCGGTGCGCTGGCCGTAGACGATGAGGTGGCGGTGGTCGGTCAACGTCTCGCGCCGGGCCAGGCCGATCTCGTCCCAGGCCGCGTCGGGCAGCGGCTCGGTGGCGATCACCAGGGAGTAGACGGGCACGACGTCGCGCTCGTGCCCGGGCAGGCGCGGCGTGTAGCCCTCGGTGGCCCGCACGACCACGTCGGCGCGCACGACACCGTGCGGGGTCGTGCAGCGACCCGGCGCGATCGCGGTGACGGGGGTCCGCTCGAGCACCCGCACGCCGCGGCGCTCCACCGCCCGGGCCAGGCCGCGCACCAGCCGCGCCGGGTGCAGCGCCGCGCAGTCGGGCGTGTACGTCGCGCCGACGGTGCCGTCGGCCCGCACGACCTCCTCGGCACCGGCCCGGTCGAGCAGGCGCAGGTCGTCCTCGTCGCGACCCCAGGCACGGGCGTGCGCGACCTCGGCCCGGGCACGGGCCAGCTGGGCGGGGCCGCGGGCCAGGGTGATGGTGCCGCCCTTGGCGAGCTGGGCCTCGATGCCCTCCCCGGCCGCGGCCCGGGCGACCTCGTCGATGCTCGCCCGCATCGCGGCGTGCTGGGCCAGCGCCCCCTCGCGCCCGTGCGGTTGCCCGTCGGCGCGAGGCAGCGCTGCCAACATGCCGGGGGAGGCGGGGAAGAGCGCCGAGCACCAGCCGCCGTTGCGTCCCGACGCGCCGTACCCGGCCACCTCGGCCTCGAGCACCGCGATCCGCAGCGCCGGGTCGGCCTCGGCGAGGTAGTGCGCCGTCCACAGGCCGGTCAGGCCGGCGCCCACGACGGCCACGTCGACGTCGAGGTCGCCGTCCAGCGCGGCGCGCGGGGCCCAGTCGTCGTCGGCCGTGGCGTGCCACAGCGACAGCGACCCGTAGTCCTCGGCCGGGGAGGCGGGCGCGCTCAGCGCACACCCCACGAGTAGGTCTGCTTGCGCAGCTGGAGGTACATGAAGGTCTCGGTCGCCACGACGCCCTCGATGGTGCGGATCCGCTGCGAGATCAGCTCGAGCAGGCCCTCGTCGCTCTCGGCGACCACCTCGGCGAGCAGGTCGTAGGAGCCGGCGGTGATCACGACGTAGTCGACCTCGGCGATCTCGGCCAGCGCGTCGGCGACCGGCTCGAGGGGGCCGCTGACCCGGACCCCCACCATCGCCTGGCGGGCGAAGCCGAGCTCGAGCGGGTCGGTGACCGCCACGACCTGCATCACCCCGCCCTCGACGAGGCGCTGCACCCGCTGGCGCACGGCGGCCTCCGAGAGGCCCACGACCTTGCCGATGGCGGCGTACGAGCGACGTCCGTCCTGCTGGAGCTGCTCGATGATGGCCTTGGAGACGTCGTCGAGGGGCGTGGCGGGGCGCTCGCTGCGGGGGCTCATGGGAGGAACCTACCGGTCTGGTCGTCCCTGCCGGAAAGGTTCTCTGCAGATCGAGATCCGATGGATTTCGTTGCGATCATGTTTCTGATCGACGGAATCGCTTGTCGTCATGGTGTCGAAGTGGCACGATCCGACCCATCGGACGACAGGAGGGTCATGTCAGGAGAACGAGGACCTGGACGCCCGCCGGTCACGCGCCGGGGGCTGCTGCGCGGCGGGGGCGTGCTGGCGTTCGCCGGGCTCAGCGCCGCCGCCCTCAAGCTGCCGCTCTTCGAGGTCGCCGGCGCCCGGCAGGACCCCGCCGCCTGCGCCGCCGCCGACGTGTCCGAGGCCGAGCGCCGGCTGGTCATCTCGAACTGGCCGCAGTACATCGACCCGCGGCGCAAGGAGGAGGGCACCTTCCAGACCTTCCAGCGCCGCACCGGCATCGAGGTCGCCTACACCGACGACGTCAACGACAACGCCGAGTTCTACGCCAAGGTGCGCAACCAGCTCGGCAGCTGCCAGCCCATCGACCGCGACCTGGTGATGCTCACCGACTGGATGGCCGCCCGGATGATCGGGCTGGGCTGGGTCCAGCCCCTCGACCCCGACCGGGTCCCCAACCTGCACGCCAACCTCATCGACCCGCTGCGCGAGCGGCAGTGGGACCCCGACCTGACCTACCACGCGCCGTGGCAGACCGGCCTGACCGGCATCGCCTACAACGCCGCCAAGACCGGGGAGGTCGGCAGCTTCGAGGAGCTGTTGACCCGCTCCGACCTCAAGGGCCGCGTCACCCTGCTCACCGAGATGCGCGACACGATGTCGTTCCTGCTCGCCGTCACCGGCGCCGACCCCCGCGACTTCACCGACGACCAGTGGGGCGTGGCCATCGACCGGCTGCGCGAGGTGGTGGCCAGCGGCCAGGTGCGCGCCTTCACCGGCAACGACTACACCCAGGACCTCGCCGCCGGGAACATCTACGCCTGCGAGGCGTGGTCGGGCGACGTCATCCAGCTGCAGTTCGAGAACCCCGACATCAAGTTCGTCACGCCGGAGGAGGGGCTGGTGCTGTGGAGCGACAACATGCTGGTGCCCAACCTGGCCACCCACACCGCCAACGCCGAGCAGTGGATCGACTACTACTACGAGCCCGAGGTCGCCGCCAGGCTCGCCGCCTGGGTCAACTACATCTGCCCGGTCAGGGGTGCCCGCGAGGCCATGGAGCAGGTCGACCCGTCGCTGGTCGACAACGAGCTGATCTTCCCCAGCGACGAGGCGCTCGCGGCCACCTTCGACTTCATGCCGCTCGACGACCGCCAGACGACGCAGTACGAAGGAGAGTTCGCCGATGTCACAGGTGGCTGACCAGACCAGCGCCGGCCCGGGCGGGCCCCGCGACGGCGACCACGCGTCGTACGAGGGGCTGCGGCTGCGCGCGGTGACCAAGGAGTTCGCGACCTTCACCGCGGTGCGCGAGCTCGACCTCGACGTGCCGCGCGGCTCGTTCTTCGCGCTGCTGGGCCCCTCGGGCTGCGGCAAGACCACGACGCTGCGGATGGTGGCCGGGCTCGAGACGCCGACCTCCGGCTCGATCACGCTGGCCGGCGCCGACATCACCCACGCCAAGCCCTACCGGCGCCCGGTCAACACCGTCTTCCAGAGCTACGCGCTCTTCCCCCACCTCGACATCTACGAGAACGTCGCCTTCGGGCTGCGCCGGCGCCGCACCAAGGACGTCGACACCCAGGTGCGCGACATGCTCGACCTCGTCGAGCTCGGCAGCCAGGCCCGCAAGAAGCCGGTGCAGCTCTCCGGCGGCCAGCAGCAGCGCGTCGCGCTGGCCCGGGCGCTGATCAACAAGCCCGAGGTGCTGCTGCTCGACGAGCCGCTCGGCGCGCTCGACCTCAAGCTGCGCCGCGGGATGCAGATCGAGCTCAAGCGCATCCAGACCGAGGTGGGCCTGACCTTCGTGCACGTCACCCACGACCAGGAGGAGGCCATGACGATGGCCGACACGGTCGCGGTGATGAACGCGGGCGTCATCGAGCAGATGGGTGCTCCCGCGCAGCTCTACGAGAACCCGCGCTCGACCTTCGTGGCCAACTTCCTGGGCCAGTCCAACCTCATCGAGGGCAGCGTCGTACGCCGCGACGCCGACCTGACCACCGTCGACATGCACGGCATCGCGGTGTCGGTCCCGACCGCGCGCACCCACACCGACGGCGAGCGCGGCTGGATCGGGATCCGGCCCGAGAAGGTGCTGGTCGGCGAGCCGGGGGAGAGCCTCGACGCGCCCGGCAACACCATCCCCGGCGGGGTGGTCACCGACGTCAGCTTCGTCGGGGTCTCCACCCAGTACCTGGTGCGGATGCCCTGGGGCCAGGAGCTGCAGGTCTTCTCCCAGAACACCGGCCGCAGCCGGCTCTTCGCCACCGGCGAGCAGGTCGAGCTCTCGTGGCGCCCCGAGTACGCCTTCCTCCTCGACTTCTCGCAGGACGCCAGCGCCGGCGCCCAGCGGGGGAGCGCCTGATGGTCAGCGCGGCCCCGGTGACCGCGCCCTCGGCGGCCACGCCGCCGGGCCCCTCGCCGGCAGCACCCCGGGACGCCGCGACCGGGCGGCGGCGGGGCCTGACCGGCTACCTGCTCCTGCTGCCCGCGCTGGCCTGGCTGGCGCTGTTCTTCGTGGTGCCGTTCTACTCGCTGCTCGCGACCAGCCTCTACGACCCGGCGGGCTCGGACTTCCGCGGCTACGAGATGACCTACCACGTCAGCAACTACGTCGACGCGCTGCGCGAGTACTGGCAGCCGTTCGTGCGCTCGCTGGCCTACGGCGCCGTCGCGACGCTGATCTGCCTGGTGCTCGGCTACGTGCTGGCCTACGCCATCGCGTTCAAGGCCGGGCGCTGGAAGAACCTGATGCTGGTGCTGGTCATCGCCCCGTTCTTCACCAGCTTCCTGCTGCGCACCCTGTCGTGGAAGCTGATCCTGGCCGACGACGGCTTCGTGGTCGACGCGCTGCAGACGGTGCACCTGCTCGGCGACGACGGCCGGCTGCTGGCCACGCCGGTGGCGGTGGTGGCGGGGCTGACCTACAACTTCCTGCCGTTCATGGTGCTGCCGCTCTTCGCCAGCATCGACAAGATCGACCCGCGGCTGATCGAGGCCTCCTCCGACCTCTACGCCCACCCGTTCGTCGGGTTCTTCAAGGTCACCTGGCCGCTGTCGCTGCCCGGGGTCGTCTCCGGCACGCTGCTCACCTTCATCCCCGCGGTGGGCGACTACATCAACGCCCAGCTGCTGGGCAGCCCCAACCAGCGGATGATCGGCTCGGTCATCCAGAGCCAGTTCACCGACGCCAACGACTACCCCTCGGCCGCGGCGCTGTCGATGCTGCTGATGGTGATCATCGTGGTGATGGTCCTCTTCTACGTACGCCGCGCGGGCACGGAGGAGCTGCTGTGACCGCGCGCTGGATCCGCGAGCGGATCGTGCTGGTGCTCGGGCTGCTGGTGCTCGTCTACACCTTCGTGCCGATCGCGGTGGTGGTCCTGATGAGCTTCAACGCCCCCGCGAGCCGCAACGTCTACCGCTTCGACGCCTTCACCCTCGACAACTGGGCCAACCCGTGCGCCGCCGAGGGGATGTGCTCGGCGCTGGGCCGCTCGATCCAGATCGGGCTGCTGGCCACGCTGGTGGCCACGGTGCTGGGCACGCTGGCGGGCTTCGCGCTGGTGCGCCACGACTTCGCCGGCCGCTCGGCCTCCAACCTGCTGATCTTCCTGCCGATGGCCGCCCCCGAGATCGTGCTCGGCTCCTCGCTGCTGGCGCTCTTCGTCGCCTCGGGCTTCGCCGGCCAGCTCGGCTTCTGGACCATCCTGATCGCCCACATCATGTTCTGCCTGTCCTTCGTGGTGGTCACCATCCGCTCCCGGCTGGCCGGGATGGACGACACCCTCGAGCAGGCCGCGATGGACCTCTACGCGACACCCGTGCAGACCTTCCGCCGGGTCACCTTCCCGCTGGTCTTCCCCGGCATCCTGGGTGCGGCGCTGCTGAGCTTCTCGCTGTCCTTCGACGACTTCATCATCACCAACCTCAACGCCGGCACCACCACGACGTTCCCGATGTACGTGTGGGGCGCCGCCCAGCGCGGGGTGCCGATGCAGGTCAACGTGGTCGGCACGTTGATGTTCGTGGTCTCGGTGGCGATCGTGGTCAGCGTGGAGATGAACAACCGCCGGCGCACCAGGGCGCTGGTGTGACGGCAGCGGTCTCGCCGGGCCTGGTCGAGCGTGCCCTGGCCGACGCCGCGCCACGCACCTACTGGCTCGACGACCCCGACCGGCCCGCGCCGCTGTCGCCCCTGGCCGGTCGTGCCCGCGCCGACCTGGTCGTCGTCGGCGGCGGCTACACCGGGCTGTGGACCGCCCTGCTGGCCCGCGCCCGCCACCCCTCGGCCTCGGTGGTGCTGCTCGAGGCGGGGGAGTGCGGGGGCCAGGGCAGCGGGCGCAACGGCGGGTTCGCCGCCGCCAGCCTGACCCACGGCTTCGGCAACGGCCTCGAGCGCTGGCCCGAGGAGCTCGACCGGCTCGACCGGCTCGGGGCCGAGAACCTGCGCGAGATCGGGGCCAGCATCGCCGCGCTCGGCATCGACTGCGACTGGCGCGAGGTGGGCGAGCTGACGGTCGCCACCCGGGCCCACCACGTCGCCGAGCTGGAGGAGCTGGCCGCCGCGCTGGTCGAGCACGGTGGCGAGGCGAGCTGGCTGGACGCCGCCGAGGCACAGGCGCAGGTCGCGTCACCGACGTACCTCGGGGCGCTGAGCGAGCCCACCGGCCTGGCGCTCGTCGAGCCGGCCCGGCTGGCGTGGGGGCTGCGGCGGGCGTGCCTGGAGGCCGGCGTGGTCGTGCACGAGTCGACCAGGGTGGTCGGACTGGAGCGCTCCGGGGTCGGCGTCGAGCTGTCGACCCTGGGGCCGCAGGGGGCGGGGCGGGTGCGCGCGGGCCGGGTCGCGCTGGCCACCAACGCCTTCCCGCCGCTGCTCCGCCGGCTGCGGCTGATGACCGTGCCGGTCTACGACCACGTGCTGATGACCGAGCCGCTCACCCCCGACCAGCTGGCCTCCATCGGGTGGTCGGGGCGCCAGGGCGTCGGCGACGCGGCCAACCAGTTCCACTACTACCGGCTGACCCGCGACGACCGCATCCTGTGGGGCGGCTACGACGCCGTCTACCACTGGGGCAGCCGCATCGACGCCTCGCTCGAGCAGCGCGAGCAGACGCACCGGCTGCTGGCCGAGCACTTCCTCGAGACGTTCCCGCAGCTGGCCGGCATCCGGTTCACGCACCGCTGGGGCGGGGTCATCGACACCTGCACCCGCTTCTCGGCCTTCTTCGGCACCGCGGTCTCGGGCCGCGTCGGCTACGCGCTGGGCTACACCGGGCTCGGCGTGGGTGCCTCCCGGTTCGGCGCCCAGGTGGTGCTCGACCTCCTCGACGGCGCCGACACCGAGCGGACCCGGCTGCGGATGGTGCGCGAGCGCCCCCTGCCCTTCCCTCCCGAGCCGCTGCGCTCGGTCGGCATCAACCTGACCCGCTGGTCGCTCGACCGCGCCGACCGCCGCGGCGGCCGGCGCAACCTGTGGCTGCGCGGCCTCGACGCCGCCGGCCTCGGCTTCGACTCCTGACCCGGCCCAAACTTCCCCCCGACCCGGCCCGAACTTCCCCGCGACCCGGCCCGAACTTCCCCGCGACCCGGCCCGAACTTCCCCCTCAGCCGGCCCGGATGTCCCGCGCCGCTCCTCGTTGTCCACAGGTCGGGGCCGGGGTGCTGGCGCGGAGCCCGCGGCAGGCGCAGCCTGTGGGGCATGGCGCAGATCATCGACCTCGGGCACTCGTTGCCGCTGGACCGTCCCTTCACCACCGCTGAGGCCTACGACCACGGGCTCGGCGATCGCCAGCTGCGACGGATGGTCGAGCACGGGTGGCTGCGCCGACCCGCGCACGGCGTGTACGTCGTCGGCGCGCTCGAGGACAGCCTCGAGCTGAGGTGCGCGGTGCTGAGGCTGGTGGTCCCCGACGATGCGTTCCTCTGCGACCACACCGCGGCCTGGCTGCACGCGGGCGAGCGTGCCTTGGCGCCCAACGACCACCTCGCCACCCCCGAGCTCGCCTGCTTCCGGCGGGCCGGGCGCCTGAAGCGGTCGACCGTGCGCAGCGGCGAACGCGCCGTGCGCGACAGCGACCTGGTCGAGGTCCACGGCCTGGTCGTCACCACGCCGCTGCGCACCGCGCTCGACCTCGGGCGGCTGCCGCGCTCCAACGACGTGCGGCTGCACGGCATGGACACGATGCTCTCGCTCGGTGACTTCGAGCACGGCGAGCTGCTGGCCGGCGTCGACCGCTTCGCCGGCCAGCGCGGCGTCGTGGCGCTCCGGGCGCTGGTCCGGATGGCCGACGGCGGGTCCGAGTCGTTCGGCGAGTCGGCGCTGCGGCTGCGGTGGCACGAGGCAGGGCTGCCGCGCCCGGTCACGCAGCTCGAGGTGGCGCGCGACGACGGGGCGGCGTACCGCATCGACATGGGGCTGGCCGAGGAGAGGACCGGCGCCGAGTACGACGGCGAGGACTTCCACTCCTCGCCCGAGCAGCGTGAGCACGACCTGGGCCGGCGCAGCTGGTTGCACCAGGCGTCGTGGACGATCGAGGTCTTCCGGCGTCGCTGCGTCTTCGGCCCGGAGCAGGACGTCCAGCGTCGCCTGCGGGCGCTGCACGAGAGCATCACCAGCAACCGGCGCCGGCACTACCTGTGAAGTCCGGGCCGGCTCGGCGCGCAGTCCGGGCCGGGTCAGTGGTGCTGGGGGAAGCCGAGGTCGATGCCGGGGCGCGGCAGGTCGGGGGTGGGCCAGCGTGAGGTGACGACCTTGCCGCGGGTGAAGAAGTGCACGCCCTCGGTGCCGTGCGCGTGGGAGTCGCCGAAGAGCGAGCTCTTCCAGCCGCCGAAGGAGTAGTAGGCCATCGGCACCGGGATCGGCACGTTGACGCCGACCATCCCGACCTCCACCTCGTGCTGGAAGCGGCGGGCGGCGCCGCCGTCGTGGGTGAAGATCGCGGTGCCGTTGCCGTAGGGGTTGGCGTTGACCAGCTCGAGCGCCGCGTCGTACGTCGGCACCCGCAGCACCGACAGCACCGGCCCGAAGATCTCGTCGGTGTAGACCGTCATCGTGGTCTCCACGTGGTCGAGCAGGGTCGGGCCGAGCCAGAAGCCGCCCTGGTCGCCGTCGGGGTGGACCTCGCGGCCGTCGACCACCACCGTCGCGCCCTCGCTCGCGCCGGCGTCGACGTAGGAGGCCACCTTGTCGCGGTGGGTGGCGCTCACCAGGGGGCCCATGTCGCTGCCGCGCCGGCCGTCGCCGGTGACCAGCCCGGCCATCCGCTCGGCGATGAGCGGCACCAGCCGGTCGGCCACCGGGTCGACGCACACCAGGGCCGAGATCGCCATGCAGCGCTCGCCGGCGGAGCCGAAGCCCGCCGAGACCGCCGCGTCGGCAGCGGCCTCGAGGTCGGCGTCGGGCAGCACCACCATGTGGTTCTTCGCGCCGCCGAGCGCCTGCACGCGCTTGCCGTGCGCGGTCGCGGTCTCGTAGACGTAGCGGGCCACGGGCGTCGAGCCCACGAAGGAGACCGCCTTCACGTCGTCGTGGGTCAGCAGCGCGTCGACGGCGACCTTGTCGCCCTGCACGACGCTGAGGACCCCGTCGGGCAGGCCCGCCTCTGCCCAGATCTCGGCCAGCAGCAGCGATGTCGACGGGTCCTTCTCCGACGGCTTGAGCACCACCGCGTTGCCGCACGCGATGGCCACCGGCACGAACCACAGCGGCACCATGGCAGGGAAGTTGAACGGCGAGATGACCGCCACCACCCCGAGCGCCTGGCGCATCGAGTGCACGTCGACCCCGCCGGAGACGCCCTCGCTGAAGCCGCCCTTGAGCAGGTGGGGCGCCCCGCAGGCGAACTCCGCGACCTCGAGCCCGCGCTGCACCTCGCCGAGCGCGTCGTCGAGGACCTTGCCGTGCTCGGCGGTGATGACCGCGGCCACCTCCTCGCGCCGGCGGTGCAGCCCCTCGCGGAACGCGAACAGGACCGACGTACGACGCGACAGCGAGGCCTGCGCCCACTCGCGGCCCGCGACCACGGCGGCGGCGACGACCTCGTCGACCTCGGCCCCCGAGGCCAGGGCGACCCGGCCGGTGGTGGCGCCGGTCGCCGGGTCGTGCACGTCGGCGTACCGCTCGGGCTCGGGACCCAGCCCCGGCCATCGTGCTCCGGCGTGCCAGTGCGGGACGAGGGTGCTCACAGGACTCCTGGGGGGAGGTTCGGGCCGGCTCGACGCGAAGTCTGGGCCGGGTCAGCGGGAGATCTGGGCCGGGTCAGGGCTGGTCGGCGGGGCGGGTCAGACGAGGGTGCCGGCCTTGTCGAGGACCACGCGCAGCACCTGTTCCATCTCGTCGAAGTGCGACTGGTCGCAGATCAGCGGGGGAGCGAGCTGGACGACCGGGTCGCCGCGGTCGTCGGCGCGGCAGTAGAGGCCCTCGGCGAAGAGCTGCTTGGAGACGAAGCCGTAGAGCAGGCGCTCGCACTCCTCGTGGGTGAAGGACTCCTTGGTGGCCTTGTCCTTGACCAGCTCGATGCCGTAGAAGAACCCGTCGCCGCGCACGTCGCCGACGATGGGCAGGTCCTTGAGGCGCTCGAGGGTGGAGCGGAAGGCGCCCTCGTTGTCGCGCACGTGCTCGAGGACTCGCTCCTCCTCGAAGATCTGCAGGTTCCTCAGGCCCACCGCGGTGGAGACCGGGTGGCCGCCGAAGGTGTAGCCGTGGGCGAAGGAGGCGGAGCCGTGCAGGAACGGCTCCATCAGCCGGTCGGAGGCGATCATCGCGCCCAGCGGCGAGTAGCCGGAGGTCAGGCCCTTGGCGCAGGTGATCATGTCGGGCTGGTAGCCGTAGCGCTCGGCGCCGAACATGTGGCCGAGCCGGCCGAAGGCGCAGATGACCTCGTCGGAGACCAGCAGCACGTCGTGCTCGTCGCAGATCTCGCGGACCCGCTGGAAGTAGCCCGGGGGCGGCGGGAAGCAGCCGCCGGCGTTCTGCACCGGCTCGAGGAAGACCGCGGCGACCGTGTCGGCGCCCTCGTTCTCGATGGCGATGCCGATCTGGTCGGCGGCCCACCGGCCGAAGGCCTCGGGGTCGCTGCCGTCGAGGAAGCCACCGGTCATCTCGTCGGCGCGGTAGGCGTTGGTGTTGGGCACCCGGAAGGTCGAGGGCACCAGCGGCTCGAACTGCGCCTTGAGCCCCGGCAGGCCGGTGATCGACAGCGCGCCCTGCGTGGTGCCGTGGTAGGCGATGGCCCTGCTGATCACCTTGTGCTTCATCGGCTTGCCGGTGAGCTTGAAGTAGTTCTTGGCCAGCTTCCAGGCGGTCTCGACCGCCTCGCCGCCGCCGCTGGTGAAGAAGACGCGGTTGAGGTCGCCGGGGGCCTTCTCGGCGATCGTGGCGGCGAGCTCGATGGCGCTGGGGTGCGCGTAGGACCACAACGGGTGGAAGGCCAGCTCGGAGGCCTGCTTGGCGGCCGTCTCGGCCAGGTCGGTGCGCCCGTGGCCGAGCTGGCTGACGAAGAGCCCCGCCAGGCCGTCGAGGTAGCGCCGGCCCTTGGCGTCCCAGATGTAGGCGCCCTCGCCCCGGACGATGATCGGGACGTCGGACTCGTCGTACTGCCCGTGGCGGGTGAAGTGCATCCACAGGTGGTCCTTGGCGGCCTGCTGCAGGTGGTCGTAGTCCATGGGCCCATGGTGCGCTGACGATCCGCCATTCTGCAAGTGAATCGGTGGCGTTGCTGCACGATCGACACGAAATCAGTCGTCAAGCATCGTCAACACCGCGCTGATCGGGATACAGTCCGAGCATGGCGGACACCACCTTCCAGAACGTGATCAACGGCCGGCTCGTCGACAGCGCGTCGGGGGCGACGTACGACGTCATCGACCCCACGACCGGCGAGGTCTACGCGCAGGCCCCCGCCTCGGGGCAGGAGGACGTCGACCGCGCGTACGCCGCCGCCGACGCCGCCTTCGAGGGGTGGGGCTGGGGCAGCACCCCGCAGGACCGGGCCCGGGCGCTGCTGCGCATCGCCGACTCGATCGAGGAGCGGGTCGAGGAGGTCAACGCGGTCGAGTGCCGCGACACCGGCAAGCCCCTGGGCCTGACGATGGCCGAGGAGATGCCCTACGCCAGCGACCACTTCCGCTTCTTCGCGGGGGCGGCGCGGGTGCTCGAGGGCCGCTCGGCCGGCGAGTACATGGCCGAGCACACCTCGTGGGTGCGGCGCGAGCCGATCGGGGTCGTGGGCCAGGTGACGCCCTGGAACTACCCGCTGCTGATGATGATCTGGAAGATCGCCCCGGCCCTGGCCGCCGGCAACACCGTCGTGCTCAAGCCCAGCGACACCACCCCGGCCTCGTCGACCCTGCTCGCCGAGATCTGCCAGGAGCACCTGCCGCCCGGCGTGCTCAACGTCGTCTGCGGCGACCGCGACACCGGCCGCGCGCTGGTGGCGCACCCGACCCCGCAGATGGTGGCGATCACCGGCTCGGTGCGCGCCGGCATGGAGGTCGCGGGCACCGCGGCCACCGACCTGAAGAGGGTGCACCTCGAGCTGGGCGGCAAGGCGCCGGTCATCGTCTTCGACGACGCCGACATCGCCCAGGCGGCCGAGGGGATCGCCGGCGCGGGGCTCTTCAACGCCGGCCAGGACTGCACCGCCGCGACGCGCGTGCTGGTCGCCCCCGGCATCCACGACGAGTTCGTCGCCGCGCTCGCCGAGGCGGCCCAGGGCATGCCCACCGGGATGCCCGACGTCGAGGGCGTCTACTACGGCCCGCTCAACAACGCCGACCAGCTGGCCCACGTCAGCGGCATGGTCGAGCGGCTGCCCGACCACGCCCGTATCGACACCGGCGGCACCCGCCAGGGCAGCCGCGGCTACTTCTACGAGCCCACCGTCGTCTCCGGGCTGCGCCAGGACGACGAGCAGGTGCAGACCGAGATCTTCGGCCCGGTGATGACGGTGCAGAGGTTCAGCGACGAGGCCGAGGCGCTGCGCTGGGCCAACGGCGTGCAGTACGGCCTGGCCTCCAGCGTCTGGACCGCCGACCACGCCCGCGCCATGCGCGTCTCGCGCCGCCTCGACTTCGGCGCGGTGTGGATCAACACCCACATCCCCTTCGTCTCCGAGATGCCGCACGGCGGGTTCAAGCACTCCGGCTACGGCAAGGACCTGTCGATGTACGGCCTGGAGGACTACACCCGCATCAAGCACGTGATGTCCTACATCGGCCAGGGCGAGTGAGCCGGCCGATGCGGATCCTGCTGGTCGGGGCCGGCGGCGTCGGCTCGGCCTTCTGCGCGATCGCCGCGCGCCGCGACTTCTTCGAGACCGTCGTGGTCAGCGACTACTCCCTCGAGCGCGCCGAGCGGGCCGCCGCGACCGACGAGCGGTACGCCGCCGCGCAGCTCGACGCCTCCTCCGCGCAGGCCGTCGCCGCGCTGTGCCGCGAGCACGCGATCACCCACGTGATGAACGCCGTCGACCCGGTCTTCGACATGCCGGTCTTCGAGGGGGCGTTCGCGGCGGGAGCCGACTACCTCGACATGGCGATGTCGCTCTCGCGGCCGCACCCGGAGGCGCCGTACGAGAAGACGGGGGTGAAGCTGGGCGACGAGCAGTTCGCGGTGGCCGGCGACTGGGAGGCCGCGGGCCGCCTGGCGCTGGTCGGCATCGGGGTCGAGCCGGGGCTCTCCGACGTCTTCGCCAGGTACGCCGCCGACCACCTGTTCAGCGAGATCGACGAGCTCGGCACCCGTGACGGCGCCGACCTGGTGGTCACCGACGAGCAGGGCAACGAGGTCTTCGCGCCGTCCTTCTCGATGTGGACCACGATCGAGGAGTGCCTCAACCCGCCGGTGGTGTGGCAGGACGGTGCCTGGCACACCACGGCGCCCTTCAGCGAGCCCGAGGTCTTCGACTTCCCCGAGGGCATCGGCCCGGTCGAGTGCGTCAACGTCGAGCACGAGGAGGTGCTGCTGATGCCGCGCTGGGTCGACTGCCGGCGCGCGACCTTCAAGTACGGCCTCGGCGAGGAGATGATCGGCATCCTCAAGGTGCTGCACCAGCTCGGCCTGGACTCCACCGAGAAGGTCTCGGTCAAGGGCGTCGAGGTCAGCCCTCGCGACGTGGTCGCCGCCGTGCTGCCCGACCCCGCGAGCATCGGGCCGCGGATGACCGGCAAGACCTGCGCCGGGCTGTGGGTGACCGGGCGCGGCACCGACGGCGAGCCGCGCTCGACGTACCTCTACCACGTGGTCGACAACGAGTGGACGATGCGCGAGTACGGCCACCAGTGCGTGGTCTGGCAGACCGCCGTCAACCCCGTGGTCGCCCTCGAGCTGCTGGCCACCGGGGTGTGGTCGGGCGCGGGTGTCCTGGGCCCGGAGGCCTTCGACGCGGTGCCGTTCCTCGACCTGCTGGTCGCCTACGGCAGCCCCTGGGGGATCAGGGAGATGTGAGCGCGGGCTGCCGCTCGCCCTGGCGTGGCAGCGGGGCGCGGTCGGTGCGCCCGGCGCGCAGGAACCGGCCGGTGCGCTCGCGCTGCAGCACGTCGGTGGGCGCGCCCTCGCGGAAGACCACCCGGCCGCCCACCATCACCAGCGGGACGGTCGCGTCGTTGCGGTTGACCATCCGCGAGAGGCCGTCGTACTGCTCGACGGGCGCCTCGGCGTAGTCCTCGAGCGAGTCGTCGAGGCGCGCGGGGTCGAGCACCAGCAGGTCGGCCCGGTCGCCCACGCGCAGGTGGCCGGCGTCGATGTCGTACCAGTCGGCCAGCTCGCCGGTCAGGCGGTGCACGGCCTGCTCGGGGGTCAGGAACGGGTGCCCGGCCCGGTCGGCGTCACGCACGTGCTTGAGCAGCCGCAGCCCGAAGTTGTAGAAGGACATGTTGCGCAGGTGGGCGCCGGCGTCGGAGAAGCCCATCTGCACCCCCGGCGACTGCGCCATCCTGCGCAGCACCTTCGGGCGGTGGTTGGAGATCGTGGTGCGCCAGCGGATGGCGGTGCCGTGCTCGAGCACCAGGTCGAGGAAGGCGTCGACGGGGTGCACGCCGCCGCGCTCGACGCCGACCTGGCCGAAGGACCTTCCCACGACCGAGGGGTCGGGGCAGGCCACGATCTCGGCGTCGAAGAAGTCGCGGTGCCAGACCCGCGGGCCGTACTTGGAGTCGTAGTCCTTGCGGAAGCGGCGCCGGTAGTCCTCGTCGCGCAGCAGCTCGTTGCGCGCGACCTCCTCGGCCAGGTGCAGCGCCGCGGCGCCGGAGCCGAGCTCCTCGAAGATCACCAGGTCGATGCCGTCGGCGTAGACCTCGAAGTGCACCGGGAGGTGCTGCCAGCGGAAGTCGGCGCCGGCGCGGTTGACCGCCCCCGACAGCCCCCGCATCAGGTGGATGATGAAGGGGATCGCCTTGATGTCGGCGGCCGAGAGCAGGCTGGTCTTGAGCGGCGCGCGGCCGCTGCTGCCGCGGCCCCAGCCGATCGAGTGCAGCGCCTGCACCAGGATCGTGTGCGGGTGCGAGGCGTCGGGGCCGGCCTGCAGGGCGCGGCCGCGGCGGCGCAGGATCTCGCGCAGGCCGCGCATCTCGCGGCCCTTCGCGTACGTCGACGGCAGCGTGCGCGAGCGGCAGGTGTCGCCGTCGAGCTTGTCGAAGAGCAGCTGCTGGGCCGACATCCCGACGAAGCCGGCGTCGAGAGCCTCCTCGAGCATCCGCTCCATCCGGCCCTGCTCGAGGCGGGTGGGGCGCACCTCGGGCCGCGTGGCCCGGTCGAGGCCCATGGTGGCGGTGCGGATGTCGGAGTGACCGAGGAAGGCGGCGAGGTTGGGCCCCAGTGGGCGGGCCTCGAGCGCGGCGACGTACTCCTCGGCGCTCGACCAGTCCTTGGCCGCGCCGACCGAGCGGATCACGTGGCGGCGCGGGATCGCCTCGACGCGACCGAAGAGGTCCCCGGCGTCGACCGGGTCGACGTGCACGGTGGAGAGCGAGCACGAGCCGACCAGGATCGTGGTGACGCCGTGGCGCAGCGACTCGGGCAGGTGGGGGTCGTCGAGCACCTCGACGTCGTAGTGCGTGTGGATGTCGACCATGCCCGGCAGCACCCAGTGGCCGGCGGCGTCGACGACCTCGGGGCAGCCGGTCTCGTCGAGCGGCTCCTCGCTGACCTCGACCACCACGCCGTCGCGGATGCCGAGGTGGCGCACCGCGGAGGGGGCGCCGGTGCCGTCGAACCAGCGGCCGCCGCGGACGATGGCGTCGTACATCGGGAAGCGCGTCATGTCTGAATGGTCGGTGCCGCGTCGCCGCTCGTCAACGGCTGTCTGGTCTCCTAGGGTGTCCCCATGAACAGCACACCGTCCGCCGGAGGCCCCTCGCTGCCGCAGGTCCGCCGTCTGGTGACAGAGATCCCCGGACCTCTTTCCGTCAAGCACCTCGAGCGCAAGAAGTCCTTCGTCGCCGACGGTGTCGGCACCGCGCTCCCGGTCTTCGTGGCCGCGGCCGGCGGGGGAGTGCTCGTCGACGTCGACGGCAACTCGCTGATCGACCTCGGCTCGGGCATCGCGGTCACCTCGGTCGGCAACGCCGCGCCCGCCGTCGTGCGCAACGTGCACGCGCAGGTCGACGCCTTCACCCACACCTGCTTCATGGTCACCCCCTACGAGGGGTACGTCGACGTCTGCGAGGCGCTGGCGCGGCTGACGCCCGGCGAGCACGACAAGAAGTCGGCGCTGTTCAACTCCGGCGCCGAGGCGGTCGAGAACGCCGTCAAGATCGCCCGGGTCGCCACCGGCAAGGACGCGGTGGTGGTCTTCGACCACGCCTACCACGGCCGCACCAACCTCACGATGGCGATGACGGCCAAGAACATGCCCTACAAGCACGGCTTCGGGCCGTTCGCCGGCGAGGTCTACCGGGCGCCGATCTCCTACCCGCTGCGCGACGGGCTCTCCGGGCCCGAGGCCGCGACCCGCGCCATCGACGTCATCGACAAGCAGGTCGGCGCGACCAACCTCGCCTGCGTGGTCATCGAGCCGGTGCTGGGCGAGGGCGGCTTCGTCGTGCCCGCCCCCGGCTTCCTGCCCGCGCTGCGCGAGTGGTGCACCGCCAACGACGTGCTGCTGGTCGCCGACGAGATCCAGACCGGCTTCTGCCGCACCGGCGCCTGGTTCGCCTGCGACGACGAGGGCGTCGTGCCCGACCTGGTCACCAGCGCCAAGGGCATGGCCGGCGGGCTGCCGCTCGCGGCCGTGACCGGGCGCGCGGAGCTGATGGACGCCGTGCACGCCGGTGGGCTGGGCGGCACCTACGGCGGCAACCCGGTCGCCTGCGCGGCCGCGCTCGGCGCGATCGAGGAGATGGAGCGTGGCGACCTGGCCGCCCGGGCCCGCGAGATCGAGGCGCTCGTAGGCCGCCGGCTCGAGGCGCTGGCCGCCGAGCACCCGGTCGTGGCCGAGGTCCGCGGGCGCGGGGCGATGATGGCGATCGAGCTCTGCGAGCCGGGCACCACCACGCCCGACGCCGCCCGCGCCGCGGCAGCGTCGGCGTACTGCCACGCGCACGGGGTGGTCACCCTGACCTGCGGCACCTGGGGCAACGTCTTCCGGTTCCTGCCGCCGCTCACGATCTCCGACGAGCTGCTCGAGGAGGCCTTCGACGTGGTGGCCGAGGCGTTCGCCGCGACCGCCTGAGAGGCTGCGAGACTGGGCCGGTGCAGCGACGAGACGTAGTCATCCTCGGCTCGACCGGGTCGATCGGCACCCAGGCCCTCGACATCGTGCGGGCCGACCCCGACCGGTTCCGGGTGGTCGGGCTGAGCGCCGGCGGGTCGCAGCCCGACCTGTTCGACCAGCAGGTCGCCGAGCTCGCCCCGGCCTTCTCGGGGCTGGGGGAGGAGGCGTCGGTCGAGGCGGCCTCGATGGAGTGCGACGTGGTGCTCAACGGCATCACCGGCGCCGTCGGCCTGCGGCCCACCCTCGCCGCTCTCGACGCCGGTACGACGCTGGCGCTGGCCAACAAGGAGTCGCTGATCATGGCCGGCCCGCTGGTGCTCGAGCGCGCCCGGCCGGGCCAGATCGTGCCGGTCGACTCCGAGCACTCCGCGATCGCCCAGTGCCTGCGCGGCGGCTCGCCCGACGAGGTGCGCAAGCTGGTGCTGACCGCCAGCGGCGGGCCGTTCCGCGGGCGCAGCCGCGACCAGCTGGCCGACGTACGCGTCGAGGACGCGCTGGCGCACCCGACCTGGTCGATGGGGCCCGTGGTGACCATCAACTCCGCGACGCTGGTCAACAAGGGCCTCGAGGTGATCGAGGCGCACCTGCTCTTCGGGATCGGCTTCGACCGGATTGAGGTCGTCGTGCACCCCACGAGCGTCGTGCACTCGATGGTCGAGTTCGTCGACGGCTCCACGCTGGTGCAGGCCAGCCCGCCGACCATGCACATCCCGATCGCGCTCGGCCTGGCCTGGCCCGACCGGGTGCCCGACGCCGCGCCGGCCGTCGACTGGACCCGCCCCGAGACCTGGGAGTTCCACCCCCTCGACGACGAGGCGTTCCCCGCGGTCGCGCTGGCCCGTGAGGCGGGGGAGCGCGGCGGCACCGCCCCGTGCGTCTACAACGCCGCCAACGAGGTGTGCGTGCAGGCCTTCCGCGACGGCCGGCTGCCGTTCGTGCGGATCGTCGAGATGGTGCAGGCGGTGGTGCGGTCCCACGACGTAGGCTCGGCGCAGCACCTCACCCTCGACGACGTGCTCGCGGCCGATGCCTGGGCCCGCGAGGCGGCCGCCGACCTGATCCGGCAAGGAAGCCCCGCATGACCGCCCTGCTCTACCTCCTCGGCGTGGTGCTCTTCGTGCTCGCCATCCTGGTCTCCATCGGGCTGCACGAGCTGGGCCACATGATCCCGGCCAAGAAGTTCGGCGGGAAGGTGACGCAGTACTTCATCGGCTTCGGCCCGACCGTTTGGAGCAAGCAGGTCGGC
Organism: Nocardioides salarius; assembly: GCF_016907435.1. NCBI lineage: Bacteria > Bacillati > Actinomycetota > Actinomycetes > Propionibacteriales > Nocardioidaceae > Nocardioides > Nocardioides salarius. The sequence goes on along the minus strand of NZ_JAFBBZ010000001.1, from coordinate 679,209 downwards.
GAGACCGAGTACGGCGTCAAGGCGGTCCCGCTCGGCGGCTACGTCAAGATCGTCGGGATGCTGCCGCCGGGCGCCGAGCAGCTGGGCGAGACGACCGTCGACGCCGAGGGCAACACCGTCACCCGGGTGCGCAAGTCGAACACCGGCATGTTCACCCAGCTCATCTCCGACGCGCGCGCCGCCGAGTGGGAGCTGGTGCGCCACGAGGACGAGGACCGGCTCTTCTACAAGATGGCGTCGTGGAAGAAGATCGTGGTGATGGCCGGCGGACCGTCGGTCAACATCCTGATCGCCTTCCTGCTCTTCCTGGGCATCTTCTCCACCTACGGCCAGCGCAGTGTCGAGCCCGACGCCGGGGCCCCGGTCATCGACTCGGTCTCCACCTGCGTGATCCCCTACGAGGACGGCGTGCGCGAGTGCCGGGCGAGCGACCCGCCGAGCCCGGCGTACGTGGCGGGGCTGCGCCCGGGCGACACGGTCACCTCCTTCAACGGCGTCGCCGTCACCGGGTGGGACCAGCTGCGCTCGCTGATCCGTGACAACGCCGGTGGCGAGGCCGTCATCGGCTACGAGCGCGACGGCCAGGTCCGCACCGGCACCACCTCGACCACGGTGCAGGCGCGCCCCACCTCCGACACCGACGTGACGCTGACCCAGGTCGGCTTCCTGGGCGTCACCCCCACCTCGCACCTCGAGGTCGTGCGCGGCGGCCCGCTGTTCACGCTGCAGGAGATGGGCGGGATGGCCAAGGACACCGTCGTGGCCCTGGCCACCCTGCCGGTCAAGGTGTGGGACGTCGCGCTGGCCGTGGTCGGGGTGCAGGAGCGCGCCGCCGACAGCCCCATCTCGATCGTCGGCGGCGGCCGGATCGCCGGCGAGGTGACCTCGGCCGAGTCGTTCCCGATCGCCGAGAAGTCGGTCTTCCTGCTCTCGCTGATCGCCGGCTTCAACTTCTTCATCGGCGTCTTCAACTTCGTGCCGCTGCTCCCGCTCGACGGCGGCCACATCGCCAGCGCCGCCTGGGAGTGGATCCGTCGCGGCTGGGCCCGCCTGCGCCGCCGCCCCGACCCCGGCTACGTCGACGCCGCCAAGCTGCTCCCCGTCGCCTACGTCGTGGCCTCCGCCCTGCTGGTGATGGGCGTCGTCCTGATCGTCGCCGACCTGGTCGTCCCGATGGAGCTGGGCCTGCAGTAGCCGCCCCGGCCGCGGGACCGTGTCTGAAGCGGTGAGCTGGCAACCGAAAGGGTCCGGGTTCGGGTTGCTGGCTCACCGCGGCTCGACGCCGACGCCGCAGCGCGGTGAGCCAGCAACCATTGAGGACCGAGGTCTGGTTGCCAGCTCACCGCTGGTCAGTCGTGGCTGGCCGGGCGTCGTGCACAGGGGGCCCGCGCGGCGGCGTCGTGCACAACGTCGCCGTCCGCACCGGGTGGGGTCGCTGGTGCGTACGAACCTCGTCGCATGCGAGAGATCCCCGAGCAGCTGCGGTCCGGCCCGTTCACCAGAGCCTCCGCGCAAGCCGCCGACGTGAGCAGCAGGATGTTGCAGGGTCGCCGTTTCGTGCGGCTGCACCCCGGCGTCTGGGCCTGTCGCGACACCGTCCTGACGTGGGAGCAGCGGCTGCTCGCCGCCCGGCTGGCCCTCCCCGAGCGGGCGCACCCGACGGCCGAGACGCGTCTGCGGCTGCTGGGGCTCGACATCGGCGCCGACACGCCCTTGAGGTTCGTCGTCCAGGGAGATCATCACCTTGCTCTGGACGGGATCTTCCTCCACCGCACCGTGCGGCTCCCACCGCTCGATGCTGACGGCGTCACGCCGACGGCCGCCTACCTGGCCTACTGCGCACGAGCGAGGGTGGTCGACGCCATCAAGGTCGGGGACTGGTTGCTGCACCACGGGCACATGACGCTCGCGGGGCTGGTCGAGCTGGCTCTCGAGGCGCCGTGGCGCGCTGGTGCCCACGAAGCGGTGTGGGTGAGCGATCACCTTGATGGGCGCAGCCGGTCGTTGCCTGAGTCAGAGCTGCGAGCGATCGTCGTCTTCGCCAAGCTGCCGGCCCCCGAGCCGAACGGCGCGATGGAGCTCGACGGGGTACGCGTGATCGCCGACCTCTTGTTCAGGCAGTGGCACACCGCAGTCGAGTACGAGGGCGTGCAGCACCAGGAGGAGCGAGCCGTCTACGTCGCCGACCTGGATCGCTACCACCTGTACCGCGGGCACGGTGTCGGCTACGTCCAGGTGACCAAGGAACGGCTGAAGCACCCGAGGACGCTGGTCGGCACCATCCACCGCGAGCTGGTCGCCCACGGCTACGACGGCCCGCCGCCGGACGTCGGGGCGGGCTTCGCGGTCCTGTGGACGCGTCTCTCGGACCAGGTGGGTCCTCGACGCGCGCGGGCGCAGGGACGACGTACTCGCTTGGGGGCGGTGAGCTAGCAACCGACCGGCACCGACGTCCGGTTGCTGGCCCACCGCTGCCCCGCGACCGGCCGGGCCAGGGGTGAGCGGACAACCGGACAGCCACTCACTACGGTTGTCAGCCCACCGCTGCATACGTCCAGCACGAGGGGACCTCCCGCCCGTATGACGTCCGGCGAGGGGCCGGTGAGTAGCCTGGCGCCATGACCGAGATCAACCTGGGCATGCCCGCAGCACCCCCGCCGGTGCTGGCCCCGCGCCGCCAGACCCGTCAGATCCAGGTCGGCAAGGTGGGGGTGGGCAGCGACCACCCGGTCTCGGTGCAGTCGATGACCACCACGCTGACCTCCGACATCAACTCGACGCTGCAGCAGATCGCCGAGCTGACCGCGAGCGGCTGCGACATCGTGCGCGTCGCCTGCCCCAGCCAGGACGACGCCGAGGCGCTGCCGGCGATCGCGCAGAAGTCGCAGATCCCGGTGATCGCCGACATCCACTTCCAGCCCAAGTACGTCTTCGCGGCGATCGACGCCGGGTGCGCGGCCGTGCGCGTCAACCCGGGCAACATCCGCAAGTTCGACGACCAGGTCAAGGAGATCGCCCGGGCCGCGCAGGACCGCGGCACCTCGATCCGCATCGGCGTCAACGCCGGCAGCCTCGACAAGCGGCTGCTGGAGAAGTACGGCAAGGCGACCCCCGAGGCGCTGGTCGAGTCGGCGAAGTGGGAGGCCGGTCTCTTCGAGGAGCACGGCTTCCGCGACTTCAAGATCTCGGTCAAGCACAACGACCCGGTCGTGATGGTGCGCGCCTACGAGATGCTCGCCGCCGAGGGCGACTGGCCGCTGCACCTCGGGGTCACCGAGGCGGGCCCGGCCTTCCAGGGCACCATCAAGTCGTCGGTGGCCTTCGGCCACCTGCTGGCCCAGGGCATCGGCGACACGATCCGGGTCAGCCTGAGCGCCCCGCCGGTCGAGGAGGTCAAGGTCGGCCTGCAGATCCTGGAGTCGCTCAACCTCAAGCCGCGCCGCCTCGAGATCGTCTCCTGCCCCTCGTGCGGGCGCGCCCAGGTCGACGTCTACAAGCTCGCCGACGAGGTCACCGCCGGCCTGGAGGGCCTCGAGGTGCCGCTGCGGGTGGCCGTGATGGGCTGCGTCGTCAACGGCCCCGGCGAGGCCCGCGAGGCCGACCTGGGTGTCGCCTCCGGCAACGGCAAGGGCCAGATCTTCGTCAAGGGCGAGGTCATCAAGACCGTGCCCGAGTCGAAGATCGTCGAGACCCTGATCGAGGAGGCCATGCGCATCGCCGAGGGCATGGAGAGCGTCGACGGCTCCTCCGCCGAGATCTCCGTCGGCTGAGACCTCCCCGACACGTAGGCTCGGCGACGTGCTGACCACCCGCCACGGCGTCCGAGTGCTCGGAGCCGCCGACCTGGCGGACTTCCTCGCGCTCAGCGAGCGCGACCCCGTGGTCAACGTCTTCGTCGAGCACCGCGCGCGCAGCACGAACCTCGAGCCGCGCTGGCTCGGCGGCGAGGTCTGGGGCCGGTACGCCGACGGGCGCCTGGTGGCCGCCTGCCACGTGGGCGCCAACCTGGTCCCGGTCAACGCCACCCCCGACGACGCCCGGGCCTTCGCCGAGCGCGCCCTGTCGCGCAGCCGCTCGGTGTCGACGATCGTGGGTCCCCACGACGCGGTGCGGGCCTTCTGGCAGGTCGTGTCGGGCTCCTGGGGCCCGCCGCGCGAGACCCGCTGGCGCCAGCCCCACCTCGAGCTGTCGGGCCCGGCGGCGGTCGCGGCCGACCCCCGGGTGCGGCGTACGACCCGCGAGGACATGGACCTGCTCTACCCGGCGTGCGTGGCGATGTACACCGAGGAGGTCGGGCTCTCGCCCGAGGCCGGGGGAGGGGCCGACCTCTACCGCGCCCGCGTCGCCCAGCTGGTCAGCCGCGGCTGGTCCTTCGCCCGCTTCGACGGCGGCCGGCTGGTCTTCAAGGCCGAGGTCGCCTGCACCTCCCCGCACGCCGCGCAGATCCAGGGCGTCTGGGTCGCCCCCGACCGGCGAGGCGAGGGCCTGGCGGTCGGCGGGATGGCCGCGGTCGCGGAGATCGTGCGCCGCGAGGTCGCGCCGACGGTCTCGCTCTACGTCAACGAGTGGAACACCGCCGCCCGCCGGGCCTACCGCACCGTCGGCTTCGAGGAGACCGCGCGGTTCTCCACCGTCATGTTCTGAGGGGGCACGGCTGCTCGTCCGGGCGAGCCCGAAACCGGTGCGCGGACCAGCAGCCGCTCGCCGTACCCTTGCGCGCATGACTGCCTCGACGCGGAGCTCTGCCCGGATCCTGCGGATGTCCCAGCTGTTCGTGCGGACGCTGCGCGAGGACCCGGCCGACGCCGAGGTCCCCAGCCACCGCCTCCTGGTGCGCGCCGGCTACATCCGCCGCGCCGCCCCGGGCATCTACACCTGGCTGCCGCTGGGCCTGCGGGTGCTGCGCAACATCGAGGCCATCGTGCGCGAGGAGATGGACGGCATCGGTGCCCAGGAGCTGAGCTTCCCGGCGCTGCTGCCCCGCGAGCCCTACGACGCCAGCGGGCGCTGGACCGAGTACGGCGACGGCATCTTCCGGCTCAAGGACCGCAAGGACGCCGACTACCTGCTCGGCCCCACCCACGAGGAGATGTTCACCCTCGTGGTCAAGGACCTCTACTCCTCCTACAAGGACCTGCCGCTCTCGATCTACCAGATCCAGACGAAGTACCGCGACGAGGCGCGCCCCCGCGCGGGGTTGCTGCGCGGGCGCGAGTTCACGATGAAGGACTCCTACTCCTTCGACGTCGACGACGCCGGGCTCGACGAGAGCTACCAGCAGCACCGCGACGCCTACGTGCGCATCTTCGACCGGCTCGGCTTCGAGTACGTCGTGGTGAAGGCGACGTCGGGCGCCATGGGCGGCTCGCGCTCGGAGGAGTTCCTGGCCAAGGCCGAGGTCGGCGAGGACACCTACGTCAGCTGCACGACCTGCGACTACGCCGCCAACGTCGAGGCAGTCGAGGTGCGCGCTCCCGCGCCGGTGGCCTACGACGACGCGCCGGCCGCCCACGCCGAGCAGACGCCCGCGACGCCGACCATCGAGACGCTGGTCGACCACCTCAACGCCGAGCACCCCCGGGGTGACCGGGCCTGGACGGCCGCCGACACCCTCAAGAACGTGCTCGTGCAGCTGCGCCACCCCACCGGGGAGCGCGAGGCGCTGGCCATCGGCGTGCCCGGCGACCGCGAGGTCGACCTCAAGCGCCTCGAGGGCCAGCTCGAGCCCATCGAGGTCGAGCCGATGGACGAGGCGGCGCTCAAGGAGCACCCCGCCCTGGTCAAGGGCTACATCGGCCCCGGCGTGCTGGGCGAGGAGAGCGACTCGGGCATCCGCTACCTGGTCGACCCGCGCGTGGTCGAGGGCACCCGCTGGGTCACCGGCGCGAACGTCGACGGCAGCCACGTGCTCGACCTCGTCGCCGGGCGCGACTTCACCCCCGACGGCACCATCGAGGCCGCCGACGTGCGCGAGGGCGACTCCTGCCCGCGCTGCGACGACGGGACCCTGCGGACCTCGCGCGGCATCGAGATGGGCCACATCTTCCAGCTCGGCCGCAAGTACGCCGAGGCGCTCGACCTGCGGGTGCTCGACGAGAACGGCAAGCTGGTCACCGTCACGATGGGCTCCTACGGCATCGGTGTGACCCGCGCGGTCGCCGCGGTGGCCGAGGGCACCCTCGACGACATCGGGCTGTGCTGGCCGCGCAACGTCGCCCCGGCCGACGTGCACCTGGTCGCCGCCGGCAAGGACGAGTCGATCATCGCCGCCGCCGAGCGGATCGCCCACGAGCTGGCCGAGGCCGGCGTCGAGGTGCTCTACGACGACCGCGTCGGCAAGGTCAGCCCCGGCGTGAAGTTCAAGGACGCCGAGCTCATCGGGGTGCCGACCATCGTCGTGGTGGGCCGCGGTCTGGCCGAGACCGGCGAGGTCGAGGTCAAGGACCGCGCCACGGGCGAGAAGACCGGGGTCGCCGCCGACCACGTCGTCGCCCACCTGGTCGACCTCGTAGGCCGGTGAGCGCCGCGGGGGCGCGCGTGCCGGGCGTGCCCGGCGGACCGGGGGTGGACGCCGTCATCTTCGACTGGGGCGGCACCCTGACCCGCTGGCACGACGTCGACTTCCACGCCGAGTCGCTCGCGCTGGCCGGCGCCGTACGCCGCACCCCGAGCACCGCCGACGACGACCTGCTCGACGACCGCGGGGAGCACGCCGCCCGGCTGCTCGGTGCGGGAGAGGTGGTGTGGGGGCGCAGCCGCGACCACCAGCGCAGCGCCACCGTGGCCGACCTCTTCGAGGAGGCCGGGCTCGACCACGACCCCGACCTGCTCGCGGCCTACTTCGAGTTCTGGGAGCCGCACACCGCGACCGACCCCGAGGTGCGTCCGCTGTGGGAGGCGCTGCGCGCCGACGGCATCAAGGTCGGCGTCCTGTCCAACACGCTGTGGCCGCGCGAGTGGCACGTCGGGTTCCTCGAGCGCGACGGGGTCTACGGCCTCGTCGACGGCGACGTCTACTCCAGCGAGATCGAGTGGACCAAGCCCTCCCCGCACGCCTTCCGCGCCGCCATGCACGCGGTGGGCGTCGACGACCCGGCCCGCTGCGTCTACGTCGGCGACCGGCTCTACGACGACGTGTGGGGCGCCCAGCAGGCCGGGATGCGCGCGGTGCACGTGCCGCACAGCCGAATCCCCGCCGGCCAGGTCGGCCACACCGAGGGCGTCCCCGACGCCGTGGCCCACCGCCTCGCCGACGTGCACGCGATCGTCTCGGGCTGGCGCTAGCCGGCACCGCACTTCTGCAGGTTCGTGCACTGCACGAAGAGGAGGGGGCGCGGGCCTCGCCGCCGGCCCTCGGCCGGGCCACGATCAGCGCACCGGCCGCTCACCCTGCGGCCCCGCGTAGATCGAGGAACCCCGCAGATGACCCTGTCGCACCGTCTCCCCGCCGCCCTGCTGGCCCTGGCCACCCCCGCCCTGGCCGGCGTCCTGGTCGGCACCGCGCTCGCCGCCCCCGCCTCCGCCCAGGTGCCGCTCGACACCCTGACCCCGCGCGTCGCCGAGTGCGTCGAGGGCGGCCACGACGGCACCGAGGCCGCGCGTGGCGGCCCGCGCGGCACCGACCACCGCGAGGTGACGCGCCGCGAGCAGCGGCGCATCGAGCGCGACATGGCCCGCCGCCTCGAGGCGCGCGGCACCAGGCCGGCCACGGCCGCCCGCGCGGGCGGCACCGTCCCGGTCTACGTGCACGTGATGCGCGACTCCGCGGGCGGCGGCGACGTCAGCGACAGCCGCATCCAGCAGCAGGTAGACGTGCTCAACCGCAGCTTCGCGGGCCAGAAGTCGGCCAGCGCCACCGACACCGGCTTCCGCTTCACGCTGGCCGGCATCGACCGGTACAGCAACACGAGCTGGCACCAGGACAAGCAGTCCTCCACCTACCGCCGCCAGACCCGCCAGGGCGGCGCCGACGCGCTCAACATCTGGCTCGTGGACTTCGCCTACCTCGGCGTGGCCACCTTCCCGTGGGACTACGCCCGCAACGGCGCGATCGACGGCATCCGGGTCAACTACACGACGGTGCCGGGCGGCTCGGCGACCAACTACGCCGCCGGCGAGACCACCACCCACGAGGCGGGCCACTGGCTGGGGCTCTACCACACGTTCCAGGGCGGCTGCACGAGCAGCAACGACCTGGTCGCCGACACCCCGGCCCAGTCGAGCTCGACCACCGGCTGCCCGGCCGGACGCGACTCGTGCTCGCTGCCCGGCCTCGACCCGATCCACAACTTCATGGACTACAGCTACGACGACTGCTACCTCGAGTTCACCCCCGGCCAGTCGAGCCGGGCCAACCAGGCCTTCGCCGCCTACCGGTGACCCCGGCCGGCCCTTCCCGGGCCCTTCCCGGGCCCTCCCCGGGTCGGTCCGGGGTCGTCCCGGGCCGCTGCAGTTAGTTGCATTGCAGGTTTGTGAGGAGGCGAGTGGGGGGCGTGGGGGTGCGGCGCAGGGCATGATCTAGGCGTCAGGAGCGCCGGGCCCCCCAGCAGGGCGCTCCTGACGCCACGCCTGCGGGGGAGATCTCGGGACTCCCTCGCAGGCGGCCGGGGTCGCCGACGGGTGCCGCCCGGACGCTCCTATGGATCGTCAAGTGGTCTGAGGGTGTTCGAGTAGTCGGTAAAGGTCTCTGGCTATGTAGCGCTTGAGGCAGCGTTTGATCTCGGGACTGGTCTTGCCCTCGGCGGTGCGCCGGTCGCGGTAGTCGCGGGTTGGCTGGTGGCAGGCCATGCGGGTGACGGTCACGGTGTGCAGGGCCCGGTTCAGCTGCCGGTCGCCGTAGGGGTTGAGCCGGTAGCGGGTGGTGGTCTGGCCGCTGTTGGCCGGGATGGGCGCGACACCAGCGAGCATCGCGAAGGCGGCCTCGGAGTGGATCCGCCCTGGGTGGGACCAGGCGCACAGCACCACCGCGGCCACGATCGGTCCGACCCCGAGCTGGGCGAGCAGATCGGGTCGCCAGGACCGGACGATCGCCACGATCGCGCGTTGGTGCTCTGCGGCCTCCTTGCTCAGCTCTTGTGAGCGCTTAGCCAGGGTCCGGAGCATGGCGGCGGTGGTGGTGGTCTCGGTGTCCCACGAGGCGTGCATGCGCAGCGCGGCGGCGGTCCTGACCATCGCCGGCAGCTTCTGGCCGCGGAACCGGGCACGGAGGGGTTCGGGCGCGGCGATGACCAGGCTGAACAGCTGGCGCTGAGCAACGGTGGCGCCCTCGACTGCCGAGCGCCGGGTCGCCAACAACACCGACAACGCTTGCCGGTCACCGCCACGACGAGGGGTGCCGAGCCGGGGACGCGCCAGGGCCTCCCGGGCTGCCCGGACCGCGTCCAGCGGGTCGGACTTGGCGCCGTTGCGACGCTTGGCCCGTTCGGGTCGATCGAGCTCGATCACGAACTCCTCACCGCGCTGCAGGTGCCTGGTGAGCCCGGCGCCGTGGCCGCCGGTGCCCTCGATCGCCCAGGCGCGTAGCGGGTGCTCCTCAGCGAACTCCACGAGCTCGTCGTACCCCTGTGCGGTGGTCTCGACCGTGATCTCCTCGATCACCGCGCCGGTGTGTGCATCGATTGCGGCCGCCGAGTGAGTGTGGACGTGGGTATCGACACCGATGACGACATCGACGACATCAGTCAGACTGGTCATGCGTTCTCTCCTTGCCATGGACGGGGACGTGGTTCCGGTCCAGGGCGGAGATTCGGCAGGACTGTGACGGGACACGCCGGCGCGGTAACGCCGGCGGTCAAGCTCCTGATCAGGCCAGCTACTCCGACCGGGCCGGGGCCGGCAACCACGAACGGACAAGTCCTGGCGAAGGCACAAGGCCAGTCAGAGCATGGGTCACGTCCGTGGTCACCGACCACAGCCCAGCAGCATCAGGCTGCGAAGGGAATCCTCACAGTCAGCGCGGCTGACCCAGCCCCGGCAGCGGCTCGGCCGCGCCGCCGAAGCCGAGCACCGCCACCGCGGTCTCGGTCAGCACCGCGACCGCCGCTCGCCGGCGAGCCCCCGAGGTGGCCGCCACCAGCGCGGCGTACGTCGAGGCGCAGCGCTGCTCCAGCAGCGCCGCGGTGGCCGAGATCTGCTCGGGGGTGCCGTACGGGCCCGGGGCGTCGTACGCCGCCCGGGTGCCCACCGGCTCCTCACCGAGCCCACGCAGCTCGACCTCGAGGGCGTCGCGGCGACCGCGGTGGCCGGCCCAGGCCAGCGAGACCCGCTCGTAGAGCTCGGGCGTCGCCGAGAGGGAGGTGGCCGCGCCGAGCGTGCCGTAGACGTGGATCGCGGCGTGCTCGGCGGCCAGGGCCTCCTGCAGCGCCTCGACGGTGCCCATCAGGCACCACCGGCGGGGGAGACCTCGCCCAGCAGCACCTGCTGCTGGGACACCCCGGCGCACACCGCGGCCACCAGCCTGGCCAGGGCGCCGCTCTCGGCGTCGACCGCGAGGTCGACGAGCCGCCGGCGGGCGGTCTCCTCGCGCTCGCGCACCGCGTCGAGGGCGGCGGCCGGACGGCCCGGCACCCGTGCCCGTCCCCGGGGGCCGGGGTCGTCGGCGCCGGTGGCCAGCACCGCCTCGAGCTGGGCCCGGTGCGCCCGCAGCGCCGGCGCGAGCGGCCGGCGCAGCGCGCCGTGCCGGGCGCGGGTCGCCTCGAGCAGCGCGACCAGGGCGCCGACCTCGCCCAGCACCCCGGCGACGACGGCCACGTCGGGGTCCTCGCTGCTCGCGTCGGGTGTGAGATCGGTCGCGGGCGCGTCGTTGCAGGCGCCCAGCAGCAGCGGCAGGGGAGCCCCGGCTGCGAGGGCACGCAACGCGGTACGACGGGTCGCGGAGGGCTCGTGGGGCACCGCCCGACCCTACCGGCCGAAGCGCGTCCCGGGCCGGACAGGGGCTATCGTGGCTGCACCGCAACGCCCGCACCAGCACAAGAGAACACCGGAGGTCTCCGACCCGTGACCCAGCCCAACCAGGACACCACCAGGGACCGGATCGAGGCGGAGCTCGTCGCGCCGCTGCTGGCCCTCGAGCTCGACGTCGAGGCCGTGGAGATCACTCCGGCCGGCAAGCGGCGGGTGCTGCGCGTGGCCGTGGACAAGGACGGCGGCGTGACGCTCGACGACGTGGCCGAGGCCACCCGCGAGGTCAACCGGGTCCTCGACGAGTCCGACGTGATGGGGGAGCAGCCCTACACCCTCGAGGTGACCTCGCGCGGCGTGGACCGCCCGCTCACGCTGGAGAGGCACTGGCGGCGCAACACCGGCCGCCTGGTCAAGCTCACCACGGCCGACGGGACCACCCTGACCGGCCGCATCCTCACCGCGGGACCCGAGTCGGCCACCGTCGAGGTCGACGGCGCCGAGCGCGAGGTGCGCTACGCCGACGCGACCAAGGCCCTGGTGCAGGTCGAGTTCAACCGCCCGGCCACCGCCGCCGAGCCCGACGGCGACCAGGACGGCGACCAGGACGGCGACCAGGACGACGACCAGGACGGCGACGGGGACGAGATCACCGACGAGAACACCGACGAGTCGGGAGAGGACGCCTGATGGACATCGACATGAGCATCCTGCGGATGCTGGAGCGCGAGAAGGAGATCTCCTTCGAGGTCCTGGTCGAGGCGATCGAGCAGGCGCTGCTGATGGCCTACCAGAAGACCTCGGGCGCCTACGAGGAGGCGCGGGTCGAGCTGGACCGCAAGACCGGGCACGTCACGGTGCTGGCCGCCGAGCTCGACGACGACGGCAAGAAGATCGGCGAGTTCGAGGACACCCCGCAGGGCTTCGGGCGGATCGCGGCCACCACGGCCAAGCAGATCATGCTGCAGCGGCTGCGCGACGCCGAGGACGACCTGCGCTTCGGCGAGTTCGCCGGCAAGGAGGGCGACATCGTCTCGGGCGTGATCCAGCAGGGTCGCAACCCCGACGACGTCATGGTCGACCTCGGCAAGCTCGAGGCCCTGCTGCCCGTCAGCGAGCGGGTCCCCGGCGAGGACTACAGCCACGGCACCCGGATCAAGTGCCTGGTCGTCTCGGTGCGCAAGGGCATGCGCGGCCCCCAGATCACGCTCTCGCGCTCGCACCCCAACCTGGTCAAGCGCCTCTTCGCCCTCGAGGTCCCCGAGATCGCCGACGGCACCGTCGAGATCGCGGCCGTGGCCCGCGAGGCCGGGCACCGCACGAAGATGGCAGTGACCAGCAGCGCGTCGGGCGTCAACCCCAAGGGGGCGTGCATCGGGCCGATGGGCCAGCGGGTGCGCAGCGTGATGGCCGAGCTCAACGGCGAGAAGATCGACATCGTGGACTGGGCCGAGGACCCCGCGGCCCTGGTCGCCTCCGCGCTGTCGCCGGCCCGGGTCACCTCGGTCGAGATCGTCGACGCGGCCGCGCGCTCGGCGCGCGTGGTGGTGCCCGACTTCCAGCTCTCGCTGGCCATCGGCAAGGAGGGGCAGAACGCCCGCCTGGCCGCTCGGCTGACCGGGTGGCGCATCGACATCCGCAGCGACGAGGCCCCCCGCGAGACCGAGGTCGTGGCCCCTCCCTCCTGAGCCTCCCGGTTCGGTGCCTGGAGGTCCGACCCGCTAAGGTTGTCGGTGGTGGTCCATCCAGACGTTGTCCCTGCGCCCACGGCCGATCCCGCGTCCAGCGGGCCCGTCCGCACCTGCGTGGGATGTCGGGAGCGGGCCACCAAGGACGAGCTGTTGCGTCTCGTCGTCGGCTCGGACTCGCACGGCCACCCGGCCGTCGTGCCCGATCCCGGGGGCGGCGCGGCCGGCCGCGGGGCGCACCTGCACCCCACGACCGCGTGTCTCGACCTCGCCGTGCGGAGGAAGGCATTCGCCCGCGCGCTGCGCGTCAGCGGCGGGCCGGGGCTCTCCAGCGCACCGGTGGCCGAGCACCTCGCGGCCAGCAGCACGATCAGCAGCACCGAAGACAGCGAGGCGGTCCGATGACCGCCCGGACGACCAGGAACTGGAGCAGCAGCTCATGAGCACTCGATGAGTTCTTCCCGATGAGTTTGCACCACCACTAACGGTCCCCAGGACGCCCGTGACCCGGGTCTGGGGCCAGAAGGAGAATTGTGGCCAAGACCCGCGTACACGAGCTCGCCAAGGAGTTCGGCGTCGAGAGCAAGTTCGTTCTCGAGAAGTTCAAGGAGATGGGGGAGTTCGTCAAGTCGGCGAGCTCCACCGTGGAGCTCCCTGCGGAGATGCGTTTCCGCAAGGAGTACGGCGACAAGCTGAAGGCCCAGGCGCCTGCCAGCCCCGCCCCGGCCAGCCCGGCCTCCTCCGCCCGCCCCGGCCCCAAGCCGGGCCCCAAGGCGCCCAAGCCGGCCGCCGCCCCCGAGGCCCCGGCCCCCGAGGCGCCCGCCGCTGAGCAGGCGCCCGCTCCGGAGGCGCCCGCCGCCCCCGAGACCCCTGCCGCGCCCGCCGCCGAGGCGCCCGCCGCCGCGTCCGCGCCGCGTCCGGGCCCCAAGCCGGCTCCGCGTCCGGCCGCCAAGCCCGCCCCCGAGAAGGCCGAGCCCCAGGCCCCGGCCGCCAAGTCCGACGGCGGCGAGGGCGGCAAGCCGGCCCCGCGGCCCGTCGGTCGTCCCGGCACCCCGCGTCCGGGCAACAACCCGTTCTCCTCGAGCCAGGGCATGGGCCGCAAGCCCAGCCCGGCTCCCGGTGGCGAGCGCGGCCCGTCGGCGCCCGGCGCCGGCGACCAGCGCCCGCCGCGTCCGCCTGCCGGTCGTGACGGCGGCGCCCCCGGGCGCTCCGGCATGCCGCGCCCCAACCCGGCGATGATGCCCAAGTCCCCGGCCGCCTTCGGCTCGGGCCCCGGCGGTCGTCCCGCTCCCGGCGCCGGCCGTCCCGGCCCCGGTGGCCGTCCCGGTGCTCCCGGTCGCGGTGGCGCCGGTGCCCCGGGTCGTCCCGGTGGCGCGCCCGGCGGCTTCGCCGGTCGCCCCGGCGGCGGTGGCCGCCCCGGCGGCGGTCGTCCCGGCCAGCGCGGCCAGACCCAGGGTGCCTTCGGGCGTCCCGGCGGTCCCTCGCGTCGTGGTCGCAAGTCGAAGCGGGCACGTCGTCAGGAGTTCGAGGCCATGGAGGCCCCGACCCTGGGCGGCATGCGCGTCCGCAAGGGCAACGGCGAGGTCGTGCGCCTGGCGCGCGGCGCCTCGCTGACCGACTTCGCCGAGAAGGTCGGCGTCGACGCCGCCCAGCTGGTGCAGATGCTCTTCCACCTCGGCGAGATGGTCACCGCGACCGAGTCGGTCAACGACGCGACGCTCGAGCTGATCGGCGAGGAGCTCAACTACGTCGTGCAGGTCGTCTCGCCCGAGGACGAGGACCGCGAGCTGCTGGAGTCCTTCGACCTCGAGTTCGGTGAGGACGAGGGCGACGAGTCCGACCTGATGGTGAGGCCGCCGGTCGTCACCGTCATGGGTCACGTCGACCACGGCAAGACCAAGCTCCTCGACGCGCTGCGCAGCGCCAACGTCGTCGACAAGGAGGCCGGTGGCATCACCCAGCACATCGGTGCCTACCAGGTCACCACCGACGTCGACGGCAACGAGCGACGCATCACCTTCATCGACACCCCGGGTCACGAGGCGTTCACCTCGATGCGTGCTCGTGGTGCCCAGGCCACCGACATCGCGATCCTCGTGGTCGCGGCCGACGACGGCGTGATGCCCCAGACCATCGAGGCGCTCAACCACGCCAAGGCGGCCGGTGTGCCGATCGTGGTCGCGGTCAACAAGATCGACAAGGAGAGCGCGGACCCGACCAAGGTCCGTGGTCAGCTCTCCGAGTACGGCCTGGTGCCCGAGGAGTACGGCGGCGACGCGATGTTCGTCGACGTCTCGGCCAAGTCCGAGCTCAACCTCGACAAGCTGCTCGAGGCCGTCGTGCTGACCGCCGACGCCTCGCTCGACCTGCGGGCCAACCCCGAGCAGGACGCGCAGGGCCTGGTCATCGAGGCGCACCTCGACCGCGGTCGCGGTCCGGTCGCCACGATCCTGGTCCAGCGCGGCACGCTGCGCGTGGGCGACTCGATCGTGGCGGGTCCGGCGTACGGCCGGGTGCGCGCCATGCTCGACGAGCACGGCGAGTCGATCACCGAGGCCGACCCGTCGCGTCCCGCGATGGTGCTGGGCCTGACGGCCACCCCGGGTGCGGGCCAGAACTTCCTGGTCGTCGACGACGACCGGATGGCCCGCCAGATCGCCGAGAAGCGCGAGGCGCGCGAGCGTGCGGCCATGCAGGCCAAGCGTCGCGTCCGCCGCACGCTCGAGGACTTCATGGCCTCCATGGAGAAGGGGGAGAGCCAGGAGCTCAACCTGATCCTCAAGGGCGACGTGTCCGGCTCGGTCGAGGCGCTCGAGGACGCCCTGTCCGGCCTCGACGTCGGCGACGAGGTCAGCCTGCGGGTCATCGACCGCGGTGTCGGTGCGATCACCGAGACCAACGTCGACCTCGCCGCTGCCTCCGACGCGATCATCATCGGCTTCAACGTCCGGCCCCAGGGCAAGGCGACCGAGATGGCCGACAAGGAGGGTGTCGAGATCCGCTACTACTCGGTCATCTACCAGGCGATCGAGGAGATCGAGGCGGCCCTCAAGGGCATGCTCAAGCCCATCTACGAGGAGTCGACCCTGGGTCAGGCGGAGATCCGCGCGATCTTCCGCTCCTCCAAGATCGGCAACATCGCGGGCTGCATGGTCACCAGCGGCCTGATCCGGCGCAACGCGAAGGTGCGGGTCATCCGCGACGGCAACGTCGTGGCCGACAACCTCGACCTGGCCTCGCTGAAGCGGGAGAAGGACGACGCCTCCGAGGTCCGCGAGGGCTTCGAGTGCGGTCTGGTGCTCAAGAACTTCCAGGACATCAAGGAGGGCGATGTCGTGGAGGCCTTCGAGATGAAGGAGATCCCGCGGGCCTGACGGGCCTCCCGCCTCCGGCGGGACAGGAAGGCATGGCGCTCGCTCCGCTCGCCGCCTCTCCTGTTCCGCCGGACCAGGCTCGCTCCGCTCGCGGTCCGACGGGCTCGCACCGCGAGCGACACCAACTCATGAGCAGGACAGAACTATGACCAACCCCCGGGTGCGCAAGATCGCCGACCGGATCCAGGTGATCGTCGCCGAGATGCTCGAGCGTCGGGTCAAGGACCCGCGTCTGGGCTTCGTGACCGTCACCGACGTGCGCGTCACCGGCGACACCCAGCACGCCAGCGTCTTCTACACCGTGCTGGGCGCCGCCGGCCCCGGCGCCACCGACGACGAGGAGGCCCAGCTCGTCGCCACCGCGGCGGCGCTGGAGTCGGCCAAGGGGCTGCTGCGCTCCGAGGTCGCCAAGCAGCTCGGCATGCGCCTGGCGCCCACGCTGGAGTTCATCCACGACGCGCTGCCCCAGACCGCGCGCCAGCTCGACGAGGTGCTCGCGCGGGCCCGGGCGCAGGACGAGGCCGTCGCCGCCCAGCGCGGCGCGGCGTACGCCGGCGAGGCCGACCCCTACAAGAAGCCCCGTGAGGAGTCCGCCGAGGAAGCCGCGGACGAGGACGCCGTGGACGAGGACGAGCCGGAGGCGTGAGGCCCTCCGCGCCGGTGACCCCGGGGCTGGTCGTGGTCGACAAGCCCGCAGGGATCACCTCCCACGACGTCGTCGCCCGGGTGCGACGCCTGGCCGGCACCCGCAAGGTCGGGCACGCGGGCACCCTCGACCCGATGGCCACGGGCGTGCTCGTGCTCGGGGTCGACCGGGCCACCCGCCTGCTGGGCCACCTGATGCTCACCGAGAAGGCGTACGACGCCACGGTGCGGCTGGGGGTCGCGACCGGCACCGACGACGCCGAGGGCGAGGTCAGCGCCACCGCTGGCGCCGCCGGCGTCGACAAGCAGCAGGTGCGCGCGGCCCTGACCGGCTTCGTGGGCGACATCGAGCAGGTCCCGACCGCCGTCTCGGCGATCAAGGTCGACGGCAAGCGCGCCTACCAGCGGGTGCGCGACGGCGAGCAGGTCGAGCTCGAGGCCCGACCGGTGACGATCCACGAGCTCGTCGTCCACGACGTGCGCAGGAGCACCGTCGAGGACCTCGAGGGTCTCGAGGTGCTCGACGCCGACATCACGATGCGCTGCTCGTCGGGCACCTACGTGCGTGCGGTCGCCCGCGACGCCGGCGCCCTCCTGGGCACCGGCGGCCACCTCACCGCGCTGCGCCGCACGGCCGTGGGCCCCTACGACCTCGGCGTCGCCCGCACGCTCGACGAGCTGGCCGACGACTTCGCCGTGCTCCCGCTGGCCGTGGCCGCACGGGCCGCCTTCCCGGCCGTCGACCTCGACGAGCAGCAGGCCCGAGACGTGCGCGTGGGGCGTCCGCTCGACCTGGCGCTCGACACCCTGACCGGCGTCTTCGACCCCGACGGGGAGTTCCTCGCCCTCTACGAGCCGCGCGAGGGCCGGGCCCGCCCGGTCGCGGTGTTCGTGCAGGGTTGAGCCGGGGATAGGGTCGTGCCCGTGCAGCTCTGGCGTTCCCTGGACGACGTGCCCGCCGACCTGGCCCGCACCGCCGTCACCATCGGCAACTTCGACGGCGTGCACCTGGGTCACCGCCAGGTGCTGGCGCGAGCGCGTCGCGTGGCCGACGAGCGCGGCCTGGCACTCGTGGTGGTCACCTTCGACCCGCACCCCATGGCGGTGCTGCGTCCCGAGCACGCGCCCACCTCGTTGACCACGCTCGAGGCCCGCGCCGACCTGCTCGGCCGGGCGGGCGCCGACGCAGTCCTGGCGCTGCCCTTCGACCGTGACGTGGCCTCCTGGTCGCCGGCCGAGTTCGTCGACCGGGTCCTGGTCGAGGCCCTCGGTGCCGCGGCCGTGGTGGTCGGTGCCAACTTCCGCTTCGGCCACCGGGCGAGCGGCGACGTGGCGACCCTGGTCGAGCTCGGCGGCCCGCGTGGCATGAGCGCCGAGGGCATCGAGCTCGACGGGGGCCCGCAGGTGTGGTCCTCCACCTACGTGCGCACCTGCCTGGCCGCCGGCGACGTCGCCGGCGCGGCCGAGGCGCTGGGACGGCCCTACGCCGTGCGCGGCGAGGTGGTGCGCGGCGACCAGCGCGGGCGCGACCTGGGCTACCCGACCGCCAACGTGCCGATCGACGCGCGCACCGCTGCCCCCGCCGACGGCGTGTACGCCGGGTGGCTGCGGCGTCTCGACACGGGGGAGACCCTCCCGGGGGCCATCAGCGTCGGCACCAACCCGACCTTCGCCGGCGAGCGCGAGCGCCGGGTCGAGACCTACGTGCTCGACCGCACCGACCTCGAGCTCTACGGCGTCGAGGTCGAGGTCGGCTTCGTCGAGCGGCTGCGCGGGATGACTGCCTTCGACTCCGTCGACGAGCTGCTCGAGCAGATGGCCGCCGACGTCGCGGGCGCGCGCGAGCTGCTGCGCGAGACCCGGGGGGCCTGAGCGCGTGCCGTCGCGCCCCTCGCTGCCGCTGCGCGGACGGCACGGTCGTGGCGACGACCCGCTCGAGCGCACCGACTCGTGGTTCCTGGCCAACGGGCTGTCCTACTTCGTGCCCGAGAAGCGCACCGAGGCCCGGGCGGCGCTCTCGCCCCGGCGCACCGTGCCGCGGCTGCTGCTGGTGGCCCTGGTCGCCGCGGCGGGCGGCGGCGCGCTCGCCTGGGTGACCGGGCAGGTGAGTGCCGCTCCCGCGGTGGTGCTGTCGCTGGTCATCGCCGCCACGGTCGTCTACGCCCTCACCGTGCTCCACGCACGCCCGATCGTGACCTGGGCGCTGGCACGCACCGTCGCCGGGCTGCGCTCGCTGCTGCCGTTGGCGACCCGGGCGCTACCGCTGCTGCTGGTCTTCGTCACGTTCCTGTTCATCAACGCCGAGGTGTGGCAGCTCGCCGCCGAGCTCGAGACCGGTGCACTGTGGCTGGTCGTGCTGCTCTTCGCGGTGCTCGCGGTGGCGTTCCTGGCGGTGCGGCTGCCCGAGGAGGTCGACAAGATCGACGACGAGGTCGACGACGCCTTCCTGGTGCGCGCCTGCGCCGGCACCCCGCTGGAGGCCGAGTGCACCCGCCTGGTGGCCGACCCCGACGCCGACCCGGCGTCGTACGCGACGGTGACGGGCTTCGAGCGCGCCAACCTGGTGGCGTTCATGGTCGTCATCCAGGCCGCGCAGGTGCTGCTGATGGCCGGCGGCGTGCTGGTGTTCTTCCTGCTCTTCGGGGCCCTGACCATGGGAGTCGACGTGCAGTCGGCTTGGACCGGGCTCGAGCAGGACGACATCACCAAGCTGCCCTACCTGGTGCAGGTCTCGGTGCCGCTCGGCAAGGTCTCGCTGTTCCTGGCGGCGTTCTCGCTGCTCTACCTGGCGGTCTCGACCGTCACCGACGACACCTACCGCGAGCAGTTCTTCGGCCGCGTGACCCGCGAGCTCGAGCGGGCCGTGGGCGTGCGGGCGGTCTACCTGGCACTGCGCCACGAGCGCGGGGCGGCCGGCCAGGAGTGACCGGCCGCCCCGCGCGGCGTCAGGCGTCGAGGTCCTTCTCGACCAGGGCGGCGACCACGTCGACGTCACCCTGGTCGTCGCCGGAGACGGTGACCTGGTCACCCTTGCCGGCGCCCAGCGTCATGATGAGCAGGGCGGAGGACGCCTCGACGGGCTCCTCGCCGTCGACGGCGAGGTAGACCTCGGTGTCGAGGTCGGCCGCGGCCTCGGAGATGGTGGCGGCGGGGCGGGCGTGCAGGCCGACGGCGGAGCCGACGATCACGGTCTTGCTGGGCATGGTGCTCCTCTGGGTGGTGTGGCGGACGCCGCGTCCGCCGGCGCCTTGTCCGCAGGGGCTGCGGCCTGCGCGGGGGTGAGCACGTCGCCGACCAGCGCCACGACCTGCTCGGCGGTGTCCGCCGCGCGCAGGGCGTCGGTGAAGGCGGGCTTCACCAGCGCGCGGGCGAGCTTGGTGAGCAGCTGGAGGTGGGTGGTGTCCCCGCCCTCGGGGGCGCAGATCAGGAACGCCAGGTCGGCCGGTCCGTCCTTGGCGCCGAAGTCGACCGCTGGAGCGAGGCGCGCGAAGACCAGGGTGGGCTCCTGCACCGCGGCCGTGCGGCAGTGCGGGATGGCGATGCCACCCGGGAGGCCCGTCGCGGAGGTCTCCTCGCGGGCCAGGACGTCGCGCACCAGCTGGTCGCGGTCGTGGCTGCGCCCGGCGGCCACGACCACGTCGGCCAGTGCGTGGATGGCCTGGTGCTTGTCGTCGCCGAGGTCGGCGTCGAGGCGCACGAGGTCCTGGTTGATGAGTTCTGACATGTCACCCTCCCTGGGTGTGGAACAGCTCGTGCACGCTGACCAGGTCCGGGTGGACCTGGGCGGGACACGGGATGGTGGTGCCGGGCAGCCCGGCGGCCGCACTGCCGTACGCGACGGCGAGGGCGAGACGGTGGTCGGTCGACCTGCGCTGCAGGTCGCCGAGCAGGTAGCCGAAGAGGCTGGAGTCGCCCGCGCCGACCGTGCTGACCACGGTCGTGGGCGGGGGAGTGGCGTGCCACGCGCCGCTGGCGTCGACGAGGACCGCGCCGTGCGGGCCGAGGGTGACCAGCACGGTGCCGACGCCCTTGTCGACGAGCAGACGGGCCGCGTTCGCGGCCGCCAGCGGGTCGGCCTCGAGCAGGTCGGGGTCCTGGCCGGTCAGGGAAGCGAGCTCGGCGCCGTTGGGCTTCATCAGGTCCGGAGCAGGCCCGGGCAGGGCGTCGACCAGTGCCCGCAGGGCCGCGTCGCTGGTGTCCACGGCCACCTTCGCTGGGCTCTCGGCCAGCAGGGCGACGAGGTCGGCGTACCAGCGGTCCGGGGTGGCCGGCGGCAACGAGCCCGCCAGCACGACCCAGTCGGCCGTGCCCGCGCGCAGGTGCAGCGACTCGGCCAGGGCCGACAACAGCTCGGGAGTCGCGTCGGCCCCGGGGCTGTTGAGCTTCGTGGTGGTGCCGTCGGGCTCCGTGACGGTGATGTTCACGCGGGGCGCGTGCGCGCTCGGCACCGGTCGTGCGTCGATGCCGGCGGCGAGCAGCTCGTGGACGAACGGGTCGTCCTGGGGCGCCGGCAGCACGGCGAGCGAGGGGATGCCGGCGGCCACGCACGCCCGGGAGATGTTCACGCCCTTGCCACCGGCCTGCGAGAGGACCGAGGCCACGCGGTGCACCGAGCCGCGCTCGAGGGGGGCGTCGAGGGTGACGGTCCGGTCGTGGCTGGGGTTGGCGGTCAGGGTGAGGATCATCCGACGAGCACCTCCACGCCGGCCTCGGTGAGCTCGGCCCGGGCACGCTGGCTGATGCCGGCGTCGGTGACCAGCACGTCGACGGCGCCGAGGGGGGCGAACTGCACCAGGGCCTCCTCGCCCACCTTGTGGCTGTCGGCCAGGACCACGACCCGGCGTGCAGCCCCCACGAGGGCCCGCTTGGTCGCGGCCTCCTCGCTGTCCGGGGTGCTCAGGCCGTGCCCGATGCTCAGACCGTTGGTGCCGACCACGGCCACGTCGGCGCGGATCCGGCCCAGCGCCTCGACGGTCTCGGGACCCACCGCGGCCTGGGTGGTGGCCCGGACCCGCCCCGGCAGGAGGTGCAGGTCGACCTGGGGGCGCCCGGCGAGGCGGCTGGCGATCGGCACCGAGTGGGTGAAGACCGTGAGCGGCAGGTCCGCGGGGAGCAGTGCTGCGAGCCGTGCCGTGGTCGACCCGGCGTCGAGCAGGAGGGCCGACCCGGCGCCGGGCAGCAGCTCCAGGGCGGCGCGGGCGATGGCCTCCTTCTCGTCGAGTCGGTCCAGGTCGCGCTCGCCGAGGCCGGACTCGAGCGTGGCGAGGGCCTGCGAGGGGACCGCGCCCCCGTGCACCCGGCGCAGCAGCCCGAGCCGCTCGAGGGCCGACAGGTCGCGTCGGACGGTCTCGCTGGTCACCTCGAAGGCATCGGCCAGCTCGGTCACCGAGCGACGGCCCCGCTCGGTGACGAGCTGGACCATGGCCTGCTGGCGCTCCTGGGCATACATCGGCTGCGTCCTCCTGGCGAGCGACCGCTGTGGCGCGGATCGCTATCTGTGTTTGTGTTTTTTTATGCCCGAATAGGTTTGACTGTCAACCCCTTGCGGCGATATCTTGTGAGCATGGTCACCAACACCACCCTGCGCGGCACCCCCGTGGTGCCCGGTCTCGTCGTCGGGCCCGCCGTCCTCGTCCGTGCCGACATCGACCCCGCGGCCGTGGCGTCGTACGACGCGACCGCGCTCGACGAGGGCGCCGCGCTGACGGCGTACGACGAGGCCGTCGAGGCGGTCGCGCACGGCTACGAGCAGCGCTCGGCCACGACCTCGGGGGCGGCCGCCGAGGTGCTGACGGCCAGCGCAGGCCTGGCGCGCGACCGAGGGCTGCGCTCGGCGGTGCGCAAGCACCTGCGCGCCGGGGAGGACCTGCTGGGAGCCCTGTCCGGCGCGATCGACCAGTTCGTCGGCATCTTCACCGAGATGGGCGGGCTGATGGCCGAGCGGGCCAGCGACCTGCGTGACATCGAGCGGCGCACGCTCGCCCACCTGGTCGGTGCCCCCGAGCCCGGCGTCGCGCGGCCCTCGGTGCCCTCCGTGCTCGTGGCCCAGGACCTCGCGCCGGCCGACGCCGCCGGTCTCGACCCGACGGTGGTGCTGGCCCTGGTCACCGAGCGTGGTGGCCCCACGAGCCACACCGCCATCATCGCCCGCCAGCTGGCCATCCCGTGCGTGGTGGGCGTGGCCGGGGCGCTCGCGGTGCCCGAGGGCGGCGACCTGCTCGTCGACGGCACCACCGGTGGGGTCGAGGTCGCCCCGGACCCGGCAGAGGCGCAGGAGCGGGTGCTGGCCGACCGGGCCCGGCGCGAGCAGGTGGCGGCCTGGTCGGGGCCCGGCGCCACCGCGGACGGCGTGCCCGTCAAGCTCGTGGCCAACGTCGCCGACACCGAGTCCGCCGCCACGGCCGGCGCGGAGCCGGTGGAGGGCGTGGGGCTCTTCCGCACCGAGCTGTGCTTCCTCAACCGTGCCGACGAGCCGGGCGTCGAGGAGCAGGCCGCCATCTACGCCGAGGTGCTGCGCCCGTTCACGGGCCAGGTGGTGGTGGTGCGCACCCTCGACGCCGGCTCCGACAAGCCGGTGGCCTTCGCGACCCAGGTGGGGGAGGAGAACCCCGCGCTCGGGGTGCGCGGACTGCGTCTCTCCTTCGACAACCCGGCGCTGCTGGTGCGCCAGCTCGACGCCATCCGGCTCGCCGCCGACCGCACGGGTGCCGAGGTGCAGGTGATGGCGCCGATGGTGGCGACCGTGGCCGAGGCCGCCGGCTTCGCGGGGCTGGTGCGTGAGCGGGGCCTGCGCGCCGGGGTGATGATCGAGGTGCCGGCCGCGGCCCTGCTCGCCCACCGCATGCTCGAGGTCGTCGACTTCCTCTCGATCGGCACCAACGACCTGACCCAGTACACGATGGCCGCCGACCGGATGGCCACGGACCTGGCCCACCTCACCGACCCGTGGCAGCCCGCGGTGCTCCAGCTGATCGCCATCACCGCGCACGCCGGGCGCCAGGCGGGCAAGCCCGTGGGGGTCTGCGGTGAGGCCGCCGCCGACCCGCTGCTCGCCTGCGCCCTGGTCGGCATGGGCATCACGTCGCTGTCGATGGCGCCGGCAGCCGTCCGTGCGGTCGGGGCCCGGCTGGCCGGGGTGAGCGCCGAGACGTGCGAGGAGGTCGCCGAGGCCGTGCTGGGGGCCACCGACCCCGCGGCCGCCCGCGCGGCGGCGCTCCTCGTGGTGGAGCGCCGGGGCTGACCCCGGCGCTGACCCCGGGGCTGACCCCGGCGCGGCGGGGAGCCCGGAGACCTGCGCGCGGGTGGGGTGGTCTGCTCCGGTCGCGCTGCCGAGTTTGAACGACGGGCCAGGTGGACACGATGGTCCGAGGCGCCCTCACCCATCCCCTGAGCCGGGCGCCACCGACGAAAGGACACACCATGGGTTACGGACTCGGAGCCTTCCTGATCGCTCTCGGCCTCATCCTCGCGCTCGCCGTGCAGGACGCCATCGAGGGCGTCGACCTGCAGATGGTCGGCTGGATCCTGACCATCGTCGGCCTCGGCGTGCTGATCCTGACCGCGGTCACCCTCAACTCCAGCCGCCGCAAGGGCACCACACAGACCACGACCCACCCCGACGGCTCGGTCAGCGAGCGCCGCACCGAGCACGACCTCTGAGCACGGCCCCGGGGCTCGACGGCCGAGCCCCTCGCTGACCCGCCACGAGCGGCGTCCGGCCCGGGATTTCGGGTTGGGCGCCGCTCGTC
Source organism: Nocardioides salarius (assembly GCF_016907435.1). Lineage (NCBI taxonomy): Bacteria > Bacillati > Actinomycetota > Actinomycetes > Propionibacteriales > Nocardioidaceae > Nocardioides > Nocardioides salarius. Next base: position 654,855 of record NZ_JAFBBZ010000001.1, on the reverse strand, counting down.
GCTATTGTTGCCCGGTTGCCGTAGAACGGCCGCGGACCAAGAGTGCCCGGGTGAACAGGCCCCGGCGCGCCGCGCAGCGAGAGCCCCAGCAGGGGCGAGAAGGGAGCCCGCATGTCGATCGGAACCGACGCGGAGACCAAGAAGAAGATCATCGCAGAGTACGCCGTCGCCGAGGGCGACACCGGCTCGCCCGAGGTGCAGATCGCGCTGCTGAGCCACCGCATCAGCCACCTGACCGAGCACCTGAAGACCCACAAGCACGACCACCACAGCCGTCGTGGCCTGCTGCTCCTCGTGGGTCAGCGCCGCCGGCTGCTGAACTACCTCAACAAGTCCGACATCAGCCGGTACCGCTCGATCATCGAGCGCCTGGGTCTGCGTCGCTGACCACGCACCACTCGTGAAGGGCGGAGCGGCTGCCCGACTGGGCAGCCGCTTCGTCGCATTCCGGGCCCGGAGCACTAGGCTCGGGCCTGCACAACTGAAGAACCCACACCAGGAGCGACCCGCGCGCACCGGCCCGGTCCTCGGTAGTGGCTCTCAGCACCGCGAGCGAGCGGTCTGCGGGCCTCGATCGAAGACCGGCCCCCGCACCACCGGCGGGCCTGGCAACGCCCCCCGCCACGCAGCGGGACGCGGCGGATCGCTCCGTGAGAAGGACAAGGATCCCTTTTGACTGAGAACACCATGGCCGAGCCCGTCATCTCCGCTGTCGAGACCGTCCTCGACAACGGCAAGTTCGGCACCCGCACCATCAAGTTCGAGACCGGGCTGCTGGCCCGCCAGGCCGCCGGTTCGGTGACCGCCTACCTCGACGACGACACGATGCTGCTCTCGGCGACCACCGCCGGCAAGCACCCCAAGGACCACTTCGACTTCTTCCCCCTGACGATCGACGTCGAGGAGCGGATGTACGCCGCGGGCCAGATCCCCGGCTCGTTCTTCCGCAGCGAGGGTCGCCCGGGCGAGGACGCGATCCTCACCTGCCGCCTCATCGACCGGCCGCTGCGCCCGACCTTCAAGAAGGGCCTGCGCAACGAGGTCCAGGTCGTCATCACGGTGATGGCGCTCAACCCCGACCAGCCCTACGACGTGCTCGCGATCAACGCGGCCTCGATCTCCACCCAGCTCTCCGGCCTGCCGTTCTCCGGCCCCGTCGGCGGCGTGCGCGTGGCGCTCATCGAGGGCCAGTGGGTCGCCTTCCCGACCCACACCCAGCTCGAGGACGCCGTCTTCGACATGGTCGTGGCCGGTCGGGTCACCGACACCGGCGACGTGGCCATCATGATGGTCGAGGCCGAGGCCACCGAGCAGGCCTGGACCCTGATCCAGGGCGGCGTGCAGGCGCCCACCGAGGAGGTCGTGGCCAGCGGCCTCGACGCCGCGAAGCCCTTCATCAAGCAGCTGTGCGACGCCCAGGCCGAGCTGGCCAACGTGGCCGCCAAGCCGGTCCAGGACTTCCCGGTCTTCCTCGACTTCGAGGACGACGTCTACGAGGCGGTCTCCTCGGCGGTCAAGGCCGACCTGAGCACCGCGATGACCATCGGTGACAAGCAGGAGCGCGACGCGCGCACCGACGAGCTCAAGGCCGGGCTGCTCGAGAAGCTGGCCGGTCAGTTCGAGGGTCGCGAGAAGGAGATCGGCGCGGCGTTCCGCGGCCTCAACAAGGAGGTCGTGCGCGAGCGCGTGCTGCGCGACAAGGTCCGCATCGACGGTCGCGGCCTCGCCGACATCCGCCCGCTGCACTCCGAGGTCGGCCTGATCCCGCGCGTGCACGGCTCGGCGCTGTTCGAGCGTGGCGAGACCCAGATCCTGGGCGTCACCACGCTCAACATGCTCAAGATGGAGCAGCAGCTCGACACCCTCTCCCCGGAGAAGTCGCGCCGCTACATGCACAAGTACGTCTTCCCGCCGTTCTCCACCGGCGAGACCGGTCGCGTGGGCTCGCCCAAGCGCCGCGAGGTCGGCCACGGCGCCCTGGCGCGCCGCGCGCTGCTGCCGGTGCTGCCCAGCCGCGAGGAGTTCCCCTATGCGATCCGCCAGCTCTCCGAGGCGATGGGCTCCAACGGCTCCACCTCGATGGGCTCGGTCTGCGCCTCCACGATGTCGCTGCTGCACGCGGGTGTCCCGCTGCGCGCCGCCGTCGCCGGCATCGCGATGGGCCTCATCTCCGGCGAGGTCGACGGCCAGACGCAGTACGTCGCGCTGACCGACATCCTCGGCGCCGAGGACGCGTTCGGCGACATGGACTTCAAGGTCGCCGGCACCCGTGAGTTCGTCACCGCGCTGCAGCTCGACACCAAGCTCGACGGCATCCCCGCCGAGGTGCTGGCCGCCGCGCTGACCCAGGCCCGCGACGCGCGCCTGGCGATCCTCGACGTGATGGCCGAGGCCATCGACGCCCCCGAGGAGATGTCGCTGCACGCGCCGCGGATCATCACCGTCAAGGTGCCCGTCGACAAGATCGGCGAGGTCATCGGCCCCAAGGGCAAGGTGATCAACCAGATCCAGGACGACACCGGCGCCACGCTGTCGATCGAGGACGACGGCACCGTCTACATCGGTGCCACCAACGGCGAGGCTGCCGAGGCGGCCCGCTCGGCCGTCAACGCGATCGCCAACCCGACGATGCCCGAGGTCGGCGAGCGCTACCTCGGCACCGTCGTCAAGACGACGAACTTCGGCGCGTTCGTCTCGCTGATGCCGGGCAAGGACGGGCTGCTGCACATCAGCAAGCTGCGCGGCCTCGCCGGCGGCAAGCGGGTCGACTCCGTCGAGGACGTCGTCTCCGTCGGCCAGAAGCTCCAGGTCGAGATCGGCGAGATCGACGACCGCGGCAAGCTCTCCCTCGTGCCCGTGCTCGAGGAGGGCGCCGAGGGCGCCGACGAGGTCGTGGACGAGAGCACCGAGCAGGAGTGACCTCCCGCGCCTGACCAGCTGCACCGGCCGACCCGCTCGAGACGACCTCTCGGGCGGGTCGGCCGCTTTTCCCAGGAGGACCACGTGAGCCACACCCAGCACACCAGCACCGCACCCCCGGCGACCCGCACCGAGGACCTCGCCGACGCACCCGGCGTACGCCGCAGCGTGCTGCCCTCGGGCCTGCGCGTGGTCACCGAGCACATGCCCGGCGTCCGCTCGGCGGCCGTGGGGGTCTGGGTCGGTGTCGGGTCCGTCGACGAGGACGACACCCTGCACGGGTGCTCGCACTTCCTCGAGCACCTGCTCTTCAAGGGCACCCGCTCGCGCTCGGCGCTCGACATCTCGATCGCCCTCGACACCGTGGGCGGCGAGTTCAACGCCTTCACCGCCAAGGAGTACACCTGCTTCCACGCGCGGGTGCTCGACGAGGACCTGCCCCTGGCCGTGGACGTGCTCGGGGACATGATGACCGACAGCCTCCTCGAGGCCGTCGACGTCGAGGCCGAGCGCGAGGTGATCCTCGACGAGATCGCGATGCACGACGACGACCCCGACGACGTGGTGCACCAGCTCTTCGCCGAGCAGGCCTACGGCGCCACCTCCGACCTCGGCCGCTCCATCGCGGGCACCGAGGCGAGCATCCGTGCGCTGACGCGCGAGCAGGTGCACGGCTTCTACCGCCGCCACTACCGCCCGGCCACCATGGTGGTCTCGGCCGCTGGCAACGTCGACCACGACGACGTGGTGCGACTGGTCGAGCAGGCCTTCGGGCGCGGCGGCTTCCTCGACGTGCTCGAGGAGCCGGTGCCCGTGACGGGCACCGGAGCCGCGGTGCCGGTGACGCCGGGCCGCTCCAGCGAGAAGCGCCCCTTCGAGCAGGTCAACGTGGTGCTGGGCATGGAGGGGCTGCGCCGCGACGACCCGCGCCGCTTCGCGCTCGGCGTGCTCAACACCGCCCTGGGCGGGGGCACGTCCAGCAGGCTGTTCCAGGAGGTGCGCGAGGTGCGCGGCCTGGCCTACTCCGTCTACTCCTTCGCCGGGCACCACGCCGACTCCGGGCTGGTGGGCGTCGGGGTGGGCTGCCTGCCGGGCAAGCTCGACGCTGTGCTCGAGGTGGTGCGCGCCGAGCTGGCCAAGGTGGCGGCCGAGGGCATCAGCGCCGAGGAGCTGTCGCGCGGCCAGGGCCAGCTGCGCGGTGGCCTCGTGCTGGGCCTGGAGGACTCCGGCTCGCGGATGGCCCGCATCGGCAAGGCCGAGCTGGTGCACACCGAGCTGCTGGGCATCGAGGAGGTGCTGCGCCGCATCGACGCCGTCACGCTCGAGCAGGTGCGCGAGGTGGCCGCCGACGTGTTCGCGCGACCCGAGGTCCTCGCGGTGGTCGGCCCGGCCTAGGCATCACACCTAGGCCCGGGCCGACCGCGTGGGCTCAGCCCCCGACGGGACCCTCGTTGCGCGCGGCGTCGAGCACGCGGCGTACGTCGGCGGCGGGGGTGGGGGAGGACGGCGGCATCCCCGCGGCCTGGCCCGGCTTGGCGGCGGAGGCGTCGGCGTCGGGGTCGAAGTAGACCGCGCCGTAGGCAGGCGTGCCGGGCTCGAAGCGCCAGCTCTCGGCGAGGTCGCCGGCCACGACGGTGTCGTAGCCCAGCGTGTCGAGGAACGCGGTGGCCTCGCGCAGCGCGGCCTCGTCGTCACCGGCGATCGGCAGCGCCGAGCGCTCGGGGGAGCCCGAGGGCCGGGCCAGCTCGGGCAGGTGGCCGTAGAAGATGTTGTTGAAGACCTTCACGACGCGCGCGCCGGGCAGGTGCTGCTGGACCCAGGCGCTGGTGGTGGTGCTGCGGTCGTCGAGCGCGGCGACGTTGCCGTCGCGCTGCGGGTAGTAGTTGCTGGTGTCGAGGACCAGGCGCCCGGCCAGGGCCTGCGCCGGCAGCGAGGGCACCGCCTTGAGGGGCACCGTCACGACGACGACGTCACCGGCCCGGGCCGCCTCCTCGGCGGTGGCGGCACGGGCGCGGGGGCCCAGCTCGGCCACCAGGTCGGTCAGGGTCTCGGGGCCGCGGGAGTTGCTCAGGACGACGTCGTGTCCGGCGGCGACCGCCAGCCGGGCCACGCCGCTGCCGATGTTGCCGCTGCCGATGAGTGCGAGAGTTGTCATGGAGGGAGAGCGTCGTCGCGTCCCTGCTGATTCCCCGGCGGCGCGGAGGCGGACGTCACGCCGCCCGGGTGGTGCGTGGTCGGCTCAGCCGATGCGCTTGCCGATGATGCCGACCACGGCGGGGGCCTTGCGCTGGACCACCGAGACCCGGAAGCCGCCCTGGGCCAGGGCCCCCGAGGCCTTCTCGACGATCGTGGGCACCTGCTCGGGCCGGGTCGCCTCGAAGAACAGGTAGACCGCACCCCCCGGGAGCACCCGCTCGTGCAGCAGCGCGATCTCGTCGGCGCAGTCGCGCACCCAGAAGAGGTTGACGTTGAACGCGTAGACCTTGGTCAGGCGCTTGACCGGCACCCGCAGCGTCGCGAGGTCGATCTGGCGCACGGTGAGCCGCCCCGCTTCGACGTACTGCGCGCAGCGCCGCTTGGTGCGGTCGACACCCGACTCGGAGCGGTCGATGGCGAACACCTTGCCGGCGCTCACCCGGCTGCAGATCAGCTCGGCCCCGGCCCCCGGGCCGCAGCCGATCTCGAGCACGTGGTCGTTCGGCTGGAGGTCCATGATGTCGACCGCCCACCGGATCCGTGCCGGAATCGTCTGCAGTGCCATGGCAGCAGCCTGCCAGAAACTCTGCCTCGCGTGTCGCGGAGGTCCCCCCTGGACGCTCCCCGCGTGTCGCGCAGCACGTGTGGGAGGCTGGGTGGTCGTGACGGACCAGGAGCGAGGACACGGTGGCGAGAGCGTGCTGGAGGTAGGCGTGCTGGGCGCGCGGGGCAAGGTCGGCAGCGAGGTGTGCCGGGCCGTCGAGGCCGCCGAGGACACCCGCCTGGTCGCCGAGGTGGACGCCGGTGACGACCTCGAGACGCTGGTGCGTGCCGGGGCCCGGGCCGTCGTCGACTTCACCCACCCCGACGTCGTGATGGACAACCTGGAGTTCTGCATCGGCCACGGCATCCACGCCGTCGTCGGCACGACCGGCTTCGACGAGGCCCGCCTGGCCACCCTGCGCGGGTGGTTGGCCGACTCGCCCGGCACCGGCGTGCTGGTCGCCCCCAACTTCTCCATCGGTGCGGTGCTGATGATGCGCTTCGCCGCCGCCGCGGCGAAGTTCTACGAGTCGGTCGAGATCGTCGAGCTGCACCACCCCGACAAGGCCGACGCGCCCTCCGGGACCGCCTGGCGCACCGCCGAGCTGGTCGCGGCAGCGCGTCGCGACGCTGGCTGCGCGCCGGTGCCCGACGCCACCTCGACCTCTCTCGAGGGGGCCCGCGGCGCCGACGTCGAGGGCATTCGGGTGCACGGACTGCGCATCCGCGGACTGGTCGCGCACCAGGAGGTCGTGCTGGGCGGGGTGGGGGAGACGCTGACCATCCGCCACGACTCCCTCGACCGCGCCTCGTTCACCCCCGGTGTGCTCACCGGCCTGCGGGCCATCACCGGGCGCCCGGGCCTCACGGTCGGCCTCGAGCACCTGCTCGACCTCGACGCCTGAGCGGGGCTGCCTCACCTTCCTGCAGCGCGAGAAGCTGAGGCGGCCGCCTGGTTCCTCCCGCCCCTGTCGTGGGACAGGGTCGGTGCCGCGACGCCCGCTCGGAGGCGTCGCGGGAGAGAGGAACCGGATGAAGACCACCATGGGGCTGGCCACCGCCGCCGTGCTCGCCGTCGGCAGCCTCGGCGTCGCCACCGCGACCGCCGCGACCAGCCAGGCAGCACCGACCGCACCGACCACCACGATCACCGGCCTGAGCAGCGCCGACCGGGGCGACGACGCCCGCGTCGCGGCCGCAGCCGTCGAGGCGCTGCGCGCCCACCCGCGTGCCGCCCGGGCGAGCACCGGTCAGTCGGTGGAGGTCACCGACACCGTCGTCGACCCCGACGGGGCGACCCACGTGCGCATGGAGCGCACCTTCCGCGGCCTGCGGGTGCTCGGCGGCGACCTCGTCGTGCACCAGGGGGCCGGGAGCGACGCCTGGAGGGGCGTCTCGCAGACGCTCGACGCGCCGCTGGCGCTGGGCACCACCCCGACGCTCGGCGCCGACGCCGCCGGCACCCGTGCGCTGGCGCCGGCCGAGGCGCTGCGCGAGGTCGCGCAGCTCGAGCGGTCGGGTCGCCCCACGCTGGTCGTCGACGCCCACGGCGCCGAGCCGGTGCTGGCCTGGGAGGTCGTGACCACCGGGGTGCGCGCGGACGGCACCCCCAGCCGCCTGGCCAGCTACGTCGACGCCCGCACGGGCCGGGTGCTGCGCCGCGAGGAGCAGATCCACACCGCCGACGGGCAGGGCGAGTCGCTCTACAGCGGCACCGTCGCCCTGCAGGTGACGCAGAAGGGCTCCTCGCACGAGCTGCGCGACGCCACGCGCGGCGGCAACCACACGACCGACATGAACGGTGCGACCGACGGCTTCGCGTGCTCGGCCTTCGGATGGAGCTGCAAGACCGGCACGATCGTCACCAGCCCGAGCACGACGTTCGGCGACGGCACCGGCGCGGACCCCGACACCGCCGCCGTCGACGCCCAGTACGGCACCGCCGTGACGTGGGACTACTTCAAGGGCGAGCACGGGCGCAACGGCATCTTCGGCAACGGCTCGGGCTCCTACAACCGGGTGCACTACGGGCGTGACTACGTCAACGCCTTCTGGGACGGCCAGAAGATGACCTACGGCGACGGCGACGGCGTCGACTACGGCCCGCTGGTCTCCCTCGACGTGGCGGGGCACGAGATGACCCACGGCGTCACCCAGAACACCGCGAACCTGACCTACTCGGGGGAGTCGGGTGGTCTCAACGAGGCCACCTCCGACATCTTCGGCACCATGGTCGAGTTCTACGCCGCCAACAGCGAGGACCCCGGCGACTACCTGGTGGGCGAGGAGTTCGACCTGCGCAACGGGCGTGGCTTCCGTCGCATGGACAACCCGATCGCCGACGGCACGTCGCCCAACTGCTGGTCGAGCAACACCAAGAACCTCGACGTGCACTACTCCTCGGGAGTGGGCAACCACTTCTTCTACCTGCTGGCCGAGGGGTCGGGCTCGACGACCTTCGGCGGGGTCGCGCACAGCTCGACCACCTGCAACGGCTCGACCATCACCGGCATCGGGCGCGAGGCGGCCGCCGACATCTGGTTCCGGGCGCTCAACGTCTACATGACCTCGAGCACCACCTACGCCCAGGCCCGCACCGCCACCCTGGCGGCGGCCCGCGACCTGTACGGCGCCGGCAGCACCCAGGCGAGCGCGGTCGCAGCCGCCTGGAGCGCGGTCTCGGTGTCCTGACGCCAGTGGCCCCGACCGGAGCCGGCACACGCTCGAGGGGCGTGCACCGGCTCCGGTCGCTGCCCGGTCGGTCTCATCCGGTCAACAGTCGCAGCAGCGCCGCGGTGGTGGCCGCGCCGGCGACCACGAGCAGGAAGGGGGCGCGCAGCGCCAGCAGCACCACGGCCGCCCCGAGACCGGCCGCCCGGGCGTCGAGCACCAACCGCTGGCCGTCGCTGCCCACCTGCACCGCCACCAGCGCGGCGAGCAGGGCGACCGGCACCAGGTCGGCGGTGCGGCGCACCCAGCCCCGGTCGAGCACCGACGCGGGCACCGCCAGGCCGGCGAGCTTGAGCAGGTAGCAGCCGACACCGCCGGCCAGCACCGCCAGCCACAGCCCGCTCACGGTGCCCCCCGGCGCGGGAGCAGCCCCATGAGCAGCGCGACGCCACCTGCGGCCAGCACGGGTACGCCCGCCGCTGTGACGGGGACGAGCCCCAGCGCGACGGCTGCGGCCAGGAGTGCCGCGACCCGGTGCACGGGGTCGGCGAGGCGCGGCCACAGCAGCGCCAGGAAGGCCGCTCCGACCGCGGCGTCGAGGCCGTAGGTGCGCGGGTCGCCGAGCACCGTGCCGCCGACCGCGCCGAGCAGGGTGAACAGGTTCCACAGCACGAAGATGCCGCCGCCGGTGACCAGGAAGCCGAGCCTGGCCAGGGCGGGGTCGCCACGGGTCACCGACATCGCCGTCGACTCGTCGATGACCAGGTGTGCACCCAGCGCCCGGCGGCGACCCCGCCAGCCCAGCAACGGGCCGAGCCGAAGGCCGTAGAGGGTGTTGCGGGTGCCCAGCAGCCACGCGGTGGCCGCCGCCGAGACCGGGGCCCCGCCCGACGCGACCACGCCCACCAGGGCGAACTGCGAGGCACCGGTGAACATCACCAGCGACAGCGCGCAGGTCTGGGCGACCGAGAGCCCCGAGGCCACCGACACGGCGCCGAACGAGACGCCGTACGTGCCGGTCGCGAGGGCGACGCCGAGGCTGTCGCGCACCACCGCCCGCCGCTCGGCGGTCACGCTCTCGCCGGGGGGAGGAGGAAGAGGCGCGCCGGTCACGCCCGGGACTCTAGGTGTGGTGGGTGCCGCGCGTCGCGCGCGGGCTCAGGTCCCGCCGCGGGGGTGGCGCAGCGCGGGGGCGGTGTGCGCGCCCGTGTGCGCGCTCGGCCAGCCCCCGTCGAGCACCAGCCCGAGCAGCGCACCGGCGCCGGCGCCGGCGAGCGTCGTGAGGGCCACCGGGACGCCCGGGCTGCTGAGAGCCACGGAGAGGCCGGTCAGCGCGCCGAGGCAGACCAGCAGGGCGACGAGCACCGAGCGGTGCAGCCGGGGGAGCGGTCCGAGCATGAGGAGGGTCCTTCGATCCGGTGCGGCCACGGTGGCCGCGTCCATCCACCCGTTCCTTTACCCTGGTGGGCCCTCGGCAATCCCGCCCGTACGGGTGGCACCGGGACCCGGTGGGCGGCGGTGGTCGGCGGTGGTCGGGGCGACGGTCCTCAGACGAGGGCGGTGTGCAGGCGGACCTGCTTCACCGTGACCGTGCCGCTGCCGTCGAGGTCGAGCTCGCGGTGCGCCCCGTCGCTGTCCCAGCCGGCGCCGACGAGGAAGGCTCGGGTCGTGTCGTCGGTGGCCACCAACCAGGTCACGGCCCGGGTGAAGCGGTCGGCGCGCAGCGTGTCGACGGCCGCCTGCTGCAACCGCGACCCGTGGCCCTTGCCACGCTCCTCCGGGTCGAGGACCAGCTCGGTGAGCTCGCCGTCGGAGACCGGGTCGCAGTCGGGGTCGGTGGCCGGCGTGGTGATCGCGAAGCCGACCACGCGGTTGCGCTCGAGCGCCACGAGGGTGCGATGCCGGGCGTCGGCCGGGCGCGCGAGGGCCTGGGTCCACGCGGCGGTCACGGCCTCGAGGGCCTCGGGGCCCGAGGGCAGCGACTCGGCGGGGACCAGCCCGGCGTACATCACCGGCCAGGCGCGCAGCTGCAGGGCGGCGACGGCCGCGGCGTCCTCGGCCCAGGCCACGCGCACGGACACGTCGGCGGTGGGGCTGCTCATGGCCTCATCCTCGCAGCAGCGACCGCGGGCCCTCCGGTGGGGTGAGACGCCGTGGGTAGGTTGGAGGCATGGAGATCCGCAACCTCGGAAAGAGTGGCCTGAAGGTCTCGGCCATCTCGTACGGCAACTGGCTCACCCACGGCTCGCAGGTCGAGGAGGACGCCGCGCTGGCCTGCGTGCGCCAGGCCCTCGACGAGGGCATCACCACGTTCGACACGGCCGACGTCTACGCGAACACCGCGGCCGAGACGGTGCTGGGCAAGGCCCTCGCCGGCGAGCGCCGCGAGGGCCTGGAGATCTTCACGAAGGTCTACTGGCCCACCGGCCCCGGCGCGCACAACGACCACGGGCTCTCGCGCAAGCACATCATGGAGTCGATCGACGCCTCGCTGCGTCGCCTCCAGACCGACCACGTCGACCTCTACCAGGCGCACCGCTACGACCACGAGACGCCCCTGGAGGAGACGATGGAGGCCTTCGCCGACGTCGTGCACGCCGGCAAGGCGCACTACATCGGGGTCTCGGAGTGGCGCGCCGAGGAGATCCGCGCGGCCCACGCGCTGGCCCGCGAGCTGCGCATCCCGCTCGTCTCCAACCAGCCGCAGTACAACCTGCTGTGGCGCGTCATCGAGTCCGAGGTGGTGCCCACCTGCGAGGAGCTCGGCATGGGCCAGGTCGTCTGGTCCCCGATCGCGCAGGGGGTGCTGACCGGCAAGTACCGCGTCGGCCAGGACCACCCGGCGGGCTCGCGCGCGACCGACGAGAAGGGCGGCGACAAGATGATCAGCCGCTGGCTGCAGGACGACGTGCTGCAGCGGGTCGAGAAGCTCGAGCCGCTGGCCGAGCAGGCCGGGCTGTCGATGGCCCAGCTGGCCGTCGCCTGGGTGCTGCAGAACCCCAACGTCTCGTCGGCGATCATCGGCGCCAGCCGGCCCGAGCAGGTCAGCGACAACGTCAAGGCCGCCGGGGTGCGCCTCGACGACGACCTGATGGCCGCCATCGACGAGGCCGTCGCGCCCGTCGTCGAGCGCGACCCGGCGAAGACGGTCTCACCCGCTCGGCGCGAGTTCGGCTGAGCCCTGGTCCGTGGGGCGGTGCGGACGGGCCAGGTCACCCGCGCGGCCCAGCCGCACCGCTCCCCACGTCGAGACGACCAGCCCCAGCAGCACCACGGGCTCCCAGCCGTGCCGCACGGTGTCGCCGAGCAGGGCCACCCCCACGGCCGCCGGCACGAACGTCTGGCCCACGTTCATCGGTGCCGTGGCCGACGACACCGCGGCGCGGTCCATGCCCAGCGAGTAGAGCCAGAAGGCCACCAGGCTGAAGGACGGCACCGCCAGGGCGCAGACCAGCACCGGTCCGTCCACCGGCAGCTGCACGCCCCGCACCGCCACCGCCGAGCCCGCGTAGCCGAGCCCGGCGAGCGCTCCCAGCCCGGCGGGGCCCAGGCGGTGGCGCAGCACGCTGGCCAGGGCGAGGGCGAGCGCCGCGAGGGCCAGCACCAGCGCCAGCACCGGGTCGGTGCGGGTCGCGCCGGCGCTGCCCGAGCCCGCCGCCAGGAGCACCAGCCCGAGCACGACCAGCCCCACCGAGGTCCAGTGCGCTAGCCCCAGCGGCTCCTCGACGTGGCGCTGGGCCAGCGCCGCGACCGGCAGCGCCATGGCCACCGTGGCCTGGGCCAGGTAGAGCGGCAGCCACCAGATGGCCACGACGTGCAGCAGGAAGCCGCCGAGGTAGGCGGCCAGCACCAGCCACGTCCACGGGTCGCGCACCGAGCGCGCCACGAAGCCGGCCAGGTGCCCCGGCGGCGCCGGGTGACGGCGTACGCCATGGGCCTGGGCGACCGCGCCGCACCCGAAGAGCACGGCACCGAGCAGGCCCGCAGCCAGGCCCACGGCCTCCAGCGGCCCCACGGCGCCGGCCTAGCGGTAGTGCTCGGGCAGGCTCTGCCCGATCTTGACCTGCGTCTTGGGCAGGCGCATGAAGCGCATCTGCATGGCGCGGGTGATGGCGTAGTAGGTGGTGCCCTTGTGCGAGTCGTCGGGGAAGCGTGCGACGAGCTCACGACGCAGGCGGAAGCGCAGCAGCACCATGTCCATGACCACCAGCAGCATCGCCAGCAGCAGCACCGAGCTGCCGAAGCTGGCCAGCCCGGCGTTGCCGGAGTAGCTGAGGACCATCGTCACCAGCAGGATGGGGATCATCAGCTCGACGAAGGAGAAGCGGGCGTCGACGAAGTCGCGGGTGAAGCGGCGCACCGGGCCCTTGTCGCGGGCCATCAGGTAGCGCTCCTCGCCGGCCTTCATGCCGGCCTTGACCCGGGCGGTCGACTCGCCGCGCGCCGAGCGCTGGGCCTGGGCCATCTCGCGGCGGGTCCGCGGCGGCTTGGCCCGGGCCCGGGCCATCGCCTCGGCCTCCTTGCGCGTCGGCGTGGGGCGACCCTTGGTGCTGGGCCGCTCGGTCGTGGGCCCGGCGCCGGGGACGGCGGAGGAGGTGGTGTCCGGGACGGGCTCGCTCTTGCTGCGACGGAACAACGCTGGACCTTCTGGTGGGGGACGCCGCGCGGGCGACCGGGGGTGGGACGGCTGGGCCCTCCAGCCTACCGGCGAGCCACCGCGACCCCCTCGCGGCACCTTGCCGTCGAGCCGTAAGGTGAGGTGACCCGCAGCACCACACGCGACCGACCGGAAGAGGGACCGCACCACCATGAGCCTCTGGAAGCGCATGACCTTGATCTTCCGCTCGAAGGCCAACACGGCCCTCGACCGCGCGGAGGACCCGCGTCAGACCCTCGACTACAGCTACCAGCGCCAGCTGGACCTGCTCTCCAAGGTACGTCGCGGCGTCGCCGACGTGGCCACCTCGCGCAAGCGCGTGGAGCTGCAGATGAACCAGCTGCAGCAGCAGTCCGACAAGCTGCAGGCCCAGGCGCAGAAGGCGATCTCGGTCGAGCGCGAGGACCTGGCCCGCGAGGCGCTGACCCGCAAGTCGGCGCTGACCCAGCAGATCGACGACCTGCGCGCCCAGCACGCGCAGCTGCAGGGCGAGGAGGAGAAGCTCACCCTGGCCCAACAGCGGCTGCAGGCCAAGGTCGAGTCCTTCCGCACCCGCAAGGAGACGATCAAGGCGACCTACACCGCCGCCGAGGCGCAGACCCGCATCAACGAGGCGATGTCGGGGATCGGCGAGGAGATGGGCGACGTCGGCATGGCGATCCAGCGCGCCGAGGACAAGACGGCCAACATGCAGGCGCGCGCCGGCGCCATCGACGAGCTGATCGCCTCCGGGGCGCTCGACGACGCGAGCTCGCTGAACCGCGGCGACGACATCTCCCGCGAGCTCGACGCGATGAGCAGCCACTCCGACGTCGAGGCCGAGCTGGCCCGGCTCAAGGGCTCCGCCCAGCCCGGCCAGCTCGAGAGCGGGGGCGACATCCTCGACTCGCAGCCGGAGGGCGAGAAGGTCGAGCGTCCCGAGGACCGGGCATGATCGTCCGCATCCTCGGCGAGGGCCAGCTCGACGTCCCCGACGAGGCCATGGAGCGCCTGAACACGCTGGACGCCGAGGTCGAGGCGGCCGTGGAGGCCGGCGACGAGGCCGCCTTCACCACGGCGCTCGCCGCGCTGCTGGAGGCGGTGCGTGCCGAGGCCGCCCCGCACCAGCTCGACAGCCTCGACGAGTCCGACCTGATCCTGCCCCCGGCCGACGCCACGATGGCCGAGGTCGCGCAGATGCTCAGCGGCGACGGGCTGATCCCGGGCTGATCCCCAGGGGATCGGGATCGGCGCCTGGACGACGACCGACCGGGCGCCGCCCAGGCTGCTTGGACCACGGGGGAGGATGAGGGCATGGCACGCACGCGTTTCGTCGGCGACGCCGGGCTGACCGCCCGGATGACGCTGGTCATGTTCCTGCTCGGCCTGCTCTTCGTGGTGCTGGTCGGCTCGCTGATGGCGGTGGCCGGCGGGTACGGCGGCACTGGTCTCGCGATGATCGTCGGCCTGGCCGGCATCGGGGTCGCGGTCTACCAGTGGTGGAGCAGCGACACCGTGGCCATGAAGGCGATGCGGGCCCGCGAGGTGAGCCCCGAACAGGCGCCCGAGCTGCACGGCATGATCGACCGGCTCTGCGCCATGGCCGACATGCCCAAGCCCCGCGTCGGCGTCGCCGACTCCCGCATCCCCAACGCCTTCGCCACCGGCCGCTCCCCGGACCGCTCGGTGGTGGTCGTGACCACCGGCATCATGAACACGCTCACCGCCGAGGAGCTCGAGGGCGTCCTCGCCCACGAGCTGTCCCACGTGGCCCACCGCGACGTGCTGGTGATGACCGTGGCGTCCTCGGCCGGCATCGCCGCCGGCATGCTCACCTCCGGTGCGCGCTACGGGATGCTCTTCGGCGGCAACCGGCGCGACAACAACAACAGCGCGTTGCCGGTCTGGCTGGTGATCCTGCTGGTGAGCGTCGTCGTGTACGCCGTCAGCTTCGTGCTGCTCAAGCTGCTCTCGCGCTACCGCGAGATGGCCGCCGACCGGGCGGGCGCGTACCTGACGATGAAGCCGCAGGCGCTGGCTTCTGCGCTGCAGAAGATCACCGGTGAGATGGAGGCGGTGCCGCAGAAGGACCTGCGTGCCAGCTCGGCGATGAACGCCTTCTTCATCGCCCCGGCGATCAAGGGCGTCTCGATGCGCAGCCTGACCTCCACCCACCCCAGCCTCGAGCAGCGCCTCGAGCAGCTGGCCAAGATCCAGGCCGAGCTCGGCCGCCCGACGGGCTGAGGGGCAGCGGTGGGTTTCCTCGACTCCATCCTGGGCCGCAGCCGGCCCAAGCAGGCCGACCTCGACGCGCTGTTCGGGGTGCCGAGCGCCGCGATCACGCTGCAGGCCTCGCTGGGCCTGCGGCCCACCGGGCTCGGCTCGGTCTGCTACCGCGCGGCCGGTGGGGCGGCCTTCGCCGAGACCGAGGCCGAGATCCTGACGCTGCTGCGCAACGCCGCCGACGCCCCCGAGGTCAGCACCTCCCACGACGAGTTCGGCTACACGTGGCTGGTCGTCGACGACGACCCCGACGACGTCGGGGGCCTGGTCACCGACCTGCACGCGGTCAACACCACCCTGGAGTCGCAGGGCTTCGGGCCGGGGCTGCTGTGCTCGCTGGTGCCCTTCGAGGACGCCGCCGGACGCCGCGTCGGTCTGGTCTACCTCTACAAGCAGGGCACCTTCTACCCCTTCGCCCCGCAGCCCGGTGGCGCGCGGCAGCGCGACAGCCTGCTCGAGATCAACCTGCGCGAGACGCTGAGCGGGGAGCTGCCGGTCGAGCAGCAGGCGTCGCGCTGGCTCGCGCTGTGGGGTGCGCCGGGCCTCTAGGGCCTCCGGTCCCGGCCCGCCGAGAGTCTTTGCAGGACGCGCCTCGTTTTCGGGTGCGGCGCGTCAGGAGGGCTCCCTAGACTGGGCGCCGTCCCGCCGTGGCACCACTCCCTCCTGTCCGGCCCCGGCCGGACGACTGGAGGAACGCGTGCTGGAGCAGCTGTCGGACCACGCCCCCGTCGTGGAGGACCGGCGCCGGGTCCTGGAGATCGACCGCTACCAGGTGCTGCTCGACCCGCCCCGCAGCGACCTCGTCGCGCTGGTCGACATCGCGGCCCAGGTCGCCGACGTGCCCCTGGCGACCATCAACCTGATCACCGACGTCGCCCAGCACCAGATCGCCACGAAGGGATTCGACGCCTCCGTGTGCACCCGCGAGGACTCGATGTGCAACGTGGTGCTGCACGAGGGCGTCCCGGTGGTGGTCCCCGACGCCTCCCAGGACCCCCGCTTCGCCGACAACCCGTTCGTCACCGGGGAGATCGGCGACGTGCGCTTCTACGCCACCCACCAGCTCGTCACCCCGCACGGAGTGGTGATCGGGACCCTGTGCGTCTTCGACACCGTGCCCCGTGAGATCACCGACGACCAGGAGCGTGCCCTGGCCGAGCTGGCCGAGCGGGTCGTCGACCTGCTCGAGCTCGAGCTGCGCACCCGTGAGCTGGCCTCGTCGGTCTGCGAGCTCGAGCGGGTGCGCGACGAGCTGCAGCGCTCCAACAGCCAGCTGACAGCCTTCGCGGGCCAGGTGAGCCACGACCTGCGCAACCCGCTCACGGCGGTGCGGATGTCGCTCTCGATGCTCGCCGAGGAGGTCGAGGCTGGAGGGCTCGACCCGGTCACGGCCGAGTACCTCGTCGGGCGGGCCGAGAAGGGGGCGGAGCGGATGCAGGCGCTGATCGACGACCTGCTCGCCTACGCCCGCATCGGTGGCCAGATCGCCAGCAAGCCGGTCGACCTGGGCGGGCTGGTCCAGGACGTGCGCGACGACCTGGCCGAGGCGCTGGGCGGTGCGAGCCTCGAGGTCGGCGGGCTGCCGGTGGTCACCGGCGACCCGGTGCAGCTGCGGGCCGTGGTGCAGAACCTGGTGGCCAACGCCGCGAAGTTCGTACCCGCGGGCCAGAGCGCCCGGATCCGCGTGCACGCGAGGCCGGCCGCTGCCGGCTGGCGCGTCGAGGTGGTCGACCACGGGCTCGGCATCGCGCCCGAGGACCGTGAGCGCGTCTTCGAGCCGCTCACCCGCACCCACGCCGACGTACCCGGCTCGGGGATCGGCCTCGCGACGGTTCGTCGCGTGGTCGACGCGCACGGCGGGACCATCGGGATCGAGGAGACGCCCGGCGGCGGCACCACGGTGTGGTTCGAGCTGCCGTCCCGCGAGCAGTAGTCACCCGCGACGAGCAGTCACCTTCGCACCACCGACCGGTCACTCCGACCCCCAGGCCGGTGCGAAAGTGACTGGTCGACGGTGCGGAAGTGACTGCTCGTGCGTCAGTCCTTGGCGGTGCGACCGGGCAGCGCCAGCATCCGCTCGAGGGCGACCAGCGCCTCCCGCTCGGTGTCGGCGTCGACCTCGATGCGGTTGACCACGGTGCCGGCCGCCAGCGACTCGAGCGCCCAGACCAGGTGCGGCAGGTCGATGCGGTTCATCGTCGAGCAGTAGCACACGGTGCGGTCGAGGAAGGCGATGGACTTGTCGGGGTGGCTGTCGGCCAGGCGCTTGACGAGGTTGAGCTCGGTGCCGATGGCCCACGACGAGCCGGCCGGGGCGGCCTCGATGGTCTGGATGATGAACTCGGTCGAGCCGACCAGGTCGGCCTTGAGCACGACCTCGTGACGGCACTCGGGGTGCACCAGGATCTGGATGTCAGGGTCCTGGGCGCGCAGCGCGTCGACGACGTCGGGGGAGAAGCGGCCGTGCACCGAGCAGTGGCCCTTCCACAGGATCATCTTGGCGTCGCGCAGCTGCTCGGGGGTCAGGCCGCCGCTGGGGCGGTGCGGGTCCCAGACCACGCAGTCCTCGAGGGTGAGGCCCATCTGCAGCACGGCGGTGTTGCGGCCCAGGTGCTGGTCGGGCAGGAAGAGGACCTTGGCGCCACCCTCGACGTCGGGCAACTGGTCGTAGGCCCACTCCAGCGCGACCTCGGCGTTGCTGGAGGTGCACACGACGCCGCCGTTGCGCCCGCAGAAGGCCTTGATGTCGGCGCTGGAGTTCATGTAGGTCACCGGCACCACGGCGTCCTGGATGCCGGCCTCGGCCATCGCGTCCCAGGCGGTCTCGACCTGCTGCAGGCGGGCCATGTCGGCCATCGAGCATCCGGCCGCGAGGTCGGGCAGCACGACCTGCTGGTCGGGGGAGGTCAGGATGTCGGCCGACTCGGCCATGAAGTGCACGCCGCAGAAGACGATGAACTCGGCGTCGGGGCGGGCCGCGGCCTCGCGGGCCAGCTTGAAGGAGTCGCCCGTGACGTCGGCGAACTGGATGACCTCGTCGCGCTGGTAGTGGTGGCCCAGCACGAAGACGCGCTCGCCGAGGGCCTCCTTCGCCGCGCGCGCACGCGCGACCAGGTCGGGGTCGGACGCGGCCGGCAGGTCACCGGGGCACTCGACCCCGCGCTCGGACTGCAGGTCGACGCCACGGCCCAGCGGCAGCAGCGGGAGGTCGACGGTCGTCATGGCCCCATCGTAGGCGCCGACCTCACAGCAGCGAGCCGTGGTGCAGGTACGGCGACGGCGGACGCATCGCCCGCAGCGCCAGGTAGCCCACCGTCCAGACCTCCAGCCGGGCGGCCAGACCGATGTCGAGGGCCCACTCGTTGGCCGCGGTGACGTGCGCGACCTCGGTCTGCTCGGGCCCGTCGGCCAGCGCCGACCACAGCAGCCGCCCGGCCGTGCGGCGGTTCGTCGCGGCCAGCAGCGCCACCCGGCCGTCGGGGTAGGCGTAGGCGTAGCCGGACCCGGTGGAGGTCTCGGAGACCAGCAGCCGCGACTGCGTCATGAGCAGGGGGTGGTCGGCACCGTGCGCGCTCCCGCGGGCCTGCCGGTCGACCGAGTCGAGCAGGTCCTGGTCACCGGCGCTGCCCTCGCGCACCTTGTCGCCCGTGCCGAGCGGGATCGCGGTGCGGTCGAGGGTGCCGCGCAGCACCATCTGCGGGTGCAGCGAGAGCCCGGCCTGGCGGTAGACGCGGACCGCGCGGGGGTCGGCCGAGCTCGACAGCATGCCGCGCAGGGCGCCCCGGCCGTGGTGCAGCGCTGCCGCCAGCAGCGGCTTGCCGACGCCGCGGCCCTGGTGGCCCGGCCGCACGGCGTACGTCGAGAGGATCCAGGTGCCCTCGCGCACCAGCGAGGTCACGACCCCCACCATCGTGCCGTCCTCCTCGGCCACCCAGCAACCGCCCGGGTCGGTGCGCAGCAGGTGCTGGGTGCGGGCCTGCCACGACCGGCTCCGGCCGCCCTGCCGCGGCTCCGGCTCGGGCCAGGCGCGGGGCAGCGTGAGCCGGTCGAGCGCGTGGAGGCTCTCCGAGCTGACCTGCTCGGCCTCGGCGACGTCGTCGGGGCGCATCGGGCGGATGGCGGCGGTCGGGCTCGGCACCTGCCCACCGTAGGCGGCAGCGCCGTGGCCGGGCCCGCCCGCGGCTGCGAGGATGCGCCCATGCGAGTCCTGGTCGCCCCTGACAAGTTCGCCGGCACTCTCACCGCCGTGGAGGCCGCCGAGGCGATCGCCGCGGGCTGGCGGCGCCACGCGCCCGGCGACGAGCTCGACCTGGCGCCGATGTCGGACGGCGGCCCCGGCTTCGTCGACGTGCTGCACGCCACCCTGGGCGGCGAGCTGCTGGTCTCGACGGTGAGCGGCCCGCACGGCGAGGAGGTGCCGGCCACGGTGCTGGTCGTCGGCGAGACGGCGTACGTCGAGACCGCGCAGGCCTGCGGGCGGCACCTGGCCGCCGAGGGCGACCCCGAGCTCGCGACCACCGTCGGCGTGGGCCAGCTGCTGCTGGCGGCGCTCGCGACCGGCGCCACCACGGTCGTGGTCGGCCTCGGCGGCAGCGGCACCAACGACGGGGGAGCGGGGCTGCTGCACGCCCTGGGCGCCACGACCGAGACCGGACGGCTGGACGCCGGCCCGGCCCGCTTCGGCGATCTCGCCGCCGTCGACCTGGCTCCGGCGCGCGAGCGCGTGGGCCGGGTGCGGCTCGTCGCCGCCAGCGACGTCGACAACCCGCTGACCGGCCTGTTCGGCGCCACCAAGACCTACGGCCCCCAGAAGGGCATCGCCGAGGAGCGCCACCTCGAGGTGGACGGCTGGCTCGAGCGGCTGGCCGCCGCCACCGACCGGCGCACCTCGCTGCAGAAGGGGGCAGGGGCGGCCGGAGGGCTGGGCCACGCGCTGCTGTGCCTGGGCGCGGTGCGCGAGCCCGGCATCGCCCTGGTCGCCGAGGCCGTGGGGCTGGCCGACCGGGCCCGCGCCGCGGACCTCGTGGTGACCGGCGAGGGCGCCTTCGACTTCTCCAGCCGCTCGGGCAAGGTGCCGTACGGCGTCGCCGAGGTCGCCGCCGAGGCGCTGCGGCCGTGCGTGGCGCTGGCCGGGCAGGTGCTGGTCGGCTCGCGGGAGATGCGCGCGCTGGGCGTGGAGTCGGCGTACTCGCTGGTCGACCTCGTCGGTGAGCAGCAGGCCTTCGAGGACCCCGTGGGCAGCCTCGAGGCGCTGGGGCAGCGGGTCGCCCGGACATGGTCGAGGGAATAACCCGGCGTGGCCTACCCTTGACCCGGAGACCGCTGCAGTCGACGACGTGCCGGCGGCCCGCACCAGACCACGCAGCACGCAACCCATGTTGGGAGCACAGACATGACCGAGCAGGTGGAGACCACTCCTGAGCGCCGCACCGACAGCATCAACCTGAGCCCGGTGGCCGCAGCCAAGGTGCAGAGCCTGCTGGAGCAGGAGGGACGCGACGACCTCGCGCTGCGCATCTCCGTGCAGCCCGGTGGCTGCTCGGGCCTGCGCTACCAGCTCTTCTTCGACGAGCGCACCCTCGACGGCGACGTCGTCACCGACTTCGACGGCGTCAGCGTCGTCGTCGACCGGATGAGCGTGCCCTACCTCAACGGCGCGATGATCGACTTCGTCGACACCATCGAGAAGCAGGGCTTCACCATCGACAACCCCAACTCGACCGGCTCCTGCGCCTGCGGCGACAGCTTCCACTGAGCAAGGACGCGCCAGCGGACTTGCTGTTGGTGGTCGAGCAAGGCGCACGGCTGAGCCTGCGAAGCCGTGACCGCCGTGCCGAGACCCAGTTGCTGATGGGTCAGAGCACCGCCCAGCACCAGCACTGAGACACACCGAAGCCCCCGGACCGACCAGGTCCGGGGGCTTCGTCGTACGCCGGAGCGCTCAGTCCAGATGCAGCGACAGCGCGTTGGCGAGCCGCTGGGCGGCCTCGCCGACCTCGATGTCGCGCTTGGGCACCTCGCGGGGGAAGTCGGCGAAGTGGATGCTGGGGGCGGGGCGGACCGCGGCGCGCGCCACGGCTGCGGCAGCCACGGCCTCGCGGCCCACGCTCAGGTGCAGGGCGCGGCCGGCGGCCTCGCAGTCGGTGCCCATGTCGCTGATGGGGGCCAGGTCGTCGTAGGCGAGCCGGGCCGAGGGCCCGACGGGGCCGGGGGAGGACGTCGAGGAGGTCATGGCCGTGACGCTAGGGGCTACTGGGGGGTACTCCCAGCAGTACCCGCAGGTAGTGTTCGCGCCGTGCCCGACACCTCCTCGACGCCCCTGACCGACCCCCCGGCCGACCCCCAGGCGGTGGTCCCGACCGGTGGCCCGCTCCTGGTCGCCGGGTCGATCGCGACCGACCACCTGATGAGCTTCGCCGGGAAGTTCGAGGACTCCCTGGTCGTCGAGCAGCTGCACAAGCTGTCGGTCTCGTTCCTGGTCGACGACCTCGAGATCCGCCGCGGCGGGGTCGCGCCCAACATGTGCTTCGGGATGGCGCGCCTGGGCCTGCGCCCGGTGCTGGTGGGATCGGCGGGCGAGGACTTCGCCGACTACCGCTCCTGGCTGGAGCGCCACGGCGTCGACTGCGACCACGTGCGGATCTCGGAGTCGCTGCACACGGCTCGCTTCGTGTGCACCACCGACACCACGATGGCCCAGTTCGCCTCCTTCTACCCCGGTGCGATGAAGGAGGCCCGGCTCATCGAGCTGGCCCCGATCGTGGCCCGGGTGGGGGCGCCGTCGTTCGTGCTCATCGGCGCCGACGACCCCGACGGGATGCTGCGCCACACCGACGAGTGCCGCCAGCGCGGCTACCCCTTCATCGCCGACCCCAGCCAGCAGCTCGCCTTCGGCGAGGGCGACCTGATCCGCCCGCTGGTCGAGGGCGCCGCGATCCTCTTCAGCAACGAGTACGAGTCGCACCTGATCCAGCAGAAGACCGGCTGGTCGGCCGACGAGGTGCTGGCCCGGGTGGGCGTGCAGGTCACCACCCTGGGCGCCGACGGCGTGCGGGTGCTGCGCGCCGGCGAGGACGACATCGTCGTGCCCGCCGCCAAGAACGTCACCGCGGTCGAGCCGACCGGCGTCGGCGACGCCTTCCGTGCCGGCTACCTCGCCGCGACCGCGTGGGGCCTCGACCTGACCCGCAGCGCGCAGGTCGGGTGCGTCCTGGCGGCGTACGTGGTGGAGACCGTCGGCACCCAGGAGTACAGCTTCACCGCCGAGCAGTTCCTGGCCCGGCTCGAGGAGTCCTACGGCGCCGAGGCGGCCGCCGACGTGGCGCCGCACCTGGCCGCAGCGCACCAGGCGCGCTAGGTCAGCCGCCGCACCAGGTAGCGGGGGACCCCGTCGTCGGCGGCGTCCTCGCCCAGGTACTCCTGGCCGCGCATCCGGCACCAGGCCGGTACGTCGACCCGCGCAGCCGCGTCGTCGGCGACGACGCCCACGACGTCGCCGACCGCCACCTCGGGCAGCGCCCGCGCCAGGTCGATCACCGGCAGCGGGCACAGCCGGCCGCGGCAGTCGAGCTCGCGCAGGTCCGCGCCGGGCTCGGGGGTGCTCACATGCCCACCCGCGCGCGCAGGTCGGCGACGACGCCGGGCAGCACCGCGAGCAGCCGCTCGACGTCGTCGGCGCCGGTGTCGCGGTGCAGGGAGACCCGGGCGTTGCCGTGGGTCAGGGCGCCCATCGCGGCCAGCACGTGGCTGGGCTCGAAGGTCGACGACGTGCACGCCGAGCCGCTGGCGACCCCGAAGCCGTGCCTCTCGAGCTCGTGGACCAGCGCCTCGCCGTCGACGTAGAGGAACGAGAAGGTCACCAGGTGGGGCAGCCGGTCGTCGGGGTCGCCCACCACGTCGACGTCGGGGATCACCGTGACGCCCTCGCGCAGTCGGGCGACCAGGGCGTGCTGGCGGGTCGCCACCTCGTCTCGCTCGGTCACCACCGCCTGCAGCGCTGCTGCTGCGGCCAGGGCCGCCGGCACGTTCTCGAAGCCCGAGGTGCGCTCGTCGACGCGGTCGTCGCCGGGGAAGGGGGAGGCCCAACGGGCGCCCTTGCGCACCAGCAGCACCCCCACGCCGGGCGGGCCGCCCCACTTGTGCGCGGACGCGGCCGCGGCGTCCCAGCCGCGGGGCAGCGCCCGTCGCCCGGCGGCGGCGCAGGCGTCGACGAAGAGCGGGACCCGCCCGTCGAGGCGCGCCGCGACCTCCGCGACGGGCTGGACGGTGCCGACCTCGTGGTTGGCGGCCTGGAGGGCCACCACCCCGGTGCCGGGCGCGACCAGGTCGACGACGTCGTCGGGGGAGACCCGCCCGTGCCGGTCGACCGGCACCACGGCGCCCGGCACGCCGCTGCGCCGGGCCCACCAGTCGGCGGCGTGGCCCACGGCGCTGTGCTCGACGGCGCTGAGCAGCGTGGCGTCGCGGCCGTCGGCACGGCCCTCGAGGAGCCCGAGCAGGCCCCGGTGCACGGCCTCGGTGCCCGAGGAGGTGAAGGAGACCTCGTCGCGGCGCACCCCCAGCGCCCCGGCCACCACCTCGCGGGCGTTGTCGAGCAGCAGCCGGGCGTCGCGGCCGGCCCGGTGCAGGCGCCGCGGGTCGCCCCAGCCACGCTCGTGCGCCGCGGCCAGGACCTCGCTCGCCGCGGGGTGCAGCGGCTCGCCCGAGGCCGCGTCGAGGTCGACCGGCGCGGCATTCGTCACAACCGCCACGGTAGGCCACCCTGTGCAGCCGGACGGCTGGTGGGCGGGGTACTCTGACGCCAACTTCTGATCGCTTGAGAGGAAGGCTCGTTCGTGAGTCTGCAGCTCCCCCAGATGGCACCAGGACGTCGGCGGGCCTCGGCCCGTCGTGCGGGCCTGGGCGCCACGCTCGGCCTCGGCCTCGTGCTGCTCGCCGGTTGTTCGTCGGAGTCCCGCGGTGAGTGGGAGCGCCTGGCCATGCCAGAGCCCATCACCGAGCAGGGCGAGTCGACCCTCGCGCTGTGGCAGGGCGCGTGGATCGCGGCTCTGATCACCGGTGTCGTCGTGTGGGGCCTCATCGCCTGGGTGGTGGTCGCCTACCGCCGGCGAAGCGACGACGAGGTCCCGGTCCAGACGCGCTACAACCTGCCGCTGGAGATCTTCTACACGGTCGCGCCGATCATGATGGTCGTGGTGTTCTTCGCCCAGACCATCCGGGTCCAGGACATCGTGCTCGAGGAGTCCCCAGCCCCCGACAACATCGTCGAGGTGACCGCCCAGAAGTGGTCGTGGACCTTCAACCACGGCATCGGCGCCGTCGACGTGGCAGCTGACGAGGACAACGAGGACGACGAGTTCCCCTACGAGGGCTACGCCTACCTCGCGGGCACTCTCACCGACATCCCCACGTTGGTGCTGCCGGTCGGTGAGACCACGCGTTTCAACCTGCACTCGCCCGACGTGATCCACGACTTCGGTGTACCGGCGTTCCTGATCAAGATGGACGTCATCCCGGGTCGCGTGAACTCCTTCGAGGTCACTCCCACGACCGAGGGCACCTTCAAGGGCAAGTGCTACGAGCTCTGCGGTGCCTACCACTCGCGGATGCTCTTCAACGTCGAGGTCGTCAGCGCTGAGGAGTACGACGCCTACGTGGCGGACCTGGCCGACTCCAACCTCGCCAGCACGGGCGTCCAGGCCGAGCTGCCCATCCTCGGAGGCGAGGACGCCCGCACCCAGGTGGGCCTCGCATCCACCCGATCCGGAGGAGAGGGCCAGTGAGCGCCGCCACCGCCCAGAGGCCGACCGCACCCGGCGAGCCCCGCAAGCCGCTCGGCCAGCTGGCCGTGCGGATGATGACGACGACCGATCACAAGCTGATCGGCAAGATGTACCTGATCACCTCGTTCGCGTGGTTCCTCATCGGTGGCCTGATGGCCTTGGTGATCCGCTCCGAGCTGGCTTTCCCGGGCCAGCAGGTGGTCAACGAGGAGCTCTACAACCAGCTCTTCACCATGCACGGCACGATCATGCTGCTGCTCTTCGCGACGCCGCTGTTCTTCGGCTTCGCCAACGTGATCATGCCGATCCAGATCGGCTCACCCGACGTCGCGTTCCCGCGGTTGAACATGTTCAGCTACTGGCTGTTCCTCTTCGGCGGCCTGATCGCCGCATCGGGCTTCCTGACCCCTGAGGGCGCAGCCTCCTTCGGGTGGTTCGCCTACACCCCGCTGTCCAACGCCGTCAACAGCCCCAGCGTGGGCGGTGACCTGTGGATCATGGGTCTGTGGATGGCCGGACTCGGCTCCATCCTGGGCGCGGTCAACTTCATCACCACGATCATCTGCATGCGCGCCCCCGGCATGACCATGTTCCGGATGCCGTTGTTCGTGTGGAACACCTTGATCACCAGCCTGCTGGTGCTCATCGCCTTCCCGGTGCTCGCCGGCGCGCTGCTGATGCTCGAAGCGGACCGCATCCTGGGGGCTAACGTCTTCGACACCGCCCACGGCGGCGCGATCCTGTGGCAGCACCTGTTCTGGTTCTTCGGCCACCCGGAGGTCTACATCATCGCGCTGCCGTTCTTCGGCATCGTGACCGAGATCTTCCCGGTCTTCAGCCGCAAGCCGCTGTTCGGCTACGTCGGCCTGGTGGGCGCGACCCTGGGCATCGCGATCCTCTCGGTCGCGGTCTGGGCGCACCACATGTTCGTCACAGGCGCGGTCAACCTGCCGTTCTTCTCCGGCATGACGTTCCTGATCGCGGTGCCGACCGGCGTGAAGTTCTTCAACTGGATCGGCACGATGTGGGGCGGGTCGCTGTCCTTCGACACCCCGATGCTGTGGTCGATCGGCTTCCTGACCACGTTCCTGTTCGGTGGTCTGACCGGCATCATCCTGGCCAGCCCGCCGCTCGACTTCCAGGTCTCGGACTCCTACTTCGTGGTCGCGCACTTCCACTACGTCGTCTTCGGCACCGTGGTCTTCGCGATGTTCGCGGGCTTCTACTTCTGGTGGCCCAAGTTCACGGGTCGGATGCTCGACGAGCGGCTGGGCAAGCTGCACTTCTGGATCCTGTTCATCGGCTTCCACCTGACCTTCCTGGTCCAGCACTGGCTCGGTGTCGAGGGCATGCCGCGCCGCTACGCCGACTACCTGCCCGACGACGGGTTCACCCTGCTCAACCAGATCTCCACCGTGGGTGCGTTCCTGCTGAGCCTGTCGATGCTGCCGTTCTTCTACAACGTGTGGATCTCGCGCAAGGCACCGCTGGTCGAGGTCGATGACCCGTGGGGCTGGGGTCGCTCGCTGGAGTGGGCCACCTCGTGCCCGCCGCCGCGCCACAACTTCGTGACCATCCCGCGCATCCGCTCGGAGTCGCCGGCCTTCGACCTGCACCACCCGGAGATCGCGGCCATCGAGCTCGACCAGAACGAGGCGGCGCGCGAGGGTCGCTTCGCCGACGCCCCCGACATGGCCGGGCGCGGAGAGACCGTGGGTGAGCGTCGGTCCACCGGCACTCGGTCCGACGACGGGAAGGACAGCTGATGAGGGCCGAGGCCTTGATCTTCGCGATCTGCACCGTGTTCCTGGTGCTGATCACCCCGGCGTACTGGTTCATCACCAGTGCCGGCGACACCGGTGGCGACTGGACGGGCACCTCCGCCCTGACGATGACCACGCTGCTCACCCTGATGGTCACCTTCTACCTCGGCTTCCACGCCAAGAAGATGGAGCCGCGTCCGGAGGACCGCAAGGACGCCGAGATCGCCGACGGCGCCGGAGAGCTGGGCTTCTTCCCGCCGTACTCCTGGTGGCCGCTGTGGGCCGCGCTGACCCTCGGCACGATCGTCTTCGGAGTTGCGATGACAGCATGGTGGCTGGCCATCATCGGAGCCGTCCTGGGTGCCGTGGCCACCTCCGGGCTGGTCTACGAGTACTACCGCGGTGAGCACGCGCACTGAGCGCCCTCCCGACCCACCACCACGACGACTCCGCCCTCGGGCCGCGGAGTCGTCGTGTCCTCCTCGTCGACCAACCGGCAACATGACCTCCGAGCTCCCGGTGCCTCGCGCTCGCCCCGACGACGGCGACGTACGGCAGCCTGGCCGCGCTGGCGGTTTCCCTCAGCGTCCTGGGCGCCTACGAAAGTGCCTCCGACGTTGCGGACCACCTGCACACCGGGCCGGCCACCCGTAGTGCGGACGGGCCCCAACGGGTGCCGGGCCGGCCCCGGTCGGGCTGCGCAGCAAAGTGCGCAAGCGCGCGCAGGACGTGTCGGTCGACACGCTGCTCGAGGTCGACGCCGCCGGCGGCGACCTGCTGGGGGTGCGGGTCACCTCCGCCGCCCGGGGGGACGGGCCGCCGTCAGGACGGCTCCTGGCGGGCCACCGAGCGGCTCGAGCCCGGCACGGCGTACGTCGTGCGCGCGCGGGTGCGTGGCGCCGACGGGCCGGTCGTGCGCGAGCGCCGCTTCCGCACCGCCGACCTGTCGCTGTCGCAGCAGACCTATGCCTCGGTGGCCCCGCTGGCCGGGGAGACGGTCGGGGTCGGGATGCCGGTCGTGGTGCAGTTCGACCTTCCGGTCACCGACCGGGCTGCGATGGAGCCCGAGATGGCCGTCGAGTCCACGCCGCGCCAGGCCGGCTCCTGGCACTGGCTCAGCGACACCGAGGCGCACTACCGCCCCAAGGAGTACTGGCAGGCCGGCAGCGAGGTGGTGGTCGACCTCGACATCAACGGCGTCGACGCCGGGGGAGGGATCTACGGCCAGGAGAGCCGCGAGGTCGCCTTCACCGTGGGGGAGGCCCACGTCTACCGCATCGACGCGCAGCGCCACACCATGGAGGTCTTCTCCGAGGGCCGGTTGCTGCGCACCATCCCGATCACCACCGGCAAGGCCGGGTTCACCACCCGCTCCGGCACCAAGGTGGTGATGGAGAAGTACGAGTCGAAGCGGATGGACTCCGAGACCGTCGGCATCGGCGGCGACGAGGCCTACGACATCGCCGACGTGCAGTGGGCGATGCGGCTGACCAGCTCGGGGGAGTTCATCCACGCCGCGCCCTGGTCGGTCGGCAGCCAGGGCAGCGCCAACGTCTCGCACGGCTGCACCGGTCTGAGCACCGAGCAGGCCGCCTGGCTCTACTCGATGACCCGGCGCGGCGACGTCGTGGAGTACACCGGCACCGACCGGGCGATGACCCTCGACAACGGCTTCGGCGACTGGAACCTCGGCTGGGCGGAGTACCGGGCCGGCTCCGCCCTGGGCTGAGCCACCCGGCACGACGAAGGCCCCCACCCGACGGATCGGGTGGGGGCCTTCGTGTCGTGCCGGTGCCTCAGTGGCTGCCGCGCAACGTCTCGCCCTCGACGGCGTGGTGTCCGTCGAACTGGTGGCCGTCGGCCGAGTGGCCCTCCAGGGGCGCCTGCAGCTCGTGCTCGTGCTCGGCGTGGTGGTGCGCCTCCTCGAGCTCGGCCGCGGTCGGCTTCTGCACGTTGTCGGCGTACCAGGTCTTGTTGAGCCTGGCCCGCAGGCCGCTGAGTCGACCGCCGGGACGACGTACGCCGTTCTCGTCGGTCTCCGCCTCGGGCGTCCACATCTCGTCGCGGTCGCGCGCGGTGAGGGTGTAGGCCGAGGCCGGGGCGATCGGCAGGTGCCGCTCGCTGTAGCCACCCTCGGGGGAGCGCATGATCACGCCCGTCTCGTAGCCGTGCAGCAGCTTCTCCTGGTCGTGGCGCTGCAACGAGATGCACCAGCGCTTGGTGATCATGAAGGCGATCACCGGACCCAGGAAGACCGCTACCCGCAGGAAGTAGGTGATCTGGTTGATGCTCAGGTTGAGCTTGATCGCGATGATGTCGTTGCCGCCCGCAGCCCACATCAGGCCGTAGAACGTCATCAGCGCGACCATGATGGCGGTCCGGGTCGGGGCGTTGCGCGGGCGCTCCAGCAGGTGGTGGTCGCGCTTGTCCCCGGTGATCCAGGACTCGATGAACGGCAGCATCAGCAGGATCGTGAACATCAGGCCGGGCAGCACGATGACAGGCAGGAAGACGTTCCAGGCGATCGTGTAGCCGAACAGGTGGGTCTCCCAGCCCGGCATGATGCGCAGCGCGCCGTCGGGCCAGCCCATGTACCAGTCGGGCTGCGAACCTGCCGTCACCTTGGTCGGGTCGTAGGGGCCGAGCTTCCAGACGGGGTTGATGTTGAGCAGCGCACCCATCATGGCGGTGACACCGAAGACGATGAAGAAGAAGCCACCGGCCTTGGCGGCGTACACGGGGAGCATCGGGAAGCCGACGACGTTCTCCTCGGTGCGGCCGGGACCAGGCCACTGCGTGTGCTTGTGGTAGACGAGCAGCAGCATGTGGGCCGCGATCAGCCCCAGCAGCAGGCCGGGGATCAGCAGGACGTGGATGGTGTAGAGGCGCGGGATGATCGAGTCACCCGGGAACTCGCCACCGAAGAGGAAGAACGACATGTAGGTGCCCACGACCGGGATCGACTTCATGAAGCCGTCGGCGGCGCGGATGCCGGTGCCGGAGAGCAGGTCGTCGGGCAGCGAGTAGCCGGTGAAGCCCTCGAGGGTGCCCAGCAGCAGCAGCAGCGAGCCGATGACCCAGTTGAGCTCTCGCGGCTTGCGGAACGCACCGGTGAAGTAGACGCGCAGCAGGTGGATCATCATCGAGGCGATGAAGATGTTGGCTGCCCAGTGGTGCATCTGGCGCATCAGCAGGCCGCCGCGGACGTCGAAGCTGATGTTGAGGGTCGAGGCCATCGCCTCGGACATGTGCAGCCCGCGCAGCTGGTCGTAGGAGCCCATGTAGGTCACCTCGGCCATGCTCGGCCGGTACCAGAACGTCAGGAAGACACCGGTCAGCAGCAGCACGACGAAGCTCCACAGAGCAATTTCGCCGAGCATGAAGGACCAGTGGTCGGGGAAGACCTTGCGCAGGTTCTTCTTCATGGCCGTGCCCAGGCCCAGGCGCTCGTCGGCCCAGTTGGCCACGACTCCTGCCTTGCCGGGCTTCTTGGCTGTCGCGGCCGAGCTGTTGCTCGTCGCGACCTTGCTGGTGTCCATGCTCACAGCTCTGCCTCACCCTGCTCGCCGATGTCCTTGTGGTCACGTTCCCAGTAGCTGGGCCCCACCGGCTCGGTGAAGTCGCTCTGCGCGACCAGGAAGCCCTCGGCATCGACCGCCAGCGGGAGCTGGGGAAGATGCCGTCCGGCGGGACCGAAGACGACACGCCCGGAGTCGGCGAGGTCGAAGGTGGACTGGTGGCAGGGGCACAGCAGGTGGTGCGTGGTGCGCTCGTAGAGCGAGATCGGGCACCCGACGTGGGTGCAGATCTTGGAGTAGCAGACGATCCCGTCGACCGACCAGTTGTCGCGCCCCTCGCCGGGGATCACGTCGTCGGGGTCCATCCGGACCACGACGACCGCGGCCTTCGACTTCGCCACGTACAGCTCGACGCCCTCGATCTCGGGGTAGCCGTTCTCCTCGGTCGGGAAGATGGCCTCGGGCTCGGCGTTGACCAGGTCGCCGACCTCGAGGTCGGCGGCGCGGATCGGGGTGCCGATGACATCGCGCACAACACGCATGTCGGGCTTCCAGATGGTGTTCTCGAGGCCCGCGTCGGGGCCGCTGGCTGCTGCCTGGCTGGGTGTGGGGCCCAGGTCGCGGAACAGCACCACGGCCGGCGCGAGCAGCAGGGTGATCGAGGCGATCAGCGAGTTGCGCACCAGCGGGCGACGCGCGATGCCGGACTCCTCGAGCCCGGCGTCGAGGGCGGCCAGCGTCGCGGCGCGGTCCTCGTCGGAGGAACGGGCCGGGTGGCGCATCTCGACCATCTCGTGGTCGGCCATCAGCTTGCGGGCCCACTGGATGATCCCGACGCCGATGAGCAGCAGGGCCATGCCCAGCGTGGTGCCCAGGGCGATGTTCGAGGCGCCGAGGCCCAGCACCGTCTCCCAGCTGTCGCCGACGTCGAAGGAGAAGTAGGCCACCACGAAGAGGACCGCGAAGACCGAGGCGAGACCGAACATCGTCGCGACCTGGCGCTCGGCTCGTCGTGCCGCGTCGTCGTCGACGTCGGTGGGTCGCCAGGTGTGCTCGGGGAGGCCCGGGTTGGCGATCGGCTCCTCGGTCGTCGCGGGCAGGTGCTTGCCGGCCTGCTCGCCGTGCTGGATGTCCGTCACGAAGTCACCTTCTTCTTCGATCGGGTGGTGTGCGCAGCGATCCAGATCGCGAAGGCGACCAGACCGCCGATACCGACCAGCCACGCGAAGACGCCGTCGGTCACGGGGCCGAGGCCGCCCATGCCGAAGCCGCCGTACCCGGGCTGCTCCTCGAGCGACTTCAGGTAGGCGATGACGTCGCGCTTCTCCTCGGGTGCGAGGTTGCCGTTGCTGAAGCTGGGCATGTTCTGCGGGCCGGTCAGCAGGGCCTCGTAGATGTACTTGGACTCCACGCCGTCGAGAGCCGGGGCATAGCCGCCGCGCGGCATGGCGCCACCCGATCCCTCGAAGTTGTGGCAGGCGGTGCAGTTGGTCAGGAAGATCTGGCCACCACGGACGACCGCCGCCTCCTTGGCGTCGTCGTCGAGACCCTCGATCGAGTAGTCGGACTCGTCGGGGATGGCGGGGCCGGGGCCCAGCGAGGCGACGTACGCCGCGAGCTGGGCGGTCTCCTCCTCCGAGTAGGTGACCGGCTTGCGGGGAGCCTGGGCGCCGGGCTGGGCCATCGGCATCCGGCCGGTGCCGACCTGGAAGTCGACCGCCGCGGCGCCGACGCCGACGAGCGAGGGGCCGAGGTTGTTGCCGTCGAGCGTGCTGACGCCCTCGCCGTTGAGGCCGTGGCAGCTCGAGCAGCCCACGAGGAACAGCTCGCGGCCCTTCTCGACCTCGATGGCCAGGGTGTCGGAGTCCTGCGCCTGGGCGGGGGCCAGCGCGGTGTAGAGACCACCGGCGGTCACCAGGCCGACCAGCAGCAGGACGAGTCCGGCCAACGGGCCGCGACGGTGACGGGAGAGGCGACCGGCGGAGCGGTTCACGAAGCGCACTGGGGGTCCTTGGGTTCGGGGTGCAGCGACTCAGGAGTTACTTGACAAGGTAGATCGTGGCGAAAAGCCCGATCCAGACGACGTCGACGAAGTGCCAGTAGTACGAGACGACGATGGCGCTGACGGCCTGCTCGTGGGTGAACTTGCGGGCCAGGTAGGTGCGCCCCAGCACGAGGAGGAAGGCGATGAGGCCGCCCGCCACGTGGATGCCGTGGAAGCCGGTCGTCAGGTAGAACATCGAGCCGTAGGCCGAGTCCTGCATCGTGACGCCCTCCTGCACGAGGTTGGCGTACTCGACGGCCTGGCCGGCCACGAAGACCGAGCCCATCAGGTAGGTCAGGATGAACCACTCCCGCAGGCCCCACAGCTTGAACTGCAGCAGCGAGCCGGTGCGCCCCGCCTGGCCGCGCTCGGCGGCGAAGACGCCGAGCTGGCAGGTCAGCGAGGACAGCACCAGGATCGTGGTGTTGGCCAGTGCGAAGGGCACGTCGAGGAGCTGGGTGTTCTGCTCCCACAGGTCCGGACTGACCGAGCGGATCGTGAAGTACGCCGCGAAGAGCGCCGCGAAGAACATCAGCTCGCTCGAGAGCCAGATGATGGTCCCGACACTGACCATGCTGGGTCGGTCGTGGTGCCCGTGCAGACGGGATGCTGGGAGGGTTGCCGCTGTCGCCACACGAGCATTATGTCCTGCGATCTGAACGAGGTCACCCCGACCCCCGGTTAGTGCCGGGTCATAAAGTTCACAACGTGCCGTTCCCCGCTCCAGTCCCCTCGCAGGAGGTCTCGTCGTGCTCGCGATGACCATCGGCGCCGGCCTGCCCGCCTTCTCCCTGGGAGAGGTCCTGGGGCAGTGGTCGCTGGCCCCGGTGCCCACGATCGGGACCGTCTGGGTGGTGGGTCTCTACCTGCTGGGCGTGCGGCGGCTGCGGGCCCGCGGGGACCACTGGCCGGTGGGGCGCACCGTCGCCTTCGTGGGCGGGGGGATGGGCTCGTTCTACTTCGCGACGGCCTCGGGGCTGGCGGCGTACGACACGACGCTGCTGAGCGTGCACATGGTCCAGCACATGATCCTGTCGATGCTGGTGCCGCTCGCGCTGGCGCTGGGCGCCCCGGTGACCCTCGCGCTGCGCACGCTGCCGCGGCGCCCGCGCGGTTGGCTGCTGGCGCTGCTGCACTCACGCCTGGCCAAGGTGCTCTCCTTCGCGCCGCTGGCGTTCCTGCTCTACATCGTCTCGCCGTGGGCGCTCTACTTCACCGACTGGTACCGCGCCTCGCTGGAGTCGGTCTTCGTGCACGAGATGATGCACGTGCACCTCGTGGCGGTGGGCGCGCTGTTCTTCTGGCCGCTGGTGGGCATCGACCCGCTGCCAGGTCGCCACGGCTACCCCTTCCGGATGCTGCTCACGGTGCTCACGCTGCCCTTCCACGCGTTCCTGGGCGTCACGATCATGGGCCAGTCCACGCTGCTGGCCGGCGACTACTACCCGCGCCTGCGCGAGGGGCCGATGGGCTCGTGGCTGCCCGACCCCTACGACGACCAGCAGTTGGCCGGCGGCATCCTGTGGGGCTCGGGCGACCTGATCGCCCTGACCTTCTTCGCGGTGCTCTTCACCCAGTGGGTGCGCTCCTCGATGGCCGAGGCCAAGCGCGAGGACCGGCGCCTGGACAGGCTGGAGGCGCGCGAGCAGGCCGCGGCGTCCGCCCGCACCGGCGACGGGTAGCATCGCCGGCGTGAGCGACACCACTGCCTCCCGCACGCCGTTGAAGGTGCTCGTCTACAGCGACGACGTCAACACCCGCAAGCAGGTCATCCTGGCGCTGGGCCGACGCCCGCACCCGGACCTGCCCGAGCTGAAGTACGTCGAGGTCGCCACCGAGCCGGTCGTCATCCAGAACATGGACGCCGGCCACATCTCGCTCGCGATCCTCGACGGCGAGGCCGTGCCCGCCGGCGGCATGGGCATCGCCAAGCAGCTCAAGGACGAGATCCACCAGTGCCCGCCGGTGGTCGTCCTCACCGGCCGCCCCCAGGACGCCTGGCTGGCCACCTGGTCGCGCGCGGAGGCGGCCGTGCCGCACCCGATCGACCCCCTCCAGCTGGCCGAGGCCGTGGTCGCGCTGCTGCGCGCCCGCGTGCCCGCCACCACCGCCTGAGCGTGGGCGCCTGGCCCGAGGTCCTCGGCGCGCTCGTCGCGGGGGAGGACCTGAGCGCGGCCCAGACGGGCTGGGCGATGGGCGAGATCCTGGCGGGTCAGGCCACCGAGGCCCAGATCGCCGGCTTCGCCGTCGCGCTGCGCGCCAAGGGCGAGAGCATCGAGGAGGTGCTCGGGCTGGTCGAGGCGATGTACGACGTCGCCACCCCGCTGAGCGTCCCGGGCCGCACCCTCGACGTCGTCGGCACCGGCGGTGACCGGTCGATGTCGGTGAACATCTCGACGATGGCCGCGATCGTCGCCGCCGGCGCGGGCGCCCGCGTGGTCAAGCACGGCAACCGCTCGGCCTCCTCGACCTCGGGCACCGCCGACGTGCTCGAGGTGCTCGGGGTGCGTCTCGACCTGCCGGCCGCCCGGGTGGCCGAGGTCGCCGAGGAGGCCGGCATCACGTTCTGCTTCGCCTCGGCCTTCCACCCCGCGCTGCGCCACGCGGCCGTGCCGCGTCGCGAGCTCGGCATCGGCACCACCTTCAACCTGCTGGGCCCGCTCGCCAACCCCTCGCGCCCGGCCGCGCAGGCCATCGGCTGCGCCTACGCCGGCAAGCCGCCGCTGATGGCCGGCGTCTTCGCCCGCCGCGGCGTCGACGCCTGGGTCTTCCGTGGCGACGACGGCCTCGACGAGCTCACCACGACCACGACCTCGTCGCTGTGGGTGGTCCACGACGGCGAGGTCCGCACCGAGACGGTCGACCCGGCCGCCCTCGGCCTGGCGCCCGCGACCACCGCCGACCTGCGCGGCGGCGACGCGGCCCACAACGCCGACGTCGTACGACGGGTGCTGGCGGGGGAGCGCGGACCCGTGCGCGAGGCGGTGCTGCTCAACGCCGGCGCCGCCCTGGCCGTGCACGACGAGCCCGCCGCCGACCCGCTGCCGGCCCTGGCCGCCGGCATCGAGCGCGCCACCCGCGCCGTCGACTCCGGTGCCGCCGCCGCGACCCTGCAGGGCTGGGTCGAGGCCTCCGCAGGCTGAGCCGACCCGGCCTGAACTTCCCCCCGACCCGGCCTGAACTTCCCCCCGACCCGGCCTGAACCTCCCCCCGACCCGGCCTGACCTTCCCCCCGACCCGGCCCATACTTCCCCCCGACCCGGCCTGAACTTCCCCCGACCCGGCCTGACCTTCCCCCGACCCGGCCCATGCTTCGTGGGTGCCGGGACGGGCCGACTCGGTGAGAGATCCAGGCCGGGTCAGCGCGAAGTTCGGGCCGGGTGGGCGGGAGATCTGGGCCGGGTCGGCACCGGTCAGGCGGGGGCGAGGTCGAGCACGTAGGAGTCGGCCTCGCGGTGGAAGCCCAGGTGGTCGTAGTAGGCGCCGACCATGCCCGGGGCGGTGACCACGCGGCGGAACCCGAGCTCGCGCAGCGTGTCGCTGCGCCGCCACACGAACTCGCCCGGGGTGAAGTCGCGGAAGCGCGGGGTGACGTAGTCGAGGCGCACCTGGGCGACGTCGCCCAGGTCTCCCTCGCGGCGCACCACGACGACCCCGACGGTCTCGTCGCCGCGCTGGACCAGGAAGGCGTGGTCGCCGTCGGGGTCGGGCCGGCCGTCGAAGTCGGGCTGGAAACGGGCGATGTCGCTGCGGTGGGTGCGCAGCACGTGGTGCAGGTAGACGTCGTCGGCGCGGACCTCGAGGACCTCGAAGACGTGGTCGTCGTGGCGGTGGCCGAGCAGCTTGACCAGGAACCAGACGTTGATGGCGCTGGTGACCGCGTTGAGGCCGACCATCGGCCAGACCTCGATGATTGCGTTGAAGACCAGGAGCGCGACCCCGGCGGCGAGGTTGAGCACCCGGAAGCGCAGCACCCGCTGCTGCATCAGCGAGAAGACCAGCAGGGCGCTGCCGCCCCAGCCGAGCACGTCGAGCCAGTAGTCGGCCAGGAGGTCCACGAGCGGCCTCAGTCGAGCCCGAGGGAGAAGGCGCTCTCGAGGTCGTGGCGGGAGTAGGCGCGGAACGCGATGTGGGTCTCGGTCGACGTCACGCCGGGGACCTTGTTGAGGGTGTCGGCCACGACGCTGGCGACCTCGTCGTGGTCACGGACCCGGACCAGGGCGATCAGGTCGATCTGTCCGGTGACGGAGTAGACCTCGGAGACCCCCTCGAGGGCGGCGATCTGCTCGGCCACCTCGGGGATGCGGGCGACGTCGGCCTTGACGAAGACGATGGCGGTGATCACGCAGGTCACCGTAGCGCCTCAGCGCGCGGGACGGTGGGCGGTGGCGAGCGGGCGGCGCTCGTCGTCGGGCACCAGCCGGCGCCGCGACTCCGCGACCGCGTCGTGCACCGCGAGGTGGCGGGTCGCCCCGGCCACCGGGCAGGCCCACTCGCCCGTGACCTCGACCAGGCGCACCTGGTCGAGCTCGAGCCAGCGCAGGATCTTCTCGGTCTCCTCGGCGCTGGCTGCCGGCACCGGGCCGGGGGCGTCGCGCACGGTCTCGGCCGCGGCGCGCAGCTGGTCGACGTAGGCGTGGGCGTCGGCCCCGGCCGGGATGACTCCGGCGGCGGCGAGCCGGCCGTGGCGCACCACGTGCACCGCCCAGCGGCCGTCGTCCTCGCGGCGGGCGGCGACCACCTCGGGGCAGCCGGTCAGCGCGCTGAGCCGCTGGGTGCGGGCCGCGGCGCGCACGAAGGAGGCGAGCCGGTCGCGGTGGGAGCCGGCCTCCTCGAAGCGCTCGTCGGCGGCCAGCAGGCTCATGCGGTGGTTGATGGTCTCCACGACGTCGTCGGGACGGTGCAGCAGCGCGTCGCGCAGCTGGCGCACGAGGGCGGCGTACGACAGCTCGTCGACGCTGCCGTCGCAGGGCGCCAGGCACTTGCCCATCTCGGCGAGCACGCAGGCGCTGCGCGAGGGTCGGCGTGCCAGCCGGTCGGTGCACTGGCGCACCGGGAACGTCTCGTGCAGCGCCGACAGGCAGCTCTCGGCGGCGCGCTTGGAGGAGAACGGGCCGAGGTAGTCGGCGTCGTCCTCGAGGACCCGGGTGACCAGCGAGAGCCGCGGCCACGGCTCGCGGGTGAGCTTGAGGAAGTGCATCTTCTCGGGGAAGCGGGAGCGCCGGTTGTAGCGCGGCTTGTGCTCGGCGATCAGGCGCAGCTCGCGCACCTGCGCCTCGAGAGGGGTCGCGCACTCGACGTGGTCGACACGGTCGGCCAGCCGCACCATCTCGCCCATGCGCGAGCGGGTCTCGGAGGCAGTGAAGTAGGAGCGGACACGGGTGCGCAGGTCGCGGGAGGTGCCGACGTAGAGCACCCGCTCGTGGTCGTCGCGGAAAAGGTAGACGCCCGGCGCGTGCGGCAGCTGCTCGGCGAGGTGGCGCTTCTTGCGCTGGGCGGCGCTGACGCGCGCGGAGAAGGTCTGCAGCTCCTCGAGGGTCTGCACACCGACGCTGCCCAGGCGGGCGAAGAGCCCGTGCAGCACGTCGACGGTGGCGCGGGCGTCGGCGAGCGCGCGGTGGTTGGGCGTGGTCTCGGCGCCGAAGAGACGGGCCAGGGAGGAGAGCTTGCAGTTGGGGGCGTCGTCGCGGGTGATGACCCGGCGCGCGACCTTGGCGGTGTCGACCACCTCGAAGCGCGGCCAGGGGCGTTGCTGCTCGGCGGCGAAGTGCTGCAGGAAGCCGACGTCGAAGGGCGCGTTGTGGGCCACCAGCACGCAGCCGGCGGCGAACTCGAGGAAGGCGGGCAGTGCGGACTCGATGCCGGGGGAGTCGGCGACCATCGTGTTGGTGATGCCGGTGAGCACCGAGATGAACGGCGGGATGGCGGTGTGCGGGTTGACCAGGGTCTGGAACTCCCCGAGCACCTCGCCGCCGCGCACCTTGACCGCGCCGATCTCGGTGATCATCGCCCCGTGCGCCGCCGAGCCGCCGGTCGTCTCGAGGTCGACCACGCAGAAGGTGAGGTCGCGCAGCGGACGGCCCAGCTCGTCGAAGCTCAGCTGCGCCTCCCGCGGCGGGGTGCTGGTGACGGTCTGCGCACGGGCCCTGCTCATGGTGGCGACGCTAGGCGCCGGCACCGACAGTGCGCGGTAGGCGCGCGCCCTAGGGTGGGCACAGGTGCGGTCGAGGACCGGTGTCGAGCAGTGAGGAGGCGGGGTGGCGGAGCACGAGCACGCTGCCGGCGCCGACGGCGATGCCGAGGTCGCGCTGGAGGACCTGCCGGTCGCGGTGCGCACGCGGGTCGTCGCCGTGGTCGCCTCGGTGCTGCCGGAGGTCACCGGGCTGCCGCCCGCGCTGCGGCGGGTGGCCGGCTTCGCGCCGGCCCGCCGGGCGCGCCTGGGAGGTACGGCGATCGCGGCCGCCCTGGCCGACCCCGACCTGCGCGAGCGGGCCGCCCACCAGGTCGCCACGGCCCGTGCCACGGAGGTCGCGGCGCTGCGCGAGGGCGGGGCGGGCGACGCGCTGGAGGACGCGGCGCTCGGGTGGCTGCTGCGCCCCCGCGGCTGGACCCGGCGCCTCGACGACGCGGTCAGCACGGTGGCGGCACGCGAGGAGAGCGCCGAGCGCTCCCGCGAGGCGCGGCTGACCGAGCGGGCCGAGCAGGCCGAGCAGGCGGTGCGCGAGGCGCGCGCGAGCCACCGCGCCCAGCTGGACGAGCAGAAGTCGGAGAACGCGACGCTGCGTCGCCGGCTCGGCGAGACGCGGGCCGCCGAGCGTGCGGTGCGCGAGGAGCTGGAGCAGGCGCGCGCCGAGGTCGAGGGCGCCCAGGCGCGGGAGCAGGCGGCGCTGGCGGCACAGGAGAAGGAGCTGCGGCGGCTGCGGGCCCGGGTCGAGACGCTCGAGGCGCAGGCCCAGGCCCAGAGCCAGGCGCAGCGCCGCGCGGACCGCACCGAGCGCGACGACGCCACCGCCCGCGCCCGGGTGCTGCTCGAGACGCTCGTCGACGCCGCCGCTGGGCTGCGCCGTGAGCTCGGCCTTCCGGCGGGCTCGACGGCGCCGGGGGAGTCGGTGGAGCAGCGGCTGGAGGACGACGCCGCCCGGGACGGCGCCCGTGCGGTGAGCGCACCGATCACGGCCTCGGTGCTCGAGCAGCACCTGGCGCTGCCGCAGGCCCGGCTGGTCGTCGACGGCTACAACGTCACCAAGACCGTGTGGTCGTCGACCTCGCTGGAGACCCAGCGCTCCCGGCTGCTGGCCCTGCTGGCGCCGCTGGTCGCGCGCACGCGCGCGGAGACGACCGTGGTCTTCGACGCCGCCGAGGTCGACGTGCGCCCCGGCGTCACCGCGCCGCGCGGCGTCAAGGTGCTCTTCAGCCCGTACGGCGTCATCGCCGACCGGGTCATCGAGGACCTCGTCGCCGCCGAGCCCGAGGGCCGCGTGGTGGTCGTCGTCACCGACGACCAGGAGCTGCGGGCCCGGACGCGTGCGCGGGGCGTGCGGCACGTGTCGTCGCGGGTGCTGCTGGACCTGCTGGCGCGCTGAGCGCACCCGCGGACAGCCCGCCGGCAGCCCGTCGCGACACGCCGGGACACGCCGTCGGTGTGTCGCCGCGGCGCCGTTGTCGGTGGCCCCTGCCAGCCTCACCTGCATGACGACGAGAATCGACTGCGACACCTGTGTGGTCCGGGGACTGGCCTGCCACGACTGCGTGGTCTCCGTGCTGCTGGGGCCGCCGCCCGAGCTGACCATCGACGACGACGAGAGGGCGGCGCTCGACGCGCTGGCCGCGGGCGGGCTGGTGCCTCCGCTGCGGCTGGTCGAG
Source organism: Nocardioides salarius (assembly GCF_016907435.1). Taxonomy (NCBI): domain Bacteria; kingdom Bacillati; phylum Actinomycetota; class Actinomycetes; order Propionibacteriales; family Nocardioidaceae; genus Nocardioides; species Nocardioides salarius. Next base: position 614,638 of record NZ_JAFBBZ010000001.1, on the reverse strand, counting down.
CCGGTCAGCGGCCCCGAGGCCGAGTCGGCCTGACCGGGCGAGACCCGGCCGCCGGTCCAGGCAACCTGTGGTGCATGTGACCTGTGTGACACGGGTGGCTCCTGGGGCTGCGACGTCCGCAAATTCGATGGCGACGCGCGGCGGATGATTGGTCTCGGCGCCAGCCAGCGACTAACGTCCGTGGCTGGTGTCCGTGGGAGTGGATCGTCCTGGTCCGCGCGGACACCGCGTCGAGTCCGGAGCGCACGCGCTCGGGAGCCGGGGAACCATCGGTCGTGGGGTCGCACCCTCCTGCTCACCCGGCAGACGTCGATAGCTGAGGGAGACCGCCCACTCGTGCTTCACGGTCACAAGCGCCTGACCACGGCCTTCGCCGGAGCCCTGCTCGTGGGAGCAGTGGCCCTCGTGCCCACCAGCCCGGCCCAGGCCGAGCCCGACATCGACGACGTGCAGGCCCGCGTCGACAAGCTCTACCACGAGGCCGAGCAGGCCTCGGAGCGTCACAACGACGCCCGCATCGAGCTGGAGGAGCTGCAGCGCGAGCTCGACGCCGTGCGCGCCGACCAGCAGCGCCAGGACGAGCAGATGAGCTCGGTCCGCGAGCAGGTGCGCGACTCGATCGTGCGCACCTACCAGGGCCAGAGCCTCTCCGCCGTCGGCCAGGTCGTCGTCGCCGACGACCCCAGCGCCTTCCTCGCTCAGATGTCGACCCTCAGCGCCTACGACGGCCTGCAGGACCAGCTCTTCGACACCTACTCCCTCGAGGTCGAGGCGCTCGACATCCGGCGCCAGGCCACCGCGGCCCAGGCCGCCGAGCTCGCCGACGTCGAGGAGGAGCTCGCAGAGGAGCAGGCGACCATCGACGAGAAGGTCGAGGAGGCCGAGGCACTGCTCTCGCGCCTCAAGACCGAGGAGCGCGAGGCCCTCGAGGCACGTGAGGCGGTCGTCTCGCGCGACGCCCAGCGCACCGAGACCGCCCCGGTGGCGGCGCCCGCCTCGGGTCGTGCGGCTGCCGCGGTGCAGTACGCCCTGGCCCAGGTCGGCAAGAGCTACGTGTGGGGCGCGGCCGGCCCGAGCGGCTTCGACTGCTCCGGCCTGACGATGATGGCCTGGCGCCAGGCCGGCGTCTCGCTGCCGCACTCGTCGAGCGCCCAGTACGGCGGCGGCACCAAGGTCTCGACCTCGGCGCTGCAGCCGGGCGACCTGGTCTACTACTACAGCCCGATCAGCCACGTCGGCATCTACATCGGCAACGGCCAGATCGTCGACGCCGCGAACCCGAGCACCGGTGTCCGGATCACCAGCGTCGACTCGATGCCCCTCGTCGGGGCCACCCGACCCGGCTGATCACGCTGGCCAGCACCGCACGTCGAGAGGCCGGTCGCCCACGCTCGTGGGTGGCCGGCCTCTCGCTGTCCCTGCTGCTGGTGGTGCTCGGGCTCGTCGTCTGGCGCGCCCTCGACGACCCGTACGTCGCCACGCCGGGCGCCGAGCCCGGGGCGGCACCGACCGCGCGGCCCGGGCAGGCGGCCGCCGCCCTGGCCGACCTCGAGGCCGCGATCTCGAGCGGCGACGCGGAGGCGGCCGCGGCGCTGGCCCCCGACGACGACCCCGCGGCCGGGCGCCGGCTCCGTGATGTCGTCGAGAACGCTGCGGACCTTGGGCTCGAGGGCGTGACACTGCGCTACGTCGACCAGGAGGGCGGGACCGACCCGCAGGGAGCCTGGCGCGCCGTGGTCGACGTGACCTGGCAGGTCGCGGGCTTCGACCCCGCCCCGGCGCGCAGCGAGGTCGTCTTCGCCCTGCGCAACGTCACCGGCGGAAGCGACGGGACCAACGGGACCGAGGGCAGCAGCGAGCGGGTGGCCGTGACGGCGGCCGGGGTCGCCGGCGGCCGGGCGCCGCTCTGGCTCACCGACGACCTGCGGGTGCGGCGTACGGACTCGCGGGTGGTGGCGGTGGCCGGCTCGGCCCGCGACCTGGCCCGCTACGACCGCCTCGCCAAGCGGGCCGTCCCCGTGGTGCGCAGGGTGCTGCCCGGCATCGGGCGCGGGCTGGTGGTCGAGGTGCCGCGCACCGCCGCCGGCCTCGACGCCGCGCTGGGCGTCGACGAGGGCACCTACGCCGAGGTCGCGGCCGTGACGACCAGCCCGGACGGCGAGGTCGTCGACGGCGGTCCGCTGCACGTGCTGGTCAACCCCGCCGAGATGGATCGGCTCGAGCCGGTCGGCGCGCAGGTCGTGATGAGCCACGAGGCCGTGCACGCGCTCACCGAGGCGCCCACCAGCCGCGCCCCGTTGTGGCTGGTGGAGGGCTTCGCCGACTACGTGGCGCTGCGCGACGTCGACCTGCCCGACACCACCCTGGCCGCGCAGGTGGTCGACCAGGTGCGCGAGAGCGGGGTGCCCGAGGCCCTGCCGGGCCCCACCGACCTCGGGGTGGGCGCGCCGTACCTGGGCGCGGCGTACGAGGCCGCCTGGCTGGCCACGCGCGAGCTGGCTCGCGCGGGCGGCCAGGACGTCCTGGTCGAGCTCTACCGGTCGGCCGGCGCGGGCGAGGACTTCGCCGCCGCGCTGCGCGAGGTGGCGGGCATCAGCCAGGCCGAGCTGACGCGACGCTGGCGCGACGAGCTGCGCTCGCTGGCCGACGAGGCGGGAGCGGCATGACGCACACCCGCACCGCCTGGGCGGTGCTGCTCCTCGCGGGGGCGGCCTTCGCGCTGCTGGCGTGGTGGCTGGTGCCGTGGGATCCGGTGCCGGGCGGGCGCCCCGAGCCGGTGGACCCGGAGGACTACTTCACGCCTGAGCACATCGCCCGCGCCGAGTCGTTCTCCACCTGGGTGCGGACCTGGAGCCTGGGCTCGCTGGGCGTCTCGCTGCTGGTGGCGTGCGTGGTCGGCTTCACCTCGCTGGGTCGCCGCCTCGTGGCCCGGCTGCCTGGGCCGTGGTGGGCGCAGGTGGTGCTCGTGGTCGCGGTCCTCGAGGTCCTGGGGCGCACGATCACGCTGCCCTTCGCCGTGCTGGTGCGCCGGCGGGTGCTGGAGGAGGGCCTCTCGACCCAGTCGTGGCTCGGCTTCGCCCGCGACCTGGCGGTGCGCGAGGGCCTGGCCGTCGTGGTGACCTCGGTGGGCCTGCTCGCGCTGATGCTCTGCGCCCGGCGCTTCCCGCGGCGCTGGCCCGCGGTGGCCGGGGGAGTGCTCGGCCTGCTGGTGCTGCTCGGGTCGTTCGTCTACCCGCTGTTGGTCGAGCCGCTCTTCAACGACTTCGAGCCGCTCGAGGCCGGGGCGCTGCGCACCGGCGTGCTCGAGCTGGCCGACGCCGAGGGGGTCGGTGTCGACGAGGTGCTGGTGGCCGACGCGTCGCGGCGTACGACGACGCTGAACGCCTACGTCTCCGGTTTCGGCGGGACTCGCCGGGTGGTCCTCTACGACACCCTGGTGCGCGACCTGCCGCAGGACCAGGCGCTCTCGGTGGTCGCCCACGAGCTGGCGCACGCCAAGCACGACGACGTGCTCGTCGGCTCGCTGCTCGGCGCGGTCGGTGTGGCCGCCGCCGTGGGGCTGGCCGGGGTGCTGCTGCGCCGTCACGACGTACGCCGCGCGGGCACGGTGCCGCTGGTGCTGGCGCTGCTGGCCGTGGGCACGGTGCTCGCCGCGCCCCTCCAGAACGGGATCAGCCGGACTGTGGAGACGCGTGCCGACGTCGAAGCCCTCCGGGCCACGGGGGACCCGGAGGGCTTCGTCGAGCTGCAACGTCAGCTGGCGGTGCGGTCGCTAGCGGAGCCGGTGCCTGGGACGCTCTACTGCGTGTGGTTCAGAAGTCACCCATCGACGGTGGCCCGGCTTGCGCTGGCGTTGCCGACTACTCGGGGGCAGGTGTCACGCCGTTTTCAGTGAGCTCGTCGGAGGTCCCTGAGAATGCAGCGTCCAGCTGGTCGCCGAGCAGGAACACGGCCGTGATTACGACGGCGGCGATGCCGGCGACAAGCAGTCCGTACTCCACCGCGGAGGCGCCGCGCTCGTCCATCTTGGCCTTCTGGCCGGCGATCATGGTCATCAGAAACTGCAGCATGGTGGTCTCCCTCAAGACACGGTCCCGGACAGGGGTGGGACCTGATGCATCTCAGCATGCTGGCGCAGCGCCCCGCCGCGGATCGGGAGAAGGTTTGCCGTCGTGGTAGCCCGTTCGGACTACCCCTGCTCGCGAGCGGTCAGCGCTCGCCCGGGTTGCGCTGAACCGAGGACAGCAGGCCGACCCGCATGGCAGTGACCAGCGCCTGCGCCCGGTTGGCCGCGCCGAGCTTCTGGTAGATCTTCGCGATGTGCGACTTGGCGGTCGACTCGCTCATGTAGAGCTTGTCGCCGATCGCCGCAGCGCCCAGCCCGTCTGCCAGCAGCACCAGCACCTCGTGCTCGCGGTCGGTGAGCCGGGTCGACTCGGCCGCGCCGCGGCGCATCATCGCGCCGACCAAGCCGGAGCAGACGAAGGAGCGCGGGGAGACCTTGGCGTGCCGCGCGGCCTTGACCACCTCGTCGGAGGGGGCGTCCTTGCCGACGAAGCCGGAGGCGCCGGCCTCCATCGCGGCGAAGATCTGGTCGTCGCCCGAGTGCATGGTCAGCACCACGAGGCCGACCTCGGGATGGTCGCGGCGCAGAGCACGCACGATGTCGAGGCCGGTGCCGTCCTGCAGCTGCAGGTCGGTGACCACGACGTCGGGACGGTGCTCGGCGAAGAGGGCGAGGGCCTCGGCGACCGAGGCGGCGGTGCCGACCACGCTCATGTCGGCGTGCATCTCGAAGACGCCGCCGAGGCCGTCGCGGATCAGCTGGTGGTCGTCGACCAGCATCACCCTCGTCAGCGACTCGCTCATGTGGACACCTGGATCTCTCGGGGGGACTCGCTCGCCTGCCGGGTGGGCGGGGGCGGGTGCCCGGACGATACCGCGACGGCGACCCGGAGCCCGCCTCCCGGCGGCTCCTCGATGTCGAGGTGGGCGCCGATCAGCGCGGCGCGCTCGCGCATGATGCCCAGTCCGTAGGAGTCGGCCCGGGCGTCGAGGGGCAGCCCGATGTCGCCCAGGCCCCGGCCGTTGTCGGTGACGGAGATGGTGGCCGCGGGGGCGTCGACGTGGCACTGCACGCGGATCAGGGTGCACTGGGCGTGCTTGACGGCGTTGTTGAGCGCCTCCTGCGTGATCCGGAAGAGCTCGGCCTCGACCTCGCCGCGCAGCCGCTGCGACTTCTCGTCGAGGGTCACCTCGATGGCGACGCCCGAGAGCTGGCTGAGGTTGCGCGCTAGCGACCCGATCGCCGCCCCCAGGCTCTCGCTCTCGCCCACGGTGGTGCGCAGCGTGACGACCGACCGGCGCACCTCGGCGACCACCTCGCTGACCCGCTCGCGCAGCATCAGGAACCGCGCAGCCTGCTCGTCGGAGGCGGGCGTGGCGGCGAGCGCGTCGACGAGGTAGCCGAGCGAGGCGATCTCCTGCGCGACGCCGTCGTGCATCTCGCGGGAGAGCCGGCGCCTTTCGTCGGCGGTGGCCGCGTCGCGGAAGGCCGTGAAGAGCAGCGCCGTCTCGAGGTGCACGGTGCTGACCTCGAGCTGGCGGGTCAGCCGGCGCACCGTGCGCGGCAGGTCGAGCGCGCCCGGGTCGAGCCGGTCGGAGAAGACGCCGGCGACGATGCCGGGCTGGCCCGACTCGGGACGCAGCGGGAAGGCGAAGGTCTGGCCGTCGGTCTCGAGGCGTCCCGAGCGCTGGGCCAGCCGGGCCAGCAGGGCGGTGTGCGTCGAGCCCGAGTCGTCGAGGGTGCGGCTCAGCAGCGGTGTCAGCTCGTCGTCGCCGACGTAGAGCACCAGGTCTGCCGTGGGCAGCTCGTCGCGCACCGCGCTGAGGATGGCGCCACCCAGGCTACGCGGCTCGAGGCCCGAGCTGAGCCCCTCGGAGAGCTGGTTGAGCTCGTGCAGCAGCGAGCTGGCGTGCCGGTAGGGCAGCAGCGGGTCGGGCTGGCCGAGGGCGGAGCGCAGGAACGAGGCGATCATCCCGAGGCCGAGGCCCATGGTCAGCCAGGTGAAGGCCGCCAGCAGCTCGTCGGTGCTGAGCGACGCCTCGCCCAGCCCCAGCACCAGCGCGGCGGTGGGCACGACGGTGCCGAGCGCGGCGAGCACGCCCTTGGCGCCGCAGCGCAGCCCGGCCACGAACGGGGGTGCAGCCAGGGCGCCGAGGATGGCCGGCGAGCTGCTCAGCGCCAGCAGGCAGGTCGTCGTCACCGCGGCCGACTCGAGCACCGTCAGCAGGAGCGGTCGGGAGCGGGCGCGCTGCTCCACCGGGACGAGGCCGACCCACAGTGCGCCCAGCACCGCGAGGCCCAGCAGTCCGCCACGGTCCTGGCCCCACAGCAGGGGGCCGCCGATCGCCAGCAGGACGAAGGCGCGGGCGGCGGCGTTGATGCGCAGCGCCTGGCGGTGGGCTAGGAGCACGGGTGGATCATCCCAGACCATCCATGATCCCGATCGCCGCCGGGCCCATCACGGCCACGAAGAGGCAGGGCAGGATGAAGAAGATCAGCGGCACCGTGATCTTGACCGGCACCTGCTGGGCCTTCTCCTCCGCGCGCTGGCGGCGCTTGACCCGCATCTCCTGGGCCTGGATGCGCAGCACCTGCGCCACCGGGATGCCGAACGAGTCGGCCTGCACCATCGCGCTGACGAAGGACTTGAGGTCGGCGACGTCGGTGCGCTCGGCCATCGCGCGCAGTGCATCGGAGCGGCCCTGGCCGATCTGCATCTCGCGCAGCACCCGCGCGAACTCCTCGGCCACCGGGCCCTCGGTGTTGCGGGCCACCTGCTGCACCGCGGCGTCGAAGCCGAGGCCCGACTCGACGCTGATCGTCATCAGGTCGATGGCGTCGGGCAGGTCGCGGGTGATCCGCTGGGTGCGGTCGTAGGCCTTCTGGTAGAGGTACAGCCCTGGCGAGAAGAAGCCCAGCACGAGCCCGGCGACCACGGCGACGATGAACGTGGGTGTCGAGAGCCCGAGCAGCAGCGCCAGGACGACGCCGGCGACCAGGCCGGCGACCGCGCCGACCACCTTGCCGGAGACCACCCGGTCGACGTCCCAGCCGCGGGGGTTGCCCGCGAGGTCGAGCTTGCGGCGCACCCGGTCGGCGGAGTCGGCGCCGGAGAGCCGGCGGCCGACCGCCAGGGCCCGGGCCTGCAGGGGCTCGAGGACCCGCTCGGAGAACGGCCGGTCGACCTCGTCGGTCAGCTCCTCGGGCGCGTCGGTCATCGCCTGCAGCACCGCCAGCGACCTGCCGACCCCGCTGGCCTCGGCGTCACTGGTGGTCGCGGCTGCCAGCAGCACCAGGGCGGCGGCGATCATCACGACGCCGAGGAGGAGCAGCACCACCATCTCAGACCTCCACCTTGATCAGCTTGCTCATCCAGAACGCGCCGATGGCCAGCCACAGGCCCGCCCCGACGAGCATGACCAGCCCCCGGGGGTCGGTGAAGAGCACCATCACGTAGTCGCGCTGGGTGAGGAAGAGGTACGCCAGGAAGAGCGGCGGCAGGCCGCCCAGCACGTACGCCGACAGCTTGCCCTCGGCCGCGAGCGCGGAGACCTGCCGGCGGATGTAGGCCCGCTCGCGCATCGTCCCGGCGACGGTGTCGAGCAGCTCGGCAAGGTTGCCGCCGACCTGGCGCTGGATGCGGATCGCCATCACCACCCACTCGAAGTCCTTGCTGTCGAAGCGCTCGGCCACCCCTTCGAGCGCCTCCTCGAGGGTGACGCCCAGGCGGGTCTCGGCGAGCACGCGGCGGAACTCGCCGGCGATCGGCTCCTGGCCCTCGCGGACCACCGTGTCGACCGACTGGCTCAGCGACAGGCCGGCGGACAGCGACCCCGAGATCAGCCCGAGGGTCTCGGGCAGCAGCTCGTTGAACTTCTTGCGGCGGCGCGAGCTCCGCAGGCCCAGGTAGAGCCAGGGCCCGAGCAGGCCGAGCACGACGAGGAGCAGCGCGACTCCCAGGCTGCCGCCGCCGAGCAGCAGGCCCAGGAGCCCTGCGCCGACGACGATGCCGACGTGGACCAGCAGCCACTCGGGGGCCTTCAGCTGGCTGCCGGCGCTCTCGAGCCGGGCGGCGATGCGGGCCTCGAGGCCGCGGCTGCGGCGCAGCACCTGCCCGGCCGCCTCCTTGGCCTGGGCCAGCGCCTGCTCGGGGTCGACCCGGGCCGGTGCGGCGGCCGAGGAGCCGGGGCGACCGGTGGCGGCGGCGTACTGCTCGACGCGCTCGGCAGGGCCGGCGGCCACCTGGCGCCGTGGCACCAGGAGCACGGCGAGCGCCACGAGCCCGGCTCCGAGGGCCAGCACGCCCGCCCACATGGTCCAGCCGGGCGCGCTCCACCCGTTGTCGCTGCGCACGAGGTCGTCGACGCCGGTGCCGCCGGCGACCGACTCGGCGACCGGCACGAACGCCTCGGCGACGACGGGTCCGGTGGGCGAGTCGAGGGTGACCCGCACGGTCTGCTCGGTGGCGCCCAGGTCGCCGGGCACGGCGGCGGTGACCAGCAGCTGTCGGTCGAGGGCGTCGGCCTCCGCGGCGAAGGCGGCCGCCAGCGCCTGGCTCGTCGCCGGCACGACGCGACCCTCGCCGGCCTCGGCGAGCTCGCGCAGGGTCGGCTTGGCGCCCTGCAGCGAGATGACGTCGAGGCCGATGCCGGAGGCGGCCACCGCGGCGGTGGCCTCGGCCAGCGGGGTCGAGGTGGTGTCGGCGCCGTCGGAGAGCACCAGCACGGTGCGCTGGCCCTCGCTGCCGGCCAGGTCGACCGCGGCCAGGACGGCGTCGTGGAGGGCCGTGCCGCGGCTCAGCGTCAACTCGTCGACGACCGTGCGGGCCGCGTCGCGGTCGGCGGTGAGTGCCTGCGGGGTGGCCACGTCGCCGGCGAAGGTGACCACGCCGACCAGCACGTCGTCGGGCACCAGGGCGAGGAAGTCGCGAGCGGCCTGCTGCGCCGCCTCGAACCGCTCGCCCGACATCGAGTTGCTGGTGTCGATGGCGAGCACCGCGCTGCGCCGGACCGTGCTCGAGGAGCCGGCCGGCTCCGCCTGCGCGCCGACGCTCGCTCCGCCGACTTGCACGGCCACCGAGGCCGGGTCGACGTCGGCGTCGGCGGGCACCGAGACCAGCAGGGAGACGCCGTCGGCGGTCGGCTCGGCGTACGAGATGCTCGCCCCCTCACCGGCGGTGCCCGTCGCGGTCGCGGGGCTGGTTCCCAGCAGCACGGGCACCAGCAGCGCCCAGACCAGCAGGCCCAGCAGCGGCAGCAGGAGGAGCGGGTGCCGGGAGCGCATCAGATCCGGTCCGTGGCGAAGATCAGCGGGTCGACGGTGACGTTGGCGTAGGCCATCTTCTCCAGGAACTTCGGACGCAGCCCGGTCGCGCGCAGCCGGCCCAGCGAGCGGCCGTCACGGTCGAAGCCCGCCGAGCCGTCGAAGACGAAGATGTCCTGCAGCGTGATGACGTCGCCCTCCATCCGCTCCACCTCGGTGATGTGGGTGATGCGGCGGGTGCCGTCCTTGAAGCGGGTCTGGTGCACGATCAGGTCGACCGCGGAGGCCACCTGCTCGCGGATCGCGCGCACCGGCAGGTCCATGCCGGCCATCAGCACCATCGTCTCCATCCGCGAGAGCGTGTCGCGGGGGCCGTTGGAGTGCAGGGTGCAGATGGAGCCGTCGTGGCCGGTGTTCATCGCCTGCAGCATGTCGAGCGCCGAGGCGTCGCGGACCTCGCCGACGATGATGCGGTCGGGGCGCATCCGCAGGCTGTTCTTGACCAGGTCGCGGATCGAGACCGCGCCCTTGCCCTCGATGTTGGCCGGGCGCGACTCCAGGCGCACCACGTGGTCCTGCTTGAGCTGCAGCTCGGCGGCGTCCTCGATCGTCACGATTCGCTCGTCGCCGGGGATGAACGAGCTCAGCACGTTGAGGGTGGTGGTCTTGCCGGCGCCGGTGGAGCCCGAGACGATCACGTTGAGCCGTCCGCGCACGCACGCGTCGAGGAAGCCGGCGGTCTGGTCGGAGAGCGAGCCGAAGCGGACCAGGTCGGCCACGGTCAGCGGGTCGGCCGCGAACTTGCGGATGGTCAGGGCCGAGCCGTCGACGGCCAGCGGCGGCACCACCGCGTTGACGCGGCTGCCGTCGGGCAGCCGGGCGTCGACCATGGGCGAGGACTCGTCGACGCGGCGACCGATGCGGGAGACGATCTTGTCGATGGTGCGGCGCAGGTGGGCCTCGTCGGCGAACTTGGCGCTCGCCGGCACCAGCCGCCCGCTCTTCTCCAGCCAGATCGAGTCGTGGCCGTTGACCATCACCTCGGAGACGTCGGGGTCGCGCAGGTAGGGCTCGATCGGCCCGTAGCCGAGGATGTCGTCGCTGATCTCCTGCGAGACCCGCTGCCGGTCGCTGCTCGACAGCGGCCGGTCCTGCTTGCCCAGCACGTCGGCGAGCACGGAGCGGACCCGCTGGTCGAGCTCGTCGGTGTCCATGTCGGCGTCGTAGAGGTGCGGGCCGAGCTGCGTGACGAGCTCGGCGTGCACGCTGGCCTTGAGCTGCTCGATCCGGTCGTCCTCGCGCCCGCCCAGCGAGCGCCGGGGCGCGGCCGCGGGTGCCGGTACGACGTCGGCGCCGGCGGGGCGAGCGGCCTCGACCGGTCCGCCCGGCACCAGCGTGGTCGGGTCCTCGGGGTCGGCGTCCACGTCGACCCCGGCGCGGCGGGCGGCGGCCAGCCGGTCGGAGAGGCTCATCCTGGTCTCCTCATCCGGAAGCGGGCCCGGCCCCGGCCCGCGGTGCCCTCGGGGCGCTCCTGGCCGCCGGCCCCGTCGTCGGCGTCCGGGCCCGGCGCCGCCGACCCGCTCTCGCCCGACAGGGTGGCCGCGAAGCGGCGCAGCGCGGTGCTGCCGGCGTGGTCGGGGGAGTCCACGACGAGCGGCGTGCCGGAGTTCGTCGAGGCCGCGATGTCGATGGAGGAGCCGACCTGGGTGGCGATCGGCATGCCCAGGATGGCCTCGACCTTCTCGGGGCCGATGCCCACCGCGTCGTCGGCGCGGTTGAGCAGCAGGTGCCGGTGCCCGCGGGCGATGTCGAGCATGTCGAGGGTCTCGAGGGCCACCTTGACGTTCTTGAGCGTCGGCACGTCGAGGGTGGCCACGATGACGCACTCGTCGGTCTCGTCGAGGGCGGTCAGCACCTGCTCGTCGAAGGCGGGAGCGGTGTCGACGACCACGTGGTCGAAGGACTCGCGCAGGGTGCGCAGCACCCGGGTGACCAGTGCCGGGGTGACCCGCTCGCGCGCGTCGGGGTGGGCGGGTGCGGCGAGCACCATCAGCGACTTGTCGTGGCGGGTGAGCAGGGCGTCGAGCTGCTCGACGTCGAGGTCGTGCTCGGAGCCGATGGCGTGCTCGATGGAGTGGGTGGGGAAGAGCTGCATGGTGATCGCGACGTCGCCGAAGGCCAGGTCGAGGTCGACCAGGCAGACCCTGCGCGCGCCGCCGTCGGCCAGCGCCAGCGCCAGGTTGACCGCCATGGTGGTCTTGCCGACCCCGCCCTTGGGCGAGAAGACGGTGACCACCCGCCCCAGCTGGTGGGCCCCGGTGGGCCCGCGCAGCGCCACGTGCAGCTCCCGGGCGCGCGCGACGGCCGCGGCCACGCCGGAGGTGTCGCCGTCGGGCACGACGTCGCGGGCGCCGGCCTGCATCGCCCGGGTCAGCACGTCGGTGTCGAGCGCGGCGCGCACCAGCACGACGCTGACGGTGGGCCGGGTGGTGCGCAGGTCCTCGCAGACCTTCAGGGCGTCGTCGAGGTCGAGGTGCGGCCCGAGCACGACGACGTACTCGTCGGGGTGCAGGTCGAGCCAGGCACGCATCCGCTCGACGGAGTCGACGCCCTGGCTGCCGGGCGGCAGCGCGCCGAGCAGGGTGGTGACCACTGTGGCCTCCGGGTCGGTGACGACGGGCATCGGTGCTGCCTCCTTCGATGCTTCGTGGGGGAGAGGGGAACCGGCGGGGGTGCTGCGGCTCAGCCCTGGAAGAGGTTCTGCGGGGTGGTGGCCGGGCTCAGCCTGACCTTCGAGTCCTCGGTGAGCAGCGCGAACGACAGCTCGCCCTGGCTCTGGCCCAGGAGCACCTTCTGCACCTGCGGCTGGCTGACCGAGAGCGTGATCAGGGTGCGGGGCAGCGTCTCGGCGACCTGCTCGCCGCCCTGGCCCTCGGCCGTCGTGGTCGTGGTGGTGATGGGGGTGGTCGAGCCCACCGCGATCACGGTGACGCGGGTCAGCAGCACCCGGCTGTAGGGCTGGGCGGTGGTGGCGTCGGTGCCGTTGACGAAGATCGCGACCTCGGAGCCGGGATTGACGAAGCCGGCGACCCTGGCGGGATCGGTGAGGTTGATCGACATCGCCATGTCGCCCTTGTCGGGGATCTGCAGGCGCGTCTCCTCGACGGCACTGGCACCCAGCTTCTGGGGCACCACCTGCTCGCCGGGGTAGATGTCGATCATCGCCACGTCCTGCTCGACGCCCTCGGTGGTGGTCAGGGCGCCTGGGAGGATCTGCCCGCGGGCCACCGGCTCGAGGGCCAGCTTGCCGCCGGCGGCGGCAGCCGCCACCGTCTCGCCGCGCTCGATCTGCTGGGTCGCGACCAGCACCTCGGTGGTCTCGTAGGCGTCGCGGGCACGGTTGTCGGCGCCCTGCACGTAGACCAGCACCAGCACGGTGCCCAGGGCTGCGACGACCGCAGCGGCGATGAGCAGCACTCGTCGACGATCCATCGGTGCACTTCCTCCCGTCGGCGGTCGCACTGGCGAGGGGTCCCCATGCTCCGCCCGTCGACCCGGGCGCACAGGTGCGCCCGCCTCCCTGAGGAATGCTAGGGAGGACTCCGGGGTCGTGTGGCCGGTTTGCCCGGACCGCTCAGTTAAAGGGTGTGACCTGCGCCACGCCGCGCCGGTCGCCCGATCAGGCCGGGGGAGCCGCGTACAGCTCCGCGACGCGGGTGCGCTGCTCGCGCATCACCACCGAGCGCTTGAGCTTGAGGCTGGGGGTGAGCTGGCCGCCCTCCTCGGTCCACTCGTCGGCCAGCAGCACGAACCTGCGGATCGACTCGGCCTTCGAGACCGCCTTGTTGGCGTCGTCGACGGCCTTCTCGATCTCGGCGCGCAGCTCGGCGTCGTCGACGAGCTCGGCGGCGTCGGCCGGCTTGCCGTGCGCCTCGGCCCACCCCGGCAGCACGTCGCGGTCGAGGGTGACCAGCGCCGCGATGTAGGGCTGGCCGTCACCGACGACGACGCACTGGTCGACCAGCGGGTGCGCGCGCAGGCGGTCCTCGAGCACCGCCGGGGCGACGTTCTTGCCCCCGGCGGTCACCAGGATCTCCTTCTTGCGACCGGTGATGCGCACGAAGCCCTCGTCGTCGACCTCGCCCACGTCGCCGCTGTGGAACCAGCCGTCGGCCTCGAGGGTCTCGGCGGTGGCCTGCTCGTTGTCCCAGTAGCCGGCGAAGACCTGGCCGCCGCGGAAGAGCAGCTCGCCGTCGTCGGCCACCCGCACCGCGGTGCCGGGCATCGGGCGCCCGACGGTGCCGATGCGCGTCGCCTCGGGGGTGTTCACGCACAGCGCAGCGGTGGTCTCGGTCAGCCCGTAGCCCTCGAGCACGCTCAGGCCGATGCCGCGGTAGAAGTGGCCCAGGCGCTCGCCCAGGGGAGCCCCGCCCGAGACGGCGAACTCGCACCTGCCGCCCAGCGCGTCGCGCAGCTTGGCGTAGACCAGGCGCGAGAAGACCGCGTGCGCGGCCCGCACCCGCAGCGGGACGCGGCCCTTGTCCTGGCCGCGCGACCAGGCGATCGCGGTCTCAGCGGCCTTGTCGAAGATCGCGCCGCGGCCCTCGGCGGCCGCCTTCTGCGAGGCGGTGTTGAAGACCTTCTCGAAGACCCGCGGCACCGCCAGGATGAAGGTGGGCCGGAAGACCTGGAGGTCGGCGAGCAGGTTCTTGATGTCGGAGCTGTGCCCGAGGCGGACCCGCTTCTTGACCGCGCCGACCTGGATGATCCGTGCGAAGACGTGGGCCAGCGGCAGGAAGAGCAGGGTGGCGGCGCCCTCGGACTCGAAGAGCGCGTCGAGCTCGTCGGTGGCCACACCCAGCTCGAACATGAAGTTGGCGTGGGTGAGCATGCAGCCCTTGGGGCGCCCGGTGGTGCCGGAGGTGTAGATGAGCGTGGCCAGGTCGAGCGGGGTGGCGCTCGTACGCCGCTTCTCCAGCTCGGCGTCGTCGATGTCGGCACCCAGGCTGGTCAGCACCTCGACCGCGTTGTCGGCGAAGGACCACAGGTGGTTGAGCTCGCTGAGCTCGGAGCGCACGGCGCTCACCCGGGCGACGTGCTCGGCGCTCTCGGCCACGACGGCACGGGCCCCCGAGTCGCTGAGGATCCACCCGACCTGCTCCTGCGAGGAGGTCTCGTAGACCGGCACCGTGACCGCGCCGGCGAACCAGATCGCGTAGTCGAGCAGCGTCCACTCGTAGCGGGTCTTGGAGATCAGGGCGACCCGGTCGCCCACCTCGACACCGGCCGCGACCAGGCCCTTGGCCACCCCGCGCACCTCGGCGAGGAACTCCGCGGCCGTCACGTCCTGCCAGGCGTCCCCGTCGTGGCCCGGGCGGCTGAAGACGACCGCGTCGGGTGCCTGCTCGGCGTTGGCGACGACGTCGTCGGTCAGGTTGCCCGTCGCTGGGACCTCGATGGTCAGGGGCGTGGAGAACTCACGCACGTCTGTCTCCTTCTTGCTCACGAATCCGGCCCGGTCGGGCTCGCGGTCATGCCCGCCGCGGCCCGGGGCGGGACGCGCACGGCACGTTACCGCCGCCGGGCGGCCCCGGCCCATCCGGTACAGTCGCCGCGCACTCGGGGGAGAGACCCGGGTCACCACCGGGAGGGACAGGGGGCAGCCAGATGGCCGAGCAGACCACCTCGTCGATCGTGATCGACGCCACAGCCGCGCAGGTCATGGACGTGATCGCCGACTTCCCGGCGTACCCCGCCTGGGCCAAGGGCGTGAAGACCGCCGAGGTGCGCTCCACCATCGACGAGGGTCCCGAGGCGGGCCGGGCGCGCGAGGTGTTCTTCTCCCTCGACGTCTCCCCGATCAAGGACGAGTACACACTGGCCTACGAGTGGGACGGCGACCGCCAGGTCACCTGGAGCCTCGTCGAGGGCAAGATGCTGCGCATGCTCGACGGCGCCTACGTGCTGCGCGAGCGCGACGGCGCCACCGAGGTGACCTACCGCCTCGCCCTCGACGTCTCGATCCCGCTGATCGGCATGCTCAAGCGCAAGGGCGAGAAGATCCTCATCGACACGGCGCTGAAGGGCTTGAAGAAGCGCGTCGAGTCGCTCGGCTGAGCGGGGCCGCTGCGTGCGCATCCTGCTGTTCACCGGCAAGGGCGGGGTCGGCAAGTCGACCGTCGCCGCGGGCACCGCGGCGCTCGCCGCGGCCGCCGGGCACCGCACCCTGGTGCTGTCGACCGACGCCGCGCACTCCCTGGCCGACGCCTTCGGCGTGAGCGCCGGGCCCGAGCCCAGAGAGGTGGCGCCGCGCCTGCACGTCCAGCAGGTCGACGCGCAGCGCAAGCTGCAGCAGTCGTGGGCCGAGGTGCAGCACTACCTGCTCTCGGTCCTCGACGCGGCCGGCGTCGACCCGGTCGCGGCCGAGGAGCTGACCGTGCTGCCGGGCGCCGAGGAGGTGCTGGCGCTGCTCGAGCTGCGCCAGCAGGCGCTGTCGGGACGCTGGGACGTCGTGGTCGTCGACTGCGCCCCCACCGCCGAGACGCTGCGCCTGCTGGCCCTGCCCGAGGCGCTGGGCTGGTACATGCAGCGCGTCTTCCCCGCCGAGCGGCGCATCATCAAGGCCCTCAAGCCGGTGCTGACCCGCAGCGTGGGGGTGCCGATGCCCGATGACCACGTCTTCGACGCGATCGAGCGGCTGCACGCCGAGCTCGACGAGGTCCGCACCCTGCTGTCGGGCCCCGACGCCAGCGTGCGGGTCGTGCTCACTCCCGAGAACGTCGTGCTCGCCGAGGCCCGCCGCAGCTGGACCCACCTCTCCCTCTTCGGCTACCGCGTCGACGGCGTCGTGGCCAACCGCGTCTTCCCCGAGGCCGGCGGCGACGACTGGCGCGCCGGCTGGGTGGCCTCGCAGGCCGCGGTGCTCGGGCAGGTCGAGCAGTCCTTCGCCGGGCTGCCGGTGTGGCGCTCGGAGTACCGCGCCGAGGAGCCCGTCGGCGTCGAGGCGCTGCGCGGGCTCGCCGAGCAGGTCTACGCCGGCGCCGACCCGCTGGCGGTGCCGGCGGGGCCGGGGCCCTTCAGCATCGAGCGCACCGAGGGCGGCGCGCTGCTGCGCCTCGCGCTGCCGCTCGTCACCCGCGCCGAGGTCGACCTGGCCCGCAACGGCGACGAGCTGGTGGTCACGGTCGGGTCCTACCGCCGGCTGCTGACCCTGCCGGCCGGACTGGCCCGCCTGCGGGTGGCCGGCGCGCGGGTCGAGGCCGGCGGCCTGCGGGTCCGCTTCGTCGAGCACGAGGAGCCGGGCGCCGCGAGCGGCGTACGACGGGAGGCGGCGCGGTGAGCGACGAGAAGCCCCCCGGCGGCGCGGACCGCTCCGGCGACCGGAGCGGCGAGGACGTCGGTTCCCTCGCCGAGGAGGCCGCCAAGCTCTTCGGCGCCCTCACCGACTGGGCCCAGGACCAGGCCGGTGACCTGGGCGACCTGGGTGACCTGGGTGACCTGGGTGACTTGGGCGACCTGGGCGCGGCCGGGGCGAAGGCCGCGCAGGGCGACCTGCACGATCTCGGCTCCCACCTCGCGGGTCTGGCCGGGCACGCCGCCGAGGCAGCCGCCCGGGTGCAGGAGCACCTCGCCGGCGCCCTCGACGACAACCTCGCCACCGGCGCGCCCGAGTGCCGCTGGTGCCCGGTGTGCCGGGGCGTGCACGCCGTGCGACAGGTCAGCCCCGAGGTCCGCGCGCACCTCGGCGCGGCCGCCTCGTCGCTGGTGCAGGCGGCCGCGGCGCTGCTGGCGACCACCCCGCCGTCGGGCCGCTCGCGCGACGTCGAGACGATCGACCTCGACGACGAGCCGGACGACGAGACCGAGCCCCGCACCGACCCCGGAGACCTCCCATGAGCCTGACCTGTGGCATCGACATCGGCGGCACCAAGATCGCCGGCGGTGTCGTCGACGAGGAGGGCACCATCCTCGAGGAGCTGAGGGTGGTCTCGCCCGCCAGCTCCGAGGAGGCGATCGAGGAGGCCGTCGCCGGCCTGGTGCGCGAGCTGCGCTCGCGCCACGACGTGCGCGCCGTGGGTGTAGGGGCGGCCGGGTACGTCGACCGCTCGCGCTCGGTGGTCATGTTCGCGCCCAACATCGCCTGGCGCGACGTGGCGATGCGCGCCGACCTCGAGCGCCGCCTCGACCTGCCGGTGGTCATCGAGAACGACGCCAACGCCGCGGCCTGGGGCGAGTTCCGCTTCGGCGCCGGCCACGACGTCGAGGACCTGCTGCTGGTCACCGTCGGCACGGGCGTGGGCGGCGGCATCGTGCTCGACGGCGCCCTGCACCGGGGCGCCTTCGGCGTCGGCGCCGAGATCGGCCACATGCGCGTCGTGCCCAACGGCATCCTGTGCGGCTGCGGCAACCGCGGCTGCTTCGAGCAGTACGGCTCGGGCTCGGCGCTGGTGCGCGAGGCCCGCGCGGCCGCTGCCGGCGGATCGCTCCTGGCCCGTGAGGTCCTCGACCTCGCCGGCGGCGACCCCGAGGCCATCACCGGCCCCCTCATCACCGAGGCCGCCCGCGCCGGCGACCCCTTCGCCGTCGAGCAGCTCGCCGACCTCGGGCGGTGGCTCGGCGAGGGGATCGCCTCCCTCACCGCCGTGCTCGACCCGGCCGCCGTGGTGATCGGCGGGGGAGTCAGCGAGGCCGGCGACCTGCTGCTCAACCCGATCCGGGCCGCCTTCGCCGCCCAGCTCACCGGTCGCGGCCACCGGCCCAGCCTCGAGATCCGCAAGGCCCGCCTGGGCAACCGGGCCGGTCTCATCGGCGCCGCCGACCTCGCCCGCGTCTGAGCCCGCCGTGTCGCTCCTGCAGGCGGGCTCGGGGGCCCTGCGCCCGGTCGTGATCGGCGTCGACGTCGGCGGCACCAAGGTGATGGCCGCCGAGGTGGCCATCGACGGCAGCGTCTCGCGGGTCGCCCACCGGGCCACCCCCGGCCGGCGCGTCGACGTCGCGCTGCTCGAGGACGCGCTCAGCGAGGCGGTGCACGAGGTCGCCGACGGCCGGCGGGTGGCCGGCGTCGGCCTGGCCGCCGCCGGCTTCGTCGACGCCGCAGGCGAGCGGGTGGCCTTCGCCCCGCACCTGCCCTGGCGCGGCCACCAGGTGCGGGCCCGGCTCACCGACCGGTGGGGCGTGCCGGTCTTCCTCGACAACGACGCCAACTGCGTGGCCCGGGCCGAGTCGGCGCACGGGTCGGCGATGGGGGCCGCCGACGCGCTGGTGCTGACGCTGGGCACCGGCATCGGGGGCGCGGTCGTGGTCGGCGGGGTGCTGCACCGCGGCCGCAACGGCATGGCCGGCGAGTTCGGCCACACCCGCGTCGTGCCCGGGGGCCGCGACTGCGAGTGCGGCGGGCGCGGCTGCTGGGAGCAGTACTGCAGCGGCAACGCCCTGGTGCGCGCCGCCCGCGCGGGGCTCGGCCCCGACGGTGCGCTGGCCGCGGCCTGCGGCGGCGACCCGGCCGCCCTGACCGGCCCGATGGTCACCGACGCCGCACGCGCCGGCGACCCCGCGGCGCTGGCGGCGTACGCCGAGGTCGGGGAGTGGCTGGGCCTCGGGGTGGCCAACCTGGTCGCAGGGCTCGACCCCAGCGTCGTGGTCGTCGGCGGCGGGGTGTCGGCCGCGGGCGACCTGCTGCTCGAGCCGGCGCGCGAGGAGCTGGGCCGCTCGCTGGTCGGCGCGCAGCACCGGGTCGTGCCGCCGCTGCTGCGGGCGCGCTACGGCCCCGAGGCCGGGGTGGTCGGCGCCGCCGACCTGGTGCGTGAGGGCCTGGGCCGGCACGCGCGTCCGCGCGGCTGAGCCGGCCCGGCCAGGTCTGTCGGTCGGGCTTGGAGGCCCGGGTCAGACCCGGGAGCCGTCGTCCCAGGGGTCGCGGGGCTCGCGGGGCATCTGGTGGACCAGGTAGACGAAGCCGCCGACGAACCAGGCGACCATCAGCCACCCGACCCAGCGCGGCAGGTCGATGCCGGCCAGCAGTGAGACCAGCAGCACCACCGGGGCCCCGAAGACCCCGATCCAGGCGATGCCGCGGTCGGGGGCGGGCACCGGCAGCGGGCCCGGCTCGGGGGGCACGAAGCGGTCCTCGTCGTCGACCGGGGGTGCGGGTGCCGGCGGGGGAGCCGGGGCAGGCTCCGGGGCAGGCTCCGGGGCCGGGTCCGGGTCGGGTCCCGCGGCGGGACCGGGCTCGGGGTCGGGCTCGGTCCTCGTCTCCGAGGCAGCCTCCGGGTCGTCGAGCTCGGCGCGCTCGCCGAAGTTCTCCACGATCGCGCGCCAGGCCTCGTCGTCCTCCTCGCGATGCACCCTTCGAGCGTAGGCGGTGGGCCTCAGCCCGAGGTCACCCGGGCGACGAAGGCAGCGGTCTCCTCGACGAGCAGCGGCAGGTCGTTGTCGAGGGTGGCCACGTGGTAGCTGTCGGGCAGCCGCAGCACCGTCACGTCACGTGAGGAGACCCGCGAGGTGATCAGCGGCTCCGACGACTCGTCGACCACGTGGTCGACCGCCGAGCGGGCGTAGAGCACGGGCGCGGTGACCCGCGGCAGGTCGGCCACCAGCACCGGCCAGGCCCGCATCATCGAGTGCACCGCCTTCAGGGGCGCGCGCGGGTAGCCGTGCTCGGTGACGCCGGGCTTCCTGATGTCGTCGGTGATGCCCCGGAACGACGGCACGAGGTGCTTGAGCACCGGCAGCAGCTTGACGTCGAGGCGCTTGGTGGCCACGGCCGGGTTGACCACCACGACCCCCGCGACCTGGTCGGAGGACTCCACGTCGGCGGCCAGTCGCAGCACCAGCGCCCCGCCCATCGACAGCCCGGCCAGCACCACGACGTCGCAGCGCTCCAGCAGCCTGCGGTGCGCCGCGCGGACCTCGGCGTACCAGTCCTCCCAGCGGTAGCCGTTGAGGTCCTGCCAGGTCGTGCCGTGCCCGGGCAGGCGCGGCACCTCGACGGCGTACCCGCGCCCGGCCAGCGCCTGCGCCCACGGCTTCACCGAGGCGGGCTGCCCGGTGAAGCCGTGGCAGACCAGCACCCCGACGCGCCGGTCGCCGGTCAGCGACGGGTCGGGGTCGGTGGCGAGGGGGGCGGCCAGCGGGTGCACGGGCGGGGCCGACGCAGGAGTCATGCGCGAGATCATGCCCTAGGCTGGTGCGCGCCGCAGGAGTCCCCAGCGGCAGTCGTCGTACGTGGTCGGGGAGGGTCGTCTCGGTGTTCTACTGGTTCCTCAAGTGGGTGGCCATCGGGCCGCTGCTGCGCGTGGTCTTCCGGCCCCAGGTCGAGGGCGCCGAGCACGTGCCCGAGAACGGTCCGGCCATCCTGGCCAGCAACCACCTCTCGTACGCCGACTGGCTGTTCATGCCGCTCACGCTCTCGCGCCGGGTCACCTTCGTGGCCAAGGCCGAGTACTTCACCGGCACCGGTCTCAAGGGCTGGCTGCAGAAGACGTTCTTCTCCGGCTCGGGCCAGGTGCCCATCGACCGCTCCGGCGCCGACGCGGCGGCCGGTGCGCTGCTCTCGGCCAAGCGGGTGCTGGGCGAGGGCGGCCTCTTCGGCATCTACCCCGAGGGCACCCGCTCCCACGACGGCAAGCTCTACCGCGGCAAGACCGGGGTGGCGCGCCTGGCGCTCGAGAGCGGCGTCCCGGTGGTCCCGGTGGCCGTCGTCGGCACCGACGTGGTGGCCCCGCCGGGCAAGAAGTTCGGCACCGTCACCCGGCCCGTGGTGCGCTTCGGCAAGCCCCTGGACTTCTCGCGCTACGAGGGCCTCGAGAACGACCGCTACATCCTGCGCTCGATCACCGACGAGATCATGTACGAGATCATGCGCCTCTCGGGCCAGGAGTACGTCGACATGTACGCCGCCCGCGCCAAGGAGGAGTCGAAGAAGGCCGACGCCGCCGCCGCGGCGCAGTCGGCGGGCGAGCAGAAGAAGGCGTCCTGACCCGGCTCCGTGCGGCACTGCCCGGCCGCACCCGGCCCGGCGCGGCCGATCCCGACCACCCGGCGGCCGTGGCCGTCGAGGACCGGCTCTTCCAGGCCCTGGCCTGGCTGCGCTGGGTGGTGCTGGCCAACACGGTGGCGCTCAACGTCTACCGCTACGACAACTTCGACCGCCCCGTGCTGGGCCTCGGTGTGGTCGCCTCGCTCGCGGTCTGGACCGTGCTGGCCGGGCACTTCTACGCCGACCACGCCCGGCGCGGCTGGGCACTGCTGGGCACCGACCTCGCCATCGCGGTCGTGGCGCTGGTGAGCAGCCCGCTGGTCAAGGGGCCCGACTTCAACGCCTCGGTGCCCGGCTTCTGGGTGATGACCGCGCTGCTGGCCTGGGCGGTGCACCTGCGCTGGCAGGGTGGGCTCGTGGCGGCGCTGGTGCTGGCCGGCACCGACCTGGCGGTGCGCCAGGACGTCAGCCAGGCCGTCTACGGCAACGTCTTCCTGCTGCTCATCGGGGGCCCCGTGGTCGGCTACATGGCCGGGTCGCTGCAGCAGATGGCCGTTGAGCGCGACCGCGCCGAGCGGGCCGCCGCCACCGCGGCCGAGCGCACCCGGCTGGCCCGGGCGGTGCACGACGGGGTGCTGCAGGTGCTGGCGCTGGTCCAGCGCCGTGGCCACGAGCTGGGCGGCCAGGGCGAGGAGCTGGCGCGGCTGGCCGGTGAGCAGGAGGACGTGCTGCGCGGGCTGATCCGCAGCCAGGACGCGGCCGGGGTGGCCGGGACCGCAGGCCCCGCCAGCGCGGGGAGTGCCGGCGGACTGCGGGTGCTCGACCTGGCCTCCGAGCTGGTCGCGCTGGGACGTCGACCCGGTGTCGAGGTGGCGGTGCCGGCCGAGCCGGTGCCCCTCGACGCGCACGCGGTCGTCGAGCTCGTGGCCGCGGTGGGTGCGTGCCTCGACAACGTGGCCCGGCACGTGCCGGCCGCCGCCGACGGCGCGCCCCCGCGCTCGTGGGTGCTGCTCGAGGCGCTGCCCGACCGGGTCGAGGTGTCGGTGCGCGACGAGGGACCCGGCATCCCCGAGGGTCGACTCGACGAGGCGGTCGCCGAGGGCCGGCTCGGCGTCAGCGGCTCGGTGCGCGGCCGTCTCGACGACCTGGGCGGCACCGCTACCCTGAGCACCGGTGGCCTCGGCACCGAGTGGGAGCTGGTGGTGCCGCGGTGACCATCCACGACTCGCACCCCTTCGCCGACCCCGATCCCGACCCCGTACGCCGCCTCCGCGGCCGGCTCGGCGGCGCCGTCAGCCTGTGGGCCGCCGGCGAGGGCGCGCTGCGCGACGGGCTGACCGTCACCTCGTTGATGCTGGCCCACGGCGAGGAGCCCGGCCTGCTCGCGCTGCTCGACCCCGACGCCGACCTGACCGGAACGCTGCTCGACACCGGCCGCGCGGTCGTCTCGCTGCTGGCCTGGGAGCACCGCTACCTGGCCGACGCGTTCGCCGGCACCGCCCCCGCCCCCGGCGGACCGTGGCGGCTGGCCGACTTCGAGCAGACCGGGTGGGGGCCGCGGCTGCTCTCGGCGCCCACCTGGGCCGGGGTCGAGCTGGTCGGCCGGCGCGAGGTCGGCTGGTCGCTCGAGGTCACCTGCCGGCTGGCGCACGTGGCGGTCGGCGACGACGACGGCCCCGGCGGGGCGCTGGGCCACCGCCGGGGGCGCTACCTGCGGCTCGGCGCGGGGCCGGCCCCGGGGTCCGGTGCGGGGTCGGGCCAGGGATCGACCCCCGGACCGGCATAGGGTCGGCGCCATGACCGAGGTCACACCGCTCGACTCAGAATCCACCGGGTCCACCGGGTCCACCGGGTCCGCCGCGGCCCTCCGCGTGATGGTGGTCGACGACCACCCGATGTGGCGCGACGCGGTCGAGCGCGACCTGGCCGCCGCCGGCCACCAGGTGGTCGCGGTGGCGGCCACCGGCGACGAGGCGCTGGCGCGGTTCCCGGCCGCCCGGCCCCAGGTGGTCGTCCTCGACCTGCAGATCCCGGGACCCTCGGGCGTCGAGGTCGCCGCCGAGGTGCTGCGCGTCGACCCGTCGGCACGGGTGCTGATCCTCTCCGCGTCGGGCGAGCAGGCCGACGTGCTGGCCGCGGTCAAGGCCGGCGCCACCGGCTACCTGGTCAAGTCGGCCTCGCGGGCCGAGCTGCTGGCGGCGGTCGCTGCCGTCGCCGCCGGCGACCCCGTCTTCACCCCGGGCCTGGCCGGGCTCGTGCTGGGGGAGTACCGCCGGCTCTCCGACACCCCTGCCGACGACCCCGCCGACGGGCACCCCGAGCTGACCGAGCGCGAGACCGAGGTGCTGCGGATGGTCGCGAAGGGCTGGTCCTACAAGCAGATCGCCGAGCGGCTGGTGCTCTCGCACCGCACGGTGCAGAACCACGTGCAGAACACGCTGCGCAAGCTGCAGATGCACAACCGCGTCGAGCTCACCCGGTGGGCGATCGAGCGTGGCCTCGACGACGATGAGTGAGGAGACCGGGGACGAGCCGGGCGACGGTGCCGGGCTGCTCGACCTCGCCGAGCGGCTCTACTCGCTGCCGCTGGGCGAGTTCACCGCCGCCCGCGACGCCCTGGTCAAGCAGCACCGCGGCACCGACCTGGCCCGCGACCTCAAGGCCCTGCGCAAGCCGACCACCGCCGCGTGGGTCGTCGACCTGCTGGTGCGCCACGAGACCGAGCAGGTCGAGCAGGTGCTCTCGGTGGGCGCCGCGCTGCGCGAGGCGCAGGCGGCGATGTCGGCCGACGAGCTGCGCACCCTGACCCGGCAGCGCCGCCAGCTGACCGCGGCGGTCACCACGACCGCGCGAGGCCTGGCCCGCGAGCACGGCCTGCGGGTCACCGAGGCCGTCGCCGAGCAGGTGCAGGCCACGCTCACGGCCGCGATGGTCGACGCCGAGTGCGCCCAGGCCGTGCGCAGCGGGCTGCTGGTGGCGCCGCTGGAGACCACCGGCATGGGCGACGTCGACGTCGCCGGGGCGCTCGCGCTGCCGCAGGCGCTCGGCTTCGAGGCCCCGGCCGCAGCCCCGCCCGAGGCGCCCCCGCGACCCGAGCTGCGCGTCGTACCGGACCCGGAGGCGGCCGCGAAGGCCCGCGCCGCCGCCCAGGACGAGCTCGACGCCGCCGACGAGGAGCTGGTCGTGGCCCGCGGCTCCCGCGAGGAGGCCGGGCAGCGGGTGGAGGAGCTGGAGGCGCGCAGCCTGCAGGTGCAGTCGGAGATCGACGAGCTGCGCCGGCGCCTCGCCGAGCTGGAGTCGACCAGCGACGAGGTCGAGGAGGAGCTGGGCGAGGCGGAGGAGGAGCGTGACGAGGCGCAGGCGGCCCTCGAGGACGCCCAGGCCGAGCGCGACCGCGCCGCCGCCGCTCTCACCGCCCTCGACCCCTGACCCGGCCCATGTCTCCCGCCCACCCGGCCCGAACTTCCCCTCGACCCGGCCTGAATCTCCCGCCCACCCGGCCTGAACTTCCAGCCGACCCGGCGGCCTGGCCCTCGGATGAAGGCGGGCCCCGGACCCATCGGGATCCCGGTGGTGCCGGAGATGAGATCCGGGCCGACTCAGTGCGAAGTCTGGGCCGGGTCAGTGCGAAGTCTGGGCCGGGTCAGCGCGAAGATTGGGCCGGGTCAGCGGGGGCGCAGGGCGAGGAGGGCCGCGCCGCGCAGGGTGGCGTCGGGCGCGCTCGCGCGGCGCACGTCGAGACCCAGCCGTTCGCCCAGGTCGTGGCAGAGCCGGTCGTCGACGCCGTCCTCGACGCGCAGCGAGGCGAGCTCGGGGGCCGCCTCGCGCACGCCGGGCAGCCACTCCGAGGACCTGTCGACGCCCGACGCGACCTCCAGCGCGAAGGTGTCGGCGCCGTCGGGGGAGCGCCACGCGGCGGTGGTGAGCACCTGCGCGGTGCGCACCGGGCGCCGGTCGGTGGTGACCAGCAGGCTCGACGCGGCGTCGTCCCACGAGGCGTCGCCGGCGTCGAGGCAGCCCAGGCCGAGGTGCGCCGCGGACCGGTCGGCGACGAGGGCGGCGACGGGCAGCGACAGCCCCAGGAAGGCGCGCGGGTCGGTGGTGGCGGCCCCGCCCCAGCTGGGCACGAGCTCGGGCAGCGCGTCCACGGGCACCCCGAAGAGCGAGCACAGCTCGCCCGACCAGCCGCCGCCCTCGAGGTCGTGCAGGAGCGTGCGCGCGGCGTTGGAGACGTCGGTGACGTGCTCGAGGCCGCGGGTCATCCGCGCCACCAGGTAGGAGTCGACCGTGCCGACGGCGTAGCGGCCCTCCTCGACCAGCGCCCAGGTGCGCGGCTCGTGCTCGGCCAGCCAGGCCAGGGCGGGAGCGGCTCGACCGGGCTCGAGGCCCTGGCCCGTCAGCTCCTCGACCCGGGCCTCGTGGCCCGCCTCGCGCAGCGCCGCGCACACCTGCGTCGTACGCCGGTCCTGCCCGGCCACCGTCGGCCGCGGGGAGCCCAGCGTCTCGCGGTCCCACAGCAGCACCGTGTCGCGCTGGTTGGTGATCGCGACCGAGCCCAGCCCCGAGGCGTCGACGTGGCCCAGCACCCCGCGGACCGCGCCCAGCACCGCCTGCCAGATCTCGTCGGGGGCGTGCTCGACCTGCCCCGCCGCGGGCCGGTGCTGCGCCAGCTCGTGGTGACCCCGGGCCCGGACGGTGCCGGCGGCGTCGACGGCCGCGGCCGCGACGCCGGTGGTGCCGGCGTGGACCGCCAGCACGCAGGTGGTCACGCGGCGCCGCCGCGCACCACCGCCAGGATGCGCCGGTCGATCCAGGACAGGTCGGGCGCGACCCGCATCTCGTAGTTCTCGGTGCCGACCCAGGCGTGGAAGTCGCGGTGGCCGGCGTCGGCGGCGAAGCGCTCGAGCTCGGCCTGCAGCTCGGCGGTGACCGGCACCTGCTCCTCCTCGGTGGAGGCGGTCAGGTAGAGCTCGTTGAGGTCGAGCAGCCGGGCGAGCTCGACCACGGGGTCGGTGTGGTCGTCGACGCGCAGGTCGACCTCGATGTCGTCGAGCCCGCCGTAGCCGGCCTCGTCGCGCACCACCAGCAGCGCCGCCGACTGCCGCCCGCGGCGGTCGCCCCCGGCACGGTCGCCGGCGTGCAGCGCGGCGAGGAGCCGGGTGCCCAGCGGGGCCCCGGGGTCGGAGCCGAGGAAGGCCCGCTCCATCGCCTCGAGCACCTCCTCGCCCGCCAGCACGTTGCCCTGCAGCGCGTAGCCCTCGCCGCTGCGACCGCCCGCCCAGTCGAGGCAGGCCGGGCCGGTGTACGTCGCCGCCCCGCCGTCGACGTCGACGATGCCGACCTGGCGGTGGTCGCGGCCGTCGTCCTCCTCGAGCAGCCGCTCGAGGGCGACGGCGGCGGTGGCGCCCTCGTCGAGGTGCGAGAGGGCCAGCCCCTTGAACGCCACGTTGGCGTCGGCCTGGGTGGCGATGGCGCCCACCTGCGCCACGGCGGCCGGGACGGCACTGCCGACGGCCAGGAACTTCGAGGCCACCGCCACCCCCCAGGACTCACCGTCGGCGGAGCGGGCCACGATCGAGAAGGTCATGCCGGGACTGTAGCGATCCTGGAACAGGTCCCCGGGTGCCGTACCGGGCTGTGAGGATGCCACGCGTGCCGCACACGACCTCCTGGGCCGAGCGCCTGGGCTGGCCCTCTCTCGGGGACCACCGCCGCTTCGTGACCGCCATCGCCATCGACGCGGTCGGCAGCGGCGTGTTCATGCCGGTGCTGGTGCTCTACTTCCTGGCCACGACCGACCTCGACCTGGTGCAGGTCGGCGCGGCCCTGTCGCTGGCCTCGCTGATCGCGCTGCCCGTCGGGCCGCTGCTGGGCGGGGTGGTCGACCGCTTCGGCGCGAAGTCGGTGCTGCTGGCCGGCAACGCCCTGCAGGGCCTGGGCTTCGTGGCCTACCTGGCCACCGAGTCGTTCGGCGCCGTCGTCGTGTGGACCGTGGTGGTCTCGCTGGGCCGCACCGCCTTCTGGGGCTCCTACGGCACCATCGTCGCGGCCATCTCGCGCCCCGGCGAGCGCGAGCGCTGGTTCGGCTTCCTGGGGGCGCTGCGCAACGTCGGCTTCGCGGTCGGCGGGCTGGCGGCCGGGCTCGCCATCACCGTCGGCACGCCGTCGGCGTACGCCGCCATCGTGCTGGTCAACGCCGCGTCGTACGCCGCCGCCTTCGTGCTGCTGCTCTCGGTGCCGCCCGCCGCCTCGGTCGGGCACCGGCCCGAGCCAGGCTCGTGGGCCACGGTGCTGCGCGACCGGCCCTACCGGCTGCTGGTGCTCGGCCAGCTCACCTTCGCCCTGGCGATGATGGTGCTCAGCGTCGCGCTGCCGGTCTACGCCACCACGGTGCTGGGGCTGCCGGGCTGGGTGACGGGCGTGGTCTTCACCCTCAACACGGTGCTGGTCGGGCTGGGGCAGGGCCTGGTGGTGCGCGCGATGACGGGCGTGCGCCGCTGGCGGGTGCTGCTGCTGGCCCACGTCACGTTCGTGCTCGGGTACGCCGCCATGCTGCTGGCCGGCGCGCTGCCGGTGGGCCTCGCGGTGGTCGCGCTGCTCCTCGGCTCGGTGGTCTACACCGTCGGGGAGCTGCTCGGGGGCCCGGTGCACGGTGCGCTGTCGGCCGAGGCCGCGCCCGAGCACCTGCGCGGTCGCTACCTCTCGCTGGTGCAGCTGTCGTGGAACGTCGCGGCGACCGTGGCGCCGATCAGCTTCGCGTGGCTGCTGGCCCGGGGCGAGTGGCCGATCTGGGCGGCGCTCAGCGGGGTCGCGGTGGTCGGTGCGCTGGTGGCGCTGCGACTGGGCCGGGTGCTGCCGCTGGCCGACGAGCGGGTGGCGGCCCGGGCCGACGAGGTGATGGTGGGCTGAGCCCGGCACGACTAGGGTCGGGGCATGCGAGTCGGAGTCCTGACCGGAGGCGGGGACTGCCCCGGCCTCAACGCCGTGATCCGTGCCGTCGTGCGCCGTGGGGTCCGTGACCACGGGTTCGAGCTGATCGGCTACCGCGACGGCTGGAAGGGGCCCCTGGAGGGCCTGACCATGCCGCTGGGCATCGAGGAGTGCCGCGGCATCCTGCCCCGCGGCGGCACCATCCTCGGCTCCTCGCGCACCAACCCGTTCGCCATCGACGACGGCGTGGAGCGGATCCGCGCCAACCTGGCCAGCGACGGCGTCGACGCGCTCGTGGCCATCGGCGGCGAGGACACGCTGGGCGTGGCCACCAAGCTCGCCGACGCGGGCGTCTCGGTGGTGGGCGTGCCCAAGACCATCGACAACGACCTGTCGGGCACCGACTTCACCTTCGGCTTCGACACGGCCGTCAACATCGCCACCGACGCGATCGACCGGCTGCACACCACCGCGGAGTCGCACCACCGGGTGCTGGTCGTCGAGGTGATGGGCCGCCACGCGGGCTGGATCGCCCTGCACTCGGGCATGGCCGGCGGCGCGAGCGCGATCCTGATCCCCGAGCAGCCCTTCGACATCGACGCGGTCTGCGACCACGTGCAGACCCGCTTCGAGAGCGAGTACGCCCCCATCGTCGTGGTCTCCGAGGGAGCGGTGCCCAAGGACGGCGGCGACATGACGCTTTCGTCGGGGGAGAAGGACTCGTTCGGCCACGTGCGCCTCGGCGGCATCGGCGACCGGCTGGCCCACGAGATCGAGCAGCGCACCGGCAAGGAGGCCCGCGCGGTCGTGCTGGGCCACATCCAGCGGGGCGGCACCCCCACCGCCTTCGACCGCTGGCTGGCCACCCGCTTCGGGCTGCAGGCCGCCGACGCCGTCGCCGACGGCGACTTCGGCACCATGATGGCGCTGCGCGGCACCCGCATCGACCGGGTGCCGCTGCACGAGGGCACCGGCGAGCTCAAGACCGTCAGCCCCGCCGAGTACGCCGAGGCCGAGGTCTTCTTCGGCTAGGAGGGCTGCCGGGGGTGCCGGGGCTGACGGGCGCCGGGCTGCTCGTCAGTGCCCGGCGGAGACGTCGAGGTCGCGGGGCGCGAGCCGCGCCACGACCAGCGCCGCCACCAGCATCAGCGCGCCTCCGGCGAGCCCGGTCACGGCCAGCGCCTCGGTGAAAGCCTCCTGCGCCGCGACCAGCAGCGCGGCCCCGTCGGGCCCCGACCGCACGGAGATCTCGACGGCTCCGCCGACCGACTCGCGCGCGGCCGCCGCGTCGGCCGGCGACAGGGTGTCGAGACCGCCCACCGGCAGCCCGGCCCGGTAGACCGCCGCGGCGAGGCTGCCCAGCACGGCGACGCCGAGCACCGCGCCGATCTCGTAGCTGGACTCCTCGATCGCGGCGGCGCTGCCGGCCTGGTCGGCCGGGGCCGCCGACATGATGACCGCCGAGGCGACCGCGAGCGAGGCGGTGCCCAGCCCCACGAGGCCCAGCCCGACGGCGACACCGG
Organism: Nocardioides salarius; assembly: GCF_016907435.1. Lineage (NCBI taxonomy): Bacteria > Bacillati > Actinomycetota > Actinomycetes > Propionibacteriales > Nocardioidaceae > Nocardioides > Nocardioides salarius. The sequence goes on along the minus strand of NZ_JAFBBZ010000001.1, from coordinate 584,883 downwards.
CGTACGGCAGGGGCTGGGGCAGGACTCCGATGAGCGCGAAGCCCAGGCCGCCCGAGACCAGACCGCCCACGAGCACCGCGCGGGCGCCGGTGCGCGCGGCCACCGCGGGTGCGAAGGGGCCGGCCAGCACGCCGGTGACCGCGGCGGGGAGCAGGGCCAGGCCCGACTGCAGCGGCGACCAGCCCTGCACCAGCTGCAGCCACTGGCTGACCAGCAGGAACAGCGCCGCCATCGCGATGCTGGTGGCCAGCGCGGTCAGCACGCCCGCGCTGAAGCTGCGCTGGCCCAGCAGCCGCACCTCGAGCATCGGGTGGGCCAGGGCCAGGTTGCGGCGGGCGAAGAGGACGAGCAGGGCGAGGGCCAGCAGGAGCGCCGCGAGCGGCAGCGCCTCGAGGCCGTCCTCGGCGAGCTGCTTGACGGCGTACACGAACCCGACCATGCCCAGCACCGACAGGACGACCGAGGCGGGGTCGAGGACCCCCGGCTCGGCCGAGCGGCTCTCGGGCAGCAGCAGTGCGGCGGCCACCAGGGCCGCGGCCATGACGGGCACGTTGACCAGGAACGCGGCCGGCCAGCTCCAGTGCTCGAGCAGCACCCCGCCGGCGATCGGACCCAGCGCGGCACCCACGGCCGCGGTCGATCCCCACACCCCGAGGGCGGTGGCCCGCTCGCGCGGGTCGGTGAAGAGCGTGCGCACCAGCGACAGCGTGGTCGGCATGATCATCGCGCCGCCGACGCCGAGCAGGGCGCGGACCGCGATCAGGCCCAGCGGCCCGGTCACCACGAGGGCACCCAGGGAGGCCAGCGCGAAGACGGCGAAGCCGCCCATCAGCATCCGACGGCGTCCCCACCGGTCGGCGAGCACGCTGGCGGTGACCAGCAGCCCGGCCAGCGCCAGCGGGTAGGCGTCGACCATCCAGAGCAGCTCGACGGAGCCGGGCTCGAGGTCGCGGGTGATGGAGGGCAGGGCCAGGTTGAGGATGGTCATGTCCATCACGACCACCAGCAGGCTGGCGCTGAGCACCGCGAGCCCGGCCCACCGGCGGCGTCGGGAGAGCGGGGGCGCGGGCGACACGGGCGTGCGGATGTGGCTCATCGCGCGGACACCCCGTCCAAGAACGTGGAGACGACGATGTCCTCGAGCGGACGACGAGCGACGTCGCCGGCGCGCAGGGCGTTGCGCGAGCCGAGCATCAGGCCCCACACCGCGTGGCTGAGCCAGGCGGGGGGCAGGTCGCGGCGCAGCACGCCGGCCTGCTGCGCCGCGGCGTACAGCGCCACGTCGAGGCGCTCGAGGCCGGCCGCCCGCTCGACCAGCTCGGCCGAGTGGGACAGGAAGTGGTCGGTGAGCGCGAAGCCGAACTCCTCGGCGTCGACCACGCAGTCACGCAGGTGGGCCTCGACGCAGGCGCGCAGCCGGGCCGGGTCGCCCGAGTCGATGGCCGCCTGCTGCTCGCAGCGCTGCTGGGAGGCCTCCCAGCTGTCCAGGGAGGCGCGGCCGATCTCGGTGAGCAGGGCCTCGCGGGTGGAGAAGTGCCGGTGCAGCGTCGCCCGGGCCATGCCCATCCGGGCCGCGAGGTCGCCGAGGCTGAGGGTCGGGTCCTCGTTGAGGTGGCGGCGGGCCGCGTCGCGGGCCTCGTCACGAGGTGTCATGAGCACTCCCAAAGACAGATGTGTCGCAGATGAGACAGAAGTGTCTCATAGGCGGATGTGCCACGCCCCATCCGGGGAGCCCGCGCCGGTTTGAGCCGTCGACGGCGGAGGCACAGTGTCCTCACCAGGGCAGTGTCCTCACCGACCGCGGGGTCGCGCACCGGCTCTGGGCCGATCGAGGACCGGAGGACCCATGGCGACGCAGAGCCCCGCCGAGCAGGTGCACGACAGCGACCAGGGAGAGCTCAAACGGGCGATCGGGCCGCGGCTGCTGCTCTTCTTCATCGTCGGTGACATCATCGGCGCCGGCGTCTTCGCCATCACCGGCGACGTGGCCGGCGAGGTGGGGGGCGTGGCCTGGGTGCCGTTCCTGGTCGCCTTCGCGGTGGCCGCACTGACCGCGCTGTCCTACCTCGAGCTCGTCACCAAGCACCCGCAGGCCGCGGGTGCCGCGCTCTTCGTGCACAAGGCCTTCAACGTGCACTTCCTGACCTTCATCGTGGCCTTCGCCGTGGTCTGCTCCGGCATCACCAGCGCCTCGACCTCCTCGGGCCTGGTGGCCTCCAACCTGCTGGTCGGTCTCGACGGTCTCGTCGGGGGCGTGCCCACCGGCGACACCGCGACGCTGCTGGTGGCGCTGGGCTTCATGGTGCTGCTCGCGCTGGTCAACCTGCGCGGCGTCGGCGAGAGCGTGCGCTTCAACGTGGTGCTGACCTCGGTCGTGGTGCTCGCCCTCGGCGTCATCATCGCGATCGGCTTCTGGGCGATGGCCACCGACGGCGACGTCGGCCGGGTGGTGGTCTTCGAGTCGCCGGGGGAGAAGAACGTCTTCGCCGCGATCACCATCGCCACCACCGTGGCGTTCTTCGCGATGGTGGGCTTCGAGGACTCCGTCAACATGGTCGAGGAGGTCCAGGACCCGGGTCGCACCTTCCCGCGGATCATGCTGACCGGCCTGGGCGTCTGCGCGGTCGTCTACGTGCTGGTGGCCATCACCGTGGTGGTGGTGATCCCGCCCGGCGACATCACCGACCCCGTCAACCCCGAGGCGGGCATCCTGCTCGACGTCGTGCGGGTCGGGGCCCCCGGCCTGCCGATCGACGACATCTTCCCGTTCCTGACGGTCTTCGCGGTCGCCAACACCGCGCTGATCAACATGCTGATGGCCAGCCGGCTGATCTACGGCATGGGCAAGCAGGACGTGCTGCCGCGCTCGCTGTCGGCCGTGCTGCCCGGGCGCCGCTCCCCGTGGGCCGCGATCCTCTTCACCACCGCGATGGCGCTGGGCCTGATCACCTACGTGCGGCTGCGCTCCGACAGCGACATCGTCGTGGCGCTCGCCGGCACCACCGGGCTGCTCCTGCTCGCCGTCTTCACGGTCGTCAACATCGCCTGCCTGGTGCTGCGCCGCGACACCCGCACCGAGCCGGTCTTCCGCGCCCCGACCTGGGTGCCGTACGTCGGCGCCGCCACCGCGGCGTTCCTCGTGGGTCCCTGGGCGCGCAACGAGGACGACCACATCCAGTACTCCATCGCCGGCGTGCTGCTGCTGATCGGGGTGGCGCTGTGGGTGCTGACCTGGGCCACCAACCGCGGTGTGCGGGCCCAGCGCACCGGGTTCCGCGACATCGACAGCCTCGAGGAGCAGTAGCTCGATCGGCGTGCGCGGCGTGGGTCGGGACACACCCCGTCCCACGCGCGGACGACGAATCGGAGGGCCGGCGGCGCCGGACGTAGGCTGGTGCGGTGAGCGCCATCCCCGACCTCGAGAGCCTGCACGCCCGCGGAGCGGCCCAGCAGCCGTCGTACCCCGACCGCGCGGCGGTCGACGCCGCCGTGTCCCGGCTGCGCACGATGCCGCCGCTGGTCTTCGCCGGTGAGTGCGACGACCTGACCGACAAGATCGCCGCGGTCACCCGCGGCGAGGCGTTCCTGCTGCAGGGCGGCGACTGCGCCGAGACCTTCGCGGGCGTCACCGCCGACAACGTGCGCAACAAGCTGCGCGTGCTGCTGCAGATGGCGGTCGTGCTGACCTACGCCGGCTCCGTGCCGGTGGTCAAGGTGGGCCGCCTCGCCGGCCAGTACGCCAAGCCGCGCTCCTCCGACAACGAGACCCGCACCGTCGACGGGCAGAGCGTCACGCTGCCCGCCTACCGCGGCGACGCGGTCAACGGCTTCGAGTTCACCCCCGAGTCGCGGGTCCCCGACCCGCAGCGCCTCGTCGACGTCTACAACGCCTCGGCCGCCACGCTCAACCTGGTGCGCGCCTTCGTGACCGGCGGCTACGCCGACCTGCGCCAGGTGCACACCTGGAACACCGACTTCGTGCGCTCCAGCCCGATCGGGCAGCGCTACGAGTCGATGGCCGCCGACATCGAGCGCGCGCTGACCTTCATGAAGGCCATCGGCGCCGACCCCGACGAGTTCCACCGCGTCGACTTCCACTCCAGCCACGAGGCGCTGGTGCTGGAGTACGAGCACGCGATGACCCGCATCGACTCGCGCACCGAGGCGCCGTACGACGTCTCGGGCCACTTCGTGTGGATCGGCGAGCGCACCCGCCAGCTCGACGGCGCCCACGTCGAGCTGCTGAGCAAGATCCGCAACCCCATCGGCGTCAAGCTCGGCCCGACCACCACGGCCGACGACGCGATCGCGCTGGCGGCCAGGCTCAACCCCGACAACACCCCGGGCCGGCTGACCTTCATCACCCGCTTCGGTGCCGGCAAGATCCGTGACGGCCTGCCCGACCTCGTCGAGAAGGTGACCGCGGCCGGGGTGCAGGTCGCGTGGGTGTGCGACCCGATGCACGGCAACACCTTCGAGGCCTCCTCGGGCTACAAGACCCGCAAGTTCGAGGACGTCATCGACGAGCTGCAGGGCTTCTTCGACGTGCACCGTGCGCTGGGCACCTGGCCCGGCGGCATCCACATCGAGCTCACCGGCGACGACGTGACCGAGTGCGTCGGCGGTGGCGAGGAGCTGGCCGAGGTCGACCTCGGCAACCGCTACGAGTCGGTCTGCGACCCGCGCCTCAACCGGGTGCAGTCGCTCGAGACCGCGTTCCTCGTGGCGGAGATGCTGCGCAAGGCCTGAGTACGGCGACCCGGCGCCAGTTCCCGGAACTGGCGCCGGCTCGGCGTGGGCCCCGACCCGGCCGGTTCGAACCGGCCGGGTCGCGGGTGTGAGGATGCCGGGGTGATCGACCTGCGCTCCGACACCCTGACCAAGCCCACCGAGTCGATGCGTGCCGCCATGGCGCGCGCCGAGGTCGGCGACGACGTGTACGGCGAGGACCCGACCGTGCTCGACCTCGAGGAGCACGTCGCGGGCCTGCTGGGCCACGAGGCGGCGCTGTTCACCCCCACCGGGTCGATGGCCAACGTGCTGGCGGTGCGGGCCCTGGTCGAGCCGGGCCAGGAGGTGCTCTGCGAGGCCTCGGCCCACATCGCGCGGGCCGAGCTCGGCGCGCACGGCGCGATCAGCGGCGTGACGATGCGCACCTGGCTGCACCCCCGCGGCCAGCTCGACCTCGACGTCGTCGAGCACATGCTGGCCCCCGACATGGGCCCGTTCTTCGTGCGCACCGCGGCGGTCTCGGTCGAGAACACCCACAACTTCGCCGGCGGCACCGTGCTGCCGATGAGCGACCTGCGCGACCTGCGCGAGCTCGCCGACGGCGCCGGGATCGCGGTGCACGTCGACGGCGCCCGGCTGTGGAACGCGCACGTGGCGACCGGCACGCCCCTGGCGGAGTACGGCGCGGTCGCCGACACGATGGCGGTCTGCCTCTCCAAGGGCCTCGGTGCGCCGGTGGGCTCGCTGATGGTCGGCTCCGCCGACGCGATCGCCGAGGCGCGGGTGCGCCGCAAGCGGATGGGTGGCGGGATGCGGCAGGTGGGCATCCTGGCCGCGGCCGGCCGGCACGCGCTCGACCACCACATGGACCGGCTCGCCGACGACCACGAGCACGCCGCCCTCCTGGCCGAGGCCTGCGGCGTCGACCCGGCCGGCGTGGACACCAACATCGTGGTGGTGCCGCACGACGACGCCTCCGGCTTCGTGGCCCGCGCCACCGAGGCCGGCGTACGCGTCTCGGCGGTGGGACCGCGCACCGTGCGCCTGGTGACCCACCTCGGGGTGGACCGCGCCGCCGCCGAGAAGGCGGCAGCGGTGCTCGCCGGCCTCTGAGGGCCGCCTACCCGCCCGCGGGCGGAGCCCGGTCGACGAGCCCGTCGAGCACCACGTCGCTGATGGCGGTGGTGTCGCGCGCGGCCGGGCCCGAGCCGGGCTCGGTGACCGACTCGATGCGCAGGCGCACGGTGTCGGTGGTGACCGCACCGACGTCGATCGCCTGCGGCTCGCGGGCCTGGTCGAGCTCCTGGCGCACCGGGGGAGCGTCGCCGAGCAGCCAGGTCACGGCGGTGACCCGGCGTCCGCCCGTGTAGAGGTCGTAGGTGGTGCCGTCGGAGACCGACGTCTTCGCGTAGCCGTTGACCAGCCCGACGCTGGTCAGCGTGACGGGGGAGTCGAAGCGCAGCACCAGCTCGGTGCCGACCGCCGCCCCGGCCACCCGCCACGCGGTGGCGGGGTCGTCGTCGAGCAGGTTCGCCGCGTCGTACGTCGTGGTCGCGCCGGTGGCGATGTCGACGCTGTCGTCGTCCTGGGCGGGTGCGAAGGCCTGCGCCAGATCGAGCAGCGAGCGGGGCTCGGCGTCGCCGCCGGCACCGGGTGCGCCCGGCCCGGCCCCGTCGTCGCGACCGCCCAGCCAGGCGGCGCCGCCGACGGTGAGCGCGGCCAGGAGCAGCAGGACGAGCACCAGGAGCGGCCCCCGACGTCGAGCCCGCGGCTCGGGCGGGGGAGACGGCGGGGGAGACTGCGGAGGAGCAGCGGGCACCGCGGGCAGGCCCGTCTCCGTCGGCTGGTGCCACGAGCCGGGCCGTGGGGACGTCGGCCCGGGGTCGACGTAGAGCGGGTAGCGGGCCGGGCCGGGCTGCTGGCCGACGGGCGGCGGAGCCTCCACCTCGGGGGCGTCGGCGCGGCGGTGGCCACAGCTCGTGCAGTAGCGCCCGACGTCGACGAGGGCGGCTCCGCAGGCGGTGCAGTACGCCGTCACGTCCCTCCCCAGGTGCCGCGGGCCCCTCCCGTGCGGCGCGACCAGCCTAGCCAGCGACCCCAGCCGTCTCGGTCGGCCCCGACCGGCCCCGACCGGCCCCGACCGGTCCCGACCGGGCCCGGCGCGTGGGTCAGGCGGTGCGGATCCGCTCGCCGGCGTCGACGCGGCCCAGCACCGGGGGCAGCCGGCGCACGGCCGAGGCGAGCTCACGCAGGTCGGTGCCCAGCAGCGCCTGCGGGCCGTCGCAGAGCGCGGTCTCGGGGTCGGGGTGCACGTCGACGATCACGCCGTCGGCCCCGGCCGCGATGGAGGCCCGCGACAGCGGCACCACGAGGTCCTTGCGTCCGGCGGCGTGCGAGGGGTCGGTGATCACCGGCAGGTGGCTGGTGGCCTGCACGACCGGCACCGCCGAGATGTCGAGGGTGTTGCGGGTGGCCGGCTCGAAGGTGCGGATGCCCCGTTCGCACAGCACGATGTCGAGGTTGCCGCGCTGGGCGACGTACTCGGCGGCCATCAGCCACTCCTCGATGGTCGCGGTCATGCCGCGCTTGAGCAGCACCGGCTTGCCGGCGTCGCCGACGGCCTGCAGCAGCCCGAAGTTGGCCATGTTGCGGGTGCCGACCTGCAGCATGTCGGCGTGCTCGGCGACCACGGCCACGTCGCGGGCGTCGACGACCTCGGTGACCACGGGCAGCCCGGTGGCCTGGCGGACGTCGGCGAGGATCTCGAGGCCGCGCACCCCCAGGCCCTGGAAGGCGTACGGCGAGGTGCGTGGCTTGAACGCTCCGCCGCGCAGGATCGTGGCGCCCGCGGAGGCGGCCATCTGCGCCGCCTCGAGCGTCTGCGCCGCGGTCTCGACCGCGCACGGCCCGGCCAGGAAGGTGAACGTGTCGGGGCCGATCGGCACCTGGTGCCCCGGCGGGCCGACCCACACCGTCGAGCGGTGCGGGTGGTGCTGGCGGCTGACCAGCTTGTAGGGGTCGGAGATGCGGTGCACGTCGGCGACCCCGCGCAGGGTGCGCAGGTTGAGGTGGTGGAAGGACTCGATGTCGCCGACCAGCCCGATGATCGTGCGCAGCACGCCCTTGCTGACGAACGCCTCGCCGCCGACGCCCTCGACCCGCTCGACGACCCGCGCGACGTCCTCGTCGGTGGCGTCGGGGGACATGACGACGACCATGGGAGGAGGGTAGGCGCGGGCGAGGACGGCGCTGCGGGGCTTCCAGCCCGCGAGACCGGCGTCACGTGCCGCTCACACCGCCAGGTGGGTGACCTGTCCCTCGATCGGGCCGTCGTCGGGGCTGGGGCGCGGGCCCGGCGGATGCTGGCTGCGCGGCGGGCGCAGCTCGACGACGAGCATCGCGGTGAGCACCATCAGGCCGCCGCCCAGCATCCGGGCGGTGGTCGCCTCGCCGCCCAGCCACACCGCGAAGGTGGCCGCGAAGACCGGCTCCATGCTCATGATCAGCGCGGTGCGGGTGGGCGGCAGGTGCGCCTGCGCCCAGGTCTGGGCCAGCATCGCCAGCGCCCCCGCGACCAGCGCCATGTAGACCACCGAGGCCCAGTCGGCGCGGGTGCTCGGCAGCACCATGCCGTCGGGGGCGGTGGCCAGGGTGCAGACCAGGGCGATCACCGCGATCTGCAGGATCGCCATGCCCAGCGCCTGGCGGGCGTCCGACCAGGCACCCAGGCCCACGATGTGCAGCGCGTAGAGGATCGCCGAGACGAAGGTGATCGCCTCGCCGTAGCCCACCGAGAGCCCTTCGAGGCTCAGCACCGCCAGGCCGGCGGTGGCCAGGGCCACCGCGGCCCAGGTGGTGCGGCCGATGCGGGTGCGCAGCAGCACGGCGGCCAGCAGCGGCGTGATGACGACGTACATGCCGGTGATGAAGCCCGAGACGCTGGCCGGGGTGTGCGCGAGCCCGGCGGTCTGGAGGATCTGGGCCAGCCCGTAGACGAGCCCGAGCACCGCCGCGTGGCGTCGCGACCCCGCGCTGAGCCGCGACAGGGCGCGCGGGGCGACCACCACCATCGCCACGGTCGCCACGGCGAAGCGCACTGCCAGGAAGTCGAGGGTGGGCACCCGCTCGAGCAGGTCCTTGATCAGGAAGAAGGTGCTGCCCCAGCTGGCGGTCATCGCCAGCAGCGCCAGCGTCGCGAGCACCGAGGTACGGCGCCCGACGACCGCCGCCGTCCCGCCCGTCGTCCCGGTCGTCACCGAGGCACGCCGTGGGCCTCGGCGCGCAGGCGCTTGAGCAGGGGGATGTCGGCGTTGTCGTCGTCGCGGGAGCCGGGCGTCTCGAGCACGAACGGCACCCCCTCGGTCGCCGCGTGGGCGAAGAGCTCGCCGAAGGCGGCGGTGCCGATGTGGCCCTCGCCGATCCGCTCGTGGCGGTCCTTGAAGGCGCCGCGCACGTCCTTGGAGTCGTTGGCGTGCACCAGCCGCAGCCGACCCGGCCCGCCGATCTCCACGATGCGGTCGAGGGTGGCCGCGGCCCCGCCCGGCTCGTCGAGCGGCGCACCGGCCGCGAAGACGTGGCAGGTGTCGAGGCAGATCCCGGCGCGCGGGTGGTGGTCGAGCGCGTCGAGGTACGCCGCCAGGTCCTCGACGCCGGCGCACAGGGAGCGGCCCTGGCCCGCGGTGGGCTCGAGCAGCAGCCAGGGCGCGTCGTCGCCGAGGGTCTCCAGCAGCGGCAGCAGCCCCTGGCGGACCTGGCCCAGCGCGGCTGCGTGGCGCTCGGCGGCGCCGGCCGGGTCGCCCTGCGGCTCGACGTACGAGCCGGTGTGCACCACGACCCCCTCGGCGCCGATCTCGGCGGCGCGGCGCAGGTTGTGGGCCACCACGGCGACGCTGTTGTCGTAGGTGCTCTGCGTCGGCGAGCCGAGGTTGACCAGGTAGGGGGAGTGGATGAAGGTGCGGATGCCGCGCTCGGTCGTCGCGGTGCGGAAGGCCTCGTCGTCGGCCGGGCGGCCCGGGCTCAGCGCCCAGCCGCGCGGGTTGCCCACGAAGACCTGCAGGGTCTCGCAGCCCAGTCGTTCGGCGTCGGCCAGGGCACCGGCCGCCAGGCCCTTGCCGACCAGGACGTGGGTGCCGACGGGGTTGCGCCGGACGAGCGCGGCGGAGTCGAGGGTGCTCACGCGAGCACGCTAGGGAGCGCGGCTCGGGGGCCGCCAATCCGCGTCGACGTGCCGGCCTCACACGGCGTGCAGCGGACGGTCGTCCTCGGTGCGGTCCGGAGCCTGGTCCGCGGAGCCGGCCGCGGTGGACCGTGTGGCGGGCTGCGCTCCTGCTCGCACCAGGGTGACCACGAAGCAGCACCCCACGGGCGTCGGCTCCAGGTGCAGCGCGCCGCCCATGCCCCGCGCCAGCTCGCGCGAGATGTGCAGGCCGAGCCCGGTGCTGAGCACGTGCCCGCCGTGCACGCCCCGCTCGAAGACCGACGGGGCCAGCGCGGCGCTGATGCCGGGGCCGTCGTCGTGGACCCGCAGCTCGAGGACGTCGCCGACCTCGGTGGTGGACACGCGCACCTCGGCGCCCGGCGCGTGCCGCATGGCGTTGACCAGCAGGTTGCCCAGCACCGTCGACAGGTCGTCCGGCGAGCCGAGCGCCCGTCCGGCGACCTCGTCGGTGCGCACCCGCAGGCCGGCGACCTGGCGGGTCAGGGCGACGTCGCGGACCACCTCGCGCACGTCGAAGGCGACCAGGTCGCAGCCCTGCTGGCGCAGCAGCCGCTCGAGGTGGTCGACCTCGCGCAGCGCCGCCGACTGCAGCCGGTGGGCCAGGTCGCGGTCGAGCTCGTCGGCGTAGCGGTCGAGGGTCGAGAGCGCCGACCGCAGCGCCCCCAGCGCGCTGCGGGTGTCGTGCTCGACCTCCTCGGCCCGCGCCTCGCGGCGCGCTCCGACGAGCGCGGCCTCGAGGAGCGCGGCCTCGAGTGCTGCTCGCTGCTCCTCGACCAGCCGCACCACCCGGGCGGCCGCTCGGTGCACGACCAGCCCGACGGCCAGCACCAGCAGCAGGGTGCTCCCCAGCACGAGGGGGTCGACGAGGCGCGGGTCACGGCCCAGTGCCTCGGGCAGCAGGCCCACCGACACCGCCACGGCCGCAGCCACCCCACTGACCGCGACCACCGTGTGCGTGTCGTGCCACCGTCCGGTGCCGGCTGCGGCGCACGCTCTCCCGTGTCGGCGCATCGTCGCCCCCTCGTGCTGCCCCTCCCCAGGGGTTGCGGACCCCGAGCCCGCGAGAACGAGTGTGCTACCCGATCGGTCGAAGCAGAATGACCCGTAGGGACCAGGTGGGCATGGTCAGAAATGACTAGATGAGGTAGAGCGTGATCGTCGAGCCCCTCGGCACGAGCTCGCCTCCCCCGGGGTCGGTGCGGAAGACGAAGCCGAGGCCGAGGTAGTCGGAGATGTTCTCGACGCGCACCACGAAGCCGAGCGACTCCAGCTCGGCCCGCGCGGCGTCGACGCCCTGGGCCTTCACGCCGGGCACCTCGACGAGCTCGGGGCCCTTGGAGACGGTGAGCGTCACGGTGTCGCCCTTGAACAGGGTGCCGCCACCCGGCTCCTGGGACACCACGTCCCCGGCGGGGACGCCGTCGGAGAAGACGTCCTCGTTGCGCTGGACGACCAGGCCCTTGCGCTCGAGCGTGCGCTGGGCCTCGTCGGCCGGCTCGCCGACCCAGTCACCGACGTTGATCGGGCGCCGGCCCTTGCTGACCACGAGGTCCACGGCCGCGCCGGGACGCAGCTCCCTGCCGGCGACCGGCGTGCTGCGCACCACCTGGTCGTCGGGCACGGTCTCGGAGAACTTCTCGCGCACCCGGCCGAGCTCGAGGTCCACCTCGGCCAGGGCGGCCTCGGCCTCCTCGAGGCTGCGGCCGGCGAGCTCGGGCACGGGGTACAGCTCGACCCCCAGGCTCAGCACGATCGTCACGTCGTCGCCCGTCAGGGCCCGGCTGCCGGCGCCCGGGTCGGCGCTGACCACCCGGCCCTCGGGCACCCGGTTGCTGTAGACGGCCTCGCCGACGACGACGCCGAAGCCGGCGTCCTCGAGCTCGGCGACCGCCGAGGCACGGCCCTGCTCCAGGACGCTGGGCACGGTCGAGTAGCGGGCCCAGCCGTACCACCAGGCGCCCAGGCCGAGGGTCGTGGCCAGCACCACGGCCAGCAGCACCAGCAGCGGACCGCGCCAGCGCCGGCGCCGCCGACCGGGCCGACCGGGCTGACCGGGCTGACCGGGCCCAGCGGGTCGGGCCGGCGCTGCGGCAGCCCCCGCCGGGCGGCTCACCGGGTGGGCCGGGTGCGGTCCGTCCGGGGCGCTCGCCGCAGCCGGTACGCCGGCGCGCAGCAGCGACGTCGGCTCGTGGTCGCCGTCCGCAGGGGCGCCCAGCGACGGGCCGGGGCCCTCGCGGACGGGCTCCTCGAGCACGGGCGCCCCGGTGTCGGGGTGCAGCAGCAGCGGTGCCAGGTCCTGGGTGAGCTCGGGGTCCTCGCGCACGCCCTCCGCCAGGGCGTGCGCCACCCGGTGCACGTGGTGCAGCAGGACGCCGGCGTCGGCCGGGCGCAGCCCGCGGTCGCGTGCGGTGGCGCGGGCCACCAGCGCGTCGACGTACCCCGGCAGCGTCGGCTCGAGCCGCGAGGGCGGGGCGACGTCCTCGTGCACGTGCTTGTAGGCGACCTGGATGGGGCTCTCGCCCTCGTGCGGCTTGGCGCCGGTGAGCAGCTCGTAGAGCAGCACGCCCACCGCGTAGACGTCGGCGCGGGCGTCGCTGATGCCCTGCGAGACCAGCTCGGGGGCCAGGTAGGAGACGGTGCCGATCAGCACGCCGCCCGTCGCGGTGTGCTGGGTGTCGGTGCCCACGGCCTTGGCCAGGCCGAAGTCGGCCACCTTGACCCGGCCGTCGTCGGCGATCAGCACGTTCTCGGGCTTCACGTCGCGGTGCACAATGCCCGAGCGGTGCGCCGCGGCCAGCGCGGAGACGACCGGCTCGACGAGCGCCAGCGCGCGGGCCGGCGACATCGGCGCCTCCTTGACGATGACGTCGCGCAGCGTGTGGCCCGCGATGAGCTCCATGGCCAGGAACACCGTGCCGTCGTCGTCGCCCTGGTCGAAGACGGCCACCACGTTGGGGTGCGAGAGCCGGGCGGCGGCCCGCGCCTCGCGCACGAAGCGGGCGGCGAACTCCTCGTCGTCACCCAGCCCGACGTGCATCACCTTCACGGCCACGACGCGGTCCAGACGCAGGTCGGTGGCCTCGTAGACGCTGGCCATGCCGCCGCGCGCGATGCGGGGGCCGATGCGGTAGCGACCGTCGAGCAGCCGCCCGGTCATGGGGTCGGCGGGACCGCCGGACGTGCCCTGTCGGGCAGGCCGGGCGACCTCGTGCGGCTGCCGGTCTGGCGGCACAGCGACCTCCTGCGGGACCGGACGGGGAAGGTTCCGGCCGCTCCATGGTAGGCGGGCGGGCCGCCGGGGGCGGGCACCGGCGGCCCGCAGGCGGGTCGGCGCACCGGCCCACGGGCGGCTCGGTTGGGCGGGCCTGGTGCGGGGTGGGACCATGGAGCCATGAGCGAGACTTCCCTGGCCGAGCACGACCTGGCCGCCCTGGTCGACGACTGGATCGACTGGGCCGAGGCGGCGCGCCGACTCGAGGTCAGCGTCGGCAAGGTCCGCACGATGATCCGTACCCACGAGCTGGCGGCCGCGGTGCCGGTGCCGGGGGAGGGCCAGAAGATCCCCGCCCTCTTCATCGACGAGGAGGAGCGGCTGCCCGTCAAGGGCCTGCCCGGGCTGCTGACCGTGCTCCACGACGGTCGCTACGACGACCGCGAGTGCATCGCCTGGCTGTTCCTCGACCAGGCGCTGCCGGGCCGGCCGATCGACGCGCTGCGCGAGAACCGCGGCTCCGAGGTCAAGCGCCGCGCCCAGGCGATGGCGCTCTAGCCCCCAGCAGGAGCCGACGAGGACCTGAGCAGGAGCCGACGCCGTGGTCTACCGGATCTCTCCCGAGAACGTCCGCCCCCCGCGCGGGGGACCCTCCGGCGCGCTCGCCATGGTGCTGGTGCTGGCCCTGGCCGTCGGCATCTGGCTGCTGGCCGGTCGCGACCCCGGCAGCTCGACCTTCGGCGGCCAGGACCCCGACCAGCGCACCGCCCCCTCCGGGGAGGTCGCGCCCGTCGACCCGGTCAGCGGGCTGCCCTACGTCTCTCCCGTCGACCTGCCGCTGCGGGTCATCGACCTGCTGGCCGACGTCGACACCGGCGCCGACCTGCCCGCCGGGGTGGTCCGGCGTCCCTTCCCCGACGCCGCGGGCGTCCTGCCCGCGCAGCCCGGCAGCCGCTACTACACCGAGTACGACGTCGGCGACGGCGCGCTGCTGGTCGCCGGCCCGCGCGGGGAGCGCTACTACAGCGACGACGCCGGGGCGACGTACGCCCGTATCGGCCCCTGACCCTCGCGTCAGACGACGCGCTGGGTGGCCGCGGCCGCGAGGGTGGTGAGGACCGTCCGGGCCTCGGGGTCCAGGCCGCTGCGCTCGAGCGAGTCGGTGGCGCGCCGGGTCAGCGCGGTGATGACCTCCTCGACCTGGGCCTGGGCGCCGGAGCCGGTGATGATCGAGCGCAGCCGCTCGACCTGGTCGGCGTCGAGGGGGCGGCCCAGGGCCCGGTCGAGCAGGGCCGCGTCGTCCTCGTCGGCCCCGTCGAGGGCCAGTGCGACCAGCACCGTGCGCTTGCCCTCGACCAGGTCGTCGCCAGCGGGCTTGCCGGTCGTGGCCGGGTCGCCGTAGACGCCCAGCAGGTCGTCGCGCAGCTGGAAGGCCTCGCCGAGCGGGAGGCCGAAGGCGCTCAGCTGGTCCATCGCGGCGGCGTCGGCGCCGGCGAGCGCCGCCCCGACCTGGAGCGGACGCTCGATCGAGTACTTCGCGGACTTGTAGCGCAGCACCGTCATCGCGGCGTCGACGTCGGCGCGGCCCCGGGCCTGCACCGAGACGTCGAGGAACTGCCCCGCGATCACCTCGGTGCGGCACAGGTCGAGCACCTCGAGGGCCGCGACCACGCGCGGCAGCGGCAGCCCGCAGCCGCGCAGCAGCTCGTCGGACCACGACAGCAGCAGGTCGCCGAGCAGGATCGCCGCGGCGGCGCCGTACTGCTCCGGGTCGCCGCGCCAGGCGTCGGAGCGGTGCTCGCGCTCGAAGGCGCGGTGCGTGGCCGGGCGCCCGCGACGGGTGTCGGAGGCGTCCATCAGGTCGTCGTGCACGAGCGCGCTCGCGTGCAGCAGCTCGAGCGCGGCGCAGGCGCGCACCAGTGCCTGCTCGTCGACCGGTGCGGCCACGGCCAGGTGGCCCCACCAGCAGAATGCGGCGCGCAGGCGCTTGCCGCCGGCGACCACGGCGCGGGCCTCGGCGAGCAGCCGCTCCGCGTCGGGGCCCAGCGGGGCCAGGCGGTCGGCCTGCCGGTCGAGGAACTGCTCCAGTGCGGCCTGGACCTGGTCGCGGAAGCCGTCGGCGTCCCAGGTGGTGGAGGCCGCGGGGGCGGGGGAGTCGCTCACCGCATCACAGTAGGAGACGTACCCAGAACTGGCGCCGTTGGGTGGACGCCCACCCCTAGGTGCGCAGGCGCTCCATAGAATCGGCGCCATGACCATCGGCCGCGGACGTGCGCTCACCGACCTGATCGCTGCGGGTGGGCGCTCCTTCTCGTTCGAGTTCTTCCCGCCCAAGGACGAGGCCGGAGAGGCCCAGCTGTGGGACGCCGTGCGCGCGCTCGAGCCCTACGACCCGACCTTCGTCTCGGTCACCTACGGCGCCGGCGGCAGCAGTCGCGGCACCACGGTGCGCCTGACCGGACGGATCGCGCGCGAGACCTCGATGCTGCCGATGGCCCACCTGACCTGCGTGGGGCACACCCGCACCGAGCTCGAGCAGATCCTCGACGAGTACGCCGCCGCCGGCGTCCACCACGTGATGGCCCTGCGCGGCGACCCCACCGAGGGCCCGCGCGCCGAGTGGACGCCCACCGAGGGCGGCCTCGACCACGCCGACCAGCTGGTCGAGCTGGTCGCCGCCCGTCGCGAGTTCCGCATCGGCGTCGCGGCGTTCCCCGAGCGGCACCCCTCGTCGGCCTCGCTCGAGCACGACGCCGACGTGCTTGTCGCCAAGGCCCGCGCCGGCGCCGAGTTCGCCGTGACCCAGATGTTCTTCCGGGCCGCCGACTACTTCTCGCTCGTCGAGCGGGTGCGTGAGCGGGGCGTGGACCTGCCGATCCTGCCGGGCATCATGCCGATCCTGAACCTGCAGGCGATCCGCCGCCAGGGCGAGCTCATCGGCACCGACGTGCCCGCCGACGTGGTCGAGCGCATCAGCGCCCACGACGGCGACCCGGTCTCGATGCGCGCCGAGGGCATCACCCAGGCCGCCGAGCTGTGCCAGGAGCTGCTCGAGGGCGGAGCACCGGGGCTGCACTTCTACACGCTGAACCGGTCGAAGGCCACGCGCGAGATCTTCGAGAAGCTCGACGTCCGCCCCTGACGGGCCGGCAGGGGCCGTGGCCGTCGCCGCGGTGTCAGGCGGGTCCCACGCACTGGGCCACCAGGGCCGCCGACAGCCCCACGAAGGGCAGCCCCGCGCCCGGTGTCGCGTGCGCGCCGGCGGCGTACACACCGGGCACGGGCGTGTCGGGGCCGAGGCGGCGCTGCACCGTGGCCCGGCCCTGCCACAGCAGGCCGAGCGGTGAGCCGCCCCAGGCCTCGACGAGGTCGCGCGGGGAGCGGTCGACCCGGGTGACGACCTGGCCGCGCACGTCGATGCGGTGCCGTGCCAGCGCGACCAGCACGTCCTCGGCCAGGCGGCCGCGGCCCTGCACGGTCCAGGCGGCGCCGCCGTCGGGGGCCTCGCCGCCGGTGCGCACCACCAGCGTGGGGTCGCCGTGCAGCACGAGCTCGTGGGGCACCTCGGGCAGGTCACCGCTCAGCCCCACGTGGCACACGACGGGCGGGATCGCCGGCATGGTGCGCTCGACCAGCCTGGCCAGTGCCGGCAGGCCGCGGGGGTCGATCGCGCAGACGACGACGTCGGCGTCGACCTCGCCGTCGTCGGTGCTGACCGCCACGGCCCGGCCGCCGCGCACCACGACGTCGCGCACGACGGTGCGCAGGCGCACGTCGACCCCGCGGGTGCTCATCCGCGCGGCGAGCACCTCGCCGACCCGTGCCATCCCGCCGGGCACCGTCCAGGACCCGAAGCGCTGCTCGAGGTAGGCCACCAGGCCCATCCAGGCGGGGACGTCGCGGACGGCGTGGCCGTCGGTGACGAAGGGGTGGGCCGCGACGTCGCGCAGCCGGTCGTCCTTGAGCGTGCGGCGCAGCCGCCGCTGCAGGGTCTCGCGCGAGCCCAGCCGCTCCTTGAGGTCGGCCGGCAGCGAGGTGCGCTCCCACGGCTGCTCGAGGTAGTGGCGGCGCAGCACCTCCCAGTCGTCGGTGTAGGCCGCGACGTGGTCGAGCCACGCCTGGCCCTGGCCGGGGGAGAGCTCCTCCACCGCCCGCAGCTGCCCCGAGCGCGACCCGCCGGGCAGGGCCAGCTCGGAGCCGTCGACGAAGCGGTGCGTGCGCACCGTCTCCAGCGCGACCAGGTCGAGCTCGCGCTCGAGCGGGCGCCCGGTCTTGCGGAACAGGTCGCGCAGCACCGCGGGAAGCAGCGTCGACGTCGGGCCGGCGTCCCAGCGGTAGCCGTCGGCGTGCACCGAGCCCAGGGCCCCGCCGAGGGTCGCGGCACGCTCGAGGAGGGTGACGTCGTGGCCGGTCTTGGCGAGCCGGCCGGCGGTGGCGAGGCCGGCGTACCCGCCCCCGACCACCACGACCCTCGCCACGGGCACAGACTAGCCAGGCGGCTCAGGCCGGCGGGGCCTCGACGTCGACGACGCCGGCGCCGGTCATCTGGCGCAGCTCCTCGAAGGAGGTCGAGAAGACGGCGGCGGGGTGGCCCGCGGCCGCCCAGACGACCTCGTGGCGCGCCAGCCACTCGTCGAGGTACGTCGGCACCGGCGCCGGGTGGGCGAGGGGGGAGACCCCGCCGATCACCTGCCCCGTGTGCTCGCGCACGAAGTCGGGGCCGGCCCGGGCGAGGCGCTCGACCCCGATGCGCTCGGCGAGCGCCCGCACGTCGACCCGGTGCGCGCCCGAGGTCAGCACCAGCACCGGCGAGCCGCCGGCGTCGAAGAGCAGGCTGTTGGCGATCGCGCCCACCTCGCAGCCCAGGGCCTCGGCGGCCAGCGCGGCGGTGTGGACGGCGTCGGGCAGGACGACGACCTCGCCGTGCCCACCCAGGCGGGCCAGCTCGGCGCGGAACCGGGCGATGCCCGGGTGCTCGGTGCTCATGGCTGCGACCCTAGAGTTCGCACCGGGTGCCCCGCACCCGGCTGCCGCCCCCGGACCACGAGACCACGCACGAGACCACGCACGAGAGAGGGCCGTCATGGACGACGACCGCCTGGAACGACCGCGCGCGCTGAGGGCGTGCCTGCGGCTGCACCTGGTGCTGCTGGCGCTGGGGGCCCTGACCGTGGTCCTGACGGCGGTGCTGCGCGACGACCTGGTGCTCAACTGGGCGCGGGGGCACCGCTCGGCCGCCGAGATCCTCGAGCGGCAGGGTCTCGACTACCTGATCGAGGAGCAGCCGATCGCGGTCCCGCAGTTCTTCCCGGTCGCCGCGGTGCTCTTCGTGGTGATGGCGATGCTGATGGGGGTGCTGCTGGTCTTCTTCCGCAACGGCCACCACTGGGCGCGGGTGTGCCTGGCGGTGCTGGTGGTGATGACGGCGGTCGCGACCCTGAGCGGCATCCGCGTCGAGCCGCCCCAGGTCTTCGTGGTGCTCAGCTACCTCTCGCTGGTGGTCGAGGTCGCGATCCTGGTCACCATGTTCCACCCCGACACCGACCGCTACCTCAGCGCCACGCACGACCGGATCGCCGCCTCCTGAGCCGTCGGCGGCGCTCCTCCACAGGGCCCCGCCACGATCCTTGACCCACTGTCGGTGGGGGCGTGTACCTTGGGAACAAGTTCGAACACAGATTCGAACATGCTCCCGGCGGGGGCGACCTCGACCCCGCCTCCGCTGGGGGCTCCAGGCGGACCTGGCGCCCGGCGCGCCGGAGAGGTGGCAGTGATGGAGCTGATGCGACGCTACGACGAGCCCGTCGAGGTGCGGTGCGGCCAGCTGGCCGGCGCCGAGACGATGGTCCCCGAGCAGTTCCTGTGGCGCGGGCGGCTCTGGAAGGTCCGCTCGGTGCTGGAGCACTGGGTGGAGACCGGGGAGTGGTGGCGCCACGCCGGCGTGCGGGCGGTGCTGGGGTCCGAGGAGCCCGCCGACGGCTCGAGCGCCGAGCGGCCGGCCCGCCCCCGCCCGCTCGAGGAGCTGCTCGCCGAGCGCGCGCTGTGGCGCGTCGAGGCCGGGCGTGGTGCCGCGGTGCGCGGGGCCGAGGACGCCGGCGGGGTCTTCGACCTCGCCCTCGACGTCGACGCCGGGCAGTGGCTGCTCGTCGGCTGCGCGGACTGACGGGGTGCCGGTGATGACCCGCTCCTCCTTCTCCGCGCCCGTGCCGCACCCGCAGGCCCTGCCGGTGACCACGCACTCCTACCTCGCCCGGGCCGCGGAGTCGCTCAGCGAGGCGATGGCCACCCCCGAGGTCCCGGCCCGCTACGCCGGGGCGCACGTGTCGGCGCTGCGCTCGGCCGCCGCCCTGCTCTCCGCGCGGGCCCGGCCCGCCGGTCCGCGCCGCCGGGCCCAGAAGAACGCCTGGGTGCTGCTGGCCGAGGTGGCCCCCGAGCTCGCCGAGTGGGCCACGTTCTTCTCCGCCGGCGCCGCCAAGCGGGCCGCGGCCGAGGCCGGCTCCTCGCGGGCGGTCACCGAGCGCGAGGCCGACGACCTCGTCCGCGACGCCGACCGGTTCCTCGCCGTGGTCGAGCAGTGCCTGGGGCTGGTGCCGCACCCGCCGCTCCAGGAGCGCATCGCCCGCGCCGGGTGAGGCAGGCTGGGCCCATGCCTCCCGTCCTCGCCCCGCGTCGGCTCGGCGTCCTCCTCCTCGTCGGTGTCCTGGGGCTGCTCCCGGCCTGCGCCGGCCAGGAGCCCGCCGAGGAGGCCGGGTCCGCGGGCGGGGCGCGCACGTTGCTCGACCCCGTCGCGACGGCCGGCGCGACCGCCGTCGCGCAGGCGCTGGCCAGCCCCGACGGCACGGCGCTGAGCGTGCGGGGGCACCTGGTCGGCCAGCCCGTCGCCCCGGGCGAGGTGGTGCGCGGCCCCTTCTCCTCCGACCTGGCGCTCGCGGTGGCCGACGACCCGGGGGAGCGCGACCCGGCGCGGATGCTCCTGGTCCAGCTGCCCGCCCCGCTGCGCAGCACCTGGGGCCTGGCCTCGCACCCCGAGCTGCTGGGTGCGGAGGTGGTGCTCGGCGGCGAGCGGGCGTCGTACTTCTCGGCCGCCGGGCTCAAGCAGGTCGACGCGGTCGCGCTCGTCGGTGCCGCGCCACCGACCCCGGCCCCGAGCGCCGCCGGCGACCTGCCCGCGGTGGTGCAGGAGTACTACGCCGACGCCGAGGGTCGCTCCGGCGACGACCTGGCTCGCGCGCTGCACGAGATCGTCTCGACCGACGTCGAGCGGCTGCGCTACGACGAGCTGTGGGAGGCGCTGC
Source organism: Nocardioides salarius (assembly GCF_016907435.1). NCBI lineage: Bacteria > Bacillati > Actinomycetota > Actinomycetes > Propionibacteriales > Nocardioidaceae > Nocardioides > Nocardioides salarius. The sequence goes on along the minus strand of NZ_JAFBBZ010000001.1, from coordinate 564,428 downwards.
GCGACACCGACGCCGACCCCGCAGCGCCCGGTCGCGTGATCGAGCTCTACACCGGCGACAGCGTGCCGGGCGACGCCAACGGTGGAGACCCCGAGGAGTGGAACCGCGAGCACGTGTGGCCGCAGAGCCGTGGCGGGTTCGGCACCGCCGCGGGCCCCGGCACCGACCTGCACCACGTGCGCCCGGCCGACGTCAGCGTCAACGCCGACCGCTCCAGCCTCGACTTCGACGACGGCGGCAGCCCCCAGGGCGAGGCCGCCGACACCTACCGCGACGCCGACTCCTGGGAGCCGCGCGAGGCGGTGAAGGGCGACGTGGCCCGGATGGTGCTCTACATGGCGGTGCGCTACGAGGGCGGCGACGGCTTCGCCGACCTCGAGGTCTCCGAGCAGGTGGGCCGGCGCGACCTCGACGCGCTGGGCCACCTCGGTCGGCTCTCGACCCTGCTGCGCTGGCACGAGCAGGACCCGCCCGACGCCTTCGAGCGCGCCCGCAACGACGCGATCTTCGAGACCTGGCAGGGCAACCGCAACCCCTTCGTCGACCGTCCGGAGTGGGTCGCCGCGATCTGGTGAGGGCGGGTTGGCGCCGGGGACGCGGCGGGGTTAGGCTGGACGTCTTCTCGAACATGAGTTCGAGAAGATTGTCGTCAGGGTCGAGCCGACGCGAGAGGTGGACCGACCCGTGCCCGACCCGTTCCCGCACCTGCACGTCGCCTCCGGCTACTCCCTGCAGCACGGCGCCTCGCTGCCGCACCTGCTGGTCCAGCGCGCGGCCGACCTCGGCATGGACCTGCTGGCGCTGACCGACCGCGACGGCACCTACGGTGCGGTGAAGTTCGCCAAGGCGTGCCTGCAGGCCGGGATCAGCCCGGTCCTCGGGGTCGACCTGGCCCACCGCCCGGCCCCCGTCGAGGGCCGGGCGCCGGTGCCCGGGCGCGGGCGCACCCCGGTGCGGGGCGGCGTCTTCCGCGACCCGCGGCTGCCCCGGGTCACCCTGCTGGCCCACGCCGCCGGCCCCGGCGGCGGGCGGGGCGGCTGGGCCGCGCTGTGCCGGGTGCTCTCGACCACCCACCTCGCCGGCGAGCGCGGCACCCCGGTCCTGGACCCCGAGGACCCCGAGGTCGCGGCGCTGCTCGGCTCCGGCGACCTGGTCGTGCTGCTCGGCCCCGCCTCCGAGGTCGGGGCCGCGGCGGCCGTGCGCCGCCGCGACCACGCCCGGGCCGCCCTGGAGCGCTGGCGGGCCCTGGTGCCGCGCGAGAACCTCCAGGTCGAGGTGGTCTCGCACCGCCTGGCCGGCGACGGCCCCGGCTCGACCCGGCATGCCGCCCGGATGCTCGCCCTGGCCGAGGAGAGCGGCGCGGGCTCGGTGCTGACCAACGCGGTGCGCTACGCCGATCGCAGCGACGCCGCCACCGTCGACGTGCTCGACGCCGCCCGGCGCCTGGTCGCCCTCGACCGGCGCCACGTCGACCGCGGCAACGCCGAGGGGCACCTGAAGTCCGGTCCGCAGATGCGCGAGGTCGCCCACGAGGTCGTGGCCCGCGCCGGCGCCGGCACCGGGCGCGAGGCGCTGCGCCTGCTGGCCCGCACCCGGGCGCTGGCCGAGCGCTGCGCCCTCGACCCGCGTGCCGACCTCGGCCTGGGCGAGGTGCACTTCCCCGAGTTCAGCCTCTCCACCGACCACCCCAGCGCCGACGTGGCGCTGCGCGCACGCTGCGAGGGCGCCATCGGCGACCGCTACGGCAGCGGCGGGCTCGCGGTGGTGTGGAAGCGGCTCGACGACGAGCTCGCGGTGATCGGCGAGCTCGGCTACGCGTCGTACTTCCTGACCGTCGGCGACGTCACCGACCTGGTCAAGCAGATGGGGGTGCGGGTCGCCGCGCGCGGCTCGGGGGCCGGCAGCCTGGTCAACTACCTGCTCGGCATCTCCGGGGTCGACCCGATCCGCCACCAGCTGCTGATGGAGCGCTTCCTCTCGCCGCTGCGCCAGGCGCTGCCCGACATCGACGTCGACGTCGAGTCCGACCGGCGCACCGAGGTCTACGAGCGCATCCTCGACCGCTACGGCGGCGAGCGCTGCGTGTGCGTCTCGATGATGGACACCTACCGGGTGCGCCACGCGGTGCGCGACGTCGGCGCCGCGCTCGGCATGCCGCCGGCCGAGACCGACGCGATCGCCAAGGCCTTCCCCCACATCCGGGCCCGCGACGCGCGGGCGGCGCTGGCCGAGCTGCCCGAGCTGCGCGCCAGCGGGCTGGGCGAGGCCCGGCTCGACCTGATGTTCCAGCTCGTCGAGCGCCTCGACGGGCTGCCGCGCCACGTCGCGGTGCACCCGTGCGGGGTACTGCTCTCCGACGCGACCCTGCTCGACCGCACCCCCGTCGAGGCGTCGTACGCCGGCTTCCCGATGAGCCAGTTCGACAAGGACGACGTCGAGGACCTCGGCCTGCTCAAGCTCGACGTGCTCGGCATCCGGATGCAGTCGGCGATGGCGCACGCGCTCACCGAGATCGAGCGGGCCGAGGGGGTGCGCATCGACCTCGAGGACGACCAGCAGGTGCCCTTCGACGACCCCGCGACCTACCGGATGATCTCGGCGGCGCGCACCCTCGGGGTCTTCCAGATCGAGTCGCCGGGCCAGCGCGAGCTGGTCGGCAAGTCCGGCATCGAGACCTTCGAGGACATCATCACCGACATCTCGCTCTTCCGGCCCGGGCCGGTCAAGAGCGACATGATCACGCCCTACCTCGAGGTCAAGCACGGGTGGCGCGAGCCGCGCTACCTCCACGACGACCTGCGCCCGATCCTGGCCCCGACCCGGGGCGTGGTCGTCTTCCACGAGCAGGTCATCGAGATCATCGGCTGCTTCACCGGCATCTCCTACGCCGAGGCCGACGAGAAGCGCCGCGCCCTCGGCGACGCCGAGGGGATGGCCCAGACCCGGGCCTGGTTCTTCCCGCGCGCGCTGGGACGCGGCTACCCCCTCCCCGTGGTCGAGGAGGTGTGGAGCGTGCTGGAGGCCTTCGCCTCCTTCGGCTTCTGCAAGGCCCACGCGGCGGCGTTCGCGCTGCCGACCTACCAGTCGGCCTGGCTCAAGGCGCACTGGCCGGCGCACTTCCTGTCCGGGGTGCTGACCCACGACCCGGGGATGTACCCCAAGCGGCTGATCCTCGAGGACGCCCGCCGCCTCGGCGTGGCGGTGCTCGGGCTCGACGTCAACGCCTCCGAGCAGGCCTACGTCGTCGAGCGGGTCGAGCCCACCGGCGCCCACCCCGGACCCGACGTCCCCGACGGCCGCCCCTGGGGCATCCGGCTGGCGCTGGCCGAGGTCAAGGGCATCAGCGAGGCCGAGGTCTCGCGCATCGTCGCGGCCCGGCCCTACCACTCGCTGCCCGACTTCTGGCAGCGCGCACGGGTCTCGCGCCCCGTGGTCGAGCGGCTGGTGCTGGCGGGCGCCTTCGACAGCACCTACGGCATCGGGTCGGCGGGTGGCAGCGACGTACGCCGCCGGGGGGTGCTGACCCGCCGCGACCTGCTGCTGCAGGTCGCCGAGCTCGACCGCCAGGGACGGGCCCTCGAGCGGGCCTCGCGGGGGCGGGGGCTGGCCGGTCGCAAGACGTGGAGCGGCACCACCGCGCGTGCTCACCAGGTGGCCGAGGCCGCGGCCGCGCGCAACAGCACCGACCTCGGGGTGCGGGAGCGGGCGCAGGCGGGGGAGAGCGCCGCCGAGACCGACCGGCGCCGCGACCGGCGCCCGGGCGACCAGGCCGAGGACTACCGCGACGACCGCGGCGCCCCGGTGCGCGAGGGCGTGTGGGGCCGCTCGCTGGCCCAGGCCCGCACCGCCGCACCGCCGCCCCCGGTCGACTCGGTGCAGCTGAGCCTCGACCTCGGCGACGCGCCGGGGGAGGGCGGGGTCTCGGGCCTGCCCGAGATGACCGGCGAGGAGCAGATGCGCGCCGAGCTCGAGATCCTCGGCCTCGACGCCAGCCGGCACGTCGTCGACACCTACGGGCCCTTCCTCGACGCGCTCGGGGTGACCCGCAGCGAGCAGCTGCTGCAGCGGCGCAGCAAGGCCGAGCTGCTGGTGGCCGGGGTCAAGGTCGCCACCCAGACCCCGCCGATCCGCTCCGGGCGCCGGGTGGTCTTCCTGACCCTCGACGACGGCACCGGGCCGGTCGACGCGACCTTCTTCGAGGACGCCCAGGGTCCCTACGCCGCCACCGTCTTCCACTCCTGGCTGCTGGTGGTGCGCGGCGAGCTGCGCCGCACCGGCCACCGCGGGGTCTCGCTGCGCGCCACCGGCTGCTGGGAGCTGCCGGCCCTGCACGAGCAGTGGCGCCGCGGCGGCATCGAGGCGGTGCACGAGCAGATGGCGGTGGTGCCCGAGGGCTTCGGCGGCGTCGGCGTCGAGCTCGCCGGGCAGGGCGCGGCGCAGAGCCGGGCGCCGCGACCGGTGATGGCGCGCCCCGACGGGCCGGGTGCCGCGGGCGGCATGGGGCGCCGGCGCGTGCTGGTGCACTCCAGCGGCTTCCGGCTCTCGCCGTACGCCGACATCAAGCCCGCCGGCGAGGAGACCCGCGACGTGGCACGCAAGCTGTGGCACCGCAGCCCGGGGAGCCCGGGATGATCGGCGTGCCCGTGGCCCTAGGGTGGGTGCCATGTCCGCCAGCGACCGCCCCAGCGAACGTCCCAGCGAGCGCCGGGCGGCGGCCCGCACCGCCGTGGTGTGGGACGCCCTGCGCCCGCTGCTCGAGCAGTCCGGGCCCCTCGACGTCCTCGACATCGGCGGCGGCACCGGCGGCTTCGCCGTGCGCGTGGCCGAGCTCGGCCACCGCGTCACCGTCGTCGACCCCAGCCCCGATGCCCTCGCCTCGCTCGGGCGCCGCGCCCGCGAGCGCGGCGTCGAGGTCGCCGGGCTGCAGGGCGAGGTCTCGAGCCTGCTCGACGTCGCCGGCGCCGACAGCGCCGACCTGGTGCTGTGCCACGGGGTGCTCGAGCACGTCGGCGACCCCGCCACCGCCCTCGGAGTGCTCCGCGAGGCCGTGCGCCCCGGCGGCACCCTCAGCCTGCTCGTGGCCCAGCGCCACGCCGCGGTGCTGGCCCGCGCCATGGCCGGCCACTTCGGCCAGGCGCTCGCGCTGCTCGAGCCCACCGTCGACCCCGGCCGCGCCGGGCACCGCTACACCAGCGACGAGCTCGTCGCGCTGCTGGCCACCGCCGACCTGCACGTCGAGCAGGTCCACGGCGTGCGCGTCTTCGCCGACCTGGTCCCCGGCACCCTGCTCGACCTCGAGCCCGGTTCCACCGCCGCCCTCGTCGAGCTCGAGCAGGCGGTCGCCACGCGTCCCGAGTACCTCCCGCTCGCCACGCAGCTGCACGTGCTCGCCCGCTGAGCGCACCGAGTCGGCGCTACTTCACGCCGAGCCGGCGCTAGTTCCTGCTCCGTGGTTGCGGTGCGCACCTGCTCGCTCCGCTCGCGGTGCTTCTTCGTGTGCGGGTTGCCCGTGGCGCGCCGAGTCGGCGCTACTTCACGTTCCCCCGCTTCGCTCCTCCCGTGAAGTAGCGCCGACTCGGCTTCTTCTCACGTGCTGTGGTGGAGGATCGGCATGACCTCCGCTGGCGCCCACATCAAGCAGCCCACGCCGATCCTCCACATCGACATGGACGCCTTCTACGCCTCGGTGGCGGTGCGGGAGCGGCCCGAGCTGTGGGAGGTGCCGGTCATCGTGGGCGGGGGCTACCGCGGCGTCGTGCTCTCGGCCAACTACCTGGCCCGCGAGCACGGCGTGCGCTCGGGCATGCCGGCCACCCGGGCCCGGCGGATGTGTCCGCAGGCGGTGGTGGTGGCGCCCGACCACGAGCTGTTCGGCCGGGTCTCGACCGCGGTCGTCGAGACCTTCCGCCGGGTCACCCCGCTGGTCGAGGTGGTCTCCCTCGACGAGGCGTTCCTCGACGTCAGCGGGTCCGTACGCCGCCTCGGGCCGCCGGCCGAGATCGCCGAGCAGGTGCGCGCCACCATCCACGACGAGCAGGCGATCACCTGCTCGGTCGGGGTGGCGGCCACCATCTCGGTGGCCAAGCTGGCCAGCAAGCGTGCCAAGCCCGACGGTGTGGTCGTGGTGCCGCCCGAGGGGATCACCACCTTCCTGCACCCGCTCGACGTCGGCGAGCTCTACGGGGTGGGGGAGAAGACCCGCGCCATGCTGCACCGCCTGGGCCTGGTCACCGTCGGCGACGTCGCGCACACCCCGGTGCGCACCCTCCAGCGCGCCGTCGGCGACCACCTCGGTCGCCACCTGCACGAGCTGGCGTGGGGCGACGACCGCCGCGAGGTGGTCGCCGGCTCCAGCGGGGCGTTCGGCCTCGGGGGCGGCGAGCCCGACCGGTCGATGGGGGCGCAGGAGACCTTCGGGCGCGACGTCGACGACCGCACGGTGGTGCTGCGCGAGCTGCTGCGCCTGACCAGCACCGTCACCGGGCGGATGCGGGTGGCCGGCGTCGCCGGGCGCACCGTGACGCTGACCGTGCGCTTCGCCGACTTCACCACCATCACCCGCTCGCGCACGATGAGCGAGGCCACCGACGTGACCCAGGAGGTCTACCGCACCGCCACCGCCCTGTACGACGCGCTGGGACTGCAGCGGGCCCGGCTGCGGCTGGTGGGGGTCCGGGTCGAGGGTCTCGCGCCCCGCGAGAGCGTGCACCACCAGCACGTGCTGGGCGAGCGCGAGCACGGCTGGTCGGAGGCCGACCGTGCCGTCGACCGCGCGGCCAGGCGCTTCGGCTCGGCCGCGGTGCGCCCGGCGAGCCTGCTCTCGTGAGCCGGTCCCATCCGTCCGGGGCGCCGCTGCGAACCACTTGACGACCGGCCCAGGACCCGGTCGCCGACCGGGGTCCTGACCCGCGCAGGGCCAAATTGTGTGAGCCGCCTACCGTGACGGCTAGGGCTTGCCTAGACTTGACGTGCCGACATCGACCAGACGTGTCGGTGCGTGCGTGACCCCATTGGAGGAACGGTGCCACTCTCGGAAGAGGAGCTGCGACTGCTCGAGCAGATGGAGCGAGCCCTCTCCGAAGAGGATCCCAAGTTCGCCTCCACCCTGCGCGGCACGTCGCTGCGCCGCGTCGCCCGCCGACGCGCGGTCGTGGCGGGGGTCGTCTTCGTGGTCGGCATCGTCGTCTTGATGACCGGCGCGATCACCCAGATCTGGCCGATCGGCATCGTCGGCTTCGTGGTGATGCTCGGCTCGGCCACCTTCGGCCTCAACGCCCTGCGCACCCAGACCCAGGCCGGCCCCGCCGCCCAGGCGGGTGCGCCCTCCGACGAGCAGGGCGAGCGGTCCTTCACCGTCATCGACGGTGGCCGCCGCACCCGTGGGCGCCAGCGCCGCGGTGGCGCCGGCGGCTCGAGCGGTGCCGGCTTCATGGACCGCATGGAGGAGCGCTGGCGCCGTCGCCGCGAGGAGAACGGCGGCTTCTGAGCCCCGCCCGACCCGCGACCCGGCTGGTGTGAACCGGCCGACTCGCGACCCGGCTCGTTCGAACCGGCCGGGTCGGCGTCAGCGCACGAGGTCGACGACCCCGCTGCGGTAGCCCAGCGACTCCGTCTCCGGCCCGCTCACCACGTCCGTACGCCGCGTGGGTCGCAGCAGCGTGCGCGGCAGCCAGGTGGCCCGGCGCCGGGCCCGGGGCGTGGTGCCCTCGTGGAGGGCCACGACCACACGGCGGGCGTCGTCCTGCCGGTCGGGGCGCGACTCGTCGGCGCCCGGAGGGGCGTAGCGCAGCCGCTCGACGTCGCCGACGAGCCGGTGCAGCGAGGCGACCGCCTCGGGGGCCTGGCCGGCGCCGTGCCGGGGCCGCGGCCGGTCGTCGAGCGGGCTGCCGAGGTGGCCCACCAGCCCGGCGCCGGTCTCGTGCGGCGAGCGGCGGTCGAGGTAGGGCAGCCCCAGGTCGCGTGCGGTGTCGCGCAGCTCGTCCCAGATCGCCTCGGGGCCGGAGGCGAGGCGGTGCTCGCGGCGGCGGCGGCGTACGGCACGGGGGGCCAGGACCAGCCCGACCAGCGCCAGCGCGCCGAGCAGCCCGCCCAGCAGGGTGCCCCACGGGAAGCCGGGGTCGACGACGCCGGCCTCGTCGTCGGCCTCGGGGTCGAGCTCGTCGGGGGCCGCGCTGGGCTCGCCGTTGCGGTCGGGCAGCTGGTCCTCGGCGCGTCCGCTGGGGCCGCTGGGCTCGGGCTGCTGCAGGTCGACGGCCTCACGGGTGTAGGCCGGGACCGCGCCGGCGCGCGCGGGCGGGGTCGGCTCGAAGCGCACCCAGCCCGAGCCGGCGATGAAGAGCTCGGGCCAGGCGTGCAGGTCGTCGGAGGAGTACTCGTAGACGCCCTCGGCGATGCGCTGGGGCCGCAGGAAGCCGACCGCCACGCGGGCGGGGATGCCGAGCTGGCGGGCCATCACGGCCATGGCGCTGGCGAACTGCTCGCAGTAGCCGGTGCGGGCGTAGTCGCCCTCGAGGCTCAGGAACTCCTCGAGCTCGTCGGTGCCGTTGCCGGGCGGCACGTTGCGCAGCGAGTAGTCGAACTCCTGGCGGAACCAGTCCTGCAGGGCCACGGCCTTCTGGAACCGCGTCGGCGCGCTCGCGGTGACCTGGTTGGCCAGCTGTCGGATCAGCGGCGGCATGTCGGCGGGCAGGTCGGTGTAGGAGGCCGAGACCATGCCGACGGAGGAGGGGGCGTCGGCCAGCTCCTGGGCGGAGAGGTCGAGGTCGACCGAGGTCATCGACCAGCTGGCGCCGGTGAGGTCGAGGTCGGGGTCGCCGGCCAGGAAGTCCATCGTGGACTCGTCGTAGCGCCAGTCGCCCTGGGCCTCGACCCGGCTGACCGGCGCGAAGGTCGGCAGCCAGCGCGAGGAGAACGTGTCGTAGGCCTCGACCCGGTAGTCCAGGGTGCGGCGCGGCACCGACTGGTTGACACCGGTCAGGGCGGGCATGTCGCCGTCGGGGCGGTTCTCGAGCGGGATCTCCCGGTCGCCGGGGCTCCACTCGTTCTGGGAGAAGCGGTTGAGCACCGAGATCCGCAGGTACTCGGGGTCGACCTGGTCGGTGCGCACCGCCAGCAGCGGGGTGTCGTCGGGCCGGTGGAGGTCGCGCACCAGGTCGGTCATCGGGTTGTCGACGCTGATCTTGGTGTCCCCGCCCGGGCCGCGGCCGACGTCGAAGAGCTGCACGTCGAGGGTCGGCACCGCCAGCGGCACCACCACGGCCAGGGCGGTCGCCACCCCGCCGACCGCGAGCGCGTTGAGCCGCACCGTGGCGGTGTGCACGCCCAGGCCCGAGCCCGTGGCCAGCGGGTCGGGGCCGTCGTCGCCGAGGCTGCGTCCCCAGCGGGCGACCTGCTCGCTCTCCTGGAGGTAGAGCATGGTGACGAAGCCGAGCGCGGACAGCGCGAAGACCCACCAGGTCAGGTCGGTGGCGAGCAGGCTGACCGGCACGCTGTAGACGGCCAGCAGCGGCAGGCCGGCCAGCGGCACCCGCCGCAGCCCGCAGGCCAGGAGGTCGACCAGGACCAGGCACAGCAGGCCGCCGCCGATGAGCAGCGGCTCGACGGCGGCCTCGGCGGTGGGCACGGGGGAGGCGTAGACGACCGCGCCCTCGCGTGCCTCCGAGGCCGCGACGAGCAGCGCGTCCCAGGTCGAGCCCACCGGCAGCGGGGAGCCGACGACGACCCAGCTCAGGGCCATGGCCCCGCCCAGCAGCTGCAGCAGCAGCACCGAGAACGCACCCAGGCGCGACCAGCGCCCCACCGCCCCGATGCCCGCGACCAGCAGCGCGAGACCGAGCAGGGGGGACAGGAACAGCGACGGGGCGTCGGTGAAGCCGCGCCACGACAGGATGCAGACCCAGGTGGTCAGCGCGGCGGCGCTCGACTGGGCGAGACCGGCCCCGAGGCTGCTGCGGTTCCGGCTGCTCACGAGCCCACCTCCGTCGTACGCCGCGTGCTCGCGCGCCCGGCCGAGCGTGCCCCGGCGCCGAGCTCCTGCCAGCGGGCCTCGACCCGGTCGCGGGGGCCCACGCCGGCGACCCGCCAGCCCTGCTGGGCCAGCAGCCCGGTGGCCGGGGCGGACCCGGCCCCGGTGCCGACCCAGGCGTCGACGTCGAGGGCCAGCGCGAGCGCGCTGCCGTGCTGGGACTGCATGCGTCGCAGGACCGGTGCGTCGTGCTGCTGCACCGCGCCCAGGACCGCGACGACCAGGCCGCCGTGACCTGCCTCGCCGAGCCAGGCGGTGTCGAGGCGGGGCGCCTCGACGGGATGCAGGACCGCCAGCGCCTCCAGCAGGGGGGCGGTGCTCAGGTCGGCGCGGCGCTCGTGCCAGCCGCTGGCGCGGTCCTCGCCGGCGGCGGTGACCAGGCGCACCGCGAAGCCGCGGCGGGTCAGGTGCACCGCGACGGAGGCCGCGGCGCTGACGGCGGTCTCGAGGGAGGAGGCGATGCCCTCGCCGCGGTGGGCCGCGGCCCGGTTGTCGAGGAACACCGTGGCCCGCGAGTGCCACGGCTGCTCCTCGCGGCGCACCATCAGCTCGCCCACCCTGGCCGAGCTGGGCCAGTGCACGCGGCGCAGGTCGTCGCCGCGGCGGTACTCGCGCACCGTGACGTCCTCGGCGCTGCCGGTGGCGAAGGCACGCGGACGGTTGTCGCCCGACCCGCTCTCGGAGCCGCCGAGCGGGATCGGCGCCAGCACCACGGTGCGGGGGGTGACGGTCAGCGCCGAGGTGGTGTGGAAGGCGCGGCCGAGCTCGACGAGGCCGAAGGGGTCGCTGACCCGCACCGACATGGGCCCGACCTCGAAGCGCCCGCGCACGTCGGAGCGCACCTGGTAGCCGACCTGGCGGTGCCAGCCGTGGCCGATGCCCTCGAGCACGAAGCGGGGGCGGGTGCCGAGCACGTAGGGCACGTGGTCCTCGAGGAGCAGCACCCCGCTGGGGGTGCGGCCCTCGTTGCTCAGCGAGAGCGTCACCCGGGCCTGCTGGCCGGCGGTGACCAGGGAGGGGGAGACGGTGCGCACCAGCGCGAGCCGGTAGCGGCTGCGGCCCAGCACCAGTGCGGTGACCAGGGGCAGCGCGAGCACGAGCACGCCGACCCGGGTCAGGGCCGGCTGGCCGAGCAGGACCGCGCACACCACCGCGGTGACGCCGGCGGCGACGAACGCCCGCCCGCGCACCGTCAGCCCGGCCAGCGCCTCCCTCACCGCGCCCGCCTCAGCGACGGGTGCCGTCGGGCACCGGCACGGCGGCGACGAGCCGCTCGAGGATCTCGTCGGTGCTGCGACCGTTCATCGAGGCCTCCACGCTGGGCAGCAGCCGGTGGGTCAGCACCCGGGGAGCCAGGGTGCGCACGTCGTCGGGCAGCACGTAGTCGCGGCCCTGCAGCGCGGCGTACGCCTTGGCCGCCCGCACCAGGTGCAGCGTGGCGCGGGGCGAGGCGCCCAGCACCAGCTCGTCGGTACGCCGCGTGGCCGAGGTCAGCGCGACGGTGTAGCGCTGCACGGCCTCGGCGACGAAGACCTGGCCGACGATCGCGGTGAGCTTGCGGATCTCGGCGGCGTCGGTGACGTGCTCGAGGTCGTCGAGGGGGTTGCCCCCGGTGTGGCCGGTGATCATCGCCAGCTCGGCGGCCTCGACGGGGTAGCCCATCGAGGTGCGCACCATGAACCGGTCGCGCTGGGCCTCGGGCAGCGTGTAGGTGCCCTCCATCTCCACCGGGTTCTGGGTGGCGATGACCATGAACGGCGTCTCGAGCTGGTAGGTCGCGTTGTCGACGGTGACCTGGCGCTCCTCCATGCACTCGAGCAGCGCCGACTGGGTCTTGGGCGAGGCGCGGTTGATCTCGTCGCCGACCACGATGTTGGCGAAGACGCCGCCGGGACGGAACTCGAACTGGCGGGTGTCCTGGTTGAAGACCGACACGCCGGTCACGTCGGAGGGCAGCAGGTCGGGCGTGAACTGGATGCGGCGCACCGTGGAGTCGATCGAGCGGGCCAGGGCCTTGCTCAGCATCGTCTTGCCCACCCCGGGCACGTCCTCGATCAGCAGGTGCCCCTCGGCGAGCAGCACGACGAGCGCCGAGCTGACGACCTCGGGCTTGCCCTCGATCACGCGCTCGACGTTGGTGCGCACCCGCTCCATGACGCGCGCCAGCGTCTCGAGGTCGGCGCCTCCAGCGTTCGGAGATCCCACGAGCGGTCCCTTCCAGGTGGTGCCGGTGCCCGGCAGTGGGTTTCCACCGTATGCCGTCGCGGCAAGACCGCGCTCCACCGAGTGCGTGGGGCTGGCGACGCCGCGTGGGGGAGGGGAGCGCGCAGAGGGGGAGGGCGGGGGTGCGGAAGGGGTGGAATGTGGTTGACGGTGGAGGGATGTGGAGTAGAGTGGTGGAAAGTGGAGCAAGTGACCGTCCCGGGACTTGTCGACGTGGAGGTGCGATGTGTTCTTCATGGGCACCTACACCCCCAAGGTCGACGACAAGGGACGTCTCTTCCTCCCGGCCAAGTTCAGGGACGCACTGTCGGAGGGGCTCGTGATCACGCAAGGACAGGAGAACTGCCTGACCGTGTGGCCCGAGGCGACCTTCATGGCCGAGGCCCGGCGGGCCCAGGAGACCCCGATGACCAACAAGGACGCCCGCGACTACCGCCGCGTGCTGTTCGCGGGGGCCGAGCAGGGCACGCCCGACAAGCAGGGCCGCATCGGCATCTCGCCGATCCTGCGGGCCAGCGCCGGCATCGAGCGCGACGTGGTCGTGGCCGGCGTCGGTGACCGGGTCGAGATCTGGAACCCCCAGCGCTGGACCGAGTACTCCACCGGAGCCCAGGCCAAGTTCGCCGAGCTCGACGAGGCACCCCCGCTCTGAGCGGACGCTCCACCACGCACCACTCGCACCACCGCACGCAGACCACCAACAGAACAGTGATCCGCAGGGCCCGGTCTCGGCCCGCTCCCCACTCGTCTTCTGGGACACCTTCCCCGGCCCCAGACGACACCCGGTTCTGGGGCACCTTCCCCGGTTCCAGAACCCCTGAAGCACCGGCGAGCGGGCAGGGACCAGACCCTGCGGACCACCTGCACCCCGGATCGCCCCACCGGCGCTCCACCCACGCTCCACCTGCACCACTCCGCACCACCAGCCACCACCCAGCACCAGCCAGCACCAGCCAGCACCACGACGCAGCACCACGACGCAGCACTCTCCTGATGGGGTCGAGACCATGAGCAGCACCCAGGTCGACGGACTGACCGGCGCACCCGGCGCCCGGCCGGCACCCGGCGCCCCCGCGCCCCGGGTGCGCCACCAGGCCCAGGACGCGCTGCGTCTGATGGCGTTCTCGGCGGCCATGTCGCTCAGCGCGGCCGTGGCCTTCACGCTCCTGACGAGCCTGGGCCGCTGACGTGGCCGGCCCCTCGCACGTCCCGGTGCTCCTCGACCGGGTCGTGGCACTGCTCGCTCCCGCGCTCGACCAGCCCGGCGCGGTCCTCGTCGACTGCACCCTGGGTCTCGGCGGCCACTCCGAGGCGGTCCTCGAGCGCCTCGAGCACGCCCGCGTCGTCGGCATCGACCGCGACCCCGCCGCCCTCGAGCTGGCCGGGCAGCGGCTGGCGGCGTACGGCGACCGGTTCCGCGGGGTGCACGCGGTCTACGACGAGATCCCCGAGGTCCTCGACGAGCTGGGCCTCGACCACGTCGACGCGGTCCTCTTCGACCTGGGCGTCTCCTCGATGCAGCTCGACGTGCGCGAGCGCGGCTTCGCCTACGCCGAGGACGCGCCCCTCGACATGCGGATGGGCAGCACCGGCCCCACCGCGGCCGACGTGCTCAACACCTACTCCGCGGCCGAGCTGACGCGGGTGCTGCGCGACTACGGCGAGGAGAAGTTCGCCCGCAAGATCGCCGGGGCCGTGGTCCGCCGCCGCGAGAGCGAGCCGTTCACCACCTCGGCGGCGCTGGTCGAGCTGCTGTACGCCGAGATCCCTGCGCCCGCGCGCCGCACCGGAGGGCACCCGGCCAAGCGGACCTTCCAGGCGCTGCGCATGGAGGTCAACGACGAGCTCGCGGTGCTGCGCCGGGCGCTGCCGGCCTCTATCGAGGCCATCGGCGTCGGCGGCCGGGTGGTGGTGGAGTCCTACCACTCGCTGGAGGACCGCCTGGTCAAGCAGGCGTTCACCGCCGCGACCCGCTCCGAGGTCCCGGTCGACCTGCCCTTCGTGCCCGAGGGGAGCGAGCCGGCCCTGCGGCTGGTCACCCGCGGCTCCGAGAAGGCCGACGCCGCCGAGATCGAGGCCAACCCGCGCGCCGCCTCGGTGCGCCTGCGCGCGGTCGAACGCGTGCGACCCACCACGACCACCACCACCGGAAGGGGAGCCGCCCGATGAGCAGTCTCTACAGCACCCAGGGCGCCGCCCGCAGCAGCCGGATGCCGCGCATCGCCGGGGCCGCCGTCGAGCGCGCCCGGCTCAGCGTGGTGCCGGTCGCCCGCACCCGCGCCGCGAAGGTGCCCTTCGTCAGCCTGGTCACCGTGCTGCTGCTCGGCGGGGTCGTGGGGCTGCTGCTCTTCAACACCTCCATGCAGCAGTCGGCCTTCGCCGCCACGTCGCTGGAGCAGCGCGCCACCGTGCTCTCGGCGCGCCAGGAGGCGCTGGCCACCAAGCTGGAGCGGCTGCGCGACCCCCAGGAGATCGCGCGCCGCGCCCAGAAGATGGGCATGCAGGTGCCGGCCGCGCCGCTCTTCCTCGACCTGGCCGACGGCTCGGTCTCCGGTGACCCCGCCGGCGCGACGCTCGGCGCCCGGCTGCCGCTCGACCCGCTGCCCCCGGCCCGGCCCTCCGAGCTCGACCCGGCCGCGACCGTGGTGACCCCGCCCGAGGGCGTGCTGGGCGACCAGCGTGGCGACGGCGCCGGCGGCGGTGGCGGCGGTAAGAACAAGCAGGACGAGAAGAAGCAGGACAAGGCCGACAAGGCCGACAAGAAGAACGACAAGGACAAGAACAAGAAGAACAAGAAGAAGAACAAGAAGAACGACTGACCCGCCGCCCCACCACGCCCGAGACACACCAGGAGCCCTCGTGCCCCCCACGCGCCCGACGCCGAGCCACGAGGTCGCGGCTCGCCGCGGCCACCCGCACTTCCGCCTGCGGGTCGGGTTCGTCCTGATCGCCATGGTGCTCTCGGTCTTCGCCGGCCGGCTGGTGCAGCTGCAGGGCATCGACCCGAAGGCCTACGCCGAGATGGCGGCGGCCGAGGGCATGGACGAGATGGTGCTGCCCGCCCAGCGCGGCGCGATCCTCGACCGCAACGGCGAGCCGTTGGCGCAGTCGGCCGACGGGCTGATGGTCGTGGCCGACCCGGCCCTGGTCAACACCGACGAGGAGGGCCGCGAGGTCGACCGGGCTCCCGAGCTCGCGAAGTTCCTCTCGGGCAAGCTCGACGTCGACTACTTCACCCTCCTGCAGCGCCTGCGCACCGAGAGCCGGTTCCAGTACGTCGCCCGCGGCGTGCCCGCGGCGACCGCGACCAAGGTGGTCGACCGCGCCGAGGAGCTCGGCTTCGACGGTCTCTCGACCTGGCGCGACCCGGTGCGGGAGTACCCCGCCGACGACGTGGCCGCCAACCTGGTCGGCTTCCTCGGCACCCCGCTGGCCGACGGGACCCCGCAGCCGCTGGCCGGCTTCGAGCGCACCTTCGACGAGCTGCTCTCCGGCACCGACGGCTCGGCCCGCTACGCGATGGCCGCCGGCAACAAGCTGCCGCTCGGCGACAACACGGTCGTGGAGGCCCAGGACGGCCAGGACCTCACGCTGACCGTCGACCGCGAGCTGCAGTGGTACGCCCAGCGCGTGGTGCGCCAGACGGTGCAGCAGTCGCGCGGCGACTCGGGCCTGGCGGTGGTGATGGACTCGCGCACCGGTGAGGTGCTGGCGCTGGCCGACCACCCGACGTTCGACGCCAACGCCCCGCTGGCCTCCGACGAGGCCGACCTGGGCTCGCGCGCGGTCAGCGACGTCTACGAGCCGGGCTCGGTCTCGAAGGTGCTGACGATGGCCGGGCTGCTCGACGCCGGCAAGGTCACCCCGCGCACCCGCCTGACGGTGCCCGGCTCGCTGGCCCGCCAGGACCGCACCATCGGTGACTGGTTCCCCCACGACACGATCCGGCTGACCCTGGCCGGGGTGCTGGCCAAGTCGTCCAACATCGGCACCGTGCTGGCCTCCGACAAGTTCGAGGACGGCCAGATGCGCCGCTACCTGGCGGCCTTCGGGCTCGGCTCGGCGACCGGCGCCGGCGTGCGCGGCGAGTCGGCCGGGATCCTGCCCGACCCCTCGCTGTGGACCAGCCAGACCCAGGACCGCATCGCCTTCGGCCAGTCGGTGTCGGTGAACGCCCTGCAGATGGCCGCCGCCGTCAACACGATCGCCAACGACGGGGTGCGCGTCGATCCGAGCCTGGTGCGCGGCAGCGCGACCACCGACGCGGGGGAGCAGGTCGGCACCGACCAGGCCACCACCACCGAGGTGATCAGCGCCGAGGCGGCCCGCAAGACGGCGCTGATGATGGAGCGCGTCGTCGACCCCGAGGCCGGGGTCGCGCCCGGCGCCCAGATCCCCGGCTACCGGGTGGCGGGCAAGACCGGCACCGCGCAGCGGGTGGGCGAGGAGTGCCGCTGCTACGACGGCACCTTCACCGTCTCCTTCGCCGGCTTCGCCCCCGCCGACGACCCGCGCTTCACCGTCTACGTCGTCGTGCAGAACCCGCGCAACGGCGGCGGTGGCGGCTCGGTCGCCGGCCCCGCGTTCGCCAAGATCGCCGGCTACGCGCTGCGCCGCTACGCCGTCCCGCCCACCGGCACCCCCGCCTCCGACCTGCCCGTCGAGTGGTGACCCGGCCCATATCTCGCGCCGACCCGGCCCGGATCGCGCGCTGCTAGCCTCCCGGCATGCCTCGCCCTGACGTCCCCGCGACCCGGCCCGTCGACCCGCCGCGCACCGCGCTGAGCGAGCTGGCCGACTGGGCGCGCCAGGCCCTGGGCATGGTCGAGCACCGCGGCGACGACCCGGTGCTGACCGGCATCAGCCTCAGCAGCCAGCGCGTGCGCGCCGGCGACCTGTACGCCGCCCTGCCGGGCGCCCGCGCCCACGGGGCCGACTTCGTCGCCGACGCGCTCGAGGCGGGTGCGGTCGCGGTGCTGACCGACCCGGCGGGCGCCGAGAGGGTGCCCGCGGGGGTGCCGCTCCTGGTGACCGACGACCCCCGCCGGATCCTGGGCCGGCTGTCGGCCCGCGTCTACGGCGACCCCGCCGAGCGGCTGACGATGATCGGGGTCACCGGCACCCAGGGCAAGACCACCACCACCCGCCTGCTCGAGGGCGGGCTGGACGGCGCCGGACTGGTGGGCGCGGTGATCGGCACCGTCGGCACCCGCGTGGCCGGCCGCGACGTGCCGACGACGCTGACCACGCCGGAGGCCCCCGACCTGCACGGGCTCTTCGCGGCCATGGTCGAGCAGGGTGTCGACGTCTGCGCGATGGAGGTCTCCAGCCACGCCCTGGTGCTCGGGCGGGTCGACGGGGTCGTCTTCGACGTGGCGGTCTTCCTCAACCTCGGCCGCGACCACCTCGACTTCCACGACACGGTCGAGGAGTACTACGCGGCCAAGGCCTCGCTGTTCACCCCCGAGCGCGCCCGCCGGGCGCTGGTCAACGTCGACGACGAGCACGGGCGCCGGCTGGCGGCCGAGACCGAGCTGCCGGTGGCCACCTTCTCCACGACCGGCGTGCCGGCCACCTGGGGCGTCGGCGACGTCGACGCCTCGCCCAGCCGCTCCGACTTCCGGGTGCTGGGCCCGGGTGACCGGGCCTTCGCCGGCGGGGTGCCGCTGGCGGGCGGCTTCAACGTCTCCAACGCCCTCGCGGCGGTGGCCGCGGTGGGCGAGGCCAGCCCCGGCGACGTCGACCCGGTCGACGTGGCCGCCCAGGTGGCCGCCGGCATCAGCGCGCTGCCGGGGGTCCCCGGCCGCCTCGAGAGCGTGGTGGCGGGCCAGGACTTCGAGGTGGTCGTCGACTACGCCCACAAGCCCGACGCGGTCGAGGCGGCGCTGGGCGCGCTGCGCCCGCTGACCACCGGGCGGCTGGTGCTGGTCATCGGCGCCGGCGGCGACCGCGACACCGGCAAGCGGCCGGTGATGGGCGAGATCGGTGCGCGCCTGGCCGACGTGCTCGTCGTCACCGACGACAACCCCCGCTCCGAGGACCCCGCCGCGATCCGCGCGGCCCTGCTGGCCGGTGCCGAGCAGGTGCCGGGCGACCGGCGCGCCGAGGTGCTCGAGGTCGCCGGCCGGCGCGACGCGATCGCCGAGGCGCTGGGCCACGCCGGCCCCGGCGACATCGTGCTGGTCGCCGGCAAGGGCCACGAGACCGGCCAGGACGTCGACGGCGTGGTGCACCCCTTCGACGACCGCGAGGTCGCCGCCGAGCTGCTGCGCGCCCGGGTCACCCGGGAGCCCGTGGGGGAGCCGGTCGAGCGGGCCGAGCGGGCGTGACGATCGACACCCGCCCGGCGAGGCGTGGTCGAGCCCGCCGCCGGCGTACGCCAAGATGAACGGTGCCGGTGATCCGGCCCGGCCGGTGGCACACGTCGTCGGCACGACACTCTGGACGACGAACGAGGTGCAACGGCGGTGAGGGCGATCCTGCTGGGCGGAGGCCTGGCCCTGCTGATCTCGCTGATCGGCACCCGCTACGCGATCAAGCAGTTCACGCGGTGGGGCTACGGCCAGGAGGTCCGTGACGACGGCCCGACGACCCACCACGTCAAGCGCGGCACCCCCACCATGGGTGGCGTCGTCATCATCGGCGCGACCGTGCTGGGCTACTTCGGGGCGAAGCTGATCACCCTGAGCCCGCCCACCGCCTCGGCGCTGCTCCTGCTGCTGCTCTTCGTGGGCATCGGCGCCGTCGGGTTCCTCGACGACTTCATCAAGATCTACAAGCAGCGCAGCCTCGGGCTGCGCAGCAAGGCCAAGATCGTCGGCCAGACGGTGGTCGGCCTGACCTTCGGCATCCTGGCGCTGAGCCCGGTGCTGGAGGACGACCGCGGCCAGCGGCCGGCGTCGTTCTCGCTGTCCTTCATCCGCGACTTCGACAGCATCGTGCTGCCGGCCGCGGCGGTCGTGGCGCTGATCCTCGTCATGGTGATCGCCACCAGCAACGCCACCAACCTCACCGACGGCGCCGACGGGCTGCTCACCGGGTGCAGCATGATGGTCTTCGGCGCCTACACCATCGTGAACATCTGGCAGAACAACCAGTGGTGCGGCCAGTCCGACATCACCTACGGCAAGTGCTACGAGGTGCGCGACCCGCTCGACCTGGCGATCGTGGCCGCGGCCATCACCGGCGCCTGCTTCGGGTTCTTGTGGTGGAACGCCTCGCCGGCCCAGATCTTCATGGGCGACACCGGCTCGCTGGCGCTGGGCGCCGCACTGGCCGGCCTGGCCGTGCTGACCCGCACCGAGCTCCTCCTGGTCATCGTCGGCGGCGTCTTCGTGATGGAGACGGTCTCGGTGATGCTGCAGGTCACCTGGTTCAAGGCCAGCAGGCGCCTGACCGGCACCCCCAAGCGGCTCTTCCGGATGGCTCCGATCCACCACACCTTCGACATGGCCTGGGGCGAGGTCACCATGGTGATCCGGTTCTGGATCCTCACCGGCCTCTGCGTCGCCGGCGGGCTGGGCATCTTCTACGCCGAGTGGGTGGCGGGCACGTGAGCGCTCCCCGCGACCTCGACGGCCTCGACCAGACCAGCTCCTGGGAGGGGGTGCGCGCGGTCGTCGCCGGCTTCGGCGTCTCCGGCTTCGCCGCCGCCGACAACCTCAACCACCTCGGCGCCAGCGTCACCGCGCTCGACGAGTCGGCCACGGGCAAGGAGGAGAAGGCCGAGCTCCTCGAGGTGCTCGGCGCCACCATCCGCCTGGGCGAGGGCGCCACGGCGGTGCTGCCCGACGACGTCGACGTGCTCGTCACCTCGCCGGGCTGGCGCCCCGACTCGCCGCTGCTGGCGCAGGCCCGCGAGCGCGGGGTCCCGGTCTGGGGCGAGGTCGAGCTGGCCTGGCGCCTGCGCCACCCCGAGCACGCCGCGCCCTGGCTGGCGGTGACCGGCACCAACGGCAAGACCACCACGGTGCAGATGCTCGAGACCATCCTGCGCACCGCCGGGTTGCGGGCCGTGGCGGCCGGCAACGTCGGGCTGCCGATCGTCGAGGCGGTGATGGACCCCACGCCGTACGACGTGCTGGCCGTCGAGCTCTCCAGCTTCCAGCTGCACTACACCAGCTCGATGAGCGCCGAGTCGGCCGCGGTGCTCAACGTCGCCGAGGACCACCTCGACTGGTACGGCTCGATGGCCGACTACGCCGCCGACAAGGGCCGCGTCTACGAGCAGGTCCAGCGCGCGTGCGTCTACAACGCCGACGACCCGGTGACCGAGCAGCTGGTCCGCGAGGCCGACGTGGTCGAGGGCGCGCGGGCCATCGGCTTCACCCTGGGCATGCCCGGGGTCGGGATGCTGGGGCTGGTCGAGGACATCCTGGTCGACCGGGCCTTCATCGAGCAGCGCTCCGACTCCGCCGCCGAGCTGGTCACCGTCGACGAGCTGGCCAGCAGCGCCCCGCACTACGTCGCCAACGCGCTCGCCGCGGCTGCGCTGGCCCGCGCCCACGGCGTCTCCCAGCAGGCCGTGCGCGACGGGCTGCGGGCCTTCCGCCCCGACGGGCACCGCATCGCCGAGGTGGCCCGTCACGAGGGCGTGACCTGGGTCGACGACTCCAAGGCCACCAACCCGCACGCGGCGCTGGCCTCGCTGCGCGCCTACGACAGCGTCGTGTGGGTGGCCGGCGGGCTGGCCAAGGGGGCGCGCTTCGAGGAGCTCGTCGCCGCGGTGCGCGACCGGCTCCGCGCGGTGGTCCTGCTGGGGCGCGACCGGGCGGTCGTCGCCGAGGCACTTGCGCGACACGCACCGGATGTACCCGTGATCGAAGTTGAGGCGCATGAGACTGGTGTGACTGACGATGAGCACGGGCCGATGGGTCGTGTCGTCGAGGCCGCCGCCGGTCTCGCCCAGCCGGGCGACACCGTGCTCCTGGCCCCGGGATGCGCCTCGCAGGACATGTTCACCGACTACGGAGCTCGCGGCGACGCGTTCGCCGCCGCCGTACGGGCCCGCACCGGGCCCCAGGAGTAGCACCCGCAGGACCAGGAGAGGGGCCGAGGTGACCACAGCAGTCCCTGACGACTCCGGCGACATGGGGCTCCCTCGGC
Source organism: Nocardioides salarius (assembly GCF_016907435.1). Taxonomy (NCBI): domain Bacteria; kingdom Bacillati; phylum Actinomycetota; class Actinomycetes; order Propionibacteriales; family Nocardioidaceae; genus Nocardioides; species Nocardioides salarius. The sequence continues at coordinate 543,076 of NZ_JAFBBZ010000001.1, read as the reverse complement.
GGCTCGGCCACCTGCGTGCCTCGGTGGCCAGCGCCCGCGAGGCGTTCGACCGGCCGCTGACGTCCTACTACCTGCTCGTCGGTGCCTCGGCCCTGCTGCTGACCATCGGGCTGGTGATGGTGCTCTCGGCCTCCAGCGTGTGGTCGTTCAAGGTCTACGACGGCGACTCCTACGCCGTGGTGCGCCGCCAGCTGATGTGGCTCTCGCTCGGCCTGCCGGCGGCGTTCGTGGCCAGCCGGATGCCGCTGCGCTGGGTGCGCGCGCTGGCCTACCCGGCCTACCTCTTCTCGCTGGTGCTGCTGCTGGCCACGGCCTTCGTGGGCACCACCGTCAACGGCAACCAGAACTGGCTCGGTGTCGGTTCCCTGGCCATCCAGCCCTCCGAGGTCGCCAAGCTGGCGCTGGTGCTGTGGGCCGCCCACATCTACGCCAACAAGGAGCGCCGCCTGCACAGCCTGCACCAGCTCGTGGTGCCGGTCGTGCCGGGCCTGCTGCTCGCGACCCTGCTCGTGGTGGCCGGTCGCGACCTCGGCACCGCGCTGATCTTCTTCGCGATCCTGCTCGGCATGCTCTGGGTCGTCGGCGCCCCCGCCCGGTTGTTCTGGCTGGCGATCTCGCTGGTCAGCGTGGCCGCGATCGGCCTGGCCGCCACCGACACCGAGCGGGTCGCGCGCATCACCAACTTCGCCGACCCCTTCCAGGACTACCTCGACACCGGCTGGCAGCCCGCCCACGGCCTCTACGCGCTGTCCTCGGGCGGCTGGTTCGGGCAGGGCATCGGCGCCAGCCAGCAGAAGTGGGGCGACCTGCCCGAGGCGCACACCGACTACATCTTCGCCGTGCTCGGCGAGGAGCTCGGGCTGGTCGGCACCCTCCTGGTCGTCGTCCTCTTCCTGACCATCGCGCTGGCGGCGCTGCGGGTGGCCCGGCACACCCAGGAGCCGTTCGTGCGCTACGCCAGCTTCGGCATCGTGGTCTGGCTCGTGGGCCAGATGATCATCAACGTCGGCATGGTGCTGGCGCTGCTGCCGGTCATCGGCATCCCGCTCCCGCTGATCTCGTACGGCGGCTCCTCGCTGCTGCCCTCGTTGGTCGCGCTGGGCCTGCTGATCGGCTTCGCGCGCAGCGAGCCCGAGGCCGCCCGCGCCCTGACCGCCCGTCGCCGTGGCCGCGCCGCGGGGGTCGCGGCCGGTGCCTCGCACAGCAGCCCCACCGCCTAGATTGAGCCCGATGCGCATCCTCCTCGCCGGTGGCGGCACCGCCGGCCACACCTCGCCCCTGCTCGCCACCGCCGACGCGCTGCGCCGGCTCGACCCGACGGTCGAGATCACCTGCCTGGGCACCCCCCGGGGCCTGGAGAACACCGTGGTCCCCGCGGCCGGCTACCCCCTCGAGCTGGTGCCGCCGGTGCCGCTGCCGCGCAAGCCCGGCGTCGACCTGCTCAAGGTGCCCGCCCGGGTGCGCGCCGCGGTGCGCGAGACCCACGCCGTGCTCGACCGCGTCGACCCGCACGTGGTCGTCGGCTACGGCGGCTACGTCTCGGTGCCGGCGTACCTGGCCGCCCGCAAGCGCCGCCTGCCCGTGGTGGTGCACGAGCAGAACGCGCTGCCCGGCCTGGGCAACAAGCTCGGCGCCCGGGTCGCCTCGCGGCGCGGCGGCCGGGTCGCGGTCAGCTTCCCCGACACCCCGCTGCCGGGCGCGGAGTACGTCGGCCTGCCGATCCGGCGGATGATCTCCACCCTCGACCGCGACGCGCTGCGCGCCGAGGCACGCGCCTTCTTCGGGCTCGACCCCGACCGCCCGACCCTGGTGGTGACCGGAGGCTCCCAGGGCGCGCGGCGCATCAACCAGGCCGTCTCGGGCGCCGCCCGCCAGCTCGGCGAGGCCGGCGTGCAGGTGCTGCACGTCGTGGGCGCGCGCGGGGAGGCCGAGCCCGGTGCGACCACGGCGACCGCGACGCCCTACGTCGTGGAGCACTTCGTCGACCGGATGGACCTCGCCCTGGCCGCCGCCGACCTGATGGTCTGCCGCAGCGGGGCCAACAGCGTCGTCGAGGCCGCCGCCACCGGGGTGCCCGCGGTCTTCGTGCCGCTGCCGATCGGCAACGGCGAGCAGGAGCTCAACGCCCGCCCGGTCGTCGAGGCCGGGGGAGCGCTGCTGGTGCGCGATGAGGACCTGCACGCCGAGTGGGTGGTGGCCAACGTCGTGCCGCTGGCCACCGACGCCGCCCGGCTGGCCACGATGAGCACCGCGGCGCGCCACCTGGTGCCCCGTGACGCCGACGAGGCGCTCGCGCGCATCGTGCTCGAGGCCGGGGGAGCGACGCGATGAGGCTGCCGGTCCCCGAGGTGGTGCCCGGCCTCGACGAGCTCGGCCGCGTGCACTTCGTCGGCATCGGCGGGGCCGGCCTGTCGGCCATCGCGCGCATCATGGCCGCCCGCGGTGTCGAGGTCACCGGCAGCGACGACCACGACACCCCCTTCCTGCCCTCGCTGCGCGAGGCGGGGGTCACCTGCCACCTCGGCTACGACCCCGCCCACCTCGGCGACCTCGGCCCCGGTGACACCGCCGTGGTCACCACCGCCGCGCGCGAGGACAACCCCGAGGTCCTCGAGGCCCGCCGTCGGGGGCTGCGGCTGCTGCCGCGCTCGGCCGGGCTCGCCTCGGTGATGACCGAGCGCCGGGTGCTGGCCGTGGCCGGCACGCACGGCAAGACCACCACCACGTCGCTGCTGACCGTGGCCCTGCTCGCCTGCGGCGCCGACCCGACGTACGCCGTCGGCGGCGTGCTGTCGGCCACCGGGCGCAACGCCGACGCCGGGGCCGGCGACCTCTTCGTCGCCGAGGCCGACGAGAGCGACGGCGCCTTCCTGGTCTACCGCCCCCACGCGGCGATCGTGACCAACGTCGGTGCCGACCACCTCGACACCTGGGGCACCGAGGAGGCCTACCGCGCGGCCTTCGCCGAGTTCGTGACCACCATCGACGCCGACGGCTTCCTGGTCGCCTGCGTCGACGACCCCGGGGCCGAGGCGCTGCGCCCGCTGGCCGCCGCCCGCGGTCTCGAGCTGGTCGGTGTCGGCGAGGGCGAGCACGCCGACCTGCGCGCGCTCGACGTCGTCCTCGAGGGCACCACGTCCTCCTTCACCGTCGTCGACCGCGGCCGCGAGCTGGGCCGGGTGCGCCTGGCCATCCCCGGTCGGCACTACGTGCTCGACGCGCTGGCAGCGCTCGGGGTCGGGCTGCGGCTCGGGATGCCGTTCGAGGGGCTGCGCGACGGGCTCGAGGCCTTCGGCGGCACCGGCCGCCGGATGGAGGCCAAGGGCGAGGCCGGTGGCGTGCGCGTCTACGACTCCTACGCCCACCAGCCCATCGAGATCGCCGGCGACCTCGAGGCCGCGCGCTCGGTGGCGGGGGAGGGCCGCGTCGTCGTGGCCTTCCAGCCCCACCTCGTCTCGCGCACCCGGCTCTTCGGAGCCGCCATGGGCGTCGCGCTGGGCGCCGCCGACGAGGTCGTGGTGCTCGACGTGCACCTGGCCCGCGAGGACGCCGACCCCGAGGTCACCGGCGCGCTGGTCGCCGACCACGTGCCGCTGCCGGCCGAGCGTGTCGCCTTCGTGCCCGACATCGCCGACGTGCCGGCCGCCCTCGTCGACCGGGCCCGCCCCGGCGACCTGGTGCTGACCCTGGGCGCCGGCAGCGTGACCGAGGTCGGGCCCCGCGTGCTCGAGCTGCTGCGGGAGGCGCCAGGTGGCTGAGACCCGCACCCGCGCGAGCACGTCCACCGGCACCGTCGCGGCCTCCTCGCAGCGCCGCTTCGCGCGCCGCCAGTGGTCGCGGCGCTGGCTGCGGCTGCGCTACGTCGTCATCGCGGTGCTGGCGCTCGCACTGCTCGTGGTCGGGGTCTGGTCGGTCTGGTTCTCCTCGCTGCTGGCCGTCGAGCAGGTCGAGGTGGCCGGCGCCGACGTGCTGAGCGAGCAGGAGGTCCGCGAGGCCGCCTCGGTGCCGGTGGGCGACCCGGTGGCCCGCATCGACCTCGACGCGGTGCGTGCGCGGGTCGAGGCGCTGGCCGTGGTGCGCAGCGCCGACGTGACGCGCGCCTGGCCCGACGGCGTGCGCGTCGAGGTCGAGGAGCGGGTCGCCGTGGCGGTGGTGCGCATCGGCTCGACGCTGCGCGGCATGGACGCCGAGGGCGTGGTCTTCCGCGACTACCGCGACACCCCCACCGACCTGCCCCGCGTCGACGCGCTCTCCGGCGTGACCAGCGAGGCGCTGCGCGAGGGCGCCGCCGTCGTGGCCGCGCTGCCCGAGGGGCTGGCCGCCGACGTCGACCACGTCGAGGTCGGCACCGTCGACCAGATCCGCCTGCTGCTGCGCGACGGGCGCGAGGTGGTCTGGGGCAGCAGCTCCGACGCCGAGCAGAAGGCACGCGTCCTCGAGGTGCTGCTCGAGCAGGACGGCCGGGTGCTCGACGTCTCCGTGCCCGCCACCCCCACCACCCGCAGCTGACCCGGCCCGAACTTCGCGCCGACCCGGCCTGAACTTCGCGCCGAGCCGGCCCGGACCTCCCACCGACCCCGGAGCCGGGCGCGGGTGTGAGCGGACCCACGCGGCGCCATCTCAGAAAAGACGCCGACACGCGGTGTGTCGGCGCCGAGCGGGTACGCCGGCTGCCTACTGTCGTGACCACGACGAGGTTGACATAACTATAACCCTCTACCTGAGGGTCAGAGTTGAGAGACACGCCGACCCGTCGCCCCAGGACTCAGCACCACCCCGCACCACACCGCATCACCCAGCACGACCCAGCACGACCCAGCACAGCAACGAAACCAACCGAGCACTCAGCGAGAGGCGAGCCACCGTGGCAGCAGCACAGAACTACCTGGCCATCATCAAGGTCGTGGGCATCGGTGGTGGTGGTGTCAACGCCGTCAACCGGATGATCGAGGTCGGTCTCAAGGGCGTCGAGTTCATCGCCATCAACACCGACGCGCAGGCGCTGCTCATGAGCGACGCCGACGTCAAGCTCGACATCGGCCGCGAGCTCACCCGCGGCCTCGGCGCCGGCGCCAACCCCGAGGTCGGGGCCCGCGCGGCCGAGGACCACGCCGACGAGATCGAGGAGGTGCTCAAGGGCGCCGACATGGTCTTCGTCACCGCCGGCGAGGGCGGCGGCACGGGCACCGGCGGCGCTCCCGTCGTGGCCCGCATCGCTCGGTCGCTCGGCGCGCTGACCATCGGCGTCGTCACCCGGCCCTTCGCCTTCGAGGGACGTCGTCGCGCCAACTCCGCGGAGGAGGGCATCGCCGGGCTCCGCGAGGAGGTCGACACGCTGATCGTCATCCCCAACGACCGGCTGCTCTCCATCAGCGACCGCAACGTGTCGGTCCTCGACGCCTTCAAGCAGGCCGACCAGGTGCTGCTGCAGGGTGTCTCGGGCATCACCGACCTGATCACCACCCCCGGCCTGATCAACCTCGACTTCGCCGACGTGAAGTCGGTGATGGCCAACGCGGGCTCCGCGCTGATGGGCATCGGCTCGGCGCGCGGTGAGGACCGCTCGGTGGCCGCGGCCGAGATGGCGGTCTCCTCGCCGCTGCTCGAGGCGAGCATCGACGGAGCCCACGGCGTGCTGCTCTCGATCGCCGGTGGCTCCGACCTGGGCCTCTTCGAGATCAACGAGGCCGCGGCGCTGGTCGCCGAGGCCGTGCACGCCGAGGCCAACATCATCTTCGGCGCCACGATCGACGACGCCCTCGGCGACGAGGTGCGCGTCACCGTGATCGCCGCCGGCTTCGACGGCGGCACCCCCAAGCGCCGCGACGAGGGCACCGTGCTGCGTCGCGAGCCGCGCGAGCAGCAGAGCCAGAGCCAGGAGGAGACCCGCGAGGCGGCGCGTGCGGCAGCGAGCCGCCGCGACGAGCGCGACAAGGTCGAGGCCGGTGCCCGTCAGGGCTCCGCGCCGCAGCGGCCCGCCGTCGCCCCGCAGCAGACCTTCGCCCCGTCGGCTCCGCAGGCTCCCAAGCCGGCGCCGCGCCAGGTCCAGTTCGACGACGACGACCTCGACGTGCCCGACTTCTTGAAGTGAGCGCCTGAGGGTTCGTGTACAGCTTCCGTGACCACCGTGAGGGCGACGTCCGTGTCGACGTCGCCTTCACCGACTCCAGCGTCGACCTCCAGGGGCTGCGCCCGGGCTTCGCCGAGGCCCTGCCGCTCGTGGAGAGCGCCTGCGGTGTCCGCTTCGCGCGGATGAACCAGGTGCACGGTGCCGACGTCCTGCTCGTCGACGAGCCGGGCCCGGCTCCCACGGAGCAGGTGCCCACGGCCGACGCCCTGGTCACGCTCACCACCGGGCTCGGGCTGATGGTCCGGGTCGCCGACTGCGTGCCGGTGCTGCTGGCCGACGCCGGCAGTGGCGTCGTGGCAGCGGTGCACGCCGGCAGGGCGGGCGTCGCGCTCTCGGTCGTGGCCCGTGCCGTGGAGCAGATGCGCCACCACGGCGCGGTGGCCGTGCACGCGTGGGTCGGCCCGCACGTGTGCGGCGGCTGCTACGAGGTGCCCGAGCAGATGCGCGAGGAGGTGGCAGCGGTGGTGCCGCAGACCTGGTCCGAGACGACGTGGGGGACCCCCTCGCTCGACCTCGGGGCCGGGGTGCGAGCCCAGCTCGAGGCGCTCGACGTCAGCCTCACCGAGGTCGCCCGGTGCACGATCGAGGACCCTGCGCTGCACTCCCACCGGCGCGACGGTGCCACCGCGGGCCGGATGGCCGGCCTGGTGTGGACGTCGTGAGCCGCCGTGCCGAGCTCGCGGCCGGCCTGGCCTCGGTCCGCGAGCGGATCGACGCGGCCCGGGCCTCGGCGGGCCGCGACGACGAGGTCGGCCTGGTCGTGGTCACCAAGTTCTTCCCCGCCTCCGACGTCAGGCTGCTGGCCGACCTGGGCGTGCGCGAGGTGGGGGAGAACCGGCACCAGGAGGCCGAGGCCAAGGCCGCCGAGTGCGCCGACCTCGACCTCGTGTGGCACTACATCGGCGCCCTGCAGAGCAACAAGGCCGCCGCCGTCGCGCGCTACGCCGGCGTCGTCGAGTCGCTGGACCGCCCCAAGCTCGTGCGCGGCCTCGACCGCGGTGCCGCGGAGCGGGCCAGCCCGCTCGACGTGCTGGTGCAGGTCAGCCTCGACCCGCCGGGCGCCGAGCACCGCGCCGGCGCCGCACCCGACGACGTACCCGCGCTGGCGCAGGCCGTCGCGGACAGCGAGCACCTGCGGCTGCGGGGCCTGATGGCCGTCGCACCGCTCGGCGAGGACCCCCGCGCGGCGTTCGACCGGTTGGCCCGGGTGCGCGAGCACCTGCTGGCCGACCACCCCCAGGCAGACCGGCTCTCGGCCGGGATGAGCGGCGACCTCGAGCAGGCCGTCGCCGCCGGCGCGACACACGTGCGCGTCGGCTCCGCAATCCTCGGTTCGAGGCCTGCGGTCCGTTAGATTCACACCACCAGGCGTCCGTCACCGGACGCTCGAGATCCGGAGGGCACCACCATGAGCGGCGCGATGCGCAGGATCGGCGAGTACCTCGGTCTCGTCGAGGACACCGGCCGGTACGACGGCGACCACGGCGAGCACGACCCCAGCGACGACTACACCGCCGAGACCCGTCCCGTGGCCGCCCCCGGCCCTTCCCGACACGAGCGTGCGCGCGAGAACCGCCCCGCACCCGTGGCAGACCTCGCCGAGCGCCGTCGTCCGGCGCCCGGCCCGACCGGAGTGGTGGCCGAGCTGTCCCGCATCACGACCCTGCACCCCAGCACCTACAACGAGGCCCGCACGGTGGGGGAGAACTTCCGTGAGGGCGTCCCGGTGATCATGAACCTCTCCGAGATGGACGACGCCGACGCCAAGCGCCTGGTCGACTTCGCCGCCGGGCTGGTCTTTGCGACGCGTGGCACCATCGAGCGCGTCACCAACAAGGTCTTCCTCCTCTCGCCCGCCAACGTCACGGTGGCGGCCGAGGACAAGGAGCGCATCGCCGAGGGTGGCTTCTTCAACCAGAGCTGAGGCTCGCGCGACCCCGGCCCGGGACGCGAGCCCGGGTCACTGAACAGGAGACGAGACCGACGTGCAGGTCGCCGGTTCGATCATCTACATCATCCTGACGATCTTCTGGATCTTCTTGTGGGTCCGCTTCGTCGTCGACTGGGTGATGGTCTTCGCACGCGACTGGTCGCCACGCGGCCCCGTGCTGGTGGTGCTGGAGGCCGTCTACTCGGTCACCGACCCCCCGATCAAGGCGCTGCGCCGCGTGGTGCCGCCGCTGCGGCTGGGCAGCATCGCCCTGGACCTCAGCTTCCTGATCGTCTTCATCAGCGTCTGGATCCTGCGCAGCGTGGTCGCGGCCACGATGTTGTGAGGCCGGGGTGAACCCGCGTGTCACACCTGTCCCAGTCTTGGGGCTATTGTTCGATCCGACAGGTCGAGGACGCAGTGCGCTCCTCGGGACAACCACGACTACGAATGGGTGAGGTCATGCCGTTGACACCCGAGGACGTGAGCAACAAGCGCTTCACTCCGGTCCGTCTCCGCGAGGGGTACGACATGGGGGAGGTCGACCAGTTCCTTGACGAGGTCGAGGCCGAGCTCGCACGTCTGACCAAGGAGAACGAGGACCTGCGCGCCCGGCTCGCGTCGGCCCAGTCCGGTGGCGACACCGGGCAGCAGCCCGCAGCCGCCGCGGCCCCGGCCCCGGAGAAGCCGCAGGAGAAGGCGCCCGAGCCGGCTCCGGCTCCCGAGCCCACCCCGGCACCGGTCGCGGCCGCCGCCGCGACCCCGGTCGAGACCATCCGCGTCGAGACCGTCCCGCAGGCCTCCAACGCCGCCGCCCGGCTGCTCGAGCTCGCCACCCGCAACGCCGACGAGCTGGTCGACGAGGCGAAGAACGATGCCGACAAGATCATCGGCGAGGCCCGCACCAAGGCCGAGCGGCTCGAGAGCGAGTCGAAGTCGAAGGCCGACCGGCTCGAGTCCGATGCCCGCACCCGCGCCCAGATGCTCGACTCCGAGACCGCCGAGCGTCGTCAGCAGATGTTCGGCGACCTGGAGCGCGAGCGCGACAAGCTCAGCGGCGAGGTGGAGAACCTGCGCTCCTTCGAGCGCGAGTACCGCTCGCGCCTCAAGAGCTACTTCACCCAGCAGCTCGAGGCGCTCGAGGGCACCGGCGACACCAGCAACGAGGAGAGCCCGCAGCCCAAGCGCCTGCGCTCGATCCTCGGCGAGGACGAGGGCTGATCCAGCCCCTCGCCCCAGCACCGCTCCCGACGCGGCCGACCCCGGTGGGGTCGGCCGCGTCGTGCGTCGGTGCCGGTGTGGCGGTTTTGAGGCCCCGGGTCCAGGGGCTACTCTCCGTGCCACCGCTGTCGTCTGAGAAGAGGCGCACGGCCAGGGACGGGTCCCCGCTGGGGTCGCCGGAGGGAGGCGGGCGCCATGGCTCGTGGACGACGGATGCTCGCCGCTGAGGTGGCATCGTCCGCGCGCCGGGCCGAGGGTCGCCCCGGCGACGCACCGCCCGCCACGAGGGCGGCCGCGACGACGACTCTGCACACCAGACCCGCTCCACCACGACCCCGGACAAGAAGGCAGCGCCCGTGACGAGCTCACCCGCGAAGAAGACCGCCCCGAAGAAGACCGCCAAGAAGGCCCCGGCAGCCGCGGAGGCGCTGGTCGTCAAGTCCGACGAGGAGGCCTGGACCCCCGGCGAGCTCGACGAGCTGCTCGGCGAGCTCAACGAGCAGCGCGAGCACAGCGCCGCCGTCGTGGCGGAGATGGAGGCCGAGCTCGACGGGTTGATGCGCGACTCCGGTGACGGAGCCGGGCTCGACCAGGCCGACGTCGGCGCCACGAGCTTCGAGCGCGACCACGAGCTGAGCGTGCTCAACAGCGAGCGCGACAAGCTCGCCCAGATCGACCGGGCCCTGGGGCGCATCGCCGACGGCAGCTACGGGCAGTGCGAGTCGTGCGGTCAGCCGATCGGCAAGTTGCGGTTGATGGCCTTCCCCCGTGCGACACTGTGCATGCCATGCAAGCAGCGCGAGGAGCGGCGATAGACCCGGCCGCAGCACCCGAGGACCGACCGACCCGCCGACGTACCTGGGCGCTCTTCGCCGTCGTCGCCCTGACGGGCTACGCGCTCGACCTGGGCACCAAGGTGCTCGCCGTGAGCCGGCTCGAGGGGGAGCCCGACGTGCCGGTCGTGGGCGACCTGCTGGTCCTGCGGCTGGTGAAGAACCCGGGGGCCGCCTTCAGCACCGGCACCGAGTACACCGTGGTGCTCAGCGTGCTGTCCATCGTGGCCGCCGTCGTGGTGGCCTACCTCAGCGTCCGGCTGCGCAGCCGGTTGTGGGCCCTGGGCCTGGGACTGCTGATGGCCGGTGTGCTCGGCAACCTGACCGACCGGGTCTTCCGTGCCCCCGGACCCATGCGCGGTCACGTCATCGACTTCCTGATGCTGCCCAACTGGCCGGTCTTCAACCTCGCCGACATGGCCATCAACGGTGCCGCGGCGCTGATCCTGGTGCAGGCCTTCCGGGGCGTGCGCCTCGACGGCACCCGCGAGCGCGACGACGAGCAGGAGCGAGCAGCATGACCCGGGTCTCCGACCAGCGTGCCCTGCACGTCCCCGACGCCATGGCCGGTGAGCGGGTCGACGCCGCCATGGCGCGGCTCTTCGGGCTCTCCCGCAGCCGTGCCGCCGAGCTCGTGGCCCAGGGCCACGTGCTCCTCGACGGTGCCACCCCGAGCAAGAGCGACCGGGTGCTGCCCGGCTCGCTCCTCGAGGTCAGCATCCCCAGCGTCGTGGACCCCCTCGAGGTCAAGCCCGAGATCGTCGAGGGCATCAAGATCATCCACGACGACGACTCCATCGTGGTGATCGACAAGCCGGTGGGCGTCGCGGTGCACCCCTCGCCGGGTTGGGGCGGGCCGACCGTGGTCGGCCACCTCGCCGGCGCCGGGTTCCGGATCGCCACCAGCGGCGCCTCCGAGCGCCAGGGCATCGTGCAGCGGCTCGACGTCGGCACGTCCGGCGTGATGGTGATCTGCAAGTCCGAGCACGCCTACTCGGTGCTCAAGAACGCCTTCCGGCACCGCATGGTCGACAAGACCTACCACGCGGTCGTGCAGGGCCACCCCGACCCGCTGGAGGGCACCATCGACGCCCCCATCGGCCGCCACCCCAAGGCCGACTACAAGTTCGCGGTGATGGCCGACGGCCGTGCGTCGGTCACCCACTACGAGACGCTCGAGGCGCACCGCTTCGCGAGCCTGCTCGAGGTCCACCTCGAGACCGGGCGCACCCACCAGATCCGGGTGCACATGAGCGCCCTGAAGCACCCCTGCGTGGGCGACCTGACCTACGGCGCCGACCCGGTGCTGGCCAAGCGGTTCGGCGTCGAGCGGCAGTGGCTGCACGCGGTGCGCCTGGGCTTCGAGCACCCCGACACCGGCGAGCAGGTCCAGTACGAGTCGTCGTACCCCGACGACCTGGCCCGCGCGCTCGACACGATCCGCGATGCCCACTGACACCAGCGACCTGTGGCTGCGCCCGGCCGAGCCGGGCGACGCCGCAGCGCTGGCTGCTGTGCACGTGGCGGCCCGCCGGGCCGCTCCCATGCCCGCCCCGGTGCACGGCGAGGCCGACGTCGCCCGGTGGCTGGCGGCGCGGGTGGAGACCGACGAGGTGTGGGTCGCCGACCTCGCGGACCACGGCGTCGTGGGCTACGCCCGGCTGACCCCCGGCTGGCTCGACGACCTGTACGTCGCTCCGGTGGCGGCGCGGCGAGGCGTGGGCGGCGCGCTGCTCGACCTGGTCAAGGCGCGCGAGCCCGACGGCTTCTGCCTGTGGGTCTTCGCCTCCAACGCCCCGGCCCGGGCGTTCTACGCGGGCCACGGCCTCGTCGAGCTCGAGAGCACCGACGGCTCGGCGAACGAGGAGGGCGCCCCCGACGTGCGGCTGGCCTGGCCGGGCGCCGAGCCGTTGCGGTTCCTGCGCGGCCTGGTCGACGACGTCGACGCCCAGCTGGGCGACCTGCTGGCGCGGCGCGCGGCGCTGACCCGCGCCATCCAGCCCTTCAAGGACACCACGAGGCGCGACCCGGGGCGCGAGCGCGCCGTGGCCGAGTCGCTCGCGACCCGTGCTCCCGAGCTCGGTGTCGAGCGCCTCGAGCGGATCGCGCACGCCATCATCACCGAGTCCCTGGACGCGGCGGCCGAGCGGACCTGAGTGTCGGTGCGCCCTGGCAACCTGTCGGTGTCGGTCGCGTAGGCTGACGTCCTTCCCCCAGGATCGACGTACGACCCCGGTGCCCTGCGCTGGTCGCGCTCGATGCTGCCCCACCGCACCGATCCCGAAGGGATGCTGCTCGCGACCATGGCGACCTCGTCGGACTCCTTCGTGCACCTGCACGTGCACACCGAGTACTCCATGCTCGACGGCGCCGCCCGGCTGGGCGCGCTGACCGAGCGCGCGGCCGAGCTGGGCATGCCGGCCATCGCCATGACCGACCACGGCAACGTGTTCGGCGCCTACGAGTTCTACTCGAAGGCCAAGGCCGCCGGCGTGAAGCCGATCATCGGCATCGAGGCCTACTTCGCGCCCAACATCTCGCGCTTCGAGCGCAAGGGCGTCAACTTCTACGGGGGCGGGCCCGACGACGTCTCCAACCGCGGCGCCTACACCCACATGACGCTGCTCTCGGAGTCGACCGAGGGCATGCACAACCTCTTCCGGCTCTCCACCGGGGCGTGGCGCGACGGCTTCTTCAAGCACCCGCGCATGGACCGCGAGCTGCTCTCGCAGCACGGCAAGGGGATCATCGGCACCACCGGCTGCCCCTCCGGCGAGATCCAGGTGCACCTGCGCCACGGCAACTACGCCGCTGCCCGCCAGGCCGCCGGCGACTTCCAGGAGATCCTCGGCAAGGAGAACTACTTCCTCGAGCTGATGGACCACGGCCTCGACATCGAGAACCGGGTCCGCGACGGCCTGCTCGAGCTCGGCCGCGACCTCAAGATCCCGCTGCTGGCCACCAACGACTCGCACTACGTCATGCGCGAGGACGCCAAGAGCCAGGAGCACCTGCTGTGCATCAACTCCGGCTCCACGATGGACATCCCCGCCGGTGACGGCCCCGGCCAGCGCTTCGCCTTCTCCGGGGACGGCTACTACATCAAGTCCGCCGAGGAGATGCGGGCGCTGTGGGCCGACAGGTACCAGCTGCGCGAGGCGTGCGACAACACGCTGCTGATCGCCGAGCGCTGCGACGTGGAGTTCTCCGAGGGCGTGGGCAAGTACATGCCCAAGTTCCCCTGCCCGCCGGGGGAGAACGAGGACTCCTGGCTGGTCAAGGAGGTCGAGCGCGGGCTGCAGTTCCGCTACCCGAACGGCATCCCCGACGAGGTCCGCAAGCAGGCCGAGTTCGAGCTCGGCGTGATCACCCAGATGGGCTTCCCCGGCTACTTCCTCGTCGTCGCCGACTTCATCAACTGGGCCAAGAACAACGGCATCCGCGTCGGCCCCGGCCGCGGCTCGGGCGCGGGCTCGATGGTCGCCTACGCGCTGCGCATCACCGACCTCGACCCGCTGGTGCACGGGCTGATCTTCGAGCGCTTCCTCAACCCCGACCGCGTCTCCATGCCCGACTTCGACATCGACTTCGACGAGCGCCGGCGCGGCGAGGTCATCAAGTACGTCACCGAGAAGTACGGCGACGACCGGGTCTCCTACATCGTCACCTACGGCACCATCAAGGCCAAGCAGGCCGTCAAGGACTCCTCGCGCATCCTGGGCTACCCCTTCGCGATGGGCGACCGCATCACCAAGGCGATGCCCGCGGCGGTGATGGGCAAGGACGTGCCGCTGCAGCAGATCTTCGACCCCGAGCACGCCCGCTACGGCGAGGGCGGGGAGTTCCGCCAGCTCTACGACGCCGACAACGACGTGCAGAAGGTCGTCGACACCGCCATCGGCATCGAGGGCCTCAAGCGCCAGTGGGGCGTGCACGCCGCCGGCGTGATCATGTCGAGCGAGCCGCTCGAGGACGTCATCCCGCTGCTCAAGCGCCCCGCCGACGGCGCGATGATCACCCAGTTCGACTACCCCACCTGTGAGGGCCTCGGCCTGATCAAGATGGACTTCCTCGGGCTGCGCAACCTGACCGTCCTCGACGACGCCATCAAGAACATCGAGGCCAACCGCGGCGAGACGGTGGTCCTCGAGGACCTCGAGCTGACCGACGAGAACACCTACGCCCTGCTGCAGCGCGGCGACACGCTGGGCGTCTTCCAGCTCGACGGCGGCCCGATGCGCGCGCTGCTGCGCTCGATGCGCCCCGACACCTTCGAGGACATCTCCGCGGTCGGCGCGCTCTACCGCCCCGGCCCGATGGGTGCCGACTCGCACAACAAGTACGCGCGCCGCAAGACCGGTCGTGAGCCGGTCGAGCCGATCCACCCCGAGCTCGCCGAGGCGCTCGAGGACGTGCTGGGCGAGACCTACGGCCTGATCGTCTACCAGGAGCAGGTGATGGCGATCGCCCAGAAGCTCGCGGGCTACACGCTGGGCCAGGCCGACATCCTGCGGCGCGCGATGGGCAAGAAGAAGAAGGCCGAGCTCGACAAGCAGTTCGCCGGCTTCTCGGCCGGCATGAAGGAGCAGGGCTACTCCGACGCCGCCATCAAGACGCTGTGGGACATCCTGCTGCCGTTCTCCGACTACGCCTTCAACAAGGCGCACTCGGCGGCGTACGGCGTGGTGTCCTACTGGACCGCCTACCTCAAGGCCAACTACCCGGCCGAGTACATGGCCGCGCTGCTGACCTCGGTCAAGGACGACAAGGACAAGTCGGCGATCTACCTCAACGAGTGCCGACGCATGAAGATCCAGGTGCTGCCGCCCGACGTCAACGAGTCGGCCGCCAACTTCACCCCGGTCGGCAACGACGTGCGCTTCGGCCTGACCGCGGTGCGCAACGTCGGGGCCAACGTCGTCGACGGCATCGTCTCGGGGCGCGAGCAGAAGGGCCGCTACACCGACTTCAACGACTTCATGGACAAGGTGCCGGCGCTGGTGTGCAACAAGCGCGTCATCGAGTCGCTGGTCAAGGCCGGGGCCTTCGACGAGATGAAGCACCGCCGCCGAGCGCTGGTGGCCATCCACGAGACCGCCGTCGACCAGTACGTCGACATCAAGCGCAACGAGGCGATCGGCCAGGACTCCCTCTTCGGCGGGATGGACGACGACGCGGGCGGCTCCTTCGGGATCTCGGTGACGGTGCCCGACATCGACGAGTGGGACAAGACCACGCTGCTGGCCCACGAGCGCGACATGCTCGGTCTCTACGTCTCCGACCACCCGCTGCTGGGCCTGGAGCACGTGCTGGCCAACGGCTCCGACTGCACCATCGGCCAGCTGATGCTCGACGAGGACCGCACCGACGGCTCGCCGATCACCATCAGCGGGCTGGTCACGTCGGTGCAGCGCAAGATCACCAAGCGCGGCGACGCGTGGGCGATGATCACGCTCGAGGACCTCGACGGCGGCATCGACGTGCTGCTCTTCCCCAGCGCCTACCAGCTGGCCTCGACGCTGCTGGTCGAGGACGCGATCCTGACCGTCAAGGGCCGGCTCTCGCGCAGCAAGGACCAGCCCGAGATCCACGGCCAGGAGGTCTCGGTCCCCGACATCTCCGACGGCCCGTCGGGCCCGGTCGTCATCTCGATGCCCTCGACGCGCTGCACCGGCCCCGTGGTCGAGCAGCTCAAGGACGTGCTCGGCACCCACCCTGGGATGACCGAAGTACGGTTGCGACTCATGACGCGGGAGGCGACGAAGGTGATGAGGCTCGACGACCGGCTGCGGGTCACTCCGACCCCGGCGCTGTTCGCCGACCTCAAGGCGCTGCTGGGTCCGGGATGCCTGACCAGCTGACCCACTCGTCGTCGCACCACTACCCGTTCGGCTCCTCGCTCGCGCAACCGGGCGACGTACGCCGGGCGCGGGCGGGGCTGCGCGCGAGCCTGCTGCAGGCGCTGGGCGTCGTGCTGGTCTTCCTCGTCGCCGGGGCCGCGCTGGGCTGGGTCTGGGAGCGCTGGTGGGAGCCGTCCACGGGCACGGTCTTCCGCAAGGAGTGGTTCCCCGTCGACGCCGAGGGCCGCTACGACCTCGACGCGCTGCGCAACGAGTTCGCCGGCACCGCGCAGTACGTCGTTCTCGCGCTGGGCGGGGGAGTCGTGCTGGGCGCGCTGTCCAGCCTGGCTCTCCTCGGCCGGGAGCTGCTGGCCCTGGTGGTGGTGCTGGTGGCCTCGGTGCTGGCGGCCGTGGTGATGTGGCAGGTCGGCGCGGTGCTCGGTCCGGCCGACCCGCAGGAGCTGGCCCGCACCGCGGGTCGTGGCGCGAGCCTGCCCAGCGACCTGAGCCTCGACAGTCTGGGGGCGCTGGTGGCCTGGCCCCTGGGGGCGCTCGTGGGCCTGAGCGGCGTGTACTTCGCCCTCCCGCTCGGTGCACGGGAGCGCTAGTGCCGCGGGTACCCTCCGCGGGTGACGAACCACCAGCCCCCTGAGAACCAGCCGAACCCCGAGCCGCACCAGCCCCACGAAGCCTGGCAGGGCGGCACCCCGGAGTACCTCGAGTCCGGCGGGGGTCGTCGCCCCGCCAGGGGTGGCCGGCGTCGGCGTCCGCTGCTGCTCGCGGGCCTGGGCGTGCTGGGGCTCGGAGTCGCCGGTGGCGTCGCCTTCGGTGCGTGGTGGTACCTCGCCGACGGCGGGTCCGCCGCCGAGGCGCTGCCCGCCGACAGCCTGGGCTACGTCGGGCTCACCCTCGACCCGAGCGGTCAGCAGAAGCTGCAGGCGCTCGAGACGCTGCGCAAGTTCCCGGCCCTCGCCGAGGAGCTCGACCTCGAGGGGGATGCCAGCGACGTCGACCTCAAGGAGCGCCTCGTCGACCTGGTCCTCGAGGATGCTCCCTGCACGGGACTCAGCCACGGCGAGGACGTCGAGCCGTGGCTCGGGGACCGGCTCGGCGTGGCGGCCGTGGACCTCGGGGGCGACGCGCCCGCTGCCGTCGTGGCGGTCGAGGTCACCGACGCCGAGGCCGCCGACGAGGGCCTCGCGGAGATCGACGCGTGCGGCGACGACTCGGGGGAGGCGAGCTTCGCCTGGTCGGTCGAGGGCGACTGGCTGCTGGCCACCGAGGATGCCGAGAGCCTGGGGCGCGTGCAGGACCTGGTGGCCGAGGGCACGCTGGCCGACGACGAGGACTTCCAGCGCTGGACCTCCGCCGCGGGTGGGGAGGGGCTGGTGACGCTGTACGCCGCGCCCGCCGCAGGCCCCTACCTGGCCGGGCTGGTGGAGAGGGACCCTGCCCTCGCCGAGGACCTGGGCCTGAGCGTCCCGGGGCAGGACGAGCTGCCCGAGCAGGTCGAGGAGGCGCTCGGCGACTTCGCGGGTGCCGGTGCCCAGCTGCGCTTCGCCGACGGCGCGCTCGAGCTCGAGGGGGCGGGGTCGATCGGCGAGTCGGGCTACCTGCGTGCGTTGAGCGGCGACGTCTCCGAGCTGGTGGGCTCGCTGCCCGCCGACACCGGGCTCGCCTACGCGATGGGGGTGCAGGAGGGCTGGTTCGACGAGCTCCTCACCTACCTGGCCGACACCTCGCAGGGTCTCGTGGAGGCCGACGAGCTCGCCGACGAGCTGGTCAGGCTCACGGGTCTCACCGGCTCCGACCTCGAGGCCGCCGTGGGCGGAGGCGTGGCCCTGGCCATCGGTGGCGGCGTGGACCCGGCCGAGATGCTCGGTCCCGACCCGACGTCGTTCCCGCTGGCGCTGAAGGTGGACGGTGAGGTGGACGACGTCGAGAAGGTCGTCGAGGCGCTCTCCGACCAGCTCGGCCCCGACGCCGGGCTGGTCGGTCTCGCCGAGGGCGACGCCGGTGTGGCGGTGGGGCTGGACGGCCCCTGGCTCGACGAGGTCGCCGATGGCGGCGAGCTGGGTCGCAGCGAGCGGTTCCGCACGGTGCTGCCCGACGCCGATCGGGCCGAGGGGATCAGCTACCTCGACCTGGATGCCGTGCGCGCCGTGGTCGCCGAGGCGCTCGAGCAGCTCGGAGGACCCGACGAGGCCACCGAGGTCCTCGACGACCTCGCCCCGCTCGCCGCCTTCGGCGCGGCGAGCTGGCTCGAGGACGACGTCCTCCGGCTCCGGGTGCGCCTAACCACCGACTGACCTCCTGCGCCAGCGGGAAGTCTGGGCCGGCTCGGCGGGAAGTTCGGGCCGGCTCGGCGGGAGATTCGGGCCGGCTCGGCGGGGCGAATTCCAGGTAGTCACGCAACACCGTGGTTGGTGGGTGGTTGTGAGAGTAGTTGGTCAAGGACTTCGGCGGGTGTGAGGAAGCCGTGGCGTTTGCGGGGTCGGGTGTTGAGCTGAGTGGCGATGTTGTCGAGTAGGCCGGGTCCGTAGAAGGACAGGTCGCCGCCTTTGGGCAGGTATTGGCGCAGCAGGCCGTTGGTGTTCTCGTTCGAGCCGCGTTGCCAGGGCGAGTGCGGGTCGCAGAAGTAGACGTCGAGGTCGGTGGCTTTGGTGATCTCGACGTGGTTGGCCATCTCGCTGCCCTGGTCCCAGGTCAGCGAGCCGCGCAGCTGTTCGGGCAGGGTCGCGATTTTGGCCACGAGCGCTTCTTGGACCGCTGCGGCGCCGTGGTCACCAGGCAGGTGCAGCAGCATCACGAACCCGGTGGTGCGCTCGACCAAGGTGCCGACCGCGGACCCAGAAGCGGTCGAGCCGAGGATCAGGTCGCCTTCCCAGTGCCCGGGCACCGCACGGTCCTCGACCTCGGCGGGGCGTTCGCTGATCATGATCATGTCGGGGATCCGGCCGCGTCTCTCGGCCTCACGGCGGTGGGGTTTGCGCATCGAGCGTCCGGTGCGCAGATGGGTGGTCAGCTCGCGCTTGAGCCCGCCGCGGGCCTGGACGTACAGCGACTGGTAGATCGTCTCGGGCGACACCCGCATCTCCGCATCGTCGGGGAAGTCCAGTTTGAGTCTGCCAGCGATCTGCTCGGGGCTCAGGTCCTGCTCCAGGCGCTCCTGGACCGCCCGGCGCAGCCGCAGGTTGGTGGCCAGCTTCGCGCTGCGCGCAGCGCTACGACCCCGATCGATCTTGGCCTGAGCCACCGAAGCCCGGTACCCGCGCCCGGTCTGGCCACGGGCCAGCTCACGGCTGATCGTGGCCGGGCTGCGACCGACGCGACGCGCGACCTCTCGCATCCCATGGCCGGCGTGGGTCAGCGCCGCGATCTCCTCCCGCTCGAACCACGACAGGTATCGGCCCACCGGCGGATTCACGGGAACAGGGTTCACCCCGCCAGCCTTGCTGAAGACCCGCTTCGCAGTGGTCGCCGACATGCCCGCCACGCGAGCAGCCGACTTCACCCCCAGACCAGAACGGATCGCCTCCCAAAACGGACGGTCCAACTCCCTGGGCCTCATCGGACGTGCCATAACGCAGCTCCTCAGTCATCTGAGGTGTTGCATCACTTCCTAGAACCCAGGCGGGAGATATGGGCCGGGTCAGCGGGAGACGGGGGCGGTGGTGGCCCGGGTGAGGGCGACCAGGTCGGTGGGGGAGAGCTCGAGGTCGAAGCCGCGGCGCCCGCCGGAGACCAGCACCGTGGGGTGCTCCAGCGCGCCGGCGTCGACGACGGTCGGCAGCGCCTTCTTCTGGCCCAGCGGCGAGATGCCGCCGACGACGTACCCGGTGACCCGCTCGGCGACGGCGGGGTCGGCCATCACCGCGCGGCTGCCGCCCAGCGCCCGGGCCAGCGCCTTGAGGTCGAGCTGGGCGCTGACGGGCACCACCGCGACCGCGAGCCGCCCGTCGACCTCGGCCAGCAGCGTCTTGAGCACCCGCGCCGCGTCGACGCCGAGGGCCTGCGCCGCCTCCAGCCCGTACGACGTCGCGCGGGGGTCGTGCTCGTAGGTGTGGGCCACGTGCTCCACGCCGGCGCGCGCCAGCGCCAGCGTGGCCTGGGTGGTGGGGGAGCGGTCGCGGGAGCGGCGGGCCACGCCGACCCGCCTAGTTGGGCGACCAGCGCGTGCGCGCCACGTCGGTCGCGGGCAGGGAGGGGATCACGTTCATCGCCCGCAGCTCCTGCTGCAGCAGGTCGGTGACCAGCACCAGCCGCTCGCCGGCGTCGTCGGCCTCGAGCAGCGCCTGGCGCTCGGGCATGGGCAGCGGCGCGCAGGCCGCCAGCGTCCACGACAGGTACGACGGGTCGCGGGGCAGCGCCCCGCTGTAGGGGTCGGCGCGCAGGTCGGCCAGCGCGGCGCGGTAGGCGGTGAAGACGGCGCGGGCGCGCTCGACGACGTGCTCGTCGACGGCGCCGGCCGGCTCGGGACGCTCCTCGACGTGGCCCACCGGGAAGAGGCCCGAGGTCTCGAGCCGCTCGAGCGCGATCCGCTCGAGACCGACGGCCACGCACGAGAAGGTGCCGTCGTCGTGCGGCTCGACCTCGGTGAGCAGCACCTTGACCCCGATCCGGTAGAGCGACTGCGCGCCGTGGTCGCCGACCTCGTAGCCCTCGCGGATGCCCACGGTGCCGAACAGCCGCTGCGTCGGGTCCTCCACGCGCAGCAGGTGGTGCACCAGCGCCCGGTAGCGGTCCTCGAAGACGGTCAGCGGCACGCTGACGCCCGGGAACAGCACGGAGCCCAGCGGGAACATCGGCAGCGTGTCGTCCACGTCCACCAACCTAGCCCTCCGGCGTGCACCGTGCTGGTCACCGTGTTGGTCGCGAGCTGGGCGCCGTGCTGTCCATCACCGCCGCTGAATCGGTGCGGGTGGGCGCGCGCTCGTAGACTCGGGGGCATGATCCGCCGCATCGACCTGCGCAGTGCCGCCACCGGCCGCGCGGCAGGGGAGCCGTTCGACTACCGCACGGCCCTGCCCCGCGCCGACTTCGACGTCGAGGCCGCCGTGCCCGCGGTGCATGCGATCACCGAGGCGGTGCGCACCGGCGGTCTCCCCGCGATCCAGGAGATGTCGGCGAAGTTCGACGGGGTCGAGCGCGACGACGTGCGGGTGGCCCCCGAGGCGATGCGCCGCGCCCTCGAGGAGCTCGACCCGGCGATCCGCGCGGGGCTCGAGGAGTCCATCGCGCGGCTGCGCAGGACCTGCGCGAACGAGCTCGAGCGCGACGCCGTCACCGACCTGGGCCCCGGCGCCCGGGTGACGCACCGCAAGGTGCCGATCGACCGGGTCGGCCTCTACGTGCCCGGCGGCCTCGCGCCGCTGGTCTCGAGCGTGCTGATGAACGTGGTGCCCGCCCAGACCGCGGGCGTGCGCTCGCTGGCGCTGGCCTCCCCGCCGCAGAAGGACTTCGGCGGCGAGGTGCACCCCACCATCCTCGCGGCCTGCGAGATGCTCGGCGTCGAGGAGGTCTACGCCGTCGGCGGCGCCCAGGCGATCGCGATGTTCGCCTACGGGGTCGGCCCGTGCGAGCGCGTCGACATGGTCACCGGCCCGGGCAACATCTACGTGGTGACCGCCAAGCGCCTGCTCAAGGGCGTGGTGGGCATCGACTCCGAGGCCGGCCCGACCGAGATCGCGGTCCTGGCCGACGACACCGCGCAGGCGGCGTACGTCGCGGCCGACCTGGTCAGCCAGGCCGAGCACGACCCGCTGGCCGCGAGCGTGCTGGTGACCACCTCCGAGCGGCTCGCCGACGAGGTCGACGCCGAGCTCGACAAGCAGGTCTCGGTGACCAAGCACCAGGAGCGCATCCGCACCAGCCTCGGCGGGCGCCAGTCGGGCATCGTGCTGGTCGACGACCTCGAGCAGGGTCTCGAGGTCGTCAACGCCTACGGCGCCGAGCACCTCGAGATCCACACCGACGACGCGTCCGAGGTCGCGGCGCGGGTGCGCAACGCCGGCGCGATCTTCGTGGGCCCGCACGCCCCGGTGAGCCTGGGCGACTACTGCGCCGGCTCCAACCACGTGCTGCCCAGCGGCGGCTGCGCCTGCCACTCCTCGGGGCTCTCGGTGCGCGCGTTCACCAAGTCGGTGCACGTCGTCGACTACTCGCGCGAGGGCCTGGCCGAGGTGGCCGACCACGTCGTCACCCTCGCCGACGCCGAGGACCTGCCCGGTCACGGCGCCGCCGTGCGCGTGCGCTTCGAGAGCTAGGGGCCGGCGATGGTCTTCCCCCCGCTGCGCGAGGAGCTGCAGGGGCTGGCGCCGTACGGCGCGCCCCAGGTCTCCCTGGAGCGCGCCCCGGTGCAGCTCAACACCAACGAGAACCCCTACGGCCCGTCGCCGGCCTGCGCCGACGACGTGGCCGAGGCGGTGCGTGCCGCCGCGACGACGCTGAACCGCTACCCCGACCGCGAGCACGTCGAGCTGCGCGCCGCCCTGGCGGCCTACCTCTCGCGCGACACCGAGCCCACCCGGGGCTTCTCGATCGACCCGGCGCAGGTGTGGGCGGCCAACGGCTCCAACGAGGTCATGCTCCAGCTGCTGCAGGCCTTCGGCGGGCCGGGCCGGCGCGCGCTGAGCTTCGCCCCGACCTACTCGATGTACCCCGAGTACGCCCGCGACACCGCCACCGAGTGGGTGCAGGGTCGCCGCGAGGACGACTTCACCCTCGACCTCGAGGCCGCCCGCGCGCTGGTGCTCGAGCAGCGGCCCAGCGTCGTCCTGCTGCCCAGCCCCAACAACCCCACCGGCACCGCCCTGGCACCGGAGGCGGTGGGCGTGCTGTGCGAGGCCGCGGCCTCCTACGAGCCGTGCGGCCTGGTGGTCATCGACGAGGCGTACGGCGAGTTCCGCCGCGCGGGCACGCCGAGCGCGCTCGAGCTGCTGCCCGAGCACCGCAACCTCGTGGTGACCCGCACCATGAGCAAGGCGTTCGCGCTGGCCGGCGCCCGGCTGGGCTACCTGGCCGCCGACCCGGCGATCTGTGACGCCATCCGCGTGGTGCGCCTGCCCTACCACCTCTCGGCGGTGACCCAGGCGGTCGCGCTGGCCGCGCTGCGCCACGCCCCCGAGCTGCTCGGCCGGGTCGACGACCTGCGCGCCGAGCGCGACCGCACGGTCGCCTCGCTGCGCGCCAAGGGACTCACGGTCGCCGACAGCGACGCCAACTTCGTGCTGTTCGGCTGCTTCGCCGACCGCCACGCCACCTGGGAGCAGCTGCTCGAGCGGGGCGTGCTGGTGCGCGAGACCGGCCCCGAGGGGTGGCTGCGCGTCTCGGTGGGCACCCCGGAGGAGATGATGGCCTTCGACGCCGCCCTCGACGAGGTGCTGGCGCTGGACTCCCCGCAGACCCCGCTGACCCCGCCGACCCAGGAAGTGAGCAGCCGATGAGCCGCACCGCACGCATCGAGCGACAGACCAGCGAGTCCAAGGTGCTCGTCGAGGTCGACCTCGACGGGTCGGGCCGCCACGACATCTCCACCGGGGTCGGCTTCTACGACCACATGCTCACCGCGTTCGCGCGCCACGCGCTGGTCGACCTGACCGTCCAGGTCGAGGGCGACGTGCACATCGACGCCCACCACACCGTCGAGGACGCCGCGATCGCCCTGGGCCAGGCGCTGCGCCAGGCGCTGGGCGACAAGGCCGGCGTACGCCGCTTCGGCGACGCGACCGTGCCGCTCGACGAGGCGCTGGTCCAGGCCGTCGTCGACGTCTCCGGCCGCCCCTACTGCGTGCACACCGGCGAGCCCGAGGGCCAGCAGTACGTCTCGCTGGGCGGCAGCGGGGTCGGCTACCTCGGCTCGCTGACCCGCCACGTCTTCGAGACGATCGCCTTCCACGCCCACCTCGCGCTGCACGTGCGGGTGCTGGCCGGGCGCGAGCCGCACCACATCGTGGAGACGCAGTTCAAGGCGTTCGCCCGGGCCTTCCGCGACGCGGTCGCGATCGACCCGCGCGAGAGCGGCATCCCCTCGACGAAGGGCGCGCTGTGAGCGATCGCCCCACGGTGGCGGTCCTCGACTACGGCTCGGGCAACCTGCGCTCGGTCGTGCGGGCCGTCGAGCGCGCCGGCGCCGAGGTCGAGCTGACCTCCGACTTCGAGGCCTGCCTGGCCGCCGACGGCCTGCTGGTGCCCGGCGTCGGGGCGTACGCCGCGTGCATGGCCGGGCTGCGCGAGGTCAAGGGCGAGCGGATCATCGGGCGGCGCCTGGCCGGGGGCCGCCCGGTGCTGGGCATCTGCGTGGGCATGCAGGTCCTCTTCGCGCGCGGCATCGAGCACGGCGTCGAGAGCGAGGGCTGCGACGAGTGGCCCGGCCTGGTCGAGCGGCTGCAGGCACCGGTGGTGCCGCACATGGGCTGGAACACCGTCGAGGTGCCGGAGGGCTCGGCGATGTTCGCCGGCGTCGAGGGCGAGCGGTTCTACTTCGTGCACTCCTACGGCGTGCGCGAGTGGGAGCTCGAGACCAACGACCGCACCCGCGCCCCGCTGGTGACCTGGGCCGAGACCGGCGCCCCCGAGCAGGACGGCGACCGGTTCGTCGCGGCGGTCGAGAACGGACCGCTGTGGGCCACCCAGTTCCACCCCGAGAAGTCGGGCGACGCCGGCGCGGCGCTGCTGCGCAACTGGGTCGCCACCCTGCGGTCCTGAGCGCGGGCACCGGGCGATGAGCAAGGAGCGGGCGCGCCGGCGCGAGGCGCGCGAGCACGAGCAGGCGCTGCTGGCCGCGGCGCGCGCGGCCGAGGCCGAGCGTCGCGAGCGGCGCGCGGCGCGACGCCGGGCGGTGGCCTCGTGGCTGCCCGAGCGCTCGCGCACCGGCCGCCCGACCGGCATCGTCGCCGAGCGGGAGCGCCGCCAGCGCACCACCACCGTGGTGCTGGTCGTGGTGCTCAACGTCCTCGTCGCCCTGCTCACCGACGGCTGGGCCTGGCCGGCCCTGTCGCTGGTCGTCTCCGCCCTGGCCGCCCCCGTCCTGCACACCCTGCTGTTCCGCCGCTGAGGCGGCTCCACCACCCGGAAGGTCCCATGAGCGACTACCTGCAGCTCCTCCCCGCCGTCGACATCACCGAGGGTCGCGCCGTCCAGCTCGCCCAGGGCGTCGCCGGCTCCGAGCGCGTGTACGGCGACCCGGTCGCCGCCGCGCGCCGCTGGCAGGACGCGGGCGCCGAGTGGCTGCACCTGGTCGACCTCGACGCGGCCTTCGGACGCGGCACCAACCGCGACCTGCAGGCCCAGATCGTCGGCGCGCTCGACATCGACGTGGAGATGTCGGGCGGCATCCGCGACGACGAGTCGCTGGAGGCCGCGCTGGCCACCGGCTGCCGCCGGGTCAACATCGGCACCGCCGCGCTCGAGTCGCCCGAGTGGTGCGCCAAGGTGATCGCCGAGCACGGCGACCGGATCGCCATCGGCCTCGACGTGCGCGGGCGCACCCTGGCCGCGCGCGGCTGGACCCGCGAGGGCGGCGACCTCTACGACGTGCTGGCCCGCCTCGACGCCGAGGGCTGCGCGCGCTACGTGGTCACCGACGTCAACAAGGACGGGATGCTGCAGGGGCCCAACCTGCAGCTGCTGCGCGACGTCTGCGCGGTCACCGACCGCCCGGTCATCGCCTCCGGCGGGGTCACCGAGCTCGCCGATATCGAGGCGCTGATGTCGCTGGTCCCCGACGGTGTCGAGGGCGCGATCGCCGGCACCGCCCTCTACGAGGGCCGCTTCACCCTCGAGGACGCGCTCGCCCTGACCAGGGGCGCCTCGTGAGCCTCGCGGTGCGCGTCATCCCGTGCCTCGACGTCGACGGGGGCCGGGTCGTCAAGGGCGTGAACTTCCAGGGCCTGCGCGACGCCGGCGACCCGGTCGAGCTGGCCAAGCTCTACGACGCCGAGGGCGCCGACGAGCTGACCTTCCTAGACATCTCCGCCTCCCACGAGGGCCGCGCCACCACGATGGAGATCGTGGCGGCGACCGCCGAGCAGGTCTTCATCCCGCTCACCGTCGGCGGCGGCGTGGGCTCGGTGGCCGACGTCGACCGGCTGCTGCGCGCGGGCGCCGACAAGATCGCGGTCAACACCGCCGCGATCCGCCGCCCCGAGCTGGTCGCCGAGATCGCCGACCGGTTCGGCAACCAGGTGCTGGTGCTCTCGGTCGACGCGCGCCGCGCGAGCGGCACCGGCTCGGGCTTCGAGGTGACCACCCACGGCGGGCGCACCTCGGCCGGGCTCGACGCCGTCGAGTGGGCGCACCGGGCCGCCGAGCTGGGCGCGGGGGAGATCCTGCTCAACGCCATGGACGCCGACGGCACCCGCGACGGCTTCGACCTCGAGCTGATCGAGGCGGTGCGCCGCGAGGTGAGCATCCCGGTGATCGCCTCGGGAGGCGCCGGGGCGCCCGAGCACTTCGCGCCCGCGGTCGACGCGGGCGCCGACGCGGTGCTGGCGGCCTCGGTCTTCCACTTCGGCACGCTCACCGTGGGCCAGGTCAAGGACGCCCTGGCCCAGGGCGGCCATCCCGTCCGCTGACTCCCGCGTCGGTCTGCGGGCCTACCCGGCGGGGTAGCCCGACCCGCGCAGCAGCCCGCTGAGGTGCGCGGCGTTGGCCGCCGCGGTGCGCGTGGTCGACGCGGTGCCCTCGGGGGTCTCCTCGAGGTCGTTGTAGTCGGTGCCGTGCATCGCCTCGCCCACCCAGTACGTCGCCGCCTGGGCCGGGATGGTCATCCCGACGTCGCTGAGCCCCTGGAGCAGCTCGGCGGTGGTGTGGTGGGCCCCGTCCTCGTTGCCGACCACGGCCACGAGGGCGACCTTGTCGAAGAGGACCGGGCGCCCGGCGTCGTCGGTCTCGGCCAGCTCGGCGTCGAGGCGCTCGAGCACCATCTTCACCACCGACGAGGGCTGGCCCAGCCAGATCGGGGTGGCCAGCACGAGCACGTCGCAGGCGAGGATCTTCTGCCGGATGGCGGGCCACTCGTCGCCGTCGCCCTCGTCGGTGGAGACGCCGAAGCGGACCCGGTGGTCGACGACGCGCACCACCTCGCCGCTGCCGCCGTGCTCCTCGAGCACGGCGAGCACCTCGCGGCCCAGCTTGTCGGCGCTCGACGGGGCCGGCGAGCTCTTCAGCGTGCAGTTCAGGACGAGTGCGCGGAAGGTCATGGCCCCACCGTGCCTCGCGGGCCGTCGTGAGACTTCACCCTCCGCGGTGGTCAAGTCGGCCCGCGCGGGTCGCG
The DNA here is from genome assembly GCF_016907435.1 of Nocardioides salarius. NCBI lineage: Bacteria > Bacillati > Actinomycetota > Actinomycetes > Propionibacteriales > Nocardioidaceae > Nocardioides > Nocardioides salarius. The sequence goes on along the minus strand of NZ_JAFBBZ010000001.1, from coordinate 515,847 downwards.
GGTGCGGCATGATGGAGCGGTCCGAGCAGCGCCGATCCGTGGGGGGTCCCGGTGGCAGAGCCCGACTCGCCCGGTGGCGAGCCCTCGCCCGCGCCCCCGGACGCTCCCTGGCAGTGGTCCTCGGTGCGCGAGCGAGCCACGACCGCCGCGCCCGTGCGGGTGCTGCCCTCCGCGGTGGGCGCCGAGCTGGTGGCCGCGCTGCGGCCCCCCGAGGTGCCCCTGCCCGCGCCGGGCGCCGAGGGCGTCGCGGTGCGTCGCGAGCGGCGTACGACGTGGGGGCTGCGGGTCGCCTGCGCCGCGTTCGTGACCCTCGCCGGTGCGGGGCTGCTGGCCACCGACGTCGGTGCGGGGCTGCGCGACGACGTGCTCGCCCAGCTGCCCGACCTGCTCGTGCCCGGGGCGGACGGTGGGACCGAGGGGACCGAGGGGACCGAGGGGACCGAGGGGACCGAGGGGACCGAGGGGGCCCCGGTCGCGGGCGCGGCCCGGGTCACGCCGGGCGCGAGCCCGCCGACCACGGTGGTGCCGGGCACCGTGCTGGCCCCGGCGCCCGCCGGCCCGCCGGCCCAGGCCCCCGCGCCTGGTCAGCCGTCCGCCCCGCCGCCCGCGCCGACGCCGCCCCCCGGACCGGCTCCGGCACCGCCGGCGCTGCCGGCGCCTCCGGCACGCGACGGCGCCGTCTCGCGGGTGCTCGACCCGGTGGTGGGCGGTGTCGCCGACGTCGCCGGCAGCGCCACGGGCGGGGTCACCACCCCGGTCACCGCGGCCGTGGTGCCGCTCACCGACGCGGTCACCGACCTGCTCGACGGCGTCGTCGACCCGGTGCTCGGGCTGCTCGGCGGCGTGCCTACAGGTCGCTGACCACCACGTCGAGCTGGGTCCCCTTCGGGCCCGGGTCGCCGGCCTCGACGTGCCAGCCCAGGTCGCGCAGCGCCTCGGCGAGACGTGCGGGCGTGCGCGGGTTGGCGCCGTCCTCGAGCAGCGCGCGCACCAGCCGGCCCTTGGTGGCCTTGTTGAAGTGGCTGACCACCTTGCGGGTGCCGTCGACCTCGTGCAGCACCCGCACGGTCGCGACCCGCGACGCCAGGTCGGGGGTGGGACGCCAGAACGCGGCGTAGGTGCTGGAGCGCAGGTCGACGAGCAGACCGCCGCCCAGCGCCTCGGCGGTGGCGGGGCCCAGCACCTCGCGCCAGGCCCCCGCGACCGGGCCGACGCCGGGCAGGCTGGTGCCGCCGGACAGCCGGTAGGCCGGGATGCGGTCACCCGGACGCACCAGCCCGAAGACGCTGGAGGTGATCGCCAGCCGGCTGGTGGCCCGGCGCCGGGCGGCGGGGCTGAGGGTGGTGACGTCGAGGGCGTCGTAGACCACCCCGGCGTACACCGCGTCGGCGCGCGCGGTGGGGTTGGTGCGCAGCCCGCGGTCGAGGTCGACGAGGTCGAGCTGGGTGCTGCCGACGTCGAGGACCCGCGCCGCCACCTGCGGGTCGCCTGAGCACAGGTCGACCAGCGCGTCGAGCAGCCGCTCGCGTGTCGGGGTGAGGCCGGGGAACGACAGGGAGGCCAGGTCGAGGGGCTTGCCGCGCCGTGGAGCGGACTTGCCCTCGCTGGGGGGCAGCAGGATCAGCATGGTGGTCGTTATGGTGCCTGCATGCCCAGCAACCGCGTGCTCCGGGTCCGTACCCATGACGACGGCGTCGCCGCGCACCGGCTGCGCGAGGGCGTCGAACAGCTGAGGAAGGAGCTGGGGGTCACCCCGCACTTCCCGCCCGAGGTCGAGGAGGCGGCGGCCAGGGCCGCCGCCGAGCCCCGGCTGCCCGACCTCGACCGCACCGACCTGCCGATGCTGACCATCGACCCCGAGGGCGCCCGCGACCTCGACCAGGCGATGCACATCGAGCGCGACGGCGACGGCTTCGTGGTGCACTACGCGATCGCCGACGTGGCCGCCTTCGTCAGCCCCGGCGACCCGGTCGACCTCGAGGCCAACCGGCGCGGCGAGACGCTCTACGCGCCCGAGTCGAAGGTGCCGCTGCACCCACCGGTGATCAGCGAGGGCGCCGCGTCGCTGCTGGCCGGCGAGACCCGGCCGGCGCTGCTGTGGACGATCCGGCTCGACGCCGACGGCGAGGGCACCGACGTACGCGTCGAGCGGGCGCTGGTGCGCTCGACCGCCCAGCTGACCTACCAGCAGGCGCAGGCCGGCCTCGACGACGGCACCGCGCCCGAGACGGTGCGGCTGCTGGCCGAGGTGGGGCCGTTGCGCCTGGCCCGCGAGGCCGCGCGGGGCGGGGTCTCGCTGCCGCTGCCCGAGCAGGAGGTCGAGGTCGAGGGCGAGCACTGGCACCTGGGGTTCCGCGAGCGGCTGGCGATGGAGGACTGGAACGCCCAGATCTCGCTGCTCACCGGCTACGGCGCCGCCGACCTGATGGTCTACGCCCGCGTCGGGCTGCTGCGCACCCTGCCCCCGCCCGACCCGCACGACGTGCGGCGCCTGCACCGCACCGCCCGCGCGCTGGGCATCGAGTGGCCGGCCGAGATGCTCTACCCCGACTTCATCCGCACCCTCGACCCGCTGCTGCCCGCGCACGCCGCGATGGTCGACGCCAGCACCCGCCTGCTGCGCGGCAGCGGGTACGTCGGCTTCAACGGCGAGCTGCCCGAGCAGCCGCTGCACGCGGCGCTGGCGGCCGAGTACGCCCACGTCACCGCGCCGCTGCGTCGTCTCGGCGACCGGTACGCCGGTGAGGTGTGCGTGGCCCTGTGCGCCGGCACCGAGGTGCCCGTCTGGGTGCTGCAGGCCCTCCCCGGCCTGCCCGAGACGCTGCGCACCTCGGCCCAGCGGGCCGGTGCCTACGAGCGCGGGGTGCTCGACCTCGTCGAGGCCGGGGTGCTGGAGGAGCGGGTCGGCGAGGTCTTCGCCGGGGTCGTCGTCGACGTCGACGAGAAGGAGCCCACCCGCGGCTCGGTCGTCGTGCAGTCGCCGGCGGTCGAGGGCCGGCTCACCAGCACCGGGGCGGAGCTGCCGCTCGGCACCGACGTACGCGTGCGGCTCGTCACCGCCGACGTGCAGCAGCGCCGGGTGGCCTTCGAGCTGGTCGAGGTGGGCTGAGCGCCCCTCCCGGGGTCGTGGTCCGGGTCGCGTCAGCCGGGGCTCATCGCGCCGGGTGGGCGCTGACCTCCGAGGCGAGGGCGTCGGGGTCGGCGACGGTCAGGGTCACGCCGGGGTGCACGATGCGGCCGGTGGGGTCGATCCCCTTCACCGGGGAGCGCAGCTCGAGGCAGACGGCGGCGTCGCCGTTGGTCGCGAAGGTGACCCCCTTGTCGGTGAACGACAGGTGCGGCGGCCCGACGGTCTTGAGGTAGGCGAAGCCGCCGCTGCGCTGCACGCCGGTGATGTTCTCGATGGGCGTGCGCAGCCGCCACGGCCCGAAGCGCACCCGCAGCTCGGGCGCGGGCGCGCCCGGCTCGTCGACCTCCACCCACGCCGTGCGGGGGGTGATGGCCAGGGCCAGGGCCGGCAGACGGTAGGCGGGGCTGAAGGCGAAGGGGTAGCGGTGGGCCATCGGCCCATCCCAGCACGTCGCCCGGGCGTGCGGCACGCCCGCGCGGGGGACCGGAGGCGTCCCGGGCCGACCGCCGCTCAGTGCAGCAGCACGTCGGCGAGCGGACGTCGCGGGCTCGGCGCGAGCCGCTCGCGCGAGCTCTCCTGCCACCCGACCCGCACCAGCAGCTGCGGCACCAGGGCGCTGCCCAGCACGTCGCGCTGCAGGGCCCGACGGGTCTCGGGGCGCTCCACCACGTGGCTCAGCGGGACCATCGACAGCAGACCGGTGGTGGCGCTGAGCGAGGTCCGGCTCAGCGCCTCGCCGGCGCGCAGGTGGTCGAGCGGTTCGTCGGTCGGCGTGGCCAGCACCAGCACGCCGTCGGCGCGGTCGATGCCGCCGGGGTCGACGACCGGCCGGTCGTCGAAGCGGGTGGCCGGCCCCTCGGTGGCCTCCCGCGGGACTCCGTCGTGGGTGCTGCGCTGCACCCAGGCCCGCTGCTCGGCCTGCACCGCGGGGTCCTGCGACAGGAGGTCCCGGGCCTGCTCGACGAGCTCCTCCAGCCGGTGCCGGCGGCCCGGGTCGACCACGGGTACGACGGCACAGCCCGCGCGGGCGCCGATGCCCGCCAGGTGCTCGAGCCGGGGCGCGGGCACCTCCCAGCTGGTGAAGCGCCTGCGGTCGGTGACCCGGGCCGTGATGGCCTCCAGGTCGGCTCGTGCGTCCGCGTCCGTCGGCGGCGTGCCGGGCTGGTCGGGCCCCGCCTCGAGGCTCACCCGGGCCAGCAGCGTCGAGCCGGGCCCGGCGGGCAGCCGCTCGACCGTGCAGCCCTGCCCGAGCGCGCGGGCGGCCACCTGCAGGTGGTGCAGGGCGGCGCCACAGCTGATGCGCAGGCTGCGCCCGTCGGGGTCCGCGGCCGCCAGCTGGCGCGCGGGGTCGGCGTACAGCTCGATGACGGAGCCGGTGGCCCGCCACAGCCAGGGCTGGGTGTTGTGCACGCTCGGGGCGCGACAGGCCAGCTGCAGCAGCCGGCGCGTGAGGGTGTCGAGGCCGTCGTCGGCATCGCCGGCGGTGCCCGTGAGCACTCCCACGACGTCGCTGCGGCTCACCACCCCGACCACGTGCCCCTGGTCGTCGACGACGGGCAGGCTCGTCACGCTCGACGAGCCCAGCAGGTCGGCCGCCGTCGCCAGGTCGGTGTCGGGGCCCAGGCGCGCGGGCACCGGCGCCATCACGTCACCGACGACGGCGGGCGGCGCGCCGGGCCCGGGCGTGCCGCCGGCGAGCGCTGCGTGCGGGACCCGGCCCCGGATCACGTCGACCTCGTGCAGCAGGCCCTGCAGCCTGCCGGCGGCGTCCACGACCGGCAGCGAGCTGACGTGGTGGCGTGCGAGCAGCGCCAGGGCGTCGTCGACCCCGGCGTCGGTCGTGGTGGTGAGCGGTGGTGCGGTCATGACCTCGGCGACCCGCATGGTCGGCTCCTCTGGTGGGCCCCTCGTGGGGCGGTGCGGTGCTGGGGGTTCCAGGCTCCGCCGTGGGCGGCGCCCGCGTCAGGGCCCAAGGTCCTCGCCGGCAGGGACACGTGCCGGCCCCGGCGCACGGTCGCGCTCGGGGCGGCTCAGCACGACGGGGCACTCGGCCCACGGCAGCACCGCGCGCGCGACGGGCCCGAGGTATGTCGCCGGTCCGCCGCGGTGCTCGCGCCGGCCGAGCACGAGCAGGTCGGCGGTGCGCGCGGCCGCCAGCAGCCCCGAGGACGGGTGCCCCTCGTCCACCGAGACCTCGACGTCGCACGCGTCGCCGCCGCACTCGGCCAGCACCTCCTGGGCGCGGCGGCGCAGCGCGTCGGGCCCCGCCACCGGGTCGGGCGCCAGCGAGCCGGGTCGGTGCACCAGCACCCGCAGCACCGCCCGTCCGAGTCGCGCGCGGCGTACGGCCTCGGTCAGGGCGGCCCGGTCGGGCCGGTCCGGGTCGAGCCCGACGGCCACCAGCGAGCGTCGCGGCGCGCTCCACGACGGCGGCACCACGCACATCGCGACGTCGGTGAGGTCGGCGAGGGCCGCGGAGACCGAGCCGGTGGAGTGCCACGAGCTGCTGTCGCGGCGTCCTGTCACGACCAGGCGGGCGGCGGGCGCGGCCGCGACCAGGACCTCCGGCGGGTGGCCCACCGCCTGCTCGGTCTCTACCCGCACGCGGTCGCCGACCTCGTCGAAGCACGCCGCCGCGGCGGTGCGCAGCGCCGTGCGGCCCTGCTCGCGCGCCAGCGTGGTCGGGGCGACCTGCAGCAGGTGCACCGTGGCTCCACCGCGGACGGCCTCCCGGGCGGCCCAGCGTGCCGCCGACCCGGGGTCCGAGCCGCCGACGGCCACGAGGACGCGTGGGCGCGGCGGGGCGTGCGTCGGGTCCGCGGTGGCCGGCGGTGAGGTGGGTGCCATCCGACCACGGTGCCGTCCGGGGCCCGGGCCGGGCAGGGCCGTTGGTCGCGGGACCGGGGGGCCGGAGGTCCGCGGGCCGCGCACTCCTGGGCCGCGCACTCCGGAACTGCGCACTCCGGGACCAAGGTCCTGCCGGGTGGTGCCGCTGGGCCGGGGCAGACCGGCCGGGTCGCGCCTAGGTTCGGGTCATGTGGGAAGTCGACGGTCCTGGCCGGGCAGGCGAGCACGGGGAGCGCCCGGTGATCCGGGTCTACCTGCTCGACGACCACGAGCTGGTGCGCCGCGGCACGCGTGAGCTGCTGGAGAGCCAGGGCGACATCGTGGTGGTGGGCGAGTCGGGCCTGGCCCAGGAGGCCGCCCGGCGGATCCCGGCGCTGCGTCCCGACGTCGCCGTCCTCGACCAGCGCCTGCCCGACGGGTCCGGCGTCGAGGTCTGCCGCCAGGTGCGCTCGGTCGACCCCACGATCGCGGCCGTCATCCTGACCTCCTACGACGAGGACGAGGCGCTCTTCTCCGCCATCATGGCCGGCGCCGCCGGCTACGTGCTCAAGCAGGTCAAGGGCAACGACTTCGTCGAGACCGTGCGCCGGGTGGCGGCCGGTCAGTCGATGCTGGACCCGGCGGTCACCGCGCAGGTCCTCGCCCGGCTGCGCGACGGGCCCCCGGAGGACTGGGTGACCAAGCAGCTGACGCCCAAGGAGCACCAGGTCCTCGACCTGGTCGGCGAGGGCCTGACCAACCGCCAGATCGCCGAGCGCCTCGAGCTGGCCGAGAAGACGGTGAAGAACTACGTCTCCACGGTGCTCGGCAAGCTCGGCGTCGAGAGCCGCACCCAGGCCGCCATCATCGCCACCCGGCAGCACGAGACCGGGCGCCGCCGGCCGGGAGGTTCATCGGCCGGCCGATGAACCACCTGGGTGGCCGATGAAGCTTCATCGTCCACTCAGGAGATCCGTCGGCCGGCCGATGAAGCTCCGCGGCCCTCACCCGGCCACCGGGGCGGCCGGTTCGGAGGCCCTGTCGTAGCGGCCCCGGCGGGCGGCGCCGGTGAGCCGTGCCCGCTCGGCGAGGACCGCCTGGGCGGCGGCCACGTTGGCCGGCTCGCCGCGCCAGGCGTCGAGCACCGGGGCCTGCAGCGCCCTGCCGTAGGAGAAGCTCAGCTGCCAGGGCTGCGGCGCAGGGAGCCGGTTGAGCGCGTCGAGCCGGGCGGTGGCTTCTTGCGGGCTCTGGCCGCCGGAGAGGAAGACGATGCCGGGCACCGAGGCCGGCACGGTGTCGCGCAGCACCGCGACGGTGCGCTCGGCGACCACGTGGTCCTCGATCGTCCCGGTCTCCGGCGAGAGGGTCCCCGGCAGGACCATGTTGGGCTTGAGCAGGGTCGCCTCGAGGGTGACGTGCTGGCGGGCCAGCTCGGCGTAGACCTCCCGCAGGACCTGCGCGGTCACCTCGGCGCAGCGCTCCAGCGAGTGCGCGCCGTCCATCAGCACCTCGGGCTCGACCACCGGCACCAGCCCGGCCTCCTGGGCCAGTGCAGCGTAGCGGGCCAGCGCGTGGGCGTTGGCGCTCACGCACGCCGGGGTCGGCAGGGTGGCGTCGATGCGCAGCACCGCTCGCCACTTGGCGAAGCGCGCGCCCAGGGCGGCGTACTCGGCGAAGCGCTCGCGCAGCCCGTCGAGCCCCTGGGTGACCAGCTCGCCGGGCGAGCCGGCGAGGGGTACCGTGCCCCGGTCGACCTTGATGCCGGGGACGATCCCGGCGCCGGCGAGCAGCTCGGGCACCAGCGCCCCGCTGCTGGTGCGCTGGCGGATGGTCTCGTCGTAGAGGATGACGCCGCTGACGTGCTCCTCGAGACCGGGGGTGGTGAGCAGCAGCTCGCGCAGGGCCAGCCGGGTCGCCCCCGTCGACTCGACACCGATGCGCGCGAGGCGTTTGGTCATCGTGGGCTGGCTCTCGTCGATGGCCAGCAGGCCCTTGCCCGGGGCCACGAGGGCCCGGGCCGTGGCGGTCGGTGCGGCTGTCGGTGCGGCGGTCGGCGCGGTGGTCGGCATGGGTGCTCCCTGTGCTCGGTCGTGGGTCGCTCCCCAGGTTGTCGCCGACGGGGCGGGGCGCCCACGGTCGTCCGACCCGCCGCGGGGGTCCGTTGGGCCCTGGTGGGGGAGCGGGCCGCCGGCGCACCGTGGGTGCGGGCCGGGTCGACGGCCCCGGACGGCACGAGGAGGGCGAGGCACGTGGCGGGCAGCAGCGGTGGCGGGGCGGCAGGAGGCGGCGCGATCTACGGCCTGGGCGTGTTCGGCGCCTGGGTCTACTTCTGGAAGGACGCCCCCGACGGGTTCTGGTGGCACGTCCTGGCGGTGCTCGAGGGCGTCGTGTGGCCGGCGTTCATGGTGTACGACGCCTTCTCGGCGCTCGACTAGGTGGGGACCCCGGTCGGCGCCGGGGTCGGTGCGCGGGGCGCGCCGCGGCTCCTCAGCCGCTTGTCGGCGGCGATGACCAGGCCGGCCAGCGCGGCGACCGCCGCGATCCGCGCCCACGTGCTGGCCGGGAGCGGCGCGGTGTCGAAGACCGCGTTCATGGCCGGCAGGTAGGTCAGGGCCAGCTGCCCCAGCGCCTGGAGGCCCACGCCCACGAGCAGCCACCGGTTGGTGAACAGGCCCAGGCGCCAGGCCGAGAGCCTGGGGGAGCGGCAGCTGAAGAGGTAGACGGCCTCGACGACGACGAAGACGTTGAGCGCGGCCGTGCGCGCCTCGGTGAGGCCGGCCCCGCGGGACTGCTCCCACTGGAAGAGCCACCACGACCCGGCGACCAGCAGTGCCGAGACCAGCAGGATGCGGGCCGTCAGGGCGCGCGTGAGCAGCGGCTGGTCGGGGTCGCGGGGCGGGCGGGTCATGATGCCGTCCTCGCGGGGCTCGAAGGCGAGCATCAGCCCCAGCAGCACCGCGGTGGTCATGTTGATCCACAGGATCTGGGTGGGCAGGATCGGCAGGGCGGTGCCCAGCAGCACGGCCACCAGGATCACCAGGCCCTCGCCGATGTTGGTGGGCAGCGTCCAGGCGATGAACTTCGTCAGGTTGTCGAAGGCCCCGCGTCCCTCCTCCACCGCGGCCTCGATGGTCGCGAAGTCGTCGTCGAGCAGCACCATGTCGGCGGCGTCCTTGGCCACCTCGGTGCCGCCGGTGCCCATCGCCACCCCGATGTCGGCCTGGCGCAGCGCGGGCGCGTCGTTGACCCCGTCGCCGGTCATCGCCACGACGTGGCCCTGGCCCTGCAGCGCCTCGACCAGGCGCAGCTTCTGCTCGGGGGAGACCCGGGCCAGCACGACGGCGCCGTCCACCGCGGCCGGCAGCTCCTGGGCGTCGAGGGCCGCCAGGTCGGTGCCGGTGAGCACCGGCACGGGGCCGGTCGCCGACTCGTCGAGCAGCCCGACGTGCCGGGCGACGGCCGTGGCCGTGGCGGCGTGGTCGCCGGTGATCATCTTGACCGAGACCCGGGCGGCCAGGCAGGCCGCGACCGCCCGGGCGGCGGCGGGCCTCGGCGGGTCGAGCATCGCCTGCAGCCCGGTGAGCACCAGGTCGCCCGGCACCGCTTCGGCGTCGAAGGTGGCCGGATCGCCGCGCTCGGCGCCGGTCAGCGGGCGCACCGCCGTCGCCAGCACCCGCAGCCCCTGCTGGGCCAGGGCGTGCGCGGCCCCGAGCACGAGCGTGCGGTCGACGGGGCCGCTCGACCCGTCGGCTCGCAGCTGTCTGGTGCACCGCTCGAGCACCTGCTCGGCGGCGCCCTTCACCACGACCACCTGCTGGTCCGGGTCGTCGGCGGTGAGGTCGCGGTGCAGCGTGGCCATCCAGCGCCGGTCGGAGGAGAACGGGACCGTGGCCTCGCGGGGGGCGAGGGCCTCGACCCGGTCACGGTCGAGGCCGGCCTTGGCGCCGGCGACCAGCATCGCGCCCTCGGTGGGGTCGCCGACGACCCGCCACCGCCCGTCGCGGCGGGCCAGGGCGGCGTCGTTGCAGGCGACTCCCACCAGCAGCGTCCACCACAGCGCCGAGCGGGGCAGCGGCGTCAGCGTGGCGCCCCGGTCGTCGCGCAGCACCCCGTCGGGGGCGTAGCCCGAGCCGGTCAGCTCCACCTCCCCCTCCTGGGTCCACACGGCACGCACGGTCATCTGGTTCTGGGTCAGGGTGCCGGTCTTGTCGGAGCAGATCACGGTTGTGCTGCCCAGCGTCTCGACCGCGGGCAGGCGGCGTACGACGGCTCGGCGCCGCGCCATCCGCGCCACCCCGATGGCCAGGGTGATGGTGACCGCGGCGGGCAGCCCCTCCGGGATGGCACCCACGGCGAGGGCCACCGCGGCGGTGAAGGTCTCGGCCATCTCCTGGCCCCGCAGCAGGCCGATCAAGAAGGTGGCCGCCGCCAGCGCCACGATGGCCACCGTCAGGAGCTTGCTGAACCAGGCCAGCTTGCGGGTCAGGGGCGTCGAGAGGCCCTCAGCCGCCCCGACGAGGCGGTGGATGTCGCCCAGCTCGGTCTCGGCGCCGGTGGCGACCACGACGCCGCTGCCGCTGCCGGTGGTGACCAGGGTCCCCGAGTAGGCCATGTTGCGGCGGTCTGCCACCGCCACCTGGCCGGGGAGCACCACCTCGTGCTTGGCCACCGGAGCCGACTCGCCGGTCAGGGCCGACTCGTCGACCCGCAGCTCGTCGGCCCGGGTCACGCGCAGGTCGGCGGGCACCTTGGCGCCCTCCTCGAGCACCACGAGGTCGCCGGGCACCAGCTCGGCCGAGGGCAGGCTGCGCACCTGTCCGTCGCGCACGACGCTCGCCGTGGTGCGCACCATGGCCCGCAGGCCCTCCAGCGCCGCCTCGGCGCGGGACTCCTGCACGAAGCCGACCGCGGCGTTGACGACGACCACACCGAGGATCACCGAGGAGTCGACCAGCTCCCCGAGCGCGGCGGTGACGAGCACCGAGGCGAGCAGCACGTAGATCAGCGGGTTGTGCAGCTGGCGCGCCAGCCGGAGCAGCGGCCCGGCGCTCCTGGTGACCGGCAGCGCGTTGGGCCCGAACCGGATCAGCCGCTGCGCGGCCTCCGCCTCGCCGAGGCCCCGGGCGGGATCGGTGGCGAGCAGCAGCACCACCTCATGGGCGGGGAGCCCGTGGGCTGCGTCGGGTGGGGTCGCGGGCCGAGCGGGGCTCTCGGTGCGGGCGGGGCCGGCCATGGGTCCCAGCGTCGTGGCGCGCGGCCCGGCTGCTGCAGACACCAACGACCCCCTCGCGCGGGACCTAGGTCCCGCCGGACGCTGACTGCTGGCCTGGCAGGGCGGTCCAGCCCACCAGGGCACGTTTGCGTCGATCGGCTGCGCAGCGACACCAGGGAGTGGGAGCGTTCTCTGACTTCACCCCCGACCGCAAGGATTCCTGTGGCTCTCCACGTCAACCGGTCGCGCCTCGCCGGCGTTGCCGTCGCCTCTGTCGCCCTGACCGTCGCCGTGAGCGGCGCCTACGCCAGCTCAGCGATGAAGGACGACGGTGTCGTCAACGCTTGCTACCGGCTCAAGACCGGCGACCTGCGCCTCGAGAGCAGCAAGCGCCCGTGTGCCACCGACGAGGCCAAGTGGCGCCTGCGCGAGCGTCGCATCTCCTGGAACGAGGAGGGCGTCCGGGGGGCGGCCGGACTGCCCGGCGTCGACGGCATCGACGGCGTCGACGGCATCGACGGCATCGACGGCAACGACGGCGCACCAGGACCGAAGGGGGCGCCTGGCGCTGACGGTTCCCCGGGCCCGGTCGGTCCGATGGGACCGATCGGGCCCGCGGGACAGATCGGCCCCATGGGCCTTCCTGGCCTCGACGGCACGAACGGCGAGGACGGCGCCGTTGGCCCGCAGGGCCCCGAGGGTGAGGCAGGTGAGACCGGCCCGCAGGGGCCGAAGGGTGACACGGGTGAGACCGGTCCGCAGGGTCCGAAGGGTGACGCGGGCGAGACCGGCCCGCAGGGACCGGCTGGCCCCGCCGGTGCGCCCGGTCTGATCGGCCCCGTTGGTCCGCAAGGAGCCACTGGCCCGCAGGGGCCCGCAGGCGCAGGTGGGGGATTCGAGCTCGTCGACGGTGACGGCGTCACCCTCGGGGACCTGATGTCCATCGATCGCAGCTCCTTCACGCTGCTCACCTCGACCGGCTACCTGCTCACGGCCCGTTGGGACGGCACGATTCCCACGTCGCAGACCTACTACACCGGTGCCGGCTGCACGGGTACGCCCTACCTCAACTCCAGCAGCGGTATCCCGGCCTTCGCGAAGACCCTTGTCTACCTCGGCTCACCGGGCTCGCTCGGTGTGCCGGACGTGACCGGCGCCGGGGCAGCGCCGGCGGTATCCCTCACCTCCGCGTCGATCGACAACCCGGCGTGCGGGACGAGCGAGGGAGCCAGGACCGGTGTGAAGATGAAGACCACCACCGCAACCGCCGTCGGGCTCCCGGCCGGGACCACCAACCAGCTGGCGACCCCGCTCAGCATCAACTGATCCCTCGCCGCCCCTGCCGGGGCGCGGGGCGGCGGGTCGGTGGGCTCGCGGACCGACCCCGGGGGAGCGGCCCGGGTGCGGACGGGCTGGCCTGTAGGCCGGGTTCTGTCCCCGGACCTCTCGGACCGGGGGGCGACCATCCATCTAGGCCCACCGTTGCCGGTGGGCTCCAGCGGTCTACCCGCGTGCTCGGGCGGGCCGCCCTCAGACGCACGCGCGCCACCACGAGTGGTGGCTTCTTGACCTTGCTCCAGGTGGGGTTTGCCTAGCCGTCCGGGTCGCCCCGGACGCTGGTGGGCTCTTACTCCACCGTTTCACCCTTGCCCCGTCCGGCCGGAGCCGGTCGTGGCGGTCTGTTCTCTGTGGCACTGTCCCGCAGGTTGCCCCGGGTGGGGGTTACCCACCACCTCGCCCTGTGGAGCCCGGACCTTCCTCGGCGCCCCTCGAGAGGGACGACGCGGTCGCCCGGCCAGCCCGTCCGCGCCACCAGGGTAGCGGAACACCCAGGTGGCCCGGCGCGTTGGACCTTCCATGAGCGAGGAGTACCCGATCCAGGCCCCGCCGCTGCTCTTCCCCGGGCAGTGGGCGCCCGAGTCCGCCTACCGCACCGCCTTCGACCTGCTCGCCCGCAACGCGCCCGGCCCGGCGCTCGAGGTGCTCGAGCCCGCCCTCGAGCGCGAGCCCGACAACCGCGGGCTGCGCTCGCTGCGCGCCTGGGCCTTCCTGCTGCGCGCCCAGCTGGGCCGCGCCGAGGACGACCTGCGCGCGCTGGTCGAGGAGCGCCCCGACGACGTCTGGGCCTGCCACGCGCTGGGGCGCAGCCTCGAGCGGCAGAGCCGGTACGCCGAGGCGCTGGGCTTCCTGCGCCTGGCCGCGGTGATGAGCGACGACCACGAGCACCGGGTCGACGTGCTGCGCGTCGAGGGCCGGCTGGGCGACGACGCCTGACCGGCCGCCGGCCACCGCTCAGGGGTTCGTCAGCACCTCGGCGCCGTCGGCGGTCACCAGCAGGGTGTGCTCGAACTGCGCCGAGCGGCGCTTGTCGGCGGTCACGACGGTCCAGCCGTCGTCCCACATCTCCCACTCGTGGGTGCCGAGGTTGAGCATCGGCTCGATGGTGAAGGTCATCCCGACCTCGATCAGGTCGTCGTGCTGCGGGTCGTCGTAGTGCGGCACGATCAGCCCGGAGTGGAAGTGCGTGCCGATGCCGTGGCCGGTGAACTCGCGCACCACGCCGTAGCCGTGCCGCTTGGCGAAGGACTCGATGACCCGGCCGATGACGTTGATGCGGCGCCCCGGCTTGACCGCCCTGATGCCCCGCTCGAGCGCCTCGCGGGTGCGCTCGACGAGCAGCCGCGACTCCTCGTCGACGTCGCCGGCGAGGAAGGTCGCGTTGGTGTCGCCGTGCACCCCGTCGAGGAAGGCGGTGATGTCGATGTTGACGATGTCGCCGTCCTCGACGACCCGGCTGTCGGGGATGCCGTGGCAGACCACCTCGTTGACGCTCGAGCACAGCGACTTGGGGAAGCCGCGGTAGCCGAGCGTGGAGGGGTAGGCCCCGTGGTCGCAGAGGAGCTCGTGGCCGATGCGGTCGAGCTCGTCGGTGGTGACGCCGGGCACGACGTGGCGCCCGACCTCCTCGCGGGCCTGCGCGGCGAGCCGGCCGGCGACCCGCATCCGCTCGATGGTCTCGGCGTCCTTCACCTCGGGCCCGGTGTAGGGCGCCGGCGCGTCGCGGTCGACGTACTCGGGGCGCACCACGTGGGCGGGCACGGGTCGGCGCGGAGACAGGGTCGCGGGGGCCACGGGAGTCACGCCGACCGAGTCTAGGCGGCCGGCGCACGCGTTAGTCTCGGGGCATGAGCGAAGGCGGCAACCCCGACCAGTACTGGTTCTGCGTCAAGCACCACCGGGTCGAGACGGTCGACGACCTGTGCCCGGCCAAGCACCGCCTGGGCCCCTACGACTCCCGCGAGGCGGCGGCCCAGGCCCTCGACACCGCGCAGGCGCGCAACGAGGAGTGGGAGGAGGAGGACGAGCGCTGGGACGACGCCGGTCTCGAGGACTGAGCCGGTGGTCTCGCGCCGACGCACCCGTCCCGCCCCGCGCCCCGACGCCGCCGACCCGTGGCCCTTCGTGGGCATGGTCGGCATGGCCACGACCTTCTTCCTGTACGCCGCCAGCGCGCCCTTCACGCCCTGGTGGGTGCAGGCGCTGATGCTGGTGTGGTGGGCCTTCTGCCTGCTCGTCGCCTCCGCCTGGTTCACCCTGCACCCGCGCTGGGTGCCGTGGGTGGCGGTCGTCTCGGCGCTGAGCTGGTTCGCCGTCGTGGTGCCCGGCGGCATCTGGCTCGGCTGGGAGTGAGCAGCGCTAGCGCGGCGTGACCCGCAGCACCTCGTCGGCGCCACCGCCGTTGTCGGTCAGCAGCAGCAGGCTGTTGTCGCTGTCGCGCACCACGGTGCGGATCCGCCCGTGCCCGGTCAGCTCGTCGGGCACCCGCTGGGCCCGCAGCCGCCCGCGCGAGTCGAAGTCGAGGAAGCGCACCTGCTGGTCCTTGAGCACCGCCATCGCCAGGTCGCCGCGCAGCGCCCCCCACTTCCCGCCCGCCACGAAGTCGGCGCCGCCGGGGGCGATCGTGGGGTTGCCCGAGCGCCAGCGCGCCACCCGCTGGCGACCCGGCAGCGAGCGGTCGGTCATCGGCACCTGCTCGTCGTAGCCGGGCACGGGGTGCCAGCCGTGGTCGCCGCCGCGCACCAGCCGGTTGACCTCGTCGTCGCGGAAGCTGCCGTGCTCCACCGACCACAGCGAGCCGTCGCTGCGCTGGGCCAGGCCCTGGACGTTGCGGTGGCCGTAGGTGAAGACGTAGCGCTTGCGCGTGCTGGTCGCCCTCGGGAACGGGTTGCCCGGCCAGGGCTTGCCCGTCATCCGGTCCAGGCGCAGCGTCTTGCCGCCCAGGGAGGTGAGCCGGCGTGGGTTCCGGCCGATGGCGGCGTCGCCGGTGCCGACGACCAGCGCCCCGTCGTCGGCCACCAGCAGCCGGCAGCCGCCGTGGCGGCCGGTGGTGGCCGGGATGCCCCGCAGCAGCGGTCCCCGCCGCTTGGCGCGGGTGGCGCGCTGGTTGAGCTTCCACGCCAGCACTCGCACGTCGTGCCCGCCGCCCGACCGGGTCGCGCCCTGGCAGGTGTAGAAGCGCCGGTTCTGCTCGAAGCGGGGGTCGGCGACCAGGCCCATCAGCCCGGTCTCGCCCGAGACCCAGACGTTGCGCGAGGGGAAGGCCAGCCGGCGCACGTCGCCGTCGGCGCCCAGCAGCGACACCGTCGCCCGGTCGCGCTGGGTCACCAGGTAGTCGCCGCCGCCGATCGGGGCGATGTCCCACGGGTGGTCGAGGCCGTCGGCGAGCGTGGTGACCCGCAGCGCCGGCACGGCGCGGCGTTCGGCCGGCTCTGCTGGCCCTGCTGGCTGGCCCGACCCGGCAGGCGGGGCCGCGAGCAGCGCGGCGGCGACGGTGGAGACGAGACCCAGCAGCAGCGGTCGGCGCATCAGCCCACCGTACGTCGCGCCGTCGCGGCGGTCATCAGTCCGTCGCGGTGCCGCTCGAGAGCGGCCGCACCTCCAGGCGGGTGATCCGGTGGCCCTCGAGCCCGACGACGTGCAGCTCGGCGTCCTCGACCGCGACCAGGTCGCCCAGGCGCGCGACCCGCCCGAGGCGGTGCAGCACGAAGCCGGCGGCCGTCTCGTAGGGCCCGTCGGGCAGCTCCAGCCCCGAGGCCGCCCCGAAGTCCTCGATGCTCAGGCCCGCGTCGAGGCCGTCGGTGCCGTTGCGCGCGTGCGCGAGCGGGGCGTCGTACTCGTCGTGGATCTCGCCGACGAGCTCCTCGACCAGGTCCTCGAGGGTGACGATGCCGTCGGTGCCGCCGTACTCGTCGACGACCACGGCGATGTGGCTGCGGTGGTCGCGCATCCAGGTCAGGGTCGGCAGCACCTTGTTGGTGCCGGGCAGGAAGGCGATCTCGCGGGCCAGCGAGGAGACCGGCGCCTGCGGGTCGGCGCCCAGCAGGTCGCGCACGTGCAGGAAGCCGCGCACGTCGTCGGGGCCGCGGCCCACCACCGGGTAGCGGGAGAAGGGGTGCTCGAGCACGGTCGCGACGGCCTCGCCGACGGTGGTCGCCGCGCCCAGCACGACCGCGTCGCCGCGGGGGCGCATCACCTCGCGCAGCGTGCTGTCGCCGGCGTCGAAGACGTCGGTGAGGATCTGCCGCTCGGCCGGCTCGAGACCCTGGTGCTGGTCGACGAGGTAGCGCAGCTCCTCGTCGGACATCTCCTCGGAGGCCGCGTGCGGGTCACCGCCCAGCACCCGCACCACCGCGTTGGTGGAGAGCGAGAGGAACCACACCACCGGACGCACGAGCGTGGCGAAGCGGTCCAGGGGCGGCCCCACGAGCAGCGCGACGCTCGTGCTGCGCTGCAGGGCGATCCGCTTGGGCACCAGCTCGCCGAGCACCAGGGAGGTGTAGGCGATGGCCAGGGTGAGGACGACCAGCGCGAGCGTGTCGGCGGCGCCGGTGGGCAGGCCGAGGGCGACCAGCGCCGGCGCGAAGTCGGGCGCCAGGGTGGAGGCGCCGTACGCCGCGGAGAAGAAGCCCGCCACGGTGACACCGATCTGCACCGCGGCCAGGAAGCGGTTGGGGTCGCGCGCGACCGAGGCGACGCGCGCGCCCCGGCCGCCCCGCTTGTCGAGCTGGTCGAGCTGCGACTCGCGCAGGGAGACCAGCGCGATCTCGGTGCCGGCGAAGACACCTCCCACCATGACGAAGAGCAGGACGAGGCCGAGGTTGAGCAGGGTCTGGGTGTCCACCTGGCCCCCGGCCTAGAAGGTGTGCTCGGAGGCGGGGAAGGTGCCGCCCTTGACGTCGGCGGCGTAGGCGCGCGCGCCCTCGAGCAGCACGCTGTGCACGTCGGCGTACTGCTTGACGAAGCGGGCCATCCGCCCGGTGCGCAGCCCGAAGGCGTCCTGCCAGACCAGCACCTGGCCGTCGCAGCCGGCGCCGGCGCCGATGCCGATGGTCGGGATGGCCAGCTCGGCGCTGATCTCGGCCGCGACGTCGCCGGGCACCATCTCCATCACCACCGCGAACGCACCGGCCTCCTGCACCGCGAGCGCGTCGCGGCGCACCCGCTCGGCGGCCTCGCCGCGCCCCTGCACCCGGTAGCCGCCCAGGGTGTGCTCGGACTGCGGCGTGAAGCCGATGTGCGCCATCACCGGGACGCCCCCGCGGGTCAGCTTCTCGATGACCGGCACCATCTCGACGCCGCCCTCGAGCTTCACGCAGTGCGCCCCGGCCTCCTTCATGAACCGCACCGCGGTCAGGTAGCCCTGCTCGGGGGAGGCCTGGTAGCTGCCGAACGGCAGGTCGCCCACGACCATCGCCCGCCGGGCGGCGCCGGCGACCGCGCGGGTCAGCGGCAGCAGCTCGTCGACGGTGATCGGCAGGCTGGTCTCGTTGCCGAGCACGTTGTTGGAGGCCGAGTCGCCGACCAGCAGCAGGTCGATGCCGGCCTCGTCGAAGGTGGCCGCGGTGTACATGTCGTACGCCGTGAGCATGGTGATCTTCTCCCCGCGCTCCTTCATCTCGCGCAGGTGGTGGGTGCGCACCCGCTTGGCGGGGGCCTGCGCGGCGGTGGGGGCGGGTGCGGGGGTGCCGCTGCCGTAGGGGGCGGTCTCTTCGCTCATCGTCGAGCTCCTCGTGGTGCATCTCGCGGCTCCCTGCTGGAGTCCACGGACTGCCCCCAGGCTAGGCCCGGCCCCGCCCCCGAGCCGATGTGGTGCTGCTCACGCCCGGCCGCGGGTCGTCGGTGTGGTCGTGGGTCTGGGGTCGTCGGTGCGGGGGAGGGGGCGTGGTCCGCGACCGGCTAGGTTGCAGCCCATGCGCGTTCTCGTCTCCGGCGGTGCCGGCTACATCGGCTCACACACGGTCCTGGCCCTCATCGAGGCCGGGCACGACATCCTGGTGGTCGACGACTTCTCCAACGCCAAGCCGACGGTCGTGGCGCGGCTCGAGGCGCTCTCGGGGCGCCACATCCCCGTGCACGCCTTCGACCTGACCGACGTCGACAAGACCTCGCACCTCTTCGACACCGAGACGATCGACGCGGTGATCCACTTCGCGGGCTTCAAGGCCGTCGGCGAGAGCGTCGCCAAGCCCCTGAGCTACTACGAGAACAACCTCGGCTCGACGTTCTCGCTGGTGCGCGCGATGCAGCGCCACGGGGTGCGCAAGCTGGTCTTCTCCTCCAGCGCCACCGTCTACGGCACCGACCAGGCCGGGGCCACCGAGGACCGGGCGACCTTCGCCACCAACCCCTACGGCTGGACCAAGGTGATGCAGGAGCAGATCCTGCGCGACGTCGCCCTCGCCGACCCCGAGTCGCGCTTCGCGCTGCTGCGCTACTTCAACCCCGTCGGCGCGCACCCCTCGGGCACGATCGGCGAGGACCCCAGCGACGTGCCCAACAACCTGATGCCCTACATCGCCCAGGTGGCCGTGGGCCGGCGCGAGAAGCTGCAGGTCTTCGGCGACGACTACGCCACCGTCGACGGCACCGGCGTGCGCGACTACATCCACGTCGAGGACCTCGCCGCCGGCCACGTCGCGGCGCTCGAGGCGCTCGACCGCACCGGCGAGCCGGTCAGCACCTGGAACCTCGGCACCGGCCGCGGCACCAGCGTCCTGGAGCTGCTGCACGCCTTCGAGCGCGCCGTGGGGCGCGAGCTGCCCTACGAGGTCGTGGCGCGGCGCTCCGGCGACGTGGCGTCGTCGTACGCCGACCCGTCGAAGGCGAACGCCGAGCTCGGGTGGCGCACCGTCAAGACCGTCGAGGAGATGTGCGCCGACACCTGGCGCTGGCAGTCGCAGAACCCCGACGGCTACCCCGACTGAGCAGACGGGGGTCGCGGACCACCCTGCTGGTCGTCCCCGAGGCCGGCGGCGGCTGACACACTGCGTGGCGTGGACTTCTACAACGCCTACGAGCACGGGTTCGCCCGGGTCGCCGCGTGCACGCTGCCGGTGGCCATCGCCGACCCCGCAGCCAACGCCGCACGGGTGCTGGAGCAGGCCCGGCTCTGCCACGACGACGGGGTCGCGGTCGCGGTCTTCCCCGAGCTGTGCCTCTCGGGCTACGCCATCGAGGACCTGCTGCTGCAGGACGTGCTGCTCGACGCCGTCGACGAAGCGGTGGCGAGCGTGGTCGAGGGCTCGCGGGAGCTGACCCCCGTGCTGGTGGTCGGCGCGCCGCTGGTCGTCGACGGCCGGGTCCTCAACTGCGCGGTGGTCGTGCACCGCGGCGAGGTGCTCGGCGTCTCGCCCAAGTCCTACCTGCCGACCTACCGCGAGTTCTACGAGCGACGCCACTTCGCCCCCGGCGACGACCGCCGCGGCGGCAGCGTGAGCGTGGCCGGGCGCTCGGTGCCCTTCGGGCCCGACCTGCTCTTCGACGTGGTCGACGTGCCCGGGCTGGTGCTGCACGTCGAGGTCTGCGAGGACATGTGGGTGCCGGTGCCGCCCTCGGCGGAGGCCGCGCTGGCCGGCGCCACGGTGCTGGCCAACCTGTCCGGCAGCCCGATCACCGTGGCGCGGGCCGAGGACCGCCGCCTGCTGGTGCGCTCCGCCTCGCACCGCTGCAACGCGGCGTACGTCTTCGCGGCCGCGGGCCAGGGCGAGTCGTCGACCGACCTGTCGTGGGACGGCCAGACGATGATCTACGAGGTCGGCGAGCTGCTGGCCGAGGGGGAGCGCTTCCCCGAGGGGCCGCGCCGCACCGTCGCCGACGTCGACCTCGACCACCTGCGCCAGGAGCGGCTGCGGATGGGCACCTTCGACGACAACCGACGCACGCACGCCGAGCGGACCTCGCAGTTCCGCACCGTGCGCCTCGAGCTCGCGCCGCCCACGGGCGACCTGGGGCTGCGGCGCAAGGTCGACCGGTTCCCGTTCGTGCCCGACGACCCCGAGCGGCTCGCGCTCGACTGCTACGAGGCCTACAACATCCAGGTCTACGGCCTCGAGCAGCGGATGCTGGCGATGAGCAGCGAGACCTGGGCGCCCAAGGCCGTCATCGGGGTCAGCGGCGGCCTCGACTCCACCCACGCCCTGATCGTGGCGGCCAAGGCGATGGACCGCGCCGGTCGGCCGCGCAGCGAGATCCTCGCCTACACGATGCCCGGCTTCGCGACCGGCAGCGAGACCAAGGACTACGCCACCCGGCTGTGCGCCTCGCTCGGGGTCACCTTCGAGGAGATCGACATCCGCCCGGCCGCCGAGCAGATGCTCGACGACCTCGACCACCCCTACTCCGAGGGCGAGGACGTCTACGACGTCACCTTCGAGAACGTGCAGGCGGGGCTGCGCTACGACTACCTCTTCCGTCTCGCCAACCACCGTGGCGGACTCGTCGTCGGCACCGGTGACCTCTCCGAGCTCGCGCTGGGCTGGTGCACCTACGGCGTCGGCGACCAGATGTCGCACTACAACGTCAACGCCGGGGTGCCCAAGACGCTCGTGCAGCACCTGATCCGCTGGGTCGCCGACAGCGGGCAGTTCGAGGCCGAGACCAACGACGTGCTGCGCGAGATCCTCGAGCTCGAGATCACCCCCGAGCTGATCCCCGCCACCGAGGACGCTCCCGAGCAGCGCACCGAGGACACCGTCGGGCCCTACTCGCTGCAGGACTTCACGCTCTACCACGTGCTGCGGCGCGGCTACCGGCCCAGCAAGATCGCCTTCCTGGCCTGGCACGCCTGGCACGACGCCGAGGCCGGCGAGTGGCCCCCGGGCTTCCCCGCCGACAAGCGCGGCGCCTACGACCTGGCCACCATCCGCGGCTGGCTCGAGGTCTTCGTGCGGCGCTTCTTCGCCAGCCAGTTCAAGCGCTCGGCGCTGCCCAACGGCCCCAAGGTCAGCGCCGGCGGCACGATGTCGCCGCGCGGTGACTGGCGGATGCCCTCCGACGCAGCCCCCACCGCCTGGCTCGCCGAGATCGAGGCCAAGGTCCCCCGCTCCTGACCCGGCCCAAATCGGCCGCTGACCCGGCCCGAACCTCGCGCTGACCCGGCCCGAACCTCGCGCTGACCCGGCCCGAACCTGCGGGGCCGGGCTCAGCCGAGCACGGCACCGGGCAGACGGACGTGGAACTCGGTGCCCGTGCCCGGTTCGCTGGACAGGCTGATGCTGCCCCCGTGAGCCTCCACGATGGACTGGACGATCGTCAGCCCGAGACCGGTGCCGGGACGGTGGCGCTCGAGGGCGCCGCTGCCGCGGAAGAACCGGGTGAAGGCCCGCTCCACCTCGGCCGCGTTCATCCCGATGCCGGAGTCGTGCACCCGGATGTCGAGCGTCGTGCCGTCGACCCCCACACGCACCCCCGCGGCGCCGCCGCGGTCGGTGTACTTGACGGCGTTGGAGACCAGGTTGTCGACCACCTGGCGCAGCCGCTGGCCGTCGACCAGGGCGTCCAGGACCTCGGGCACGTCGACCTCGAGCCCGACCCCCGCCGCGGCGGCGGCCGGCGCCGCCGCCTCCAGGGCCTCGTGGACCAGGCGAGCCACGTCGACGGTGTCCCGGTCGAGCTGCAGCGAGCCGGCGTGCGCCTGCGCGACCTCCAGCAGGTCGGAGACGAGGGTGCGCAGCCGCTCGGCGTTGCGCCTGACCACCCCGAGCTGGCGTCGTACCGGGGGCGGCAGCTCGTCGGACTCGGCCAGGATCTCGAGATGGCCCAGCACCGCGGTCAGCGGGGTGCGCAGCTCGTGGGAGACCGAGGCGACGAACTCGTCCTTGACCGCCAGCGCGCGCATCAGGTCGGTGACCTCCTGGTAGGCGATCGTCGCTCCACGGCGCTCGCCGTCGGCGCCGCGCACCTGCCGGGCGGAGGTCGAGAACGCCGAACGGGTCACCGGGTCGTGACCGACCCAGTAGAGGTAGTCGTCGAACTCCTCGCCCCGGGTGGCGCGCCACGAGGGCATCTCCTCCCGCGTCAGGAGGGTGACCCCGTCGGGGCGGTAGACGTGCCCGAGCTGGCCCGCGTGACCGTCGTGGCCGTCGGGGAACGGCAGGCGCATCGTCTCCTGGTGGCGGCGGTTGGACCGCTCGTAGCGGCCGTCGGCGTCGATGAGCAGCAGTCCGACGTTGACGGTGTCGAAGATGGCCTCGAGGGTGCTGCGCTCGGTCTCGAGCTCGGCGACCGTGCGCTCGAGGTGGTCGCGGCGCTCGTGCTCCTCGCTGACGTCGAGGATCTGCGAGATGAAGTGCTGGGGCTCGCCGGTGTCGTCCCGCACGAGCGCCACCGACAGGTCGCCCCACACCACGCTCCCGTCCGGGCGCAGGTAGCGCTTGAGGATCCGGTAGCTGTCGATCTCCCCGGCCAGCGTCCGCTCGAACTGCGCCAGGTCGGCGTCGAGGTCGTCGGGGTGCGTGATCTCCTGGAACGTGCACGCCCGGAGGTCGTCGGCGTCGCGGCCCAGCATCGTGCACGCGGCTCGGTTGACCATCGTCAACCGTCCGTCGAGGTCGACCAGCACCATCCCGATGGGGGAGTGCTGCAGCGTCAGCCGCCACAGGGTCGCGTCGTAGCCCGCTTGCTCCACCTGGGTTCTCCGTCCGCTGTCCGGGGCCCAGGGTAGGTGGCGCTCGGTCGCCCCCGGGTGGCTTGAGGAGAGATTTAGACCGGGTGGACGTGAAGTTTGCGCCGGCTCGGCGGGAGGTTCAGGCCGGGTGGGCGGGAAGTCTGCGCCGGGTCAGCGGCGGCGTACGGCGGCCTTGGCCTTCTCGGCCGCGGAGACGGCCGTGGCCTTGGCCCGGTCGGCGCCGGGGCGGATGCCGGGGGCGCTGGGGGACAGACCGGCGCGGCGCAGGTAGGAGTTGGCGCGCAGCACCCGGGCCTCGTCGGCCAGGGCGTGGCTGCGCCAGGTGACCGACAGCGAGATCGACAGCGCCGGGCCGTTGACCACCTTGTGCTGGGTGTAGGGCGGCACGTAGATGCCGTCGCCGGGCTGGAGGTGGTGCTCGACCGGGTCCTGCACGTCGTGGCCCAGGTTGCGGTGCCCGCCGCCGACCAGGCGCTCGGCCTCGCCGGCCCGGGCGTCGGGGGTGGCCCAGCGTCCGGTGACCATCGTCTTGGTGCCCTGCACCTGCAGCAGCACGTTGTGCTCGGGGTCGATGTGGGAGGGCGTCATCGAGCCGGGAGCGGACAGGAAGACGAACCCCTCGCGGTGGTAGGCCTGGCCGGGCCCGGAGACGAGGTCCTCGATCTCGTCGAGACAGGAGTCGAGCAGGGCGCTGTAGCGGGGGTCCTGCTCGACGTTCTTGACCACGCACCAGGCGCCGTTGGTCTCCAGGCCCAGGATCATCTCGCGCAGCTCGAGGTCGAGGGTGGGCGCGCGACCGTCGGCGACCACGTCGGGCAGCGCGCCGACGTTGTGCTCGATGCTCTCGGCGGGCAGCGAGACGGCGAGGTCGGCGAGCGCCTCGAGGGTCAGCAGGTCGTGGGAGCGCAGGGCGTGGGTCACCTCCTGCGCCTCGCCGGTCTCGCCGGCGGTGCGCAGGGCGTGCACGGACTGCTCGTCGAGGTGCAGCAGGCTGGTCATGGTCGGTCCTCTCGTGGGTCGGTCGTGGTGCGGTGGCGGCGCACGGCCGCGGCGGTCCTGGCCACGGCCCGCGCCCAGCGCACGGCCAGCGCGCCGCGCCGCGGACCCAGCGCGACGGCGAGCGTCACCAGGAGCCGGTCGTCGCCGTGCAGGCGTCGTGCCATGGGATGGTCGGGGGCGGCGCAGGTGTCGACGAGCGTGGCGCCCGAGGCGTGGAAGCGGGAGAGCTGCTCGAGGTAGAGCAGCAGCCCGGGGGAGTGGCTCGCGTGCTGCTCGTCGTAGGCGATCTTGAAGGTGAGCTGGGTGTCGCCGTCGCACAGCACCAGCGCCATCGCCGCGGGCCCGCCCTCGCGCCCGCGCAGCGTCAGGACCTCGAGACGTCCCTCGCCGGCCAGGGCACGGCAGGCCTCGAGGAAGAACGCGCGCTCGGCCGGGCGGCCGGCGATGGCCCCGCCGTCGGCGCCCTTCCACCCGGCGGCCTCCAGGGCCAGGAACTCCTCCAGCGCGGCCTCGAGGGCCGGCGCGGAGGCCCCCGCGGCCAGGTCGACGAGCTCCAGCCCGCCCCCGAGGCTCTCCTCGAGGCGTCGGCGCACCCGCCGCAGCTCCTTGCGCCGGCGTCCGCTCAGCTGCTGCTCGGCGTAGTCGTCGCGCTCGTGGCGGTGGGTGACGGGGCGGGCCTGCTCCTCGAGCCGCCGGGTGGCCAGCCCCAGGCTCGCGGCCGCCGCCTCCACCTCGCGCACCACGTCGACGTCGGTCTGCGGCAGCACGAACCACGCGTCGCGGCTCTCGCGCAGCGCCACGAGCGCCGCGCGCCAGCCCTGCTCACCGAGGGTGGGTGCGACGAGCGGCGTACCGAGGAAGTGGTGGGTGTGGGCCCAGCCCACGCACGCGCGCACCGGCGTACGCCGGGTGCGTCGCCGGGTCGCGATCGGCAGCAGAAGGTCGAGGCGTCCGGGGGAGCCCACCGTGAGCAGGCGGACCTCGCCCGGCTCGGCCAGGTGGCGCAGCGCGGGCACCAGGACCCCCGCGCCCAGGAAGGGGTTGGCGTGCCGGGCCCGGGCGGACAGGTCGGCCCAGGCCGCGGTGCCCACGGGGTCGTCGAGCCCGTCGGGCTCCAGCAGCGCGGCGCAGGAGCGCCGCGCGCCGGACGGCGCGGCACTGTCGACGGTGGTGCTCACGGGGCTCCTGGTCGTGGGGGTGTCGTGGCGGCCGACACCGGACGCGAGACCGCGCCGACCCCCTGGAGACCCTGCTGCCCGCGGGGCAGCGGGGCCAAACACCCCGACCCGCTCCACGACGCTGGTCCAGACCAGTCGGCGGCGTCGCCGAGCGCGCAACCGGGGGCCCGGCCCGGGCGTAGAGGAGGTGTCCACACCCACCCACCGCCCCAGGAGGCACCCCGTGCACCGCACCGTCCCCACCCCGTTCGCCCCCCTCGCCACCGGCCTGGCCGGAATGGCCGCCCTGGCCGCCGTCACCGGTCTCGCCGCAGCCGGCACCGTCGCGGCCACCGCCGCCACGAGCACCCCCACCACCACCCTCACCACCACGGCCGCCCGTGCCGACGACGGCACCACCCGGGTCGTGCTCCCCATCGAGGACTGCCGCGGCTGCCGGGTGCAGGTCTACTCCGCCCTGGCCACCGACGACCCGGCCGAGCCGCGGCTGTGGGCCTCGCTGGAGAAGCGGGTCCGCGACGGCAAGGTCGCCTTCGCGGTTCCGCACTCGCGCACCCCCGGCATGCAGGTCGTGGTCCGTGCGCCCTGGGAGGGCCACACCGGCTACGACACGAACGTCGTCTTCCGCTACGCCGGCCACGGCGCCGGCGACGTGGTCGACACCGAGGTCGCCGCCGCCAGGAACAGGGCCAGCAGCTGCTTCGAGGGCACCTCGCGCGACAAGGTCACCCTGCCCGTCGTCGTACGACGCGTGCAGGTGCCCGGCGTGCACGGCCCGGTCGCCGGCACCCTGGCGCACCTGGAGACCACCACGCCGTGGCTCTCGCCGATGCGCCGCGCCCACGAGGGCGTGCTGGGCCAGCAGGACGTCACCGTGTGCCGGTGAGACCCTCCGCCCGGCCGGGGGCGCCCACCACTAGGCTCCAGCCATGGGCAAGCAGGAAGACTTCGTACTCCGTGCGCTCGAGGAGCGCGACGTCCGGTTCGTGCGGTTGTGGTTCACCGACGTGCTGGGCTCGCTGAAGTCGGTGGCGGTCGCCCCGGCCGAGCTCGAGAACGCCTTCGACGAGGGCATCGGCTTCGACGGCTCGGCGATCGAGGGCTTCGCGCGGGTCTTCGAGGCCGACATGCTCGCCAAGCCCGACCCCTCGACGTTCCAGATCCTGCCCTGGCGCGAGGAGGGCCCGGCCACGGCGCGGATGTTCTGCGACATCGAGATGCCCGACGGCACCCCGTCGTACGCCGACCCGCGCCACGTGCTCAAGCGCACCTTGAGCAAGGCGGCCGAGCAGGGCTTCGCCTTCTACACCCACCCCGAGATCGAGTTCTACCTCTTCAAGGGGCTGCCGGGCGCCGGCGACGAGCCGGTACCGGTCGACCGCACCGGCTACTTCGACCACACCGCGCAGTCCGAGGGCGCCGACTTCCGCCGCGAGGCGATCACGATGCTCGAGCAGATGGGCATCTCGGTGGAGTTCAGCCACCACGAGGCCGGCCCGGGCCAGCAGGAGATCGACCTGCGCTACGCCGACGCGCTGACCACCGCAGACAACATCATGACCTTCCGCACGGTGATCCGTGAGGTGGCGCTGAGCCAGGGCATCTGGGCCAGCTTCATGCCCAAGCCGTTCACCACCCACCCCGGCTCGGGCATGCACACCCACCTCAGCCTCTTCGAGGGCGACGAGAACGCCTTCTACGAGGCCGGGGCCCAGTACCAGCTCTCCGCGACCGGGCGCCGCTTCATCGCCGGCATCCTGCACCACGCCCCGGAGATCTCGGTGGTCACCAACCAATGGGTCAACTCCTACAAGCGGATGATGTTCGGCGGCGAGGCGCCCTCCTACATCTGCTGGGGCCACAACAACCGCTCGGCGATGATCCGGGTGCCGATGTACAAGCCCCTCAAGGGCCAGTCGACCCGGGTCGAGCTGCGCACCATCGACGCGGCCTGCAACCCCTACCTGGCCTACGCCGCGGTCCTGGCGGCCGGCATGAAGGGCATCGAGGAGGGCTACGACCTGCCCCGCGAGGCCGAGGACGACGTGTGGTCGCTGACCGAGCGCGAGCGCACGAGCCTCGGCATCAAGCCGCTGCCCAAGAACCTCAACGACGCGATCAGCGTCGCCGAGGACTCCGAGCTGCTGGCCGAGACCCTCGGCGAGCAGGTCTTCGACTTCTTCCTGCGCAACAAGCGCGCCGAGTGGGACGAGTACCGCGGCCAGGTCTCCGCCTTCGAGCGCGACCGCATGCTGCCGGTCCTCTGAGCGTGCCGCGCCCACCCCGAGTGCTGGTGGTCCAGCACGAGGACGACTGCCCGCCGGCCCTGGTCGGCGGGTGGCTCGCCGACGCCGGGTGCGAGCTCGAGGTGTGCCGCCCGTACGCCGGCGACGCGCTGCCCGTCGACCCCGCGGCGTACGACGCGCTGCTGGTGCTGGGCGGCTCGATGGGCGCCGACGAGGACGCCGACCACGCCTGGCTGGGCCCCACCAAGCTGCTGCTGCGCGAGGCGGTGGGCGCCGAGGTGCCGACCCTGGGCATCTGCCTGGGCCACCAGCTGCTGGCCAGCGCGTTGGGTGGGCGCGTCGAGGTCAACCCGCGCGGGCGCACCGTCGGCCTGGTGCCGGTGGAGTGGACCGACGACGCCGCCGACGACCCGCTGGTCGGCGCGCTGGCCACCGCGCGGCGCGGCGTGCACTGGAACAACGACGTGGTCACCGAGCTGGCGCCGGGCGCGCTGGTGCTGGCCCGCACCCCGCAGGGCGACGTCGAGGTGGTGCGCCACGGCCCGGCCGCCTGGGGCGTGCAGCTGCACCCCGAGGTCGACGCGGCGGTCGTGGCCCGGTGGGCGGCCTCCGACGACAAGCCGGCGCCCGGCGTCGACACCGCCGCCGAGGTGGCCCGCGTCGACGCGGCCCGCCCCGAGCTCGACGAGGCCTGGGCCCCGCTCGCGCTGTCCTTCGCGCGGCTGGTCGGGGAGCGAGCCCTCCGGTGAGCCGGCCGGCGACCACGAAGGGCCAGCTGCTGCGGCTGGGCTTCAGCGACGCCGAGAAGTCGCTGCAGCGGCTCGACGAGGTCGGCCCGGCCGCTCCCGCGCTGCTGCCGCTGCTGGCCCGCACCGCCGACCCCGACCACGCCGTCGCGGGCCTGGTGCGACTGCTCGAGGCGGCCGGCGACGACGCCGCGCAGCTGCTCTCCCGGGTGGGCGACGACGAGGGCCTGGCCACCAGGCTCTTCGCGGTGCTCGGGGCCAGCGAGGCGCTCAGCGACCACCTCGCGCGCCACCCCGAGCAGTGGCGCGAGCTCGACGACCCGACGCTGGAGTGCAGCCGCCCGGCGGCGTACGCCGTGCGCGAGGCGGTGCTGCGCGCCCTGGGCGCCGACCCGGCCGACACGGTGCCGGTGGCGCAGGGCGACGACGCGGCGCTGGTCGACGTGCTGCGCGTGGAGTACCGCCGGGTGCTGCTGCGGCTCGCCGCGCGCGACCTGGCCCACGGCGCCGGCGTCGACGACGTGGCCGCCGAGCTCTCCGACCTGGCGGCCGCGACCCTCGAGGGCGGGCTGGCGATCGCGCGCCAGCGGATGGGCGACAAGGCGCTGCTGGCCCGGCTGGGCGTGGTCGCGATGGGCAAGTGCGGCGCGCACGAGCTCAACTACGTCTCCGACGTCGACGTCATCTTCGTCTACGAGCCGGCCGACGAGAGCGGCGACGACCACGCCGCCAACCGCGCCGCCTCCCAGCTGGCCGCCCACCTGATGCGGATCTGCTCCGAGCCCACCGCCGAGGGCGAGATCTGGCCGGTCGACGCCAACCTGCGCCCCGAGGGCAAGTCGGGCCCGTTGGTGCGCACCCTGGCCAGCCACCAGGGCTACTACGAGAAGTGGGCGAAGACCTGGGAGTTCCAGGCGCTGCTCAAGGCCCGTCCGGTCGCCGGCGACATCGAGCTGGGCCGGGCGTACGTCGAGATGGTCGCGCCGATGGTCTGGAGCGCGGCCGAGCGCGACGGGTTCGTCGAGGACACCCAGGCCATGCGTCGCCGGGTGCTCGACCACATCCCCGCCAAGGAGGCCGAGCGCCAGCTCAAGCTGGGCGCCGGCGGGCTGCGCGACGTGGAGTTCGCGGTCCAGCTGCTGCAGATGGTGCACGGGCGCGCCGACGAGACGATCCGCGCGCCCACGACCCTCAGCGCGCTGGCCGACCTGACCCGGGGCGGCTACATCGGCCGTGAGGACGGCGAGCAGCTGCACGACGCCTACGCGTTCCTGCGCACCCTCGAGCACCGCATCCAGCTGCACCGGCTGCGGCGCACCCACGTGATCCCCGACGACACCGAGGCGCTGCGCCGCCTCGGGCGCAGCATGGGGCACCTCAAGAGCTCCGTCGACGCGCTGCGCAAGGAGCTCGAGCACCACCGGCGCGAGGTGCGCCGGCTGCACCAGAAGCTCTTCTACCGCCCGCTGCTGGCCGCGGTGGCCCAGCTGCCCGGCGAGCAGGCCCGGCTCTCGCCGGAGGCCGCCCGCGACCGCCTGGCCGCGCTGGGCTACGCCGACCCGCGTGCCGCGCTGCGCCACCTCGAGGCGCTGACCAGCGGCGTCACCCGCTCGGCCAACATCCAGCGCACCCTGCTGCCGGTGCTGCTCGAGTGGTTCGCCGACGGCCCCGACCCCGACGCCGGCCTGTTCGGCTTCCGGCGGATCTCCGAGGCGCTGGGCGAGACGCCGTGGTACCTCACCACGCTGCGCGACGAGGGCGAGGTGGCCCAGCGGCTCGCGCGGGTGCTCTCCACCTCGCGCTACGCCACCAGCCTGCTGGAGCGCGAGCCGCAGGGCGTGCGGATGCTGGGCCAGTCGCTGGCCCCGATGGACGCCGAGTCGCTGACCGCCGAGATGCGCGCCGCCGCGGCGCGGCGCGACGACGCCGAGAAGGCGGTGCGGGCGGTGCGCGCGGTGCGCCGGCGCGAGCTGTTCCGCATCGCCTCCGGCGACCTGCTCGGGCTCACCGACGTCGAGGACGTCGGAGCCGGTCTCTCCCGCCTCACCGACGCCACGCTCGAGGTGACCCTCGAGGTGGTGGGCGAGTCGGTGCGCCGGGCCAAGGGCCTCGACCGGGCCCCGACCCGGATGGCGATGGTCGCGATGGGCCGCTACGGCGGCTTCGAGCTGTCCTACGGCTCCGACGCCGACGTGCTGTTCGTGCACGAGCCGGTCAGCGGCGCCGACGGCCACGAGGCGGCGACGTACGCCCAGGCGGTCGCCAACGAGCTGCGCCGGCTGCTGGCGCTGCCGGGCACCGACCCGGCCCTGGTCGTCGACGCCGACCTGCGCCCCGAGGGCAAGCAGGGGGCGCTGGTGCGCACCCTCGAGTCCTACGCCGCCTACTACGAGAAGTGGTCGGCGGTCTGGGAGGCGCAGGCGCTGCTGCGCGCCGACGCCGTGGTCGGCGACCCCGACCTGTGCCGGCGCTTCCAGGAGCTCGTCGACCCGCTGCGCTACCCCGAGGGCGGCATCAGCGAGGACGACGTGGTCGAGGTGCGCCGCATCAAGGCCCGCGTCGACGAGGAGCGGCTGCCGCGCGGGGCCGACCGCAAGACCCACCTCAAGCTGGGTCGCGGCGGGCTCGCCGACATCGAGTGGACCGTGCAGCTGCTGCAGATGCGCTACGCCGGCCAGGTGCCGGGGCTGCGCACCTCGCGCACCCTGCCGGCCCTGGCCGCCGCCCAGGAGGCGGGGCTGCTGGCGGCCGAGGACGCCGCGCTGCTGGCCCAGGCCTGGCGCCGCGTCAGCCGCACCCGCAACGCCGTGACGCTGGTGCGCGGCGCCCCCAGCGACCAGGTGCCCTCCGACCTGCGCGAGCGGGCCGCGGTCGCGGCGATCCTGGGCTACGCCGAGGGCACCTCCGAGCAGATGGTCGACGACCACCTGCGGATGACGCGGCTGGCGCACGCCGTGGTCGAGCGGGTGTTCTGGGAGTAGCCGGCCCGGGCCGAAGGTCCCCCGCGGGGTGGACGCCGGTCCCTGGGCGGGGCGGCGCGTCCGGTGCACGCTGGGCCCCAGCCGGCCCGCCGCCACGACGGGCCCGGCACCGACCGGGGGAGGCCCGATGGTGGACAGCGCGAGCGGCGTACGGCTGGAGGAGCTCGACGAGGAGACCTGCTGGCGGCTGGTCGCCTCGGTGCCGGTCGGGCGGATCGCGTGGAACGAGACCGGTGGGCCGGTGGTGCTGCCGGTGAACCACGTGGTGGCCGACGGCACCGTGGTCGTGCGCACCGGCGCCTGGTCGGGGCTCGAGCGCCACGTCGACGACAGCGACGTCGCCTACGAGGTCGACGAGGTCGACGAGGCCACCCGGGCGGGCTGGAGCGTGCTGGTCCGCGGGCTCGCCGAGGTGTCGTACGACGACGACGCCGGCGCCCGGCCCGAGCCCTGGGCGGGGGGCGCGCGCCCGGTGACGGTGCGGGTGCACCCGCGCAGCATCAGCGGACGCCGGCTGGTGGTCGACCGCGACCCGCAGGAGTCCTAGGGTGGGTCGATGAGCGAGCTCCAGGACAAGGCCACGCACCTGCTCGGGCTGCACCGCGACCCGACCCTGCTCACCGTCGTCAACGTGTGGGACGTGATCAGCGCCCGCGTCGTCGCCGACGGGATCGGCACGACCGCGCTGGCCACCGCCAGCCACTCGATCGCGGCCTCGTTCGGCTACGAGGACGGCGAGAACATCCCGGTCGACCTGATGATCGAGGCCTGCGGACGGATCGCGGCCGCCACCGACCTGCCCGTCAGCGCCGACCTCGAGGCCGGCTACGGCCATCCCGTCGAGACCGTGCGCAAGGCGCTGGGCGTCGGCATCGTCGGCGCCAACATCGAGGACCAGATGCGCCCGCTGCTCGAGGCCGCCACGATCGTCGAGGACGTGATGGCCGCGGCCGACGACGAGGGCGTCGACTTCGTGCTCAACGCTCGCACCGACGCGTTCCTGCTGGCCGGCGACCGCGACCGCGGCGCCGTGCTGGGCGACGCGGTCGAGCGGGGCAAGGCGTTCCTCGACGCGGGGGCGCCGGCGGTCTTCGTGCCGGGGCGGCTCAGCGAGGAGGAGGTCGTGACCCTGGTCGACGCCTTCGGCCCGCAGCGCCTGACCATGATCGGCGTGCCCGGCAACCCGGCGCTCGACCGGCTCGAGGAGCTGGGGGTCGCCCGGGTCTCCTACGGCCCGATGCCGCAGCGCGTCGCCCTGACGGCGTTGCAGGAGCTGGTCGAGGAGGTGCACCGCGGGGGCGGGGTGCCCGACTCGATGCGCCCACTGAACTGATCCCCGAGCCGGCACGAGTTCCTGCCGAGCCGGCATGAGTTCCCGCCGAGCCGGCGTGAGTTCCTGGAGCTGGCGGCGTACGCCGTGAAGTCGCGCCGGGTCGCGGGGAACTGGTGCCTCTCGTTCGCCAGCAAGGGTGTGCATGTGACCAGAAGAAGGACGTCCGCTCGGCGAGTGAGGTGCCCGCTCGTGCCGATGAGCGATCGGCTCGCTGGGTGCGCGAGCCGGGGCAGCAAAGTGTGGAGTCCTGGATCAACCTGATTGATCGCAGACTCCACACTTTGCGATCTGAGGACATGTGCGTGCTGCCCCGGCGTAGTCGATAGGACCGAAGGCTGCTGGATCCACGCACGGCCGCGGGGGCTGTTGCCGGACAGCTCGTTCGGTCCTTCCGGCTACGAGTGCCCGCACGATCGCCTATGCCGACGAGCGGACCGGGGCTCAAGAGAGACGCGTTGAGGGCAAGCCACTCGGGTCAGGCGCGTGTGTAGAGCGGGAACGTCTCGACGTCGACCTTCGAACCGTTCTCGTTCGACCAGCGACACTGGAGACGCCCGCGCAGGTAGTCAGCAGAAGCGGTCACGACCGCTTGAGACTCATCGGTCGTTCGTGGCGGGTCGGCCCTGAGGCAGCGCTCGGTGATGTCCCAGGAGAGGTAGGCGCCCGCAGTGACGGCAACGCCGAGCCCGCCAGCCGGCACGAGGACGACTGCAAGCGCCAGACGGCGTCCGAGTGTCTTGCGCTGCATGACCTCATTCTGTCATCCCTTGCCGGCGGCGTACGCCGTGAAGTGGCGCCGGCTCGCTGTGAAGTGGCGCCGGCTCGCTGTGAAGTGGCGCCGGGTCGCGGGGAACTGGCGCCGGGTCGCGGTGGTCTTGCGGGTTGCTTGTGGGAACGGGGGGTCTTTGCGGGGTGGTGGCTTGAGGTGGGGGCGTCAGAGTTCTGTTCATCGCCCCGGACCGGCACTTGCCGGCCTCTAGACAAGGACTCCCCTCATGGCCTCGAACACCTCCTTCTCGAAGACCGCTTCTTCTCGCAAGTCCGTTACTCGTGTCGTCGCGTCGGTGGCGCTGGTTGCTGGTGCGACGGCGGTGGCGGGTCTGGGCACGTTCGGTTCGTTCACGTCCTCGACCGACGCGACTGAGGCGGTGGCGGCGGGGGAGACGCGGATCGAGCTGGCCGGGCAGGGCACGCAGGGTCTGGACGTGGCTGCGGTGAACCTGGTGCCCGGTGACACCGTGGAGCGGGCGGTGCAGCTGAGCCGTGCTGGTGCTACCGAGGGGTTCGGGTCGGTGGCGCTGTCCACGACGTCGGCGGCCGCGGTGCCCTCGATCCTGACCAGCGACGCCAAGGACGGGCTGCAGCTGTCCATCGACCAGTGCGCCACGGCGTGGGTCAAGGCGGCTGAGTCGAAGAAGATGACGTGTGCCGGTGAGGTGACCTCGATCCTGTCCTCGGTGCCCGCGATCGCGGCGAACCGTGACCTGGCGGCGGTGACCAAGACCCTCAACGGCGAGTCGAAGGTCTCGAACCTGCGGATCACCCTGGCCCTGCCCCAGAGCGCGGGCAACGACTTCCAGCTCAAGAGCGACAGCGTGAAGTTCGTCTTCGACGCCACCCAGCGCGCCGCCGAGGCCCGCTGACCCACGGTCGCTCCGCCGACCATCTCGATCTCCATCCGGGTCGGGCCGCCGACGCCCGGCCCGGATGGACACCATGACCAGGCTCCGTGCACATGCACGGGAGGCTTGGTGGGCCGGGTCCCGGCACCGGCGGGGTGGTTCGCCAGCTGGTCGAGGTCGTCTTGCGCGTTCCTTGAGACAACGTCGCGGGTTTGCCGGCGGAGGGCTTGAGGTCGAGGTAGCAGAGTTCTGCTCATCGGACGGACCGTCACCGGCCCGCCCGACGTGTGGCCGCCGCGGAGGGAGCGGCGGCCGCACGTCACACCCCCTCGCCCACCACCTCGCAGGAGCCGGATCATGAGCAGCCCCGCCGTTCCCCTGGTCGTCGGCCGTCACCGCGCCACCACCGTGCGCACCATGGCTCCGCGTCGCAGCTCGACCCCGGTCACCGCCGGTGGCACGTCGCCGGCCCCCGCGCCGCGGCGACCCGTCCGGCGTACGGCCCGGGTCCTGCGCCGCCTCGGCCGGGTCGTCACCTCGCTGCTGGTCGTGGCCGCTCTGGCCTTCTTCCTGTTCTTCGCCGTCGGCCCGCACGTGCTGGGCTACCGCACCGCCACGATGCTCACCGGCTCGATGGAGCCCGGCATCATGGTCGGCGACGTGGTGGTGACCGCCGAGCGGCCGATCGCCGACGTGACCGTCGGCGACGTGATCACCTACGCCATCCCGATCGAGGACAACCGCGTCGAGACCCACCGGGTCACCGAGGTCATCCGCGGCGAGGACGGCTCGGTCGCCGTGCGCACCAAGGGCGACAACAACCCCAACGTCGACCCGTGGGTCGCGACCCTCGAGGGCGACACGGTCTGGGAGGTACAGGCCGTCGTCCCGAAGGTCGGCTCCGTGATCCGCGCCCTGCGTACCCCGGTCCTCAACGACGTGATCCTGTACGGCGCACTGGGGGCGGTGCTCCTCCTCGGCCTGGGCCGCATCTGGGCCAGCGAGGACAGCGACGACAGCGACGACGCCGACGACGCCGAGGCCTGAGCCGCCGCTTCCCGCTCCCAGCTCCAACGCACCGCCCGGGTCCGACCAGGACCCGGGCGGTTGCTGCGTCTCCGGCCCCGGCTCGACGGGACAGCCCCGCGAGCCGGCGCGAGTTCCGGCCGAGCCGGCACGAGTTCCTGGAGCTGGCGGCGTACGCGGGGAACTGGCGCCGGCTCGCGGGGAAGTGGCGCCGGCTCGCGGGGAACTGGTGCCGGCTCGCGGTGGTCTTGCGGGTTGCTTGTGGGAACGGGGGGTCTTTGCGGGGTGGTGGCTTGAGGTGGGGGCGTCAGAGTTCTGTTCATCGCCCCGGACCGGCACTGGCCGGCCTCTAGACAAGGACTCCCCTCATGGCCTCGAAGACCGCTTCTTCTCGTAAGTCCGTCACTCGTGTCGTTGCGTCGGTGGCGCTGGTTGCTGGTGCGACGGCGGTGGCGGGTCTGGGCACGTTCGGTTCGTTCACGTCCTCGACCCAGGCCACCGAGGCGGTGGCGGCGGGGGAGACGAAGATCGAGCTGGCCGGGCAGGGCGCGCAGGGTCTGGACGTGGCTGCGGTGAACCTGGTGCCCGGTGACAGCGTGGAGCGTGCGGTGCAGCTGAGCCGTGCTGGTGCTACCGAGGGGTTCGGGTCGGTGGCGCTGTCCACGACGTCGGCGGCCGTGGTGCCCTCGGTCCTGACCAGCGATGTCAAGGACGGGCTGCGGCTGTCCATCGACCAGTGCGCCACGGCGTGGGTCGAGGCGGCTGAGTCGAAGAAGATGACGTGTGCCGGTGAGGTGACCTCGATCCTGTCCTCGGTGCCGGTGATCGCGGCGAACCGTGACCTGGCGGCGGTGACCAAGACCCTCAACGGCGAGTCGAAGGTCTCGAACCTGCGGGTCACCCTGGCCCTGCCCCAGAGCGCGGGCAACGACTTCCAGCTCAAGAGCGACAGCGTGAAGTTCGTCTTCGACGCCACCCAGCGCGCCGCCGAGGCCCGCTGAGGCTGATCGCTCCGGCCCTCGCGCCGCAGACACGTGTGGCCGCCGCGGAGGGAGCGGCGGCCACACGGCACGACCCGACTCCTCCACCACAGCACCACACCACCACCCCACCCACCCACCGGCCCGGCAGGGCGTCGAAGGAGCCACACCCATGCGCGTCCTCGACACCGCTGTGATCACCCAGCTGGGCACGGACCTCGGTGACCGCGCCTTCGTCGACCGCTTCGTCGGCACCTACCTCCGGATGCTCCCGGGCCGGGTGGGGCGTGTCCTGACCGCCCTCGAGGCCGAGGACCACGACGACCTGATGGACGCGGTGCTGAGCCTGCGCACCTCCGCGACCACCGTCGGGGCCGTCGCGCTGGCGAGCCTGGCCCGGGACGTCGAGCAGCACGTGCGGGCCGGTGACACCGTCGGCGCCCGGCGCGCCGTACGCCGCCTCTCGAGCACGGCCCAGCAGACCTGCCAGGCGCTGGCCGGCGTCGCCTCCTGACGCGCCTTGCGCGTTCCTTGAGCGAACCCACCGCCTGAGCGTGGGCTTCCCTGCGCCCGGCTTGCGTGCGCGACGGCAGAGTTCTTCCTGTCACCCCCCCCTTCCACCTTGGAGTGCTCCCATGACCAGCCCCGGATCGCACCGTCGCCCGAGCCCCCGTCGCCGCGCCTCGCGCCCGCGCAGCGGCGCCGGGAGCCGGCTCGCGGCGTCGCTGGCCCTCGTCGCCGGCGCGGCGGCCGTGGCGGGCCTGGGCACCTACGGCTCGTTCACGTCGTCGACCTCGGCCGCGGAGTCGGTCTCGGCCGGTCGCATCGAGCTGGGCCTGGCGAACCAGAACCAGGGCTTCAACGTGCCGGCGACCGGCATGGTCCCCGGCGACTCCGCCCAGCGCGCCGTCCAGCTGACCCGCGTCGCCGGCAGCGAGACCTTCGGGTCGGTGACCCTGACCACCGCCGGTGGTGGGCTGCTCGCCAACGACGCGAACGGTCTGAAGATGACCGTCGAGCAGTGCTCGGTGCCGTGGACCAAGGTCGGCTCCACGATGACGCTGGCCTGCAACGGCACCACCACCACGGTGCTCACCCAGCGCGCCGTGCCCATGACCGGTCAGGTGCTGCCGGCCTCGACGCTCAACGCCGTGAACGGCACGAGCGCCGCCGCCAACCTCCGGGTCACCCTGGCCCTGCCGCTGGAGGCGGGCAACCACCTGCAGGGCGCCTCCGGCACGATCACCTTCACCTTCGACGCCACGCAGCGCACCGGCGAGAACCGCTGAGCCGGGCCCCGCGACCGGTCCGGGTCAGGCGGGCAGCGTCTCCATGCGGTAGCCGACGCCGCGCACCGTGCGGATCAGGCGCACGCCCTGCTGGCCGGCCTCGATCTTGCGGCGCAGGTTGCCCACGTGCACCTCGACGAGGTGGGTGTCGGTGGCCCAGTCGGTGCCCCACACCGAGCGCAGCAGCGCCTCACGGGTCCAGACCCGCGCGGGCGTCCGCATCAGCTCGGTGAGCAGGTCGAACTCGGTGCGCGTCAGGGTCAGCTCGGTGTCGCCGTGGAACGCACGGCGCCCGTCGACGTCGACGCGCAGCGGGCCGTGCTCGAGCAGCTCGTGGTCGGGCAGCGTCTGCACCGGGGCAGGCGCCGGCTCGGCGGCAGCCGCGTCCGGCTCACCCGGGGTCCCGACCGGTGCGGCCAGCCCCCGGGGCTCCACGCGCCGGGGACGCCGGAACAGCGCGTTGACCCGGGCCTTGAGCTCGCGCACCGAGAACGGCTTGGTCAGGAAGTCGTCGGCACCGGTCTCGAGCCCGAGCAGCCGGTCGATCTCGTCGTCGCGCCCGGTGATCATCACGACGTAGGCGTCGGTCAGCTCGCGCAGGCGCCGGCAGGTCTCGATGCCGTCGATGCCGGGCAGGCCCAGGTCGAGGGTGATCAGGTCGGGCTCCTGGGCCCGCACCGCCTCGATCGCCTTGGGGCCGGTGTCGACGGCGGTCACCGCGAAGCCCTGCGTGCCGAGCGTGAACTCGATCAGCGACCGGATGTCCTCGTCGTCCTCGACGACCAGCGCGCGGCGCTCGGGGGCGTCCTGGGTCATGGGTCGATCCTCCTCGACGTCGAGACGTGGGGGCGGCTCGACGGGCTTGCGGAAACCTTGCGGTCAGGCTCACGGGGCCTTGCAAAGCTGACGACAGACTAGGGCCTGCGGGGAGGACCCCGAGCACTATCCCTGAGGAGACCATCCATGCACGCCATCGACCGCGTCCGACGCGCCGCGACGGTGCTGCTCGTTGCCGTGTTCCTCCTGGTCGCGCCCCAGATCGCGTACGCCGGGTTCTCGACGCCGAAGGCCTCGGGCCTCGCGGTCGGGGCCGCCTCGTTGGTGGCGCCGAGCTCGGTGCAGGGCTCGACGTCGTGCTCGACGTTCCTGTTCTGGGAGCGGTTCGACGTCTCGGTCTCGTCCTTCACCGACCCCGGCCCGGCCGGCAGGGCCTACACCTACACCTACGTCCTGTCCCGCAACGGCAACGAGGTCGACCGCGCCACCGGCACCGCCAAGAGCACGTCGCTGTCGACCGGCACGGTGGGCCGCGGCGGCAGCTACACGGTGAGCATCGAGTCGAGGCTGGGCGGCTGGGCCGCGCCGACCTTCGAGCTCGCCACGTCGTGCACCTCGGGCAGCCTGAGGTAGCGGGCCCGGCGAGGTGTACGAACGCCGACGCAGCCCGCGCCCGAGAGGCGGGCTGCGTGTGGAGGCGGTCCCGAGGTCCAGCACTCCTCTACCCCTCGAGGCGGCAGGCCCAAACCTCCGGCATGATGCGACGGTGGCCCGCACCCTGCTCGACCTGCTGTACGACGAGGCGCCGCGCGCCGACTTCGACCGGCTCGTCGAGGAGGCGGGGGACGACCCCGACGCCCGCCGCTCGTACGACGTCGCCTTGCGGCTGCGCGAGCTGATCGCGCGCCAGCGCTCCCGCGAGGCCGAGCTCTCGGCGCTCTACGACACCGCCAGCGACCTGACCGCGATCCGCGACGTCAACGCGATCCTCAGCGCGATCGTGCGCCGCGCCCGCCAGCTGCTCAAGGCCGACATGACCTACCTCTCCCTCAACGACGAGGGCGAGGGGGCGTCGTACATGAAGGTCACCGACGGGGCGCTGTCGGCGGAGTTCCGCACGCTGCGCCTGCCGCTGGGCACCGGGCTGCTGGGTCTGGTGGCGCAGACGGGGGCGCCCTACTTCACCTCCGACTACCAGCACGACGAGCGCTTCGTGCACCGCCGCTTCGTCGACGACGCCGTGGCCGGCGAGGGGATCCGCGCGATCCTGGGGGTGCCGCTGGTCGTCGAGGGGCGGGTGATCGGCGCCCTGCTGGCCACCCACCGCACCGTGCGCCCCTTCCCGCCCGAGGAGGTCTCGCTGCTGACGTCCTTCGCCGCGCACGCGAGCGTGGCGCTCGAGAACGCCCGCCTCTTCGCCGACCTCGACGAGGCCAACGCCCAGCTGCGCGCCCAGGCCGAGGCCGTCGAGGAGGCGGCCCGCGCCCACGACCAGCTGACCGGTCTGCTGCTGCACCGCAGCACCCTCGCCGAGGTGGTCGCGGTGTTGGGCGAGGTGCTGGGCGGCAGCCGGGTCGCGGTCCTCGACGCCGACGGCCACGTGCTGGCCGGCGACGCCGCGCCCGGCCCCGGTCCCGGGCGCGCCGCGCTCGACCAGGCGGTCGCCTCGGGGCACTCGGTGGAGCTCGACGACGGCTACCTCGCCCCCGCCCTGGCTGGCCAGGAGCACCTCGCGACGGTGCTGGTGCACGGTGGACCGCGCCTGGACCGCGCGGGGCGGCGCACGCTGGAGCGCGGCGCCATCGTCGCCGGCCTGGTGCTGCTCTTCGCCCGCTCGGTCGACGAGGCGGAGGAGCGGCTGGGGGGTGCGCTGCTCACCGACCTGATCGAGGGCAGCGAGGCCGACCCGGCCCGGCTGCGCCAGCGCGCGCGGAGCCAGCGGCTGCGCCTCGACGCGGGTTGCGTGGTCGCGGTCGCGGAGGTGCCCACGGGGGAGCGGCACCGCGCGGCGCGGGCCGCGGCCCGCCTGGCCCGTGCCGCCGAGGGCCTCGCCGTCGAGCACCGGGGCCGGCCGGTGCTGCTGGTGCCGGCCCACGACGACGCGCAGGCGGTGGGGCAGCGGCTGCGCGCCGCGCTGGCCGAGGCCTGCGGCGAGCCGGTGACGCTCGGGGTCGCCCCGGGGCCCCGGCACCCCGTCGACGGTGCGCTGCCGGCGGCGTACGACGAGGCGCGCCGCTGCCTCGAGGCGCTGCTGGCGCTGGGCCGCGTGGGCGAGTGCGCCGACCCGGCGGCCCTGGGGGTGACCCGGCTGCTGCTCGGCACGAGCGGGCCCGGTGAGCTCGACGACTTCGTGGCGCGGGCGCTCGGGCCGGTCCTCGACCACGACCGGCGGCGCGGCACCGACCTGGTGACCACGCTGGAGGCGTGGTTCGCGGAGGGCGGCCGGTCGCGGGCCGCGGCCGAGCGCCTGCACGTGCACCCCAACACGGTGGCGCAGCGGCTCGACCGGGTCACCGAGCTGCTGGGGGCCCGGTGGCGCGAGCCCGACGCGGCGCTCGACCTGCAGCTGGCGCTGCGGGTGGCCCGGCTGCGCTCGCAGCAGCCCGCGGACTGACCCAGCCGACCGGGGGTGTGCCGACGGCACACCTCCCGGTCGCGACGATGGTGGCCGGACACATGGACCGGTGTGCGGTCGGCCTCCTACCGTGAGCGCCATGAGCTCTGTGACCGCCGCCACGTCCGCCTCCCTGGAGGGCCGTCGTGCCCTCGTCACCGGCGGAGCCGGGGGCATCGGCGCCGCCGTCGTCGAGGCCCTGGCCGCCCAGGGCGCCCACGTCGTCGTCGTCGACCGCGACGAGGACGCCGCCGCGAAGGTCGCCGCCCGGGCGGGCGGCAGCGCCGTCGGGGTCGACCTGACCGACCCCGAGGCCATCGAGGCCCTCGACCTCGACGTCGACGTGCTGGTCAACAACGCCGGGGTGCAGCACGTCGCGCCGGTGCACGAGCTCGACCCCGCCAAGTTCCAGCAGGTCCACGACCTGATGCTGCGCGCGCCGTTCCTGCTCGCCCGCCGCGCCCTGCCCGGCATGTACGAGCGTGGCTGGGGCCGGCTCGTGCACGTCTCCAGCGTGCACGGCCTGCGCGCCTCGGCCTACAAGTCGGCCTACGTCTCGGCCAAGCACGGTCTCGAGGGCCTCTCGAAGGTCCTCGCGGTCGAGGGCGCCGGCAAGGGGGTCACCTCCAACACCGTGTGCCCCGGCTACGTGCGCACCCCGCTCGTCGAGGGCCAGATCGCCGACCAGGCGCGGGTCCACGGCCTGCCCGAGGACCGCGTCGTCGACGAGGTGCTGCTCGCCCGCACCCCCGTCAAGCGGCTGGTCGAGCCCGAGGAGGTCGCCGGCCTGGTCGCCTGGCTGTGTGGTCCGCACTCGGCCTCGATCACCGGCACCTCGCACGTCATGGACGGCGGGTGGACCGCCACGTGAGCCGCCCCGCGCCCGTACCCTGGCCCCGCCCCTCCAACCAGACAGGTCGGTGAACAGCTGATGATCGACAAGACGATCGGGTCGGCCGCCGAGGCCGTCGCCGACATCGCCTCGGGCTCCACCCTCGTCGTGGGCGGCTTCGGCCTCTGCGGCATCCCCTCCGTGCTCATCCAGGCCGTGCTCGACTCGGGCGCCGACGACCTCGAGCTGGTCTCCAACAACGCGGGCGTCGACGACTGGGGCCTGGGGCTCCTGCTCGGCGCCGGGCGCGTGCGCCGCATGGTCGCGTCGTACGTCGGCGAGAACAAGGAGTTCGCCCGGCAGTACCTCTCCGGCGAGCTCGAGGTCGAGCTGACCCCGCAGGGCACGCTCGCCGAGCGGATGCGGGCCGGGGGCGCGGGCATCGGTGCCTTCTTCACCCGCACCGGCGTGGGCACCCAGGTCGCCGAGGGCGGCCTGCCGTGGCGCTACGCCGCCGACGGCAGCATCGCGATCGCCTCGCCGGTCAAGCAGACGCAGGTGCTGCCCACCCCCGACGGGCCGCAGGAGCACGTGCTCGAGCACGCCATCCACGCCGACGTCGGCCTGGTGCGGGCCTGGAAGGGCGACCGGCACGGCAACCTCGTCTACAAGGACGCCGCCCGCAACTTCAACCCGCCCGCCGCGATGTGCGGTCGGGTCACCATCGCTGAGGTCGAGCACCTCGTCGAGCCGGGCGAGATCGACCCCGCCGAGGTGCACACCCCCGGGGTCTTCGTGCAGCGGGTGGTCGAGCTGACCCCCGACCAGGCCGCTGACAAGCGGATAGAGAAGCGCACCACACGGGGGGCTGCGCCCCCCGTGGACCCCCCGAGGTCAACAGATTCCGTGAGGGAGGCCCGCTGATGGGGTGGAGCAGGGACGACATGGCCGCACGCGCGGCCGCCGAGCTCGAGGACGGGTCCTACGTCAACCTCGGGATCGGGCTGCCGACCAAGGTGCCCGACCACGTGCCCGACGGCGTCGAGCTGGTGCTGCAGTCGGAGAACGGGATCCTCGGCGTGGGGCCCTACCCGGTCGCCGGCACCGAGGACCCCGACCTGATCAACGCCGGCAAGGAGACCGTGACGCTGCGCCGCGGGGCGTCGTACTTCGACTCCGCGACCTCGTTCGCGATGATCCGCGGCGGCAAGGTCGACGCCGCGATCCTGGGCGGCATGCAGGTGGCCGGCAACGGCGACCTGGCCAACTGGATGGTGCCCGGCGCCATGGTCAAGGGCATGGGCGGCGCGATGGACCTGGTGCACGGCGCCCGGCGCGTCATCGTGCTGATGGAGCACACCGCCCGCGACGGCTCGGCCAAGCTGGTGCGCGACTGCACGCTGCCGCTGACCGGCAAGGGCGTGGTGCACCGGGTGATCACCGACCTCGGCGTCCTCGACGTCACCGGCAGCGGGTTCCGGCTCGTCGAGCTCGCCCCCGGCGTCACCGAGGACGAGGTGCGCGAGCGCACCGACGCCGACCTGGAGGTCAGTGCCGACGTTCGGCGATGAACGCCAGGCGGCGCAGCGTCTCGGTGTTGCGCCAGGCCAGCGGCAGGTCGCGCAGCGGCTTGGGCACCAGCCTGCCCGGGCCGCTGGTCGCGTCCTCCTCGATGGTGACCCGCGTGCGGTCGGTGCCGACCGGCTCGAGGCTGATCGTCACGCCGGCCTCGCCGCCGGGCCAGGCCTTGGCCTGCACCTGCAGCAGCTCCTCGGGCCGGCACTGCAGCACCTCGGTCTCGTCGTCGACGAGGAGCGGCCAGCTGCCCACCGAGTGGTACAGCCTGGAGCCCACCACCGGCCAGTGGTCGTCGACCTCGCGCATCCGCGAGGCGCCGACCACCCACAGCGGGTAGAGCCAGCCGTCGGCCAGCACCTTCCACACGGCGGTCGGCGTCGCGGAGATCTCCCTGGTGTTCGTGCTCATGGGCCCTACTGTGTCCTGCGTGGCACCAGTCGAAACCGACCACGGGGGTGACCCGGCGGCGCGCGGTCCCGGCCGGCACCCCGCCGACGGGCACGACCTGATCCGGGTCCAGGGGGCTCGGGTCAACAACCTGCGCGACGTCAGCGTCGAGCTGCCCAAGCGACGGCTGAGCGTCTTCACCGGCGTCTCGGGCTCGGGCAAGAGCTCGCTGGTCTTCGCCACAATCGCGGCGGAGTCCCAGCGCCTGATCAACGAGACCTACAGCGCCTTCGTGCAGGGCTTCATGCCCTCGCTGGCCCGCCCCGAGGTCGACGTCCTCGAGGGACTGACCACGGCGATCGTGGTCGACCAGGAGCGGCTGGGGGCCGACCCACGCTCGACGGTCGGCACCGTCACCGACGCCCACGCGATGCTGCGCATCCTCTTCAGCCGGGTCGGCCGGCCGCACGTCGGCGCCCCGAGCGCGTTCTCCTTCAACACCCCCTCGGTCTCGGCCAGCGGCGGGCTGACCGTCGAGCGCGGCGAGGGCCGCACCCGCACCGAGAAGGTCACCTTCGAGCGGCTCGGCGGGATGTGCCCGCGCTGCGAGGGCCGCGGCCAGGTCAGCGACATCGACCTGAGCGCGCTCTACGACGACTCGCTCTCGCTCAACCAGGGCGCGCTGACGATCCCCGGCTACTCGATGGAGGGCTGGTACGGCCGGATCTTCCGCGGCTGCGGCTACTTCGACCCCGACAAGCCGATCAAGGACTTCACCAAGCGCGAGCT
Source organism: Nocardioides salarius (assembly GCF_016907435.1). Taxonomy (NCBI): domain Bacteria; kingdom Bacillati; phylum Actinomycetota; class Actinomycetes; order Propionibacteriales; family Nocardioidaceae; genus Nocardioides; species Nocardioides salarius. The sequence goes on along the minus strand of NZ_JAFBBZ010000001.1, from coordinate 471,337 downwards.
GCACGACCTGCTGCACCGCGAGCCCACGAAGATCAAGGTCGAGGGCATCAACCTGACCTACGCCGGGCTGATCCCGCAGATCAAGAAGTCGTTCCTGGCCAAGGACATCGACGCCGTGCAGCCGCACGTGCGCGCGTTCGTGGAGCGGGCGGTGACCTTCGGCACCTGCCCCGACTGCGACGGCACGCGGCTCACGGCCCTGGCGCGCTCGGCGAAGGTCGGCGGGCACGACATCGCCGAGCTGTGCAGCTGGCAGATCAGCGACCTGGCCGCGTGGGCGCGGGGGATCGAGGAGCCCGGGGTCGCCCCGCTGGTCGCGGGGCTGCGCCACCTGCTCGACTCCTTCACCGCCATCGGGCTGGGCTACCTGTCCCTCGAGCGGCCCTCGGGGAGCCTCTCGGGCGGGGAGGCGCAGCGCACCAAGATGATCCGTCACCTCGGTTCCTCGCTCACCGACGTCACCTACGTCTTCGACGAGCCCACCATCGGGCTGCACCCCCACGACATCGAGAAGATGAACGAGCTGCTGCTGCAGCTGCGCGACAAGGGCAACACCGTGCTGGTCGTCGAGCACAAGCCCGAGACGATCCTGCGCGCCGACCACGTCGTCGACCTCGGCCCGGGCGCGGGGTCGGGCGGGGGAGAGGTGGTCTACGAGGGCAGCGTCGAGGGCCTGCGCGCCAGCGGCACCCTCACCGGCCGCCACCTCGACGACCGGGCCCGGCTCAAGGACGCGGTGCGCACGCCCACGGGTGTGCTCGAGATCCGCGGCGCCGACACCCACAACCTGCGCGACGTCGACGTCGACGTGCCGATGGGGGTCCTGGCCGTGCTCACCGGCGTCGCCGGGTCGGGCAAGAGCTCGCTGGTCGACGGGTCGCTGCTGGCACTCGCGGGCGCCGACGGCGGGCCGGGCGTGGTCGCGGTCGACCAGAGCGCCATCCGCGGCTCGCGGCGCAGCAACCCGGCCACCTACACCGGCCTGCTCGACCCGGTGCGCAAGGCCTTCGCCAAGGCCAACGGGGTCAAGCCCGGCCTCTTCAGCCCCAACTCCGACGGCGCCTGCCCGGTCTGCAACGGCGCCGGCGTGGTCTTCACCGACCTCGCGATGATGGCCGGTGTCGCCGCCCCCTGCGAGGAGTGCGGGGGCCGCCGCTTCCTGGCCTCGGTGCTCGAGCACCGGCTCGGCGGGCGCGACATCAGCGAGGTGCTGGCCATGTCGGTCGAGGAGGCCGAGCGCTTCCTCGGCGCGGGCGAGGCACGCGTCCCGGCGGCGCACTCGGTGCTGACCCGCCTGCTCGACGTCGGGCTCGGCTACCTCACTCTCGGCCAGCCGCTGCCGACCCTCTCGGGCGGCGAGCGGCAGCGGCTCAAGCTGGCCACACACATGAAGGAGAAGGCCGGGGTGCTGGTGCTCGACGAGCCCACCACCGGGCTGCACCTCGCCGACGTCGAGCAGCTGCTCGGCCTGCTCGACCGGCTCGTCGACGCCGGCCGCTCGGTGGTCGTCGTCGAGCACCACCAGGCCGTGATGGCGCACGCCGACTGGATCATCGACCTGGGCCCCGGGGCCGGTCACGACGGCGGCCGCGTCGTCTTCGAGGGCACCCCGGCCCAGCTGGTCGCCGACGCGAGCACGCTCACCGGCCAGCACCTGGCGGCGTACGTCGACGGCGGGCCCGCGCGCGAGGGCTGAGCCCACCAGGGCATGATCCGGTGCGTGAGCGCACTCGTCGTGGTGGCCGTGGCGGCGGTGGCGGTCTTCGTGCTGGCCGCGCTGGCCCAGGCCGCCAGCGGCTTCGGCTCCGCGCTGGTCGCGGTGCCCCTGCTGGGCTTCGTGGTCGGCCCGGGCGACGCCCTGGTGGCCGCGACCGCGGCCGGGCTGGTGCTCACCGGCGGGGCGTGGCGCCGCGAGCGCGGCCACACCGACGCCCCCGTCGTACGCCGCCTGACCGTGGCCGGTGTCCTGGGGATGCCGGCCGGGCTGGCGGTGCTGCTGCTGGCGTCGGAGCGGGTGCTGACCTCGGTGATCGCGGTGGTGCTGCTGGGCACCGTGGCGCTGCTGGCGGCCGGCGTGCGGCTGCCCACCGGCCGCCGGGCCCAGTGGGGCGCGGGGGTGGCCAGCGGCGCGCTGCTGACCTCGACCGGCATGAACGGTCCGCCACTGGTGCTGGTGCTGCGCGACGAGGCGCCGCACCGCTTCCGCGCCACCCTGCAGGCCACCTTCTGCCTGCAGGACGCCGTGGCGGTGGTCGCGTTCGTGGCGCTGGGCCAGGTCGGCGCACCCGTGCTGGTGGCGGCCGCCGCGGGTGTGCTGGGCATGCCGCTGGGCTGGCGCCTGGGCGACGCGGTCTTCCGGCGGCTCTCGCCCGAGCGGTTCCGGGTGCTGGTGCTGGCCGGGCTGGCCGCGACCGGCACCGTGGCCCTCGTCGGCGCGCTGGCCTGACCGCTCGGCGGGGGCCGGTCTCGGCTAGGTTCCTCCCGTGAGCGCACAGGCCCCCTCCGCCGTCATCCTCGTCCGAGCCGAGAAGTTCGTGCCCAACCCCGCGACGGCCGCCGACAACGCCTTCCAGGCCGACGTGCCGGCCGGCCAGAGCAACGAGCAGACCGCGGCGGCGGCGCTGGCCGAGATGGACCTGGTCGCCGACGCCCTGCGCGGGGCCGGGGTGCGCGTGCACGTCTTCGCCGACAGCGACCACACCCGCCCCGACAGCGTCTTCCCCAACAACTGGCTCTCCACCCACGCCGGCGGCCAGGTGGCGGTCTACCCGATGTACGCCTCCAACCGGCGCCACGAGCGTCGCGCCGACGTGCTGGAGATGCTGAAGTCGTCCTACCGGGTGCAGACCATCATCGACTACTCCGGTCTCGAGCCCGACGGCATCTTCCTCGAGGGCACCGGTGCGATGGTGCTCGACCACGTCTCGAGGGTGGCCTACACGGCCGTCTCGCACCGCGCCGACACCCACGTCCTCGAGCGCTTCTGCACCGACTTCGGCTACGAGCCGATGGCCTTCGACGCCTTCGACGCGGCGGGCGTGCCGGTCTACCACACCAACGTGATGGCCTGCATCGGCACCGACGTCGCCCTCTTCGCGCTCGAGATGATCCACGACGAGGTGCGCCGCGAGGCGGTGCGCGAGCGGCTGACCGTCAACGGACGCCGCCTGGTGGAGCTGACCGAGGAGCAGGTCCGCGAGTTCGCCGGCAACGCCGTCGAGCTGTGCGGTCGTACCCCCGACGGCCGGCGCCGCTACATCATGGTGATGTCGGCGCGGGCGCGCCGCAGCCTGCGCGACGACCAGGTCGCGGCCATCGAGGAGTCCTGCGAGATCGTCGCGGTCGAGATCCCGACCATCGAGCTGGCCGGCGGCTCGGTGCGCTGCATGATCGCCGGGGTGCACCTCGACCGTCGGCGCCCGGGCCTCGAGCCCGAGCGCACCCCCGCGGTGGAGGCGATCGACGAGGACCCGCACACCCCGGACGGCCGCGACGTCGCCGGCGACGACTGAGCTACGAGGCTCCGGCCACCGCGGCGGCGGCCCGCTCGGCCGCCAGCAGCGCGCCCTCGACGTGGCCGGCGAAGGCCCCCGCGGTCTCGGTGGAGGCCCAGTGCAGGCGCCCGCCCAGGGCGGGGGCCCGCAGCAGCGGGTGCCCGTAGAGCGAGTGGTCGCCCGGGCGTGAAGCGGCGTCGGCCGGGCTGGTCCACGCCTCGCTGCTCCAGTCGGTGACGGTGAGGCTGCGCGGCTCGGCGCCGCGGGGCCCGAGGAGCCGCCCGAGCTGGGCGCGCACCCGCTCCTCGGCGTCGGCGCCCACCAGCGCCGAGGGCGCGAACCCGAGGACCGCGGCGGGCACCCCACCAGGGCCCGACATGTCGTGGAGCTCCTGCACCGGCCCGAGCCGGCTGGCGCCGGCTCCCGCGAGGCCGGCCTCGCGCCAGAAGGGCGTGTCGTAGACCGCCACGACCTTCGCCACCTGGCCCATCCAGGTCGGCACCGCGCCCGCGACACGCACCAGCTCCGCGGGCAGCTCGGCCGGCAGCTCGACGGTGTCGACGGCGACCGAGGGCGGCAGCGCGAGCACGACGTGACGGGCGTGCCAGCGCCGCCCGCACGCCTCCACCTCGAGCCGGCCGCCGGGTGCGCTCGCGAGCCGGCGTACCGGGTGCTCGAGCAGCAGGCAGCCGGGCGGCAGCCCGGCCGCCAGCGCGTCGGTGAGCGCGGCGGCGCCCCCGGTGTAGCGGTGCGCCGGCGCGTCGATGAGGTTGCCGGGGTGGCGCTGCACGCCGTTGAGGTCCTCCACGACCGTGTCGCCGGCCAGGTGCTGGGCGTACGTCGTCACGCCGAGGCGGCGCGCCAGCGCGAGCACCCGCTGCTCGCCGTCCCAGCACCACGTGGCGCCCAGGTCGAGCCCGTCGGGCGTGCTGAGCAGCCGGCCGCCGGTGCGCGAGCGCGCCTCGAGCACCACCACGTCGCGCCCGGCGCCGACCAGCGCGTCGGCGGCCGCGAGCCCGCCGATGCCGGCACCCACGACCACCACGTCCACCACGTCGACCCGCGCGGCCACGTCCGCCTCGTCCATCCCTCGAGTCTGGTCCCACCCCCGAGGTGGGGGCGCACCCGGGGCGGGCCGCTCCGCCACCGCGACGATGCCCCGGATGGGGCATGTCGCCGGCCCGCCCACCGGCGTAGCGTGCGGACATGGACGGACCCGAGCCCGTCGAGGACCCCGCCGACCTGGCGGTCGCCGGGGCGGCGTACGGCGTCGAGATCGACATGGACGCCACGGCGCGGCTCCTCGAGGAGCACGCAGGGCTCTTCGAGCCCTGACCACAGCGACCCGTCGGCCCCGGCCCGGGGGAGGACCGGGCCGGAGCCGACGGGTGTCGGTTCAGCCGGTGGTGGTGGCGAAGCGCTCCCAGACGCGGTGCGAGGCCATCAGCTCCTGCACCTCGGTGAGCACCTGCGTGGCGTCGTCACCGCTGACCACGCCCGCCGCGCCCGCGCAGCCGGCCAGGTCGAGCACCCGGCCGCCCGCACCCCAGGCGCCGATGGCCTTGGCGTGCCGGAAGGCCTCCTCGACCAGCAGCAGGACCCGCGGGTCGACGCTGCTGGCGTCCTCGGCGCCCGCCTTGGCGTCGCGCTGCGGGAGCGCGTCGGGGGCCGGCGCCGGGGCGCCAGCCAGCAGCACCACGTCGAGCTCGATGGAGCGCACGGTGGCGAAGGTGCGCTGCACCGGGACACCGTCGACCGTGCCGCCGTGCGGGGCCACGACCAGCGGCACCATGCCGGCCTCGAAGACGGCCTGGCGCACCGCCTCGACGCCGTCGAGCCCGGCGTCGGGGTCGACGACGATGCCCACGAGCCGCCCGTCGGCCGGCCACGCGCCACCCACCTGCGACAGCGCGGGGCTCGGCGTGGCCTCGGCCAGCGGCACCGTGGGCTCGGGGGCCTCCAGGCCCAGCCCGGTGGCGACCTCCGAGCAGAGCACCGGGTCGATGTTGGCCAGGCTCTGCAGCTGGCGCTGCTTGACCGCCTCCTCGTAGCACTTGCCCAGCTCGAAGGTGTAGGCGCGGATGATGTGCTCCTGCTCGACCGCGCTCATGCTGAGCCAGAAGAGGCGCACCTGGCTGTAGTGGTCGTCGTACGACGCCGCTGCGTCGCGCACCTTCGAGGCCTCCGGCACGCGCACCGGCAGGTCCTTGAAGGCCGAGGCGTCCACCTCGCCCCCGGCCGTGAAGGGGCACCCGCCGTCGAGCGAGTTCGGCGAGTACGGCGCCACCCCGGTGTGCACGCCGTGCTGGTGCAACCCGTCGCGCAGCATGTCGTTGACCGGTGCGTGCGGCCGGTTGATGGGCAGCTGCGAGAAGTTGGGCCCGCCGAGCCGGGTCAGCTGGGTGTCGAGGTAGGAGAAGAGCCGCGCCTGCAGCAGCGGGTCGTCGGTGACGTCGATGCCCGGGGGCAGGTGGCCGACGTGGAAGGCGACCTGCTCGGTCTCGGCGAAGTAGTTCGTCGGGTTGGCGGTGAGCACCATCAGCCCGACCGGCTGCACCGGCGCGATCTCCTCGGGCACGATCTTGGTCGGGTCGAGCAGGTCGATGCCCTCGTAGGTCTGCTCGGGGGTGTCGGGGAAGACCTGCACGCCGAGCTCCCAGGCGGGGTAGGCCCCGGCCTCGATGGCGTCGGCCAGGTCGCGGCGGTGGAAGTCGGGATCGAAGCCGTTGGCCAGCTGCGCCTCCTCCCAGGTCAGCGAGTGCACGCCCAGGCGCGGCTTCCAGTGGAACTTCACCAGGGAGGTCTCGCCGTCCTCGTTCTCGCACCGGAACGTGTGGACGCCGAAGCCCTCCATCATCCGGTAGGAGCGCGGGATGCCGCGGTCGGACATGTTCCACATCGTGTGGTGCTGGGCCTCGGTGTGCAGCGAGACGAAGTCCCAGAAGGTGTCGTGGGCGCTCTGCGCCTGCGGGATCTCCCGGTCGGGGTGCGGCTTGCCGGCGTGGATGACGTCGGGGAACTTGATGCCGTCCTGGATGAAGAAGACCGGGATGTTGTTGCCGACCAGGTCGAAGGTGCCCTCGTCGGTGTAGAACTTCGTCGCGAAGCCCCGGGTGTCGCGCACGGTGTCGGCCGAGCCGCGCGAGCCCAGCACGGTGGAGAAGCGCACGAAGACCGGGGTCTCCTTGCCGTCGGCGAGGAAGCCGGCGCGGCTGATCGACGAGGCGGTGCCGTAGCCGACGAAGACGCCGTGCGCCGCGGCGCCGCGCGCGTGCACGACCCGCTCGGGGATGCGCTCGTGGTCGAAGTGGGTGATCTTCTCGCGCAGGTGGTGGTCCTGCAGCAGGGTCGGGCCGCGCTCGCCGGCCTTGAGCGAGTGGTCGGTCTCGCGCAGCCGGGCGCCCTGCGAGGTGGTCAGGTGGGCGCCCTGCTGGGCGCGGGCGTTGCGGGGGGCGCCGGTGTCGGTGCCAGTCGCGGTGCGCGGCTGCGGCTCGGCCTGGTCGGGCTTGGGCGGCAGCGGCTCGCGCGGCCGGGTCGGCTCGGCCAGCGACGGCGGCTCGCTGCCGGGGGTGCCGGGCACGGCCGGTTCGCTGGCCGCGCCGGCGGCGTCGGCGAGACCGGCGACGACGCGGTCGAAGGTGTCCTTGGCCAGCTTCTTGGGATCCACGAGATGGTTCTCCTTGCTCGGGAGCAGTTGGGACGGCTCCCAGCCCACCAGGACCGACCGGGTTCCTGCTTGCCCCTTGAGGGTGAAGCCACCCGACCGCCGGCGGCCGCGGGCGAGCGGCCGGGGCCAGGCGCCGCGGGTCCGGGGCACTCTGGGATGCTGGCCCGTCGTACGACGACACCCGGGGCCGGCGCCGGGCGGGAGCAGGGAGGGACGATGAGCGAGGTCGCGAGCGAGCTCGCCCGGGTCAAGGGCGCCTTCTCCCAGCCGACGCTGACGCTGCTGCACCAGCGCCAGGCGCCGGTGGTCATCACGATCTTCCGGGCGGTCTTCGGCCGCGACAACCGGCCGGTCCCGACCGCTCGGCTGCACGCGCAGGTCGAGGAGCACCTGGCCCAGGTCCGCCAGGCCGGCGAGCTCGAGGTGCCCAACGGCAGCGTGCGCGACCTGTGCCACCGCTGGATGCGCGGGCAGTGGCTGGTGCGCTCGCTCGACGAGCGCGGCCACGAGGTCTACACCCTGACCTCGCACGCCCAGCAGGCGCTGCAGCTGGTCAAGAACCTGACCCGGGACCGGGCCACCCTCAGCGAGCACCGCATCGCGACGCTGCTGGGCACCGTGCGCCGCTTCAACGCCGAGGCCAACCCCGACCGCACCGCGCGGGTCAGCATCCTGGGCGCCGAGATCGCCCGGCTGCAGGCCGAGCGCGACCGGCTCGTCGACGGCGCCGAGCTGCCCAGCCCCACCGAGGACTACATGCTCGAGGGCTTCACCGAGCTGCTCTCGCTGGTCTCGGCGCTGCCCAGCGACTTCGCGAGGGTGGAGGAGCGCTTCACCCAGATCCGCGGCGAGATCCTGGCCGCCTTCCGCGCCGAGGAGCGCCCGGCCGGCGAGGTGATCGACGACTACCTGGCCCGGGCCGACGCGCTGATGACCGCCACCCAGGAGGGGCGGGCCTTCGAGGGCGCCTTCGCGCTGCTGCGTGACGACGCGCTGGTCAGCCGGCTGCGCGACGACCTGGGTGCGCTGCTCGACCACCCGCTCTCCGACCGGCTGCTCGGCGAGGCCGAGCGCGCCGAGCTGCGGGGCACCGTGCGGCTGGTGCGCGAGGGCCTCGACCGGGTGCTCTCGCAGCGCTCGCGGGTCACCGCGACGCTCAAGGAGTACATCGTCTCCCACGACGCGGTGCGCGACCGCCAGCTGGAGCAGACGCTGCGCCAGGTCGAGTCCGAGCTGATGACCTGGATGGCCGGCACCGGGCCGCGCGCCACCCACGACGTGGCGCTGCTGCCGGGCCGGGTCGGCCTCGACCACCTGCGCGAGCGCTTCCACGACCCCGACGACGACGTGCTGCCCGACCGGATCAGCGCCGCGGACCCCGACGACGCGCCCCCCGTCTCCCTCGACGAGCTGCTCGCGCAGGGCGGCCCGCAGCTCTCGGCGCTGCGCGGGCGCATCGACGAGGCGCTCGCGGCCGCGGCGCCGGCCGGCTCGCTGGGAGAGGTCTTCGACTCGCTGGAGCCCGAGCTGCGCCGCCCCGTGGAGATCTTCGGCCTGCTGCACCTGGCCGCCGACCGCGGCTGGCTGAGCCAGGAGGGCCTCGAGGCGTACGCCGCCGTGCGCCCCGACGGCTCGACGCGCACCTTCACCGTGCCCCGCACCCCGCTGCCCGACCCCGACCTCGAGAGCGAGCACCACCGATGAGCACCCACGTCGAGCACGACCCCACCGACCTCGACGGGCTGGTGGAGGGGTTCGACGAGGACCCCGGGGCGGGCTCGGTCTCGCTCTTCGAGGGCGACGAGGGCGGCCTCGAGCACGGCCAGCGCCACGCCCTGGTCACCCTGCTCAAGCAGCGCTTCATCAGCGCCCGCACGCACCCGCGCGACTGGGCGGTGCTGGTCGAGCACGAGCGGCTGCTGCGCTCGCGGCTCAACGACCTCTTCCTCGACCTGGCCATCGACCGCTCGCGCGAGGTGGCCTGGAAGCGCCAGGCGCTCTCCGAGACCGGCAGCCGCTTCCCGACCCTGCTGCACGACACGGCCTGGTCGCGCGAGGAGACGCTGGTGCTGGTGCACCTGCGCGACCGGCTGCGCAGCGGCCTGGCCGGCGGCGAGACCCGGGTGCACGTCGACCGCGAGGACGTCGTCGACTACGTCGCCAGCTTCCGGCCCGCGCACGCCACCGACGAGTCCGGCGACGAGAAGCGGGCCCGCAACGCGGTCGCGAGCATCGTCAAGGCCGGCCTGCTGATCGGCGCGGTCGGCGACGACCGCTACGAGGTCAGCGAAGCCGTCGAGCCGCTGCTGCCGCTCGAGGTGCTCCAGCAGCTGCTCGAGTCGCTGCAGCGCGCCAACAGCCGCGAGCAGCCGGTCGCCGACGCCGACGACGACCTCTTCGAGCCCGCGGCGCCCACCGCGGCCCGCACCGACGCCACCGACGCCACCAACGGAGGCCACTGATGTCCATCGACGAGACCGAGCAGGTCGACGAGCGCGGCGGCCTCTTCGAGCACCAGCTGGTCGCCGCCCCGGGCGACGACACCATGCAGTGGCGTGCCGCACTGCTGCAGATGGTCAACTGGGGCGGCTTCGCCGGCCTGACCACGGTGCCGCTGGGCGGCGACGCGACGATGATCTCGGGTGCCTCGGGCGTGGGCAAGAGCACCATCCTCGACGCCTACACCGCGCTGATGATGCCCTCGGACACCAAGTTCAACGGCGCCTCCAACGACGCGGTCAGCGGCCGCGCCCGCGGCGTGGGCCAGCGCAACCTGCTCTCCTACCTGCGCGGTGCGGTCGACGTGGTCGACGACCCGCGCACCGGGCGACCGGTCGAGAAGCTGCTGCGCGGGCGCGGGGTGGACACCTGGGGCGCGGTCGCGATGACCTTCGTCAACGACCGCGGCGGCTCGTTCACCGCGCTGCGCACCTACTACGTGCCGCGCCGGGCCACCCGCTCCAGCGAGGTCCAGATGCAGCTGGTCAGCCACGAGGGTCCCCTCGACCTGGCCTCGCTCGAGGTCGCGGTCGCGGAGCGCTTCCACGCCAACACCCTCAAGAAGCTCTACCCCGGGGTGCGGGTGCACCGCACCTACGCGGAGTACGCCGAGGTCCTGCACGCGCGGCTGGGCATCGGCGCCGGTGGCGACGGGGCCAAGGCGCTGCGGCTGCTGTCGCGCATCCAGGCCGGCAACCAGGTGCGCAGCGTCGACGAGCTCTACAAGGACATGGTGCTTGAGCGCCCGTCGACGTACGCCGCCGCGGACCGCGCGATCGAGCACTTCGACGACCTCGACGCCGCGCACGCGGCGATGCGCACCGAGGAGGAGAAGCTGGCGCTGCTCGCGCCGATCGCCGGGCTGCACGAGCGCCGCGCCGCCGCCGCGCGGCGCCTCGCCGAGCTCGACTCCTACGGGGTGACGGCCCCCGGCGACACCCCGCTGCGGCTGTGGCTGCTGCGCACCCACCGGCGCCTCATCGAGGCGGCCGTCGAGACCAACCGCGACGAGCGGGCCGCCACCTCGGAGGCGCTGGCCGGGGCCCGCTCGGCCGAGGCCGCGCTGGTCGCCGACCTCGAGGCCGCCAAGGATGCCCACCGCGACGCCGGCGGCGGCGACCTGCAGGCGCTGGCCGCCCAGGTCGACCACGAGCGCGCGATCCGCGAGGAGCGCGCGGCGCGGTTGGCCGAGCTCGAGGAGCGGGTCTACCCGCTCGTCGGGATCGTCGACGACGCCGCCGAGGCAGCCCCCGACCTGGACTCCGCGCTCGACTCGGCCGCGGGCTTCGCGGCCCTGCAGCTGCACGCGCGCAAGCAGCTGGCCGCCGGGGACGACGCGCGGGCGCGGCTGCGCGCCGAGCGCGACGAGGTCCGCGACGCGCTGGTGCCGCTCAAGGAGCAGCAGGCCGCGCTGCGCCGCGAACGGGCCTCGCTCGAGAGCCGCGCCGGCCGGGTGCCCTCCCACCTGCACGAGCTGCGCTCCGAGGTGGCCCGCGCCGCGGGGATGTCGCCCGAGGAGCTGCCCTACGTCGCCGAGCTGCTCGACGTGGCTCCCGAGGAGGCGCGTTGGCGCACCGCGATCGAGACCGTGCTGGGCGGCACCGCCCGCACCATGCTGGTGCCGGTCGAGCGGCTCGCGCACTTCTCGGCGGCCATCGACGGGCTGCGCCTGCGCACCCGGTTCACCTTCCAGGGCGTCGACCTCGACCTCCCCGACACCGGTCCCTCCGACCCCGAGCGGATCGCCGGCAAGCTGCTCTTCAAGGACTCGCCCTTCTCGGGCTGGGTCCAGCAGCACGTCGCCGAGGCGTCGCGCAACGCCTTCTGCGTCGAGACCGCCGCCGGGCTCGACGGGCCCGGCTTCCGGGTCACCGAGGCGGGCCAGACCCGCAACGGCCGCCGCGGCGCCCACGGCCGCGGCGAGCAGCGCAGCATCATCGGCTTCTCCAACGGGGAGGCCGTCGCCGAGGTCGACGCCCAGCTCGCGCGCCTCGAGCGCGAGCTGCTCGAGGTCGACGACCGCCTGGCCGCCATCGACCGGCGCGCCGGGGTGCTCGAGCAGCAGCGCTCGGCGTACGACGCCGTGGCGATGGTGCGCCACGACGACGTCGACGTGGCCGGCTGCGACCGGCGCATCGCCGAGCTGGAGCGACGCCGCGAGGCGATCCTCACCGCCGACGACCGGCTGCAGGTGCTGCAGGAGCAGATCGACGACCTGGGCGCCCGCCTCGACACCACGCGCCAGCAGCGCTTCGCCCTCGAGCAGCAGCAGAAGGCGCTGGCCGCGCGGCACGGCGAGCTGGTCGAGGACGAGGACCACGTCAACGACCGGCTCGAGGCCACCGAGGGGCCCGGGACCGCCGGCCCGAGCGACGAGCAGGACGCGGCGCTGCGCGTCGAGCTCGCCGCCGCGGCCGCGCCGGCCGACCCCGACGACCTCGACCGGTTCGCCGAGAACGCCAAGCGGCTCGAGGCCCGCCTGCACGAGGCGGTCGCCGACGCGACGACCGAGCTGGCGCGGGTCGAGGACGACCTGGTCTCGGTCTTCCGGCACTACAAGTCGCGCTGGGACTCGCCGAACCTCGGCGCCACCGCCGACTCCTACCCCGACTACGAGCGCATCCTCGAGGACATCCGCGGCAAGGGCCTGGCCGACCGGCGCTCCGAGTGGCGCCGGCGGCTGACCGAGTGGAGCGGGCAGGACCTGGTGCCGCTGGTCGGGGCGATGGCCGCCTCGGTCGAGGAGATCGAGGACCGGCTGGTGCCGATCAACGCGATCCTCAAGCGCCTGGAGTTCGGCGGCGCCGGCGACCGGCTGCGGATCCGGTTGCGGCGGCTCTCGCCGGTGCACGTGCAGGCCTTCATGAAGGAGCTGCGGGCCCTCTCGGCCGGCAGCCCGGCGACGGCCCCGCTGGAGGAGGCCGACCTCGAGCGGCGCTTCAGCGACCTGAGCCGCTTCATGGAGCAGCTGCGCCCGCAGGCGCCCGGCGGCGCGCCCACCGAGCGCGACCGGCTGCTCGACGTGCGCCGCCACGTCGAGGTCAGCGCCGAGCGCTACGACCACCTCAGCGGCGAGCTGCGCGCGACGTACCGGACGCTGGGGGAGAAGAGCGGTGGTGAGAGCCAGGAGCTGGTCGCCTTCATCGTCGGCTCGGCCCTGCGCTTCCGCCTCGGCGACGAGATGCGCTCGCGCCCGCGCTTCGCGCCGGTCTTCCTCGACGAGGGGTTCGTCAAGGCCGACTCCGAGTTCGCCGGGCGGGCGGTGCGGGCCTGGAAGGGCCTGGGCTTCCAGCTGGTGATCGGGGTGCCGCTCGACAAGGTGACCGGTCTCGAGCCGCACATGGACGAGCTGCTGGCCATCACCAAGAACACCGCCACCCACCAGGCCTGGATCACCCCGATCACGCAGGCGGGGCCGGCCACGGGCTAGCACTAGGGTGGCGCCGTGGATCTGGGAGCGGTGCTGGGACGGGCCTTCGGGGGCGGGGCGAGCGGGGTGCCCGACGACGCGACGGCGACGAAGATCCTCGACGCGACGGTCGGGGCCTGCGCCGCGCAGGGCATCGGCGCGGTGACCATCGACGGTGTCGCCCGCCGCGCCGGCGTCAACCGGGTCACGGTCTACCGGCGTTTCGGTGACCGCGACGCGCTGCTGCAGGCGATGACGCTGCGCGAGGCCGAGCAGATGGCGCAGGGGATCATGGCGGTCCTCGAGGGACTCGACGACCCGGTCGAGCAGCTGGTCGAGGGCTTCGCGGCCGCGCTGCGGCTGGCCGAGGCGCACCCGGTGATCCGGCGCACCGCCGAGCACGAGCCGCAGGACCTGATCGCGGCCGGGCTGGCCGACGACGCCGCGCTGCTGAGGCTGGGCAGCGCCTTCGCCGCGGCCGGCGTACGCCGCCTGCAGGCCGACGGGCGGGCCACCCACCTCGACGCGGAGGCGGTGGGGGAGACGATGGCGCGCCTCTTCGCCTCCTTCGTGCTGCTGCCGGCCCAGCACGCCATCGACGTGCGCACCCAGGACGGGGCGCGGGCCTACGCGCGCCGGACGCTGGTGCCCCTGCTGCTGGGATGAGCGGCGACCATTGACCTGATGTAACACTTGCGTCATTGTTTGTTGCATGACGCACATCGAGCACCAGCCCCTCGACCACGGCATCTTCGGCCCCGGGTCGGTGACCTGGAAGGTCTACCGCTGCCCGACCTCGATGACGGTCGGCTTCGCCCGCACCGCGCTGACCGAGATGTTCGACCCCCTGGTGGTCGCCTCGGTGGCGGGCACCGGCTCGTTGCGCGAGCGGGCGTCCGACCGCTACGACCGCACGCTGGAGTACGCCGGCGCACTGGTGCTGGGCGACAGCGCCACCGCGGCGCGGATGGCCGACACCTTGATGCGCATCCACTCCAGGGTCGGCGGCACCGACCCCGTCACCGGGCAGCACTACGACCCCAACGACCCCGCCGGCCAGCTGTGGATCCACCTGACCCAGTGGCAGTCGGTGCTGCACGTCTACGAGCGCTTCGGCCCCGGGCGGTTGAGCGCGGATGAGGAGCGCCAGTACTGGGCCGAGTGCGCGGTCGCGGCGCGGTTCCAGACGATCGACCCGGCCGACGTCCCGCGCGACCGCGCCGAGATGCGCGCCTACTACGAGCGGGTGCGCCCCGACCTGGTCGTCAGCGACGTGGCGGTCGAGCACGCGCTGCTGGTCCTCGAGGGCGGCAACCTGGCCAGCCGGCTGCCGGGGCGCCTGCGGGTGCTGAGCCCCCTGGTGCACCGGGTGCTGCGCCGGGCCACGATCGCCACGCTGCCGGGCTGGATGCGCGAGGCCATCGGCACCCGGCAGGGCCCGGTGACCGACGCCCTCGTCACCGCGCTGGTCCGCCCGGCGCTGCGCCTGGCCGCCCGTCGTCCCCGGGCGCTGGCCCGGGTCCTCGCCGAGGCCTCGCCGCGGGCCTACGAGGTGCTGGCCCCCGCCGTCCTCGACATCGCCCCCGAGCGCGCCGAGACGGTGACCGTCGAGGAGGCGTTCCGACGGCTGGGCCGGCCGCTGCCGCGCGAGCAGCACCTGGCGGCCGTCGCGGGAGCCGCCGACGGCGGGCGGGCTAAGCAGGCCTCTTGACCCGGTCGGTGGCGGCGGACACACTCCGGGTGTCCGCCGTCGTCCGTCTCGAGGGGTCGTCCACGTGAGCACCGTCCACACCGCCACCGGCAGCATCGACTCCAGCGAGCTGGGTCGCACCCTGATCCACGAGCACGTCTTCGTGATGGGCACCGAGCACCAGCAGAACTACGGCGACTGGGACGAGCAGGCGCGGGTCGCCGACGCCGTCTCGCGCCTCGACGAGCTCAAGGCGCTGGGGATCGACTCGATCATGGACCCCACCGTGCTGGGCCTGGGGCGCTACGTGCCCCGCATCCAGGAGATCGCGACGCAGACCGACCTCACCATCGTGCTGGCGACCGGGCTGTACACCTACAACGAGATCCCCTTCCAGTTCCACTACACCGGTCCGGGCCTGCTCTTCGACGTGCCGGAGCCGCTGACCGAGCTGTTCGTCAAGGACCTCACCCAGGGCATCGCCGACACGGGCGTGCGGGCGGCGTTCCTCAAGTGCGCGATCGAGGAGCAGGGCCTGACGCCCGGGGTCGAGCGGGTGATGCGTGCGGTCGGGCAGGCGCACGTGCAGACCGGGGCCCCGATCACCGTGCACACGAACCCGCACACGCAGTCGGGGCTGGTGGTCCAGCGGGTGCTGCGCGAGGAGGGCGTCGACCTGGGCAAGGTCGTCCTGGGCCACTGCGGCGACTCCACCGACCTCGACTACCTGACGAGCCTGGCCGACGCCGGATCGATGCTGGGCATGGACCGCTTCGGTCTCGACATCCTGCTGCCGTTCGAGGAGCGGGTCTCGACGGTGGTCGAGCTGGTGCGTCGCGGGTACGCCGACAGGATCGGTCTGGCCCACGACGCCTCGTGCTTCATCGACTGGTTCGACGCCGAGGCCAAGGAGCAGGCGGTGCCCCGGTGGAACTACCGCCACATCAGCGAGGACGTCATCCCGGCGCTGCTCGAGCGCGGGGTCTCGGAGGCCGACCTCGAGACGATGCTGGTGACCAACCCCCGCCGCCAGTTCGAGTAGGCGGGCCGCTCAGGACTCCGTTGCCGGATCCTCGGTGGGCAGCGTCTCGGTCGCGCCCAGCCACGGCAGCAGGGCCAGCAGGCTGACCAGCGCGGTGGTCGCCAGCGCCCAGGCGAAGCCCGCCTGGTCGGCGATGACTCCGACGAGGATCGGGCCCACGATGGCGCCGGAGTCCTGGGCCATCTGGAAGGCCGCCAGCACCTTGCCGCCGCTGCGGTCGTTGCCCACGACGTCGGCGACGGCGGCCTGCTGGCCCGGGTTCACCAGCCCGGCGCCCAGCCCGGAGACCGCGGAGAGCACGAGCAGCACCACCAGGTCGCCGGCCAGGCCGAGCAGCCCGAAGCCCAGGGCCGTCACCGCGAGGCCGGTGATCACCAGCGGACGGCGACCCACGGTGTCGGCGATCCGGCCGGCGACCTGCAGCGTCAGCGCCGTGCCCACGGCCGCGACGCCGAGGGCCGCGCCGGCGACCCAGGGCCGGTCGTAGACGGTGATGGCGAACTGGGGGAGCACCGCCACCCGGACCCCGAAGTTGCACCAGCCGTTGGCGAAGCCCGAGACCAGGGCCGCCCGGTAGGCGGGGTGGCCCAGCGCCTCGCCCACCAGCATCGGGGGCCGTTGGGGCTGGTCGGTCGACGGTCGCAGGCGCGCGCCGCTGAGCCGGGTGCCGACCGCGACCACGGCGACGACCAGCGCGCCGGCGTACACGATGAAGGGCAGGCGCAGGCCGAACGAGGCGAGCAGCCCGCCGAGCACGGGCCCGAGCATCCCGCCGACCAGGAACGAGCTGGCGTACGCCGACGAGACGCGCCCGCGGATGCTGGGCGGAGCCAGGCGCACCAGCAGCGCCATCGCCGAGACCGTGAACATGGTCGAGCCCAGGCCGCCGAGGCCGCGGAAGACCAGCAGCTGCCAGTAGGACTGCGCGAAGGCGGTGGCCAGCGACGACGCGGCGACCACCAGCAGCCCGGTCAGGTAGACCGGGCGCTCCCCGAGCCGCGCCACCAGTGCACCGCCGGCGGGGGCGAAGACCAGCCGGAAGAACGCGAACGCCGAGACCACCACCGAGGCGGCCGCGACCCCGACGTCGAAGGTGCGGGCGTAGGCCGGTAGCACCGGAGAGATCAGCCCGAACCCGATCGCGATCACGAACGCGGCGCCGATGAGCACCGTGATCTCGCTCGGGATCGGGGTGCGGGGCTGCCCGCCCTGCCTGCTCCGGTCGCGCCTCGTCGACCTCATCCGCCGCGTGCCTGGTGACTCACGGCTCGACCCTAGCCACCCCTGTGCTGGGCTGCGCGAGGGGAGGGATCAGTGCCGCGCCGGCGCCTCGGGAAGCTCCGCGAAGGCCTGCTTCATGTCGCGATACCAGCCCAGGGAGCGCTTGGGGTGGCGCCAGCGCGACTTCATCGCGTCCCGCGCCTCCTGGTGGCTGGCGTCGCCGGCCTTCTCGGCCTCCTTCAGGTGCCGGTCCTGGGCGTTGATCACGTCGTCGGCGCTCTCTCCGTGGTGGGCGAGCTCGCAGGGGCCGCCCAGCTGGCGGCAGGTCATCGTCTTCACGGGTGTTCCTCTCGGTTGCGGTGGGACTGCTGGTGGGGACGGTCGTGGGGTCGGCGCCGGGTCCGGGCGAGGACGCCGGGGTCGGCCCGGAAGTCGATGCGGTGCACCAGCCCGTCGACGACGGTGAAGTCGAAGACGACGCGCGCCGTGCCCCGGTCGAACCAGGCCGCGCCCGGTCGCTGTCCGACGAGCACGGGCAGGGCCGCGTGGGCGGCACCGTCGAAGAAGGCTGCGACGTCGTCGCGTCCCTCGATGCGCGCCGGCGTCCCGAGGCCGATCGCGACCTCGTCGCCGACGACGACGGCGTCGGGGGCGAGCAGCGCCAGCAGCCGGGACAGGTCGCCGCCGCGGGCGGCACTCATGAAGGCGTCGACGACCGCGCGGTCGGCCAGGGCGTCCTCGGGGGTCGGCTGGCCGATCTTGGCGCGCGCTCGCGAGGCCAGCTTGCGTGCCGCGGCGGGGCTGGTGCCCAGGGTCGCCGCCACCGTCTCGAAGGGGAACCCGAAGCTGTCGTGCAGCACGAAGGCGACCCGCTCCCGCGGCGTCAGCCGTTCCAGCACCACCTGCAGGGCCACGCCGACCGTGTCGGCGAGCGCCACCTCGTCGGCGGGGTCGGGCGCCGAGCGCGAAGCGCCTCCTGCCGCGTCGTCGAGCTCCTCCAGGTCGTCGTGGAGCAGCGGCGTCCGCGCGCCGAGGCGGTCGAGGCACAGTCGCCCGGTCACCGTCGTGAGCCATGCGGGCGGGTCGAGCACGTCGGCGCCGTGGCGGTGCCAGCGCAGCCACGCCTGCTGCACCACGTCCTCGGCCTCCGTGGCGTCGCCCAGCACCCGCGCGGCGAGCGCGACCAGGCGCGACCGCTCGGCCTGGAACTCCTTGGTCCGCTCCACAGCCACCACCTTCCCATCGACGTCCTCATGGGGTTGACGATGCGTGGGCGCGGCATGTGACACCGCGCGGCGTGGCCCGCCGAGCGTGGTCAGGTCGAGGCTGACCGTGACCTCGTCACGGCCACGGGGCAACCGGCCAGGTGGAGCATCCGGTGGGTGGTCGAGCCGACAGCCAGGCCGTGGAAGCCGCCTCGGCCCCGCGAGCCCAGGACCAGCAGGTCGGCCCGGTGCGACGCCTCGCCCAGGGCGGTGAGCGGCTCCGCGTGGTGCACGTCCAGCGAGACCTCGGTGTCGGGGTGCTCCTCCAGCAGGGCGGTGAGCTGGGCCTCGACCGACTCCCGGCGCCGCAGCGCCTCCTCGTCGTCGGGCGGCAGCGGCCGCAGCAGGTGGCGGGGCCAGCCCTGGGGGAGACCCAGGGCGCTGACGACCGAGAGTCGGGCGCCGCGCAGTCGGTCCTCCTCGAAGGCCAGGGCCAGGGCCGCCCCGGAGTCGGGGGAACCGTCGGTGCCGACGGCGACGCGGTCGTGACCGGCGCTCGCGTGGCCCACGACCACCACGGGGCAGTCGGCGTGCCCCACGACCTGCAGCACGGTGGAGCCGAGCAGCAGGTTGCCGACGTCCTCGCCCTTGGCGCCGAGGGCGACGACCTGGGCGCGACCGGACCTCTCCAGCAGGGCCTGGGCAGGAGTCTGCATCGGCTGCTCGGTGACCACCGCGACGTCGGGGTGCGTCTCGCGCACCAGGGCCACGGCCTCGGCGACGATCTCCTGTCCACGGGCCTCCGCCTCCTCGAACCGGCCCGGCGGGAAGAACGGGAAGTCGGCCTCGTAGCGCGGCAGCGCGTGCACCACGAGCAGGTCGGCGCCGCGCAGCCGGGCCTCGTGGGCGCCCCAGGTGAGCGCTCGCAGGCTGCGGCCGGTGCCGTCCACGCCGACCACGACGGGATCGCTCATGCCGGTGCTCCTTCTCGCGTCGATCGTGTGCAGGTCACAGCGCCAGCCAACGCGGCGGCTGTGTCGACCGGTAGGGCCGAACGTCACTGGCCGACGGGGGTGCGGCAGGTGTGGCACGAGCGCCGACCGGGTACCTGGGACGAGAGGACGACAGCCGAGGAGGACACCGTGTTCGAACTCGTCTTGACCATCGTGGTGCTGCTGGCCGTGGCCGCCGCCATCCTGCTGTTCGAGCGGCCGCGCGCCGAGCGGATCGAGCGCGACCTGCACGAGCAGGCCGCCGACCGCCGCGACGCCGCGACGGCAGCGCCCGACCCCGAGCAGAGCCCCGAGCAGACCACCGAGCACCCCGAGCAGAGCCCCGAGCCGGGAGCGCGGCCCGACGACCCGCCCGACGACCCGAGGTGATCTCACCCCAACGGGCGGAGTGGCCGGGCGGCTCGGTGGCTACTCCTGGAGGTGTCGGAAGCCGATCCACGAGGAGGCGATGATGACGAGCTCGAAGGACCTGCCCATC
The DNA here is from genome assembly GCF_016907435.1 of Nocardioides salarius. Classification (NCBI taxonomy): domain Bacteria; kingdom Bacillati; phylum Actinomycetota; class Actinomycetes; order Propionibacteriales; family Nocardioidaceae; genus Nocardioides; species Nocardioides salarius. Next base: position 451,619 of record NZ_JAFBBZ010000001.1, on the reverse strand, counting down.
CCTGACTACGACCACCTGCTGCTCAGCGACATCGAGCACCGGCTGAAGGGGCTCGACGCCGGGTCCGTGGACCGTCTGCTCGAGCACGAGCGGGCGTACGCCGCCCGCCCGGCGGCGATCGTGCTGCTCGAGCAGCGCCGCGCCCAGCTGCGCGAGGACCCCGGCGCCGAGCCGTCGCCGGGCGAGGGGCCCGACCCCGCCGCGCCGCGCGTCGACCAGGTCGGCCAGCACCCCTCGCCGCACCAGGCGTCCCCGCAGACGCAGGGGCCACCGCAGAACCCGCCCTCGCAGGGCGTCCCGACCAACCCGGCGCAGCCGCGTCGCTGAGACCACACCCCTCGACAGCCAGCTCGACACGAAGCTCGACACGAAGGAGGACCAGCATGGCCACAGGCGAGACCGGATTCGACGACGTCGTCTTCGACCTGATCTCGGTGCAGTACCACGCGCTCAAGGCCGGCCACGACTACGGCCAGTACGTGCGCGACGCCGAGAACGCGGGCAAGCAGGAGGTCGTCGACTTCTTCCGTGAGGTGATGGAGCAGGACCAGCAGCGGGCGCACCGCTGCCACGCCCTGCTCCGCGAGCTCGGTGGCGTCGACGTCACGAGCCCGCAGTAGCCGACGTACCCCGACGTACCCCGTCCCGGTCCGACCGGACCGACCCGATCAGCAGAGGAGAGAACCATGCCCGGAGGCCAGGAACCCGGACCCAGCGTCAAGGATGACGAGCTCTACGAGAAGCTGCGCGATGAGGGCAACAGCAAGGAGAAGTCGGCGCGCATCGCCAACGCCTCGGCCAACCAGTCGAGGTCCACGACCGGCCGCAAGGGCGGTGAGTCGGGCTCCTACGAGGACTGGACCGTCGACGACCTGCGCGAGCGGGCCCGCGAGCTCGACATCGAGGGCCGGTCGTCGATGACCAAGGACGAGCTCGTCGACGCCCTGCGCAACCACTGAGGGGCCCGCGTGCGCATCGGCTACTTCCTCTCCACCGAGGAGTACGGGCCCGCCGAGCTGGTCGAGCAGGCGGTGCTCGCCGAGCAGGCCGGCTTCGAGGCGCTGTGGATCAGCGACCACTTCCACCCCTGGAACGACCAGCAGGGCCAGTCCCCGCTGGTGTGGGGCATCATCGGGGCGCTGTCGCAGGCCTGCTCGCTGCCGGTCACCACGGCGGTGACCTGTCCGACGGTGCGGATGCACCCGGCGCTGGTCGCCCAGGCCGCTGCCACCGCCGCCGTGCAGCTCGGGGGGCGGTTCACGCTGGGCGTCGGCACCGGTGAGGCCCTCAACGAGCACGTCCTCGGCGACGCCTGGCCCTCCTGGGACGTGCGCGCCGAGATGCTCGAGGAGGCGGTCGCGCTGATCCGCCGCCTGTGGGAGGGCGACTTCGTGACCACGCGGGGGCGCCACTACGCGGTCGAGAACGCTCGCATCTACACCCTGCCCGAGGAGCCGCCGTCGATCTACGTCAGCGGGTTCGGCCCCAAGTCGACCGACCTCGCGGCCCGCATCGGCGACGGCTTCGTGGGGACCTCCCCCTCGCCCGACCTGGTCCAGCGCTTCAAGGAGGCCAGCGGCGGGCTGCCCGCCCAGGGCGGCTGCAAGGCGGCCTGGGCGCCGACCAGGGACGAGGGCGTCGACCTGGCCTGGCGGCTGTGGCCGCACGCCGGGCTGCCCGGTGAGCTGGCCCAGGTGCTGCCCTCGGTGCGCCACTTCGAGCAGGCCACCGAGCTGGTGACCCGCGAGTCGACCTCCGAGAGCACCGTCGCCGGCCCCGACGTCGGGCCGCACGTGCAGCAGCTCCTCGACTACGTCGAGGCCGGCTACGACGAGGTGTACGTCGCCAACATGGGCCCGCACTACGCCGACATGATCCGGGCCTACGGCGCCGAGGTGCTGCCTCAGGTTCGCTCCGGGGTCGGGGGCTGAGGGGCGCGCCCGGCGCCTGCCCCCGGCAGCACGGGACCAAGGACCCTGCTCCGCCGCGCCCGCAGGCAGGCATCGTGGACGGCGAGGAAGCCTGAGGCGGCGACCCGGGCGCGAGGGAGGCACGGTGGACCCCGAGGACGTGACACGCACGCAGGACGTCGCGGGCAGGACCGGGCCGAGGCTCGGGGTCGTGGCTGCCGTGGGCAGTTGGCCGCGTGACGTGGCCGTGGTCGAGCGGGCGGCGCAGGAGGCCGAGCGGCGCGGCGGGAGCATCACCCTGCTGCACGTCGACCAGGAGCGCTACGCGATGAGTGGGGCCGACGAGGAGTACGTCGGCCGGCACGTCTTCGCCCAGCACGAGGTGCTCGCCGCGGCTGCCGAGCACGCCCGCTCCCTGGGGCGGCGCGGGCCCGTGCAGACCGCGCTGTACGTGGGCGCGGTCACCGACGGCATCCTGCGCACGGCGCACGCCGCGGCGGTGGTCGTGCTGGGCGCCGAGGGAGCCTCCCCGGCCGTGCGTGCCGTGCGGGGCGGGGTCACCGCAGCGGTGGTCGCCCGGGCCACGTGCCTGGTCGAGGTGGTGCCGGCCGGTGAGCGGCTGGCGGGCCCCGATGCTCCGGCGGTGGGACGCGTGGTGGCGGCGAGCATCGCTGAGGGCCAGCGTCGCGTGCTGGCGGGTGTGGCCGCTGCCCAGGCCGCGCTGTGGGACGTCCCCACCGAGGAGGTGACGCTGCCCGGCCGCCCCGGGGCCGACCTGCCGGGCCTGGACGAGCACGACCTGGTGGTCGTGCTGCGCGGCGCGCACGCCCCCCTGTGGGGACGACCCGACGCGCGGATCCGGGGACTGCTCGACCACGCTCCCTGCACCGTGCTCGTGGTACCGCCGGAGCTGGCCGACGACGAGGCCCAGCGAGACGCTGCGGTCACCGCGACACGTCCGGATCGCCGTAGCTGATGTGGCTGATGTGGCTGACGGTGGCGTCGTCGTGCCTGACCTCGACGATCACGCCGTCTCTCGGACCGGCCCGCCCACGTGGTCGCTCTGCACCACGATCGGGTTTCCGGGCTGGCGCGCACCGCGTCGTCCCTACCGATCGGGGAGCCGGGTGCCCGGGCCGGGCACGCGCTCCTGGCCTGCTCAGGCTCGTGGACCCGGGCACTCGTGGCAGCCTGAGCACGATGCGACCCGGCCCGGCGGTGAGGGAGAGGACGAGCGCCGATCATGACCGACCTCCTCGAGGAGCTGGCCAACCTGCCCACGCCGCTCGTCCTGCTCGTGGCCGGGGTCATGGCCTTCAGCGAGACCGGCATCGGCCTGGGCTTCTTCGTGCCGGGGGAGACCGGTGTCCTGGTCATGGCGACGACGGTGGATGGCCCCGGTTCCTTCGCGGCCATGGCCAGCGTCGTGTGGCTCTCGGCCGCGGCCGGCGACTCCTTCGGGTACCTGGTCGGACGTCGCTACGGCTCACGGGTGGCCGAGACGCGCCTGGGTCGGCGGCTGGGCGAGGAGAAGTGGGAGCGCAGCCAGGAGCTGCTGCGCCGCTACGGTGCCCGCTCCGTCGTCACGTCCCGGTTCCTGCCCGCGGTGCGAGTGCTGACGCCGGTCGCGGCCGGGGCCGCCCACCTGGGCTACCCGCGCTTCGTCGCGGCCTCCCTGACCGGGGCCCTGGCCTGGTCGCTGGCCCACGTCGCCATCGGTGCCACGGCAGGTGCCTCGCTCAAGGCGATCGACGAGGCGATCGGGATCGGGAGCTGGGTGCTGCTCGGGTTCGTCGTCCTGGTGGTGGCCGTGGTCGTCGTCGTACGCCGTCGGCGCAGGGGCTGAGGCGGTCGTCGAGGGGCGACGGTCACGCCGGGGACGGGCCGGCCCCGACCCACACAACGTCCCACTGCAGGGCACGCGTGGGTCTGGTCGCCCGGCAGGTGAGCCGGGCCTCGGCGCGCCGGCTGCTGTCGATCTCGACGCGCACGCGCGCGGGCAGGGGAGCGACACCAATGACGTCGATCGTCCACCGGCCGGCGTCGAAGCCGCCGGTCTGCTCGACCAGGCGCGGGGCGGCGGCGGTGACCGGCGCGGGGCCCCACCGCTCGAGCACGGCGCCGAGCGCGACCTGCTCTGCGGGGTGCAGCCCCGCGACGCCGCGCAGCCTGGCCGGGTCCACACGGCCGGCCAGGTGGGACTCGACGGTGCTCACGGCCTCGCTGGGCGACATGCCGGCGTAGCAGGTGAGGTCGGGCAGCAGCAGCAGGTTGGGCGCGAACCGGTCGCCGCCGACGTGGCTGCACTCGTACGTCGCCTCGGGCCACCGCTGCGCGAGGGCCCGGGCCACGGGGCGTCCCTTGACGGCGCAGCACAGGTCGTGGACGCCGTGGGCGCAGACGAGGAGCAGCGGGCCGGTGTGCTCCTCGCCGCTGTCGGGGACGAGGCTGGCCAGCAGCTCGTCGGGCCGCTGCCACAGGCCGGTGCGCAACCGGCCGTCGTGGCTGCGGTACCAGCGCCGCGGTCCGGTCAGCCGATCGGCCGCGCCGTCGCGGCCGTGGCGTCGGATGAACAGGGTCCGCAGCTCGGGGTGGCCGAGCTCGCGCAGCAGCGCGGTCGACAGGCCGGCGCCGAACGGTGCGGTCACCGGCCACGGCCCCGGGTGCTCGACCAGCAGCCAGTCGCGCTGCGGGGGAGCGGTGCCGATCAGCGGGTCGTCGCGCAGCTCGGCCTCGTCCGAGCACCGGAGGCTCATCCGGCGACGACCAGTCCCGCCTCGACCAGCTCGCGGGCGGGCTCGCGACCCAGGTCGGCGACCGTGACGGGGTGCCCCTCGAGCAGCCGGCGCAGCACGGGCGCGGGCACCTGGTCGACCGGCAGGCTGCCGGCGCGGGTGGTGAGCGTGGCGTCGGTGAGCGTGGCGTCGAGGTGCTCGCGCAGCCGCAGGGCGGTCGCGTCGGTCAGCGCGGCGGCCAGCGCGTGCTGGGCGAGCGGCCCCAGGGGCGCAGCGCGCTGCGAGCCGCGGCGCTTCGCGTGCAGGCGCTGCGCCACGTCGTCGGCGTCGATCGACCCCAGCGCCTCGCGCAGCCGCTTGCCGACCAGGTCGAGGTCGAGGTCGTCGGCCGCCAGGGAGGTGCCCAGCGGCAGCGAGCCGCGGGCCTCCTCGTCGTCGGCGAGCCGCTCGAGGGCCAGGGCGACCAGCTCCTCGGCGACGGCGTACCGGGTCCAGCTGTGCACGCCGAGCGTGAGGTGCACGGTGACCCCGCCCAGGGCGGTCGCGGAGTGTAGGTAGCCGCGGGGCAGGTAGAGCGCGTCGCCGGGCTCGAGCACGGTCTCGATCACCGGTTCCTGCTCGGCGGCGAGCCGGACCGCCTCGCGGCGGTCGGTCCACGGCTGGTCGCGCAGCGGTGCCTCGTGCACGGGCGCGTGGATCGACCACTTCTTGCGCCCGGCGACCTGCAGCACGAAGACGTCGTGCACGTCGTAGTGGTCGTCGAAGCCCTGGTTCTGCGGCGGGGTGACGTAGGCGTTGGCCTGCACCGGGTGGCCCAGGTCGGCGGCCAGCTGCTGGCAGAAGTCGAGGACGGGCGACCACACCCGGTGCAGCCCCTGCAGCACGATGGTGGAGCCGGCCGCGAAGAGCGCGCTGAGCTTGTCGTCGCTGACCTGGTCGGCGATGCCCGCACCGAGCCCGCCCGGCGCGGTGAAGGCGCTGTGGGGGAGCGTGGAGCCGGCCCTGGCCACCCGTACGAACGGCGTGCGGAGCCCCCGCTGGGCCACCAGCTCGTCGACCGCGGGCTCACTGAGCAGGTCGGCGAAGGCGCCCGCGTCGGCGCCCGGGCGCAGCAGCGGGGACCTGCCCCAGGAGGTCTGCGCGAAGTCGGTGACGTCCCCGACCAGCCGGGCCAGTGCGGGTCTGCTCGAGGCGGGTCGTCCTGGGGCGGGGCGGGTGGTGTCGGCGCGGACGGCAGGCCCGGAGTCCCCGGGCCTGCCGTCCTCTGGCTGGTGCGGCATCAGGCGGAGCTGTCTGCTCCACCGTCGGCGCCGCCGTCCTGCACGCCCGGGGTGCCCTCGGCACCGCCGTCAGCGGGACCCTCGGCCCCACCGTCGGCGCCGCCGTCCTGCACGCCCGGGGTGCCCTCGGCGCCGCCGTCTGCGGGGCCCTCGGTCTCGGACTGGCTCATGTCGTCTCCCTTGCACGTCGGGGCCCTCGGCCCGGTCGTACGGCGCCGGTCGACGCCGTGGCTACGTGTATAGCCAGTCCCGCGGTCACTGCCCACCCCCGGAAGGTGGGGAGGGCAGAGTGTGGAGCCCCGGACGGACGATGCTCGTACGGGGCTCCACACTCTGCCTGCCGGAAGCGAGACGACGCCGACCCCGCCCTCACGAGGAGGACGGGGCCGGTTCACCGATCGGCTGGTGCCGGTCAGATGTCGTAGTACAGCTCGAACTCGTGCGGGTGCGGGCGGGCCTGCACCGGCGCGATCTCGTTGGTGCGCTTGTAGTCGATCCAGGTCTCGATCAGGTCGGGCGTGAAGACGTTGCCGGCCGTCAGGAACTCGTGGTCCGCCTCGAGGGAGTCGAGGACGGCGTTGAGCGAGGTCGGGACCTGGTCGATGTCGGCCATCTCGTCCGGCGGGAGCTCGTAGATGTCCTTGTCGACCGGGGCGGGCGGCTCGATCTTGTTCTTGATGCCGTCGAGGCCGGCGAGCAGCAGCGCCGAGAAGGCGAGGTAGGGGTTCGCCGACGGGTCGGGGCAGCGGAACTCGACGCGCTTGGCCTTCGGGTTCGAGCCGGTGATCGGGATCCGCACGCAGGCCGACCGGTTGCGCTGGGAGTAGACCAGCGAGATCGGGGCCTCGAAGCCGGGCACCAGGCGGTGGTAGGAGTTCACCGTCGGGTTGGTGAAGGCCAGCAGCGACGGGGCGTGCTTGAGCATGCCGCCGATGTAGTAGCGCGCCATGTCGGACAGGCCGCCGTACCCGGTCTCGTCGTAGAACAGGGGCGCGCCCTCGCTCCAGATCGACTGGTGCACGTGCATGCCCGAGCCGTTGTCACCGAAGATCGGCTTGGGCATGAAGGTCGCGGTCTTGCCGTTGCGCCAGGCAGTGTTCTTGATGATGTACTTGAACTTCATCACGTCGTCGGCGGCCTTGAGCAGCTCGTCGAAGCGGTAGTTGATCTCCGCCTGGCCGGCGGTGCCGACCTCGTGGTGAGCGCGCTCGACCTGCAGGCCGGCCCGCTCGAGCTCGATGACCATCTCGTCGCGCAGCTCGCCGAAGTGGTCGGTGGGGGCGACGGGGAAGTAGCCACCCTTGTACTTGACCTTGTAGCCACGGTTGTCGTTCTCGAACGCGTCACCGGTGTTCCAGGCGCCCGCCGAGGAGTTGATCTCGTAGAACCCGGCGTTGGCCTTGGTCTCGAAGCGCACGTTGTCGAAGACGTAGAACTCCGCCTCGGGGGCGAAGAACGCCTGGTCACCGACACCGGTGGTGGCCAGGTAGGCCATCGCCTTGCGGGCGATGTTGCGCGGGTCGCGCGAGTAGGCCTCGCCCGAGATCGGGTCGTGGATGAAGAAGTTGACCACCAGGGTCTTCGCGGCCCGGAAGGGGTCGATGTAGGCCGTGGTCGGGTCCGGGAACAGCGACATGTCGGACTCGTGGATGGCCTGGAAGCCGCGGATGGACGAGCCGTCGAAGTTCAGGCCGTCGTCGAAGACCGACTGGTCGAACGAGGACACCGGGACCGTGAAGTGCTGCATGACACCGGGCAGGTCGCAGAAGCGCACGTCGACCATCTCGACGCCCTCGTCCTTGATGTACTTGAGCAGCTCCTCGCTGTTCTGGAACATTCGTCCTCCTTGGCCGTCCCCGTCGGACGACCGGCAGATCTGAGAGTGGACACCCGCGGCGACGATGCCTCGGACGATGCGCTCACCCTACGAGTGAGGCAGTTTCCAGACCGTATCGGACGTGTTTCCCCCATGTAACAGACGTCCAAGTCGGGCCCGGGCGGACCCGGCGGGCCCGGTCCCTAGGCTGTCGGGGTGAGCAACCCCAGCGCGACGAGCGTCGAGACCGCCTCCTGGACCCGCCGGATCCTCGCCCTGGTCGTCGACTGGGCCGCCTGCACCCTGGCGGTGAGCCTGTTCACCCCCGTGTACGGCGCCACCGCGGACCCCGCCTCGGGCTTCTACGTGCTGGGCCTCTTCGTGGTCGAGTCGGCGCTGTTCACCGCGCTGCTCGGCGGTTCCTTCGGCAAGGTCGTGACCCGCCTGCGCGTGGTGCGCGCGAACGGCGACCCGCGCCCGCCGGCCCTGCTGCCGGCCCTGGCCCGCCAGCTGCTGGTGGCCCTGGCCGTCCCCCCGCTGGTCTTCCGCCCCGACGGCCGGGGGCTGCACGACATCGCCGCCGGCACCTGCACCGTCACGGTCGAGACGTTTCGCCGGCTTGCCGGCAGGTGAAGACTGGGGGGACAGCTCCCCCATGAGAGGCCTCACCATGAAGCGCACCCCGACCTGGCGGCGTACGGCCGTCGCCGCCGTCCTGCCCCTCGCCCTGACCGGCCTGGCCGCCTGCGGGGGTGAGGAGAGCGCCGAGGACACCAGCAGCGCCTCCGCCCAGCTGGAGGAGCAGGGCGACGAGGACGGCGAGGAGGCCGGCGGCCTCGAGGCCGGCGACCCGGTCCCCGACGACGACTTCGTGGCCCTGATGGCTGCCTCGTTCGAGGACGCGACGACGGCCCGCACGACGATGACCTCCGAGACGGCGGGGACGACCATCAGCGCCGAGGGCGTCGTCGACTACACCGGGAAGACGCCCGCGATGCGGATGACGATGGAGTCCGCGGAGCTCGGTGACGAGCCGATCGAGATGATCCTGGTCGACAACGTGATGTACATGCAGGTGCCCGACCTGGGCGGCAAGTACCTGTCGATGGATCTCGACGAGCCGGGCAACCCGCTGGGCCCGATGATGACCGACTCGATGGACCCCTCGAAGCAGGCCGAGATGATGCGCGCCGGCCTCGAGAGCGTCACGTTCGTCGGCGAGGAGGACGTCGACGGCGAGTCGCTGGAGCACTACTCCGCCACGCTCGACCCGAGCGCCGCGCTCGAGGGGATGCAGGGCATGGAGGGCGTCCCGAAGTCGATGATGCCCGAGCAGATGCAGTCCGACACCTGGTTCGACGACGACGGCCGGGTGCGCCGCATGGTCATCGACATGGGCGAGCTCGGCTCGACCGAGATGAGCATGGACGACTGGGGTGCCGACGTCGACATCGAGGCACCGCCCGCCGGCCAGGTCACCACGATGGACGACATGATGGGCTCGATGAGCCAGATGAGCTGAGCCCCGGCGCGTCCGGCGGACCCAGGCGGTCCCGGACGGCCCGGGACGACGGGAGGGCGGCGAGGTCGATGACCTCGCCGCCCTTCGCTGCGTCGATGCCGCGGCGTACGCCGCTCAGCGCCCGCGCATGTTCTGGCGCATGCCCTTCATGCTGGTCGGCACCGGGCCCTTGGGCAGCGGCACCGCGGGGCGGCTGGCGTCGAGCGCCTTGAGCCGGTTGCGGATGTCGGTGATGTCGGCGGGGCGGACCTCGCGCTTCATCTTGCGCAGCTTCTTCATCAGCTGCGGGAGCGGCACCTGACCCTCCTCGCGGCCCACGACGATCTCGTGCACCGGCGTCTCGGAGACGACCCGCTCGTGCTTGCGGCGCTCACCGGCCATCAGCGCGCGCAGCCGCGAGCCGTTGCCCTCGCCGACCAGGATGATGCCCGGAGGGCCCACCACCCGGTGCACGACGTCCTGCTGGCGGTTGAAGGCGACGGCGTTCTCGGTGTGCCAGCCGCGCTTGAGCATGTTGAGCGAGGCGGCGGCGGCGCCGGGCTGGCCCTCCATCTGGCTGTAGGCCGAGGCCTGCGCGCGGCGGCTGAAGAGGATCAGCGCACCCAGGGTGCCGAACATGATGCCGCCGACGACCGAGAGCACCCACTCGATCGCGCCGCTGCCGGGCAGGATCTTGAAGATGAGGAAGCCCAGGACACCGGTGACGAGGAACGTCAGCAGGAGCCACAGCCCGATGCGCGGGTCGGTCCTCTTGGTGATCCGGTAGGTCTCGGCGAACTGCTGGCGGCGGTTCATCGACGACGCGTCGGTCTGCTTGGCCATGCGGAAGCGTGCCTCACTCGGGTCGGCCCGGGGTGCGACCCGCGGGCGGGGATCAGACGGCGGCGCCCTCTCGCGCCTCCATCGCCTGACGGTACAGCCGTCCGGCCCGGTACGACGAACGGACCAGCGGTCCGGACATCACCCCGGAGAACCCGATCTCGTCGGCCTCGTCCTTCAGCTCCACGAACTCCTCGGGCTTGACCCACCGCTCGACGGGGTGGTGGCGCGCGGAGGGGCGCAGGTACTGGGTGATCGTGATCAGCTCGCAGCCGGCCTCGTGCAGGTCGCGCAGGGCCTGGCTGACCTCCTCGCGGGTCTCGCCCATGCCCAGGATCAGGTTCGACTTGGTGACCAGGCCGAAGTCGCGGGCCTGGGTGATGACGTCGAGGGAGCGCTCGTAGCGGAACGCGGGACGGATCCGCTTGAAGATCCGCGGCACGGTCTCGACGTTGTGGGCCAGCACCTCGGGACGGCTCTCGAAGACCTCCTGCAGGAGGTCGGGCTTGCCGTTGAAGTCGGGGATCAGGTTCTCGACGCCGGTGTCGGGGTTGAGCTCGTGGATCACCTTGACGGTCTCGGCGTAGAGCCAGGCACCGCCGTCGGGCAGGTCGTCGCGGGCGACGCCGGTGATCGTGGCGTAGCGCAGCTGCATCTTCTGCACCGACTCGGCGACCCGGCGCGGCTCGTCGCGGTCGAGGGGCTGCGGCTTGCCGGTGTCGATCTGGCAGAAGTCGCAGCGCCGCGTGCACTGGTCGCCGCCGATGAGGAAGGTGGCCTCGCGGTCCTCCCAGCACTCGAAGATGTTGGGGCAGCCGGCCTCCTGGCACACGGTGTGCAGGCCCTCGCCCTTGACGAGACTCTGCAGCTCCTTGTAGGCCGGGCCCATCTTGGCGCGGGTCTTGATCCACTCCGGCTTGCGCTCGATGGGGGTCTCGGCGTTGCGGACCTCGAGTCGGAGGAGCTTGCGGCCTTCGGGTGCAGGTGCCTGTGTCACGCGCTCGACTGTACGCCGCGGGCCCAGCCGTGGCCGAGTCGGCCGGGTACCCGCCGGTACAGCGGCCCGACGGCCGGGTCAGGGCACGTCGCGGCGCCGGTAGGAGCCCAGGGAGATCGCGCCGGCGCCCAGCAGGAGCGCCCCGAGGTACAGCCCGCCGTCGGTCGCGGTGAGCACCCGCTCGCCGTTGCACTCCTCGCCCGAGCCGCCCCGGCGCGTGAAGCACTCCTCGGGCAGGTCGCTGTCGTCGTAGTAGCGCATGTCGTTGGTCACGAACGCCAGCACGTTGAGCTGCGGCTGCCAGCGCTCGGTGCTGCCGCCGGCACTGCCGAGCAGGCCGATCAGGGTGCCGCCCACGACCGAGACCGCGAAGAGCACGCCGATGGTGGCCACGGTGCTGCGGAAGAGCATGGTCAGCGCGTAGCCGCCCAGCGCGCCGGCGGCGGCCAGCAGCGCCCCGCGGGCGACGACCTCGAAGCCGTCGCCGACGACACCGCCGCCGGTGGCGAGGTCGCGCGAGGCGGCCAGCGCCCACAGCCCGGCCCAGTACGCCGCCAGCACCGCCCCGGCGACCAGGGCGCCGACGAGCGTGACGACGACCGCCTTGGCGGCCCAGACGCGGGCCCGTCGCGGCTCGAAGAGCAGCTGGTTGCTCATCGAACCCGAGCCCCAGTCGTGTCCGACGAAGGTGGTGCCCACCAGCAGCATCAGCAGGCCCACCACGGCCACGACGCCCAGCAGCGACCCCTCGCGGGTCTCGGCCTCGAGACGCAGGGTGGCACGGCCGCCGTACCACTCGAGGACCTGGGCGCGGCAGGCCTGCTCGAGCTGGACGGCGTCGCCGCTGCCCGGCTCGTAGCCGAGGTAGTTCTCGGGCTGCCGCTCGCAGCGGGGCACCTCCTTGGCGGCGTACCGCTCGGAGAGGATCTGGTCCTGCTCGGCCTCGGAGACCGGGCGGGTGCTCCACGCGACCGAGGCCAGGACCAAGGCGGGGACCGCGACCGCGGCCACCAGCAGCAGCACCACCGCTCGGCGCCAGCGCAGCCGGGTGGCCTCGACCCGCAGCAGCGCCCTCATGCCGCGCCGCCCGTCTGGCCCATCGACTGGCCCATCGTCTGGCCCAGGGTGTCGGCGGCGGTGAGCTCGAGGAAGTAGCTCTCGAGGTCCTGGCGCTGGGCGCTCAGCCCCTCGAGCCAGATGCCGGCCTCGCCGAGCAGCCGGGTCACCTCGGCCGGCTGCTCGGTCTCGACGAGGAACGAGCGTTCGTCGGGCCCGTGGGTGGTCGGGTGCCCGGCCGCCTCGAGCACTCGTCTGGCCTCGCCGGGCGCCGCCACCTCGACCCGGTACGCCGCACCCGCGGCCAGCAGGTCGGCCACGGTGCCGGAGGCCAGCAGCCGGCCGTTGCCGATGATCGTGGCCGAGGTGCAGACCTGCTGCACCTCGGCGAGGATGTGCGAGCTGAGCAGCACGGTCACGCCGCGCTCGCCCAGGTCGCGGATGGTGTCGCGGATCTCGCGGATGCCGGCCGGGTCGAGCCCGTTGGTCGGCTCGTCGAGGATCAGCAGCGCCGGGTCCTTGAGCAGCGTGGCGGCGATCGCGAGACGCTGCTTCATGCCCAGCGAGTACGAGCGGAACCGGTCGCCGTCGCGCCCGGTCAGCCCGACGGTCTCGACCGCCTCGTCGACCCGGGTGTCGGGCGCGCCGATCGAGCGCGAGAGCAGCAGCAGGTTCTGCCGACCGGTCAGGTTCGGGGAGAACTTGGGCGACTCCACGACCGCACCGACGCGACCGACCACAGCCGGCAGCTCGTCGGGCACCGGGCGCCCGAAGAGGCGCATCGTGCCGCTGGTGGCGCGGGCCAGGCCCAGGAGCATCCGGATGGTCGTGGTCTTGCCCGACCCGTTGGGGCCCAGGAAGCCGTGCACGCCGCCGGCGGGCACCGCGAGGTCGAGGCCCTGCACCGCCACCCGGGTCCGCCCCTTGCGGGTGCGGAACTCCTTGCGCAGCGCTGAGGTCTCGATGACCAGGTCGTGCCCGGGGCCGGCCGCGGGGCCGCTCGTCGTGCTCACGGCGCGAGCGTGGCAGAGCCGCGCCGCTCTACCTTCGCGACGCGCCGTCGGGGCGGGTCACCCGCCCGGCGTCACCAGCTCGATGCGCGGGGCGCGGCCCGGCTCGGGGCGCGGCTCGTAGTCAGGGGTCGGGCGGTAGTCGTCCCAGGCCAGCATCTCGGCGAGATGGGTGCGCAGCACCGGCAGCGCCTCCTCGACGCCGACGCGCCGCCCGGTCTCCAGGCTCAGGGTGGTCACCCCGGCGTCGGCGATGCCGCAGGGCACGAAGCGGTCGTACCAGCCGAGGTCGACGTCGCAGTTCAGCGCGATGCCGTGCATGGTCACCCCGCGGCTGACGCGGATGCCGATCGCGCCGATCTTGCGCTCGCCGGCCCGCTCGTCGGCGCGCAGCCAGGCACCGCTGCGCCCCGGCACCCGGGCGGTCTCGACCCCGAAGTGGGTGCAGGTGGCGATCATCGCCTCCTCCATGCGGCGCACGAAGTCGACGACCTTGACGTGGTCGGGCAGCGCCACGATCGGGTAGGCGACCAGCTGGCCGGGGCCGTGGAAGGTGATCTTGCCGCCGCGGTCGACGTCGATCACCGGCGCGCCACCGGCGTCGAGGGGGCGCTCGTGGGCCTCGGTGCGCTTGCCCGCAGTGTAGGTCGGGGGGTGCTCGAGCAGCAGCACGGAGCCGGGTCGCTCACCGGCCACCACCTGGGCGTGCACCTCGCGCTGCAGCTCCCAGGCGGACAGGTAGTCGACCGCGTCGGGCCCCAGGCCGGCCACCTCGAACTGCACGCTCTCCTGCTCGTACGCCGCCTCGCTCATGTCCGCGAGCCTACGCCTGTGGACAGCGTGGTGGGCGCTGGCCCGGTGGGGAAGGAGGAGGTCATGCGCTTCTCGTCCCGGCTCGTCCATGCCCTTGCTGCGGCCGCTCTGCTGGTGCTCCTGGCCGGTCCGGCCGCGGCCGGGCCACAGCCCGTGGCTCCGGCGGCAGCCGGCTCGGCGGAGGGGCCGGGGGAGCGGCGGGCCCGGGCGGTGCTGGCCGCGTGGGACGAGCGCCGCGCGGCGGTCTGGCGCCGCGGCGACCGCGACGGGCTCGCCGACCTCTACACCGCCGGCTCGCTGGCCGGGGCACGCGACCTGCGGATGCTCGACGCGTGGCTCGAGCGCGGTCTGCGGGTGCGGGGGATGGCGGTGGAGGTGCTGGCTCTCGAGGTGGTGCACGACGAGGGTCGCCGGCTGGTCCTGCGGGTCACCGACCGGTTGGTGGGCGCCGTCGCCGTCGGCAGCGGCGTACGACGGGTGCTGCCGCAGGACCGGCCCACCGCCCGGGCGCTGGTGCTGCGGCGCAGCGGCGACGGGTGGCAGATGGCGTCGGTGCGCCCGCTGGGCTGGTGAGGGATCAGTCGCGGGTGGCGAGGCCGGTCTCCACGACCGCGGCGACGTCGGGGTCGCGGAACGTGTAGCCGGCCGCCAGCAGCGCCTCGGGGCGCACGTTGAGCGAGCCGAGCAGCTCGGGCGCCATCTTGCCGGCGCCCACGCGCAGCAGCGGCGCGGGCACGGTCGCGAAGCTGGGCCGGTGCAGTGCCGAGGCCAGGGTCTCGGTGAACTCGGCGTTGGTCGGCGTCGTCTCGCAGCACATGTTGAAGGGCCCGGCGGCGCTGTCGTGCTCGGCCAGGTGCACCACGGCCCCGACCCAGTCGCGCAGCGAGATCATCGCCATGTGCTGGCGTCCGCTGCCCAGCCGGCCGCCGAGGCCGAGCTTGAAGAGCGGCACCAGCTGCTTCATCGGAGGGCTGCGGCGGTCCATCACCGGTGAGGTGCGCAGCACGCACACCCGCGAGCCGGCCGCCGCAGCCGGGGCGGCCGCGGCCTCCCACTCGCGGCTCACGTCGGTCAGCAGCGCGTCGCCGCGGCTCTCGGAGGTCTCGGTGAGCGGCTGGTCGCCGTGGTCGCCGTAGAAGGCGATGCCGTTGCCGGCCAGGTACGCCGGGGGGCGGGTCGACCCCGCGATCGTCTCGGCCAGCAGCCGGGTGGTGCGCACCCGGCTCTCGCGGACCTCACGGGCCCACTTGTCGGAGTGCACGTTGCCGATCAGCGGCGCCCCGGCCAGGTTGACCACCACGTCGGCGCCACCGACGAGGTCGCGGTCGACCACGCCGGCGTACGGGTCCCATGTCGAGGCGTCCTGCTCGCTGGTGGGGCTGCGCACCAGCCGGGTGACGCGGTGCCCGCGCTCGCGCAGCGCCTGGCGCAGGTGGGTGCCGAGGAAGCCGGACGACCCGGCGACGACCACGTGGAGGCTCATGGCCTCGAGACTGCCACGCACCCCGCCCCCGGACCTCACCTCCCCGCGCGACCCGGCCCAGATCTCCCCCCGACCCGGCCCAAACTTCCCCCCGACCCGGCCCGAACTTCCCCCCGACCCGGCCCGAACCTCCCGTGGGCAGGTTCGGGCCGACTCGACGCGACATTCAGGCCGGGTCAGCGCGAAGTTCGGGCCGGGTCGGCGAGGGGGTCAGCCGGCGAGGTGGCGCCAGCGGGGGGCCAGCTGCGACCACGGCCCGGTGGCGGCCACGGTGCCGTCGACCAGCACCACGACCCGGTCGGCGCGGGCCAGGGCGGCGGTCTTGGAGGTGGCGCCGATGACCGTCGTGCCGCGCTCGCGCAGCGACTCCCACAGCTCGATCTCGGTGGCGGCGTCGAGCGCCGAGGAGACGTCGTCGGCCAGCAGCACCTCCGCGTCGCAGGCCAGCGCGCGCGCCAGGGCCACCCGCTGCACCTGCCCACCCGACAGCCGTACGCCGCGGTGCCCGACCAGGGAGTCGGCGCCCCCGGCCTCGGCCACGTCGCGCTCCAGACGGGCGCCGGCGACCGCCGGCTCGACCTGCCGGTCGGGGTGGTCGAGGCGGATGTTGTCGCGGAAGGTGCCCGAGAGCACCCGCGGCCCCTGGGCCACGTGGGCGACCCGGCCGGGGCGCAGCTCGGTCTCGGGGTCGGCGAGCACCCGGTCGTTCCAGCGCACCTCGCCGCGCGTGGTCACCAGCCCGGCGAGCGCGGAGAGCAGGCTGGACTTGCCGGAGCCGACCTGGCCCAGCAGCAGCACCAGCTCGCCGCGCTCGACGCGCAGGTCGATGCCGTGGGCACCGACCGTGCCGTCGTCGTGCACCGCGCTGAGGCCACGCACCTCGAGGGTGCGCAGCGCCTCCCGGGCGGGCACGGCCGGCGCGGGGGAGTCCCCGGCGACCAGGTCGACGCCGGGCGGCTCGGCCATCAGGTCGCCACCGCCGGCCAGGCGGCTGGTCTCGTGCAGCCACGCCCGGGTGCCCGGGGCCTCGGTCACCACCGAGCCCGCGACCCGGCCGAACCAGTCGAAGCCGGCGACGGCGTTGCCGACCAGCAGTGCGGTGGCCAGCCCCCAGCCGCCGGCGACGTAGACCGCCCAGGCGGCCACGAAGCCCAGCTGGACCATCACGATCGGCACGCCGTCGAGCAGCGCCTGCACCCGGTGCTCCTTGACCGCCGCCTCGACGCGACCGTGGTCGACGTCGCGCAGGTGCTGGTGGACGTCGGGGGTCGCGGCGGCGAGCTTGACGGTGCGCACCGACTCCAGCGCCGAGACCAGCGAGCGGCCGAAGCGCGCGCGGGCCGCGGACGAGGCCGCGGCCGAGCGGCCGGCGACCCGGCGCCCGAGCGAGGAGGCCAGGGCCGAGGTGACCATCACCGCGAGCAGCACCGCGCCGGCGAGCAGGCTGCGGGCCAGCACCGAGGTCAGCGCCACGATGACCAGGCCGTTGACGAAGTCGACCCACCGGTCGGCGTACCGGGCGAGCCGGTCGGCGTCCATCGCCCGGGCCACCACCTCGCCCGGCGGGGTCCGGACGAGCCGCTGCTGCTCGGTCTGGCCCTGCAGCACCGTGGCGCGCACCCGCAGCATCACCGCGATCCACCAGCGCGGGTAGACCTTGAAGGCCCACGCCAGCAGCAGCGGCGCGACCATCAGCGAGACGACCAGCGCGCCGACGAGGCCCCACGGGCGCCCGCCCTGCTGCAGGTCCTCGACCAGCAGGCCCCAGATCCAGCCGGTGACCGCGCCGAAGGCGCCCGTGGTGGCCGAGAAGGTGAAGAGCAGCGCGCCCAGCAGGCCCCACCGGGGCTCGACCAGCAGCGCGTTCCACACGGTGCGGGTCAGGCTGGGCAGCGCGCGCAGGGTCGGCTGCGCCGGCGCCTCGCCCGTACGCCGCGTGCTGCCGAGGTCGGCGTCGCGCGCGGCCTGGTGTGCCGCGGCGTGGGTGTCGTCGTGGTCGTGCTCGTGCGACTGCTCGTGCGCGGAGGCCTCGAGCAGGTCGCGGAACGCCCCGCTCTCGCGGGCGAGCGCGGCGCGCGGCCCCTGCTGCACCACCCGGCCGGCCTCGAGCACGGCCACCTGCGCGGCCCGCTCGGTGGTGCCCAGGCGGTGGGCCACCAGCAGGCCGGTGCGGCCGGCGAGCAGCCGGTCGGCGGCGCGCACGACGCGGGCCTCGGTCACGGGGTCCATCCGGGCGGTGGCCTCGTCGAGCACCACCACGCGCACGTCGCGCACCAGCAGCCGGGCGAAGGCGACCAGCTGCTCCTCGCCGGACGACAGGGTCGTGCCGCCCGGCCCGAGCGGGGTGTCGAGGCCCCGGGGCAGGCCGGAGACCCAGCTGTCGAGACCGAGCTCGGCGACGGCGCCCTCGACGGCCGCGCGCGAGCCGCCGGCGAAGAGCGCGATGTTCTCGGCGAGGGTGCCGGCCAGGATCTCGGTGCGCTGGGTGACCACCCCGACCGCGCTGCGCAGCGCCTGCAGGTCGAGGTCGAGCACGTCGCGCCCGCCCAGCAGCACGCTGCCCGGCTCGGGGTCGACGGCGCGGGAGACCAGCGAGGCGAGCGTCGACTTGCCCGAGCCGGTGCGGCCCACGAGCGCGCAGGTGGTGCCCGCGGGCACCCTCAGCTCGACGCCCTGCAGCGCGAACGGCCCGGTGCCGTAGGAGAAGTGCAGGTCGCGCAGCTCGAGGTCGAGCGGTCCGGTGGGCAGCGGCTCGCCGCCGGTGGGCTCGGCCTCGGCGCCCATTAGCTGGCGCAGGCGCAGCACCGCGCCGAAGCCGGCCTGCAGGTCGGGCAGCTGGCGGGCCAGCTGGTCGACCTGGCCCACGAAGGTGGTGGTGACCAGGAACAGCGTGACCAGCGCGGCGGTGCCGAGCCGGTCGCCGAGCACCAGGGCGACCCCGACGACGGCGGTGCCGGCGAGCATGCCGTGCAGCAGCGTGCCGGTGCGCCGCCCGACCTGGCTCTCCAGCTGCAGGACCTCGGCGAAGCGCGCGTGCACCGTCGCGGCGAGCTCGGTGCAGCGGCGTACGAGGTGGGCCTGGCCCAGGGAGGTGCGCAGGTCGTCGCGGGCGGCGACGCCCTCCTCCATGGCGGCCGCGTGGTCGGTCCAGGCGATCTCCTCGACGACCTTGCGCTCGGAGATCTGCGGCAGCAGCGGGCGCACGACCGCGACCGCGGCGACCCCGGCCAGCGGGAACAGGATGAACGCCGGCCACCAGGTGAGCCCCGCGACCAGCCACAGCGGCCCGGAGGCCAGCAGCGTGCGGATGGCCATCCACACGCTCTGGCGCAGCAGCGAGCCGACCTCGTGGGTGTCGTCGTCGACCCGGTCGAGCACCTCGCCGACCGCCTGCTCGTCGAGCGCGGCCAGCGGCTGCAGCATCGCGGCGTCGAGGAGGTCGGCGCGCAGCTGGCCCTCGGCGCGGTCGGTGACGCCGGCCCAGACGGTGCGACCGAGCGAGTCGAGCACCGCGGCGCCGACCACGCACAGCGCCAGCAGCCAGACCAGGGCGACGCTGGCGTCCTCGGCCAGGCGGCCGGCGACGGCCGAGCCGGCCGCGGTGCCGATGGCGCCGAGCAGCGAGCCGAGCAGGGCGAGCACCGCCCACGGGCTGCGCATCCGGCGCCAGTCGACGGGTCGTCGCTGCGCCGGCGGGTCGGTGGGCGGAGGGGTCTGGAGCGGCGCGGGGTGGGCGCCGAGATCGGTCATCGTCACGGTGCCCCCGACGCTATGCCCTCGAGGCCCCCGGGCGCCTCTTCATTTCAGGGTGGCGGCGCCCTGCGACGAGCACTGCGACGAGCACCAGGTGCCGACCGAGCGCCGCACGCACCACGCCCCGCCCGGGAGGCCCGGGCGGGGCGTGGTGGTCGTGCGTGCGCGGCGCTGCCGCGAGCGGGGCTCAGACCTCGAACTGGCCGCTCTCGAGGCGCTGCTTGACCTCCTGCAGGAAGCGGCCCGCGTCGGCGCCGTCGACCAGGCGGTGGTCGTAGGTCAGCGCCAGGTAGACCATGTGGCGCACCGCGATGGTCTCGCCCAGGTTGGGGTCGTCGATGACGACCGGACGCTTGACCACGGCACCGGGGCCCAGGATCGCGACCTGCGGCTGGTTGATCACGGGGGTGTCGAAGAGCGCACCCACGCTGCCGAGGTTGGTGATCGTGAAGGTGCCGCCCGACAGCTCGTCGGGGCCGATCTTGTTGGTGCGGGTGCGCTCGGCCACGTCGGCGATCTTGCGGGCCAGGCCCGAGATCGACAGGTCGCCGGCGTCCTTGACCACCGGGGTGATCAGGCCCTTCTCGGTGTCCACCGCGAACGCGAGGTTCTCGCGGTCGTAGTAGGTCACCTCGCCGGCCTCGGTGTCGATCGTCGCGTTCAGCGAGGGGTGCTGCTTGAGCGCGTCGACCGCCGCCTTGGCGAAGAACGGCAGGTAGGAGAGCTTGACGCCCTCGCGGGCCTGGAAGTCGGCCTTGTTGGCCTCGCGCAGGCGGGCGATGTTGGTGACGTCGACCTCGACGACCTGGGTGAGCTGGGCCGAGACCTGCAGCGACTCGACCATCCGCGCGGCGATGATCTTGCGCAGCCGCGAGAGCTTCTCGGTCTTGCCGCGCAGCGGCGAGGGGCTGGTCGGCGCCGGGGCGCCGCCCGAGCTCGCCGCGGGGGCCGACGGCGACGGGGCCGAGGAGGCGGCCGGCGCGGCCGGCTCCTCCTTCGCCTTGGCGGCCTCGAGCACGTCCTGCTTGCGGATGCGCCCGCCGACACCGGTGCCGGTGACGGTGTTGAGGTCGACGCCGTGCTGGCCGGCGAGCTTGCGCACCAGCGGGGTCACGTAGCCGGGACCGTCGCCCTGGCCGCTCGAGGACTGACCACCCGACGAACCGCTCTCGCGGGCAGGCTGCTCGGGGGCCGGCTCGGAGGCGCGGGCAGCGGGCTTCTCCTGCTCCTTGGTCGGCTCGGGAGCCTTCTCCTGGGCGGGAGCGGCCTCCTGCTTCGGCTCCTCCTTGGCGGGCTCGGGCTCCGGCTCGGGCTCGGGCTCGGGCTCCGGCTCGGCGTCGCCGGCGGAGCCGTCGCCGATGACGGCCAGCTCGGCGCCGATCTCGACGGTCTCGTCCTCGGAGACCTTCACCTCGAGGAGGGTGCCGGCCACGGGGGAGGGGATCTCGGTGTCGACCTTGTCGGTCGAGATCTCCAGCAGCGGCTCGTCGACGGCGACCTCGTCGCCGACCTGCTTGAGCCAGCGGGTCACGGTGCCCTCGGTGACCGACTCGCCCAGCTCGGGCAGGGTCACGGTGGTGCCGCTGCCGCCGGACTTCTTGGTCGCGGCGGCCGGCTTCTCGGTCTCCTCGAGCGGCTTGTCGTCAGAGCCGGACTTGGCCGACTCGGGGGTCTCGTCGCCGGGGGGCAGGTCGCCGGTCTCCTCGGCGACCTCCTCCTCCTGCTCGGCCTTCTTCTCGGCCTCGTCCTCGTCGGCGGGCTGCGCCTCCGGGGTGGCGGTGTCGTCGGAGTCGCCGCTGGACTCGCCCTCGTCACCGATCACGGCCAGGAGCGCGCCCACCTCGACGGTGTCGTCCTCCTCGACCTTGACCTCGAGCAGCGTGCCGGCGACGGGGCTGGGGATCTCGGTGTCGACCTTGTCGGTGGAGATCTCCAGCAGCGGCTCGTCGACCGCGACGGTGTCGCCGACCTGCTTCAGCCAGCGTGTGACGGTGCCCTCGGTGACGGACTCACCCAGTTCCGGGAGGTTGACTTCGGTGGCCAATGCAGTTCCTTCGCTCGCGGTCTTCGATGGGGTGCTCGGTGGTGCGGGTGTGACGGATGTGGCGATGTGTGGGGGCTCCAGGTTAGGAGCCCGTCACGAGTGCGCGTGCAGCGCCTTGCCGGCCAGGGCGAGGTGGGCCTCGCCGAGAGCCTCGTTCTGGGTGGGGTGGGCGTGCACCAGCGGGGCGACGTCCTCGGCGTGCGCCTCCCACCCGTAGATCAGCTGGGCCTCGCCGATCAGCTCGCCGACCCGGTCGCCGACCATGTGGACGCCCACGACGGGGCCGTCGGTGCGGCGCACGAGCTTGACGAAGCCCTGGGTCCTGAGGATCTGGCTCTTGCCGTTGCCGCCGAGGTCGTAGGTCAGCGTCTCGACCTGGTCGTCGCCGTACGTCGCACGCGCGGTCGCCTCGTCGAGGCCGACCGAGGCGACCTCGGGGTGGGAGTAGGTGACGCGGGGGATGCCGGTCTCGTCGATCGGCGTCGGCTCGAGGCCGGCGATCTCCTCGGCCACGAAGATGCCCTGCTGGAAGCCGCGGTGGGCCAGCTGGAGGCCGGGCACGATGTCGCCGACGGCGTAGACGCCCTCGAGGTTGGTGCGGCAGCGCTCGTCGGTGCGCACGAAGCCGCGCTCCATCTCGACGCCCTGCTCGTCGTAGCCGAGGCCGTCGGTGACCGGGCCGCGCCCGACCGCGACCAGCAGCAGCTCGGCCTCGACCACGTCGCCGCCCTCGAGGGTGACCGCGACGCCGTCGTCGGTGGTCTCGACGCTCTGGAAGGGGGTGCCGGTGCGGGCCTTGATGCCACGCTTCTTGAAGGTGCGCTCGAGCACCTTCGAGCTGGCCTCGTCCTCGGCGGCCACCAGGCGGGGCAGCGCCTCGACGATGGTGACCTCGGCGCCGAAGGAGCGCCACACGCTCGCGAACTCGCAGCCGATGACGCCGCCGCCCAGCACCACGACCGACGACGGCACCCGCTCGAGGCGCAGCGCGTGCTCGGAGGTGATCACGCGCTCGCCGTCGACCTCGAGGCCGGGCAGCGAGCGGGCGTAGGAGCCGGTGGCGAGCACGACGTGGCGCCCGGTGTAGGCGGTGCCGTCGACGGTGACCTCGCGGGGCCCGGTCAGGCGGCCCTCGCCGGCGACGACGGTGACCCCGCGGCCCTTGACCAGCCCGGTCAGGCCCTTGAAGAGACGGGAGACGACGCCGTCCTTGTAGGAGTTCACGCCGGCCATGTCGATGCCCTCGAGGGTGGCGCGCACCCCGAACTGCTCCGAGTCGCGCGCCGAGTCGGCGATCTCCGCGGCGTGCAGCAGCGCCTTGGTGGGGATGCAGCCCACGTGCAGGCAGGTGCCGCCGAGGTCGCCCTTCTCCACCAGTGCGACCTTGAGCCCTAGCTGGGCGGCGCGCAACGCGCACGCATAACCCCCCGAGCCAGCGCCGAGGATGAGTACGTCGAAGTCGGTGTCGGCCACCGTCGTCCTTCCGTGGGTGATCACGATCTGCGGTTCATCCTTGCACTTCCGGCGAGCGTGTCCACACCGCCCTTCGGGTCATCGGCTCGGGTCTCTTGGCAGACTGGACCCCATGGGACTCATGGACCGCTTCCGCCGGGGCTCGAAGCCGCGCATGCGCAAGCCGGCGCGTGACGCCGCGCGCACCGGCTCGACGAGGGTGCGCGCCTCCGACGCCGTCGACCGCGAGCACCTCAGCTCCTGGGTCTCCGAGCGGCGCGGGGTCGAGGGTTTCGTCGAGCCCCGCACGGCGGTCAGCGACGTGACGCTGCTGCTGGTGGCCCACGACGGCGAGTGGACCCGGCGCCGGGTGCCGTCGATCGACTGGGCGCACGACTTCTGCAACCGCTTCCAGGTGCCGTCGTACGACGCCGGGCTGGTGGGCATCCCGCAGCGGATGCGCGACTACAACAGCCGGATGAAGAAGCAGGGCCGGCAGGACCCGTAGGTCCCGCCGGCCCCGGCCCCAGCAGGAGCGCTCAGGCCAGGCCGCGGGCCAGGTCGACGAGCGTCGCGACGGCGAAGCCGGTGCCGCCGTTGGTCAGGTGCCCGTCGGGGCCGCCGGCGTTGTACGACGGCCCCGCGATGTCGAGGTGCGCCCAGGGGCGCCCGTCGGTGAACTCGCGCAGGAACGCGCCGGCGAAGAGCCCGCCGCCCCAGCGCACCCAGTCGTGCTGGGCGAGGTCGGCGATCTTGCTGGAGGTGACGCGCTGCTTCATCTCCTCGGGGATCGGCATCGCCCAGATCGGCTCGCCGGCGCTGGCGCCCGCGTCGACGACCTTGGCCACGACGTCCTCGGAACCCATGACGCCGGCCATCTTGTTGCCGAGGGCGACGACCATGGCGCCGGTCAGGGTGGCGACGTCGACGATCAGGTCGGGGTCGGTCTCGGTGGCGCGCACCAGCGCGTCGCCGAGCACGAGGCGGCCCTCCGCGTCGGTGTTGAGAACCTCGACGGTCTTGCCGCCGTACATCGTGAGGATGTCGCCGGGCCGGGTGGCGTTGCCGGAGACCATGTTCTCGGCCATCGGCGCGAAGCAGGAGACCTTGACCGGCAGGCCGAGCTCGGCGATGGCGAAGGTGGCCTGGATGACCGCGGCGGCGCCGGCCATGTCGGACTTCATCTCGTGCATGCCCTGGGCGGGCTTGATGCTCAGCCCGCCGGAGTCGAAGGTGATGCCCTTGCCGACCAGTGCCAGGTGGGTCGTGGCGCCCTTGGGCGCGTAGGTGATCTCGACCAGCCGCGGCGGTGCGGAGGAGCCGGCGCCGACACCGAGGATGCCGCCGCAGCCGAGCTCGGCGAGCTCCGCCTCGTCGAGCACGCGCAGGGTGAGCCTGGGGGCGCCGCGGCCCTTGCCGAGCTCCTTGGCGCGGGCCTGGGCCGACTCGGCGAAGTGCGGCGGGCGCAGGTCGCCCGGGGGAGTGTTGACCCAGTCGCGGGTGGCCGCGACGGCGCGGGTGACGACCTGGGCCTCCTCGAGCGCGGTGACGACCTCCTTCTTGCGGGCGGCGCCGCTGAGCAGCACCACCTCGCCCGCGGTCGTGTCGTCGCGCGTGGTGTCCTGCTTGTACGTCGTGAACGTGTAGGCGCCCAGCGCCCAGCCCTCGGCCACCGCGCGCACCTGCTCGGGCGCCTCGGCCGGCAGCGCCACCGCGACGTGGGCGGCGTTGGTCACCGCGCGGGCCGCGGCGCCGGCGGCGCGGCGCAGGTCGGCGGGCTGGGGGTCGCTGCCGAGCCCGACGAGGACCAGCAGGGGGGCGCCGATGGCGCCCGAGGTGGGGATGCGGGTGACCTCGCCGACGGCGCCCTTGACGTCGAGGCTGGCCAGCAGCGGGCGCAGCTTGCGTCCGTAGGCCTTGGCGACGTCCTCCGCGCCGGGCGCGAGGTCGAGGCGGGGGCCGGTCTCCTTGGCCGAGCGGCGGCCCGTGGGGCTGCTCTGCACGACACCGACGACGACGGCGTCGGCCTTGGTCTTGGCGGGGCTGGCACTGCGCAAGGTAAACGAGGTCACCGCGCCACACTAACCATGGCGCGACCACCCCGTGACGCGACCCGCGTCACCCCCGCCCGCGCGGATGTCGCTGGGGTAGGTTCGCGCCATGGCCGACCTGCTGACCTCGCCGCTGCACGACCGCCACCGGGCGCTGGGGGCCAAGACGGCCCCGTTCGGCGGGTGGGAGATGCCGCTGGAGTACCCCACCGGCGTGGTGGCCGAGCACACCGCGGTCCGCGAGGGCGTGGGCGTCTTCGACGTCAGCCACCTCGGCAAGGCCGAGGTCACCGGGCCCGGGGCGGCGGCGTACGTCAACGCCTGCCTGACCAACGACCTCGACCGGATCGGCCCCGGGCAGGCGCAGTACACGCTGTGCTGCGACGACGAGACCGGCGGCGTGGTCGACGACCTGATCGTCTACCGCTACTCCGACGAGCGGGTGCTGCTGGTGCCCAACGCCGCCAACACCGCCGAGGTGGTGCGCCGCCTCGCCGGGTCGGCGCCCGACGGGGTCGAGGTCGTCGACCGGCACCGCGACCTGGCCGTGCTCGCCGTGCAGGGCCCGCGCAGCGACGAGGTGATGACCGCGCTGGGGCTGCCGGTCGACCACGACTACATGAGCTTCGTCGAGGCGACGTACGCCGGCGCGACGGTCGTGGTGTGCCGCACCGGCTACACCGGGGAGCGGGGCTACGAGCTGCTGGTGCCCAACGAGTCGGCGGGCGCGGTGTGGGACGCCCTGCTCGAGGCGGGCGCCGAGCACGGCATCCTGCCCTGCGGGCTGGGCGCCCGCGACACGCTGCGCACCGAGATGGGCTACCCGCTGCACGGCCAGGACATCTCGCTCGACGTGACTCCCGTGCAGGCCCGGATGGCCTGGGCGGTCGGCTGGGACAAGCCGGCCTTCTGGGGCCGCTCCGTGCTGGTGCGCGAGCGGGCCGAGAAGCCGGCGCGGGTGCTGCGCGGCATCGTCGCGACCGGGCGCGGCATCCCGCGCCCCGGCATGAGCGTCTCGCTCACCGCCGACGTGCTGGTCGGCGAGGTCACCTCGGGCACCTTCAGCCCCACCCTGCGCAAGGGCGCGGGCCTGGCGCTGGTGGCCGCCAGCGTGGCCCCCGACGCCGAGGTCGGCGTCGACATCCGCGGCCGTCGCGAGATCTTCCAGCTCACCAAGCCCCCGTTCGTCGACCCGTCGGTCAAGGAGTCCTGATGAACCTGCCCGAGCAGCCCCCGACCTTCCGTCCGCCCACGCCCGCCGAGCGCCCCTGGTGGTGGCGCCTCGAGGACGCCGAGGGCAACGAGGTCAGCGTCGAGGGCGAGCTGGCCGGCCAGCGCTTCTCCAGCCAGGCCGACGCGGAGTCGTGGGTGGGCGAGGCGTTCGCCGACCTGGCCGACGACGGCGTCGACGCCGTGGTCCTCTTCGAGCTCGAGCGGCGGGTCTACGGGCCCATGTCGCTGCATCCCTGACCCACCCCTCACCCCGTGCGTGCGGCCGACGAGCAGGACTTCGCGTCGTACGTCGCCGCGAGGCGCCCCGGGCTGGTGCAGGCGGTGGCGGTGCTGGGCAGCCCGCCGGGCCACGCCGCCACCCTGACCGACCGGGCGCTGGCGCGCGCCGGACGCGCGTGGGCCGAGGTGCGGCAGGGCTCCGGCCCCGACGCCGAGGTGTGGCGGCTGCTGCTCGAGGAGCGGGCGCGCGACCGCACGCGGTGGTGGCACGAGGAGCCCGCCACCGCGGCCCCGGGCCTCGACCGTCTCGAGCCCGGTCGTCGCGCCTGCCTCGTGCTCTCCGCGCTCGCCGGGCTGCCCGACCAGGACGTGGCGGCGCTGTCGGGCTGCTGGCCCAGCCCGGGCGACCCCGCGACGCCCGGGCTGGAGCAGCAGGCGCGCGAGCTGGCCGCGGACGTGCCCGTGGTGGGCCGCTCGGCCGCCGAGGTCGCGGCGCGGGCGCCCCGGCGGGCGCGTCGGGGGCCGCTCGTCCTGGCGCTGGTGCTGGCGCTGCTGGTGGGCCTGGCCACCTGGCGCGGCCTGCGGTCCGAGGAGCCGCCGGAGGCCGAGCAGGTCGAGGAGGTCGTCGGCCCGGCGCGGGTGCGCCAGCTCGAGCACTCGGTGCCGATCCCGTGGTACGCCGCCGGCGAGCTCGTGGTCGGCTTCAGCGCGCTCGGCGTGCCGGGTGTGCGCCGGCTGGTCGCGGTGCGCGAGGCGGCCGTCTACAGCGACGGCGAGGGCCGGGTGGTGCGCGCCGACGCGTCGGGTGCGCGGCTGCTGCTGGGGCGCTCCGCCCCCGGCGCCGCGCTCGTCGGCGAGCGGGAGCGGGGATGGGTGGCCTGGGTCGAGGCCGGCAGCGACGAGCTGGTGGTCGTCGACGCGAGCGACGGCACCGAGCTCGGCCGCCGCGTGCTGGTAGGGCTCGGGGCCGACGACGAGACGCCGCCGGCCGGGGTGGGGCCGGTGGCGCTGGAGGGCCCGACGCTGCACTACGTCGACGGAGCCGGCTCGCACGAGTGGCGTCCCGTCGACGACCCGGCGGGACGGGAGGACGTGTCACCGGGGCCGGCCACGCTGCTGGACGTCGACGGGTTGACCAGGGTGGTCCAGGGCACGCCGGGCTCGATCACCTTCGACGGGCCGTTCGGCCCGCCACGCACCCGGCGCGGCGTGGGAGCCCAGCTCTCGTTCGGGGGTGGCTACGTCCTGACCCGGGTCGGTGGCGGGCGCTACGCCCCGCTGCGGGTCCACGACACCGCCACCGGCCGCCGGCGAGCGGCCGGGGTGCGATCCGACGAGATCGCCCTCGACGCGGCGTTCAGCACGACCGGCGCGATCACCTACGTCATCGGCGACGGCTCCCAGGTGGCGGGCGCCGACGAGTTCCGTCGGCTCTCCGAGGCCCGCGGCTGGCTGCTGCGCACCTGCTTCGTCGGCTCGGGCTCGTGCACCGACCACCTGCGGGTCTCCAGCGCCGACGGTGAACCGCTGCTGGCCCGCTGAGCGACCCGTCCGCGCCGGCCTCGTGGCCGGGTACACCTAGAGTCGGCGCGTGCGGATGAGCCAGGTCGACGTGTTCAGCACCGAGCCGCTGCTCGGCAACCCGGTCGCGGTGGTCCACGACGCCGACGACCTCACCACCGAGCAGATGGCGGCGTTCGCGCGCTGGACCAACCTGTCGGAGACGACGTTCCTGCTGCGTCCCACCGACCCGGCGGCCGACTACCGGCTGCGGATCTTCACGCCGGGCGAGGAGCTGCCCTTCGCGGGCCACCCGACCCTCGGCTCGGCGCACGCCTGGCTCGAGGCCGGCGGCCTCGCTCAGGGCGAGACGGTGGTGCAGGAGTGCGGTGCCGGGCTGGTGCCGGTGCGCCGCGACGGGGAGCGGCTGGCCTTCGCCGCCCCGCCGCTGCTGCGCTCGGGCCCGGTCGAGGAGGCCGACCTGGCGCGGGTGCGCCGGGCGCTGGGCCTGGCGCCCGACGAGGTCCGCGCGGCGGCGTGGGTCGACAACGGGCCGGGCTGGGTGGCGGTGCTGCTGCGCGACGCCGACGCCGTGCTCGGCCTGCGGCCCGACTGGTCGGCCTTCGACGACCTGGAGATCGGGGTCGTCGGCGCCCACGCAACCGGCTCGGAGGCGGCGCTGGAGGTGCGGGCCTTCTGCCCCGGCATCGGGGTGCCCGAGGACCCGGTCACCGGCAGCCTCAACGCCGGCCTGGCCCAGTGGTTGCTGGGGGAGCGGGTGCTGGGCGAGGGGCTCGCGACGTCGTACGTCGCCGCTCAGGGCACCGCCATCGGTCGTCGCGGACGCGTGCACGTCGACCTGGAGGGCCAGGGGTCCGACGCGCAGGTCTGGGTCGGCGGGGCCACGCGCACCACCATCGCGGGCGAGCTGCACCTGTGACCGGGCCGCGGCGCTAGGGTCGGGGCGTGCAGGCCTACCTCCACCTCCTCCAGCGGATCCTCGACGAGGGCGTCGAGAAGTCCGACCGCACCGGCACCGGCACGCTCAGCGTCTTCGGCCACCAGATGCGCTTCGACCTGCGCCAGGGCTTCCCCCTGGT
This sequence comes from Nocardioides salarius, assembly GCF_016907435.1. Taxonomy (NCBI): domain Bacteria; kingdom Bacillati; phylum Actinomycetota; class Actinomycetes; order Propionibacteriales; family Nocardioidaceae; genus Nocardioides; species Nocardioides salarius. Next base: position 422,826 of record NZ_JAFBBZ010000001.1, on the reverse strand, counting down.
GACCACCAAGAAGGTGCACACCCGCTCGGTCTTCGGCGAGCTGCTGTGGTTCCTGCGCGGTGACACCAACGTCGCGTGGCTGCAGGAGCGCGGCATCAGCATCTGGGACGAGTGGGCCGACGAGGCCGGCGACCTCGGCCCGGTCTACGGCCACCAGTGGCGCTCGTGGCCCACACCCGACGGTGGTCACGTCGACCAGCTCGCCAAGGTCGTCGAGCAGATCCGCACCAACCCCGACTCGCGGCGCCACATCGTCTCGGCCTGGAACGTCGCCGACGTCGACGACATGGCGCTGCCGCCCTGCCACACGCTCTTCCAGTTCTACGTCGCGCCCTCGCCCGACGGCGGCCCGGGCCGGCTGTCGTGCCAGCTCTACCAGCGCTCGGCCGACACCTTCCTCGGCGTGCCGTTCAACATCGCCTCCTACGCGCTGCTGACCCACATGGTCGCCCAGGTCACCGGGCTCGAGGTCGGCGACTTCGTGCACACCCTGGGCGACGCGCACCTCTACACCAACCACCTCGACCAGGCCCGCCTGCAGCTGACCCGCGAGCCCCGGCCGCTGCCGACGCTGCGCCTGGACCCCGCGGTCACCGAGATCGACGCCTTCGAGCTCGAGCACGTCACGCTCGAGGGCTACGACCCGCACCCGGTGATCAAGGCCCCGATCGCCGTATGACGCCCGCTCCCCGCACCGACCAGCGCGTCGTGCTGGTCGCGGCGTACGCCCGCAACCGCGTGATCGGTGCCGACGGCGACATCCCGTGGCGCATCTCCGAGGACTTCGCCCACTTCAAGCGCGAGACGCTCGGCCACGTCCTGGTGATGGGCCGGCGCACCTGGGACTCGATCGGGCGCCCGCTGCCGGGCCGCACCACGGTCGTGCTGACCCGCGACCCGTCGTTCGACCCCGGGTTCGACGACGTGCGCGTGGTGCGCAGCCTCGACGAGGCGCTCGGGGTCGCCGCCGACCTGCCGGGCGACGTGGTCGTCGCCGGGGGAGGGGAGGTCTACCGCCTGGCGCTCCCGCTCGCGACCCACCAGGTGCTGACCGAGGTCGACCTCGAGCCCGCCGGCGACGCGACCTACCCGGTGTTCTCCCTCGACGAGTGGACCGAGACCCGCCGCGAGCACCGGCCCGACCTGGGCCTCGACTGGGTCTGGTGGGAGCGCCGGTGACCGCCCGGTACCGCCCGGTGATCACCCGATGATCGTCGTCGCGGCGGTCGCCTTCGTGCGCGACGAGCAGGTGCTCACCGTGCGCAAGCGCGGCACCGCGCGCTTCATGCTCGTCGGCGGCAAGCCCGAGCCCGGCGAGTCGGCGTACGACGCCGCGGTGCGCGAGACCCGCGAGGAGGTCGGCCTCGACGTGGGCGGGCCCGGCGCGCTCGTGCCGCTGGGCGTCTACCTGGCGCCGGCCGCCAACGAGCCGGGACGCCAGCTGCACTCCACCGTCTTCACCGCCGCGCTGCCGGGGGAGCCGCGTGCGGCCGCCGAGATCGCGGAGCTGCGGTGGATGTCGCTCGACGGCGACGGCCACGCCGACCTGGCGCCGATGCTCGAGCACCACGTGCTGCCCGCCCTGCGCGCCCTCGGCTCGTCGGCGGCACCCCGCCCGCACTGACCCCCTCCTGGGTTCGTCGACCGGTTGATCAACGGCCGGGTCCGTTGATCAACCGGTCGACGAACTCGCGGGGAGAGGTCGTGGGGCGGCAGCGGGGCGCCGGCGGCGGGCGGGTGGCAGGCTGGCCCCATGGAGCTGCGCATCTTCACCGAGCCCCAGCAGGGCGCCACCTACGACGACCTGCTGAGGGTGGCCCAGGAGGCCGAACGACTGGGGTTCGGGGCGTTCTTCCGCTCCGACCACTACCTGGGCATGGGCACCGAGGGGTTGCCGGGGCCGAGCGACGCCTGGATCACGCTGGCCGGGCTCGCTCGCGAGACCAGCACCATCCGGCTCGGCACCATGATGACCAGCGCCACCTTCCGTCACCCGGGTCCGCTCGCGATCTCGGTGGCCAACGTCGACCAGATGAGCGGCGGGCGGGTCGAGCTCGGTCTCGGTGCCGGCTGGTTCGAGGCCGAGCACCAGAAGTACGCCATCCCGTTCCCGGCGGTGGGCGAGCGGTTCGACCGCTTCGAGGAGCAGCTGGCGGTCGTGACCGGCCTGTGGTCCACCGAGGGCGGCTTCACCTACGAGGGCCGGCACCACACGGTGCTCGACTCCCCGGGCCTGCCCAAGCCGGTGCAGCGCAACGGCCACCGGGGCGGGCCGCCGGTGCTCATCGGCGGGCGCGGCAAGAAGCGCACACCGGCGCTCGCGGCGGCGTACGCCGACGAGTTCAACCTGCCGTTCGTGCCCTTCGAGGAGGGCCTCGAGCAGCACGACAGGGTGCGGGCCGCCTGCGAGGCCGTCGACCGCGACCCGGCCTCGCTGGTCTACTCCAGCGCGCTCGTGCTGTGCGTGGGCGAGACCGAGGCCGACGTGGCCCGCCGCGCGGCGGCCATCGGCCGCGACCCCGACGAGCTGCGCGAGAACGGCCTGGCGGGCACCGTCGAGGAGGTCGTCGACACGATCGGGCGCTACGACGGCTCCGGCCAGACCCGCCTCTACCTGCAGACCCTCGACCTGGGCGACCTCGACCACCTGCGGCTCGTGGCCGAGCAGGTCGTGCCGCAGGTCGGTTGAGCAGGGCGCCCCGCACCTCGGTTGAGGAGGTCGCGCAGCGACCGTCTCGAAACCAGCGATAACCTGCTCCCATGACCTCGACCCCCGCGCCGAACCCCGCGCCGTTCGGCCGAGTCCTGACCGCGATGGCCACCGCGTTCCACGCGGACGGGTCGGTCGACCTCGACGCCACCGCGCGCATCGCCACGCACCTGGTCGAGCACGGCAACGACGGCGTCGTGGTTTCGGGCACGACCGGTGAGTCGCCGACCACGACGGTGGCCGAGGACGGCAGGATCCTCGCCGCCGTCAAGGACGCCGTGGGCGAGCGCGCGGTCGTGGTCGCCGGCGTCGGCACCAACGCCACCGCGCACTCGGTCGAGCTGGCCCAGCAGGCCGAGAAGATCGGCGTCGACGGCATCCTGCTGGTCACCCCGTACTACAACAAGCCCGGCCAGGCCGGCGTGCTGCACCACTTCCGCACCGTCGTGGAGTCGGCCGACCTGCCCGTGATGCTCTACGACGTGCCCGGCCGCACCGGCACCACGATCGCCATGGAGACCTACGAGCAGGCCATCGCCTGGGACCGGGTCGTCGCGGTCAAGGACGCCGTCGGCGACCTCGTGCGCGCGGTCCGGCTGGGCCAGATGGGCTACGCCGTCTACTCCGGCGACGACGAGGCGAACCTCGGCTACCTGGCGCACGGCGCCGTCGGCGTCGTCAGCGTCGTGGGCCACGTCGCCGGCCGCGAGCTGCGGGCGATGGCCGACGCGCACGCGCGCGGCGACAACGCCGCCGCCCTCGAGATCTTCACGCGGATGCTCCCCGCGATCGACGCCGTCATGGGCGTCGCCAACTACGGAGCCACCACCGCCAAGGCCGCGCTGCAGCTGCTGGGCGTGCTCGAGAACCGCCACGTCCGCGCGCCCCTGGTCGCGCTCGACGACACCGAGGTCGAGGCGCTGCGCGTCGGCCTCGCGGCGGCCGGGCTCCTGCCGGCCAGCGCGACCGAGGCCTGACCACCAGACAGGACCTGCATGTCCCACCCCCACCCCGAGCTGTCCGCGCCACCGGCCCTGCCCGACCACGGGCTGCGCGTGATCCCCTTCGGCGGGCTCGGCGAGGTCGGTCGCAACATGACCGCCTTCGAGCACCAGGGCCGCCTGCTCATCGTCGACTGCGGGGTGCTCTTCCCCGAGGACCACCAGCCCGGCGTCGACCTGATCCTGCCCGACTGGTCCTCGATCAGGGACCGCCTCGACACCGTCGAGGCCCTGGTGCTCACCCACGGGCACGAGGACCACATCGGGGCCACGCCCTACCTGCTGCGCGAGCGCGAGGACATCCCGCTCGTCGGCTCCGAGCTGACCCTGGCGCTGCTGGGCTCCAAGCTGCGCGAGCACCGGCTGCGCGAGTCCGTGCACCACGTGGTCAGGGAGGGCGACCGGATCAGCTTCGGGCCCTTCGACCTCGAGTTCGTCGCGGTCAACCACTCCATCCCCGACGCGCTGGCCGTGGCGATCCGCACCAGCGCCGGCACCGTGCTGCACACCGGCGACTTCAAGATGGACCAGCTGCCCCTCGACGGGCGGATCACCGACCTGCGGGCCTTTGCCAGGCTGGGGGAGGAGGGGGTCGACCTCTTCCTCACCGACTCCACCAACGCCGAGACGCCGGGGTTCACCCCGACCGAGAAGGCGATCACCCCCGTGATCGACCAGGTGTTCCGCGACTCCGAGCAGCGCATCATCGTCGCCTGCTTCGCCTCCCACATCCACCGGGTCCAGCAGGTCCTCGACGCGGCGTACGCCCACGAGCGCCAGGTGGCGTGGGTGGGGCGCTCGATGGTGCGCAACATGGGCATCGCCCGCGACCTGGGCTACCTCAAGGTGCCGCCCAACACGGTGGTGGAGGCCAAGCAGCTCGCGCAGCTGCCGGCCGAGCACCAGGTGCTCATCTCGACCGGCTCGCAGGGCGAGCCGATGAGCGCGCTGGCGCGGATCGCGCAGCGCAACCACAACATCGTGCACATCGAGGAGGGCGACACCGTCCTGCTCGCCTCGAGCCTGATCCCCGGCAACGAGAACGCCGTCTACCGGGTCATCAACGGGCTGGCCCGCTGGGGCGCCAACGTCGTGCACAAGGGCAACGCGATGGTGCACGTCAGCGGGCACGCCAGCGCCGGCGAGCTGCTCTACTGCTACAACATCGTGCAGCCGCGCAACGTGCTGCCGGTGCACGGCGAGATCCGGCACATGCAGGCCAACGCCGCGCTGGCCCGGATGACGGGCGCGCCCAACGTCGTGGTCGCCGAGGACGGCGTGGTCGTCGACCTGGTCGACGGGGTGGCCCAGGTGGTCGGCAAGGTCGACTGCGGCTACGTCTACGTCGACGGCTCCTCGGTCGGCGACGTCACCGAGTCGGACCTGAAGGACCGGCGGATCCTCGGAGAGGAGGGGTTCATCTCCGTGATCGTGGTGATGGACTCGGTCACCGGCAAGGTCGCCAGCGGTCCCGAGATCCACGCCCGCGGCAACGCCATCGACGCTGCCAGCCTCGAGGAGGTCAAGCCGGCCATCATCGAGGCGCTCGACCTCGCCGTCGCCGAGGGCAGCACCGACACCTACCAGCTGCAGCAGACCGTGCGCCGCGTCATCGGCCGCTGGGTCTCCAGCACCCACCGGCGCCGCCCGATGATCATCCCGGTGGTCATCGAGTCCTGATCGCCCCTGGGGCTCGTGCCTCGTCGGTGGGTCGGGTGGTCTCGACCCGCCCGTCGCGGCCTCGTTCCTCGGCCGCGGGGCTTGCTCGACCTGCCCGAGCCCACGCGGATCGTGCCTCGTCGGTGGGTCGGGTGGTCTCGACCCGCCCGTCGCGGCCTCGTTCCTCGGCCGCGGGGCTTGCTCGACCTGCCCGAGCCCACGCTCGGGGCTCGTGCCTCGCCCCGAGCTGCTCGTGCAAAACCCTCAAGCGACACGTGAGGGTGGGGCGAGTGTTAATCCCTGGGACTGGTGAGGCGTTCCCCTAGGGTGGCCAGCATGGCGACCCGTACGTCTTCCCCGCCGGGGTCGCGGAGCACGAGCACGTCCACGAACGGGTCCTCGACCCGGTCCGGCAGCTCAAGCACCCGACCTCGGAGTACCTCCACCACCAGCGCTGCGCGCGCGAGCTCGACCGGCAAGCGCCCGTCGAGCTCCAAGCGCACCCCGACGACCAAGAAGAAGAGCACGGCCAAGCGGCCGGCCCCTCGCGCGGTGCGCAGCGGGCCCAGCCCGGTGCTGCTCACGCTGGGCGCGGTGGCGCGCGGGATCGGGGCGGTGTGGCTGGCCGTGGCCCACGGCGTCGGCGCGCTGGCCCGGGGGATCGGGCGCAGCGCCCGCGACCTCGACCCCGAGCACCGTCGTGACGGCGCCGGCCTGCTGCTGCTGGCGCTGGCGGTCGTGACCGCGGGTGCGGTGTGGTTCCAGATCCAGAGCCCGGTCACCGACCCGGTGCGCACCGCCGTCGCCGGCTCCGTCGGCAAGCTCGGCTGGTTCGTGCCGATGGCCCTGGTCTGGGTCGGCTGGCGCACCATGCGCGATCCGGTCAGCAACGGCCCCGCGGGCCGTCAGGTCATCGGGTGGACCGCGCTGGCCTTCGGCCTGCTCGGGATCGTGCACATCGCCAACGGCAGCCCGCAGCCGGTCGCCGGCGACGCGACCCCGCTGCAGGCCGGCGGGGGAGCGGTGGGCTACGTCGTCTCCTCGCTGCTGCTCGACCTGCTGCGCTCGACGTACGTCGTGGTGCCGCTGCTGCTGATGCTCGTGGCGTTCGGCGTGCTGGTCGTCACCGCCACCCCCGTCTACCAGGTGCCCGACAAGCTCGCGGCCCTGCGCGACCAGGCCCTGGGCCGCCACCTCGACGACGACGAGCGCGCCCCGCGCGGTCGCTCGCGCCGCGAGGACGACGAGATCGACCCCGACATGGGCGACCCGGCGTACGACACCCCGGTGCTCAGCGACCGCGAGATCGACAAGCGCAAGCGCAAGCGGGAGCGCGACGCCCTCGACGTGGCGATGGACGAGGACCTCACCGTCGAGCAGCAGGCCGCGCGCGGCGAGCGCGAGGACAGCAGCGTCGGCGTGGACATCTTCGCCCCCGCCCCGGTCGTGCCCGAGCCCGAGGCCGCCAAGGAGGAGCTCGAGCCGCCGCCGCACTCGCCGCTGCCCCCGCGCGTCGAGCAGCTCTCGCTCTCGGGCGACATCACCTACTCGCTGCCGGCCAACGAGGTGCTCAAGCCCGGCTCGGTGCACAAGGCCCGCTCGAAGGCCAGCGACGACGTCGTCGCCCGCCTGACCAACGTGCTCGACGAGTTCGGCATCGACGCCCAGGTCACCGGCTACACCCGGGGACCCACGGTCACCCGCTACGAGGTGGAGCTCGGCGCCGGCATTAAGGTCGAGAAGGTCACCGCGCTCAGCAAGAACATCGCGTACGCCGTCGCCTCGGCCGACGTGCGGATCCTCAGCCCGATCCCGGGCAAGTCCGCGATCGGCATCGAGATCCCCAACATCGACAAGGAGATCGTCAGCCTCGGCGACGTGCTGCGCTCGGGCACGGCCCGCAGCGACCACCACCCGATGGTCTGCGGCCTGGGCAAGGACGTGGAGGGCGGCTTCGTCGTCGCCAACCTGGCGAAGATGCCGCACCTGCTGGTGGCCGGTGCCACCGGCTCGGGCAAGTCGTCGTTCATCAACTCGATGATCACCTCGATCCTGATGCGCTCCACGCCCGACGAGGTCCGGATGATCATGGTCGACCCCAAGCGGGTCGAGCTCAACGCCTACGAGGGCGTGCCGCACCTGATCACCCCGATCATCACCAACCCCAAGAAGGCCGCCGAGGCGCTGGCCTGGGTCGTGCGCGAGATGGACATGCGCTACGACGACCTGGCCAACTTCGGCTTCCGCCACATCGACGACTTCAACAAGGCGGTGCGGGCCGGGAAGGTGGAGGTGCCCCCGGGCAGCGAGCGCGAGCTCTCGCCCTACCCCTACCTGCTGGTGATCGTCGACGAGCTCGCCGACCTGATGATGGTCGCCCCCCGCGACGTCGAGGACGCGGTCGTGCGGATCACCCAGCTGGCCCGAGCGGCCGGCATCCACCTGGTGCTGGCCACCCAGCGCCCCAGCGTCGACGTCGTCACCGGCCTGATCAAGGCCAACGTGCCGAGCAGGCTGGCCTTCGCCACCTCGAGCCTCTCCGACAGCCGGGTCATCCTCGACCAGCCGGGTGCGGAGAAGCTGGTCGGCCAGGGTGACGGGCTGTTCCTGCCCATGGGGGCCTCCAAGGCCGTGCGTGTGCAGGGCTCCTGGGTCACCGAGGCCGAGATCGCGCAGGTCGTGCAGCACTGCAAGACCCAGCTGGAGCCGACCTACCGCGAGGACGTGACCGCCCCGGCGGCCGCCAAGCGCGACCTCGACGACGACATCGGCGACGACATGGACCTGGTCATCCAGGCGATCGAGCTGGTCGTCTCGACCCAGTTCGGCTCCACCTCGATGCTGCAGCGCAAGCTCCGCGTGGGCTTCGCCAAGGCCGGCCGCCTCATGGACATCCTGGAGTCCCGTGGCGTGGTCGGTCCCTCCGAGGGCTCCAAGGCCCGTGACGTGCTGATCAAGCCCGACGAGGTCGACGGCCTGGTCGCGACCCTGCAGGGGGAGATGTGAGCGAGGACCAGATGGACCCGACCATGACCGAGACCCAGACCGAGATCCAGGCCGAGGCCGAGCACCGCACCGTCGAGGTGCGCCGTGACGTGCGTGTCGCGGCCGGGCTCGGCGTCGTGGCCACCCTGGTGGCGGCGGCGTACGTCGTGCGCGTCGCCGGGGGCGGCAGCGCCCTCGACTGGGCGCTGCTCACCCTGGTGGGCGCGATCGCCGCGGTGCACCTCGCGACGCTGGCCGACAGCCGGGCGCCGCTCTTCGTCGCCGACGAGCACGGGGTGCGGCTGCGGCGCGGCCGCAGCTGGCACGGCCTGCCCTGGAGCGACATCGACGCGGTCGAGGTGCTCGCGCGCCGGCGCTTCTGGCGCGACGGCTCGCTCGACGTGCTGGCGGGCGAGGACGAGCCGCGCAGCGTGCCGCTGGCCCTGGCCACCACCGTGACCGGGGTGCCCGAGGGCTCCGACCTGGTCGCGGCGCTCGACGAGCTGGCCGACGGCGCCACCGAGGTCGTCCACATCGAGGGCTACGAGTACGTCGACGAGGAGGAGTGGGCGGCGGCCCGGGGCGACCTGGAGGCTGAGGCGCCGCTCGCCGACCAGCCCGAGATCCAGCCCGAGGTCCAGCCGGACCCGGTGCTCCACACCGGTGCCGACACCGTCACCGACACCGGCACCGGCACCGACGAGACCACCGAGCCCGCCGCGCACCGCCTGCCCGACCCGCGCCCGCTGCTGGCCCAGGCGATCGGCCGTGTCGCCTCCGGGCTGCCCGACCGGTTCCGCCCCGGCGGCGCGTCGGCGGGGGAGGCCCGGCCGGTGCTGGAGCCGGCGGCGTCGTACGCCAGCGCCACCCCGGCGGCGCTGCGCGACCCGGTCACGGCCGTGCGCGCCGAGATCCGCAGCGACGTGAGCCTGGCGCGCCCCGACCAGGACCAGACCCAGGTCTTCGGCGCCAACGCGCTGCGCCTCGACACCCACGACTCGGAGGGCTCCGACACCGCCGTGCGGCTGCCCGAGGCCCGCGAGCTGCGCCGCCCCGGCAGCGTGTCGCTGGTCGAGGACACCGTGCAGTGGAGCCAGCGCGACGAGCGGGTCCGCCCGATCGCCACCGAGGGTTCGCCGGTCGAGCCGATCGTGCTCGACGACCTCGGTGAGCCCGCCGCCGATCCGGTCATCGGCCCCGAGCTGGCCGCTGCCCGCACCCGGCTGGGGCTCAGCGTCGACCAGCTGGCCGACCGCACCCGCATCCGCCCGCACGTCATCGAGTCGATCGAGGTCGACGACTTCGCGCCCTGCGGTGGCGACTTCTACGCCCGCGGCCACCTGCGCACCCTCGCGCGGGTGCTGGGCACCGACGTGACGCCCCTGCTGGCCCACTACGACGAGCGGTACGCCGACGCCCCGATCAACCCGCGTCGCGTCTTCGAGGCCGAGCTCGGCTCGGGCGGCGCCATCCGCGCCACCCGCGGCGGGCCGAACTGGTCGGTGCTGATCGCCGCGGTGATGGCGCTGGTGCTGGCCTGGTCGGTCGCGCGGCTGATCACCGACAGCCCCGTCGAGCTGCGCGACCCCGTCCCGCAGCTCTCGACGGCCGGGTCCACCACCGCCGGTGAGCCGGTGCCGGTGGTGCTGACGGCTGCCGGCGGCGGTGCCGAGGTCGTGGTCCGCGACGGTGCCAACGACCTGGTCTACAAGGGCTCGCTGGCCTTCGGCGAGACCAAGGTGCTGACCAAGGTCTCCCAGCCGGTGCGCGTGCAGTCCAGCGACGGCTCGCTCGAGGTCAGCGTCGACGGCGTCGAGCAGGGCGCGCTGGGCAGCACCGGCCAGGAGGCGCAGAACACCTTCGTCGCCGACCGGTGAGCGCTGGTTCGCGCGGCCGGGTGCCGGGCGGCCATACTCGACGACAGCCATGAGCACCCAGACACCCGCCGCCCCTGACCAGACCACCGCCCCCGACCTGCTGTCGGTGGCGATGGTGACCCTCGGCTGCGCGCGCAACGAGGTCGACTCCGAGGAGCTCGCCGGCCGCCTCGAGGCCGGCGGGTTCCGGCTCGTCGACGACGCCTCCGAGGCCGACACGGTCGTGGTCAACACCTGCGGCTTCGTCGAGGCCGCCAAGAAGGACTCCGTCGACACCCTGCTCCAGGCCGCCGACCTCAAGACCGAGCACGGCGGCAAGGCGCAGGCGGTCGTGGCCGTCGGCTGCCTGGCCGAGCGCTACGGCAAGGACCTGGCCGAGTCGCTGCCCGAGGCCGACGCCGTGCTGGGCTTCGACGACTACCCCGAGATCGCGGCGCGGCTGCGCTCGATCGTGGCGGGGGAGACCCACGAGACGCACACGCCCCAGGACCGGCGCCGGCTGCTGCCGATCAGCCCGGTCGAGCGGGCCGCGACCGAGCTGGCCGTGCCCGGCCACGGCGACGTCACCACGGTCGGCCAGGGCGGGCCCGCGACCGGCCCGCGCGCCGTACGCCGACGCCTCGACTCGGGGCCGATGGCGCCGCTCAAGCTGGCCTCGGGCTGCGACCGCCGCTGCTCGTTCTGCGCGATCCCCGCCTTCCGGGGCTCCTTCGTCTCGCGCCGGCCGGCCGACGTGCTGACCGAGGGGCGGTGGCTGGCCACCCAGGGGGTGCGCGAGCTGTTCCTGGTCTCGGAGAACTCCACGTCCTACGGCAAGGACCTCGGCGACCTGCGCCTGCTCGAGACGATGCTGCCCGAGCTGGCCGCCATCGAGGGTGTGGAGCGGGTGCGGGTCTCCTACCTGCAGCCCGCCGAGACCCGACCGGGGCTGATCGAGGCGATCGCCACGACGCCCGGCGTGGTGCCCTACTTCGACCTCTCCTTCCAGCACGCCAGCAACGCCGTGCTGCGCCGGATGCGCCGCTTCGGCGACCCGGAGAGCTTCCTGGGCCTGCTCGAGCAGGTCCGCTCGTTCGCGCCGCTGGCCGGGGTGCGCTCCAACGTCATCGTCGGCTTCCCCGGCGAGAGCGAGGACGACCTCGAGACGCTGTGCGACTTCCTGGTCGCCGCGCGGATGGACGTCACCGGGGTCTTCGGCTACTCCGACGAGGACGGCACCGAGGCGGCCCGCCTCGACGGCAAGCTCGACGAGGACGAGGTGCGCGCGCGCACCGAGCACGTCACCGCCCTGGTCGAGCAGCTCAACTCCGAGCGCGCCGAGGAGCGCGTCGGCGAGCGCGTCGAGGTGCTCGTCGAGGCCCTGCTCGACGAGGACGGCGACCCGCTGGCCTCCGGCCGTGCGGCCCACCAGGGCCCCGAGGTCGACGGCACCACCTACCTGCCCGAGTCCGCTGGGCTGCGCATCGGCGACTTGGTGCCGGCCATGGTGACCGGCACCGACGGCGTCGACCTGATCGCCGAGGAGATCCGATGACCGAGCCCACCAGCGAGCGGTCGGGCGCCGCGCAGTCGACGCGCCCGAGCAACTGGAACCTGCCCAACGCGCTGACGACGCTGCGCATCGTGATGGTGCCGTTCTTCGGCGCCGCGCTGCTGGTCGACGGCGGCGACTCCGCGACCTGGCGCACCGTGGCCTACGTGATCTTCGCGCTCGCCATGATCACCGACAAGATCGACGGCGACATCGCGCGGGCCCGCAACCTGGTCACCGACTTCGGCAAGATCGCCGACCCCATCGCCGACAAGGCGATCACCGGCATGGCCCTGATCGCCCTGGCCATCGTGGGCGACGTCTGGTGGTGGGTCACGATCGTGGTGCTGCTGCGCGAGTGGAGCGTCACCCTGATGCGCCTCTCGGTCGCCAAGCGGGTGGTGATCGCCGCCAAGGACCTGGGCAAGTGGAAGACCACGGCGCAGGCGCTGGCGCTGGGCGGGCTGACCCTGCCGCTGCGCGACCCCGACCTGCCCGACGTGCTCGAGGTGCCCGGCGAGGTGCTCTTCTACCTCGCCCAGGTGCTGCTGGCGGCGGCTGTCGCGCTGACCCTGTGGTCGGGCTGGGAGTTCTTCCGCGACCTGTGGAGGCAGCGCCACACGCTGCGCGGCCCCCGGGGCTGAGAGCCCTCTTTCACGAACGGCCACGACCCGACAACGGGAGATCTTGCCGAGTCGTGGCCGCCCGCGGTGGCAGTGGTTGACCGGATTGTGCTTTCGGGATGTCTGGACATCCAAGGTTCACGTGCCGGAAGCATTTGAGGCCCTCACGACGGATACGTTGCGCTCGCCGTATCCGGATAACCGTAAGGACCCACACACGTGTCATCTCGCACCCTGGCGGGACGGGCCACCCGTCCCCTCGCCGTCGGGCTGGGGCTGGGCCTCGCCGCCAGCGCCCTGACCCTCACCACCACCACCGCGGCGTACGCCGCGGACCCGGTGTCGATCACCCTGCTGAACATCAACGACTTCCACGGTCGCATCGATGCCAACACCACCAGGTTCGCCACGACCATCGAGCAGATCCGTGCCGACAAGGGCGAGGCCAACACCTTGTTCCTCTCGGCCGGTGACAACATCGGTGCGTCGGTCTTCGCCTCCAACGTGCAGGACGACGAGCCGACCATCGAGGTGCTCAACGCCCTCGAGCTCGCCTCCTCCGCCGTCGGCAACCACGAGTTCGACAAGGGCTTCGCCGACCTGACCGGTCGCGTGGCGGGCCTGGCCGACTGGAGCTACCTGGGCGCCAACGTCTATGCCGAGGGCACCCAGGAACCCGCCCTGCGCGAGTACGACACCTTCGAGGTCAACGGAGTGACGGTGGGCGTGATCGGCGCCGTCACCCAGGAGACCCCCACCCTGGTCAGCTCGAGCGGCGTCGCCGGCCTCGACTTCGGTGACCCGGTCGAGGCCGTCAACCGTGTCGCTGCCCAGCTGTCCGACGGCGACGACGCCAACGGCGAGGCTGACGTGATCGTGGCTGAGTACCACGAGGGTGCCGGCGCTGGTGTCCCGGACGGCTCCACGCTGGAGGAGGAGGTCGCGAACGGCGGAGCCTTCGCTGAGATCGTCAACAGCACCGACGCCGAGGTCGACGCCATCTTCACCGGCCACACCCACAAGCAGTACGCCTGGGACGCTCCCGTCCCTGGGGAGACGGGCACGACGCGCCCGATCGTGCAGACCGGTTCGTACGGCGAGAACATCGGCCAGATCGACCTCAGCGTCGACCCGGAGAGCGGTGACGTCACGGCTTCGGCCGGCCAGAACGTCGCCCGCGCCGCCGAGGAGGACCTGTCCTACCCCCGGGTCGCCGAGGTCAAGACGATCACGGACGCGGCCATCGAGTTCTCCCAGGAGATCGGCAACCAGCCGGTCGGCGAGATCACCGACGACATCACCACCGCCTTCGGCGGCGGCTCGTACGTCGACGGGGAGTGGACCGGCGGCGGGCGCGACAACCGCGCCGAGGAGTCGGCCATGTCGCACCTGGTTGCCCAGGCGCTTCTCGACGGTTTGCCCTTCGGCGAGCCCGACATCGGCCTGACCAACCCCGGCGGGCTGCGTGCGGACTTCCTGTACGCCGGCAACACCGCGGAGAACCCGCAGAACACCGACGGTGTCGTCACCTTCGCCGAGGCGAACTCGGTGCTGCCCTTCGGCAACACCATCGTCACCGCCGAGCTCAGCGGCGCCGACCTGATCACCATCTTCGACCAGCAGTGGCAGACCGCCGAGTCGCCGGAGGACCCGACGCCCAGCCGTCCCTACCTGGCGCTGGGTGCCTCGGAGAACGTCGACGTCGTGGCCGACCCGACTGCCCCGACCGGCGAGCACATCCTGTCTCTCAAGATCGACGGTGAGGAGGTCGACCCGCAGGCGACGTACTCGGTCGCGACCTTCAACTTCCTGGCCGAGGGCAACGACAACTTCCGCGCCTTCCGCAACGCCGAGGTCACCGACTCGGGGATCAGCGACGCCGAGCTCTTCCGTGACTACATCGCCGAGAGCTCGCCGATCAGCCCCGACCACGACCAGCGCCAGATGCTCGTCGACACCGACGACAGCGGCGTCAACGGCGGGGCCAGCGAGACGATCGAGGTGACCAAGCTCGGGCTCACCTCCCTCGGGTCGCCCGAGGACTCCTCGGTGACCGTCACTGGTGGCGGCGAGGAGCTCGGTACGTTCCCGGTCGTCGACCGGGCCGCCAGCATCGTGGTCGACGTGCCGGTCGAGCTGATCGGTGACTCGATCACCCTCACCAGCGAGCAGGGCGTCACCGCGACCCTGCCGGTGCTCAAGGCCGAGCCGGCCATGACGCTGAAGCGCAAGCCGGGCAAGGTTGTTGCTCGCCAGACGAAGATCAAGGTCATCACCCGCGTCCGCGTCGGTGAGGAAGCAGCCGAGGGCCGGGTTCGTGTCCGTGTCCCGGGCGGCCAGACCTTCGCCGGTCGTCTCAACGACAACGGGCGCGTCGTCATCAAGGTCACCAAGACCTTCGGCCGCCCCGGCGGCAAGAAGGTCGTCGTGACCTACCTGGGTGACGACACCACCGACCAGGCCTCGAAGACGCTGCGCTTCAAGGTCCGCTGATCCACCCGTCAGGCCCGCCGACCCCACGTCGGCGGGCCTGACGACCTCTCGGTTGTTCTCCTCCCTCCTCGGAAGGCTTCTCCATGCCCATCTCCACCCGGGCCAGCCGTCGGCTGGCCCCCCTCCTCGCCGGGTCGCTGGGCCTCGCGGCCCTGGCGACCGGCGTGACGCTGGCACCGGCCCACGCCGCCAGCACCGGTCTCGTGATCAGCGAGGTCTACGGCGGCGGCGGCAACTCCGGCGCCACCTACACCCACGACTTCATCGAGCTGCACAACCCCACCGACGCCGCGATCAGCGTCGACGGCATGTCGGTGCAGTACCGCTCGTCCACCGGGACGACGGCGCAGGTCACCGAGCTGAGCGGGTCGGTGCCCGCGGACGGCCACTACCTCGTGCAGCAGGCGCAGGGCTCGGGCGGCACGACCGCGCTCCCCACGCCGGACGCCGCCGGCACCATCGCCATGTCGGGCTCGAACGGCCAGGTCTACCTGGTGAACGGCACGCAGGCGCTGACCACCGCCGAGGTCCCGGGCTCCGGCGACGTCGCCGGCAGCACCGCCTTCGTCGACATGGTCGGCTTCGGCAGCGCCGCGGTCTACGAGACCGCGGCCACTCCGAGCCTCAGCAACACCACCTCGGCCGCTCGCACCTCGCCCGACGCCGACGACAACGCCGCCGAGTTCACCACCGGCGCGCCCGCCCCGCAGAACAGCGGCGGCCAGGAGCCCGAGCCGGAGCCGGAGCCCACCGAGGTCTCGGTCCCCGAGATCCAGGGTGACGGCGCGACCTCGCCGCTCGACGGTGACCCGGTCATCACCACCGGTGTCGTCACCGCCGCGCCGCAGTACCTCTACGGCTTCTATCTGCAGGACCCGCAGGGCGACGACGACCCGGCCACCTCCGACGCGGTGTTCGTCTACTACCCGCAGGGCTCCGGCAGCGTCACCGTCGAGCCCGGTGACCACGTCGAGGTCACCGGCGAGGTCGACGAGTACGCCGGCCAGACCCAGGTCGTCTCCTCCGAGACCGGCACCGTCGAGCTCACCGAGCCCGCCGGAGACGTGACGGCGTACGCCGGCGAGTGGCCGGCCACCGACGCGGCCAAGGAGTCGCTCGAGGGCATGCTCTTCAGCCCCGAGGGCGACTTCACCGTCACCAACACCTACTCGACCAACCAGTACGGCGAGGTCGGCCTGGCGGTGGGCGACAAGCCGCTGATCCAGCCCACCGAGGTCGTCGACGCCCAGGACGAGGCGGCCGTCGAGGCCGTCGAGGCCGACAACGACGCGCGCGCCATCACCCTGGACGACGGGTCGAGCACCGACTACACCCGCAACGGCTCGCTCACCCCGGCCTACGTCTCCAACGAGCACCCGGTGCGCGTGGGGGCGGCGGTCGAGTTCACCGAGGACGTCATCCTGACCCAGGGCGGCTCGCCGAGCGCGCCGACGTACCGCTTCCAGCCGTTGGAGTCCGTGGACGGCGAGGACTTCCCGGCGACCTCGCCGGCGACCTTCGAGAACACCCGCACCGACGCCCCGGACGCCGCCCAGGTCGCGGCCGACGGCACCCCGGACGTCACGGTGGCCTCGTTCAACGTGCTGAACTACTTCACCACGCTGGGCGACGCCGACGACGACAACGTCGGTGACGGCGGCTGCACGTCGTACAACGACCGTGACGGCGACGGCAACAACGTGCGCGGCGGTTGCGACCAGCGCGGCGCCTGGGACCCCGAGGACCTCGAGCGCCAGCAGGAGAAGATCGTCGCGGCGATCAACGCCCTCGACGCCGACGTCGTTGGCCTGATGGAGATCGAGAACTCGGCGGCTCTCGGAGAGGCCGTCGACGAGGCGACCGAGTCGCTGGTGGCGGCGCTGAACGCCGACGCCGGTGCCGGCACGTGGGCGGCCAACCCGTCCTCGAGCGAGCTGCCCGCCGCGAGCGAGCAGGACGTGATCACCAACGCGATCATCTACAAGCCGGCCGTCGTCGAGCGTGTCGGCGAGGCTCGGGCCCTGGGTGACCAGAGCGCCGGCGGCCAGGCCTTCGGCAACGCCCGCGAGCCGATCGGCCAGGTCTTCGCCCCCGTGGAGGGCGGCGAGGAGTTCCTCTTCGTGGTCAACCACTTCAAGTCCAAGGGCTCCGGCACCGACGACGGCACCGGCCAGGGCAACGCCAACCCCGACCGCGTCGCCCAGGCGACCGCGCTCGAGGCCTGGGTGCCGACTGTCCAGGACGAGACCGGCACCGAGGCCGTGCTGCTCGTGGGTGACTTCAACTCCTACTCGATGGAGGACCCCCTGCAGGTCCTCTACGAGGGTGGCTACACCAACGTTCAGGAGATCTCCCCGGTCGAGGAGTGGTCCTACTCCTTCAGCGGTCTCTCCGGCTCGCTGGACCACGTGCTGGCCAACGACGCGGCCCTCGAGCTGGCCACCGGCACCGACATCTGGAACATCAACTCGGGTGAGTCGGTGGCCATGGAGTACAGCCGCTTCAACTACCACGGCACCGACTTCCACGAGGCGGGCCCGTTCCGCTCCAGCGACCACGACCCGGTCGTGCTGGGCCTCGACCTGGTCGCCGACGAGCCCGAGCTGCTCGAGGCCGACATCGCCGTGAAGGTCGCCCCCAAGCGCCCGCGCGCCGACCGGCACCGCGCCACCTTCAAGATCGAGGTGAGCGCCGACGGCGCCACGCCGACCGGTGAGGTCGTCGTCGACCTGCCCGGCAAGCGGGACCTCGTCGGCGAGCTCAACGCCGCCGGCAAGGTCGTGCTGAAGATGACCGAGCCGTTCGGCAGCGCGGGGGAGAAGACCGTGGTCGTCCGCTACGCCGGTGACGAGCTCGTGGCCGCCTCCGAGGAGACCACCACCCTCGTCGTCCGCAAGGCGAAGAAGGTCAAGAAGAACAAGTAGTACGCACGATCGGCACCCACGACCCGCCCGGGCCTCCCGGGCGGGTCGTGGTGCGTCCGGAGCACGCACGAGCAGTCAGTTTCGCACCACCGACCGGTCGCTTTTGCACCATCGACCGGTCGGTTTCGCACCGTGTAGACCGTCTCGAAAAAGTTTTCGATGTGCCTGTGGAAAACTGCTTCTGACCTGGTAGTTTGTCGGTGGGTCCTGAGATACTTCATTCATGGCCACCACCGCGGCGCACCCCATCGGCGGTGCTGTCGCGCGGGTGCACGCCACCCTTGACGAGGTGGCTGGTACGCCGGTGTGGTCGATGAGCCAGGAGGCCACCGCGCAGACGTTGGTCGAGGTCTCCCGGGCCGAGGCCCGGTTGGTGGAGGTGCGCTCGCAGCTGTTGTCGCACGCCGAGACGGTGGCGGTGGCGGAGACGAATGCGTCGCCGTCGGTGGCGGTGTGGCACTCCAACGCGACCCGGTCGACGAAGCGGGAGTCGTTCCGCCAGGTGCGTCTCGCTGAGGGTCTCGACCGGTACGACCTGGTGCGGGAGGCACTGGGTCGTGGCGAGGTGGTGGCGGAGCAGGCGTCGGTGATCTGCACGGCGCTCGATGAGCTGCCTGACGACCTCGACGCCGGCGTGTTGGAGCAGGCGGCGAAGGCGCTGGTGGCGTTCGCGGAGGTCCACGACGCGAAGGCGCTCCGTGTCCTGGGGCGACGGATCCTGGAGGTGGTGGCACCGGAGGTGGCCGAGGCGTGGGAGGCCGAACAGCTGGACCGTGAGGAGCGGGAGGCGGAGAAGTCGGCGGTGTTCCGGATGCGTGAGGACGGCCACGGTCGGATCAAGGGATCGTTCACGGTGCCGCTGCTGGTGGGTCAGATGCTGGAGCGGGCGCTGCTGGCGTTCGCCGCACCGAAGCACCAGATCGCCACCCGCGAGGCTCAAGAGGAGCAGAGCGAGGCGCCGGTGCCGGTACGCCGCCCCACCGCGCAGCGGCTCGGTGCCGCGTTCGTGGAGCTCGTCGAACGCCTCGACCCCCACGACCTGCCCAAGGCGGGTGGGGTGAACGCCACGGTGGTGGTGACGATGAGCCTCGACTCACTCAAGGACGGCCTGGTGGCCGCCACCCTCGACACCGGGGACCGGATCAGTGCCGCCACTGCACGCCGGCTGGCCTGTGAGGCCGGTGTTGTCCCGGTCGTGTTGGGCGGCAAGAGCCAGCCTCTGGATGTGGGGCGTGCGAAGCGGTACTTCACCCCGGCCCAGCGGATCGCGATGGGCATCCGTGACGGTGGCTGCACCGCACGGGGCTGTGACGCCCCGCCAGCGATGTGCCACGCCCACCACGACGACCCCTGGTCCTGCCACGGCCACACCGACCTCGCCCGAGGACGGCTGTTGTGTCCCTTCCACCACCGCCGCATCCATGACCCGGAATACGAGAGCGATGTCGGTGGCGACAACCAGGTCACCTTCCACCGACGGACGTAGGAGAGGTCTGCTCGGTTCTCACCGGGTCTCGGCGACGCTCGTCGCTGGCGCTCCTCCCTGCTCGACCAACGGTGCTGCCGTGCGTCCGTTGGTTGAGGAGGTTGCGCAGCAACCATCTCGAAACCCGGTGAGCCCACGGCGTACGGCGGGTGGTCGCGGTGGGCGGTCACCTCACGGGGTCTCGGCGTCGCTCGTCGCTGGCGCTCCTCCCTGCTCGACCAACGGCGCCGTTGGTTGAGGAGGTTGCGCAGCAACCATCTCGAAACCCGGTGAGTCCATGGCGTACGGCGAGCGGGCACCTCACGGGGTCTCGGCGTCGCTCGTCGCTGGCGCTCCTCGCTGCTCGACCAACGGCGGTGGTCGCCGTCGTCGCTGGCGCTCCTCCCTGCTCGACCAACGGCGGAGGAGCTGGTGCCGGCTCGGCGGGAAGTGCTGCCGGGTCGGCTCAGGTGTCGGCGGCGTGGCGGGCGAGGGCGAAGGCCGCCTGGGTGAGGGTCAGGTGGCTGAAGGCCTGGGGGAAGTTGCCGACCATCCGGCCGGTGCCCGGGTCGTACTCCTCGGCGTAGAGCCCGACGTCGTTGGCGAGCCCGACCAGCCGGTCGTAGAGGGCGGTGGCGTCCTCGACCCGGCCGGCCTCGGCGTAGGCCTCGACCAACCAGAACGAGCAGGCCAGGAACGGGTGCTCGTCGCCCTCGAGGCCGTCGACACCCGAGCCGGTGCGGTAGCGCAGCACCAGCCCGTCACGCAGCAGGTCCTCCTCGACGGCGCGGATCGTGCCCAGCATGCGGGGGTCGTCGCCCGCGACGAGGCCGAACGAGGCCAGCGTGAGCAGCGAGGCGTCGACCTCCAAGGTGTCGTAGTGCTGGGTGAAGGTGCCCCGCTCCTCGTCGTAGCCCCGGGTCAGCACCTGCTCGCGGACCTCGTCGCGCAGGCGGCGCCACTCGTCGACGGGGCCGTCGAGCCCGTGCTTCTCCACCGCTCGCACGGCCCGGTCGAACGCGACCCACACCAGGGCCTTTGAGTGGGTGAAGTGCTGCAGGTCGCCGCGCATCTCCCAGATGCCGCAGTCGGGCTCCTCCCAGTTCTCCGCCAGGCTCGACAGCAGCGCCTTCTGCAGCTCCCAGGCGTTCCCGTCGGGTTCGTCCATCACCTCGCGCACCTTCTCGAGGGCGTCCATCACCTCACCGATGACGTCGTGCTGGAGCTGGTCGACCGCGCCGTTGCCGACCCGGACCGGTCGCGAGTCCTCGTAGCCGGGCAGGTGCTCGAGCTCGCGCTCGTCGAGGCGACGCGAGCCGTCGACGGCGTACATCACCTGCAGGTCGTGCGGGTCGCCCGCGACCGCGCGCAGCAGCCAGTCGCGCCACAGCATGGCCTCGTCGGTGTAGCCGGCCTCGAGCAGCGAGCCCAGCGTGAGCGCGGCGTCGCGCAGCCAGCAGTAGCGGTAGTCCCAGTTGCGGGAGCCGCCGAAGGTCTCCGGCAGCGAGGACGTGGGCGCCGCGACGATGCCGCCGGTCGCCTCGTGCGTCATCAGCCGCAGCGTCAGCAGCGAGCGCTTGACCGTCTCGGGGTGGCGCAGGTCGGTGCGGCACAGCTGTGCCCAGTCCTCGTCCTTCTCGATCGTCTCGCGGATCCGGTCCTCGAGGTCGCCCAGCTCGTCGAGCCGCTGGTGCGAGGGCACCCAGACCATCGAGTACGTCAGCTCCTGGCCGGCCTCGACGTCGAACTCGTCGTTGTGCGTGTGGTCGCGCGCCTCGGGCAGTCGTGGCCCGCGCAGGACCAGCCGGTCGGGTCCTGCCACCGCGGTGATGACCTGCTCGCCGCCGATCTCCTCGCGTCGCACCCAGGGCGTCACCTCGCCGTACTCCATCCGCACCCGCCACTGCAGGCACAGGCGCACCGTCCCCGCGACGCCGCGGATGCGGCGCACCAGGTCGGCGCGTCCGTCGCCGGTGGGCATCAGGTCGGTGAGGGTCACCGTGCCGGTCGGGGTGCGGAAGGTCGTCTCGAGCACCGACGAGGAGGACAGGTAGCGCCGGCTGGACTCGTAGTCGCCCTCGGGCTCGATCTGCCAGTGCCCGTGCTCCTCGGTGCCGAGCAGGGCCGCCATGCAGGCGGGGGAGTCGAAGCGCGGCAGGCACAGCCAGTCGACCGAGCCGTTGCGACCGACCAGGGCGGCGGTGCGCCGGTCGCCGATGAGGGCGTAGTCCTCGATGCGCAGAGCCATGGCCCCGACCCTACGTGTGCGACGCTCACCTCCATGGCCCACGAGACGGACCCCGCGGCCGCGCTGCACGCGCGGCTGCAGGCACGCGGCGAGACCCTGGCGACCGCGGAGTCGCTGACCGGGGGGCTGCTGGCGGGGCTGCTCACCGACGTGCCCGGCGCCTCCGTGTCGTACGTCGGCGGGGTGGTCGCCTACGCCACCGAGCTCAAGCAGGCGCTGCTGGGCGTGCCCGCCGAGCTGGTCGCCGAGCACGGCGTGGTCTCGGCGCCGTGCGCCGAGGCGATGGCCGCGGGCGCGCTCACGGCCACGGGCGCGACCTGGGCGCTGAGCACCACCGGTGTCGCCGGGCCCACGCGCCAGGACGGGCACCCGCCCGGCACCGTCTTCGTCGGCGTCGCCGGCCCGGGCCTGCTGACGTCGTCGCGGCTCGCGCTGGTCGGCGAGCGCGAGCAGGTGCGTCGCGACACGTGCGCCCGGGCGGTGTCGGTGCTCGTCGACATCCTGGAAGGGTGTGCCCGGGAAGAAGGGGACCTCCGCTAGTGTTGGCCCCCACGAAGGCCGGACCTCCACGGTCGGGCTCGCGCAGTCAGGAGATCCGCATGGTGCTGTTTCGTCGGTTGCTCGGCGACGTGCTCCGCGCGCAGCGCGTCGAGCGCGGGATGACCCTGCGCGAGGTCTCCGCCCAGGCCCGCGTCAGCCTCGGCTACATCTCCGAGATCGAGCGCGGCCAGAAGGAGGCGTCCTCCGAGCTGCTGGCCTCGCTGTGCGGCGCCCTGGACGTGCCGCTCTCCTCGGTGCTGCGCTCGGTCTCCGACGCGGTGGCCCTCGAGGAGGCGCTGAGCGCCGCCACCCCGATCGTCCCGCGCCCCGCGGCCACCGGTCGCAGCCGCGACGACGTCGTCGCCTCCGCCGCCTGAGCCCGTCGGCTCTGCCGGACTGGACCACCGCCGGGTAAAAGTTCGTCGTACGGCCCGCCGAACAGGCGATTTCGCCGTGCGCGACCCCGTGACCGGGTGGACTGTCCCTCGTTGTCGCACCGGTGGCCTCGGGCCGCCACGAGCGGACGCGCACCCGGGCGCGCCGCCGACGAGAGGACCCCATGCGTCGTCGGTTCCCGACCCTGTCCCACCTGGTGACCGCGGGAGCGCTGGCCCTCGGGCTGGTCGCCGCCCTGCCACCCGCCTCCGCAGCACCCGCCGCTCCCGCAGGCACGGCCTCCGCCGCCCCGGCCAGGAGCGTGCTCGACGGCGTCTTCGACGCCCTGCCCGGCTTCGAGCTGCCCCAGGACGCCGCCGAGCGGGTGCGGGTGCGGCCCGACGAGTTCACGGCGTTCGACGTCGACGTCAGCGCGCTGGCCGGCCGGCTCGACCGGGCTCCCTCGACCGGTGCCGCCCGCCGCGGCGCCGAGCCCCTGACCGTGCGCCTGCCCGACCCCGACGGCACCCTGCAGGCCTTCGAGGTCGTCGAGGACCCCGTCATGCAGGCCGGTCTCCAGGCCGCCCACCCCGACATCCGCACCTTCGCGGGCCGCCAGGCCGACGACCCGGCGCGCACCGTGCGCCTCGACGTCACGCCGATGGGCGTGCACGCCTCGGTGCGCGGCCTGTCGGGTCGCGACACCTGGTACCTCGACCCGGTCGTGACCGCTCCCGGCACCACCGAGCACGTCAGCTACCACCGCTCCGCGCTCCCCGAGGGCCCGCACCTCGAGGAGTCCGGGCTGGTCACCTCGCTGCTCGACCAGGCCGGCGCCAGGGCCACCCGGTCGGCCCCGCCAGCACGAGCGGCCCAGGTGGCCCAGGCGCGCACCGAGCCCGGCGCCGCGGTGACCCGCCGCACCTACGCCCTGGCCCTGGTCACCGATCCGGCGTACGCCGCCTACTTCGGCACCGGCGGCCAGCCCGCCGACCCGGCGGTGGTGCTGGCCGAGAAGGTGACGCTGATGAACCGCGTCAACCAGGTCTACAACGACGACATGGCCATCCACCTGCAGATGGTCGACGGCAGCGAGGCGCTGAACCTCGACACCGCCGCCAGGGCCACCGAGCCCGGCGGCCCCTGCGGCGAGAGCCCCTGCTTCGAGGCCGCCGACCTCGAGACCGGTGGCTGCACCGGTGGCCTGCTCGACCGCAACGTCTTCGTCGCCGGCCAGCTGATCGGCGCCGACCGGTTCGACGTCGGCCACATCATGCTCGGCACCAACGGCGGCGGCGTGGCCTACCTCGGCGTCGTGGGCGAGGGCCTCAAGGCCGGCGGCTGCACCGGGCTGCCGTTCCCCGAGGGCGACTTCATGGCCGTCGACTACGTGGCGCACGAGCTGGGCCACCAGTTCGCCGGCAACCACACCTTCGACGGCGACCAGGGCGCCTGCTCGGGCCTGAACCGCAACCAGGGCACCTCCGTCGAGCCGGGCTCGGGCTCCTCGGTGATGGCCTACGCCGGCATCTGCGGCACCGACGACCTGCAGCCGCACACCGACCCCTACTTCTCGCAGCGCACCATCGACGAGTTCACCGCCCACGTCACCAAGGCGCCGACGAGCTACGGCGAGGAGCAGACGCTCACCTTCGGCGGCTTCGACACGCCCGGCGACACGGTCAACCTGCGCTACGAGGACCGCGTGACCTCGATCGTGCGCGGCACCACGACCTACAACGTCCTCAACGTGACCCAGCAGATGCGCGCCCTCACCGGCGCCGCCGTGACCCTCGAGGGGTACGACGGCTCGGTGCTCAGCCTCAACGACGGCGGCTTCACCGTGCGCTGGCCCGACACCGACGACCACCCGCGCATCACCGTCACCGACACCACCGACGCCGGGGGCGACCCGCTCACGGCCTACGTCGGCGTGCCGGTCGAGGGCGGCCCGGCCACCAACCAGGGCTCGACCACGACCGTCACCGACAACCACGCCCCGACGGTGACCGCCCCGGCCGACAGGACCATCCCGGTGCGCACCCCGTTCACGCTCACCGGCTCGGGCGGCGACGTCGACGGCGACCCGCTGCTCTACCTGTGGGAGCAGAACGACACCGGCGGCACCACCGGTCGGTCCCTGACCAGCAGCCGGACCTCCGGCCCGCTGTTCCGGGTCTTCGGCACCAGCGCCGACGTCTCGCTCGAGGACTCGCTGCTCTACGACTCGCCGGGCCAGAACGAGGCGAGCGGCGACCCGTCTCGCACCTTCCCCGACCTGGCCCAGGTGCTCGCCGGCACCACCAACGCCGCCACCGGCGCCTGCCCGGCCGTGAGCGGCGAGGAGGTCCCGCCCGCCGCGCTGGACTGCTTCTCCGAGCTGCTGCCGACGGCCGCGCGCACCCTGCGCTTCCGGCTCACCGCCCGCGACCAGTTCCCCACCGGCGGCGGCACCCAGCACGACGACGTCGCCCTGACCGTGGGCTCGGCCGGGCCGTTCCGGGTCACCTCCCAGCCCGCCCCGGGCCAGGGCCTGCCGCAGGCCACGGTGATCGGCGGCAGCGCGGGCACCATCACCTGGGACGTCGCCGGCACCGCCGCGGCGGCGTACGCCCCGCAGGTGCGCATCACGTTGTCGACCGACGGCGGCGCGACCTTCCCGGTCGAGCTGGCCGCGAGCACGGCCAACGACGGCAGCCACGACGTCACCTGGCCGCAGGAGCGCACCAGCCGCGCGCGGGTGCGGGTCGAGGCGGTCGACAACTACTTCTTCGACGTCAACCGGGCCGACTTCGCCATCGAGCCCTCGCTCTCGGTCAGCGCCGGCTCCGAGGCCGAGCAGGTCCAGCACAGCGACTCCTTCGACGAGCCGGTGGTGGTGACGCTCAGCGCCGCCCAGGTCGACGGCGACGAGCTGGCGCTCGAGGTCAGCGGCCTGGCCGGGCTCGGCGTGACCCGGGTCTCGGCGACCTCCGACGGGGTCCGCCCCGGCGTGGCCCGCTTCGAGGTCGACGGGCCGGTCACCGCCGACGTCGGCGACGCGGTCGTCACCCTGGCCGGCTCCGCGCCCGGCGGGCTGCTGGCCACCGACCGCCTCGACGTCACGGTGCTGGCCGAGGACGGCACGGTCGACTACACCGGCCCGACCACGGTGCGGGCCACCCAGGACCCGCAGCCGGTGGTGCTGAGCGCGAGCGTCGCCCAGGCCGACGACGGCGAGCCCGGCGACCTGACCACGGCGACGGTCGCCTTCGTCGACCGCGACGGCGGCGAGGTGCTGTGCTCCGACGCCCCCGACGCCCAGGGCCACGCGGAGTGCGCGGCGCTGATCGACGTCGACGGCGCGAGCACGACCTACACCGTGGGCACCACGCTGGCCGGCCGCTTCGCCCGCGACGACCGGGCCGACGACACCGTCGTCACGGTGCTCTCGGGCAGCGCGGCGGCGCCGAGCACCATCATCAGGTCGGGCCCGGGCGAGGACTCCTTCCCGCGCAGCGGCACCGTGGTCTTCGAGCTGGCCTCCGACGACAGCGGGGCGAGCTACGACTGCACCCTCGACGGGGCAGAGGTCGACTGCGCCGACGGCGAGGCCAGGCTGGGCGGCCTGACCCAGGGCACGCACCGCTTCAGCGCCACGGCCCGCTCCGCGGGCGGGGCCACCGACCCCACCCCCGCGACGCGGACCTTCGGAACGCCCTTCTCGGCTGATCGGATCACCCAGGAGAGCGACGGCTGGAAGCTGCGCCGGGGCGGGCGCTACTACGCCGATCGGTTCCTGCGTACCGGCAGTCGGGGCGAGGTGCTCGGCCTCGACGTGACCCGGGCGACGAAGATCGTGCTCGTCGCCACCAAGGCGCGCCGCCACGGCCGGGTCAGGGTGCTGCTCGACGGCAAGGTGCTCAAGAAGGCCGACCTGTCTCGCTCGCGCACCAAGAACGGTGCGGTCGTCACGGTCGCCCGATCCTCCAGCCCGCTGACCGGCCGGCTGCAGATCAGGACCCTGCGCAACAGGACCGTCAAGATCGAGGGGGTCGGCGTGATCAGCGCGCCCCCGGCGCGTCGGGCGCGGGACGCGGGGGTGTGAGGGGCTCCGGCTGGCAGCGCGGGCACCAGTAGATCGCCCGTTCGCGTCCGGGTGGGCCCTGCCGGTCCACCCGGACAGCCGTCGCGCACCGCCGGCAGGGCGAGCGCTCGCGGCGGTAGACCCACGTGCGCTGGCGCTCGCGCAGGTCGCCGGTGGTCGACTGCACGGCCCGCTCCTTGTTGAGCTGCAGCATCTGGCGCCCGCGGCGCACCGCCCGCGCGAGGTCGGGCACCTCACCGACCGGCAGCCTCGGGTGCAGGCCGGAGACGAAGCAGAGCTCGGCGACGTACATGTTGCCGAGCCCGGCGAGGCGGGTCTGGTCGCGCAGCGCGTCGCCCACCTCGCGGTCGGGCTCCTCGCGCAGCCGGCGCAGCGCCTCGTCCTCGTCCCAGTCGGGGCCGAGCAGGTCGGGGCCGAGGTGGCCGACGACCTGGTCCTCGTCGGCGGTGGGCAGCAGCTCGACGACACCGAGGGAGAAGCCGACCGCCGTGACCGTGCCGTCCCCGAGGACCACGCGGGCCTGGTAGGCCGGTCGCGACCAGCGGCGCCCCGGCGCCAGCACCCGCCACGCACCCTCCATCTTGAGGTGGGTGTGCAGGGTCAGCGGCGGGCCGTCGGGCGGGTGCAGCCGGGTGAGCAGGTGCTTGCCGCGCGAGACGGTGCCCTCGACCCGCGAGCCCACGAGGTCGGCCGTCGCGTGCTGCGGCACCCGCAGGTCGGCGACGGTGAGCACGTGGTCGGCCAGCGCCCGGTCGAGCAGCCGGGCGGCGCGGTAGACGGTGTCGCCCTCAGGCACGGCCGGTCCTCAGCCGCAGGCCCCGCGGGGTGGAGACGAAGCCGGCCGCGGTCAGCGCCTCGCGCAGCGGGGTGTCGCCCCGGCCCAGCAGCTGCTCGCCGTCGGCCTTCTCGACCGTGAGCCGCCCCAGCGCCCCGCGCCCGACGGCCTCGGCCAGGGCGGCCGCCGCGGGGTGCAGCAGGTCGGGCTCGTCGCTCCAGGTCAGCAGGGTGCGGCCGCCACGCTCGACGTAGAGCACCAGCCGCCCGTCGACGAGCACGACCATCGCCCCCGCCTTGCGGCCGGGCCGGTGCCCGCTCTCGGCGTCGTCGCGCGCCGGCCAGGCGAGCGCGGCGCCGTAGGGGTTGGCCGGGTCGGTGGCGGCCAGCGCGATGGCCAGCGGCTCGCGCTCGCTCGGGTCGCCGGGTCCGGGCTCGCCGCCGACGGCCCCGTCGGCGAAGGTGCGCAACCGGTCGACCGCGCCGGCGGTGCCGAACTGGGCGGCGCCCAGCCCGTCGACGAAGTACCCCCGACGGCAGCGACCGGTGTCCTCGAAGGCCGAGAGCACCTTGTAGACGGCCGCGAAGCCGCCCGGCACCCGCTCGCTGACCACCGCGCCGCGGGTCACCACTCCGTGCCGGTCGAGCAGCCGCTCGGCCACGGCCTTGGCGCGCCGGGTCGGGTCGGGGTCGGTGCCCGGCAGCACCGCCCAGCGTCCCGCCGTCTCCGGGGGGCCGCCCCGCGCCGGGGTCAGCCGGGCGCCGGCGCCGGTGGTCGAGCCCATCCGCGGCGAGCCCATCCGGGTCCGCGGCGGTGGGCGCCGCGTGCGGTGGCTGGCGGTGCCGGTGCGGGTCAGCGCACGCAGCGGGGTCAGCGTGTCGTTGCTGACCCGCCCGGCCCACACCAGCTCCCACAGCGCCGTCGAGAGGGCCTGGTCGGTGGCCTCGACCCCGGCGGCGCGCACGGCGTCGGCGAGCTGGCGGAAGAAGTAGGCACCGCCGCCGGCGAGGGCGTCGAGGACCGCCTGCCCGGCCTCGGAGTGCTCGGGCACCTGCGGCTCGGGCAGGGTCAGCTCGGCGGAGTCGGCCAGGTGCAGCGAGACCCAGCCGTCGGAGCCCGGCAGGGTGCCGTGCCCGGACCACACCACCTCGCCCGAGGCCGTCAGCTCGTCGAGGTACGACGTCTCGTAGTCGCGCACGCGCGCGGCCAGCACCAGCGGCTCGAGCGCCGAGGCCGGCACCGGGCAGCCGGCCAGCTGGTCGACCGCGGACAGCACGCCGTCGACGCCGCGCAGGCCGCCGCGACCGCCGGCCCGACCACCGGGCCGACCACCGGGCCGACCACCGGGGGAGGGCGCCGCCGCCCACACGTGCTGCCAGGCGCCCAGGAAGCGGCCCAGGGCGTCGGGCTCGACCGGCTCGACCTCCTTGCGCAGGCGGGCCAGCGAGCGGCGGCGCAGCTTGCGCAGCACCTCGGCGTCGCACCACTCGGTGCCCGAGCCCGACGGGCGGAACTCGCCGTCGAGCACCCGGCCCTGGGAGGCCAGGCGCTGCAGGGTCTGGCGGACCACCGCCGTGCCCAGCCCCAGGCGGGTGGCCACGTCGTCGACCGTGAACGGCCCGTGGGTGCGGGCGTGGCGCGAGACCAGGTCGCCGATCGGATCGTCGACGGGGTCGGTGAAGGCGTCGGGGGTGCCCGGCGGCACCGGCACGCCCAGGCCGTCGCGCAGGCGGCCGACGTCCTCGATGGCGCACCAGCGCTCGGTGCCGCCCATCCGCACCTCGACGACGCGGCGGGCGGCCACCAGCTCGGCGGCCCAGGCGTCGACCTCGGCGTCGGGCACCGAGCGGGCCACGACCTCCTCGCGCGAGAGCGGCCCGAGCAGCCGCAGCAGGTCGGCCAGGCCCTCGGAGCCGCGAGCCCGGCGGTCCTCGGCGAGGCGCTGGAGCTCGGCCTCGACCTCCTCGAGCACCGCGGGGTCGAGCAGCTCGCGCAGCTCGGCGCGCCCCAGCAGCTCGGCCAGCAGGCCCTGGTCGAGGGAGAGCGCGGCGGCGCGGCGCTCGGCGATGGGGGAGTCGCCCTCGTAGACGAACTGGGCGACGTAGCCGAACAGCAGGCTGCGCGCGAAGGGCGAGGGCGCGTGGGTGGTGACGTCGGCGACCTGCACCTCGCGCCGGTCGACGCGGCGCATCAGCCCGATCAGGCTGGGCAGGTCGTAGACGTCCTGCAGGACCTCGCGCACCGCCTCGAGCACGATCGGGAAGGAGGGGTAGCGCGAGGCGACCTCGAGCAGCGCGGCCGAGCGCTGCCGCTGCTGCCACAGCGGGGAGCGGCGCCCCGGGTCGCGGCGCGGCAGCAGCAGCGCGCGGGCCGCGCACTCGCGGAAGCGGGAGGCGAACAGCGCGGACCCACCGACCTCCTGGGTGACCAGGTCGTCGATCTCGTCGGGCTCGAAGACCACGACCTCGGCCCCGGGCGGCTCGGCGTCGGTGTCGGGGATCCGGATCACGATGCCGTCGTCGGAGGCGACCGCCTGGCCGTCGACGCCGTAGCGCTCGCGCAGGCGCGCGTTGATCGCCAGCGCCCACGGAGCGTGCACGGGCGTGCCGTAGGGGGAGTGCAGCACCAGGCGCCAGTCGCCGAGCTCGTCGCGGAAGCGCTCGACGAGCAGGGTGGTGTCGGTGGGCAGCAGGTTGGTGGCCTCGAGCTGCTCGTGGAAGTAGGTGACCAGGTTGCCCGCGGCGTACTCGTCGAGCCCGTTCTCCCGCGCCCGGGCCTCGGCCTTGGCGCGCGGCATCGACCCCAGCTCGCGGGTGAAGGCGCCGACCGCCGCGCCGAGCTCGGCCGGGCGGCCCAGGCTGTCGCCCTTCCAGAACGGCAGCCGCCCGGGGACGCCGGGGGCGGGAGTCACCAGCACCCGGTCGTGGGTGATGTCCTCGATGCGCCAGCTGGTGGCGCCCAGCGCGAAGACGTCGCCGACGCGGGACTCGTAGACCATCTCCTCGTCGAGCTCGCCGACCCGTCGGCCCGGCCCTTCGCCCCCGACGAGGAAGACGCCGAAGAGGCCGCGGTCGGGGATGGTGCCGCCGCTGGTGACGGCCAGCCGCTGCGCGCCGGGGCGCCCGGTCAGCTCGCCGGTGACGCGGTCCCACACGATGCGCGGGCGCAGCTCGGCGAACTCGTCGCTGGGGTAGCGCCCGGCGAGCAGGTCGAGCACGCCGTCGTACGCCGATCGCGGCAGCCCGGCGAAGGACGCCGAGCGCTTGAACAGCTCGAAGAGCTCGTCGACGCCCCACGGCTCGAGCGCGGTGGCGGCGACGACCTGCTGGGCGAGCACGTCGAGCGGGTTGGTGGGCACCCGCAGCGACTCGATCGCCCCCGACCGCATCCGCTCGACCGCCACCGCTGTCTGGGCCAGGTCGCCGCGGTGCTTGGGGAACAGCACGCCGCGCGAGACCTCGCCGACCTGGTGGCCGGCGCGCCCCACGCGCTGCAGGGCGCTGGCGACGCTGGGCGGCGACTCGATCTGCACGACGAGGTCGACCGCGCCCATGTCGATGCCGAGCTCGAGGCTGCTGGTGGCGACCACGGCCGGCAGCCGGCCGCGCTTGAGGTCGTCCTCGATGAGGGCGCGCTGCTCCTTGGAGACCGAGCCGTGGTGGGACTTGGCGATCACCGGTGCGCTGCCCTCGGTGGCGCCCGACTGGCCCATCGCCTGGGCCGGGACCTTGTCGCCCGGCGCGGGCTCGACCCCGGCACGCTCGGCGGCGATCTCGTTGAGCCGGGCGGTCAGCCGCTCGGAGAGCCGGCGGGAGTTGGCGAAGACGATGGTCGAGCTGTGCTGCTCGATCAGGTCGACCACGCGCTCCTCGACGTGCGGCCAGATGCTCGAGACCCGCTCGGCGCCGCCGCCCGGGTCGTCGTCGTCGCCGGGAGCGTCGTCGAAGGCCCCGCCGGGGCTGGTCATGTCCTCGACCGGCACCACCACCGACAGGTCCCACTGCTTCTCGCTGGGCGGGGAGACGACCTCGACCGGGGCGGTGCCGCCGAGGTAGCGGGCGACCTCCTCCACCGGGCGCACCGTGGCGGACAGGCCGATGCGCTGCGCGGGCCGGTCGAGCAGCGCGTCGAGCCGCTCGAGCGAGACCCCCAGGTGGGCCCCGCGCTTGGTGCCGGCGACCGCGTGCACCTCGTCGACGATCACCGTCTGCACCCCGCGCAGCGCCTCGCGGGCCTGCGAGGTGAGCATCAGGAACAGCGACTCGGGCGTGGTGATCATGACGTCGGGGGGCGCGGTGACCATCTTGCGCCGGTCGGCGGCGCTGGTGTCGCCCGAGCGGACCCCCACCCGCACCTCGGGCAGCTCGGTGCCCAGGCGCGCGGCGGTGTGGCGGATGCCGGTCAGCGGGGCGCGCAGGTTGCGCTCGACGTCGACGGCCAGCGCCTTGAGCGGCGAGACGTAGAGGACGCGGCAGCGCTGCTGCTTGTCGCTGGGCGGGGGGTCGGTGAGCAGCCGGTCGATCGACCAGAGGAAGGCGCTCAGCGTCTTGCCCGAGCCCGTCGGGGCGACGACCAGCGCGTGCCGCCCGGCGCCGATGGCCTCCCACGCACCTGCCTGGGCGGGCGTGGGCACCGCGAACGCGGCCGCGAACCAGGTGCGGGTGGGCTCGCTGAAGCGCTCCAGGGCGGCGTGGGGGGCGACGACGTCGGGCACCGGGCAAGTCTGGCCCACGGCACCGACAACGGGTCCCACCCGTCAGGTCAGGTGCAGCTTCATGCCGTCGTGGCTGGCCACGTAGCCGAGCCGCTCGTAGAGGCGCCGGGCGCCGGGGCGGGACCGGTCGGTGCTCAGCTGCACCAGCCCGGCACCGTGGCTGCGGGCGTAGCCGGTGATCCACTCCAGCAGCTCGGTGCCCAGCCCGAGGTGGCGCACCGAGGAGGCCACCCGCACCGCCTCGACCTGCAGCCGCAGCGTCGCTCGTCGCGACAGGCCGGGCAGCATCGTCAGGTGCGCGGTGGCCACCACCTCGCCCTGCGGCGAGCGCACCGCGAGCAGCAGGTTGTCGGGCGAGCGGTCGATGCGGGCGAAGGCCCGCAGGTAGGGCTGCAGGTCGCCGCCCTCGCGCCCGCGGCCCAGCTCGTCGTCGGCCAGCAGCGTCACGAGCGCCGGCACGTCGCCGCGGCGCGCGCGGGTGACGGCGTACGCCGTGCCGTCGACCTGGAGCACGCCCAGGCGCGAGGCGTCGTCGGTGATGCCCATCAGGAGGTCTCCTCACGTGTGCGGACCACCCGCGCGAACCTAGTCGCTGGTCGCCGTGGTGTCTGCCGGGCGCCCCGAAGAGGAGTCCCTAGAGTGTCCGCGTGCCCGACCACAGCGACCACAGCGCCCCCGGGCACCCGATGATCGAGGCCCGTGGGCTGCGCAAGAGCTTCGGCGCCTTCGAGGCGGTGCGCGGCATCGACGTCGAGGTGCAGCGGGGGGAGGCCTTCGGCTTCCTGGGCCCCAACGGGGCCGGCAAGTCCTCGACGATGCGCATGGTCGCGGCCGTCTCGCCGGTCACCGACGGGCGGCTGCGCATCCTGGGGCTCGACCCCGCCGTCGACGGACCCGCCATCCGGGCCCGGATCGGGGTCTGCCCGCAGGAGGACACCCTCGACACCGAGCTGTCGGTGCGCGACAACCTCTACGTCTACGGCCGCTACTTCGGGATGGGTCGCCGCGAGGTGCGCGAGCGGGTCGGCGAGCTGCTGGACTTCGTGCAGCTCACCGACAAGGCCGACGCCCGCGTCGACGACCTCTCCGGCGGCATGAAGCGGCGCCTGACGATCGCCCGGTCGCTGGTGAACTCGCCCGAGCTGCTGCTCCTCGACGAGCCCACCACCGGGCTGGACCCGCAGGCGCGCCACGTGGTGTGGGAGCGCCTCTTCCGGCTCAAGCAGCAGGGCGTGACCCTGGTGCTGACCACGCACTACATGGACGAGGCGGAGCAGCTGACCGACCGGCTCGTGGTGATGGACAAGGGCCTCGTGGTCGCCGAGGGCTCGCCGCTGCAGCTGATCCGCGAGCACTCGACGCGCGAGGTCGCCGAGCTCCGGTTCGGCGTCGCCGAGCCGGGCGCGGGCCACGACCGGCACGTCGAACGGGTCGCCGACCTCGCCGAGCGCGTGGAGGTGCTGCCCGACCGGCTGCTGCTCTACACCGCCGACGGCGAGGAGACGCTGGCCAAGGTGCACGAGCGCGGTCTCGAGCCGGTGGCCACCCTGGTGCGCCGCGCCACCCTCGAGGACGTCTTCCTGCGCCTGACCGGACGGACCCTGGTCGACTGATGAGCAACCCCGCACCCAGCAACCCGTCCGCGAGCAACCCGTCCGCGGGCAGCGCCCCGACCAGCACGCTGCGCGGCGCGCTGCGCCTGGTCGACTACTGGGCCACCGTCTACCGCCGCACCTGGCGCGGCAGCATCGTCTCCTCGTTCATCACCCCGCTGCTCTACGTGCTGGCGATGGGGGTGCTGCTGGGCGGCTTCGTCGAGGCCGACCCCGCCACGCTCGAGGGGGCGACGTCGTACCTCGCCTTCGTGGTGCCGGGCCTGGTCGCGGCGACCTCGATGACCACCGTCGTCGGCGAGGTCACCTACCCGGTGATGGCGATGGTGAAGTGGAACAAGACCTACTTCTCGATGACCGCCACCCCGCTCGGGGTGCGCGAGATCGCACTGGCCCACCTGGGCTTCGTGGCCTTCCGGGTCGCGGTGACCGCGGCGGTCTTCCTGGCCGTGACGGCGCCCTTCGGCGTCTACGAGTCGGCTCCCGGGGTGCTGGGCGCCTTCGTCGTGCAGGTCCTGCTCGGCATGGCCTTCGCGGTGCCGCTCTACGCCTTCGCGGCCGGGCTGCGCGACGAGACGGCCTTCTCGCTGGTCTTCCGGCTCGGGATGATCCCGATGTTCCTCTTCTCCGGTGCCTTCTTCCCGGTCGCCAACCTCGACGCGCCGCTCGAGGCCCTGGCGCGCGCGACGCCGCTGTGGCACGGCGTCGACCTGACGCGGATGCTCGTGCTGGGCGTGCCCGACTGGTCGATGGTGGCCGTGCACGTGGCCTACCTGCTCGCCCTGGTCGTGGTCGGCTGGTGGTGGGCCGTGCGCCGCCTGGCCCGACGGATGCAGCAGTGAGCGGCCCAGTGGGGGAGGCGGCGACATGGTGGTGACCGCGAGCACCGGGCTGATCCTGCAGCGCAACTTCCTGGCCTACCGCCGGGTCTGGTGGATCTTCGCCACCGGCTTCCTCGAGCCCGTCTTCTACCTCTTCTCGATCGGCGTCGGCGTCGGCGCGCTGATCAGCGGCTTCGAGGTCGGCGGCCGCGAGATCCCGTACGCCGAGTTCGTCGCGCCCGGGATGCTCGCGGCGTCGGCGATGAACGGCGCCGTGCTCGACTCGACCTTCAACTTCTTCTTCAAGCTCAAGTACTCCAAGCTCTTCGACCAGATGCTGGCCACGCCGCTGACCACCACCGACATCGCCCGCGGCGAGCTGGCCTGGTCGCTGCTGCGCGGAGGTGTCTACTCGCTCGGCTTCCTGCTGGTGATGCTGGCGATGGGGCTGGTCTCGTCGTGGTGGGCGGTGCTGGTGCTGCCGGCCACGCTGCTCATCGGGCTGGCCTTCGGCGCGGTGGCGATGGCGCTGACGACGTACATGCGCTCCTGGCAGGACTTCGAGCTGGTCACCCTCTCGACGCTGCCGATGTTCCTGTTCTCCGCGACCTTCTTCCCGGTCACCACCTACCCCGGGGTGCTGCGCTGGGTCGTGGAGGCCACGCCGCTCTACCGGGGCGTGGTGCTGTGCCGCGAGCTGACCACGGGCGTGGTCACGTGGGACTCCGCGGTCTCGGTGGTCTACCTGGTGGCGATGGGGCTGGCCGGGCTCCTGGTCGCCCGGCGACGCCTCGACTCGCTGCTGCTCACCTAGCCCCCGCACAATGGGCACGTGAGGCACACGGAGTTCTGGGCACGGCTCGACGAGGCGCTGGGCAGGGAGTCGTCGGGCTCCTGGGCCGAGCTGTTCGTGATCAACGAGCTCGGCGGCCGGACCACCCGCCAGGCCATCGACGACGGCATCGAGCCCAAGCGGGTCTGGGCCGCGGTCTGGCGCGTGCTCGAGCTGCCCGAGCGCTACCGGTGACCACGCCCGGCGTGCGGCAGGCGGCCCTCCAGCGACGCACCGTGGCCACGCTGGTGGTGACCCAGGCCGTCGGCGCGGTCGGCATCACCATCGGCATCGCGACCGCGTCGCTGCTGGCCCGCGACATCTCCGGCAGCGAGGGCCAGGCGGGGCTGGCGCAGACCTTCCAGGTGCTCGGCGCCGCCCTGGCCTCCTACGTGCTGGCCCGGGTGATGGCGCTGCACGGGCGCCGGCCCGGCCTGACCACCGGCTACCTGCTCGGCGCGAGCGGGGCCGTGCTCGCCGTGGTCGCCGGCAGCATCGGCTCGATGGCGCTGCTCCTGCTCGGCGCGGTGCTGCTGGGCTCGACCACCGCCGCCAACAACGCCGCCAGGTACGCCGCCACCGACCTGGCCGAGCCCGCCCAGCGGGGCCGGGCGCTGGCCGTCGTGGTGTGGGCGACCACCATCGGCGCCGTGGCCGGGCCCAACCTGACCGGCCCCGCCGCGGCGCTCGCCCGGCTGCTGGGCCTGCCCGAGCTGACCGGTCCCTTCGCCCTGGGCAGCATCGGGATGCTGCTGGCCGCCGCGGTGGTCAGCACCTTCCTGCGACCCGACCCGCTGCTGGTGGCCCGCGAGGTCGCCGGCACCGCCGGGCTGGTCCCCTCGGGCACCTCGTGGGGACGGGTCCGCCGGTCGGTGCGCGAGCGCCCGGTGCTGCTCGCCGCGGTCGTCGCGCTCGCGGGCGCGCACGCGGCCATGGTCGCGGTGATGGTGATGACGCCGCTGCACATGGAGCACGGCGGCGCCGAGCTGCGGGTCATCGGCGTGGTGATCAGCGTGCACGTGCTGGGCATGTTCGCCTTCGCCCCGCTCGTGGGCTGGCTGGCCGACACGGCCGGTCGCCCGCTCACCCTGGGCGTCGGCGGCGGCGTCCTCGTCGTCGCGCTGGGGCTCTCGGCGGCCGCGCCCGAGGGCTCCTCGTGGCAGATCTTCGGCGGGCTCTTCCTGCTGGGGCTGGGCTGGTCCTTCGCCACGGTGGCCGCCTCGACGCTGATCGCCGACCACGCGCCGCTCGACGCCCGCGCCGACGTGCAGGGCTCGGCCGACCTGGTGATGAACCTGGTCGCCGCGGCGGGCGGCGGGCTGGCCGGCGTCGTCGTCGCGCTCGCCGGCTACCCGGCCCTCTCACTGACCGCCGTCGGGCTCGCGCTGGTGGTGCTCGGCGCCGGCGTGGCCGCACACCGCCTCACCCCCGTGGCGGCCCCGGGGGCCCCGGCCGACCTGGCACAGTGACGCCCATGAGCCAGACGCGTGCTGACGTCGCCGTGATCGGCGGCACCGGTTTCTACTCCTTCCTCGAGGACCCCGAGACGGTCCGCGTCGAGACGCCGTACGGCGTTCCCTCGGCGCCGGTCTCGATCGGCACGGTCGCCGGGCGGCGGGTGGCGTTCCTGCCGCGCCACGGCACCTCCCACGAGTACGCGCCGCACACCATCCCCTACCGCGCCAACCAGTGGGCGCTGCGCTCCCTGGGCGTGCGCCAGGTGCTGGCGCCCTGCGCCGTGGGCGGGCTGCGCGCCGACGTGGCGCCCGGTGACGTGGTGGTGCCCGACCAGATGGTCGACCGCACCTACCGCCGGGTGCCGTCGTACGTCGAGGGCGGCGCGGTGCACCTGCCCTTCGGCGACCCCTACTGCGGCCGGCTCGCCGGGGCGGTGACCGGGGCGGCCGACGACGTGCGCCACGGCGGCACGATGGTCATCGTCGAGGGCCCCCGCTTCTCCACGCGCGCCGAGTCGCGCCACTACGCCGAGCAGGGCTGGTCGCTGATCAACATGACCGGGCACCCCGAGGCCGCGCTGGCCCGCGAGATGCTGCAGTGCTACACCCCGATCGCGCTGGTCACCGACATGGACGCCGGTGCCGAGAGCGGCGAGGGGGTCGGCCAGGCCGAGGTCTTCGCCCGCTTCAAGGCCAACCTCGAGCGGCTCACCGGGCTGCTCGCCGCCGCCATCGAGGCGTTGCCCGACCCCGACGGCTGCTCCTGCTCGACCTGGGCCGACGACCTCGAGCTCACCTACCAGGTGCCCGCCCGGTGAAGGTCCTGCTGACCGGCTCGGCCGGGTTCATCGGCGGCGCGATCGCCGACCGGCTCGAGGCCGCCGGCGACGAGGTGGTGCGCGTCGACCTGATGCTCGAGAAGGCGCACGGCGCCACCAGCGCGCCCGCCGGCACCCACCAGCTCGACGTGCGCGACGCCGACGCCTGGCCCGACCTGCTGCGCGGGGTCGACGTGGTGTGCCACCAGGCCGCGATGGTCGGCGCCGGCGTCACCGTCGCCGACCTGCCGCTCTACGCCGGCCACAACGACCTCGGCACCGCGGTGCTGCTCGCCGCGATGCACGAGGCGGGCGTGCACCGGCTGGTGCAGGCCTCGAGCATGGTCGTCTACGGCGAGGGCCGCTACACCTGCGCCGAGCACGGCGAGCAGGTGCCGGCCACCCGTCCCCGCGAGGCGCTGGAGGCCGGCCGCTTCGAGAACCCCTGCCCCGTCTGCGGCGAGCCGCTGGCCTGGGCGCTGGTCGACGAGGACGCGCGCCTCGAGCCGCGCTCGAGCTACGCGGCCAGCAAGGTCGCCCAGGAGCACTACGCCATCGCCTGGGTGCGCCAGGCCGGCGCCGCAGCCCTGTCGCTGCGCTACCACAACGTCTACGGCCCCCGGATGCCGCGCGACACGCCCTACTCGGGCGTGGCGGCGATGTTCCGCTCCTCCCTCGAGCGCGGCGAGGCGCCCCAGGTCTTCGAGGACGGCCGGCAGGTGCGCGACTTCGTGCACGTCGACGACGTCGCGCGCGCCAACGTGGCCGCGCTGCGTGCGGTGCTCGGGGAGCCCGAGGGCCACCACCGCGCCTACAACGTGGCCTCGGGGCACCCGATCGGCATCCGCGACGTCGCGTCGCTGGTCGCCCGCGGCACCGGCAGCGACATCGCGCCCGAGGTCACCGGGGGCTACCGCCTCGGCGACGTGCGCCACGTCGTCGCCTCGCCCCAGCGGGCCGCCGACGAGCTGGGCTTCACCGCGGAGATCCACCCCGACCAGGGGCTGCCCGCCTTCGCCACCGCCCCGCTGCGCGACTGACCCGGCCCTGACTTCGCGCCGACCCGGCCCAGATCTCACGCCGACCCGGCCCGAACTTCCCGTCGGGCCGGGTCACCACGACGTGTAGAGCAGGTGCTGGACCACCAGCGCCCACGCGACCTGCAGCGCCAGGCCCCAGCGCCGCCAGGCGTCGGGCAGCAGCGCCACGGCGATCGTCAGCCACGGCATGAACGGCAGCCAGATCCGCTCGACCTCCGACTTGCTCATCCGCGACACGTCGGCCACCACGATGGCCAGCACCGCGCCCAGCACCAGCACGGCCACCGCCCGCGCGCCCACGCCGAGGGCGTCGCCGCGCAGCAGCCGGGCACGGGCGCCCGCGTGCGCCAGCCCCGCGCCCACCAGCGGGCCGGCGCTGACGGCCAGGGCGGCCAGGTTGCCCCACATCCAGTACCAGGCGGGCCGGTCGGCGGCGATGCCGTCCCAGTAGCGCTCGGTCAGCACCGGGTAGGCCTCCCACCACGCGAAGCCGGCCGCGGCCATGGCCAGCACGGGCACCAGCGCCGCGACCACCGCCACCGGCAGCGGGCGCCACGACCGGGCCGCCACCAGCACCGCGAGCGAGACCAGCCCCATCAGCGCCATCCCGTAGGAGAGCAGCACGCTGCAGCCGAGCACGAGCCCCGCGCCCACCGCCCAGCCGATCCACCGGCGCTCGCGCTCCACCGCGGCCCGCGCCAGCAGCGCCAGCCCGGCGGCGGTCACGGCGGTGAAGATCGCGTCGGCCGAGACGGCCATGAACACCGCGGCGGGGGAGAGCACCAGGAAGGGCGCGGCGCGCCGGGCGAGCACCTCGGCGTCGAGGGTGCGCAGCAGCGCGAGCACCGAGACGACCGTCGTGGCCCCGACGGCGGTGACCACCAGCCCGGCCGCGAAGGAGCCCCCGAGGCCGACCCGCACCAGACCGACGAAGAACAGCAGCGCGAGCGGAGGGTGCCCCGCCGCCTGGGTGGGCCAGTTGTCGGGGTGGCTGTAGGGGATGCGGTCGGCGTAGGTGCGCAGCATCTGCGGCACGTCGTCGACCTCGCGGGCGCTGGGCAGGTACTCGCTGGAGTGGTCGAGCACCCGCGAGATCCCCTCGCTGCCGTCGACGAACGCGAGCGCGAGCATCCACGCCAGCGCCACGGCGTACGACGTCAGCAGCAGGCGCCCCCACGAGGCGACGGCGGCGTGGCGGGGCAGCCAGGTCAGGCCCAGGAGCCCCACGAGCAGCGCGGGCGCGGTGCCCGGCCCCACGAGCTTGGGATCCCAGAAGCCGTGCAGCGGCGGCGAGGCCCACGGGTGCGCGGACCGGCTGGCCCGGCTCCAGGTCTGCCAGTCGAGCAGGGCCGGGAGGGCGAAGGCGAGCACCACCAGCAGCAGCGTCAGCACCAGGCCGGTGCGGGCGGCGCGGGCGGGGGGCGAGCCGGCGGCGCGGGCGGGGGACGCGTCGGTCGCGCCGGGGGAGGCCATGGCACGACCCTAGAGGCGCGGTCCCACCGTCATCCCCACCGTCCGGGTGGGACGGGCCGGTCTAGTCTGCTCGCCATGCCCGTCGCCGACCTCGTCCTGCCCTGCCGCGACGAGGGCCCGGCCCTCGAGGCCCTGCTGCCGAGGATCCCCTCCGAGTTCGCCGTCATCGTCGTCGACAACGGCTCGCGCGACGCGACCGCCGAGATCGCCGCCCGGCTGGGTGCCACCGTCGTGCACGAGAGCGTGCCCGGCTACGGCGCGGCGGTGCACGCCGGCCTGCTGGCCGCCACCCACGACTACGTCGCGTTCATGGACGGCGACGGCAGCTTCGACCCCGACGAGCTGCTGGTGCTGCTCGACGACGTCACCTCGGGGCGCGCCGACGTCGCCGTCGGGCGCCGGCGACCGGTCACCCGAGGGGTGTGGCCGTGGCACGCCCGGCTGGGCAACGCTCTGATCGTCGCCTGGTTGAGACGGAGGATCGCGATGGCCGCGCACGACATCGCCCCCATGCGGGTGGCCCGCCGCCAGGCGCTGCTCGACCTCGGCGTCGAGGACCGGCGCTTCGGCTACCCCGTCGAGCTGCTGCAGAAGCTCACCATCGCCGGCTGGCGGGTCAGCGAGCGCGACGTCGCCTACCACCCGCGCGCCGAGGGCACCCGGTCGAAGGTGTCCGGCTCGGTCAAGGGCACCCTGCGCACCGCACGCGACTTCTGGAAGGTGCTCTCGTGACGGCCGAGCACGACCCGGCCGTGCCGCCCCGGGTGCTGGTCGTGGCCAAGGCCCCCGTCGCCGGTCGCGTCAAGACCCGACTGGGCGCCGACATCGGCGACGACGCGGCCGCCGAGGTCGCCGCCGCCTGCCTGCTCGACACGATCGAGGCCGCCACCGCGGCCGTGGGTGCCGAGCGCTGCCACCTCAGCCTGGCCGGCGACCTCGCCGGGGCCGTGCGCGGTGACGAGATCCTGGCCGCGACCGCGGGCTGGCGCACCACGCCCCAGGTCGGCGACGGCTTCGACGAGCGGCTGGCCCACGCCCACGCCGCCGTGGCCGCCAGCGGTCCGGGAGCGGTGGTGCAGGTCGGCATGGACACCCCGCAGGTCAGCCCCGCGCA
Source organism: Nocardioides salarius (assembly GCF_016907435.1). NCBI lineage: Bacteria > Bacillati > Actinomycetota > Actinomycetes > Propionibacteriales > Nocardioidaceae > Nocardioides > Nocardioides salarius. The sequence continues at coordinate 381,651 of NZ_JAFBBZ010000001.1, read as the reverse complement.
CCTCCTCGAGGCGGCCGCGCCGCTGGCCACCCACGACGCGGTGCTCGGCCCTGCCGACGACGGCGGCTGGTGGGTGCTGGCCCTGCGCGACCCGGCCGACGCCGCCGTGCTCGCCGGCGTCGCGATGTCCACCCCGACGACGTACGACGACACGAGGGCGGCGCTGCTGGGCGCCGGGCTGTCGGTGGCCGGCACCGCCACGCTCAACGACGTCGACACCGTCGCCGACGCCGAGGCGGTGCTGGCCGCCGTCGCGCCCGGCAGCCGGTTCGGCGATGCCTGGCGCGGGCGGGTGCCCTCGTGAGCACGCGCGACGAGCCCTTCACCAGCGTCTTCTCCCGGGCCCTGCGCGGTGACGCCTGCCGGGTCGTGGGACTCGACGGCGGCCCCTCCGACCTGCCGATGGGGGAGTGGACCCGCGAGGCCGACCCCGACGACCTGCTGCTGCTGGGCCACTGCGAGGGACCCACGCTCGACATCGGGTGCGGGCCCGGCCGGATGGCCGCGGCGCTGGCCCGCCTGGGCCACGCGGTGCTGGGCATCGACGTGGTGCCCGAGGCCGTCGAGCAGACCCGCCGTCGCGGCGCGAGCGCGCTGCAGCGCGACCTCTTCGACACCCTGCCCGGGGAGGGGCGCTGGGAGACGGCGCTGCTGGCCGACGGGAACGTCGGCATCGGCGGCGACCCGGCCACCCTGCTGGCCCGCACCCGCGACCTGGTGCTCGGCCACGGCCGCGTCGTCGTCGAGCTCGCCGCGCCCGGGGTGGCGATGAGCACCCGGTGGGTCAGCCTCGAGACCGGCGAGGTGCGCAGCCGCCCGTTCCTGTGGTCGGTGGTGGGGGTCGACGACATCCACGACGTGGCCCGCGAGGCCGGTCTCGTCGTGCGCTCCTGCGGCGTCCTGGGTGCCAGCGCCCGGTGGGTCGCTGTGCTGGTCGCCACGCGATGAGGACAGCGTCGTAGGGTCGGGGTCGTGAAGGCACCCCCGAGCCTGCCCGACCAGCACTCCTTCTCGTCGCGGCTGCGCAGCGCAGCGGTCTCGGCCCGGGTCGGCACCGCGCTCGCGGTCTGCTTCGGGCTGGCCTTCCTGACCGGCCTGGTCAGCCACTACGCGCAGAACCCCTCCCAGCCGGTCCCGTTCCCGACCAGCCCGGCGTGGGGCTACCGGTTCACGCAGGGCCTGCACGTCATCAGCGGCACCGCCGCGGTGCCGCTGCTGCTGGTCAAGCTCTGGACCGTCTACCCGCTGCTGCTGGCCCGGCCCTCGCTGCGGCTGCGGCGCCTGGTCGTCGAGCTGGCCGAGAAGCTCTCGATCCTGCTGCTGGTGGGGGCCGCGCTGTTCCTGCTGGTCACCGGGCTGCAGAACATCAGCCACTGGTACCCCTGGGCCTTCTCCTTCCGCTCCACGCACTACGCCATGGCGTGGATCGCCATCGGGGCGCTGGTGCTGCACGTCGCGGTCAAGCTGCCGCTGGTGCGCCACGCGCTGACCCACGACGTCGACGACACCGAGCTCGACCGGCCGGGCGCGACCCGGCCGGGCCCGCTGAGCCGCCGCGGCCTCCTGCGCGCGACCTGGCTGGCCACCGGAGCGGTGGTGCTGGCCACGGCCGGCTCCACGGTGCCCCTCCTGCGCCGGGTCTCGGTGCTGGCGGTGCGCTCGGGCGAGGGTCCGCAGGGGGTGCCGATCAACAAGACCGCCGAGGACGCCGGGGTCACCGACGCCGCGCGTGACCCGGGGTGGCGTCTCGAGGTCGTCAACGACACTCGCAGCGTGTCCCTGACCCGCGACGACCTGCTCGCGCTGCCGCAGCGCACCGAGGAGCTGCCGATCGCCTGCGTCGAGGGCTGGAGCGCCTCGGGCACGTGGTCGGGGGTGCGGCTGCGCGACCTCCTCGACCTGGTCGAGGCGCCGCGCGACGCCGAGGTGGTCCTCACCTCGCTGCAGGAGTCGGGCCCGTTCCGGGTGACGCTGCTGCAGTCCGGCTTCGTCGACGACGACCGCACCCTGGTCGCCCTGGGGCTCTCGGGCGAGGAGCTCGACCTCGACCACGGCTACCCGGCGCGGCTCATCGCGCCCAACCGCCCGGGCGTGCTGCAGACCAAGTGGCTGGCGCGGGTCGAGGTGCGCACGTGAGCCCCGGGCGGCTCGTTTTGGGCGGCGTCGGCGCGCTCGTCACGGCGTACGGCGCCTGGCTGCTGTGGTCGCGCCGGGAGCCGGCCGACGTGCTCGACGCCGCGGTGTGGGCCGGCGGGGCGGTGCTGGTGCACGACGTGGTGCTCTCGGTCGCGCTGCTGCTGCTCGGGCTGGTGGTGTCGCGGGTGGTCCCGCCGCTCGCGCGCGGACCGGTCGTCGCCGGGGCGGTGGTCCTGGGGGCGCTGACCCTGGTCGCGGTGCCGGTGCTGGGCGGCTTCGGCCGCACCACCGACCCCACCAACCAGACGCTGCTGGACCGCGACTACACGCTGGGGTGGCTGGGACTCGTGGGGCTGGTGGTGGTCGTGGTGCTGGTGTCGTCGGTGCTGCGGGCCCGCCGGGCCCGACGCACTGCCGACACGCCGGCCTGACCTCCCACCTCGAACAGGTGTTCGGCATAAGGTGGGTGCACAGGTGACGCGCAGGACGCCGTCCTCCACAGGCCCGGGGCTCCGGGTCGGACTTGTCGGCGGTCCCCTCTAGCGTCGGCCACGACGACAGACAACAGGGACGACCGCGGTGCCGCAGGCGCCGCCCACGGACGGAGACATCATGGCTGGTGCAGACCGCGACAAGGCGCTCGACGCCGCGCTGCTCAACATCGAGAAGCAGTTCGGCAAGGGCTCGGTGATGCGCCTCGGTGACGAGACGCGCGCCCCCCTCGAGGTGATCCCCACGGGCTCGATCGCCCTCGACGTGGCGCTGGGCCTGGGTGGCCTGCCCCGCGGGCGGGTGGTGGAGATCTACGGCCCGGAGTCCTCGGGCAAGACGACGGTCGCCCTGCACGCGGTGGCCAACGCCCAGCGTGCCGGCGGCATCGTCGCCTTCATCGACGCCGAGCACGCCCTGGACCCCGAGTACGCCAAGAACCTGGGCGTCGACACCGACGCGCTGCTGGTCTCCCAGCCCGACTCCGGTGAGCAGGCGCTCGAGATCGCCGACATGCTGATCCGCTCGGGTGCCCTCGACCTGATCGTCATCGACTCGGTCGCGGCCCTGGTGCCCCGGGCCGAGATCGAGGGCGAGATGGGCGACAGCCACGTCGGCCTGCAGGCCCGCCTGATGAGCCAGGCGCTGCGCAAGATGACCGGTGCGCTGAACAACTCCGGCACCACCGCGATCTTCATCAACCAGCTGCGCGAGAAGATCGGCGTGATGTTCGGCTCGCCCGAGACCACCACCGGTGGCCGGGCGCTGAAGTTCTACTCCTCGGTGCGCCTCGACGTGCGACGCATCGAGACGCTCAAGGACGGCCAGGACATGGTCGGCAACCGGACCCGCTGCAAGGTCGTGAAGAACAAGGTCGCGCCGCCGTTCAAGCAGGCCGAGTTCGACATCATGTACGGCAAGGGCATCAGCCGCGAGGGCGGCCTGATCGACGTCGGCGTCGAGGCGGGCCTCGTGCGCAAGGCCGGTGCCTGGTACACCTACGACGGCGACCAGCTGGGCCAGGGCAAGGAGAACGCGCGGACCTTCCTGCGCGACAACCCCGACCTGGCCAACGAGCTGGAGAAGAAGATCCTCGAGAAGCTCGGCGTCGGCCCGCAGGTCGATGCCGAGGCACCCGCCGAGGCCGACCCGGTGGGCGTCGACGACTTCTGAGCCGGAGGCACGACGTGGGTGAGCTGCACGAGGACCGTCCGCCGCCCGACTGGGCGGGGGACGTGTCCCTCGGCGTGGACGCCTGGACCCAGCGCGAGGAGCCGGCGAGCCCACCACCGGCCGTGCCGGCCGACCCGGTCGCCGACGGCCCGGAGGCCGACCCCGAGTCGGTGGCGCGCACGATCCTGCTCGACCAGCTGACCGGGCGCGCGCGCAGCCGCAAGGAGCTGGCCGACAAGCTGGCCGCCAAGCTGGTCCCCGACGAGATCGCCACCCGGCTGCTCGACCGCTTCGAGGAGGTCGGCCTGGTCGACGACGAGGCCTTCGCCCGGGCCTGGGTCGCGGCCCGCGGGCCGGGGGAGCACGCCACCGGTCGACGCCTGGCCCCTCGCGCGCTGGCCCAGGAGCTGCGCCGCAAGGGCGTCGACGACGCCCTGGTCAAGGAGGTGCTCGAGGACGTCGACCCCGACGACGAGGAGCAGTCCGCGCGGGTGCTGGTGCGCAAGAAGCTGCGCTCGGTGGCCCGGGTCGACGACACGACCGCGACCCGGCGGCTGGTGGGGATGCTGGCGCGCAAGGGCTACGGCTCCTCGCTGGCCTTCTCGGTGGTGCGCGAGGAGCTCGCCGCCTCCGACCGCGGCGACGACGACTGAGGCCGCCTCGGCGAGGTGGCAGGATGCCCGGGTGATCGCCGAGCACCTGCGCCTGCCACCGGGCCCCGTCGACCTGTCCGCACTGCCCACCGACGCCACGCCCGGCTTCGACGGCGGCAAGTCCGAGGGCCAGGAGGCGCTCGAGACGTTGGGCGAGGAGCTCAGCGACCTGCAGGAGCGTCTCTACGCCGAGGGCCGCAGCGGCGGCGCGCGCAGCGTGCTGCTGGTGCTGCAGGGCATGGACACCTCGGGCAAGGGCGGCGTGGTGCGGCACACGGTCTCCCTGGTCGACCCCCAGGGCGTGCAGGTCACCGCCTTCGCCAGCCCCACCGAGGAGGAGCTGGCCCACGACTTCCTGTGGCGGGTGCGCCGCGCGCTGCCGACCCCGGGTCGCATCGGCGTCTTCGACCGCTCCCACTACGAGGACGTGCTGGTGGCCAAGGTGCGCGCCCTGGCCGAGCCCGAGGAGGTCGAGCGACGCTACGAGGCCATCAACGAGCTCGAGGCCGAGCTGCTGGCCGCCGGCACGCCGGTGCTCAAGTGCTTCCTGCACATCTCGCCCGACGAGCAGCGCGAGCGCCTGCTCAAGCGCCTCGACCGGCCCGACAAGCACTGGAAGTTCGACCCGGTCGACATCGACGACCGCCAGCGCTGGCCCGAGTACCGCGCCGCCTACGAGACCGCGCTCGAGCGCACCAACACCGAGGTCGCGCCCTGGTACGTCGTGCCGGCCGACAAGAAGTGGTACCGCAACCTGGCCGTCGGGCTGCTGCTGCGCGACACGCTGGTGCACCTGGCCCCGACCTGGCCCACCACCGACGTCGACGTCGAGGCCCAGCGCCGGCGGCTGCTCGACGAGGAGCCGGTGCGGTGAGCGCGCCGACCACGTCGGGGCCGCAGACCGCCCCGCTGGCGCGGGTGGCGGTGTCCCGCTACGTCACCCCGCTGCGCGAGGGCGGCAGCCTCCCGGGCATCGTCGAGGCCGACGACCTCGGCACCTACGTCTGCAAGTTCCGCGGGGCCGGCCAGGGCCTGCGGGTGCTGGTCGCCGAGGTCCTGGTGGCCGAGATCGCGCGTCGGATCGGTCTGCGGACCCCGCGCCTGGTGGTGCTCGACCTCGACGACGAGCTGGCCCGCTACGAGGCCGACGAGGAGGTCCAGGACCTGCTGCGCTCGAGCGTGGGCACCAACCTCGGCGTCGACTTCCTGCCCGGCTCCTTCGGCTTCGACGGCACGCTGCCCTCGGGCTCGGGCCCCGACGAGGCCGCCCGGGTGCTGTGGCTCGACGCCTTCACCGCCAACGTCGACCGGTCGTGGCGCAACCCCAACCTGCTGGTCTGGCACGACGACCTGTGGGTCATCGACCACGGTGCGTCGCTGTACTTCCACCACGGGTGGCCCGGCGGCAGCCTGGAGCGTCCCGGCGCCGGCGAGCGGTTCGCCCAGCAGCCGTGGAGCGTCGACGACCACGCGCTCGTCGACCACCTCGACCGGCTCCCGGCCGCGGACGAGGAGATCAGCGCCCTGCTGGGTGTCGACGACCTGGCCGCGGTGCTGGCCACGGTGCCCGACGAGTGGCTCGAGCCGGTGCCCGGCGCCGAGACGCCCGGCGAGGTGCGCGCGGCGTACGTCGACCTGCTCGCAGCCCGCCTGGCCACCCGCGCCTGGATCCCGGCGACGGACTCCGCGCGATGAGCCCCAACGCCCCGGTGGCCTACCAGTACGTCACGCTGCGCTGCGTGCCGCGCGTGGACCGCGAGGAGTTCCTCAACGTCGGCGTGGTCGTCTACGCCCAGGCCCACGACTACCTCGACGCCGCCTGGCACGTCGACCGCGACCGGCTGAGCGCGCTCGACCCCGCCCTCGACCTCGACCGGGTGTGCGAGGCGCTCGAGGTGGTGCGTGCGGTGTGCGCCGGCGACGCCGCCACCAGCGCCGCGGCGGGCCACCCGCTGAGCCAGCGCTTCGGCTTCCTCAAGGCACCGCGCAGCACCGTGCTGCAGCCCGGACCGGTGCACGGCGGCCTGACCCGCGACCCGGCGCGCCAGCTCGAGCACCTGCTGGAGCGCCTGGTCCTCTGGCCGGGGTCAGCCCGGTTCGGTCGGGGTCAGACCGGGACGAGCTCGACCGCGCCGACCGCGTAGCGCGCCAGCACGGCGCGGGCGATCTCGGGGTGCGCCCCCAGCGGCTCGGAGACCGCGATCGCGCCGGCCTCGAGGGAGAGCTCGGCGGCCCGGTCGGGCAGGAAGCCGGGGGCCAGGAAGAGCGAGGCGACCGCGATGTGGCGCCGGCCCTCGGCACGGAAGGCGCGCACCGCCTCGCCGGCGGCAGGCGGGGCCGCGGAGGCGAAGGCGGCGGTGACCGGCAGCTTGTGGTGGGCGCCCCACAGGCGGGCCATCCGGGCCACGCTCTGGTTGGCCAGCGCGTCGCTCGAGCCGGCGGCGACCAGCACCAGCGCGTCGAGCTCGCGCACCCGCGAGCGCTGCAGCGCCTCGCGCATCCGCACGTCGAGCACCTCGAGGAACGAGGTCTCCAGGCCCAGCACCTTGGTGGCGCGGATCTTCAGGTCGGGGTGCCGCTCGGTGGCGGCGGCGATGACCGCCGGCACGTCGACCTTGGCGTGGTAGGCCTCGGTGAGCAGCAGCGGCACGACGACGATCTCGTCGTGCCCGGCGCGCACGAGCCGGTCGACGACCGTCTGGAAGGACGGCTTGGCCAGCTCGAGGAAGGCCTTCTCGATGCGCAGGTCGGGGCGGGTGGCGCGGACCTCGTCGACGAGGGCGCCGATGGTCTCGGCGGAGCGCGGGTCGCGGCTGCCGTGGGCCAGGGCCACCAGGGCGGGAGCGGTCATGAGAGGGACCTCCTCGGGTCGTGCCGGGCGTTGGGGTACGTGGGGCGGGTGCTGCTCATGCGTGGATCCCGCACTCGGTCTTGCTGGTGCCGGCCCACCGGCCGCTGCGGGCGTCGTCGCCGGGGGCGACGCGCCGGGTGCAGGGCCAGCAGCCGATGGAGGGGTAGCCGTCGTGGACCAACGGGTTCACCAGCACCCCGTTCTCGGCGATGTAGGTCTCGACCTGCTCGTCGGACCAGCGGGCGATGGGGGAGACCTTGACCTTCTGCTTGCGCGCGTCCCAGCCGATGACGGGTGCGATCACCCGGTCGTGGGTCTCGGCGCGCCGCAGCCCCGTCGCCCACGCGTCGTACGACGCGAGCGTGCGGCGCAGCGGCTCGACCTTGCGCATCGCGCAGCAGCGGTCGGGGTCGGTGCGGTAGAGGTCGGGGCCGTGCTGGGCGTCCTGCTCGGCGACGCTGAGCTCGGGCCGCACGGTGCGCAGGGTGACGTCGAGGGTCGCCTCGACGGCGTCGCGGGTGCCGATGGTCTCGACGAAGTGGTAGCCGGTGTCGAGGAAGACCACGTCGATGCCGGGCACCACCTTCGAGGCCAGGTGGGCCAGCACCGCGTCGCCCATCGAGGAGGTGATGGCGAAGCGGTCGCCGAAGGTGGCCGCGGCCCACTCGATGATGGTCTCGGCCGGCGCGAGCTCGAGCTCGGCGCCCCAGTGCGACACGATCTCGCGCAGCTCCTCGGGGCTGCGCCCCTCGGTGCTGGTGGCCCGGTTGGCCCGCGCGGCGCGCGTGGTCGCGGTGCTCACGCCGGGCCGCCGTCGGCCGTCGGGCCGGGGCGCAGCTGGCCCAGCATCTTGAGCGAGAAGGCACGCAGGCACGAGCGGCAGGCCCACTGGCCGTGCGGCGAGCTGACCTCGCCGTCGGCGTCGACCACCTCGTGCGGGCGCAGGTCGTCGTCGCCGCAGTAGGGGCACTGGTAGGGCACCGCGCGCTCGCTCATGCGGGCACCTCCGCCTCGCCGCGCAGCAGGGCCTCGTCGGCGCGGGCCACCCAGTCGGCGAAGGGCTCCTCGGGCCCGGTGCGGTCGGCCAGGTAGTGCGAGACGACTGCGACGACGTAGTCGCCCAGGCCGGCGCTGGTGACCTTGTGGGCGCGCAGCTTGCGCCCGAAGTTGGCCCCCAGACCGGTGGCGCCGCCCAGGTGCACCTGGAAGCCCTCGACCTGGCTGCCCTCGTGGGTGACCAGCTGGCCCTTGAGGCCGATGTCGGCGACCTGGGTGCGGGCGCAGGCGTTGGGGCAGCCGTTGACGTTGACGCTGATCGGAACGTCGAGGTCGGGCAGGCGCTGCTCGAGCTCGGCGACCAGGGCGCGGGCGCGGTCCTTGGTGTCGACGATGGCCAGCTTGCAGAACTCGATGCCGGTGCAGGCCATCGTGTTCTGCCGCCACCCCGAGGGCCGGGCGGAGAGGCCGATGGAGTCGAGGCGGGCGACCAGGTCCTCGATGCGCGCGGGGTCGGCGCCCAGCAGCACGATCTTCTGGTACGCCGTCAGCCGGGCGCCGGCGAGGCCGAACTCCTCGATCACGTCGGCCAGGCCGAGCAGCGTGGTGCCCGAGATCCGCCCGACCACGGGGGCCACGCCGACGTACTTGAGCCCGTCGACCTGGTCGTGCACGCCGATGTGGTCGCGGTGGGCGCGCGGGGAGACCGGGGACTCGCAGTCGACGAGGCGGCGCTGGAGGTACTCGGTCTCGAGCACCTCGCGGAACTTCTCGACGCCCCAGTCGGAGACCAGGAACTTCAGCCGCGCCCGCGAGCGCAGCCGGCGGTAGCCGTAGTCGCGGAACACCGCGGCGACCCCGGCCCAGGCGTCGGCGACCTCATCGAGCGGGATCCACACGCCCAGCTTCTGGGCGAGCATCGGGTTGGTGGAGAGCCCGCCGCCGACCCACAGGTCGAAGCCGGGGCCGTGCTCGGGGTGCACCGTGCCGACGAAGGCGATGTCGTTGGTCTCGGGGGAGACGTCGTGGGAGGGGTGGCCGGTGAGCGCGGTCTTGAACTTGCGCGGCAGGTTGGCGTACTCGGGGTCGCCGATGTAGCGGCGGTTGATCTCCTCCAGCGCCGCGGTGCCGTCGATGATCTCGTCGGCGGCCACGCCGGCCAGCGGCGAGCCGAGGAAGGGCCGGGGCGAGTCGCCGCAGGCCTCGAGGGTGCTCAGACCTGCTGCCTCGAGGCGCTCCCAGACCTGCGGGACGTCCTCGATGCGGATCCAGTGGTACTGGATGTTCTGGCGGTCCGTGACGTCGGCGGTGTCGCGGGCGAAGTCGACACCGACGCTGCCCAGGGCGCGCACGGCCGCGGCGTCGAGGAGGGTGCCGTCGGTGCGCACCCGCATCATGAAGAAGCGGTCGTCGAGCTCCTCCTCGGCCAGCATGGCGGTCTTGCCGCCGTCGAAGCCGGGGGCCCGCTGGGTGTAGAGACCCATCCAGCGGAAGCGGCCGCGCAGGTCGGCCGGGTCGATCGAGTCGAAGCCCCGGCGGGAGTAGGTGTGCAGGATGCGTGCCCGCACGTTGAGCGGGTTGTCGTCCTTCTTGGCCTGCTCGTTCTTGTTGAGCGGCTCGCGGTAGCCCAGTGCCCACTGGCCCTCGCCCCGCTTGGCGCGGGGGCGGGCAGGGGCGGGAGCGGGGGTGAGGAGCTCGGTCATCGGTTGTCCTTCGAGAGCGGGTGCGCGGCGACGCGCGGGAAAGGGCGGCTCAGGAGGGTCGACACATCGAGCTGCGGGTGCGCCCGAGGTCCACGTGGCGGCGGACCACCAGGTGGACGTGGGTCGCGGCGAGGCTCATGGCAAGGAGTCTCAACTTCTGGACGGCCCGGCCACAACCCGACATCTCATGCAGTGAGACGTCGATCTCGACATCTGGACCGACGGTGCCGTGCGCACGCTCAACCGCGCCGCGAGTGCGGCACACGTCACACCCGGCGGGCCGGCGTACGCCGCTGCCACGGGCCCGGCCGGGGCGGCGCGCTGCGTAGGCTGGCCCCATGACCGACGACCTGTCCCGCCTGTCCAGCAGCGCCTACTCCCAGGCACTCGAGGTCATCGCCTCGGTGGAGCCGCGGATCGCCGAGGCGACCCGCGCCGAGCTCGCCGACCAGCGCGCCTCGCTCAAGCTCATCGCCAGCGAGAACTACGCCTCGCCGGCCGTGCTGATGACCATGGGCACCTGGTTCAGCGACAAGTACGCCGAGGGCACGGTCGGTCACCGCTTCTACGCCGGCTGCCAGAACGTCGACACCGTCGAGTCGATCGCCGCCGAGCACGCCCGCGAGCTGTTCGGCGCCGAGTACGCCTACGTGCAGCCGCACTCGGGCATCGACGCCAACCTGGTGGCGTTCTGGTCGATCCTGGCGCACCGCGTCGAGGGCCCCTGGCTGGAGAAGGCGCAGGCCAAGAACGTCAACGAGCTCACCGACGCCGACTGGGAGGAGCTGCGCCGCGAGCTGGGCAACCAGCGCCTGCTCGGCATGAGCCTCGACGCCGGCGGCCACCTGACCCACGGCTTCCGGCCCAACATCAGCGGCAAGATGTTCCACCAGCAGCAGTACGGCACCGACCCCGAGACCGGGCTGCTCGACTACGACAAGGTCGCCGCCAAGGCCCGCGAGTTCAAGCCGCTGGTGCTGGTGGCGGGCTACTCCGCCTACCCCCGCCGGGTCGACTTCGCCAAGATGCGCGAGATCGCCGACGAGGTCGGCGCGACCCTGATGGTCGACATGGCCCACTTCGCGGGTCTGGTCGCCGGCAAGGTCTTCACCGGCGACGAGGACCCGGTCCCGCACGCCCACATCGTCACCTCGACCACGCACAAGTCGCTGCGCGGGCCGCGCGGCGGGATCGTGCTGGCCACCGAGGAGTACGCCCCCAGCGTCGACCGGGGCTGCCCGATGGTGCTCGGCGGCCCGCTCTCGCACGTGATGGCCGCCAAGGCCGTCGCCTTCGCCGAGGCCCGCCAGGACTCTTTCCGCGGTTACGCCCAGCAGGTCGCCGACAACGCCAAGTCGCTGGCCGAGGGCTTCCTGACCCGCGGCACCGACCTGGTCACCGGCGGCACCGACAACCACCTGGTGCTGGTCGACGTCAGCAAGTACGGCCTGACCGGTCGCCAGGCCGAGTCGGCGCTGCTCGAGGCTGGCGTGGTCACCAACCGCAACTCGGTGCCCGCCGACCCCAACGGCGCCTGGTACACCTCCGGCATCCGCCTGGGCACCCCGGCGCTGACCACCCGCGGGTTCGGCCACGACGAGTTCGACACCGTCGCAGACCTCATCGTCGACGTGCTCTCCAACACCCAGCCCGGCACGACCAAGGCCGGCGGCCAGTCCAAGGCGTCGTTCGTGCTGGCCGACGGCGTCGCCGACCGGGTCAGGGCGCGCTCCGCCGAGATGCTCGACAAGCACCCGCTCTACCCCGGGCTCGAGCTGAGCTGAGGCCCGTGCGGGGCGCCCCGGCCGGGGCGCCCCGCACGGGCGCCCCGCCTAGACGGTCGGGGTGGTCCGCTCCACGACCGCACGCAGGTCGCCGCCCTCGAGTGCACCCAGCACGCCGTCGTACGACGGGCTCAGCCGCGAGGCGCAGAAGAGGTCGGCCACCTCGGGCGGGGCGAAGCGCACCAGCAGCGAGCCCTGCAGCACCGCCGCCATCCGCGAGGCCAGCCGGCGCGCGCTGCGCTCCATCGCCTCGGGCTCGCCCATCAGCGAGCCGATCAGGGCCAGGGTGTCCTCGACGGCCCGGTCGAGGCGCGCGTCGCCGCCGCGAGCCAGGCCGACCTCGGTGATCCAGGCGTCGAGCACCTCGGGCTCGCGGCCCAGGGCGCGCAGCACGTCGAGGGCGTTGACGTTGCCCGAGCCCTCCCACACCGAGTTGAGCGGGGCCTCGCGGTAGAGCAGCGGCAGCACCGACTCCTCGACGTAGCCGTTGCCGCCCAGGCACTCCAGCGCCTCGGCGACCATCATCGGGGTGCGCTTGCAGACCCAGAACTTCGCCAGCGGCAGCGCGATGCGCCGCAGCGCCGCCTCGTGCGGGTCGGCCAGCCCGTCGACGGCCGAGGCCAGGCGCAGCGCCAGCGCGGTGGCGGCCTCGGACTCCACGGCCAGGTCGGCCACGACGTTCTGCATCAGCGGCTTGTCGACCAGGCGCGAGCCGAAGGCCGAGCGGTGCGTGACGTGCCAGGAGGCCTCCGAGACCGCGCGGCGCATCAGGGAGGCCGAGCCCAGCACGCAGTCGAGCCGGGTGGCGGCGACCATCTCGATGATGGTGCGCACGCCCCGGCCCTCGTCGCCCAGGCGCAGCCCGACGGTGCCGTCCATCTCGAGCTCGGAGGAGGCGTTGGAGCGGTTGCCGAGCTTGTCCTTGAGCCGCACGACGTCGAGCTGGTTGCGGGTGCCGTCGGGCAGCACCCGCGGCACCACGAAGCAGGTGACCCCGCCGTCGGTCTGGGCCAGCACCAGGAAGACGTCGTTCATCGGCGCCGAGGTGAACCACTTGTGCCCGTGCAGCGTGTAGGTGCCGTCGAGGCCGCCCGAGGGCTGCGCCCGCGTCACGTTGGCGCGCACGTCGGAGCCGCCCTGCTTCTCGGTCATCCCCATGCCCGCGAGCGCCCCGAGCTTCTCGCTCGGGTTGCGCACCCCGGGGTCGTAGCGGCGCGAGGCCAGCAGCGGGGTCCACTCCTTGGCGATGGCCTCGTCGGCCCGCAGCGCCGGCACGGCGGCGTACGTCATCGAGATCGGGCAGCCGTGACCAGGCTCGGTGTGCGACCAGGCCATGAAGCCGGCGGCGCGGCGCAGGTGGGCGTGGCGCTCGCCCTCGGCCTGCTCCTCCCACGGGGTCGCGGCCAGGCCGTGCCCGACGGCGCGCTCCATCAACCAGTGCCACGAGGGGTGGAAGGCCACCTCGTCGATGCGGTGGCCGTAGCGGTCGTAGGGCACCAGCTCGGGGTGGTGCTCGTTGGCGAGCTGGCCGTGCTCGCGGGCCTCGGCCGAGCCGGCCTCGGTGCCGAGGGCCACCAGGCTGTCGAGCGTGTCCTGGGTGCCGTGGCGCAGCACGCCCTCGGTGAGGGCGGCGTCGGCGGTGACCACGTTGTGGCCGGTGAGCGGGGGAGCCTGGTTGGTCACGACGCGCAGGTCGGCGCGAGCGCTGCTGGAGGTCTGCATGCGGATACCGTAGGCGCATGGCCTCGGGCACCGGAGGGACCTCCCAGCTGCGCGAGGCGGTGGAGCAGCTGCGCGAGACGCTCGAGGCGCGAGCGCGGCGGGCGGGGCACCTGCTGTGGCGCCTGGTGGTCACCACGGCGGGCTCGTGCCTGCGCTACCGGGTGACCGGACTGGCCGCCGAGGCGGCGTTCTTCGCGGTGCTCTCGGTGCCGCCGCTGATCTTCGCGCTGGCCGGCGGCGTCGGCTACGTCTCCGACCAGTTCACCCCCGCCCAGGTCGAGGACGTGCGCGCGGCCATCCTCGAGGTCTCCTCGCGCCTGCTCACCGAGCGAGCCGTCGACGACGTCATCGCCAAGACCATCGACGACGTCCTGGAGGGCGGTCGCTTCGACGTCATCTCCCTGGGCTTCGTGCTCGCCCTGTGGTCGGGCTCGCGCGCGCTCAACGTCTTCGTCGACACCATCACCGTGATGCACGGTCTCGGCGGGCACCGGGGGATCGTCAAGACCCGGGCGCTGTCGTTCCTGCTCTACGTGCTGGCCATGGTCACCGGCGTGGTCTCGCTCCCGCTGGTCGTGGCCGGGCCCACGATGGTGCGCCAGGTGCTGCCCAACCGGGTCGACATGCTGATGGCCTTCTACTGGCCGGTCGTGGTGGCGGTGTGCATCTGCTTCCTGGCCACGCTCTACCACCTGTCGGTGCCGGTGCGCACCAACTGGAGCTTCAACCTGCCCGGGGCCACCTTCTCGCTGCTGGCCTGGATCGGCGGCTCCTACCTGCTGCGCTGGGTGCTGACCGTGACCGCCGCCGAGTCGCGCTCGATCTACGGCCCGCTGGCGGCGCCCATCGCGGTACTGCTCTGGCTCTACCTGCTCGCCCTGGCCGTGCTCATCGGGGCGGCGGTCAACGCCGCGTTCGACACGGTCTTCCCGCAGTCGGCCACCACGCGGGCGCGCCTCGAGCTGGTGCAGCGCTTCCGGGCCCGCATGTCGCGGGACCGCCTCGCACCGCTCGAGGAGCCGGTCGAGTAGGTTCGCCCGTGTGACCGAGCAGCCCCGTGACCTCACCGAGGGCCGCGAGCGGGGGACCATCTCCCTGCCCGAGCCGGTCCGGTCGCCCTGGTTCGAGCTGTCCCGGCGGCTGCTGGCCGCCCTGGCCATCCTCGTCGGCACCGTGCTGCTGGTCTACCTCGACCGCGGCGGCTACCGCGACGGCACCGGACCCGACCCGGGCATCAGCCTGATCGACGCGATCTACTACACGACCGTCACGCTCAGCACGACCGGGTACGGCGACATCTCCCCGGTCACCGACTCCGCCCGCCTGATCAACGCCTTCGTCATCACCCCCGCCCGCATCGCGTTCCTGGTCCTGCTCATCGGCACGACCATCGAGGTGCTGGCATCACAGGGTCGCGAGATGTTCCGCGTGGCCCGTTGGAGGAAGCACATGGACCACCACGTCGTCGTCATCGGCTACGGCACCAAGGGCCGCAGCGCGGTGCAGACCCTGCTCAACAACGGTCTCGAGCGGGAGGCGATCGTGGTGGTCGACCCCAGCGAGGTCGCCATGCAGGACGCGCACGCCGACGGCCTGGCGGTCGTCTCGGGCGACGCGACCCGCCGCGGCGTGCTGCGCCGCGCCGGTGTCGCCGACGCCGAGCAGGTCATCATCACCACCGACCGCGACGACTCCAACGTGCTGGCCACCCTGACGGTGCGCCAGCTCAACCCCGACGCCTACATCGTCACCGCGGTGCGCGAGCACGAGAACTCGCCGCTGATGCGGCAGTCCGGCGCCGACTCCGTCATCACCTCCTCCGACGCGGTCGGCCGGCTGCTGGGCCTGTCCAGCGTCTCCCCGACGCTGGGCACCGTGATGGAGGACCTGCTCAGCTACGGCGACGGGCTCGAGGTGGCCGAGCGCGAGCTGCTGGTCACCGAGGTGGGCCGCCAGCCCCAGTCGCTGCCCGACCAGGTGATCTCGGTGGTGCGCGACGAGAAGGTCTACCGCTACTTCGACCCGGTGGTCAGCCAGCTCGCCCGCGGTGACCGGCTGATCGTCGTACGCCCGGCGAAGGAGCTGCCCTGGGCCCCGCGCCCCGGCACCCACAACGAGGACGCCGCGACCGACGACGACTGAGCCGTCGCAGGCCGGTCAGCAGACGGGCACGCGTGACCAGTTGAAGTAGGTGAACTTCTTCGCGCCGTTGTGGGTGCGCATCTTGACGCGCACCTTCTGCTTGGCCAGGTCGCCGGTGCCGCTGAAGCGGGCGAAGACCTTCCGCCTGCCCGCGCGCGTCCAGCCGCTGTGCGCCGACGAGGTCCACATCGGGCCGGCGGCGGCGTCCTTGACCCACACCTCGGCGCGGCGCTCGGAGGTGTTGTGCTTGTTCTTCATCCGCACCAGCAGGTGGGCGTAGCCGTTGCTCGAGGGCGGGCGGCAGGCCTGCAGCTTCGCGCGCTTGTAGGTCTTCATCGTGTCCCAGCTCTTCGAGCCGGCCGCCGAGCGGTCGAGGTCGCGGGTGCGGTCCTCGGTGGCGTCGCCGGGGGAGACCAGGCCCGGCACGACCAGCACGGCGGCGACCATGAGGGACACGGCCACCGGCACCAGCACCGAGCCCAGGACGGGGCGGCGGGTGGTCGCGCGGGACGGATGGGGGGTGCTCGGCACGGTGGTCCTCCGCTGATCGGCTCGGTCGGCTCGGTCGGCTCGGGTGCGGGTCCCCACGACCGTATCCGACGCCGCGGGGCGCGCACGGATCGACACGTGGGTCGAACGTGCGTTCGATCCTGTGGGAGGATCGGCGGGTGGCCGGCGGGATGAACAAGCGGGGGAGCGGGGTGCCGCTCGGCGAGCGCCGGCGCAGCGACCGGCCGGCCCCGCCCGCCGCGCCCGCGCGTCGTACGCCGACCTCGGCGTGCCCCGCGCGGCACTGCTGGGTGGGCGACCCGCTCGACGAGGAGGGCGAGAAGCGCCCCGGCCTGCTGCTGGAGTGGCGGCAGGGTCCCGAGGGCTGGCAGGGCCTGGTCGTGTACGCCGCGCGCGTGCGGCCCGGCTCGTGGGGCCTGGTGCAGGAGTGGTTGCCGAGCGCGAGCCTCACGCCGCTGTGAGGCTCAGCGGCGCCCGCGTCGGCAGGTCGGCACCTCGCTCCACCGCAGCGAGCGCACCGGGCTCGCGTCGTGGCGGGTGCGCAGCCGCACCCGCAGCCGCTGGGTGACCAGGCGGCCCGTGGTGGAGACCCGCGCGAGCGGCGCGGCGCGGCCGGGCCGCACCCACGGCGTGCGGCTGCTGCCGCTCCACGGCTGGGAGTAGGCGCGGTCCTTGAAGCTGATCTCGGCTCGGCGCAGCCGCTTCTCGTGGACGTTGTGCAGGCGCAGCACGATGCGGCGGAAGCCGTCCTTGCGCGGTGGGCGACAGCCCTCGAGCGCCGCCCGCCGGTAGGTGGTCAGGCGCGCCCAGCCCCGGTCGCGGTCGTCCGCCGCGCGGCGGTCCGCGGTTCCGGCGGCGGCGCTGACCTGGACCGTGGCCACGGGCGCGGTGGCCGAGGCGGTGGGTGTCGGCGACAGGGGCAGCGAGAGGGCGGCCGTGGCGAGCGCGGTGGCGACGACGGCGGACAGGCGGGAAGGTCGGTGCACCCGAGGAATGTAGGCCCAGCTGTGGCCTGTGTGACGGATGTGACTGATGAGGTCATCCGTGTCGAAGGACGGGGCTGACCCGTCTCCGGCGGGGACACGCCGGAGACGGCCGGGTTGCGCCTCGGACCGCGACCACCAGGGGGGACTGAGGTGGCGGCGTCCCTCCGAACTCTGTCGCGGCCGCGACGGCCGCGCAGGCTGTTGGCGAACCTCGGCCGTGAATCCGGCAGGTGTCCAGACGACCCGACTGGACGTCCCCGGACGCCTCGTCGGTCGAGCAGTGACGGGCGCCAGCCAGGAACGACGCCGAGACCCCGTACGTCAGAACCCGGCTCCGGCACGGTCCTGACGACCCTCACGCGACACGCCGACGGCGGCGTACGGGTCGTCAGGACGGTGCGCCTCGGGGAGTGGTCGGACCGGGCGGGCCGAGGAGCCCTGCGCATCCTCCGTTGGTCGAGCAGTGACGAGCGCCAGCGAGGAACGTCGCCGAGACCCCGCAAACAAACGGGCGTCCGTACGCCGGAGACCCCGGTGGTCGATCAGCGGTCCAGCCCTGCCACCCGGGTCGCCCAGCAGGCCCCGACAGCGCCCTGGAGCGACGAACCAGGTGTGCACAACCCCTTGTCGTCGAACATCTGTTCGAGTAAAATCGGGTCATGATCGAGACCGACAGCCACGGGCAGCCTCTCGAGGTCGACGACCTCGACGCTGACTGGTTGCTCGACTTCGCCCACGAGGCCGAGGCGGAGGTCCGCAGGGCCGAGCGGCGCCGGTTGCGGGTGGTGCTGCGCTGGTGCGACCTGAACCCCGCAGCAGACGATGAGAGCCGGCTCTCGTGGGGTGAGCAGGAGCGGGTCTGGGACTGCGACGCCTGGATCGGCGGGGAAGGGGTGCCTGCGGTCGCGGAGTTCTCGGCCGAGAAGCTCGCTGCGGTGATGCGGATGTCGCCGGCGGCGACGACCAGCCTGATGGCCGAGGCGCTCGAGCTGCGGCACCGGTTGCCGAAGATCTACGCCCGGGTGGAGTCCCTCGACGTTGCGCTGTGGCGCGCACGTCGGGTCGCGAAAGCCACCCAAGGGCTCTCCCCGGAGGCTGCCGCGCACGTCGACGCCGTGCTGGCGCCGGTCGTGGACTCGGTGGGGCCGACGCGGATCGACCGGGCGGTCGCCGAGGCGATCGCGCTGCACGACCCCGCGTCGTTGGAGGTCGCGGAGGTGAAGGTCGCCACCAACGAGTGGGGCCTCACTCTGCGCCACCGCCGCCCCGGTGAGGGCGGGCAGTGGGCTGGCACCTCGTGGCTCGGCATCACCGGAGACACCCCCACCCTGCAGCGCCTGCACGACCTGATCATCGACACCACCGCCCCGCCCGCCGACCCCACCGACCCCGCCGATACGGACAGTGAGCGCGACCTGGGTGTGCGGCAGATCGAGGCGCTCGGCGTGGTCCTCGACGGGCTCGGTGCACCGCGACCGCGGGTGCGGCTCAACATCGACATCACCAGCGAGGACCTGGTGGCCGACACGACGCAGGTCGGTCAGGTGCTCGGGCTCGGTCCCGCAACGGTGGCGAAGATCCGCGACTGGCTGAGTGGCGCATCGGTGACGGTGCTGCCGGTCCTCGACATGGCACGGGTCGACGCGATCGACGACCACGACCCGACCCGGTGGATGCGCGACCTGGTCACCCGCCGCGACACCCACTGCGTCTTCCCGTTCTGCGACACCGGCTCCCCGCGCTGCGACCTCGACCACATCACCCCCTACATCCCGCTCCACCTCGGCGGCCCACCCGGCCAGACCCACCCACAGAACTTGGCGCCGCTGTGTCGACACCACCACCGGGCCAAGACCGACGACCACTGGACCTACCAGCGCACCGACCACGGCGACTACCTCTGGCGCGACCACCACGGGCACAGCTACGCCGTCACCCGGTGGGGCACCCTCGAGCTCGACGGGCGCTGACTCTGCGTCGAACCTGGCGTGGGAGGAGGGTCCGGACCTGGAACGAGGCCGGCGGGGGCTTCGACTTCACCCGGCCCGAGCGGTCCATCTCAGTCAGAGGCGGGCGCGAAGGGTCGCCATGCGCCCCTGGCGGCTGCCCGCCCGGGCGTACTCATGTGCGCGTCCGCGGCTGCGGGAGAACGCACTCAGCCGTCTGAGGTTCAGCCCGTGGTGCGAGTAGAAGTCCAGGCGAGCGCCGAGTGAGGGCGGGCGCACGACCTTCATCATCGAGAAGGCCTTGCCGTACTGCATCACCAGCGCAGCGATGTAGATGGCTGGGAGCAGTGCGACGGGCAGCCAGAATGCCAGCGCAAACGACTTCCCGACCGTCTCCCACTCGGCCGAGCCCAGTGAGGTTCCGACTTTGTAGACGGACCAGACGAGAACGCTCCAACCGAGCAAGATGATCGCGCCGTTGATGACAGGTCGCGCAGCCCGGTGCTCGTCGCTGTGATTCGCCACTGCCTGCATCCCGCCGAGGAGCACGGCCACCGGCACGAGGATCAACTCCACGAGGTAAGGGAAGGTCTGCAGGTTGGCTACGAACTGAAGAACCACGACGAAGGTGACGACCGAGCGCACCTCGCCGCGCATGGTCTCCGTACCGTTCATAACGGCCAGCGCCTTGAATCCCGCCATGAGCGCGCCGATCGCGATGATCACGATCGTGTCCTTCATCAGCGAGAAGTCCCAAAGGCCGATGGGCTCCGCGATGTACACAACCAGGACAAGCCACGCGGCAACGAGCGCCACCATGCCGACGATGCGCGGTGCGAAGAAGGCACGGATCACCGAGACGACGCTTTGACCGATGTCCCCTCGGCGGACCATCGACCATGCGACCAAGAGCAACCCCGCAGCGGTCCATGTGAGCAGGGCGGCATCTCGCGAGGTCAACTGCTCCAAAATGCTGTCCACGGTGCGTGACGATAGCTGCAAGCACCGACAGTGCGGCGTCAGACGAAGGCTCGCGGATCCATCGTTTTGTCGGGGCGGTGACTGAAAGACTGCGGCGCATGGACATCGCCACTGTCTCGGTCGTTGCCTCGGCGCTGGTTGCCCTCGGGACCCTCGCTGCGAACTTCATCGGCGGTGAGCGCCAGCGAAGCCACGAGGCCGATCTTGACTTCGAGGAGCGCGTTTGGGAGGAGAAGTCCCGGGCCCTGTTCGCGGTGATCAAGGAGTGCCGAGTGATGATCGACTCTGACGACTCGCTGACCGACGACACGCGGCAGTCGTGGGCCTTGTACCTCTCGCGCAGGCTCGACACCCTCACCGATGCCCAGGCGACCGTTGAGGCGTTTGCGTCGACGCGTTGCCGAACCGAGTTGACCGGTTTGGTTGAGGCGATGCGCTCGTCGGGTGTGAAGGACTACTTGGGCAATCGCGTGGATCGATTCGAGAAGGAGTGGTTCGACGTTCTGAAGTACGACCCCAACACGATGCCGACGTCAGACCTCCTCGACGACATCAAGAGGCGGAGGCGTTTCCAGGAGTGGGCCGACGACGCTAAGAAGGAAGCCGTAGCAGACTTTGATCCGGACCTGCCCGATCTGCAGGGGCGAGCACAACGCCTGCTCGACGCTGCCCGCGAGAGCGTTCGCCGTCCGAAGGACTGACGGGACCATGCCTGGAATGTCGCACCTAGCGGCGCAAAGAAAACCCGCAGGTCGAGGAACTAGCCTCTGACCTGCGGGTTGGTGGTGGGCGATACTGGGTTTGAACCAGTTTCCAACTCTGAATGCGTCACTAGGTCTGACCAGCAAGTTCACCGTTCTGACCTGCGAACACGCTAAACAGTAGCGCGGCATCTGCCGGAACGCAACGGAAGCGAGTGATAGTCTGTTCTGGCACGTACATGGCACGCAGGGCCTACAGACAGGCGACAGATGGCGAACACCAAGGGGCGCCGCACGGCGTTCGGGAGCACCCGAAAGCTTCCCTCAGGCCGCTGGCAGGCGCGTTACACCGGGCCGGACGGACTCACTCACAAGGCGCACACGACCTTCGACACCAAGGGCGACGCGGAGACCTGGCTGTCGACCGTTCGCGCCGACATTGTGCGAGAGACCTGGCGACCAGGTGGGGGACCGGGCAAGGTCCGCGCGCTTACGTTCGGGGAGTACGCCGAGGCCTGGCTGACCGGCCGCACAGTCAAGGGTCGCCAGCTCGCCGACCGCACTCGCGAGCACTACCGCAAGCTCCTTGACACCTACCTGCTGCCGACCTTCGGCGACACCCCGCTCAAGTTCATTACCCCCGAGCAAGTCGACCACTGGTACGCCGTCACCGCCGTGGGGAAGCCGACCACCCAGGCGCACGCCTACAGCCTGCTGCGGACCATCCTGGGGACTGCCGTGGACCGGAACCTCATCACCACCGCCAACCCCGCCAAGGTCCGCGGTGGGGGCTCCACGACGCGCGTCAAGAAGGTGAAACCGGCCAGCCTCGCTGAACTTGAGACCATCGCGCGTGCCATGCCGGAGCGCTACCGCGTCATGGTCCTGCTCGCTTCGTGGTGCGCCCTGAGATTCGGCGAGCTGGCCGAGCTGCGCCGGGGCGACGTGAATACCAAGACCGGGGTCCTGCACATCCGCCGAGGTGTCGTCCGCGCCGGGGGAGAGGTCATCGTCAAGACGCCCAAGTCGGATGCCGGCGCGCGCGACGTGGCGATCCCGCCCCACCTGTTGCCGCTCGTGCGAGAACACCTGCTCAAGCACGCTGAGCCTGGCAAGGATGGCTTGCTATTTCCAGCACGGGGCGGCGGCCACCTCGCGCCCTCGAGCCTCTACCGCGTCTTCTACCGAGCGCGCGAGGCCGCCGGGCGGCCGGACCTTCGCTGGCACGATCTGAGGCACACCGGGGCTGTCCTCGCCGCGCAGACCGGCGCCACCCTGGCCGAGCTCATGGGCCGGCTCGGGCACTCGACTCCCGCCGCTGCGCTGCGTTACCAGCACGCCGCCGCTGAGCGCGACGTCGAGATCGCGCGGCGTCTGTCCGCAATGGTGGAGGTGGGCGAATGAAGGGAGGGAAGTTGCGGTGCGGGAAGTGCGAGCGAGTGCTACTCAATCCCCGCAATCGGATGCAGCCACACGAGCGCAAACTCGACCGAATAGTGAATGAGCGCGACCGTTCTCGCCCCTGGAGTCACGACGAGATTGAGGCTGTGCTGACCCTCGCGAATCGTCCGGTTCGGGAAAGCAAGGTTCCCAACCGCATCATCAAGTACGACGGTCACGACCACCTCTTGGTCGTGTGCCCTAACTGCCACGTGCACTACGCCGCCGCCGACTTCCTGGAGCGTTTGCAGGCTGCGCGAGAGCGAGGCGAAGACCTGGTGCTCACCGATGCCGACGTCAATCGCGACGGCATCGGAGCCACTCGACCGGAATCGAGCGGCGACTAACTGCTACACTGGTACGAGAGTCACGAATATCCCGGACCACCGTTTGGTTTCTTGAGCGGTCCCGGCAGCACCGGACGGCATCTGCTGCGTGAGACGTCCCGCTCGCCCCTCGGGGGCAACGGGAGTTCCGCATGTCCGTCTCGTCCCCTGAGCAGACCCGTTGGCTGTCTCAGATTGAAGCTGCCGAGTATCTCGGCGTCACCGACCGCACCGTCCGCAACTACATCTCGCGAGGAGACCTCCCCGGTCACCGGGTGAAGGGCTCGAGGCTGGTGCGCATTCGTCGCGCCGACCTGGACGCACTCTTGCGACCGATCCCCACCGCGGGTGGTGGTGGCCGTGTCTGAGAATCGAAACGGCCGCCCCACCTCGCCCAAGGTGGAAACGGCCAATGTCTCGGATGGCGACCTCAACGAAACCGATTCTACCCGCTGCCGGGTGTGCCAGCACCCACTGAGCGCGACTCTCTCCGTTTCGCTGGGCATCGGTCCTGAGTGCCGTCGTGCTGCCGGCCGCGAGGTGGTCGCATGAGTCGGCCACGCTTCGAAGTCATCTTCGTAAAGCGTTCGTGCGCCTACGTCCGTGGGCACGGAAGCCGCGAGGCGCTGGTCGACCTCAAGGGTCGCGCCCCGTGCTGGTCGGCGCTCGGTCGCGGATGGGTCACGACCCCGCGCACCGCGTCCGACCTGATCGCCCGGTGGGAGTCTCGCGGCTACGTCGTCGACGTGACCGAGGACGACCCGTTGCCCGCACTGAGGGGGCAGCTGTGGTGAGCCGCCGCGAGTGGGCTCGCAAGCTGATGCACCGCGCGCCGGACAGTCCGCGATACGGCACCCCGGAGTGGGAGGCCCTGCCGGACGGTCCCGAGAAGGTTGCCGCCGTCGTGCGCGCGGCTGAGTGCTGGTTCCTCGACGGCGAGCAGGCACCCGTGCGGCTGCACCGTGAGATCAACGATCTTCGAGCCGCCTACCTCGCGGGGGAGAGCGATGGGTTCCATGCCCGACGCGAAGCCTGGCGCAACGGTTGGAGTCGCCCCGAGCTCCTAGCGGCCGAGATTGAGGCCGAGTGGCGCGAGTGGGTCGGGGGTGTCGCATGAGCAGGAGCGACCGCCGCCCGGTGATCTTCCGCAACGCACTGGCGAACCCCGATCTCGGCAACGTTGAGCGCCTGTTTCTCATCACGCTGGTGCACCTGCCGACCGAGTACGTCGACGGTGTGCGCCGCTCTGGCAGTAGGGGCATGGATGCGGGCGGGAAGTTCTCTCTGCACTACGACTACATCGCCTGTGCCATGCACACCTCGCCGGAGAACGTGAAGAAGCTGGCCCAGCGGCTCGAGGCCAAGGGGTACCTAAGCAAGCGGTGGCGAGGCACCTACGGACGCCCAGCAGGCTTCGAGGCTCTCGACGTAAGGGGGGACATGACGTACCCGATTACGTTCCGGCCGTTTGTCCCCCCTTACGAGGTGCAGGCACCCCCCACAAGGAGGGACACCACGTCCCCCCTTCCCTGTAGTAGACCCACCCACCCCGACCACGCGCCCACCTCTCGGGCCGTCAGGCCCGCTGGCACTGAGGTCGAAAAGCGCAGCAACGGGGAGCAGGTGCCGGGTGAGGCCCTGCCCGAGCCTCCGGCATGGATGGACGACTACCCGCTCGAGGAGCCCTACACCGACACCGAGCAGAGGGAAAGCGCATGACCGCGACCGTCATCGACCTAACCAGCCGTCTGCGCGAGCAGGCACCCACCTGTCAGTGCCGCGAGGGCTTCACCTGCTATCCGCATCGCGTTGCGGACCTGGCCGAGCACCTGCGCGAGCGAGACACCCACCTCGACGAGGAGCTGCTCATCTCCACCAGCGCCGTTCGCCGGCTGCTGGCTGAGGCAGTTGAGGTGCTCGACGGCATCACCACCGATTGCCACATCAAGGACTACCGGAGGGCCGCCCAGTGACGACTACCGACCCCGAGCGCGTCGCCTGGCTGGCGCTCAGTCACGCGCTCGGCGTACTGGCCGATGCCGGGCGACCCACCCCCTGCCAGGTCGACCCCGACCCGTTCACCAGCGACGAGCGCGCAGAGCGTCAGGAAGCCGCCCTCGCGTGCCAGCCCTGCCCCGCACGGGCTCTGTGCCTCGACTACGCCGAGGCCAGCGCCGAGCCGTTCCACGTCTGGGGCGGCATCGACCGTGCGCCCCGCTCACACACCCGAAAGGCGAGCCAGTGATCGACCTGCCCAACCTCCAGACCATCCCGCGCTCGACGCGCACCTGCCCCGACTGCGAGGCCACCCCGGCCGGCTGTCGCGGGGTGCGTGCGCTGCGAGGCACCTACTGCTGCGCCCGCTGCGACCACCGCGGCGGCAACCACGACCACGAGGAGACCCGATGACGACCATCACCACCGACGACGAGCGTCGGGCCATGCGCCTGGTGCTCGGCATGGTCACTTCCGATGACACCGCATGCCGTGTCGTCCTAGGTGAGGCGATCGACGTCGAGCGGCACACTCACCTGCTAATTGCGACCGCTCGATACGCCGCCACTCTCACCGCGCAAGCGGTGCCCAATGCCCAGGACCAACTTCGCGGCGCGTTGCTCTCGCTAGCGGCCGAGAATGGGTCTACGGGCTGATAGAATCAGGGCATCCGATCACCGGACGAGCGCAGCTAGCGACAAGGGACGAGGAGCCTTCGGGCCAAGTTCCGAGGATCAAAGGTTGTGAAGTTCGGCAGCGTGAGGCCAGCGGTAACCACTCCGCCCGTCGATCCGGTCAGATGCCCGCAGAACGCACGTCGCAGGCCAGCGGTATCTACACCGCCCGTCTCCGTGCAGCGGTCACTCACTCACTGCTACGCCGAACGCATGCTGCGTTCGGCGAGATACCGGAGCACCATCATGAATCTCAAGGAAAAGCGCGCCGCACTGCTCTCGCAGGCCCGCGGCATCGTTGACGAGGCCAAGGCGGATTCCCGCGACCTCACCCCCTCTCAGACCGCCGAGGTCGAGGGACTGTTCAAGCAGATCGAAGACACTGACGCCCAGATCGCAAAGGCGGAGAAGTCCGCCGAGCTGGTCGCCCAGCTCACCGCCAGCGGGGTCGTGGACCCCACCCAGGGCATCCCGCCCGAGCCTTCGTTCGACCCGCCCGCTAAGGGCACCGTCCCGGCACGATCCGGCGGCAGCACCTGGGCCAAGAGCGTCACCGTGGGTCTGGCCAAGAGCGCCCACGGCATGGGCGTTAAGGCACTGCTGACCGGGGAGATCACCACCCCGCCGGCCGTCACTGTCTCGCCGCTGCCCGCGGTGCCGACGCGGCTGCTCGACCTCGTGCCCCGCGAAGGACTCGACCAGCACACCTTCGAGTACCTGCGCCAGGTTGTGGCGACCAACAACGCCGACGTCGTGGCCGACAACGCCACCAAGCCGACATCGGTCTACACCTTCGAGTCGGTGGAGGACCGGGCGCGAGTCATCGCCCACCTGTCCGAGCCCTTCCCGATCCGCTACGCCTCCGACCACGCCAGCGTCTTGCAGGTGCTCGAGTCGCAGATGGAGACGGGGATCTTCGAGGTCATCGAGCGACTCATCGTGTCCGGCACCGGGTTGGGCGAGGAGTGGACCGGCATCCTCAACACCAGCGGTGTCGAGCAGGTCGCGTTCAACACCGACCCCCTGGTCACCCTCCGCAAGGCCCGCACCGTGCAGGAGCTCAAGGGGGAGGCCATCACCGGGGTGGCCATGCACCCCTCCGACATCGAGGCCCTGGACCTCATGCGCGAGGACGGGGCTACTGGTGGCTTCCTGTTCACCGATGCTGTCGGCGAGCGCATCTTCGGGCCTGGCGTGCGAGGCGTGCCCTCGGTCGCCGTGCCGGTCGGAACCGCCATCGTCGGCAACTGGTCGCAGACCCGACTGCGCATCCGCGAGGCTGCGCACACGCTGGCCGCCACTCAGGCTGGCGACCTGTTCGACAAGAACCAGATGAAGCTGCGCTCTGAGGGTCGCTTCGGGTTCCAGTTCTTCCGTCCTGCGTCGATGGCTGTCGTGGATCTCACGGCAGCCTGAGCGATCCTCGGTGTCAACGTCACCATGCTCGGCGCAATGTCCTGACGAGCATGGATCGATGGCCAGGGAGTGGCCCTCAGATGGCCGCTGAGACCTGACCAGCGCCGAGTCGGTCGGAACGGGGAAGGGGCGTCCGCATCGCTGCGGGCGCTCCTTCCTGGACCGCTCCGCCGGTAGCGGTTCATCTCCCCCCGGCCCCCGACCAGGGGGTCGCGCGCGTGCGCACGATGGGGTGGGGGTCCTAGGGAGAGAGCGGACGCTACCGGCGAAGTGTCCGTCGGGGTCGCCTGCCTTCGTGATCCGAACCCCCTTCACCGCAAGGAGCACACCGCCATGCCACTGCCCACCACCACCTGCCCGTCCTGTATCCCCGTAGACGCCACTGAGAGCACCGCTGACCCCCGATGGTCCGTCACCAGCTCGACAGGCTGGATCGACCCCGCTCGCCCCCTGCGTGGCTGGCGCATCTCGCAGGTCTCCTATGACCCGAAGATCGGCCTGGCGATCAACGACGTCGACCTCACGCCCGACTCTGCGACGTTCGGCTACTTCAACACGCCCACCTGCCGACCCCGGACGTCGACGGGCCTGGTCCCGTACTTCCCCTCCGTGCGTCCGCTGTCGGGACTGCACGCTGCGGTCCCCGACCCCGCCTGCACCTGCGGCTACAACGTCGTGCCCGACCTGGGGGACCTGCTGGGCCTGCGACTGCTGAGCATCCCCGGGGATAATCCCAGCTTCTGGGCGATCCTGCGGGTTGATGTCGTGGGCCGCATCGCTCGAGGCGCCCACCGCGCCGATCCCCCCGGCACCATCCGCTGCCACGACATGGCCCTGACTGGGACCGTCGTCGTGGAGGATTCCGTGCCTTTCGGCGCCATCGAGCTGATGGCCCGTCACGGCATGTACCCCGTGACCGTGGCGAGCCTCGGCGGGAGCCACACGGCTCATGTGTGCCCTGTCTCGGTGGGCTGACGTGCTGCCGCCGACCCAGGCGTTCCGCGCCGTTTGGCCGAAACTGGTGAGGCAGGCCGTCCAGAGGTGTGGACTGTGACGCGCCCGCTCAGGCAAAACCCTTCCCTGCCCGCTACCAACTGTTTACAGTTGACAACCAGACCCCGCCAGCTCCGCCCCTTGGGCTACATCACAGCCCTGGCTCGCAGGGTCCCTGTCGGAGGAATCGCGATGAGCACACTGATCAACCATGGCACCGACCATCGGGTCGTTCGCTCAGTGACGCGCATAGTCGGCAGCGTTGGGGTTACCCTGCCCGCCTCGCCAAAGGTCCGCGCGAGCGTCGTGGATGACTACAAGCGTGCGATGGGCCTCGATCTGTCAGACGACGACCGAGCCGCGAAGGTGCGCCGCCGCCGCCGTTGACCATCCTGGCGTGGCGCGACGCGAACTACCGCGACCAGAAGTCGATCCAGCGTTTCCGTTGCACGGACGAGGATCTCCGCATGGAGCTCACCGCCGTGGGGCTGAGCCCTGTCCATTCAGCCATGCACGAGTATGCGGTGCAGGAAATCATCCAGGAGGAGCGAATCCCCAAGGGCAAAACTTGGATGGTTCGCGTGGGCCTGGACGCTGATGGTTTGGGTGCGATCCTCTTCACCCAGGAGGTTGCTCGAGGTTCGGAGTACGACCTCGCACACGGAGCGGTCGCGTCAAGGCTTCGGGGTCGGTTCGCCGGCCAGATCGGGCGCGAGATGCTCCAGGACACCTTCGACCGCGTCGTGACGCGCTGCGTGGAACTTGGAGCATCAGGCGATGTTCGCGTTACCGGACTGATTCATCGCGACAACCGGCACAGCAAGCGCATGTGTGGGGCGGCTGGTCTGACATGCGATGGAGTGAACGAGGAAGACGCGCGGTTCGAGGACTGGTCCAGGCAGCTGCCCATCCCAGACCCGAGACTCTTTGACGAGCACGGCGACGGATGATCTGCACAGTCTCGGCGTCCCAACCAGTCCAGGTGCGCGTGCGCGGGCCACGCGAGACAGCGCCCACGCGGCCGATTGTTGAGCAGGCTGGCGCCGGGCGCCCGTTCGGGCCCGCCTGCCTCAGCGACAGTCCACCTTGCGGGATACCGACAGGATCGCCGCCTAGCCTGAAAACGCACCACGCCCCCGGCCGTCTCTCTCGGTCGGGGGCGGTGGTGTCTGTACGTCAGATGGAGATGTTCATCGCGGTGAGGATCAAGGCTTCCGCCGAAAGATGTAGTCCATGATCGACTGCGCCATCCGCGCACGGGCGACAAGGTGATGTTCCGGCAGGAACATCAAGGTCCCCACGCGACCTTGATCCACACCGCGGTGGACATCAAAATGCGTGCGCCTACTTCTCGATGTCGGGGTGGTCGACGTCGAGGGGCGCCGAGAAAGTGGTCGTGCCTGTCGACAAGTACGCCCTCGACGCAGTTACCTCCACCGGCAGACCTAGGTCGCGCGCCATCTTTTCGAGTGTCGCAGCCGACACCACCACGAAGCCGCGCTCGACCTCCGCGCCCCGTGCCTCCTTAACCGCGGCGAGCAGGGCGCGGGCGAACGCCTCCGTGTCGTCCAGGCTGACCCCTTCGTCGGGCGGGCCTTCCATGTAGAACACCCCGACGTTGCCGCTGATCGTGCCGGACGACAGGTAGAACGAATGGCCGGCCACCGAGTGCTCGGCCCCCTGGTGCCAGTCGTCGCCGCTGTCGGGGAAGCCGGTGTGCTCGGTGCACCACGCCGGGCAGGTGGTGGTCGTCATGGTGCTCACAGGGCACGCTCCCGACGGATGCGCTCAGCCGCGCGGACCAGGGCCAGGCCCAGCTCGTGCGCGTCGGCCTCGCTCAGCTCGTGGTCCGGGGCGTTGTCGTCGGCGTCGACCATGACGGTCGGGGCGTCCATCCCGGTGTCCTCGTGCTCGACCTGCGCGACGACCACGGCGATGCCGCCGATGACGGGGTACTCGGCGGGGGAGTGCTGACGGATCTTGCGGCCCGTCGCGGTCAGGGTCTCCCAAGCCTGGTAGATCTCGGTGTGGCCGGCGCACCAGCTCGGGCAGATCGCCTCGGTGTGGCGGGTGGTGATGGCAGTGGTGGTCATGGTGAGACTCCTCTAGCAAGAGGCGTCGTGCCATCCGCGTGCCAACTGAACTGGCACAGGAATGGCACGAGGCCGGTTCCTGTAGAAGGAAACCGGCCTCTGACCTGCGTAAACGCTGGTGGGCGATACTGGGTTTGAACCAGTGACCTCTTCCGTGTCAAGGAAGCGCGCTACCGCTGCGCCAATCGCCCGAGGTGGAGACGGGATTTGAACCCGTGTAGACGGATTTGCAGTCCGTTGCCTCGCCTCTCGGCCACTCCACCACGGAGGTCTAACCAAGAGAGAGACCTCTCCGAGCGGACGACGAGGCTCGAACTCGCGACCTCAACCTTGGCAAGGTTGCGCTCTACCAACTGAGCTACGTCCGCTTGCCGCCTGGGGTTTCCCCCGGGCTGCGACAGGAACATTAGCCCAACCCCCAGGTCGCGCCAAATCCGGGTGTCGTCGGCGTGGCGAGGCGGCAAACCGGGGGTGCAGAGAGCGGCTGGGGTGGCGGCGGGGCGCCTAGAGTGAGTGCCGTGCACGCCTGGGTGAACGGACATCTGCTCGCTGATCCCCGCCAGCCGGTGATCGAGGTCAGCGACCACGGACTCACCGTCGGCGACGGGGTCTTCGAGGCCATCAAGGTCGTCGACGCTCTGCCCTTCGCCCTCGACCTCCACCTGGCGCGGCTGCGCACCAGCGCGCTCGGCCTGGGGCTGCCGGCTCCCGACGACGACGCCGTGCGCCGCGGCGTCGCGTCCGTCCTGGATGCCGACCCGCTCCCGCTCGGGCGCCTGCGCATCACCGTCACCGGTGGCCCGGGCCCCCTCGGGTCGGGCCGGGGCGACGCCGAGGCGACGATCGTCGTGGTCGCCGTGCCCCTGCAGCCCGCGGCCCCGGCGGCGCGGGTGGCGACCGTGCCGTGGCCACGCAACGAGCGGGGCGCGCTGGCCGGGCTCAAGACCACGTCGTACGCCGAGAACGTGGTCGCGCTCGCCGAGGCGCGTCGCCGTGGGGCCGACGAGGCGGTCTTCGCCAACCTCGCCGGACACCTCTGCGAGGGCACCGGCTCCAACGTCTTCTACGTCGTCGACGGTGAGCTGCGCACGCCCACGCTGGCCAGCGGCTGCCTGGCCGGGGTGACCCGGCGGCTGCTCGTCGAGTGGGTGGGCGCCCGCGAGGTCGACGAGCCGATCGAGGTCGTCGCGCAGGCCGACGAGGTCTTCCTGGCCTCCACCACCCGCGACGTGCAGCCGGTCTCGCACTGGGACGAGCGCGACCTGGGCGAGCCGGGCCCGCTCACCCGCGCCGCGGCGCAGACCTGGCGCCGGCGCGAGCCCGAGCTGCTCGGTCGGTAGCCCCTCGACGGGGGCCGGATGTGAACGCTCCGCGCGCCATGCGCTAAAGTCTGCGACCGCACCCCCGGGTGCATCCGGCGGAGGAATCCGGCGGGCAGGAGGGCGATTGGCGCAGTGGTAGCGCGCTTCGTTCACACCGAAGAGGTCACTGGTTCGAACCCAGTATCGCCCACCTCGAGAGACCGCGGCTCGGAGATCCTCCGGCCGCGGTCTCTGTCATTTCCACCCCGGAGGTGCCGCGTGGCCCTGCACATGGAGGAGCTCGGCTGGGAGGACACCCCGATCGGGGTGATCAGCCTGCGCCGCCGCCTCGAGCCCGCGGTGGGCCACGACGTCTACGAGGTGAAGATCGACGACGAGTTCCTGATGTCGAGCCTCTTCACCGTCGTCGAGACCGAGCTCGCGCACCTGGGTCTGGCCGCGGCCGGGGGAGAGGTCCTGCAGGTGCTCGTCGGGGGCCTCGGGCTCGGCTACACGCTGCGTGCCGCGCTCGAGGACGAGCGGGTCGCCCAGGTGCAGGTCGTCGAGGCGGTGTCGGCGGTCATCGACTGGCACCGTCGGGACCTGCTGCCCGACACGGCCGGCCTCGCCGCCGACCCGCGCTGCGACCTCCAGCACGGCGACTTCTTCGCGCAGGTGGCCGAGGGCGCCACGCCGCGAGCGGCGTACGACGTCGTGCTGCTCGACATCGACCACTCCCCGCAGCACGTGCTGCACCCCTCGCACGCGGCGTTCTACGAGCCCGCAGGGCTGCGGCGGATGGCCGGGCTCATCGCTCCCGGCGGCATCTTCGCGCTGTGGTCCGACGACCCGCCGGACCCGGTCTTCGAGGGCGCCCTGCGCGAGGTCTACGTCGACGTCGCGACCCACGTGGTGACCTTCGCCAACCCGGTCGCGGGTGGGGAGTCGGCCAGCACCGTCTACGTCGCCCGCCGGCCTGCCGGTCCTGCGGAAGCGGTCCGCACGCACTGATCCGCACGGGCCCACGAGGTTCGCGCAGCATCACCAAGAGTGGTGATGATCCCCGCTCAGCGGCGCTGGTAGGCAGGAGTCGTGTACCCCTTCGGAGCCGCGTGATGGCGACCTACGAGTACCGCTGCGAGGTCGACGGTGCCGTCGACGTACGCCTTCCGATGGGCAGCGCCCCGGCCGTGCTGCCCTGCCCGACCTGTGCCCGCGACGCGAGCCGCCGGTTCAGCGCCCCACGCCTGTCCCGGGCGTCCTCGCCCTACGCGCGAGCCATCGAGCGGACCGAGCGCAGCAGCGCCGAGCCGGAGGTCGTCACCTCCGTGCCGTCGCCCGGCCGTCGACGGCCGGGCACGCGCGTGGCGACGAACCCCGCGCTGCAACGGCTGCCCCGGCCCTGAGCCCGCAGCCGCACCCGAGAACCGCTGACCGAGAAGGAGGTGGCGACCATGGCGATGGTCGGACTGCTCTACGTGGGTGCCGTGCTCTTCCTCAACGGGCTGATGCTCCTCGGCTACGTCGAGGCGAGGTCCGCGGGCCCGCTCAACATCTTCGTCGGGCTGCTGCAGGTGGTCACGCCGTCGTACCTGATCTTCACCGCGGGCGGTGACGCCGACGTCATCCTCAGCGCGTCCGGGCTCTACCTCTTCGGCTTCACCTACCTCTACGTGGCCTTCAACGTGCTCGGCGGATTCGACGGCACCGGCCTGGGCTACTTCTCGCTCTTCGTGGCCATCTGTGCGCTGGTCTACGCCGGGCTGAACTTCGGCCGCCTCGACGACAGCGCCTTCGGCGTCATCTGGCTCTGCTGGGCGTTCCTGTGGCTGCTGTTCTTCCTGGTCCTCGGTCTCGGGCGCGAGGAGCTGACCAGGTACACGGGAGCAGTGGCGGCGATCCAGGGCTGGCTGACCGGCGTCATCCCCGCCTTCCTGCTGATGACCGGCAAGTGGGCCGACAACGTCGGCCTCGCCACGGTCGTGCTGGCCGTCGCCGCCGTCGTCCTCTTCGGCGGGCTCTACCCGCGCCTGCGCGAGCACGAGACCCCAGCCGCCGAGACCGCGGGATCGACCCGCTGAGCCCGTCCACCCCACATCGAGAGAGGTCCCGACATGCCGCAGACAGTTTTCCCGCTCGACTCCACCAAGCGCTTCACCGACCAGCAGCTGCTGGGCCACAACCGCTGGCACCCCGACATCCCCGCCGCCGTGCACGTCAAGCCGGGCGACTCCTTCCGCGTCGACTGCCGCGAGTGGTTCGACGGCGCCATCCACAACGACGACTCCGCCGACGACATCCGTGACGCCCCGCTCTCGACCGTGCACGTGCTCAGCGGCCCGTTCGCGGTCGAGGGCGCCAAGCCGGGCGACCTGCTCGTGGTCGACATCCTCGACGTGGGGCCGATCCCGCAGGAGGACTCCGGCCCGCTCGCCGGGCAGGGCTGGGGCTACACCGGCATCTTCGCCCAGCAGAACGGCGGCGGCTTCCTGACCGAGCAGTTCCCCGACGCCTACAAGGTGATCTGGGACTTCACCGGCGGCACCGCGACCTCGCGGCACGTGCCCCACGTGGCCTTCACCGGCATCGTGCACCCCGGCCTGATGGGCACCGCACCCTCGGCCGAGCTGCTCTCGCGGTGGAACAGCCGCGAGGGCGCGCTGATCGCCCAGGACCCCGATCGCGTGCCGCCGCTGGCGCTTCCGCCGCTGCCGGAGGACGCCATCCTCGGCGGCCTCGAGGGCGAGGCCTTCGACCGGGCCGCGGCCGAGGCCGCGCGCACGGCGCCGCCGCGGGAGAACGGTGGCAACCAGGACATCAAGAACTTCACCAAGGGGACCCGCGTCTTCTACCCCGTGTACGTCGACGGGGCCAACCTGTCGATGGGCGACCTGCACTTCAGCCAGGGCGACGGCGAGATCACCTTCTGCGGTGCCATCGAGATGGGCGGTTTCATCGACCTGCGCGTCGATCTCATCAAGAACGGCATGGAGACCTACGGGGTGGGGGAGAACGCCATCTTCATGCCCGGCAACGTGGACCCGCAGTACAGCCAGTGGCTGGCCTTCTCGGGCACGTCGGTCACCCTCGACGGCACCCAGCGCTACCTCGACTCGCACCTGTCCTACCAGCGGGCCTGCCTGCACGCCATCGACTACCTGACGAGCTTCGGGTACTCACCGGAGCAGGCCTACATGATCCTCGGCGCCGCACCGATCGAGGGTCGGCTCTCGGGTGTCGTCGACATCCCGAACTCCTGCTCGACGGTCTACCTGCCCACCGCGATCTTCGACTTCGACGTGGCTCCCGGCCCCGGCGGACCCACGAGGATCGACCCCGGCATGGGTGTCCCGAGGTCCTCCTTCTGACCCCGGCACCCCGGCACCCCGGCTCCCCGGCAGGAGGCGGGCGGCGGCGTTGACGGGCCGGGAGCCCCGGTCGACGATGGAGAGATGACCGACGACTGGCAGCTCCCCACCGTCCCCGCCGCCGACGCCTCCCTGCCGGGCTCCCTCGAGCTGGGCGCCTTCTCGGTCTCCCTGGCGGTGGCAGACCTCGACGCCTCGCGCGCCTTCTACGAGGGGCTCGGCTTCGAGGTGACCGGGGGAGACCCGGCGCACGACTACCTGATCCTGAAGAACGGCGAGACGACGATCGGGCCGTTCCACGGCATGTTCGAGCGCAACATCCTCACCTTCAACCCGGGGCTGACGAACCGGATGGAGCGCCTGGAGTCCTTCACCGACGTACGCCGCGTCCAGCAGCACGCCGACGAGACCGGCCTGGCCGTGGCCGACCGCGCCGACGCCGGCACCACCGGGCCGGCCTCGATCATGCTCACCGACCCCGACGGCAACCCGGTGCTGGTCGACCAGTTCTTCTGATCGGCTCACGGAGGTCGCCGAGAGGTCATCACCCGTTGTCTACGGTGAGACGATGACGTTGCACCACGTACGGCGCGGCACGGGCGCGCCGCTGCTCCTCGTCCACGGTCTCGGTGCGGGCTGGCGCTCGTGGGCGCCGATCATCGACGGGTTGGCTGCCGAGCGCGAGGTGGTCGCGGTCGACCTGCCCGGCTTCGGGCAGAGCGCACCCCTCGCCGAGCTGTCCATCGCCTCGCTCGCCGACGCCGTCGCCGACTTCATCGAGGAGCAGGGTCTCGGCGGGGTCGCCACGGCCGGCCAGTCGATGGGGGCGCGGATCGTCCTCGAGCTGGCCCGGCGCGGCGTCGGGGGCGACACGGTGGCCCTCGACCCGGGCGGTTTCTGGACCGACCACGAGCTGGCGCTCTTCGGTGCCACGCTGCGGCCCTCCATCGCCCTGGTCCGCCTCCTGCGCGGGGCGCTGCCGTCCCTGCTCGCCACCCGGGCCGGCCGGACCGCCCTCCTGGCGCAGCTCTCGGCCTGCCCCTGGGCGCTGGACGCCGACACGGTGCTGCCCGACGTCCTGGGGCTGGCCGACGCCCCGGCGACCGACGCGGCCATGGACGCCCTCACCAAGGGACCCAAGCAGAAGGGCGCGCCTGCGGGGACCGTGCCGGGCCGGGTCACGATCGGCTGGGGACGGCGCGACCGGGTCACCCTGCCCCGCCAGGCCGAGCGTGCCGCTCGCGCCTACCCCGACGCCGAGCTGCACTGGTTCGAGAAGTGCGGGCACTTCCCTCAGTGGGACGCCCCCGACGAGGCGGTCCGGCTGATCCTCGACCGCACCTCCTGAGGGTCCCGGCTCAGCGCGCCCGCGCCCTCGCGCTGGGAACGGTCGCAGAAACCGATGCGTCGATCGCCTCCCGCGCTGGATACGATCGCGGCGTCAGCCCCCTCCGGGCCCCACCACGAACGGAGCACCCTGTGTCCGACCTCAAGATCACCCTCGTCCACGCCGGTGAGCGTGAGGTGCGGGAGGTCACGACGGGCACCAAGGCTTGGGAGCTCTTCGCCGACGACCCGGCCGTGGTCGTGGCCCGCGTGGGCGGCGAGCTCAAGGACCTGGCCCACGAGCTGTCCGACGGCGACGAGGTCGAGGGCGTGCTCATCGACAGCCCCGACGGTCGCGACGTGCTGCGCCACTCCACCGCGCACGTGCTGGCCCAGGCCGTCCAGGACCTCTTCCCCCAGGCCCGGCTGGGCATCGGCCCGCCGGTCGTCGACGGGTTCTACTACGACTTCGACGTCGAGACCCCCTTCGTGCCCGAGGACCTGGCCAAGATCGAGACGCGGATGCGCAAGATCATCAAGGAGGGCCAGAAGTTCTCCCGCCGCGTCACCACCGACGCCGACGCCCTCGCCGAGCTGGCCGAGGAGCCCTACAAGGTCGAGCTCATCGGGCTCAAGGGCTCGGGCAACGCCGAGGACGCCGCCGAGGGCGCCTCCGCGGAGGTCGGCGCCGGCGAGCTGACGATCTACGACAACCTCGACCGCAAGGGCGAGACCGCCTGGTCCGACCTGTGCCGCGGCCCGCACCTGCCCACCACCAAGCGGATCCCGGCGTTCAAGC
The DNA here is from genome assembly GCF_016907435.1 of Nocardioides salarius. Taxonomy (NCBI): domain Bacteria; kingdom Bacillati; phylum Actinomycetota; class Actinomycetes; order Propionibacteriales; family Nocardioidaceae; genus Nocardioides; species Nocardioides salarius. The sequence goes on along the minus strand of NZ_JAFBBZ010000001.1, from coordinate 345,147 downwards.
TGATGCGCTCGGCGGCGGCGTACTGGCGCGGCGACGAGAAGAACAAGCAGCTGCAGCGCATCTACGGCACCGCCTGGGAGTCCAAGGAGGCGCTCGAGGAGCACCTGCACCGCATCGAGGAGGCCGAGCGCCGCGACCACCGCAAGCTCGGGCGCGACCTCGACCTGTTCAGCTTCCCTGACGAGATCGGCTCCGGCCTGCCCGTCTTCCACCCCAAGGGCGGGGTGATCAAGCGGGAGATGGAGGACTACGTCCGCCGTCGCCACATCGAGGAGGGCTTCGAGTACGTCGGCACCCCGCACATCGCCAAGGAGGGGCTCTTCCACACCTCCGGGCACCTGCCCTACTACGGCGAGGGCATGTTCCCCGCGCTCGACGTCGACGGCATGGACTACCGCCTCAAGGCGATGAACTGCCCGATGCACAACCTGATCTACCGCTCGCGGCAGCGCTCCTACCGCGAGCTGCCGCTGCGCCTCTTCGAGTTCGGCAGCGTCTACCGCCACGAGAAGTCCGGCGTCGTGCACGGCCTGACCCGGGTGCGCGGCTTCGCCCAGGACGACTCGCACTCCTACGTCACCGCCGAGCAGGCGCCCGACGAGATCCGCCACCTGCTCGACTTCGTGCTCGGGCTGCTGCGCGACTTCGGCCTCGACGACTTCTACCTCGAGCTGTCGACCCGCGACGCCTCCAAGGACAAGTTCATCGGCTCCGACGAGGACTGGGAGGTCGCGACCAAGGTGCTCGAGGACGTCTGCGTCGGCACCGGCCTCGAGCTGGTGCCCGACCCGGGCGGCGCGGCCTACTACGGCCCCAAGGTCTCCGTGCAGGCCCGCGACGCCATCGGCCGCACCTGGCAGATGTCGACGATCCAGTACGACTTCAACCAGCCCTCGCCCGAGCGTTTCGCCCTCGAGTACGTCGCCCCCGACGGCAGCCGCCAGCAGCCGGTGATGATCCACTCGGCCAAGTTCGGCTCCATCGAGCGGTTCATGGGCGTGCTGGTCGAGCACTACGCCGGCGCCTTTCCCCCGTGGCTGGCCCCGGTGCAGGTGCAGGCGATCCCGATCGCCGAGCGGCACGCCGACTACCTGTACGACGTGGCGCGGCAGATGAAGCCGCTGGGCCTGCGCGTCGAGGTCGACGACTCCGACGACCGGATGCAGAAGAAGATCCGCAACGCCCAGCTGCAGAAGGTGCCGTTCATGATGATCGCCGGCGACGACGACATCGCCGCCGGCGCCGTCTCGTTCCGCTACCGCGACGGGCGCCAGGACAACGGGGTGCCGCTCGCGGAGGCCGTCGAGCGGGTGCGCGCCGCGGTGGAGTCGCGCGAGCAGGTCTGAGCCGGTGAGGCGCGCGCCCCGCACGGCGGCGGGTCTGGTCCCGGGCTCGGTCCTGGTGCTGGTCCTGGCCGGCTGCGGGGGCGGCGCCGAGCCGCCGGCCGGCCCCGCGTCGCAGGAGCGGTCGCCGGGGACCGGGCGCACCGAGGCGCTGACCGTGCCGCAGGTGCCCGACGACCTGGAGGAGCGGGCCGAGCGCGCCGCCATGTCCGACCTGGCCGCGCTCGCCGAGCAGAAGGCCGCCGAGCTGCCCCAGGGCCTGCGCGCCCCCGTCGAGGGCGGCGACGTCAGCTGGCCGCAGTGCCCGCGCGGGCAGGGCATCCCCGAGCGCCGCACCCTGGGGCTGCCGATGCCCCTCGACTCGGCGCGGTTCGTGGTGATGGGGCTGACCAACGGCCCGGCCTTCTTCCCCAACCCGTGCCTGGCCGAGCAGGTCACCTGGGTGCGGGAGCGCGGTCTGCTGGCCGGCGCCTACGCCGTGGCCAGCTACCCCGACCCCGCGACGCTCGCCGAGCTGGGGGAGCGGGGCCCCTACGACACCGACGACCCGGGTGACCCGTACGCCGCGCAGCGCAACGTCGGCTACCAGCAGGCGCTCTTCGACATCACCGTGATGCGCGACGCCGGCCTGCCCGCACCGCTCATCTGGATCGACGTCGAGCCGGTGCGCGACTGGGAGTGGTCGGGGGACCTCGAGGCCAACGCCGCCGTCGTAGAGGGGCTGCGCGACGGGCTCGTCGACAAGGGCTACCGGGTCGGCATCTACTCCACGGCCTACCTGTGGAGCCAGGCGGTCGGTGACCTGAGCCTGGGCGACGTGCCCGAGTGGCGTGCCGCCGGGCCGACCTCGCGCGCCGAGGCGCTGCGCCGCTGCGGGGCGTCGTACGTCGTGCAGGGCGGCAGCGCCGCGATGGGCCAGTGGGTCCAGGACGACCGCGACCTCAACGTGACCTGCCCCGGCACCGACGCCGAGGCACCGGGGTGGTTCCACCGGTTCTGAGCCTCGACACCGATGGTGCGACACGATGTCGCGCTAACTATTTACACCGACACGGTGTCTCACTAACCTCGGAGCATGACCGTTCTTCGAAGCGACGCCGCACCCACCTACGAGCAGCGGCTGCACACCCTCTCCGAGGCCTCGGTGCACCAGCACTTCGACGCCTTCCTCGACATCGACTGGGACGCCCCCGAGAACGCCGTCGACCCCAACGACCCGCGCTGGGTGCTGCCCACCCACGACGTCATGGGACGCACCGAGTGGTACCGCTCGCTGCCCCTGGACCACCAGGTCCGGATCGGGCTCTACCACCAGGCCCGGATCACCAAGGTCGGCCTGCAGTTCGAGCAGATCCTGATCAGCGGCCTGATGAACTACGCCTTCAGCCGCCCCAACGGCTCCGCCGAGTTCCGCTACGCCACCCACGAGGCGACCGAGGAGTGCCACCACACGCAGATGTTCCAGGAGTTCGTGAACCGCACCGGCGTCGACGCCCGCGGCGGCTCCTGGTTCTTCCGGGGCATGGCTCCCTTCCTCCCGCTCGCCGCCCGCTGGGTGCCCTTCGGGTTCTTCTTCGGCGTCCTCGCCGGCGAGGAGCCGATCGACCACGTGCAGAAGTCGGTGCTGCGCGCCGGGGACGACATGCACCCGCTGCTGCGCCGGATCATGCAGATCCACGTGGCCGAGGAGGCCCGCCACATCGGCTTCGCCCACCAGTACCTCCAGCACAACGCCGAGCGTCTCTCCCGCGTGGAGCGCGGCGTCATCTCGGTGGCGGTGCCGCTGCTGATGAAGTGGCTGTGCAACGAGATCCTGGTGCCGAGCCGGCGCGTGCGGCGCGAGCTCGCGATCCCCGAGGCCGTGGCGGCAGAGGTCTACTGGGACTCCCCGGAGTCGCAGAAGTTCCTGCGCGACCTCTTCGGCGACGTGCGGATGCTGGCCGACGAGACCGGCATGCGCCGCAACCGCGTGGCCCGCTGGCTGTGGCGCCGCACGGGCATCGACGGCCGCCCCTCCCGCTTCCGCGGCGAGCCCGCCTCCGCCGCGGCCTGAGTCGAGCGTCGCGTGCCCTACGTCGTCACCCGGTCCTGCTGCGCCGACGCCTCGTGCGTGGTGGCCTGCCCGGTCAACTGCATCCACCCCGCGCCCGGGGACCCCGGGTTCGCCACCGCCGAGATGCTCTACGTCGACCCCGACGGCTGCGTCGACTGCGGCGCCTGCGCCACGGCCTGCCCCGTCGACGCGATCAAGCCGCACACCGCGCTGGCCGAGGACGAGCTGGCCTACCTCGACATCAACGCCGGGTACTACGACGTCTTCCCGCACCGGGACCGCACCCCCGTCGCGGTCGTGCCGCCGCAGCGCCGGCTGCGCGACCCGCGCCCGGTGCGGGTCGCGGTGGTCGGCGCCGGCCCCGCCGGCCTGTACGCCGCCGACGAGCTGCTCAAGCACCCCGAGGTCACCGTCGACGTCCTCGACCGGCTGCCCACCCCCCACGGCCTCGTGCGCGCGGGCGTGGCCCCCGACCACCAGGACACCAAGCGCGCCCAGGAGCTCTTCGCGCGCATCGAGGCCGAGCGCGGCTTCGGCTACCTGCTGGGGGTCGAGGTCGGTCGCGACGTCACCGCCGCCGAGCTGCAGGAGCGCTACGACGCGGTGGTGTGGAGCACCGGCGCGGCCAGCGACCGCGAGCTGGGCCTGCCCGGCGAGCAGCTCGCCGGCTCGCTGTCGGCCACGGCGCTGGTCGGCTGGTACAACGCCCACCCCGACCACCGGGACCTGCCGGTGGACCTCTCCGAGGCGGCCACCCGCGGACGCGCCGTGGTCGTCGGCACCGGCAACGTCGCCCTCGACGTGGCCCGGGTGCTCACCGCCGACCCCGACGAGCTGCGGCCCACCGACATCGCCGCGCCGGCCTGGGTCGAGCTGGCCGGCAGCGGGGTGCGCGAGGTCGTGGTGCTGGGGCGCCGCGGCGCCGCCCACGCGGCGTACACGCTGCCCGAGCTGCTGGGCCTGGCCGCGCTCGCCGAGGGCGGGCGGCTCAACGTGGTCGTCGACGACGGTGGCGCCGGGCTGGGCGACGACCGGCGCGCCGAGGTGCTGGCGCGGCTGGCCGCCCGACCGGTCGACCCCGCGCTGCGCACCGTGGTGCTGCGCTTCTGCGCGGCCCCGCTGCGGCTGCTGGGCCAGGGCAGGGTCAGCGGGCTCGAGGTGCGGCGCACCGACGCCGAGGGCCGTCCCGCCGGCGGCACCGAGGTGGTCGAGACGGGGCTGGTGCTGCGCTCGATCGGCTACCGCTCGCTGCCCGTGCCCGGGCTGCCCTTCGACACCGCCAGTGCCACGGTGCCCCACGACCGCGGCCGGGTGGAGCCGGGCACCTACGTCGCCGGCTGGCTCAAGCGCGGCCCCACGGGCTTCATCGGCACCAACAAGACCTGCGCCGCCGAGACCGTCGAGTCGCTGCTCGACGACCTCGACGCCGGGCTGGTCGCCCCGCCCGTCCGGGCGGCCGGGGGCCCCGACGACCTGCGCGCGCTGCTCGCGCGACGTGGTGTGAGCGTCCTCGACCGCGACGACTGGCGTGCCATCGACGCCGAGGAGCGCCGGCGCGGCCAGGTCGCGGGCAGCGTGCGCGCCAAGATCGCCGACCCCGACGAGATGGTGCGCGTCGCCCGGCTCGCCCGTGTGGGCGGCGGGTACGATCCGGCCCGGGAGATGCTGGACGGCGAAGGGGGAGCACGGTGGCGGGCGACCCGACGCCGCGCCCGGACGGCCGCCAGGCCCGCTGGGACCGGCACAACCAGGAGCGTCGCCAGCGCATCCTCGACGCAGCGCTGAGCGTCGTCGAGGAGGGCGAGCCCGGTGCCGAGGTGCACGTCCAGCAGATCGCCGACCGCGCCGGCCTGAGCCGCACCGTCGTCTACCGGCACTTCGCCGACCGCGCCGACCTCGACCGGGCCGTGCAGGCCGAGATCGTCGACGCCCTCTACGCCGAGCTGCTGCCCGAGGTCACCCTCGAGGGCACGATCCCGCAGATCGTCGAGCGGATCGTGGCCACCTACGTCGGCTGGGCGGTCGCCCACCCGGCCCTGCACCGCCTCGCCGAGCAGGACTCCTCCACCAGCGGTCCCGGGCCGCTGCAGCACGGCATCGAGCGGATCGCGCTGGCGGTGGCCGAGCTGATCACCACCGCGTTCGACCTGCTCGAGGTCGAGCTCGGCGAGGACGAGCGGGCCTCGGTCGACCCGCTGGTCTTCGGGCTCGTCGGCGCCGTGTTCAGCGCCGTACGCCGCTGGACGTCGCGGCCCGACCGGGTGCCCCCGGCGCCCGTGATCGTCTCCCTGGTCACCGACTCGGTGTGGTACCTGCTGCAGGGCCACGCCCGCACCCTCGGGGTGCCGCTCGAGCGCGACGAGCCGGTCGAGGTGCTGCTCGCGCGCTCCCGCTCGACCGCCGGCTGAGCGGCCCGGATCCCCACAACGGGGCATCCCCTCGGTCTTGCCGAGGGCCGGGGCGGCGAGGAGAGTCGAGAGGTGGCGTGCCACCCGGGTGCGCCCGTGGACGACAAGGAGCTCGTCATGCACGCACGTTCCACCACCATCACCGGAGACCCCGGCGCGGTCGACGCGGCGGTCGCGTTCGTCCGCGACGAGGTGATGCCCTCGCTGACCGCGATGGACGGCTGCCTGGGCCTGTCTCTCGTGGCCGACCGGGAGCTGGGCCGGATCATCGCCACCAGCTCGTGGCGCGACGAGGAGGCGATGCACGCCGCCGACCAGCACCTCGGGCCGATGCGCGCCGAGGGCGGCAAGATCCTCGGCGGCAGCCCGCAGGTCGAGGAGTGGGAGGTGGCGGTGATGCACCGCGACCACGCCACCCACGAGGGCAGCTGCTGCCGGATCACCTGGGCCCGCACCGACGACGTCGAGCAGATGGCCAGGACCTGGCGCGAGCGGATCCTCCCGGGCGTGGAGCAGTTCCAGGGCTTCTGCAGCGCCAGCCTGCTCGTCGACCGCTCCACCGGCCGCGGCTGCGCGACGGTGGTCTTCGACGACCACCGCGCCCTGGAGGCCACCCGCGACCAGGCGGCGGCGATGCGGCGGCGCGCCACCGACGAGATGGGGCTCGAGATCCTGGCCGTCGGCGAGCTCGACCTCGAGATCGCCCACCTGAGGCTGCCCGAGCTGGTCTGAGCGGGCGCTCCTAGGATCGGTGGGGTGAGTGACGAGACGCTGCACCAGGACGGCATCGGCCATCCCGACGACCTCGACCGGCTGTGGACGCCACACCGGATGGCCTACATCCGCGGTGAGAACAAGCCGGCCGACGGCTCGTCGGGGGAGTGCCCCTTCTGCCGGGTGCCACGCCTCGACGACGCCGAGGGGCTGGTGGTGCACCGCGGCGAGCTGGCCTTCGTGCTGCTCAACCTCTACCCCTACGCGCCCGGGCACCTGATGGTCTGCCCCTACCGCCACGTCGCCGACTACACCGAGACCACCGACGAGGAGGCCGCCGAGATCGCCGACCTGACCCGGGCCGCGATGCGCACCGTGCGCGCCACCTCGGGCGCAGGCGGCTTCAACATCGGGATGAACCAGGGCCACATCGCCGGCGCCGGCATCGCCGCCCACCTGCACCAGCACGTCGTACCGCGCTGGCCGGGCGACCAGAACTTCATGCCCATCATCGGGCGCACCAAGACGTTGCCCGAGCTGCTCGACCAGACCCGTGACCTGCTGGCGCAGGCCTGGGCCTGAGAACTCCTCAGGCTCCCGTCGAGGTGCCCACCAGGTGCGGGTGTTCGCTCGTCCGGCCCTGGAAGGCCAGGATCGCCGGGTTCACCACGCGCCCCTCGCGCACCTCGATGGCGCGGGAGATCGTCTCGTCGGCGTCCCAGCCACCCGGCCCGGAGAGCACCGTGCGCAGGAACGGTGACAGCGCCTGGCTGTTCTCCCACGTCGCCGACTCCCACAGGTAGGAGGGACTGTGGTCGACCGCGTAGTAGGTGACGTGGTCGCCCACCTCGAACGCCGGGGCGTCGAAGCCCGTCGGGCGAGCCCAGTCGAAGCCCATCGCCTCGTCGCAGGAGACGTCGACGATGACGCTGCCCCGGCGGAACGCACCCAGGTCGCTCTCCCTCAGGTACATCCAGGGCGCCGTGGGGTCCTGCAGGGTGCAGTTGACGATGATGTCGCGCTCGGCGAGGTAGGCCGGAAGGGGCTCGCGCCCCTTCTCGGTGATCACGCTCAGGTGCGGCTCCTGCTCGTCGGGATCGAGGTGGCGGATCAGCACGGAGTGGATGGGGGAGCCGACCGCCGCGACGTCACGACTGGTCAGCACCGTCACGTCGTGCACGCCGAGCGCGTTGAGGGCGGTGACCGCGCCTCGCGCGGTGGCCCCGAACCCGATCACGGTCGCGGTGAGCCGGCGGCCGTAGTCACCCGTCCTGCCCGCCAGCTGCAGCGCATGCATGACCGAGCTGTAGCCCGCGAGCTCGTTGTTCTTGTGGAAGACGTGCAGCCCGACGCCACCTGCGCGCGTCCAGTGGTTCATCGCCTCGAAGGCGATCAGCGTGAGCCCACCGTCGATGGCGGCCTGGGTCAGCGCCGTGTCCTGCACGCAGTGCGGCCAGCCCCACAGCACGCCCCCTGGCCGCAGGGCACGCACGTCGGCGAGCTGGGGCTTGGGCAGCAGCACCACGTCGGAGAGCGCCAGCAGGTCGGCCCGCGGGGCCAGCGCGCCGACGAGTCCGGCGAGCTCGCCGTCGAGGTAGCCGAACCGCTCGCCGTAGCCGGTCTCCAGGGTGATCTGGGCGCGCAGGTCGGCGTCGAGCTGGCCGATCAGGGCGGGATGGAGGGGGAGCCGGTGCTCGTTCTCCTTGGCCGAGGTGGCCACGACCCCCAACGTCAGGAGGGGTGTGGGCCCCGTCATCGTCGCTTGTCGGACGGCTTCACGATCGGGTCGGCGATGGTCGAGGAGGTCTTGTCCCGCTTCTCCGCCCGCTTCTCCTTGATGGACTTGCTGGACTTGGGGGACTTGCCGTGCCGCGGCGACTTGTCGCTCATGCGCGACCTCTCTGATGGCTGGCCTGGATGGCCGGGTCTGTCGACTGTACGCCTGTTCCCCGCACCCGACGCCGCGCCGGGCCGGCGTACCGATAGCCTGCGCCCACCATGTTGGACAGGTTCAAAGGCTTCTGGCAGGGCGTCGTGCTCGCCCCCTTCGTCACGCTCTTCATCAGGTTGGGCATCAGCCCCGACGCGGTGACCCTCGTCGGCACGATCGGCGTCGCCGCGGGAGCGCTGGTCTTCTTCCCCCAGGGCGAGCTGCTGATCGGTGTCCTGTTCATCACCGCCTTCGTCTTCAGCGACCTGGTCGACGGCCAGATGGCCCGCCGACTGGGGCGCTCCTCGAAGTTCGGCGCGTTCTGGGACTCCACCCTCGACCGCATCGGCGACGGCGCCGTCTTCGGCGGCCTGGTGCTCTACTTCGCCGGCCCCGGCGACTCGATGCTCTACCTGTCGCTGTCGCTGTACTGCGTGGTGATGGGCTCGGTGACCTCCTACGCCCGCGCCCGCGCCGAGTCCCTGGGCATGGACGCCAAGGGTGGTCTGGCCGAGCGTGCCGACCGGCTGGTGCTGATCCTGGTGGCCACCGGCCTGGGCGCGATCTTCGGCGTCCCGGTGCTGATGCACGCCGCCTTGTGGATCCTCGCGTTCGCCAACACCGCCACGGTCGTCTACCGCGTCGAGAAGGTCCGCAAGCAGGCCGTCGCGGCCGATGCCGCCGCCGGTGACCAGGGGCCGACGCAGAATCGGTCGGCCGGGTAAACGCCGCGTAGAATCGGGGGCATGACGCAGACGCCCCAGCAGCCCGCCACCGACCAGCCCACGACCGGTACCGACCGGGTCAAGCGGGGCATGGCCGAGATGCTCAAGGGCGGCGTCATCATGGACGTGGTGACCGCCGAGCAGGCGCGCATCGCCGAGGACGCCGGCGCCGTCGCGGTGATGGCCCTCGAGCGGGTCCCCGCCGACATCCGCGCCCAGGGCGGCGTCTCGCGCGCCTCCGACCCCGACATGATCGACTCGATCATCGAGGCCGTCTCGATCCCGGTGATGGCCAAGGCCCGCATCGGCCACTTCGTCGAGGCCCAGGTGCTGCAGAGCCTCGGGGTCGACTACGTCGACGAGTCCGAGGTGCTCACCCCGGCCGACTACGCCAACCACATCGACAAGTGGCAGTTCACGGTGCCGTTCGTCTGCGGCGCCACCAACCTCGGCGAGGCGCTGCGCCGCATCACCGAGGGCGCGGCGATGATCCGCTCGAAGGGCGAGGCCGGCACCGGCGACGTCTCCAACGCCGTCACCCACATGCGCACCATCCTCGGCGAGATCCGCCGCCTCAAGGGCCTGTCGAAGGACGAGCTCTACGTCGCAGCCAAGGAGCTGCAGGCCCCCTACGACCTGGTGGCCGAGGTCGCCGAGCGCGGCAGCCTGCCCGTCGTCCTCTTCACCGCCGGCGGCATCGCCACCCCCGCCGACGCCGCGATGATGATGCAGCTCGGCGCCGACGGCGTCTTCGTGGGCTCGGGCATCTTCAAGTCCGGCAACCCCGCCCAGCGCGCCGAGGCCATCGTCAAGGCCACCACCTTCCACGACGACCCGGCCATGGTCGCCAAGGTCTCCCGCGGCCTGGGCGAGGCGATGGTCGGCCTCAACGTCGACGAGATCCCCGCCCCGCACCGTCTCTCCGAGCGCGGCTGGTGACCCACGCCGACCCGGCCCAGATCTCGCGCTGACCCGGCGCAGATCTCGCGCTGACCCGGCCCGAACTTCGCGTCGACCCGGCGCAGATCGCGCGCCGACCAGTCGATGGTGCGAAATCGACCGGTGGGTGGTGCGAAAGTGACTGCTCGTGCCTCACCTGAGCTCGGGGCAGTCCAGCTGGTCGCGGTCGGCGGCGCCGAGGGCGTCGTAGTCGCCGACCAGGTCGAGCACCCGGCCCCGGGCGTCGAGGTAGGCGCGGAAGTCGTACTGGTCCTGGGCCCACCACAGCTGCGGCTCACCGCCGTCGTCGAGGGTGTACTCGCCGGACGGCTCGCCCATCCGCGCCACGACGTCGCCGCGCTCGGCGCCCACCGCGAGGTCGCACCACTCGCGCACCCAGCGCTGGGGCGCCCCGTCGGTGGCGCCGGGCAGGGGATCGGTGCGGCTCGCGGTGCTCAGCACCCGCCACTGCGCCCGGTGGTAGACCAGCTGCGCGGTCTCGGAGCCTGCGTCGAACCGCGCGGCCACCGTCGCCTTCTCCTCGGTGGCCCGCGTCGTCTCCAGCTCGACCGGGTCGACCTCGCGCAGCGGGTCCTCCCACAGCAGCGCGACGAACCCGGTGCAGGGGTCGCCCAGCTCGGCGCGGTCGAGCAGGATCGCCTCGTAGCGCAGCTCGATCGTCAGCTCGGGCGCGTGCCGCTCGCACGCCGCCGCGGCGTCGCGCGCCCCGAGCGCGTCCAGCCAGGCCAGGTACGCCGCCTGCGGCTCGTCGGCCGCCTGCACCTCCGCCGGGTCCGCGGGCGACCCGGTGGGGTCCACCGAGGCCAGGCTCCGGGGCTCGGCGGCGACCGGCTCGTCGCCGTCGCCGTCGCCGTCGTCGCCGCAGGCGCCGGCTGCCAGCGCGACCACGACCAGGGGCACCGCCAGCCTCGTTGCACGCATGCGACCACTGTGCCACCGGCCGGGAGCGCCCACGCAGCGGTCCCTAGACTCCGCCCGTGCCCTCGCCCCCGCCCGCGCCCGCAGCCCCGCAGCCGACCGTCGGCGTCCTCGCGCTCCAGGGTGACGTGCGCGAGCACGTCGCCGCCCTCGAGCGGCTCGGCTGCGCCACCGTGCGGGTACGCCGCCCCGACGAGCTCGCCGTCTGCGACGCGCTGGTGCTGCCGGGTGGCGAGAGCACCACGATGGCGCGGCTGGCGCGCAGCTTCGGGCTGCTGGAGCCGCTGCGCGAGGCCGTCGCCGGCGGGCTGCCGACCCTGGGCACCTGCGCGGGCATGATCCTGCTCGCCGAGCGCGTCGTCGACGGTGCCGAGGGCCAGGAGACCCTCGGCGGCATCGACATGACGGTGCGCCGCAACGCCTTCGGCCGCCAGGTGGCCTCCTTCGAGGGCGCGGTCACGATGGCCGGTCTCGACGAGCCCGTGCACGGCGTCTTCATCCGCGCACCGTGGGTGGAGGAGGTCGGCCCCGGGGTCGAGGTGCTCGCCCGTGTCGACCACGGCGAGGCCGCGGGTAGGATCGTCGCGGTCCGTGAGGGCCACCTGATGGCGACGTCGTTCCACCCCGAGGTGGGTGGCGACTCCCGGGTCCACCAGCTGCTCGTGGACCTGGTGCGGCCACGCAGCAGAGCCGAGTAGACGGGAAGACGCATGTCTGGACACTCCAAGTGGGCGACCACCAAGCACAAGAAGGCGATCGTCGACGCCAAGCGCGGCAAGATGTTCGCCAAGCTGGTCAAGAACGTCGAGGTCGCGGCCCGGATGGGCGGCGGTGACCCGACGGGCAACCCGACGCTCTACGACGCCATCCAGAAGGCCAAGAAGTCCTCGGTCCCCAACGACAACATCGACCGCGCGGTCAAGCGCGGCTCCGGGGCCGAGACCGGCGGCGCCGACTACCAGACGATCATGTACGAGGGCTACGGCCCCAGCGGCGTGGCGATGCTCATCGAGTGCCTCACCGACAACAAGAACCGGGCCGCCATGGAGGTCCGCACGGCGATGACCCGCAACGGCGGCTCGCTGGCCGACCCGGGCTCGGTCTCGTTCCTCTTCCACCGCAAGGGCGTCGTGGTCGTGGCCAAGGGGCAGGAGGGCCGCACCGTGGCCGAGGACGACCTGCTCGAGGCGACCCTCGACGCGGGCGCCGAGGACGTCAACGACCTGGGGGAGTCCTTCGAGGTCGTCTCCGAGGCCACCGACCTGGTCGGGGTGCGCACCGCGCTGCAGGCCGCCGGCATCGACTACGACTCCGCCGAGGCGCAGTTCGTGCCCGACATGCAGGTCGCGCTCGACAAGGACGGCGCGGCCAAGATGTTCCGCCTCGTCGACATCCTCGAGGACCTCGACGACGTGCAGAACCTCTACGCCAACTTCGACGTCCCCGACGTCGTGCTGGCCGAGCTCGAGGACAGCGAGGACTGAGCGGCCCCGCCGCGTGTCGTACGACGCGCGGACCGGGTGGTCGCGTACCGTCGGCACGTGCGAACAGACGTTCGACGGGAAGGTGGTCCGATGCGCGTGCTGGGGATCGACCCCGGGCTGACCCGCTGCGGGATGGGCGTGGTCGACGGCTCGGTCGGGCGTCCGCTGAGCCTGGTCGACGTCAACGTGCTGCGCACCAGCAGCGACCTGCCGGTCGCCCAACGGCTGGTGACCATCGAGAAGGGCGTCGAGGCCTGGATCGAGGAGCACCGTCCCGACGCGGTCGCGGTCGAGCGGGTCTTCGCCCGCTCCGACGTCTCCACCGTCATGGGCACCGCCCAGGCCAGCGGCATCGCCATGGTGGTGGCCGCCCGGCTGGGCCTGCCGATCGCGCTGCACACCCCGAGCGAGGTCAAGGCGGCCGTCTCCGGCAGCGGCCGGGCCACCAAGCAGCAGGTCGGCGCGATGGTGACGCGCATCCTGCGCCTCGACGCACCGCCCAAGCCCGCCGACGCCGCCGACGCGCTCGCGCTGGCCATCACCCACATCTGGCGCGGGGGAGCGCAGGCGCGCCTCGAGCAGGCCGTGGCCCGCCAGACCCGCGCCGTCCCCAGCCGCGCCGTCCCCACCCGCACGCTTCCCAGGAGGACCCCGTGATCGCCTACGTCCGAGGCCCGGTGGCCGCGGTGACGCTCAACAGCGCGGTGCTGGAGGTGGGCGGCGTCGGCCTCGAGCTGATGTGCACCCCCGGCACCCTGGCCACGCTCTCGCCCAAGATCGGCACCGGCCAGCAGGCCACGCTGCCCACCTCGATGGTGGTGCGGGAGGAGTCGCTGACCCTCTTCGGTTTCCTCGACGACGACGAGAAGGCCTGCTTCGAGCTGCTGCAGACGGCCTCGGGGGTCGGCCCCAAGCTCGCCCAGGCGATGCTCGCCGTCCTGGCGCCCGACGACCTGCGCCGCGCGGTGGGGGCAGAGGACGTCAAGACCCTGACCCGGGTGCCGGGCATCGGCCAGAAGGGCGCCCAGCGGATCATCCTCGAGCTCAAGGACCGCCTCGGCGCTCCCGTCGGCGGGCGCGGGGTCGCCGCCCCGGCCGCCAGCGCGGAGCCCTGGCGCGACCAGGTGCACCAGGGACTCGTCGGGCTCGGCTGGTCGGCCAAGGACGCCGACCGGGCGGTCGACGAGGTGGCGCCGCAGGCCGCGGCGAGCCCCGACGTCGCGACCCTGCTGCGCTCGGCCCTGCGCATGCTCTCGAAGGCCTGATCACCCGTGCACGACGACCCCCACGACGAGTACGCCGCCGCCGAGGAGAGCCACCTGCGCTCGCTGACCGTGGCCGAGGCCGACGGCGACGAGCGCGCCGTCGAGGCCGCCCTGCGCCCGCGCACCCTCGACGAGGTCGTGGGCCAGCAGCGGGTGCGCGACCAGCTCGGGCTGGTCCTCGAGGCCGCCCGGATGCGCGAGCGGGCCCCCGACCACGTGCTGCTCTCGGGCCCTCCCGGTCTGGGCAAGACCACGCTGGCGATGATCATCGCCCACGAGATGAGCGTGCCGCTGCGCCTGACCAGCGGCCCGGCCATCACCCACGCCGGCGACCTCGCGGCGATCCTGTCGGGTCTCAACGAGGGCGACGTGCTCTTCATCGACGAGATCCACCGGATGTCGCGGCCGGCCGAGGAGATGCTCTACATGGCGATGGAGGACTTCCGGGTCGACGTCGTCATCGGCAAGGGCCCCGGCGCCACCGCCATCCCGCTCGAGATCCCGCCGTTCACCCTGGTCGGCGCCACCACCCGTGCCGGGCTGCTCCCCGGTCCGCTGCGCGACCGCTTCGGCTTCACCGCCCAGCTGGAGTTCTACGAGCCCCGCGACCTCGACACGATCGTGCACCGCTCGGCCGGGCTGCTCGGCGTCGACCTGACCAGCGAGGGCTCGGCCCAGATCGCCTCGCGCTCGCGCGGGACCCCGCGCATCGCCAACCGGCTGCTGCGCCGGGTGCGCGACTTCGCGCAGGTGCGCGCCGGCGGGGTGGTCACCCTCGAGGTCGCCGAGGCCGCGCTCGACCTCTACGAGGTCGACGCGCTGGGGCTCGACCGGCTCGACCGCGGCGTCATCGACGTGCTGTGCCGTCGCTTCGGCGGCGGGCCCGTCGGTGTCTCGACCCTCGCGGTCGCCGTGGGGGAGGAGCGCGAGACGGTCGAGGAGGTCGCCGAGCCGTTCCTGGTGCGCATCGGCTTCCTGGCCCGCACCCCGCGGGGACGGGTCGCCACCGCGGCGGCCTGGTCGCACCTGGGGCTCACGCCTCCGGCGGGCGGCGAGGAGACGCTGTTCGGGGTCGAGCCCGACTGAGTCGGCCCCGCGCGCCGCGGCGATGCCGTGGGTCACAGGGGCGCGGCTACACTTTCGCGCGGCCGTCCCCGGGCCAGCTCCCGGCGGTCACCCCCTGTCGTCGTACGTGGAGAGGTCCTTCGTGGAGGCCATCGCCCCCTTCCTGCCCCTGCTGGGCATCGCGTTCGTGTTCTGGCTGCTGATCATCCGTCCGCAGTCCCGGCGCAACCGCGAGCTCGTCTCGATGCAGCAGTCCATCGCCGTCGGTGACGAGGTGATGCTCACCTCCGGCATCCAGGGCACCGTGCGCGGGCTCGCCGAGGACACCTTCGAGCTCGAGGTCGCCCCCGGGGTGGTGCTGCGCGTCGCGCGCGGTGCCGTCGGCCGGATCGTCGCGCGTGACGACGCCCGCGACGAGCCCGCCGGCCCCGAGGAGCTCTGAGGTGGCCCGACGCACCTCCGGCCCCGGCCGGACCCTGGTCGCCTTCTTCGTCTCCACCGCCGTCCTCTTCGGGCTGGTGGCCCTGGCCGGCAGCTGGACGCCCCAGCTGGGCCTCGACCTGCAGGGCGGCACCAGCATCACCCTGCGCGCCGAGGGCGACCCGAGCGAGGAGTCGCTCGAGGAGGCCCGCAAGATCATCGACGACCGCGTCAACGGATCGGGCGTCGCCGAGGCCGAGGTGACCACCCAGGGCGGTCAGGACATCGTCGTGGAGGTGCCCGGCGAGAACCGGCGCGACCTGCTCGACACCGTGCAGCGCACCGCCCAGCTGCGCTTCCGCCTGGTGGCCTGCTCGCAGGTCGACGGGCGCTGCCAGAGCACCACCGGGCTGCCCGACGACATCATCCCGCAGGCGCCGTCCACGAACGGTTCGGGCGGCTCCGACCAGCAGGGCGAGCAGGGCGAGCAGCCCGGGCAGTCCGAGCAGCAGCAGGGCAACAACCGGCCCACGGTCGGCTTCGGCGTCAAGGCCGGCGGCGAGGGCGAGCAGCCCACCGACGAGCCGATCGAGGAGCCCACCCAGCAGGGCAACGGCGGCAACGGCAACGGCAACGGCGGCAAGGGCGGCGACGTCTACGCGCAGTGCGTCACCGCGGCCGCCGACGACCCGCTGACCGACGACCCGCTGGCGTGGATCGACCAGCCGACGTCGGAGTGCGTGGCCGCCTTCAGCCAGTACCAGTGCCCCGCCGACGGCCCGGCCACGCCGATGACCGACGACCCCGACGCCCCGCTGGTGACCTGCGACGAGGACGGCGTGGCCTACCTGCTCTCGCCGGCGATGATCGAGGGCACCGAGCTCTCCGACGCCTCGGCCGCGATCCCTCAGGGCGAGATCGGCTACGTGGTGCAGCTGTCCTTCGACGGTGGTGGCACCAACACCTTCGCGGACATCTCGCGCTCCCTGTTCGGCACCGAGAAGCAGTTCGCCATCGTGCTCGACGGCGAGGTCCTCTCCGCGCCGACCATGAAAGGTGTGATCGTCGACGGCAACGCGCAGATCAGCGGCGACTTCAACGAGGAGACCGCCGGCAGCCTGGCCACCAGCCTGAAGTTCGGCGCGCTGCCGATCGCCTTCGAGGACGACCCGCTGACCCAGGTCGTGGGCCCGACGCTGGCCGGTGACCAGCTCTCCGCCGGCCTGCTGGCCGGCGGCATCGGCCTGGGCGTCGTGATGCTCTACTGCCTGCTCTACTACCGGGGGCTCGGCACCGTGGTGATCGCCTCGCTGGTGGTGGCCGGCGCCGTCACCTACGGCATGGTCCTGCTGCTCAGCGAGACGGCGGGCTTCACGCTGACCCTGCCCGGCATCGCCGGCCTGATCGTGGCCGTCGGCATCACCGCCGACTCGTTCATCGTGCTCTTCGAGCGGATCCGCGACGAGATGCGCGACGGCAAGTCGATGCGTGTCGCGGTCGAGTCGGGCTGGAAGCGGGCCCGCAACACCGCGGTCGCGGCCGACGCCGTCTCGATCCTGGCGGCGGTGATCCTCTACATCTTCGCCGCCGGTGTCGTGAAGGGCTTCGCATTCGCGCTGGGCCTGACCACGATCATCGACCTGGTGGTCTTCTTCTTCTTCACCAAGCCGGCCGTCTCGTGGCTGGCCCGCTTCCCGTTCTTCCACAGCGGTCACAAGCTCTCGGGCCTCAACGCCGAGACGCTCGGCGTCGACCGCGCCCCGGCAGGAGGGACCGCCTGATGGGCCGGTACTCACGACTCGGCAACGCCCTCTACACCGGCGAGCGCTCGGTCGACTTCGTCGGTCGCAAGTGGGTCTGGTACGCCATCTCCGCGGTGCTGGTGGCCGTCGCGGTCCTCGGCATCAGCGTGCGCGGCCTCGACCTGGGCATCGAGTTCACCGGCGGCACGCAGTACCGCGTCAGCGTCGGTGCCGAGGCGACCCAGCAGAACGCCGACGAGCTGCGCGAGGTCGTCGCCGACAGCGGCGTCGAGGGCGCGGCCTCGCCCGTGGTCAGCACCCTGGGCGACGACGCGCTGCTGGTGCAGACCGGCCAGCTCTCGCAGGAGGAGAGCACGACGGTGGCCCAGGTCATCGTCGAGGCCACCGGGGTCGACCCGGCCGCCGACCTGTCCCAGGAGGACATCGGAGCCAGCTGGGGCGCCGACGTGGCCCGCTCCTCGCTGATCGGCCTGGCCGTCTTCCTGTTCTTCGTGGTGCTCTTCATCTGGGCCTACTTCCGCGAGTGGAAGATGTCGGTGGCGGCCCTGGTCGCCCTGGCCCACGACGTGGTCATCACCGTGGGCGTCTACGCCTGGTCCGGCTTCGAGGTCACCCCCGCCACCGTCACCGGCCTGCTGACGATCCTGGCCTTCTCGCTCTACGACACGGTCGTGGTCTTCGACAAGGTGCGCGAGAACACCGCCGGCCTCGGCCGTGGCGGTACGACGTACGCGCGCGCGGCCAACCTGGCGGTCAACCAGACGCTGGTGCGCTCCATCAACACCTCGCTGGTCGCGCTGCTGCCGGTCGGCGCGATCCTCTACGTCGGCGCCGTCCAGCTCGGCGCGAGCTCGCTGCAGGATCTGGCCCTGGCGCTCTTCGTCGGCATGGCGGCCGGCACCTACTCCTCGGTCTTCATCGCCACCCCGGTGCTGGTGGACCTGAAGTCGGGGGAGACCGAGGTCGTGATGGCCGAGCGCCGCGCCAAGGCACGCGCCCGCCAGGGCGACCGCTACGCCGCGGTGCCCGGCTACCGCGACGACCTGCCGCCCGCCGACGAGCCGGGGACCCGCGCCGGCGCGCCGGTGCCGACCACCCTGGCCGGCGAGCCGCGCCAGACCCCGCCGCGCACCGCCCCGCCCCGCGCGCAGGAGCCGATGGGCCGCGGCCGCACGCTACCGACGGCCCGCGGCGAGGTCCGCCCCAGCGGCGCCTCCGGGCGTCAGCAGCCCAGTCGCCAGACCCGTTCGAAGCGGGGCAAGAAGTGAGCCTCGCCGGCGCCCGCGAGGCGCTCGCCCGGCTGGTCCGCGACGTGCCCGACTACCCCGAGCCGGGGGTCGTGTTCAAGGACATCACCCCGCTGCTGGCCGACCACACCGGCCTCGCGGCGGTGGTGGCGGGGCTCGCGCACGCCGGTCGTGACGAGGCCGGCCGCCCGGTCGTCGACGTCGTCGTGGGCATGGAGGCCCGCGGGTTCATCCTCGGCGCCCCCGTGGCGCTCGCCCTGGGCGCCGGGTTCGTGCCCGTGCGCAAGGCCGGCAAGCTGCCGCGCGAGACCCACGCTGTCTCCTACGACCTCGAGTACGGCTCGGCGACCCTGGAGATGCACACCGACGCGGTCGGCGCCGGCAGCCGGGTGCTGCTGGTCGACGACGTCCTGGCCACCGGCGGCACCGCCCGCGCCACCGTCGACCTGGTCGAGCGCTGCGGCGCCGAGGTGGTCGGCGTCGCCGTGCTGATGGACCTGGCGTTCCTGCCCTGGCGCGAGGCCCTGGGCGACGTCGCGGTCACCACCTTGATGAGCGTCGGCGCCGAGCCCTCCCTCGACGCGCCCTAGACTGGTCGCCGTGAGCCAGGACCGACCCGCCCCGACCCCCGAGGCGGGGCCGGAGCGCGTCCACGACGTGGTCCCGGCCTCGGCCCGGAGCATGCGCGCGCGACTGGCCCGGATGGGTCACCGCAGCCCGACGGCCAACCCGGTCCTCGACCCGCTCTTCCGCGCGGTGCGCGCCAACCACCCCAAGGCCGACCTGGCCCTGCTGGAGCGGGCGTACACCACCGCCGAGCGGCTGCACGGCACCCAGATGCGCAAGAGCGGCGACCCCTACATCACCCACCCGCTCGCGGTGACCACGATCCTGGCCGGCATCGGCATGACCGAGCCGACGCTGGCCGCCGCCCTCCTGCACGACACCGTCGAGGACACCTCCTACACGCTCGAGGAGCTGACGACCGACTTCGGCGAGGAGGTGGCGCTGCTGGTCGACGGCGTGACCAAGCTCGACAAGGTCGTCTACGGCGACTCGGCGCAGGCCGAGACGATCCGCAAGATGATCGTGGCGATGTCGCGCGACATCCGGGTGCTGGTCATCAAGCTGGCCGACCGCCTGCACAACATGCGCACGCTGCGCTTCGTGCCGCAGAAGAGCCAGGAGCGCACGGCTCGCGAGACCCTCGACATCTACGCCCCGCTGGCCCACCGGCTGGGCATGAACACCATCAAGTGGGAGCTCGAGGACCTCGCCTTCGCGACCCTGCACCCCAAGATCTACGACGAGATCGTGCGGATGGTCGCCGAGCGCGCACCCTCGCGCGAGCAGTTCATGGCGCAGGTGATCAGCCAGGTCGAGGAGGACCTGCGCGAGGCCCGGATCAAGGCCAAGGTCACCGGCCGGCCCAAGCACTACTACTCGATCTACCAGAAGATGATCGTGGGCGGACGCGAGTTCTCCGACATCTACGACCTGGTCGGCATCCGCGTGCTCGTCGAGGAGGACCGCGACTGCTACGCGGTGCTGGGCATCCTGCACTCGCGCTGGAACCCGGTGCTGGGGCGGTTCAAGGACTACGTCGCGATGCCGAAGTTCAACATGTACCAGTCGCTGCACACCACCGTGATGGGCCCGCAGGGCAAGCCGGTCGAGATGCAGATCCGCACCTTCGCCCAGCACCGGCGCGCCGAGTACGGCGTCGCCGCGCACTGGAAGTACAAGGAGGACGGCCGCGCCGGCGTCGACACCGACCGGCGCGCCGACCAGGCCGCCGGGGCCGGCGACATGTCGTGGGTGCGCCAGCTGCTCGACTGGCAGAGCGAGGTCGAGGATCCGGGCGAGTTCCTGGAGTCGCTGCGCTTCGAGATCAACCGGGCCGAGACCTACGTCTTCACCCC
This sequence comes from Nocardioides salarius, assembly GCF_016907435.1. NCBI lineage: Bacteria > Bacillati > Actinomycetota > Actinomycetes > Propionibacteriales > Nocardioidaceae > Nocardioides > Nocardioides salarius. The sequence continues at coordinate 324,930 of NZ_JAFBBZ010000001.1, read as the reverse complement.
GCGCGGCGACGTGATCGCGCTGCCGGCGGGCTCCACCCCGGTCGACTTCGCCTACGCCGTGCACACCGAGGTCGGTCACCACACCATCGGCGCACGCGTCAACGGTCGCCTGGTGCCGCTGGAGTCGAAGCTCGAGAACGGCGACGTGATCGAGGTCTTCACCTCCAAGTCCGTCAACGCCGGCCCCTCGCGCGACTGGCTGGGCTTCGTGAAGTCGCCCCGCGCGCGCAACAAGATCCGCCAGTGGTTCACCAAGGAGCGGCGCGAGGAGGCGATCGAGCAGGGCAAGGACCAGATCGCCAAGCTGATGCGCAAGGAGGGCCTGCCCCTCAAGCGGCTGCTCTCGCACGAGTCGCTGACGCTGGCCGCCGAGCACTTCAAGATCGCCGACGTCACCGCGCTCTACGCGGCGGTGGGGGAGAACAACCTCTCCGCCCAGGCCGTGGTCAAGCAGGTGCTCGAGCTGCACGGCGGCGCGCAGGGCGCCGAGGAGGACCTCGCCGAGGCGGTCACGATCACCGGGCGACGAGCCCACCGGCGTACGTCGGGCAGCGGCGACGCCGGCGTGGTCGTCAAGGGGGCCTCCGACCTGTGGGTCAAGCTGGCCAAGTGCTGCACCCCCGTGCCGCCCGACCCGATCCTCGGCTTCGTCACCAAGGGCGGCGGGGTCTCGGTGCACCGCCAGGACTGCACCAACGCCTCATCCCTGCAGACCCAGCCCGAGAAGCTCCTCGACGTCGAGTGGGCCCCGACCACGACCTCGACGTTCCTGGTCAACATCCAGGTCGAGGCCCTCGACCGCGCACGCCTGCTCTCCGACATCACCATGGCGCTCTCCGACGCCCACGTGAACATCCTCTCCGCCCAGCTGGCCACCAGCCGCGACCGTGTCGCCAAGAGCCGCTTCACCTTCGAGATGGCCGAGACCAAGCACCTCGACACCGTGCTGCGCGCCGTGCGCGGCGTGCCCGGCGTCTTCGACGCCTACCGCGTCACCCAGTAGCCGCTCCCCGAGCAGTGACGAGCGCCAGCGAGGAGCGTCGCCGAGACCGGGTGAGCGACGCGCTCGCCGTACGCCGGGTGGTCGCGGGGTCTCGGCGTCGCTCGAGCCTTCGGCCCTCGCTGCTCGCCCAACGGGTGGTCGCGGCGTGGAGTGGTCACAGACGACGCTGGCGGGGGCTCAGTGCTCGTCGTTCGTGACCACTGCGGCCCGGTCGTTGGTCGAGCAGTGACGAGCGCCAGCGAGGAGCGTCGCCGAGACCGGGTGAGTGATCCGCTCGCCGTACGCCGGGTGGTCGCGGGGTCTCGGCGTCGCTCGAGCCTTCGGCCCTCGCTGCTCGACCCACGGCGTTGGCGCGGTCGGCCGACGGCAGAGCGAGGAGGGTCAGCCGCCGTACTCGGCCGAGGCGCGGCGGGCCATCTCGAGGAAGGCATGGCGGGAGGCGAGGTTCTCCTCGAGCTCGGCGACCTTCTTCTGGTTGCCGGCGGCGCGGGCCTTCTCGAGGTTCGTCTCGACCTCGTCGATGGCCGCCTGCAGCTTGGCGACCATGTCGTCGGCGCGGGCGGACTTCTCGGGGTCGGAGCGGCGCCACTGCTCGTCCTCGTGGCCGCGGATGGTCTGCTCGACCTTGCGGATGCGGGCCTCGAGCTCCTTCATCCGCGAGCGGGGCACCTTGCCGGCGGCGTCCCAGCGGTCGGCGATGTCGCGGAAGGCGCGCTTGGCGGCCTCGATGTCGCCGCTCTGCTCCAGCGCCGGCAGCAGCGCCTCCGCCTCGACGAGCAGCGCGTCCTTGACCTCGGCGTTGGCGGCGAACTCCTCGTCGAGGGCGGCGTTGGCGGCGTCGCGGGCACCGAAGAAGTGGTCCTGGGCGCCGCGGAAGCGCTTCCAGAGCTTGTCGTCGATGTCCTTGGGGGCCGGGCCGGCGGCCTTCCAGTCGCGCATCAGGTCGCGGTAGCGGCCCGCGGTCGGGCCCCAGTCGGTGGAGTCGGCCAGGGCCTCGGCCTCGACGGCCAGGCGCTCCTTGACCGCCTTGGCGCCCTCGCGCTGCTCGTTGAGCTGGGCGAAGTGGGCCTTGCGGCGACGGGTGTAGCTCGTGCGGGCGGTGGAGAAGCGTCGCCACAGCGCGTCGTCGGAGGCGCGGTCGATGCGCGGGATGGCCTTCCACTGCTCCAGCAGGTCGCGCAGCCGGTTGGCGCCGTGGCGCCAGTCGTCGCTCTCGGCGAGCTTCTCGGCCTGGGCGACCAGCTTCTCCTTGGCCGCACGCGCCTCGGCGCTGCGCTTCTCCTTCTCCGCACGCCGGGCGTCGCGCTGGATCGCCAGGATCGGCGCCAGCGCGTCGAGGCGGGCCTCGAGTCCGGCGAGGTCGCCCACGGCGTTGGCCTCGTGGACCTGGGCGCGCACCGTGCGCACCGACTCGGCGGCCTCCTCCGGCGACATCACCCCGGAGTTCACGCGCTTCTCGAGCAGCTCGACCTCGAAGGCCAGCGCGGCGAAGCGCTCGGTGAAGAAGGCGAGCGCCTCCTCGGGCGTGCCGGCGGGGTAGGACCCCACCGACCGCTCGCCGTCGCTGGTGCGGACGTAGACGGTCCCGTCGTCGGCGACGCGTCCCCACTGGTGGCTCGTCACAAAGATTCCCTGTGTCCTCGGTGCCCCGGTGCGAGAGGCAGGTGCAGATGTGAGGTCACATGCTAGTGGCGCGGTCCTGGTTCGGCTCCCGGCGCCCCGGTCGATAGTGTGGCGCCGTGTTCATCGCCGGCTTCCCCGCAGGTCCCTGGGGCACCAACTGCTACGTCGTCGCCACCGGTCCGGGCTCCGAGTGCGTGGTGGTCGACCCGGGCAAGGACGCCGCCCAGGGCGTCGCCGAGGTGGTGCGCGAGCACCGGCTCAAGCCGGTCTCGGTGCTGGTCACCCACGGCCACGTCGACCACATGTGGTGCGTGGCCCCCGTGGCCGGCAGCTACGACGCCACGGCGTGGATCCATCCCGCCGACCGGCACCTGCTCACCGACCCGATGGCCGGCATGTCTCGCGAGACCACCCAGATGCTGCTGGGCGGCTCCTACGAGTGGGCCGAGCCCGACGACGTCCGCGAGCTCTCCGACACCCAGGTGCTCGAGCTGGCGGGGCTGCGCTTCGTCGTCGACCACGCGCCGGGCCACACCGAGGGGTCGGTCACCTTCCGCACGCCGTACGACGCGCAGGACGTCTCCGAGGTGATGTTCTCGGGCGACCTGCTCTTCGCCGGCTCCATCGGGCGCACCGACCTGCCCGGCGGCGACCACCCCACGATGCTGCGCAGCCTGGCCTCGAAGGTGCTGCCCCTGGCTGACGACATCGTGGTGCTGCCCGGCCACGGCGAGCAGACCTCCATCGGTCGCGAGCGCGCGACCAACCCGTACCTGCAGGACCTCTGAGGACACATGAGCGCCAAGATCCGCCCGCTGAGCGGGTTCCCTGAGCTGCTGCCCGAGCAGCGCGTCGTCGAGCAGCAGGTCATCGACACCCTGCGCCACACCTTCGAGCTGCACGGCTTCGCAGGCATCGAGACCCGCGCCGTCGAGCCCCTCGACCAGCTGCTGCGCAAGGGCGACACCTCCAAGGAGGTCTACCTGCTGCGCCGGCTGCAGGAGGAGTCGCCCGAGGGTCACGCCGGCCTCGGGCTGCACTTCGACCTGACCGTCCCCTTCGCCCGCTACGTCCTCGAGAACGCAGGCAGGCTGGAGTTCCCGTTCCGGCGCTACCAGATCCAGAAGGTGTGGCGCGGCGAGCGGCCGCAGGAGGGTCGGTTCCGGGAGTTCACCCAGGCCGACATCGACATCGTCGGGCGCGACACCCTGGCCTTCCACCACGACATCGAGGTCACCCGGGTGATGCTCGACGCCCTGTCGCGTCTCGAGCTGCTGCCCGGCTTCCGGCTCCAGGTCAACAACCGCAAGCTGATCCAGGGCTTCTACGCGGGGTCGGGCATCGACGACGTCGACGAGGTGATGCGACTGGTCGACAAGCTCGACAAGCTGCCGGTCGACCGGGTCCGCGCCATGCTCGTGGACGAGGCCGGGGTCACCGACGACCAGGCCGAGCAGGTCCTGGCTCTGGCCGCGATCCGCAGCACCGACGCCTCGTTCGTCGAGCGCGTCCGCGCCCTGGGCGTGGAGCACCCGCTCCTCGACGAGGGGCTCACCGAGCTCGAGGCGCTCGTGGCGGGCTGTGCCGGCCTGGTCGACGACCGGGTCCGCATCGAGGCGGACCTGTCGATCGCCCGCGGGCTCGACTACTACACCGGCACCGTCTTCGAGACGCGGCTCGACGGGCACGAGTCCCTGGGCTCGATCTGCTCGGGTGGCCGCTACGACGCCCTGGCCAGCGACGGCCGCACCACCTACCCCGGCGTCGGCATCTCACTCGGCCTGAGCCGGGTGGTGGTCACCCTGCTGGCCCGCACCGGCACGACGGCCGACAGGTCGGTGCCCAGCGCGGTGCTGGTGGCGCTCAACGACGAGGAGTCGCGTCCCGACGCCGACGAGGTCGCCGCGGCCCTGCGCTCGCGCGACATCGCCTGCGAGGTGGCGGCGAGCGCCGCGAAGTTCGGCAAGCAGATCCGCTACGCCGAGCGACGCGGCATCCCCTTCGTCTGGTTCGCCGGCGAGTCCGGCCACCAGGTCAAGGACATCCGCACGGGGGAGCAGGTGGACGCCGATCCGGCCACCTGGGCCCCGCCCTCCGACGACCTCCGACCGAAGGTCGTCTCCCGCACAGATCAGGAGCAGAAGCAGTGATCCGCACCCATGACGCCGGCGCCCTCCGCGCCGAGCACGTCGGCCAGACCGTCACCCTCGCCGGGTGGGTGGCGCGGCGGCGCGATCACGGCGGGGTCGCCTTCCTCGACCTGCGCGAGGCCAGCGGCGTCGTGCAGGTGGTCGTGCGCGACGAGGCCGTGGCCCACCAGCTGCGCAACGAGTACTGCATCAAGGTGACCGGTGAGGTCGGCCTGCGCCCCGAGGGCAACGCCAACGCCAACCTGCCCACCGGTGAGATCGAGGTCGTCACCACCGACCTCGAGGTGCTCAGCGCCGCCGCGCCGCTGCCGTTCCCCATCGACGAGCACGTCGAGGTGGGGGAGGAGGTGCGGCTCAAGCACCGCTACCTCGACCTGCGCCGCTCGGGGCCCGCGCACGCGCTGCGCCTGCGCAGCAAGGTCAACAAGGCCGCGCGCGACGTGCTGGACCGCCACGCCTTCGTCGAGGTCGAGACCCCGACCCTGACTCGCAGCACGCCCGAGGGCGCCCGCGACTTCCTGGTCCCGGCCCGCCTGCACCCCGGCAGCTGGTACGCCCTGCCGCAGAGCCCGCAGCTCTTCAAGCAGCTGCTGATGGTCGGCGGCATGGAGCGCTACTACCAGATCGCGCGCTGCTACCGCGACGAGGACTTCCGCGCCGACCGCCAGCCCGAGTTCACCCAGCTCGACATCGAGATGTCCTTCGTCGAGCAGGAGGACGTGATCGCGCTGATGGAGGACGTCCTCTCGGCGATGTGGGCGCTCATCGACGTCGAGATCCCGCGCCCGATCCCGCGGATGACCTACGCCGACGCGATGGCGCGCTACGGCTCCGACAAGCCCGACCTGCGCATGGGCCAGGAGCTGGTCGAGTGCACCGACTACTTCGCCGAGACCCCGTTCCGGGTCTTCCAGGCCGAGTACGTCGGCGCCGTGGTCATGCCCGGCGGCGCCTCGCAGCCGCGCAAGCAGCTCGACGCCTGGCAGGAGTGGGCCAAGCAGCGCGGCGCACGCGGCCTGGCCTACGTGCTGGTCGGCGAGGACGGCACCCTCGGGGGTCCGGTCGCCAAGAACCTGACCGACGCCGAGAAGGACGGCCTGGCCGCCCACGTGGGCGCCCAGCCCGGCGACTGCGTCTTCTTCGCGGCCGGTGCCACCAAGTCGAGCCGGGCACTCCTCGGCGCGGCGCGCCTCGAGATCGGTCGCCGCTGCGACCTGATCGACGAGTCGGCCTTCGCCTTCACCTGGGTCGTCGACGCGCCGCTCTTCGAGCCGGCCAGCGAGGCGGTCGCCAGCGGCGACGTCGCCGTGGGCGCGGGTGCGTGGACCGCGGTCCACCACGCCTTCACCAGCCCGCAGCCGGAGTTCATGGACTCCCTCGAGTCCGACCCGGGTGCCGCGCTGGCCTACGCCTACGACATCGTCTGCAACGGCAGCGAGCTGGGCGGCGGGTCGATCCGTATCCACCGCGAGGACGTGCAGAAGCGTGTCTTCTCGGTGATGGGCATCGGCGAGGAGGAGGCGGCCGAGAAGTTCGGCTTCCTGCTCGACGCGTTCAAGTACGGCGCGCCCCCGCACGGCGGCATCGCGGTGGGCATGGACCGCATCGTCGCGATCCTCGCGGGCGCCGACTCGATCCGCGACGTCATCGCCTTCCCCAAGTCCGGCGGCGGCTTCGACCCGCTGACCGCCGCTCCCGCGCCGATCACCCCGGAGCAGCGCGCCGAGGCCGGGGTCGACGCCGAGCCCGAGCCCGGGGACACCGACGCGGACGAGAGTGACGGGGCAGCCCCGGCCTGAGCCCCTCGCGACCGGTCGTCGACGACCCCCCTGCGCCCCGGGCGCAGGGGGGTCGTGGCGTCTCGGGGGTCGAGACCAGATCGTTACTCCCGAGTGACCGACGACGCGTCACGTGTCACATAGAGTCCCCTTCGGCGCGCAGGGAGCGCGCGCCGGGAGACCCCCGGCGAACCAACCAGATGGGGTGAGCATGTCGTCGGCACAGACCGCCGGACCCGAGACGCTGGGTCACATGAGCGACGAGCCCCAGGGCAAGGACCCGAGCACCAAGAAGGCGAAGTCGATCACCGGCAAGTCGCCGATGCGGATCGCGATGGGTCGCCTGATGCGCGACAAGATCGCTGTCGTCTGCCTGGCCACCGTGGTCTTCTTCGTGCTCATCGCGGTGTTCTCCGGAGCCCTGCAGCGGCTCTTCGGTGTCGACACCGACACGGTGCTGCCCAGCCAGTTCCTCGACCTCGACGGCGTCCCGCGTCCCGAGTACGGCCCGCCCTACGGCGCGTTCACGATGGAGCACCCGTTCGGCATCGCGCCGCGCACCGCGACCGACAACCTGGCCTTCTGGCTCGAGGGCGCTCGCAACTCCCTGCAGATCGCGACCCTGGCCACGATCGTGGCCACCATCGTGGGCATCACGCTGGGCCTGCTGGCCGGCTTCCTCGGCGGCGTCGTCGACAAGATCATCTCCTTCGCCACCGACTTCTTCCTGACGCTGCCGTTCCTGCTGGCCGCGCTGACCATCGCCCCCATCGTCAGCGAGCGCTTCCAGGACAATCCCAACTACGTGACCATCCAGGTCACCCAGCTGGTGCTGGTGCTGGCCTTCTTCGGCTGGATGGGCCTGGCCCGCCTGATCCGCGGCGAGGTGCTCTCGCTGCGCGAGCGCGAGTTCATCCAGGCCGCCCGCGTGCTGGGCATGCCCACCCACCGGGTGCTGCTACGCGAGCTGATGCCCAACCTCGCCGCCCCCATCGTGGTCAGCACCTCGCTGATGCTGCCGGCCTTCGTCTCCGCCGAGGCGGGCCTGGCCTTCCTCGGCATCGGCATCACCTCCCGGCCCTCGTGGGGCCAGACGCTGACGCAGGCGACCAGCTTCTTCAACGACTACTCCCTCTACCTGTGGCAGCCGCTGCTCGGCATCGTGGCGCTCGTGCTGGCACTCAACCTCTTGGGCGACGCGGTTCGTGACGCGCTCGACCCGAAGACCCGTCGCTGACGGGGCTCGACGTGGTGCGAATCCTCCTCGCGCCACGACCAAGTAACAGGAAAGGCTGGACAATGAGACGGACCAAGCCGCTGGCGGTTGTCGCCGGCGCTGCGCTGTTGACCCTCGCCGCGTGTGGTGGCTCGGGCGACGGTGGCGAGACCAACGCGGGTGAGCGCGAGTTCGACAACGCCTCCGAGACCATCGACAAGGACCCCGAGGCCCAGGGCCCGGCCGAGGACATCGAGGGCGCCACCGCTGGTGGCACCATCACCGTCTTCCTGCCCGGCGACCCCGGCCCGGACGACCTCGACCCCACCAACGGCTGGTCGGTCACCGGCAACTCGATCCAGCAGGCGCTGACCAGCCGCTCGCTGACGCAGTACAAGCGTGACCCCGAGTCGAGCACCGGCGAGATGATCCTGGTCCCCGACCTGGCCGTCGACCTCGGTCAGCCCAACGAGGACTTCACCGAGTGGACCTTCGAGATCCGCGACGACGCCACCTGGGAGGACGGCTCCCCGATCACCGCGGAGGAGGTCGCCTGGGGCATCAACCGGTCGATGGACTCCGAGCAGTTCCCGTCGGGTCCGGGCACCGAGTACTCCCAGCAGTACTTCCTGGGTGCGGGCGAGTACGAGGGCCCCTACACCAGCAAGAACGCCGACTGGGAGGGTGTCGAGTTCGACAACGACGCCTCGACCGTCACCATCAAGATGGCCAAGACCTTCCCCGACATGGACTACTGGGGCGCCTTCATGGCGATGGGCCCGGCTCCGCTCGGCAAGGAGAGCCAGCCCCCGGCCTACGGCCAGAACATCAAGTCGAACGGCCCCTACAAGGTCGACTCGTTCCGCCCCGGCGACGAGCTGGTGCTGGTCAAGAACGACCAGTGGAACCCCGAGTCCGACCCGGCGCGCCACCAGTACGCCGACAAGTGGGTCTTCAAGTTCAACGCCGACGGCGACCAGACCGACCAGATCATGCTCAGCGACAACACCGAGTCGCAGACCGCGCTGTCCACCCAGCTCGGCTCGAGCAGCTACACCGACGGCTCCGACGTCCTCGGCGACCGCCTGGTGCAGCAGTCCTCGCAGTGCACCAGCTTCCTGTACCCCGACTACGAGTCGACGGACCTGAACTGGCGCAAGGCCGTGGCCTACGCCTACCCCTACGAGGACGCGTGGCAGGCCGGCGGTGAGGTGCCGGGCGTGACCCGCGTGCCCGCCAACTCGATCATGCCCCCGGGCATGTCCGGCAAGAGCGACTACTTCGTCGACGGTGAGCAGTTCACCTTCGACCCGGAGAAGGCCAAGGAGCTCCTGGCCGAGTCGGACACGCCGGCCGAGATCTCGATGATCTACTACGAGGCCGACCCGCTGTCCGTCGCGACGCAGAAGGTCATCACCGAGGGCTTCGAGCAGGCCGGCTTCACGGTCGACGCGAAGGGCACCCAGGAGTCGCCGTACTCCACCTGGACCAACCCGGACGACAAGCGCAACCAGAGCCTGAACCTGCGTGGCGTCAACTGGTGCTCGGACTGGCCCTCGGGCCTAACCATGGTCCCGCCGCTGACCCGCACCGGCGCGACCTACAACACCGGTTTCTTCTCCGAGCAGTCGGTGGACGACCGCATGGACGAGATCCCGACCCTGGACCTCGAGGAGCAGGCCGAGGCCTGGGGCCAGCTCGACGAGGACCTGTCGACCGAGTTCTTCCCGATCATCCCGACCGCGTTCCGCAACGACCTCTACGCGTTCGGTTCCAAGATCGGCAACCCGACCGGTGACGGCTCGATCGGTGCCCCGAACTACAAGGACCTCTTCGTGATGCAGTGATCGACCCCGTCGATCAGCACCACGTGAGCCCTTCGGTTCACCGCACCACCGGCTAGTGCACGACCAATAGCACGACAGTGGCGGGGACCCCCGAGACCCGGGGGTCCCCGTCGCCCCGCACGACCTCCCCACGGAAGAGAGATCCTCGATGTTCGCCTACGTCGTCAAACGGCTCCTGGCCGGTGTGCTGGTGCTGTTCCTGGTGTCGATGTCGATCTTCCTGCTCTTCTGGTACGGGCCCAACGAGCCCGCCCGGGTCATGTGCGACACCAAGACCTCCAACCGCTGCAACGCCGAGCGCCTCGACCGCTTCACCGAGGAGCTGGGCTATAACAACGCCTGGTACGCCGAGTACGGCGACTACGTCAAGGGCGTCTTCGTCGGGCGCGACATCACCGTCGCCGCCCAGACCACCCGCTGCGACGCGCCCTGCTTCGGGCTCTCCTACAAGAACGGCAAACCCGTCTGGGAGGACATGAAGGACCGCCTGCCGGCGACCTTCTCCGTGGCCATCGGCGGCGCGACCCTCTACCTCCTGCTCGGAGTGCCACTAGGGGTGGCGGCCGCGCGAAGACGCGGCACCGTGCAGGACAAGGCGCTGGTCTCCAGCTTCCTGTTCCTCAGCTCGGTGCCGTACTACCTCTTCGCCCTGCTGACCTGGCTGTTCTTCTCCCTGAAGTGGGAGGTGCCGATCATCGGCAACACCGGCTACGTGCCGTTCACCGACTCACCAACGGGGTGGTTCGGCGGGCTGGCGCTGGCCTGGATCTGCCTGGGCATCTTCGGCTGCACCCAGTACACCCGCTACGCCCGCGGGGCGATGGTCGAGGCGCTGAGCGAGGACTACATCCGCACCGCCAAGGCCAAGGGGCTGCCCACCCGCACCGTGGTCTACAAGCACGGCCTGCGCGCCGCGCTGGTGCCGATCGTGACGATCTTCGGCATCGACTTCGGCACCCTGCTGGCCGGTACGATCTTCACCGAGCGCATCTTCGACATCGAGGGCATCGGCCTGTGGAGCCTGCGTGCTGTGATTCAGCGCGACCTGCCGATCGTCTCGGCCACCGCGCTCTTCAGCGCCGTCGTGCTGATCCTGGCCAACCTGATCGTCGACCTCGTCTACTCCGTCCTCGACCCGAGAGTGAGGCTCTCGTGAGCGCCACCGAACCGTTCCTCGTGGTGGAGGACCTCACGGTCCGCTTCCCGACCGAGGACGGCATGGTCACGGCCGTGCAGGACCTCAGCTACTCCGTGGAGCAGGGCAAGACCCTCGGCATCGTGGGGGAGTCGGGCTCCGGCAAGTCGGTCTCCTCCATGGCCGTCCTGGGCCTGCACGACGCCCGCACCGCCCGCATCACCGGCTCGATCCGCGTCGACGGCCAGGAGGTCGTGGGCCTCAACGAGGCGGGGCTGCGCAAGCTGCGCGGGCGCCAGATCGCGATGATCTTCCAGGACGCCCTGGCCGCGCTGCACCCCTTCTACAAGATCGGCGGCCAGCTCGCCGAGGCCTACCTGGTCCACCACCCCAAGGCCACCAAGCGCGAGGCCCGCCGCAAGGCCGTGGAGATGCTCGACCGCGTCGGCATCCCGCAGCCCGACCGCCGCGTCGACGACTTCCCCCACCAGTTCTCCGGCGGCATGCGCCAGCGCGCGATGATCGCGATGGGGCTGATCAACGACCCGTCGCTGCTGATCGCCGACGAGCCGACCACCGCGCTCGACGTGACGGTGCAGGCGCAGATCCTCGACCTGCTCCAGGACCTGCAGAGCGAGTTCAACTCCGCGGTCATCATCATCACCCACGACCTCGGCGTGATCGCCGAGATGGCCGACGACGTGCTGGTCATGTACGCCGGTCGCGGCGTGGAGTACGGCCCGGGCAAGGAGATCCTGACCCGGCCGCAGATGCCCTACACCTGGGGCCTGCTCTCCTCGGTGCCCGACGTCACGGGTGACACCGACTCCAAGCTGATCCCGATCCCCGGCAACCCGCCGAGCCTGCTCAACCCGCCGACCGGGTGCGCCTTCCACCCCCGCTGCGTGCACTCCGACAAGGTCGAGGGCGACCTGTGCGCCACCACGATGCCCGCCTTCGAGCAGGGCAACAGCGGCGTCGGACACCTCAAGCGCTGCCACCTGCGCGACCCCGAGGTGATCTTCGAGCGCGAGGTCCTGCCCGTCATCGCCCCTGAGCTGCTCGAGGAGAAGTGATGTCGAACATCAACCTGGACACCGACCCGGAGCGCAACCCGGACAACCCGGAGTCCCAGCACGCCCCCGAGCTGGCCAAGCCCGACGACGTCTCGCACCTGAGCTTCGCCGAGATCGCCGCCCAGGGCCACGGCGCCACCCGCCTGGACCCGAACGCGCCGGCCGTGCTCTCGGTCGACGACCTGAAGATGTACTTCCCGGTGAAGTCCTCGGGCGTCGTGCGTCGCACCATCGGCCACGTCCAGGCCGTCGACGGGATCAGCTTCGAGGTGCCCAAGGGCGGCTCGCTGGGCCTGGTGGGGGAGTCGGGCTGCGGCAAGTCGACCACCGGCCGACTCATCACCCGCCTCTACGAGCCGACGGGCGGCTCGATGCACTTCGGCGAGGACCGGGTCGACCTGGCGAAGCTGTCGAACCGCGCCATGAAGCCGCTGCGCCGCGACGTGCAGATGATCTTCCAGGACCCCTACACCTCGCTGAACCCGCGCCACACCGTCGGGTCGATCGTCGGGGCGCCGCTGTCGGTGCACAAGGTGGTGCCGCAGAACAAGATCAAGGACCGCGTCAAGGAGCTCCTCGAGGTCGTGGGCCTCAACCCGGAGCACTACAACCGCTACCCCAACGAGTTCTCCGGCGGGCAGCGCCAGCGCATCGGCATCGCCCGCGCGCTCACGCTGAACCCCAAGCTGCTGGTGGCCGACGAGCCGGTCTCCGCGCTCGACGTCTCGATCCAGGCCCAGGTGATCAACCTGCTCCAGGAGCTGCAGGCCGAGATGGGCATCGCGTTCCTGTTCATCGCCCACGACCTGGCGATCGTGCGGCACTTCTGCCCCGAGGTCGCGGTGATGTACCTGGGCAAGATCGTCGAGATCGCCGACCGCGAGACGATCTACGGCTCCGCGCACCACCCGTACACGCAGGCGCTGCTCTCGGCGGTGCCCGACGTGAAGCAGGCGGCCATCGGGGGCCGCCGCGAGCGGATCCGGCTCGAGGGCGACGTGCCCAGCCCGATCAACCCGCCGTCGGGCTGCCGCTTCCGCACCCGCTGCCACCTGGCCCAGGACATCTGCGCCAAGGTCGAGCCGCCGCTGCTGCAGATCGGTCCGCGCCACAAGGTGGCCTGCCACTTCGCCGGCGAGCTGGGCGACGCGCCGCGCACCCCGGTCACCTCCGGGCTGCTGGGCGTCGACGCCCAGGGCAGCCCGGACCCCGGGGTCACGCCCGAGGACCTGGCCACCGGTCCCGGCTACGAGAAGCGCTGGTTCGACGTGAAGTCGAGGCAGATGGTCTCGGCCTGAGCACCGGCTCCTAGGCTGTCGGGGTGGACGCACTGTTCGACGCCCCGACGCCCGGGTCCGGCAGGACCGGCGGGGGCTCCCTGGCCGCCAGCTCGCACGCCTCGGCGCCGCTGGCGGTGCGGATGCGCCCGCGCACCCTCGAGGAGCTGGTGGGCCAGTCGCAGCTGCGCGAGCCGGGTTCGCCGCTGCACCAGCTGATCGAGGACCAGCGCTCGCTGTCGCTCCTGCTGTGGGGGCCGCCGGGCACCGGCAAGACCACGATCGCCTCGATCCTGAGCCAGCAGACCGACCGCCGCTTCGTCGAGGTCTCGGCGGTCTCGGCGGGCGTCAAGGAGGTCCGGGCTGCCATCGACAGCGCGCGGGCTGAGCTGGTCGCGACGGGCAACGAGACCGTGCTCTTCGTCGACGAGGTGCACCGCTTCAGCAAGGCCCAGCAGGACGCGCTGCTGCCCGGCGTCGAGAACCGGTGGGTCACGCTGGTGGCCGCCACCACCGAGAACCCGTTCTTCTCGGTCATCTCCCCGCTGCTGTCGCGCAGCCTGCTGCTGCGCCTGGAGTCGCTGAGCGACGACGACGTGCGCGCGGTCATCGACCAGGCGCTGGTCGACGAGCGCGGGCTCGCGGGGGAGTACACCCTGGACGAGGACGCCGCCGAGCACCTGGTGCGCCTGGCCGGCGGCGACGCCCGGCGCAGCCTGACCTATCTCGAGGCCGCGGCCGGCGCGGCACGGGCCCGCGGTGCCACCGCGATCGACCTGCCCACCGCGGAGACGGCCGTCGACCAGGCAGCGGTGCGCTACGACCGCCAGGGCGACCAGCACTACGACGTCACCAGCGCCTTCATCAAGTCGGTGCGCGGCTCCGACGCCGACGCCGCCATGCACTACCTGACCCGGATGATGGAGGCCGGCGAGGACCCGCGCTTCATCGCGCGCCGCCTGGTGGTCCTGGCCAGCGAGGACATCGGGCTGGCCGACCCGTCGGCGCTGACCACCGCGGTGGCCGCCGCCCAGGCCGTCCAGCTGATCGGGATGCCCGAGGCGAAGTTCAACCTGGCCCACGCCACCATCGCGCTGGCCGTGGCGCCCAAGTCCAACGCCGTCACGACCGCGCTGGCCGAGGCGTCCGGCGACGTGCGTGCGGGCAAGGTCGGGCCGGTGCCGGCCCACCTGCGCGACGCCCACTACGCGGGCGCCAAGGACCTGGGCCACGGCCGCAGCTACACCTACAGCCACGACGAGCCCTACGGGGTGGCCGAGCAGCAGTACGCCCCCGACGTGGTCGCCGACGCGACGTACTACCGGCCCAAGGAGATCGGTGCCGAGGCGGCGATCAAGGAGCGGTGGGAGCGAGTTCGTCGCATCATCCGCGGACGGTAGGGTCGGGCACCATGACCGAGCAGTGGAGCGTGCCCGTGTGGGCACTCGTCGCGACCACCGTCGCCGTGCTCCTGCTCGGGCTGCTCGCCGCCGCCGCGCTGGTGGCCGTGGGGCGCGCCCGACGCAGGGCCGCGGCCGATCTCGACGCGGTGCGCCGCAGCGCCGAGGAGCTGGTGGCGCGGGTCGAGGACGTCGAGCACCGGCTGGCCCGTCAGCAGCGGCGCGAGTCGCTCGACGCCCACGAGTACGTCATCACGCACGTGGGCGAGGAGCCCGAGGCACCCAGCGCCGCGGAGGACGGGCAGGACGCGCAGGACGCGCCGACCGTGCCGGCCCCGCTCTTCGCCGACCTGGTGCTGCGCGAGAGCGCCGTGCAGGCCGCGTCGCTGGCCCACGGGCTGCGTCGCGCCCTGGCGCCGGAGACCCGCCACCGCATCCGCTTCGAGATGCGTCGCGAGGTCAAGCGGGCGCGCAAGCAGCGCCGCGCCGACCTGCGCGCCGCGCGTCGCGAGTGGCAGGCCCGGGGCCGCGCCGACCAGGCGGAGCCCGCCGCATGAGCCGCGGGCTCTGGTTCGTGGCCGGAGCCGGCGCCGGGGTCTACGCGATGGTGCGTGGTCGCCGCGCGGCCGAGGCGCTCACCGCCGACGGTCTGCGCGACCGGGTCGGCGCCCTGGCCCTCGGTGCCCGCCTCTTCCGCGACGAGGTCGCCCAGGGCCGGGCCGAGGTCCAGGACGAGCTGCGCGAGCGGCTCGCCGCCGCCGGCCCCCGACAGATCCAGGCGGCCCCCACCGACCACCCCGACACACCCCCACCGACAGCAGGACAGGAAGGCAGCAGCTGATGGAGACCGCGGAGATCCGGCGCAGGTTCGTGGCGCACTTCGAGCGTCACGGGCACACGGTCGTGCCGTCGGCCTCGCTGCTGCTCGACGACCCCAACCTGCTGTTCGTCAACGCCGGCATGGTGCCCTTCAAGCCCTACTTCCTGGGCCAGGAGACCCCCAAGTGGGACCGGGCCACCAGCGTGCAGAAGTGCGTGCGCACCCTCGACATCGAGGAGGTCGGCAAGACCACGCGTCACGGCACCTTCTTCCAGATGTGCGGCAACTTCTCCTTCGGCGACTACTTCAAGGAGGGGGCGATCCGCTTCGCCTGGAGCCTGGTCACCGGCTCCGTCGACGACGGCGGCTTCGGCTTCGACCCCGAGAAGATCTGGGTCACGGTGCTGCCCAGCGACGACGAGGCCAAGCAGCTGTGGCACGAGGTCGCGGGCCTGCCCTTCGAGCGCATCCAGGAGCGCGGCCTCGAGGACAACTACTGGAACATGGGCGTGCCGGGCCCCGGCGGTCCCTGCTCGGAGATCTACGTCGACCGCGGGCCGGCCTACGGCCCCGACGGCGGCCCGAACGCCGACGAGGACCGGTTCCTGGAAATCTGGAACCTCGTGTTCATGCAGGAGTCGCTGAGCCAGGTGCGCTCGAAGGCCGACTTCGACGTCGAGGGCCCGCTGCCGGCCAAGAACATCGACACCGGCATGGGCCTGGAGCGGGTGGCCTACCTGCTGCAGGGCAAGGAGAACCTCTACGAGATCGACGAGGTCTTCCCGGTCATCGAGCGCGCGGCCGAGCTGAGCGGCAGGAAGTACGGCGCCGACCCGGCTGACGACGTGCGCTTCCGCGTCGTGGCCGACCACGTGCGCAGCGCGCTGATGCTGATCAGCGACGGCGTCACCCCCGGCAACGAGGCCCGCGGCTACGTGCTGCGTCGCCTGCTGCGCCGGGCCATCCGCTCCATGCGCCTGCTCGGGTACGACGGCCCGGCGCTGCGCGAGCTGCTGCCGGTCAGCCGCGACCGGATGAAGCTGTCCTACCCCGAGGTCGAGACCGGCTTCGACCGGATCAGCCGGGTCGCCTACGCCGAGGAGGACGCGTTCGCCAAGACGCTGCTCGCCGGCACCCAGCTCTTCGACCGCGCCGCCGACGAGGTCCGCAGCACCGGCCGGGCCCAGCTCTCCGGCGCCCAGGCGTTCACCCTGCACGACACCTACGGCTTCCCGATCGACCTGACCCTCGAGATGGCCTCGGAGGCCGGTCTCGGCGTCGACGAGCAGGGCTTCCGCGGGCTGATGGCCGAGCAGCGCGAGCGCGCCAAGGCCGACGCCAAGGCCAAGAAGGGCCAGCACGCCGACACCGGGGTCTACCGCGGCATCCTCGACGCCCACGGCCCGACCGACTGGCTGGCCTACGAGACGCTGCAGACCGAGTCGCGGGTGCTCGCGGTCCTCTCGGGCGGTGCCGGCGTGCCCGCGCTGGGCGCCGGCGAGGTCGGCGAGGTCGTGCTCGACCGCACCCCGTTCTACGCCGAGTCCGGCGGCCAGGCCGCCGACGCGGGCGTCCTGGTCGGTGACGGCACCCGGCTCGAGGTGCTCGACGTGCAGCGCCCGGTGCGCGGGCTGGTGGTCCACCAGGTGCGCGTGCTCGAGGGCGAGCTCGTGCAGGACGCCCTGCTCGCCGCCCAGGTCGACCCCGAGTGGCGCACCGGCGCGCGCCAGGCCCACTCGGGCACCCACGTGGTGCACGCCGCGCTGCGCGAGGTGCTCGGCCCCTCGGCCCTGCAGTCGGGCTCCTACAACCGTCCCGGCTACCTGCGCCTCGACTTCGGCTGGACCAGCTCGCTGAGCCCCGAGCAGGTGCGCGACATCGAGCAGGTCTCCAACCAGGCGCTGCGCGCCGACCTGCCCGTCGGATGGCAGTACATGACGCTCGAGCAGGCCAAGGAGTGGGGCGCGATCGCGCTCTTCGGCGAGACCTACGACGACACCCAGGTGCGCGTGGTCGAGATCGGCGGCCCGTGGTCGCGCGAGCTGTGCGGCGGCACCCACGTCGAGCACTCCTCCCAGATCGGCACCGTGGTGGTGACCGGCGAGTCGTCGGTGGGCTCGGGCAACCGGCGCATCGAGGCCTTCACCGGCGTCGAGGGCTTCGCCTACCTGGCCCGCGAGCGCGACGTGGTCGCCCAGCTCACCGGCCTGCTCAAGACGCAGCCCGACGACCTCGTCCCGCGGGTCTCCGACCTCGTCGAGCGGCTGCGCTCGGCCGAGAAGGAGGTCGAGAAGGCCCGCCTGTCCCAGCTGCTCTCCGGCGGCGCGGCACTGGCCGCCGGCGCGAGCGACGTGCAGGGCGTCGCCGTCGTGGCCCACCGGGTCGACGGCGCGGGCGGCGGCGACGTGCGCACCCTGGCCACCGACGTGCGCGGCCGGCTGCCACAGGACCGACCCGGTGTGGTGGTCGTGCTCGGCGTCCTCGACGCCAAGGTGTCGGTGGTCGCGGCCACCAACGACGCGGCGCGTGCCCGCGGGCTCAGCGCCAACGACCTGGTGCGCGCGGTCGGTCCGCTCGTCGGCGGCAAGGGCGGCGGCAAGGCCGACGTGGCCCAGGGCGGCGGCACCGACACCACCCGCCTCGACGAGGCGCTCGCCGCGGTCGAGGCCGAGGTCGCGCGCGCGGCCGGGGCCTGAGCCGGGTGCGCCACGGCACCCGCCTGGGCATCGACCCGGGCGACGCCCGGATCGGGGTGGCCCGCAGCGACCCCACGGGGTTCCTGGCCACGCCGGTCGAGACGGTGCGCCGCGGTGGCGGCGACCTGCGACGCCTGGGCGCCATCCTCAAGGAGGTCTCGGAGGACTCCGAGGTCGTCGAGGTGGTCGTCGGGCTGCCCCGCTCGCTGAAGGGCGGCGAGGGTCCGGCGGCGGTGAAGGTCCGTGAGTTCGCGGTCGCGCTGGCGCGCCGGGTCGCCCCGGTGCCGGTGCGGCTGGTCGACGAGCGCCTCACCACCGTCTCGGCGGAGGCTATGCTGCGCGACCGAGGACGCAAGGGCAGCAACCGGCGTGCGGTGGTGGACCAGGCAGCGGCCGTGTTCATCCTCCAGCACGCACTGGACACCGAACGCGCCACGGGCACCGCTCCGGGCGAGATCGTCGAGGAGCAGGCATGAGCGAGCACCAGCCCGACGGGGAGACGGTCGACGCAGCCACGGTGCTGCCCGCCGAACCCGAGTACGTCGCGGGCGGCTCCCGGCGCCGCAAGCGCAGCCGGCTCCCCGGCTGCCTGGCGGTGCTCGTCGCGCTCGCGCTCATCGGCGGCGGGCTGTGGTTCGCCGGCACCAAGGTCACCGACTTCGTCTCCGACCGCTTCTCCTCCGCGCCCGACTACGACGGTCCCGGGCGCGGGCGGGTGCTCTTCGAGGTCAGCAGCGGCGACAGCGCCGCCGCGATCTGCCGCGGCCTCAAGGACGAGGACGTCGTGGCCTCGGTCGACTCCTGCATCTCCGCCGCCCAGGCCGACAGCGAGTCGGCCGGCATCCAGGTCGGCTTCTACGAGCTGCAGAAGGAGATGGCCTCGGCCGACGCGATCGACGTGCTGGTCGATCCCGCCAACCTGCTGACCAGCTCGGTCACGGTCCCGGAGGGCCTCAACGTCGACCAGGTGGTCGACGTGCTGGCCAAGGGCACCGACTTCGGTGCCGGCCGCTTCCGCAACGTGCTCGACCAGCCCCAGAAGATCGGGCTGCCCGACTACGCCGACGGCAACCCCGAGGGCTACCTGTTCCCCTCCACCTACGCCTTCGGCCCGAAGGACAAGCCCAAGGACATGCTCGGCGCGATGGTCGACCGCTGGGAGCAGGCCGCCGAGGAGGCCGACCTCGAGGGCGCCGCCGAGGAGCTCGGCTACACCCCCCACGAGCTGATGACCGTGGCCAGCCTGGTCGAGGCCGAGGGCCGCGGCGACGACATGCCCAAGGTCGCCCGGGTGATCTACAACCGGCTGGAGAACCCCGAGAACGGGGTCACCAACGGGCTGCTGCAGATCGACGCGGCCGTCAACTACGCCCTCGACAAGTCGCCCATCGCCCGGCTCACGCTCGACGAGATCGACTCCGTGGCCGACTCGCCGTACAACACCTACACCCAGCAGGGGCTGCCGCCCGGCCCGATCGAGGCGCCCGGCGACGCGGCCATCGCGGCGGCCGCCGCCCCGGCCGACGGGCCCTGGCTGTTCTACGTGACGGTGAACCTCGAGACCGGCGAGACGAAGTTCACCGAGTCCTACGACGAGTTCCTCGGCTTCCGCCGCGAGCTCGACGAGTACTGCGACACCCAGTCGGACCGCTGCTGAGCACGACGGTGGCTCCTGTGCGCTGCGCCGTGCTCGGCGACCCCGTCGACCACTCCCTGTCGCCGGTGCTGCACCGCGCGGCGTACGACGCACTGGGGCTGGAGGGCTGGACCTACGAGGCGGTGCGGGTGCCGGGCGGGACCCTCGCCGACTTCCTGCGCGGCCTCGACCCCTCGTGGCGCGGGCTGTCGCTGACCATGCCGCTCAAGCGCGAGCTGCTCGACCTCGCCGGCGAGGTCACCGACCGGGCCCGCCTGGTGGGAGCCGCCAACACGCTCGTGCTCGGCGACGACGTCGTCGCCGGAGGGCTGGCGGACAACACCGACCTCCCCGGTGCGGCCGCCGCGGTGCGCGAGCGCTGGGCCGGGGCCGTCGACGACGTGGTGGTGCTCGGCGGCGGGGCCACCGCCGCGTCGACCGCCCTGGCGCTGGTCGAGGAGGGCGCCACCCGGGTGCGGGTGCTGGCCCGCTCGCCGCAGCGCGCGGCGCAGACCGTCGACGCGGTCCGCGCGCACCCCTCGGCACCCCGGGTCGAGGCGCTGGCGCTGCCCACGCAGCCGGTGCGCGCCGACGTGGTGGTCTCCACCGTGCCCGCGAGCGCGCAGGGGCCCGACCTGCTCGCGCTGCTCGAGGCGCCGGTGTTCTTCGAGGTGCTCTACGACCCCTGGCCCACCCCGCTGGCCAGCGCTGCCGGCGGGCGCGGGGCCGTGCTCGTCGGGGGCCTCGACCTGCTCGTCCACCAGGCCGCGCTGCAGGTCGGGCTCTTCCTCGGCGCCGCCTCCTCCGTCGACCGCAGCACCCTGCTCGCCGTGATGCGCGAGGCCGGCGAGCGCGCGCTGCGCGCCCGAGCGCGGGGCTGAGGTGGAGCCGCTGGTCGCCCTGGCGGCGGTCGCGCTCGCGGCCGCCGGAGGCGCCCTGGGGCCGGCCGTCCTGCGCCGGCTGCCCGACCCGCCGCCCGGCGACCACCCGGCCGACGAGCCCGACCCACCGTCGTACGCCGACGTCGCGGCCACCCGGTCCCTCGGGCTGCCCCTCGCGGCCGGGCTCGCCGTCGTGTCGGGCGCGGTGGTCGCCCTGGTCGCGGCACTGCTGGGCACCGGGTGGCTGCTGGCCTACGTCACCGTGGCCGCCCCGGTGTGCGCGCTGCTGGCCCACGTCGACGCCCGCACCCGGCTGCTGCCCAAGCGGGTCGTGCTGCCGGCGACGGGTGCCCTGGTGCTGCTGGCGCTGGGGGAGTGGGCGGTGACCGGTGAGCACACCGACGTGCTGCGCGCGGGCGTCGCGATGCTGGCGCTGCGCTCCTTCTTCTGGGTGCTGTGGTTCGTGCACTCGGCCGGCATGGGCTTCGGCGACGTGCGCCTGGCCGCGCTCGTCGGTCTCGTGCTCGGCCGCGCCGGCGTGGCCGAGACGCTGGTCGGCGCCTACGCGGGCTTCCTGGTGCTGGCCCTGCCGGCGCTGGTGGTGGCGGTGGTGCGGCGTGACCGGTCGAGGCTGCGCCAGGCCAAGCCGTTCGGCCCGGCGATGATCGTGGGCGCCCTGCTTGGACTGCTGGGAGGACCCCTCCTGCTGGCGTGAAAGACTGGGCCACATGCTGCGTTGGCTCACCGCGGGCGAGTCCCACGGCCCCTCTCTTGTCGCGATCCTGGAGGGGCTCCCCGCCCATGTCCAGGTCACCTCCGACGACGTCGCCGAGTCGCTGGCCCGGCGCCGCCTCGGCTACGGCCGCGGGGCCCGGATGAAGTTCGAGCAGGACGAGGTCACCTTCACCGGCGGCGTGCGCCACGGGCGCACCCAGGGCGGGCCGGTCGCGATCATGGTCGGCAACACCGAGTGGCCCAAGTGGGAGAAGGTGATGTCGGCCGACCCGGTCGACCAGGCCGAGCTCGACGCGCTGGCGCGCAACGCCGCGCTGACCCGGCCCCGCCCGGGCCACGCCGACCTGGCCGGCATGCAGAAGTACGACTTCGACGAGGCCCGCCCGGTGCTCGAGCGGGCCTCGGCGCGCGAGACCGCGGCCCGCGTGGCCCTGGGCCGCGTGGCCACCAACTTCCTCGAGCAGGCCTGCGGTGCCGGCGTGGTCTCCCACGTCGTCGAGCTCGGCGGCGTGCGCGCCCCCGACGGCTCCTGGCCCGTCGACGCCTCGGCCGCCACCGTCACCGCGCTCGACGACGACCCCGTGCGCTGCCTCGACCCCGGCACCTCCCAGGCGATGGTCGAGCGCATCGACGCCGCCCACAAGGACGGCGACACCCTCGGCGGCGTCGTCGAGGTCGTGGTGCACGGGCTGCCGCCCGGCCTGGGCTCGCACGTGCACTGGGACCGTCGCCTCGACTCGCGGCTCGCGGGCGCCCTGATGGGCATCCAGGCGATCAAGGGCGTCGAGGTCGGCGACGGGTTCGCGCTGGCCGCGACCCCCGGGTCGCTGGCCCACGACGAGATCGTGCCCGGCCCCGACGGCATCCGGCGCACCAGCGGGCGCGCCGGCGGCACCGAGGGCGGGATGACCACCGGCGAGGCGCTGCGCGTGCGCGCGGCCATGAAGCCGATCGCGACCGTGCCCCGCGCCCTGCGCACCATCGACGTCGCCACCGGCGAGGAGGCCG
The DNA here is from genome assembly GCF_016907435.1 of Nocardioides salarius. Taxonomy (NCBI): domain Bacteria; kingdom Bacillati; phylum Actinomycetota; class Actinomycetes; order Propionibacteriales; family Nocardioidaceae; genus Nocardioides; species Nocardioides salarius. The sequence continues at coordinate 302,649 of NZ_JAFBBZ010000001.1, read as the reverse complement.
TGGCCCACCACCAGCGCTCCGACGTCTGCGCGGTGCCGGCCGCCGGCATCGTCGCCGAGGCGATGGTGGCCCTGGTCGTGGCCGACGCGCTGCTGGAGAAGTTCGGCGGCGACTCCGTGGGCGAGACCCGGCGCAACGTCGAGTGCTACCTGCAGGCGCTGAGGTACCGGTGAGCGCTCCCCGCGTGGTCCTCGTGGGCCCGATGGGCGCCGGCAAGACCACCGTGGCCGGGCTGCTGGCCCAGCGCTGGGGCGTGGCCGTGCGCGACACCGACCACGACGTCGAGGCGAGCGCCGGCCGCGAGATCTCCGAGATCTTCGTCGACGACGGCGAGGCGGCCTTCCGCGAGCTCGAGCGCAAGGCCGTCGCCACCGCGCTGGCCGAGCACGACGGCGTGCTGGCTCTCGGTGGGGGAGCGGTGCTCGACCCCGCCACCCGCGAGCAGCTCGCCGGCCAGACCGTGGTCTTCCTGCGCGTCGGCCTCAGCGACGCCGTCAAGCGCGTCGGCCTGGGCGTGGGCCGGCCGCTGCTGCTCGGCAACGTGCGGGCCCGCATCAAGGCCCTGCTCGACGAGCGCACCCCCGTCTACGAGGCCGTCGCCACGCACACCGTGACCACCGACGCCCGCAGCCCCGAGGAGGTCGCCGACGAGGTCGTCGCGCTGCTCGAGGGAGCGGCCCGGTGAGCAGCCCCGCCGCCCCGCCCACCACGCTGCACGTCGGCGGCGCGGCGCCGTACGACGTGGTGGTCGGGCACGGCGTCGCCGACCGGCTCGTCGGGCTGCTCGGCGAGCAGCCCCGCCAGGTCGCGGTGGTGCTGCCCGAGACCCTGCGCGCGCTCGCGGCCCCGGTGCTCGAGGCGCTGCGCGGCACCTACCGCGTCACCGAGCTCGTGGTGCCCGACGGCGAGGCCGCCAAGACCGCGGCGAGCGCCGCCGGGTGCTGGGAGCAGCTCGGGGCGGCCGGCTTCACCCGCTCCGACGCCGTGGTGACCTTCGGCGGCGGCGCCACCACCGACCTGGGCGGCTTCGTGGCCGCCACCTGGCTGCGCGGGGTCCGCGTCGTGCACGTGCCGACCACGCTGCTGGCGATGGTCGACGCGGCGGTGGGCGGCAAGACCGGCGTCAACACCGCGGCCGGCAAGAACCTCGTCGGCTCCTTCCACGAGCCCGCCGGGGTGCTCTGCGACCTGTCCCTGCTCGCGACCCTGCCGCGCGCCGACCTGGTGGCCGGCCTCGGCGAGGTCGTCAAGTGCGGCTTCATCGCCGACCCGCGCATCCTCGAGCTCGTCGAGGGCACCGACCCCGACGCGCTGACCGCCGGCTCCCCGGTGCTGCGCGAGCTCGTCGAGCGCTCGGTGCGGGTCAAGGTCGACGTCGTGGTCGCCGACCTGCGCGAGACCGGCGGCGCCGGCGGGCACCCCGGTCGCGAGGCCCTCAACTACGGCCACACGATGGGCCACGCGATCGAGCGGGCCGAGGGCTACACGATGCGCCACGGCGAGGCCGTGGCCATCGGCTGCGTCTTCGTGGCCGAGCTGGCCCGCCGCGCCGGTCGCCTCGACGACGCCACCGCCGACCGGCACCGCAGCGCCTTCGCCCGGGTCGGGCTGCCGGTCTCCTACGCCGGTGCCGACTACGACACGCTGCGCGCCGCGATGGCGGTCGACAAGAAGTCGCGCGGCGACCAGCTGCGCTTCGTGGTGCTCGAGGAGGTCGGGCGACCCGTCGTGCTCGCCGGGCCCGACGAGGAGCACCTGCGCGGCGCCTACGAGACGATGGCGGGAGCGCGCCCGTGAAGGTCCTGGTGCTCAACGGGCCCAACCTCGGGCGGCTGGGCCGCCGCCAGCCCGAGATCTACGGCACCACCACCCACGCCGAGCTCGTCGAGCGCTGCGTGGCCTGGGGAGCCGAGCGGGGCATGCAGGTCGAGGTGCGCCAGACCAACCACGAGGGCGTCATGGTCGACTGGCTCAACACCGCCGCCGACGACGAGACGCCCGTCGTGCTCAACGCCGCCGCCTGGACCCACTACTCGTACGCCGTCCACGACGCCTGCGCGCAGCTGGTGGCGCCGCTCGTCGAGGTGCACCTCTCCGACCCGCGCACCCGCCCCGAGGAGTTCCGGCACCACTCCGTGGTGACGGCCCACGCCGTCGAGGTCGTCGCCGGCCACGGGGTGGAGGGCTACCGGATGGCCCTCGACGTGCTCGCGACCCGCGCAGCCACGTAGACTCGCGCGCTGTTGTCCCGCCCCTCCTACGACCCTCGACGAAAAGGCTGACGTACGCGCATGGCATCGACCAACGACCTGAAGAACGGCATGGTTCTCTCCATCGACAACGGGCTGTGGTCCGTCGTGGAGTTCCAGCACGTCAAGCCGGGCAAGGGCCCCGCCTTCGTGCGGACCAAGCTGAAGAACGTCGAGTCCAACAAGACCGTCGACAAGACCTTCAACGCCGGCACCAAGGTCGAGACCGCCACGGTCGACCGCCGCACCATGCAGTACCTCTACAACGACGGCACGTCCTACGTGTTCATGGACATCAGCACCTACGACCAGCTCGAGATCGCGCCGGAGATCGTCGGCGACGCCGCGAACTTCCTGCTCGAGAACAACGAGGCGATCGTGGCCACCCACGAGGGCCGGGTGCTCTTCATCGAGCTCCCGCCCTCGGTGGAGCTCGAGATCACCTTCACCGAGCCCGGCCTGGCCGGCGACTCGGCGACCGGTCGCACCAAGCCGGCCACCCTCGAGACCGGGCACGAGATCCAGGTCCCGCTCTTCATCAACCAGAACGAGAAGGTCAAGGTCGACACCCGCGACTCCTCGTACCTGGGCCGCGTCAAGTCGTGACCGCCTGATGTCGGCACGCACCAAGGCCCGCAAGCGCGCCCTCGACGTGCTCTTCTCGTGCGAGCTGCGCGACGAGACCCCGCTCGAGGCGCTCGAGCGCGTCCTCGCCGAGGGCGAGCGCCCCACCACCGAGTACACCGTCACCCTGGTGCGCGGCGTCGCCGAGCACCAGTCGCAGATCGACGAGCTGCTGTCGTCGTACTCCGAGGGCTGGACCCTCTCGAGGATGCCCGCGGTCGACCGCAACGTGCTGCGCCTGGGCGTCTTCGAGCTGCTGCACGTCGACGACGTCCCCGACGGCGTCGCGGTCTCGGAGGCGATGGCGCTGGTGCGCGAGCTGTCGACCGACGAGTCGCCGCAGTTCGTCAACGGGGTGCTCGGCACCATCCAGCGCAACAAGACGAGCATCCTCGGCGGCTGAGGTCTTCATCCCTCCGGGCGGGTGACCTGGGTGTCGTCGGGAGCGGGCATGCTGTCCGGATGAGCGAACCGACACCCGACAGCACCCAGGTCGACCTCGTGGTCGTCGGGCTCGGCCCCGGGGCCGAGCCCCTGGCCACCGGCGCCGCCGAGGCGGGCCTGCGCGTCGTCGCGGTCGACAAGCACCTGGTCGGCGGCGAGTGCCCCTACTACGGCTGCGTGCCGTCGAAGATGATGCTGCGCGCGGCCGACAGCCTGGCCGAGGCCCGGCGCGTCTCCGAGCTCGCCGGCGAGGTGCAGGTGGTCCCCTCGTGGGCCCCGCTGGCCGAGCGGATCTCCGCCGAGGCCACCAGCGGCTGGGACGACCAGGTCGCCGTCGAGCGGCTCGAGGCCGCCGGGGTCGCCTTCCACCACGGCGTCGGGCGTCTCGACGGCCCGGGCCGGGTGGTCGTCGAGCTGCCCGACGGCTCGACCCGGGCCTACGAGGCCGCGCGCGGCGTGGTGCTCAACCCCGGCACCCGCCCGGCCGAGCTGCCGATCGAGGGGCTCGCCGGCACGCCGTACTGGACCAACCGCGACGCGGTGCAGGTCACCTCGCTGCCCGGGTCGCTGGTCGTCATCGGCGGCGGCCCCATCGGCGCCGAGATGGCGCAGGTCTTCCAGCGCTTCGGCGTGCGGGTCACCCTGCTCGAGGCCGGCCCGCGCATCCTGGGCCCCGACGAGCCCGAGGCCTCGCAGGTGCTCGAGGAGGTCTTCGTCGGCGAGGGCATGCGGGTGATGACCGGCGTCGAGATCACCTCGGTCGGCCACGCCGACGGCGGCTTCGAGGTCGCGCTCGGCTCCGGTGACAGCCTGCACGCCGACCGGCTGCTGCTGGCCGCCGGGCGCACCCCCAACCTCGACGACATCGGTCTGGAGACGGTCGGCCTGGACCCCGCGGCGCGCACCGTCGAGGTCGACGAGCGGATGCGGGCGGGAGACCGCCTGTGGGTCATCGGCGACGTGACCGGCAAGGGCGCCTTCACCCACGTGGCGATGTACCAGTCCGCGATCGCGCTGCGTGACATCACCGGGCAGGAGGGTGCGCCGGCGCAATACCACGCGGTGCCGCACGCCACCTTCACCGATCCCGAGGTCGCCGGCGTCGGGATGACCGAGCAGCAGGCCCGCGACGCCGGGCTGCGCGTGCGGGTCGGCACCGCGCCGATGGAGTCCTCCTCCCGCGGCTGGCTGCACGGCCCCGGCGGGCGCGGCCTGGTCAAGGTGGTCGAGGACGCCGACCGCGGCGTGCTCGTCGGCGCCACCGCGATGGGCCCCTCGGGCGGCGAGGTGATCGGCTTCCTGGCCGTCGCCGTGCACGCCGAGGTCCCGGTCGCCACCCTGCGCTCGATGATCTACGCCTACCCCACGTTCCACCGCACCATCGAGACCGCCCTCGGCGACCTGGAAGAGGCTTCCTGATGAGCTCCGCGACAGACTTCGGCAAGGCCGCCGAGGACCACCGGTGGGTCGACCACGCCGCCCGCGCCGGGATGGTCGCCTACGGCGTGGTCAACCTGCTGATCGCCTGGTTGGCGCTGCAGCTGGCCTTCGGCGACCGCGAGGGCAGCACCACCAGCACGGGTGCGATGAGCCAGCTGGCCCAGCAGCCGTTCGGCAAGGCGCTCGTCTGGCTCGTGGCCGTCGGCATGCTGCTGCTCGTCGGGTGGCGCGCGCTCGAGGCCGCCTTCGGCCACGACAGCGAGGACGGCGCCAAGCGCACCGGCAAGCGGGTCTTCAGCGCCGGCAAGGCGCTGATCTACCTCGCGATCGCGATCAGCGCGATCCGTGTCGCCACCAGCTCGGGCAGCGGCGGCGGCAAGGGTGGCGGCAAGGGCGGCGGAGGCACCGACTCCACCACCCGGACCCTGATGGACCTGCCCGGCGGTCAGGTGCTGGTCTTCCTGGTCGGCGCCGGCATCATCGGCTACGGGATCTTCCAGATCTACCACGCGTGGAGCGAGGGCTTCCGCAAGAACCTCACCGCCGAGGGCAAGAGGGGCGACTCCGGCACGGCGTACGTCGCCTTCGGCAAGGCCGGCTACACCGCCAAGGGCATCGCCGTGGGCATCGTCGGCGCCCTGTTCCTCTACGCCGCGGTGACGCACTCGGCCGACAAGTCCGGCGGCCTCGACGTCGCCCTGCAGAAGGTGCTGCAGCAGCCGTTCGGGCCGTTCCTGCTGGGCGCGCTGGCCCTGGGCATCGGCGCCTACGGGCTCTTCTGCTTCGCCCGCGCCCGGCACCTGTCGCGGTGAGCACGACGCACCGGGTCGTCGACGTCGTCGTGCTGGGCGTCGGCTCCGGCGGCGAGCACGTGGCCCGCAAGCTGGGCGCGGCGGGTCTGCGGGTCGCCGCGGTCGAGTCGGGCCTCGTGGGCGGCGAGTGCCCCTTCCACGGGTGCACGCCCTCCAAGCTGATCGTCCGCGCCGCCGACACCCTCGCCGAGGCCCGCCGCGCCGGCGAGCTCGGGGGCACGGTCGACGTGCGGGCGTCCCTGGGCCCGGCCGCCCAGCGGGTGCGCGAGTCGACCCACGACTGGCACGACGACGCCCACGCCGACTCCCTCGAGGAGGCCGGCGTGCGGCTGGTGCGCGGGCACGGCCGCCTGGCCGGGCCCGGGGTCGTCGAGGTCGACACCCCCGGCGGGCTGACCCGCCTGGTCGCGACCCGCGGGGTCGTCCTCAACACCGGCACCGAGCCGGCCGTGCCGCCGGTCGACGGCCTGGCCGCGACGCCGTACTGGACCAACCGCGACGTGCTCGAGATCTCCGAGGCGCCGCGCTCGCTGGCCCTGGTCGGGGGCGGGCCCATCGGGGTCGAGCTGGCCCAGGCCCTGCGCCGCTTCGGCACCCAGGTCACGATCGTCGAGGCCGCCCCGCGCCTGCTGGGCGCCGAGGAGCCCGAGGCCGGCGAGCTGCTGGCCGAGGTGCTGCGCGACGAGGGCGTCGACGTCCGCCTGGGTGCCGACCTGGCCCGGGTCACCCACGACGGCGAGCGGTTCCACCTCGACGTCGACGGCGACGAGGTCGTCGTCGAGCGCCTCCTGGTCGCCACCGGACGCTCGGAGAACCTCCACGACATCGGGCTCGAGACGGTGGGGCTGGACCCCGGCGCCGACCACGTCGAGGTCGACGAGCGGATGCGGGCGGGGGAGCGGCTCTGGGCCGTCGGCGACATCACCGGCCGTGGCCCGTGGACCCACGTCTCGCTCTACCAGGGCGAGCTCGCCGTGCGCGACGTGCTCGGCGACACCGACGGGCCGTGGGCCGACTACCGGGCGGTGAGCCGGGTGACCTTCACCGACCCCGAGGTCGGGGCGGTCGGGCTGACCGAGGCGCAGGCGCGCGAGCAGGGCATCGACGTCGCCGTCGGCACCGCCGACATCGGCAGCGCCCCCCGCGGGTGGATCCACCAGGCGCGGGGGCTGGTCAAGGTGGTCGCCGACCGGCGCTCCGGCGTGGTGGTCGGCGCGACCACGATGGCGCCGTACGGCGGCGAGGTGCTGGGCCTGCTGAGCACCGCGGTGCACGCACAGGTGCCGGTCTCGGTGCTGCGCACCATGCACTTCGCCTACCCGACCTTCCACCGCACCATCGAGGTGGCGCTGAAGGAGACCGGGCTCTAGCGGCTGGGGACGGGCTGGTGTGACGGGGACGGGATCGGGGAAGGAACCCCTCAGCACCCCCATGCCTGAGGAGGACCCATGACCCAGGGCCAGTTCCAGGGCCGCTCGGACACCAGCGACCGGCTCTACACCCGAGACGAGCTCGACCGGTTCGCGGCCGGGGTGGGCGACCCCCTCACCGACCCGCTGGGCCCGCCGCCCCGCTGGACCCCCGACGAGCCGGCGGCGGCGCCGGTCGAGGCCCCGGTCGCCGACGAGACCCGGGAGGTGCCCGCGGCGCCGCCGGTGCCCGTGCGCGCGGAGGAGCCGCGCCGGTTCATGACCGCCACCGACTTCCTCGACCGCCGCGCCGAGGAGACCGGGCAGGGTCCGGCCACGTGGGGCTGGCGCGGGGTGCTGAACCGGCTGGGCGCCGGCCTCGTGCGCCTGCCGATGGGCCCGGCCGAGCAGGCCCACGAGCAGCAGCGCTCGGCGATCCAGCGCGACTTCGACGGCCCGCGCACCATCGCCTTCATCAATCCCAAGGGCGGCGCGGCCAAGACCACCGGTGTGCTCGCGGCCGGCTACACCTTCGGCACCGTGCGCGGTGGCGGGGTGGTGGCCTGGGACAACAACGAGACCCGCGGCACCCTGGGCATCCGCGGCACCCGCAGCACCCACCGCAACACCACTCGCGAGCTGCTCGAGGACCTGGGCCGCTTCAGCGACGTCTACCAGTCGCGCATCGGCGACCTGGGGGCCTTCGTGCGCTCCCAGGGCGACGCCCACTTCGACGTGCTGGCCTCCGACGAGCGCCCCGACGTCACCGGGATGATCCACGCCGACGACTTCGCCGCGGTGCACTCGCTGCTCGAGCGCTTCTACCGGATCATCCTCGTCGACACCGGCAACAACATGCGCGCCGAGAACTGGCTGGCCAGCGCCGAGCAGGCCGACCTGCTCGTGGTGACCAGCACGGTGCGCGAGGACACCGGCTACTCCGGGCTGTGGATGCTCGACGCGCTGCAGGACGCGGGGCACACCGACCTCAAGCACAAGTGCGTCACCGTGCTCTCCGACCCCTCGCCGAAGGTCGACGACAAGCTGGCCCGCGACCTGGTCGACGTCTACGAGCAGCGCACCCGCGCGGTCTACCGGGTGCCCTACGACCCAGCGCTGGTGGCCGGCTCCGTGGTGCCGTACGCCGAGCTGTCGCCCGCCACCCGCCGCTCGTGGCTGGCCGCCTGTGCTGGGATGGCGGAGGGGCTGTAGCGCAGCGCCATTGCAATCACTGCGGCTGCTGCGGGGTCGGCAGGGTCGGGTGCTCGGTGGGGTAGATGCCCACCGCGAACCCGTAGACCGTGTCGCCGGACCGCGGCATCCGGTCGAACTCCTCCACCAGCTCGGCCATCCGGCTCCAGAAGTGCGAGGCCTGCTCCTCCGGGATGCGCGCATGGCGGAGGAAGCCCCAGAGCTCGCCCCGCTCGAATGCCGTCGCCGACTCGCGTGCCGCCACCTCGAAGTCGTTGAAGTCGCCGGAGACCTCACCGGTCGCGAAGGTTGGCTCGGCCGTGACGTGGAACAGGCGCGCGGTGCGCCCGTAGAAGCGCTCCTCGATGGCCCGCACCCTGCGGGTGCGCACCACCCGCAGCAGACCGTTGCGGGTGAGGACCTCCACGTGGTGGGCCACCGTGCTCTTGGGCCGGTCGAGCGCGGTCGCGAGCTCGGTGATGCTCGCGGCCCGTTCATGGAGCAGCTGCAGGATCGTGGTGCGCAGCGGATGGCCCACGGCCCGCACCTGGGCCGGGCTGGTCAGCGCCATCCGGTCGGCCAGCTCGTAGTCCGGGGGGGTGTCTGCCATGGCGAAACAGACTAGCATCACCGAACGTTCCGCCTTTTCCGATCAATGACCGAGGGAGATCGCCGCCATGGCCGAGGTGCTGCTGTTCCACCACATCCAGGGATTGACCGAGGGGGTGCGGGTCTTCGCCGACCAGCTGCGCCAGGACGGTCACACCGTGCACGCTCCCGACCTCTTCGAGGGCCGCACGTTCGCCAGCATCGAGGAGGGGTTCGCATTCGCGCGCGACACCGGGTTCGACGTGGTCCGGCAGCGCGGCGCCGCCGCGGCCGACGAGCTCGGCGCCGGGTCGGGCTCGGGCCTCGTCTACGCGGGCTTCTCGTTCGGCGTGACCATCGCCCAGCGGCTCGCGCAGACCGAGCCCGGCGCCCGCGGTGCGCTCCTGATGTGCTCCTGCCTCCCGGTGTCGGAGTTCGGGCAGGTGTGGCCCGAGGGGGTGCCGGTGCAGATCCACGGCAAGGAGGGGGACGAGTTCTTCGACGAGGACCTGCCGGCCGCCCGCGAGCTGGCGGCCTCGACCCCGGCCGCCGAGCTGTTCGTCTACCCCGGCGAGGAGCACCTCTTCGCCGATTCCTCGCTCGCGGCCCACGACCCGGAGGCCGCGGCGCTGATGGGGGAGCGGGTGCGGGCCTTCCTCGCGGCGCTGTGAGCGGGAACAGACCGGGCACCGGCGTTGCTGGCCCAGTCATGCGAGCAGTCGTCTACAGCCAGACCGGTCCCTCCTCCGTGCTCTCCGTCGTGGAGCGCCCCCTGCCCGAGCCCGGGCGCGGCGAGGTCCGGGTGCGCGTGGTGCGCGCCGGGGTGAACCCCACGGACTGGAAGTTCCGCGCCAACGCGATGAACGGCCCGTGGGACGAGGTCGTGCCGGGCCAGGACGCCGCCGGTGTCGTCGACGCCGTCGGCGAGGGCGTCGAGGGTCTCAGGGTCGGCGACCGGGTCTGGACGATCCTGGCGCAGTGGGCCCGCCCCGGCGGCACGGCCGCCGAGCACACGGTGCTGCCCACGGCCTGCGTGGTCCCGCTGCCCGACGCGGCGTCGTACGACCTGGGTGCCTCGCTGGGCGTGCCGGCGGTGACCGCCCACCGCGCCCTCACCGCGGGCGAGGACGCCACGCGGCTGGGCCCCGGTGCCCTCGAGGGCCGCACGGTCCTGGTCGCGGGCGGCGCCGGCGCGGTCGGCAACGCCGCGATCCAGCTGGCGGTCTGGTCGGGCGCCACGGTGGTGACCACCATCAGCAGCGACGAGAAGGCCGACCTCGCGCGTGCCGCGGGCGCCCACCACGTCGTGAACTACCGCACCGAGGACGCCGCGGCCCGCATCCAGGAGATCGTGCCGCAGGGCGTCGACCTGGTGGTCGAGGTCGCGCTGGCCCAGAACCTCGCCCTCGACGTCGAGGTGCTGCGCAACCGCGGCACGCTGGCCTACTACGCCGACAACGGGGGCGCCGAGGCGGCGCTGCCGGTGCGCGCCGCCTTCGCCAAGAACCTGCGGCTGCAGGGGCTGCTGCTCTACACCCTGGGCGAGGACCTGCTGGCCGCGGCCGCCGAGGACGTCACCGCCGCCGTGGCCGCGGGCGCGCTCCGGGTCGGCGACGACGTCGGGGTGCCGCTGCACCACTTCCCGCTCGAGGAGACCGCCGCCGCGCACGACGCCGTCGAGTCCGGCGCGGTCGGCAAGGTGCTCGTCGACGTCACCGACAGCGCCGAGGTCACCGGGGGCTGAGCCCGGGTTTCAGTCCTGCTTCGCGGCGCCCCAGCCGTGCCAGCGGTCGATGCGCACCCAGGCGCTGGTGCGCGGCGACTCACGGTCGGGGTAGTCGCGTCCGCCGTAGTGCTGCGAGAGCCGGTCGATGTCGACCAGGCCCTCGTCGGGCCGCATGTCGACGACCTCGCCGATCATCGACACGTGGGTGTACCAGCTCTCGGAGTCGAGCACCGAGATGCTGATGCGCGGGTCGCGGCGCAGGTGGCCCAGCCGCACCCGGGTGTCGTCCATGTTGACCAGCACGGTGCCGGCGTGCGGCCCGTCGGTCTCGAGGAGGTACCAGGTGGGGACGGTGACCGGGGTCCCGTCCTTGCGCAGGGTCGCCACCACGCACGGGTTCGGGCGGCGCAGCAGGTCGACGACGTCGTCGGGCAGCGGGGCAGTGGACATGAAGCAAGGGTAGAGGAGCCCGGACCCGGCTAGGCTCCGCTCGTGCTGCACGAACGCGACCGGACCGGTTGGTCGGACTCGTCGGCACGTGACGTGCTGCAGCTGATGGTCGAGTCCGTCGCCGAGCTCGTCGGATTCCGGGTCGCGGCGCTCTCGGTGGTGATCGGCGAGGAGCTGGTGACCACCGCCTACACCGGCCCGCAGGAGCGCGACGAGGACGCCTGGGCCAGCGACCCGGTCGCGGTGCTCGAGGAGATCCTGGCGGTCGCCGAGCCCCGCGGGCGGCTGCACTTCATCGACGGCGAGCAGCACGACGACCTGGCCGGCCACTGGGTCGTGACGCTGGAGGAGGCGGGGGAGGGGCCCGACGCCTGGCACCCCTACGACGGCCTGATCGCGGTCCTGCGCGACGACGACGGCGCCCCCGTGGGCGTGCTCTCGGTCGACCAGCCGGTCTCGGGACGGCGGCCGGGCCCCGACCAGCTGCGGCTGCTGGAGCGCTACGCCGCCCAGGCGGCGCGGGCGGTCGTGACGACCCTGGAGCGCGAGTCGCTGCTGGCACGCGTCGAGCACGCAGAGCGGGCTCGAGGGCTGGTGCGCAGCGCGGCCCTCGGCACCGACGGCACCCTCGAGGACGTCGTCGAGAGCACCCACCGGCCGCTGGCGGAGGGGTTCGCCGCCTCCTCGTCGTGGGTGCAGGTCGCCGACGGCGACGGCAGCGCCGGCGGGCCGGCGCGACTGCGCGACGGCACCCCGGTGGAGCTGCCGGACGTGGTCTGCGAGGTGGCCCGGCGGCTCGCGCCGTCGCTGTGGGCCCGCCAGGAGGCGATGGTCGTCGACCCCGGCCGCGACGGCGACCTGCCCGCGGGCCTGGAGCCCGACCTGGTGGAGGCCGTGCAGGAGGGCCTCGCCTGGCTGGGCCCGGCCCGCCTGCTGGGCGTCCCGCTCGGCGCCGGACCGCAGTCGCTGGGGTTCCTGGTGCTCACGCGGCGCCCGCAGGACCCGCCCTGGTCGCGGGCCGAGACGGCCGCGGCGCTCGAGCTGGGCCACGACCTGGGGGCCGCCCTGGCGACGGCGCGCGCCCTCGAGCGGGAGCGCCGGGTCGTGCACGAGCTGCAGGAGCTGGCCGAGGAACGGGCCCGCCTGGTCGCGACCCTGACCCACGAGCTGCGCACCCCGCTGACGGTGGTGGCCGGCAACCTGGAGATGCTCGAGGACCTCGGCACCTCGCCCGAGGCGCAGCGCCACCACACCGCCCTGGCCCGGGGCACCGAGCGGATGCAGCAGATCGTCGACGACATGCTGCTGCTGGCCCGGGTCAGCGACCCCACCCACCCGCTGGTGGCCCGTGACGTCGACGTGGCGGTCGTGGTCGCCGACCTCGAGGCCCTCATCGCCCCCACCGCCCTGGCCGAGGGTCTGCGGCTGCTCGTCGACGTCGGGGGCGACGACCTGGTCGTCGCCGGCGACCACGACGAGGTCGACCGGGCCCTGGGCAACCTGGTCAGCAACGCCGTGAAGTACACCGGGCGCGGCGGCACCGTGCGCGTCAGCGCCCGCCGCGACGGCGACCGCGTCGTGCTCGAGGTCGGCGACGACGGTCTCGGCATCAGCGACGACGACCAGCAGCGCCTCTTCCGCGCCTTCTACCGCAGCAGCAACCCGGACGCGCTGCGCGAGCCCGGCACCGGGCTGGGGCTGGTCACCGTCGCGCACATCGCCGAGCGCCACGGCGGCAGCGTCACGGTGCGCTCGGAGCTGGGCGTCGGCACCGTCTTCACGCTCCGGCTGCCGGTGGCCCACTGCTAGGGTGCTCCCGATCGACATCCTTTAACGAGCCGTCCCGTGAGGCGGAGAAGGAGGTCCGGCCACGTGAGTGCGCCTCCCGAGACCACCGACGAGGGCCGCGTGGTCCTCGATGCCCGTGACATCGCCCGGGCGCTGACCCGCATCTCCCACGAGATCCTGGAGCGCAACAAGGGCTCCGAGGACCTGGTGCTGCTGGGCATCCCGACCCGCGGCGTGGGCCTGGCCCGGCGCATCGCCGAGCGGATCGCGGCCACCGAGGGCGTCCAGGTGCCGGTGGGCTCCCTCGACATCACCCTCTACCGCGACGACCTGCGCCAGCAGCCGGCCCGCGGCCCCCAGCACACCGAGGTGCCGCCCGGCGGCATCGACGGGCGCACCGTCGTGCTGGTCGACGACGTGCTCTACAGCGGTCGCACCGTGCGCGCCGCGCTCGACGCCATGCGCGACCTGGGCCGCCCCGACGTGGTGCGCCTGGCCGTGCTGGTCGACCGCGGCCACCGCGAGCTGCCGATCCGTGCCGACCACGTCGGCAAGAACCTGCCCAGCGCCCGCACCGAGCGGGTGATGGTGCGCCTCGACGAGTACGACGGCCACGACGAGGTGCGCATCGCCGGCACCGGCGCCGAGCACGACGAGGTGGGCGGCGCGTGAGGAAGCACCTGCTCTCCGTCGACGACCTGAGCGTCGACGACATCGCCACCATCTTCGCCACCGCCGCCGAGATGCACGACGTGCAGCGGCGCGAGGTCAAGAAGCTGCCCGCGCTGCGCGGGCGCACGGTGATCAACCTGTTCTTCGAGGACTCCACACGCACCCGGTCGAGCTTCGAGATCGCCGGCAAGTGGCTCTCGGCCGACACCATCAACATCACCGGCAAGGGCAGCTCGGCCTCCAAGGGCGAGAGCCTGCGCGACACCGTGCTGACCATCACCGCGATGGGCGTCGACGCCCTGGTGATGCGCCACTCCGCCAGCGGGGCGGCCCAGCAGGTCGCGCAGTGGGTCGACGCCAGCGTGATCAACGCCGGCGACGGCACCCACGAGCACCCCTCGCAGGCGCTGCTCGACGCCTACACGCTGCAGCGCAGGCTGGGCACGCTCGAGGGCAGGCGGGTGCTGCTGGTCGGCGACCTGACCCACAGCCGGGTCTTCCGCTCCAACGTCAAGTGCCTGACCCGGCTGGGGGCCGAGGTCACGGTCGTCGCCCCGCCCACGCTGATGCCCAGCGGTGTCGACGCCTGGTCGCGCGAGGCCGGCTTCGCGACGTCGTACGACCTCGACGAGGCGCTGCCCAAGGCCGACGCGGTGATGATGCTGCGCGTCCAGCGCGAGCGGATGAGCGGCGGCTTCTTCCCCAGCGCGCGGGAGTACACCGTGGGCTACGGACTGACCCGCGACCGGCTCGCGGTGCTCGGGCCCGACGTGCCGATCTGCCACCCCGGCCCGATGAACCGTGGCCTCGAGATCGCCGCCGACGCCGCCGACGCCGCGCAGTCGCTGGTGCTCGACCAGGTCTCGTCGGGCCTCGCGGTGCGGATGTCGATCCTCTACCACCTGCTGGCCGGCGAAGGAGCCTCCTGATGACCGAGCAGAACACGATCCTGCTGCGGGGCGCCTCGCTGCTCGGCGAGCAGAGCGCCGACGTGCTCGTCGTCGGCGGGGTGGTCGCCGAGATCGGCTCGCCCTCGGCTGAGGGCGCGCGTGTCGTCGACGCCGACGGGCTGGTGGCGCTGCCGGGCCTCGTCGACCTGCACACCCACCTGCGCGAGCCCGGCCGCGAGGACGCCGAGACGGTGCTCACCGGCTCCCGGGCCGCGGCGGTGGGCGGCTTCACCGCCGTGCTGGCGATGGCCAACACCTCGCCGGTCACCGACACCGCCGAGGCCGCCGAGCGCGTGCACGACCTGGGTCGCGCCGCCGGGCTGGTCGACGTGCACCCGGTGGGCGCGGTCACCAAGGGGCTGGCGGGCGAGGAGCTCGCCGAGCTGGGCCTGATGGCGCGCTCGCGGGCCCGGGTGCGGGTCTTCTCCGACGACGGCCGCTGCGTGGCGAACCCGCGCGTCATGCGGCGCGCGCTCGAGTACGTCAAGGCGTTCGGCGGTGTCGTCAGCCAGCACGCGCAGGACCCCGACCTCGCCGGGCCGCAGTCGTGCTGCCACGAGGGCGAGCTGTCGGGCCGCCTGGGCCTGCCCGGCTGGCCGGGCGTCGCCGAGGAGGTCATCGTGGCCCGCGACGTGATGCTCGCGCGCCACACCGGCTCGCGGGTGCACGTCGCGCACGCCTCGACCGCCGGCACCGTCGAGGTGCTGCGCTGGGCGCGGTCGCAGGGCATCGCGGTGACCGCCGAGGTGACCCCGCACCACCTGCTGCTGACCACCGACCTGCTCGGCGACTACGACCCGACCTACAAGGTCAACCCGCCGCTGCGACCGGCCGAGGACGTCGAGGCGCTGCGCGCCGCGCTCGCCGACGGCACCATCGACGCGGTGGCCACCGACCACGCGCCGCACGCGCGCCACGACAAGGAGCACGCCTTCGTCGACGCCGCCTTCGGCATGCTCGGGCTCGAGACCGCGCTGCCGGTGGTCGCCTCGGTGATGGTCGAGACCGGCTTGATGACCTGGGCCGACGTGGCCCGGGTGATGTCGACGACGCCGGCCGCCATCGCGGGTCTCGAGGGCCAGGGCCGAGGGCTCGAGGTCGGTGCGCCGGCCAACATCGTGCTCGTCGACCCCTCCGCCGACGTGACCGTCGACCGCGACGCCTCGGTCTCGCTCTCGCGCAACAACCCGTGGCACGGGCGCACGTTCGGGGCCTCGGTGCGCCACACGCTGCTGCGCGGGCGGCCCACCGTGCTCGACGGGTCGCTGGTCGAGGGGCGCTGACCTGAGCGACGCGCTGCAGCGGCTGCTGGCCGACCCGCCGGACCTGCCGGTCGTCGGCGGGCTGGCCGCGCTGCGGGCGGCGCTGGCCGAGCGCGGCAGCGCGGTGGTGCAGGCACCGCCGGGCACCGGCAAGACCACGATGGTGCCGCCCGCGGTGGCGCTGCTGTGCGAGGGCCGGGTCGTGGTGACCCAGCCGCGGCGCATCGCGGCGCGCGCCGCGGCCCGACGGCTCGCCTCCCTGCTCGGCGAGCCGGTCGGCCAGACCGTGGGCTACGCCGTGCGCGGCGAGCGGCGTACGTCGGCGGCGACGCGCATCGAGGTCGTCACCACCGGGCTGTTGCTGCGCCGCCTGCAGCGCGACCCCGAGCTGCCCGGGGTGGGCGCGGTGGTGCTCGACGAGGTGCACGAGCGTCAGCTCGACGCCGACCTGACCCTCGCGCTGCTGGTCGACGTGCGCTCGGTGCTGCGCGAGGACCTGCTGTTGGTGGCGATGTCGGCGACCGTCGAGGCCGAGCGCACGGCCGCGCTGCTGGGCGAGGCCCCGGTGCCGGTGGTCGACGTGCCCGGCGCGCTGCACCCGGTCGAGCGGCGCTGGGCGCCGCTGCCGCCCGGCGTGCTGCGGGTGGACGACCGGGGTGTGACGCCGGCATTCCTCGACCACGTCGCGGCCACGACCCGGGTGGCCCTGGCCGAGGGCGAGGGCGACGTGCTGGTGTTCGTGCCCGGGGTGACCGAGGTCGACGGCGTCGTACGCCGCCTGGCGGGGGTCGCCGCCGACGTGCGGCCGCTGCACGGACGGTTGCCGGGGGAGCAGCAGGACCTGGCGCTGGGCCCGGGGCCGCGGCGCCGGGTGGTGGTCTCGACCGCGGTGGCGGAGTCGTCGCTGACGGTGCCCGGGGTCCGCTCGGTCGTCGACGCCGGGTTGTCGCGCGAGCCGCGCACCGACCACCGGCGCGGGCTGGCCGGTCTGGTGACGGTGCGGGTCTCGCGGGCCGGCGCGGCGCAGCGGGCCGGGCGTGCCGGGCGCGAGGGCCCCGGTCGGGTGCACCCGTGCTGGTCGGAGGCCGAGCACGCGCACCTGCCCGAGCACCCCGAGCCCGAGATCGCCGTCGCTGACCTGACGGGCCTGGCGCTCGAGCTGGCCGTGTGGGGCAGCCCCGACGGCTCCGGGCTGGCGCTGCTGGACGCGCCCCCGGCGCCGGCGCTGGCCACGGCGCGCGCGACCCTGGCAGACCTGGGCGCCGTGGACGGTTCGGGCGCCGTGACCGAGCGGGGCCGGGGGATCGCCGGGGTGCCGGTCGACCCGCGCCTGGCCCGGGCGCTGCTCGACGGCGCCGCGCTGATCGGGGGCCGGCGGGCGGCCGAGGTGGCGGCGATGCTCTCGGAGGACGTGCGCCCGCCCGGGGGCGACCTGGTCGCCGGGCTGCGCCAGCTGCGCCGGGGCGGTCCCGGGTCGGGGCCGTGGAAGGCAGCGGTGCAGCGGTTGAGCGGGTACGTCGACACGGCGGCCCGACCGGCCGAGGAGCCGACCGACGACCTGGCGGTGGGTCTCGTGGTGGCCCTGGCGCACCCCGACCGGGTGGCGCGCCGTCGCCCCGGCGGGGCGGCGTACCTGATGGTGGGCGGGACGGGCGCGGTGCTGCCGCGGGGCGAGTCGGCGCTGGCCGGGCTGGAGTGGGTGGCGGTGGCCGACGTCGAGCGCCGGGCGGGGGAGCGGGAGGCCCGGGTGCGCTCGGCGGCCCCGATCGACGCCGACCTGGCGCTCGAGGCCGCCGGCGCGCGCTGGGGCGAGGACGACGAGGTCACCTGGCGCGACGGCCGGGTGGTCGCCCGGCGGGTGACCCGGCTGGGGGCGATCGAGCTGGCCTCGGCGCCGCTGGCCGAGCCGCCGGTCGAGGCGGTGGGGGCGGCGGTGCGTGAGGGCCTGCGCCGCGACGGGCTGGCCGCCCTGCCGTGGAAGGAGTCGGCCCGCGAGCTGCGGGCCCGGTTGGCGTTCCTGCACGCGGCGCTGGGGGAGCCGTGGCCCGACGTGGGAGACGAGGCGCTGCTCGACGGGCTGGACAGCTGGCTCGACCTGTCGCGGGTGCGGTCGGGCCGCGACCTGGCGCGGCTCGACGTGCTGTCGGGGCTGCGGGGGCTGCTGCCCTGGCCCGAGGCGGCCCGGCTCGACGAGCTCGCGCCCGCCCGAGCGGGTCGGCGTGCCGAGCGGGTCGTCGGTGCGGGTCGACTACACCGACCCCGAGCAGCCGGTGCTGGCGGTGAAGCTGCAGGAGGTCTTCGGCTGGGCGAGCACGCCGCGCCTGGCCGACGGGCGGGTGCCGCTGCTGCTGCACCTGCTCTCGCCGGCGCGGCGTCCGTTGGCGGTGACCGCCGACCTGGCGTCGTTCTGGGAGTCGGCCTACCCGGCGGTGCGTGGCGAGATGCGGGGGCGCTACCCACGCCACCCCTGGCCCGAGGACCCGTGGAGCGCACCGGCGACGGCCCGCACGAAGCGGCGCGAGGGCACCTAGGTCGCCGCCGTCGGAGGAGCTGTAAGGCTCAGCGGGCCCGGTAGGTGAGGTAGCCGCCGGTCACCTCGGTGCCGCGGCGCAGGCCGTCGCGGTAGGAGATTTCGGCACCCTTGACCTTGACCACGCCGCGCTTCGTCGTGCGTACAGCCAGGACCAGCTGTTGGCGCGGGGTGCCCTTGCCGGTGAGGAACCGCATGCCGTCGGTGACCGGTTCCAGCGTGCCGCAGACCCTGCTCGGGCGCTTGCGCTGGCCGATGATCGCGCCGTAGGGCGAGTCTGGCGCGATCTCGCAGAGGTAGACGGTCAGCTCGGCCTCTGCGGTGTTGGCGCGAACGACGGGGGTGACCGAACGCAGCTCCAGCTCCCGGCGTTCGTCCCGGCTCGAGGTGGTCACAATCCCGAAGTACATCGTCCGCCCGACCTGGCGCGGGTCGGCGCGGACCCCGTAGCCGCCGGCGTCGTCGAAGACATCGGGGTGGGTGACCCACCAGGTGGTGCTGCCCAGGGCCAGCACGACGGCGCCGACCACCGCGAGCAGCCAGGCGCGGCGTTGGACCCAGCGCAGGGTGGTGCTGCCCATGGTGTCTCCCGAGATGAGCGTCGGTGCAGCGTAGCCCGTCGCCGACTCAGGCGCTGAGCACCCAGTGGCCGGGAGACTCCTCGGTCCAGGTGGGTTCGGGTGGGATGAGGCCGGGTGGGTCGGGGGCGCGGGAGTGGACGGTTTGGCCGGCGGGTGAGGTGGTCTCGACGTCGTGGGGGTCGAGGTCGTAGTGGTGCAGGACGCGGTGGTGCCAGCCGGGTTCTTCCTTGAGCTGGTTGCAGGCGGTGCAGAGGCCTTGGCCGTTGGGGATGCTGGTGGGGCCGCCTTGGTGGTCGGGGGTGATGTGGTCGTGCTGGTGGATGGGGGCGTTGCACCAGGGCGTGCGGCAGGTCCGGTCGCGCAGGGTGATGAACTGGCGCAGCAGGCCGTCGAAGGTCCGCGAGGTTGACTCCATGGCCACGAGCTGCTCGGTGTCGGCGAAGAGGCGGCGGACGCGGGTGCCCATCTCGGGGGCACAGGTGACCAGGCGCCGAGCGACGGAGGCGGGGATGGGTCCGCCGGCGCCGCCGTACATGGGCACGACCTCGGCGGGTTCGTCGCCGTCGCCGAGCAGTGCTTCGGCGGAGATCACGATGTTGAGCGCGATGGGGGTGTGGGTGGCGGTGATCTGGCCGGTGAGGCGGGAGACGAACAGGTCGGCCACGATCTGGGAGTGGGAGCGGTCCTCGTCGGGCTGGTTCTTGAGCTGGGCGGCGCGCAGGTGCAGGGACTGCATGATCGCGGCTGCGTGGACGTCGGAGACGATCGCGGTGATCTGGGTGGTGCCGTCCTCGCGTCGCTGGGAGGTGACGCGGCGGTTGCGGTGGGCGCGTTCGCGGCGTCGGGCGGCGGCCTGGTCGTCGAGGCGCATCGCGATGCGTTGCGCGGCCAGGCGCAGTGCCCGGTCACCCAGCGGCGCACCGGTGCCCAGCAGCTCGCCCAGGGCGGTGTCGTAGTCGGGGCGCAGGGCGGAGTGGACGTGCTCGGCCTCGCTGGCGAGGATCTCGGCGCGGTGCTCGTTGATCAGCCCGTCGTCGAGCGCTTGGAAGACGTGGGGCAGGTCGTCGACCAGGGTGCAGGCCATCGCCAGCAGCCGGCTACCGCGGTGGGGTGACTCGTGGCGGGCGAGCGCGACCTGGGCGCCGACCGAGCGGGCTGAGGCGTCGGCCTGGAGGTCATCGAGGTGCGCGGTGATCCTGGCCTGGCGCGCAGCGAGGTGGGACTTCAGCGCCTCGAGCTCCTCCAGCATCGCGACGCACTCGCCCGCCGTGGCGGGCAGCTCGTCGCTGGTGGTCATGTCTTCGACCCTAGAGACGACCACCGACAGTGACGCTGGACCCGGGATTGATCTCCACAAGCCACGATCAAGCGGCTGCTCTGGGCGTACGCCCATCCCGTCCAGATTGACGTATCTCGGCGGTCGGCCCCGTGGAGGCTTAGGGCTTGAGCTACCTCACGCCCTGTTCTCGACCGTCTTCTTAAACATCTTCGATGTCACCTTGATTCGGCCCTCTCGTTTCAGACGGCCGAACAAAGTGTCGAGTGCGTCGCTTTCGGGATAGGGGAACGTGCTCCCGGGTCCGTTGGTGAGTGCGGCCAGTTCGCCTCCGAGCATGACGAGAGTGTCCACCAGTTGCTCGGTGCTGATGTCTCGACTTACGCGCACCAGCAGCCGCGACACCTTCTCGACATCTTGGGTCTCCCGCGCGATCCGCTGAATCCTGGCCAAGGGAAGCTTCTCGTCCATTGCGACAGCGAACGACGCCGCAGACTTGAGCCCGTTCGCGTCGCCGTCAAGCACGAACAGGTCGAGGTCGTCGAGGACGCGCTGCTTGAACTCGTCTGGAACCACGCGACTGGTCAGCACGCCGCCGGCCACAGAGGCGAACAGGTCGGGCCTGAAGAAACTCTCGGCGGTGCTGGAGGCGCCCAGCGCGTCT
The DNA here is from genome assembly GCF_016907435.1 of Nocardioides salarius. NCBI lineage: Bacteria > Bacillati > Actinomycetota > Actinomycetes > Propionibacteriales > Nocardioidaceae > Nocardioides > Nocardioides salarius. The sequence goes on along the minus strand of NZ_JAFBBZ010000001.1, from coordinate 281,993 downwards.
TCGACGGCCTCCCAACCGGCGTTCAGGAAGTGACGGAAGGTCGCCTCGTCATCAGCGACGAGCTCCTCGCCCAGAAGAAGTCCAAGGAGTCGAGGCGGCCGGGAGGCGATGTCGGTAACCGGCAGGCTTCGCGGCGGCAGGCCAAGTTGTGCGACCAGACCAACCCGGGCAGCCACGTCCACGATTAGGTCAGCGTTCAACAACGTGACCGCCAGAGACAGCCGGTCGTCCTGACTCGCGTCCTCTTCAACCTCGAGCGTCCGCGGCTGTCCCTCAGCAGGAACCAGGAGACCCGCCAGGGCCTGGTTGACGTCATGCTCGGTCGTGTAGGTGACGAGGTTGGCCACGTTCAAGCGGAGGCGGTCAGCGGCGACCACGCTCGTCCAGTTACCAGGCGGCACGGTCTCGAGGTCTCCAACTGAGGCGTCCGGCGAGGTGAGCTCGAGGAGTGCGCTGACCTCGTCTTCCTCCCATCCGTCGTGATGGTTGGTCAGCACCTCGATCAGGGTCGGCTCCGTTCGAACGGCGAACTCTGTTTGCTCATCCTCGCGGAGGGCCTGGAGGTATGCCGGCAGACTCGCTGCGCAGTACGCCCAGACATCGTCCTTCCCCTTCGCCTCCTCGACTCCAACCGGACCTTCGACACCGAGCGCGGAGCGGAGGTTCGTCGCGGAGAGCTCGTAGGCGCGAGCCCCGATGACGCGGTCGCGAAGTGCGGGGTTCCGCTCCAAGGCACCGAGGTTGGCGACCTTGAGGGATGCCCGTCGAGCGAAAGCGAACACCCGTTCCGCGGTTGTCTCCGTCTGCCATGCGGTGAAGCTCACCAGGCTGGGATGGTTCTCGCGCAGGTACTCGGAAGGGGCCTCACCGAAGGCGTACTCGTCTGAGTCCTCGGAAGCCAAGAGCGCGGCGTCGAAGAGTCGTAAACGGGTCTCGTCGTCGGGCAGTGATTCTTCGGCAACCAGGTACTCGAACACGTCACTCCAGGGAACGAAGGTGAGTTCAGTGATGAGTTCGGCGCAAGGCGCCTCGACGTCGTTCAGGAAGGCGCTCAGGAAGGCGCGGGCGTCAGTGTTGAGCTCGCTTACGATGAAGTCGGCAACTACGTCCATCTCTGGGCGCTCTTCTCGGAGCAGGTAGCTGACGAGGTCGATGTTGAACGCGCTCCGAGTGGTCGTGAAGTCGGAGGGCGCCTCCTCGAGAAGGTTCTTCACGGATGCCGGGCTGTCGAACCTAAAGTCCATCATGACCTGGTTCGGTTGGACACTCCGATTGTAGAAGTGGGCGACGTCGGTTCCGATGAACTTGCCGTAGAAGGTGGCGGAGTACTCAGCGAAGTTGTGAGTCAGGTAGCCACGCTTGACCAGGTCGCGTGCGAGTTCAGAAGTGAGCAACTCGTCGATGACTTCTGCAAAGCTCTTTCCCGCCTCGTTCTGAAACTCGGTGTGCTTCGCGAGCTCGGCGTAGCTGGCACCCTGTAGTAGCGCGACCTGGGCGTCGTACTTGCTCAGCTCTCGACGAAGTTCGGTCTCGTTGAGTGGTTCCCAACGGTTGGGCGTGAGCGCCTCACTGAAGACGTTTCTCAGGACGTCGTCGCTCAAGACGAGAATGGCGCCCACCCCGTAGCGGGTGATGGTGAGCGACCGCTCGGCTGCGACGTCCTTCCAGAACGTCACGGTCGTGACCTCGTCCTCAGGTCGGTCCTGTCCGCCGACAATGATGGAGACCTGCCTGCGTTGCTGCGGGGCGACTGCGTGGGTGCCCGCGACGAGCCCAAGGAGACGTGCACCAATCTTGGCTGCCGTGTCGACCTGGGCCCGTTGGCGTGCCGCGGCGGTCTTCTTAGCCCGCTTGTTACGTTGAGCCTGCTCGATGCAGTGACGAACCAGGGCGAGGCGCTCTCCCTCTAGGCGGTCCAAGGCACTGGCACGTTGCGGGATGCCTTCGAAGTCTGTGAGGTGGAAGTTCTTGTACGCCACGAGGGCAAAAAGATGCTCGTTAGTCATCCCTGGCGCGGGCTTCGGCACCCAGAGAAGCTTCTCGGCGTAGACGGCGAACTCGTTGCAGACGTTGAGCAAGAGACGCATCTCGGTTGCGTGGCGGGCAACCAGGTCTAGGAGACGCCTGTCGACCGCGTCGTTGGGGAACCCGAGATGATCGAGCGCGTCCAGGACGTGATCGCGTGCTGTTCGGTGGGAGATGAACGGAACGACCGGGATGACGACCTCGAAGAACTTGGTGCGGTTAGCACGCTTCACCGCGGCGGTCGCTGCGTCAGGTCGAGCCGCTTCCTCGTCCGCTGCTTGCGGTTTCGAGGCGGGGTGCGGAGCCATTTCGGAGTCGTCGCGTTCAGGCTCCTTCGGGTCTTCCTTCGGTTGGTCACCGAGCTTCTCGAAGAGGCTGTCCTTGATGGCGTAGATGAATCTCAGCGGTTCACTGGCGTCCTTCCAGTTCGCCGAAGTGTTGATGAGGGTGTTCAGTTCTCGCAGCGAGTCAAAAATTTTTGCGTCGTCGAATCGATCGAGGTCCTCGAAGATGACGTACTTCGGCCGAGTATCGTCGAAGTATGTCGGCGGCCACGAGAAACTGCCCGGAGACGGCCACGAGGCTGCCCGCTGGCGGACATGAGAACTGCCCGCTGACGGTCATGGGATCTGCCCGACACGACGTCGTCTGCCTGACCGCCTTGCGCGGTTAAGGCCCCTTCCTCGGGTGCGATGAGCGGTGCTGAAGCGCCCCATTGCCCCCGAGGAAGGGACACCGTGAAGTCTGCCGAGGAGATCATGAAAATCTTGGATGCCTACGACCTGACCGGGTCGTTGCGTGATGCCGGCGAGCTGGCCGGCTGCTCGCACCACACCGTGAAGCACTACATCGAGCGCCGCGCTGCGGCCGGCGTGCTGGACAAGGCAGCGGCGCGCCCGCAGCTGATCGATGCCTACCTGGACAAGGTCGAGGAGTGGGTCGAGCGGTCCCAGGGCAAGGTCCGCGCCGACGTGGCCCACGAGAAGCTCGTGGCGTTGGGCTACACCGGCTCGGAGCGCACCACCCGCCGGGCGGTCGCGAAGGTCAAGACCGACTACCGCGCCGGTCGGGTGCGGGTGCACCGGCCATGGGTCACCGAGCCGGGCATGTGGCTGCAGTACGACTACGGCGACGGCCCGGTCGTCGACGGCGTGAAGACGGTGCTGTTAGTGGCCTGGCTGGCCTGGTCGAGGTTCCGGGTCGTGCTCCCGCTGCGGGACAAGACCATGCCCAGCGTGTTCGCTGCCCTGGACCAGACGTTCCGGCGCCTGGGCGGGGTGCCGACCTACGTGCTGACCGACAACGAGAAGACTGTCACCGTCGAGCACATCGCTGGGATCGCGGTCCGCAACCCGCAGCTGGTCGCGTTCGCCGAGCACTACTCGGTCACCGTGCACACCTGCGTGCCGGCCGATCCGGCGTCCAAGGGCGGCACGGAGTCGTCGGTGAAGATCAGCAAGGCCGACCTCGTGCCGAAGGACACCAACCTACGCGAGGCCTACACCAGCTTCGCTGAGCTCGAGGCGGCGTGCGAGGCGTTCTGCGCCAAGGTCAACACCCGGGCGCATCGGGTCACTCGTCGGGCACCGGTCGAGATGCTCGCCGAAGAGCGGGCCCGGCTGCACCCGGTGGCGGCGGCACCGCACACGGTCGCGTTCGGCACCACTCGCATGGTGCCGGGCAATACGCCGATGGTGACGTTCGAGTCCGGGCAGTACTCGGTCCCGCACACCCTGCTCGGGGCGACGGTGTGGGTGCGCGCCCAGGGCGTCGGTGACGGCGAGCAGGTCGTGATCGTCCACGTCGGCGAGGCTGGCCCACTCGAGGTCGCGCGCCACCGACGGGCCACTCCCGGCAGCCCGCAGCTGATCGATGAGCACTTCCCGGCTCAGCCGTCCGGGCCCCTGGATCGACGACCCCGCGCGAAGAACACCGCCGAATCAGAGTTCCTCGACCTGGGCGAGGGCGCGAGGTTGTGGCTGGTCGAGGCCGCTGCTGCGGGCACCACCAAGATGCGGGTCAAGATGGCCGAAGCGCTCAGCCTGGCCAAGCTGTTCGACCCCGTCGAGGTCGACTGGGCACTGGGTCATGCCGCCGTGCACGGCCGGTTCGCCGAGGCCGACCTGTCCTCGATCCTCGACCACCACGCCCGAGGAGCAGCAGCCGGCGAGCGCGATGTGCACCGAGCCAGCGAAGACTCCTCGCTGACCCAGGGCACCAGCGCGTGGGCCCGACTCGGCCAGCCCGACGCCCACGATGCCCACGACGGCCACGGCGTGGATGGGGTGAGTCGATGACGACCACGACAGCAGCCGCGCCGCCGCTGCCCACCGAACTCGAGGACCTGCTGCGCAAGCTGCGGCTACCGCACATCCGCCGCCACGCCCCCGAGGTGGTGGCAACCGCGAAGGCGCAACGCTGGGAGCCGGTCGAGGTGTTGAAGGCGCTGTTCGTCGAGGAAGTCGCCGGCCGGGAACGCTCCGCCCTGGCCACCCGCCGCGCCGCCGCGGGGTTCCCGACCGGGAAGACCTTCGATGCCTGGCAGCCCGAGATCTCCTCGATCCCAGCACCGACCCAGCAGGCGCTACGAACCCTGGAATGGGTGCACCGCCGCGAGAACCTCGTGCTGTGCGGCCCATCGGGGACCGGGAAGACGTTCCTGCTCGAGGCGCTGGGCCAGCAGGCCGTCGAGGCCGGGCTGAAGGTCGCCTGGTTCACCCTGGAAGACCTCGGGGTGCTGCTGCGCCGCCATCGTGCCGACGACACCGTGTCCAAGGCCATCGCCCGCATCCTGCGAGCCGACCTCGTCATCGTCGACGACATCGGGCTACTCCCGGTCGCCACCGACGCCGCCGAAGGGCTCTACCGCCTCGTCGATGCCGCCTACGAGAAACGCTCGGTCGCGATCTCCTCGAACCTGCACCCAGCCGGGTTCGACGAGCTGATGCCCAAGACGCTGGCCACCGCCACCGTCGACCGGCTGCTGCACCACGCCCACGTCTGCCAGACCTCAGGTGAGTCAGTCCGACTCACTCAGGCACTCGCCGGCCAGGGGGTGAACCCCTTGAGCTGACCACCCTGGACCGGTGGTGGCCAAAGCCCCCCGTGGGCAGATCCCATGGCCACCACCGGGCAGATCTCGTGACCGTCACCCGGGCAGGTTCCATGACCGCCCCTGGGCAGTTCTCACTGGCCCTTGACAAAGTACGTCACGAGCTCGTCGAGGTACTTGTCGAAATAGGTGTCGGGGCCCGCTTCGAGCTGAACAGCGGTGCCGGCGGTTTGGAACTGGGAGATGACTCGGTCTCCGATAACCCACCGCGCGAGCCAGATGACGGCGAAGGCGAGTACGGCGAACGTCACGCTTGCACTAATGCGGACGAACCAATTATGGCCGTCCCCGGTGCCGCTGACGTGTGGAAGTATGTCGAGAAGAGTGAGAAGTGCGCCGAGAACAGCTGTGAGGACCGCGGCTTCCGCCGCCGCCTTGCCTTTGGTCAAGGGCGCGGTCCGTGCGAAGCGTGAACGTCGCAGAAGTCCTGGCTTCGCTCTGTAGATGAGCTGCTTGACCAACTCCTTCTGGATGCGGTTCGTGAGTCCTTCGTTCTCAGCATCGGGCCCGAGGGTGTTGATGCTGATGCGGACGGCGCCGTCCTTATGGTCTTCCTCAAACTGGTCGAGGACACTGGACTTGCCCGAGCCGTAGCGACCCGTGAGCGCGATGTTGCGGTTCTTCTTCTCTGAAACGGCTTCATTGAGATGGCGCAGATAGAGCGAGTGCTGCTCCTCGACGTACTCCGGGGCAAGCGACCGGAGGGTCACCGGGCCGGCAGGCCGCGCACTTCGCCGCGGTTTCGCGCCCTCGGTTGGGTCCTGGGTGGAGGCAGTTGTCGTACTCACGGGTTCAGTATCACCATCGCCACCGACGTAACGGAGAGGCATCCCGGCACCTCGGCCGGGTCCTGTCGAGCGACCGGCTGATTGAGTCATTCCACCGCTCGGCGGACGCCGACCTCGAGCCGAAAGGTGTCGCGTGCCGGGTTCAGTGGAGGCTCTGAAGTGACGCGTCGACGGTAGTCGGCGCGGGGTTGTGCCGGTAGTGCTCTTCCTCGAACTCGACGGGTGGGACGAGTCCGATCTCGCCGTGCAGGCGTCGGTGGTTGAACCAGTCGATGTACTCGGCGACGGCGATCTCGAGGTCGTCGATGTTCTTCCAGGGGCCCTTGTTGCGGATCAGCTCGGCCTTGAACAGCGAGTTGAACGCCTCGGCCAGGGCGTTGTCATACGAGTCGCCCGTCGACCCGACGGATGCGACGGCGCCGGCCTCGGTCAAGCGCTGGGTGTAGCGAACCGCGAGGTATTGAACGCCCTTATCGCTGTGGGCGATGACGCCGGTGGTGTCCTGGCCAGCGTGCTCGCGGGTCCACAGCCCCATCTCGAGAGCGTCCAGCGCCAGGTCGGTGCGCAGGCTCTTCGACAGCTGCCAGCCCACCACTCGGCGGGAGTAGACGTCGATGACGAACGCGGCGTAGACCCAGCCGGCGAAGGTGCGGCAGTAGGTGTAGGGGTCGGACCGGGGCGCCCTGTCAGCCTCTCGACTGGTGGGTTTCCCCGGCCCGCCCTCCGAACCGGACGTGCGACTCTCACCGCATCCGGCTCTCCACGTGGTCATGCCGCTGGGCGGGGAGGAGGCGTTGTTGTACTCGACCATGGTGTCGGGATCTTGGTGCCCCGGTAGCGGTAGCGCTCGATGGGGAACGCGTTGGCTCGGAACATGTCGATCCCTCCGGCATGGATGTGCCATCCGGGCAGGTAGCGCCGGACCAGGGTGTGCATGTTCAGCCCGAGGTGTCGTTTGCGGAGCCACCCCACCACCCGCCAGAAGGCGAAGTGGTCGACGTAGCCGAAGGTCCGCGAGGACACACCGTGGCGGAAGTAGGTGCACCAGCCCCGCAGCGTCGGGTTCAACCGGCGCAGCAGGTCTGCGAGTGTTCGATGTCTTGCACGACGTGTCAGCGTCCGCACCTTGTCGATGATCGAAGTCAGCGACTTCTTCGACGGGTAGGTGTAGATCGCCTTCTTGCCGGTCCGGCTCCGCCAGGCACGGCGCTGGATGCGCCAGCCGAGGAAGTCGAACCCCTCATCGATGTGGCAGACCCTTGTCTTCTCGACCGACAGACGCAGGCCCATCGGCGCGAGCACCGCCCCAACCTCGTCCCACAGCGCTTCGGCGTCTGCGCGTTGCCCGTGGATGAGGACCACGAAGTCGTCGGCGTAGCGGACGAGTTTCATGACCGCACCCCCGGCGCGTCGATGCTTGGCGCGTGTCCATTCCGGGCCGAGCGCTTCCCACTTAGCGGTGAAGTGCTCGTCCAGCACGGACAGGGCGATGTTGGCCAGCAGCGGTGACAGGATCCCGCCTTGAGGTGTGCCGGTGATCGTCTCGCGGTTCAGGCCGTCCTCGGTGAGGACGCCAGCCCGCAAGAAGGCCTTGACCCAGCCCAGGACCCGCTTGTCCCCAACACGTCGCCGCACCCGCTCCATGAGCGCGGTGTGGTCGATCTCGTCGAAGCACGCCTTGATGTCGGCCTCGAAGACCCACTCATAGTTGCGAGTGGGTGATGCGAGGTAGTGAATCTCAGCGATCGCGTCCTGGGCGCGGCGACGAGGACGGAAGCCGTAGGAACACGGCTTGAAGTCCGCCTCGAAGATCGGCTCGAGCACCAGTTTCAACGCAGCCTGCACGACCCGGTCACGAGCAGTCGGAATCCCCAGCGACCGGACCTTGCCCGACGCTTTGGGGATCGTCTTCTGCCGCACCGGCGACGGCACGAACCTACCTGCCTTCAGATCCTCGCGGACCCCGGCCAACAGATCCATCGCCGCCCAGCCGACACCGCGCGGGGTGACCCCGTCGACGCCTGCTGTTCGTGCTCCCTTGTTCCCCCGAACCCGGTGCCACGCCACGACCAAGAAGGCCGGGTCGTAGACCAGGTTGGCGAGGTCATCGAAACGACGGTCGGGATTCTCCGTCGCCCATCGGTGCAGCTTCTTCTGCATCCGTAGTACCCGCCACTCGGCTTCCTCCCGCTCGGGGAAGACGACGCGCGACGGTTCGCCGGTGTTCACCAGCGCACTCCTACGAACGCGTTGATGCTGCGAACACGCTGGGCCCCTTCGCCATGTGACCGGCTTTCCCGGCCTCGGACTACTACGGGCCCTCCGCCCCACCGCGACGACATCGGTCGGCGACGGACCTTCCCGCCGGTCAACAGGCTGCTGACCGGTGAGGGGATCGTCGCGGTGGTTCCCACGTTCACTGTCGAACCGTTCGACGGGGTCGGCGCCCAGCTATGCCCCTGCAGCATCGCCGCGGCTACGCCGCAGACATTCACCACGGCCTCCCGGCTGGCGACATCACCCAGCCAAGGAGTTCCCCGCACCAGAACGCCCGAAGGCGCCTGATGCGGGTGCGCGCTGCTAACCGGCCCTGATCCACCAGGTTCGAGCCGGAGGCTCTCTTGAGGGGCGTTCAACCGCTGGTTCCTCACGTACGCCTTCCCGTCTTGCTAGCCGGACCCGCGCCATCTGGCAGTGCTGACGCGTCCCGTCGTTGTCAGGGCTGCTTCCACCCTCGCCCCCGTCCCGGAGGTTCGGGCTGCCCTCAGCTTCACCGTGCTGCTGCGACAGCACGACGGTGGTGGTCTCTCACCCCCACTCGGTTCAGCAGCGCCTCGTGGCGCTCGATGTCCGCGACCCAGACACGATTCGGTGCAGGTGCCCTGAAGTCGCGGTCCAGCAGGTCCGGGCGGGCATCCGGCCCGGTGCCGGGGATCGTGGTGCGCGGCCCCTTGGCTCTGCTGATCCCGCGCAGCCCCTCGCCGCGCATCAGCCGGTGCACGGTGCACCTAGCGACACGGTGACCGCGCCGGTTGAGCTCGGCGTGCATCTTGCGGACCCCGTAGACGCCGTAGTTGTCGGCGTGGACCTGCCGGATCACCTCCAGGCGCTGCGCGTCGGCGACAGCGCGTGCCGAGGGCGGCCGGGACTTCGCGGCGTAGTAGGTGCTCGGGGCGACCCTCGTGAACACTGCATCCCTGCCTTGCGTAGGACGGTGCAGATCGGCTCGACCCCGAACCTCGCCCGGTGCTGGTCGATGTACTCGACCAGCACCGCCGTGGTCACTTCAGCTTGCGGTCGAGCTCCGCCGCGGCGAAAAAAGCCGAGGCCGTCCGCAAGATCTCGTTGGCTCGCCGTAGCTCCTTGACCTCACGCTCGAGCTCGGCGATGCGCTGCGCCTCGGTGCTGCTGACGCCGGGACGGTGGCCCTCGTCGACCTCGGCCTGGGAGACCCAGTTGCGCAACGTCTCGGGATTGATCCCCAGCTGATCGCCGACCCGCTTCAGTGCGCCGGTCCTGGTCGCCGGGTCACGCCGCAGGTCGACCGCCATCCTGATTGCCCGCTCCCGAAGCTCCTCGGGATACTTCCTCGGTGCTGCCATGACTCTCATCCTTCCGTGGAATGAGAGCCTCCATCAGACCCGGCACGCGACAAGGACTAGCGACGAAGACCCAGACGTCTTGTCTCGGCGCGTCCGTGGGCGCGTCCGGCTAACTGGGGTCGAGGATCTGCGCCTGGTAGTCGAACAGCACCTGATCCGGAACGTTCAGTCCGAACTGCTTGAGCAGGTCTTGGGCGAGTTCAACGCCGACCTGCCGCGGCTCGGTCAGGAGTCGAGCGCTCGCGACCGACTGGTGAGTTTCCAGTGTGTCGAGGGGGCTGATGTAGGGCCCGTAGAGCTGGCGGCGATGATCACCGGAGATCAGTTCGCGTCCGCTGACTCCGCTCACGCCGACGTCGAAAGTGATCGGGGGTCCCTCGAGGTAGGTCGACATTCGGGCGCCGAACTCAGCGACCTCAACCAGGTAGAGAAGCACGTCCCACACGGCGACGGCGCCAGTTGCACTCGGGTCCGCCGGGAGAAGGTCGCTGTGGTCCCTCAGGTCAGATGCAAGCGCTCGGCGCTGAAGGAACTGGCCGCTGCCCCACATGCGCCACGCCTCGTGATGCGGCACCCCGGACGCCTCGAGGTCCTGCCCGACCATCGTCCCCTTCCGGAAGCGGGGAGCCCTGTAGTCCACGAACGGCAGTGGCCACCCACGCAGGCGAACCGTGTTGTCCGTAACGAACGACTCTAAGTCGACGGGCAAGATTCGGCCCGATGAGTAAGTCGTCGGTCGGACGGCGACATCGAAGTAGCCGATCTCGAGGAGGCCGGCGACGACAGGCGAAGGTTCTGCCCATGCCGTAGTGCGTTCCTTCGTGTACTCCTCCTCGTCCAGCTGTTCTTGAGACTTCGTCTCCGTCAGCGGAACGCCGGCGAGGGTTCCGACTCGCACCCACTCGCGTACGCCCTTCGCTGTGGCGAGATCGAGAAGCGCCCGCATCTCGGCGGAGTTGGGCACCGGGACTGACTCCGGTTTCCCGCGGGGCCTCACGTAGGTCATCCCGTCCTGAAGAACCTCGGGGAACGTCTTCTTGCAGACATGCGGGACTACGTCGAACTCGGCGACGTCAAGAACAACAACGTTCGCACCACTAGACAACGCGTACCCCGCCAGCTCGAAGACGACTGCCGGGTCGGAGTACTTCGCAAGTGCAGCAGCGACGTTGTCGTAGTCAGCCCATTCCGACGCTTGGTCATCGTCGAGGCCCGGCTGCATTTCCTTCATCTGCGGCTCGTCGACCCCGACGCACACCACCCCGCCGTCTCGACGATTACCCATGGCCATCACCGCTCGGGCAACCTTCGCGACGAACGGCTTCTCCTTCAGGCTTCCAGGACCCTTTACCTCGAAGGATCGCGACTCGTTGCCAACCGCGAGCAGCTGCTCGACGTCCTCGCGGCGAATCACGAGCCGACCGTACGGCGTGTTCGGCGTCGGTGGAAGTGGTCTACTCCCGGTGCTTCATTGATCACCGGGGAGGGACGCGAGCAGACGCAGCGCGACGGTGGCGCCACACCGTAGCTCGGGGCGGATCGGGACCGCTGCACCTATCGGTGACAACGTAACCTTTCTTGGGTCATCCGCCCTGCATTCCCGTATTTTCGACTTCCGCCGTCTCTGGACGCTGGGACCAGGCCGTCTCTACGACTGACCTGACGTTTCGAGCAGGTACGACTCAACTTCAGCGGCCCATGCTGCAAGGTCATCGGTTTCAATCACGCCTGCCAGGAGCGTTCCTCCTGCCCCCCAGCTGTGCTCATCAGCTCGATTCCCGGTCTTTGCCTGAAAAGAATCTGGAGCAGCGCCGTCCCAGTGCTCCAACGCGTTCCGAAGGGCCACCATGACCCTGGGGTCGTGCCTCGGAGCAGGGACCTTCTTGCGATCACCGTAGATGTCGAGCGCTCGAAGAAGTTGGCGGGCAGCAACGAGAAGAAGGTAGCCCTCTGAGCGCATTTCGTAGAACGGACGACTGTGATCGTGCGTGTACGTTCTGCCGAGCCGGACCTGTTCGTTTGATGCAAGAGCCTTCACCTCTGCGTCGTGAAGTCGGCCTACCTGCCGGACAACTACGTGCGACCACTCAAGAGCCTTTTGGAGGGCCTTCTGCCGTCGAGCCTCTTCTTCGGGTGGAATCATGCATGGACCTTGGCACAGGCCGTGACCGGCTCCTCACAGAAGCCGGCGAGTCACCCCGACATCAGCGAGCAACTTGCATGTACGTCATTTCGCCGCCTGTCCGCGCCTCCTGGAACGTCCGGACATGCCGCTATCCGGTCACCGGTGTCGGTGCCCCCGTTCACTAGGTCGTACCTGTCACCGATATGAAGTTGCCATGTTCTTGGGCCCGAGCGCGATGGGTCCTCTGGCACCCTCGTCGGTGTTCGACAACACCTACGTCCCGCGGGCTGGCAAGCAATCGGCCACTTTGCGTCGCGCGCTCGTCGAGACAAACCCTGTTCTACGGAGCAGGCGAGTCTGGCGCGCTTGACCTAGCCGCCTCACGGCGTGCCGCCACTCGTTTGGCAACCCAACGGAAGTGTGAGTCGCTCCGGATGCGTTCGAAGACGGGTTTGGGTGCCTCCGCCGAGCGCAGCAGGCAGAGTTGGCCGAGCCACAACAACTGGTCGGCCAACTCGCCCTCGACGAGATTCAGATTCGACCGGTAGCGGTCCAAGTGATGGCCAAGCGCGTTGCGGTGGTTCTTCGCACGCTCCGTCCATGCGGCGACCGACTCCCCGACGAGGAGGTCCTCGAACGGGCTGCCGGCGTGGGCGACGCAGAAGCGCAGGCGCTCGACGAGGTAGGTGTCGCCGTCCTTACTGTTGCGACGGGTTCGATCGAACGACTCCAGTGCCGCGACGCAGTGCGCGACCCGGTCTTCGAGGAACATGCCGGCGTTGTATCGAGTTGCGAGAATCCGCCTGAGCTCTGATCTGTACTGGTCGGCGATGGTCATCCAGCGGCGGAGTCCGTCGATGCCCCCGAACTGCTCAAGCGTGAAGACCATGCCGTAGGGACTGAGGCGCTCGTTGTCCGAGTCTCGATTGCTCCATCGCATGTGGAGCTCGAGCTCCTCCTGCCAGTTGCCGAGCGGCTTGCCAGCGAGCGACAGCTTGGGCACGTCGGCGTGCGTGAAGTGGAACCGTTGGATGTTGGCCACCTTGCCGGACGCGATCGTCAGAAGGTCCTGGAAGTCCGCGACCCGATCGGTCAGGTTGTCCATGGATGTTGGTTCACGCGACGAGACTCTAAGCAGGACTCGCTGTTCGAGCGTTGCCTCGTTCCTCTGATCGCCAGCAGTAGAGAGGGCTTGCACCAGCGCCATCTCGAGACCGCCGTCGATGTCTGCGGATTCGGTCGGGATCCGAGTGGCGGTCGCCTGTGCGAAGACGTCAGGCGGCACGTCGTCCCAAATGACGTTCAAGGCGTCGTTGTCGGACCAGGCAGTCAGGTGCTGGAACTCGACCACCGCCTGATTGACCTCGGGTCGATAGTCGCCCACGAACCATGCCCCGGTGATGAGCCAGTTGACATGAACGCTCTCGAAGGCGTCGTCCTCCCGGCAGAGCCCGTCGCTCAGCGAGAGCTGAAACGCGTCCTCGAGGTTGAAGAGTCGGTGGCCCGCTTGCCCGTGTATGCGGGGATAGATCTTGTCCTCGTCGGGGCGGTGACCGATGAACCGTTGGACAGTTCCGTTCGCCAGCTCGTTGTTGATCCAGTTGAGCGGTCGCAACGAGCCCGCCAGACGGAGGTATCCGCCGTTGTCCTGGTCATAGCGGAACCAGCCCGGCACCTTGTGATCAGGAGATTCCGGCAGCCACCACACTCCCTCGACATCCAGCGGCTCGTTCATGGAACATCTCTACAGTTGCGCGGAGAGCAACTGCGCGGGACACGCCGCCGGTCTCGTGACGCCACGGTGTCGCGTGATCAACCGTTCGCTGTCGCGAACGAACTTTTTGAAGGCCTCCGCCGCCATGCCAGCGGGGAAACCAAGCGAAATCAAAGACAGCCAGGGGTCGGCTTACACCTGGGCCATCTTGATGGACCAACGCATCAGACGTGACGCCTGGTAGCTCGGCCCGGGTTGACTTGGGTCTTACCGCCGCGATCGGCTCGGCCCGCGCTCCCTCAGGCACTGACTATCGTTGGGGACGATGATCACCCGCCGCGACGCTGCCCAACGCTTGGACATCCCCCTAGAGATGGCCACCCGACACGGCTTGCCCACGACGCTCACCGAAGCCCAGCTGCGTGAGATAGAGGACAACCCGCCACCGTGGCTGGTCCAGTCCCGTGCCAATCGGACCGGCAAGAAGCCGGTGTGGGTCGATCTGGTCTGCAGTGTCTGCGGGTCTGCCGAGAGAGCTCGGCCGAAGAAGTGGTGGCCGACATTCACCTTCATCAGTTGCGACCACCATCAGCCCTCCGAGCTGCCGCCTCCGCTCCGCGGCGCCCATCGCGAGGAGATCGTGGGGATTGGCAGCCGATTCATCGGCTGGGTCGACACCCCGCTGGACTGAGCGAACCGTCGGCCAGCTCTGGGGCTGAGAATCGGCGCTCCGTCGCCTAGGTATTGGGGGAGGGCTCGAGGCCCCGACGCGGTGGTGAGGGTTCCAGCGCGGTCTAGGGTGACCAGGTGCTTCGAGCCCACGGACGACGGCGTTGGCAGTCGCCCGGCTTCGGTCACCGCGCTGCGCAGCTGGGCGCGCTCGCACTGCTCGTGCGGCCGCTCTACATCGTGAGCGAGTTCGTCGTCGCGGCAGCGACGACGGGTGGCTACAGCTTCGTCTCCGACTCGGTCAGCAGGCTGGGGGAGGTGGGCTGCTCGGTGGCGTACTGCTCGCCGCGTCACGAGGTCATGAACGGGTCGTTCATCGGCTTCGGGCTGTTGCTGGCCGCCGGTGCCGTGCTGCTCTCGCGGTCGCTGGGGCAATGGGTCACGGCGTTGCTCGTGGTCTCCGGGTTGAGCTCGGTCGCCACGGGCCTCGCGCCCCTCGACCAGGATGCCGCCCTGCACGCGACCGCCGCGACACCCTTGTTCGTGGCGCAGCCGGTTGCGCTGGTCGTCCTCGGCGTGCGGTTGAGGAACGAGCGACCGCGCCTGGCCAGGGCGCTGCTGGCTGGGGGAGTCGTGACCGCCGCGGCAGCGGTGGCGTTCGTGCTCTCCGCTGACGGGGCCGCGGCGGGTGCCGTCGAGCGCCTCGCCCTGTGGCCGGTGCTGGTCGGGCTGGCCGCGTTCGCCTGGACGCAGCTCCCCGTCGGTCACCGTCAGCCGGCGGCGGCCGAGGGCGCCGCTGGGCGCACAGCTGGCACGTAGGGCTCCAGCTGGGGTGCCGCCGACATCAGCAGGCCGCGTCGCCACATCCCGTGCACGACGACCCCGGCCACCACGGCGCCCAGGGAGCCGAGCGCGAGGTCGCCGAGGGTGTCGGCGTACGCGTGCCGCTTCTCCGACGACTTGCTGATGAAGGCGAAGTACTCCGCGATCTCCCAGCTGACGGCCGCGGTGACCCCGAAGGCCAACGACCTCTCCAGCACCGCTGCAAGGGTCGAGCTGTGCCGCATCGTCAGCAGGATGATCGCGGCGGTGATCAGCCCGGTGTTCATGAAGTGCATCAGGTCGTCGAACCAGACCACCGAGTCGTAGAGGTCGAGCCGGTTGCCGAGGGTGTCGGTGAAGCACGTGGAGGTGATCATCAGGTCGGCCACCCACGGGAACGACGCCCGCTCGCGCCAGAACACCCACCACACCAGCGGCACGGTGAAGGCCAGCATCGGGTAGGCGGCCGCGCGCAGCCCCGCGGCCTTGTCCTCGACGTTGCCCAGGTCGGGGTAGAGCAGCGACATGACCAGGAGCATCACGAGACCCGCCTTGGCCGTCACGTCGAGCGCCGCCACCAACGGCGGGGTGGCATGGCGCAGGGCGTCGGTCTCGTTCATCCGGCGCAACGGTATGCCACCCCCTGCGCCACGACCGATCTCGCCGCGCTCCGCCCGGGTCAAGATCGGCCCGCACCAGCGCGGGGGCGCGGGAAGAACGACGGGCCCGCGGCGGTTGGCCACCACATGAAGAAGATCGGCTTCCTGTCCTTCGGCCACTGGAACCCCTCGCCGCAGTCGCAGGCGCGCACCGCCTCCGACGTGCTGCTGCAGTCCATCGACCTCGCGGTCGCGGCCGAGGAGCTCGGCGTCGACGGCGCGTACTTCCGCGTGCACCACTTCGCCCGCCAGCTCGCCTCGCCGTTCCCGCTGCTCGCGGCGGCCGGCGCGAGGACGAGCCGGATCGAGCTCGGCACCGGCGTGATCGACATGCGCTACGAGAACCCCCTCTACATGGCCGAGGACGCCGGGGCCGCCGACCTGATCGCCGGCGGCAGGCTGCAGCTCGGCATCAGCCGCGGCTCACCGGAGCAGGTCGTCGAGGGCTACAAGTACTTCGGCCACGACCCCGGCGAGGGCGGCGACCACGCCGAGATGGCGCGCGAGCACACCCGGCGGTTCCTCCGGGCGATCGACGGGGACCGGTTCGCCGAGCCCAACCCACGACCGATGTTCCCCAACCCGCCCGGCCTGCTCGGCATCGAGCCGCAGTCGCCGGGCCTGCGCGAGCGGATCTGGTGGGGCGCCGGCACCCGCCAGACCGCCGTCTGGACCGCCGAGCAGGGCATGCACCTGATGAGCTCGACCCTGCTCACCGAGGACACCGGCGTGCCGTTCCACCAGCTGCAGGCCGAGCAGATCCAGATGTACCGGGACGCGTGGACCGCCGCCGGCCACCAGCGCGAGCCCCGCGTCTCGGTCAGCCGCAGCATCTTCCCGATCGTCAACGGCACCGACCGCGCCTACTTCGGCGTGGCCGGCGGGGGAGGGGACCAGGTCGGCCACATCGACGGTGGCGTGGCCCGCTTCGGCAAGACGTACGCCGGCGAGCCCGACCAGCTCGTCGAGGAGCTCGCCGCCGACGAGGCGATCGCCGCCGCCGACACGCTGCTGCTGACCGTGCCCAACCAGCTCGGCGTCGACTACAACGCGCACCTGCTCGACAGCCTCGTCAGGTACGTCGCGCCCGAGCTCGGGTGGCGCTGAGCCCAGGCGACGCCGGGGCGTGCGCCGGTACGGTGTCGAACCCGGCGACGTGGAGGTCCACATGGAGCAGGACGAGAAGAGGAAGACCCTGCGCTGCTGGGTCGGCGCCCACCGCTGGGTGACCCGCACCAACGCCGGGGCCCGGTGGCACGAGTGCGCCCGGTGCGGCAGGTACAGCAAGAAGGTGAGGGTGGCCCCCCGCTACCCGCCCGGAGGGACAGGGGCCAGCGCCGGCGGCCTCTAGGCCTGCCACCGGCGCCGTGCGCTCAGCAGGTCGGCTGCGGGCCGTCGAGCGCGTCGTTCCAGTGGGCGCGGACCATGAAGCAGGGTCGCTCCTGGTCGGTGGACCCGGGGCCGGGCTGCGGCTCCGGCTCGGGGATGGCGGCGGACGCGCTGCTCGCGAGTGCGAGGCAGAGCAGGGCGCCGGCGGCGGTGACGGTGCTGCGGTGGTGGGACATGGGTGGCTTCTCTCGGGAGTGGGTCTGCTTCTCCCTCGAGACTGCGCCGGTCGACCGGCCGGGGGTATTCGCCGTCAGGCGTATCTCTGCACCCGCTCGAGCAGGTCGAGGTCGGGCTCGTCGCTGCCGCGCAGGACGGCCAACGCCTCCAGACGGGTGTGCACGCCGAGCTTGGCGTAGACGTGCTCGAGGTGCTTGCGCACGGTGCTCGGCGCGATGAACATCGCCTGGGCGATCTCGGCGTTCGAGGCCCCGGTCGCGACGTGCATCAGCACCCGCCGCTCCTGCACGGTGACCGATGCGGGCAGGCGGGGCGTCGGGCGTTCGCGCAGCAGCCGCTGCAGCATCGGCGACACCAGCCGGAGGACCCCCAGGTCGCGCTCCGAGAAGGTGCGCTGACGCCGGTCCAGGGACACCTGGCTGACGTGGTCGCTCCCGACCCGGAAGCCGATCGAGACGGCGTCGGTCCCCGGCATGGCCTCGCAGGCGGCCGCGGCCTGCGGGTGCTGCGACCAGTGCATGAGCCCCAGGTAGGGCGGTCCGTCCTCCCCACCGGTCTCCTCGAGGGCCCGCGGCGGCGCCCAGCCGCCGCCAACGTGGCGACAGGCCACCAGCCGACCCCGGACGTCGACGAGGTCGACCCCCAGGAGGTCCGCCGGCACCAGCACGGCCAGGGCCTCCAGCGCCGCCCGCGAGGGCATCGGGTCGCCCGGCACGGGCTCGGCGGCGGCCAGGACGCCCAGTGCGGACTGCTCATCGGGCCGTAGGACCAGGTCGGCCATCGGGCCTCCTCGAGAGTTGGCTCTCGACGCTACCCCGATGTGCTCTGCCGCGCATCGTCAATTCCCGCCCGTACGCCGCGCTCGACGCACGGACACGTGGTCGGACGCAGGGCCGCGCGCTGCTAGGCTCAGCGCGCTGATCACATCCTTTAACGATCCGTCCTGTGAGGCGGAGAAGGAGGTACGGCGTGCCCGTGCATGCCCCTGCCCCGGCGATCCTCGTGCTCGAGGACGGCCGCACCTTCCACGGCGAGGCGTACGGCGCCCCCGGGGAGACCTTCGGCGAAGCCGTCTTCAACACCGGCATGACCGGCTACCAGGAGACGCTCACCGACCCGTCCTACCACCGCCAGGTGGTCGTGATGACGGCCCCGCACATCGGCAACACCGGGGTCAACGACGACGATCCCGAGTCGCGCCGCATCTGGGTGGCCGGGTACGTCGTGCGCGACCCCGCCCGGGTGCCGAGCAGCTGGCGATCGGTGCGCTCGCTCGACGACGAGCTGCGCGAGCAGGGCGTCGTGGGCATCAGCGGCGTCGACACCCGCGCCCTGACCCGCCACCTGCGCGAGCGCGGCGCGATGCGCGTGGGCATCTCCTCGACCGAGACCGACCCGGCCGCGCTGCTGGAGCGGGTGCGCACCTCCGGCGAGATGACCGGCTCCGAGCTGGCCAGCGAGGTCTCCACGACCGAGGCCTACGTCGTGCCGGCGCACGGCGAGAAGCGCTTCACCGTGGCCGCCCTCGACCTGGGCATCAAGACGATGACCCCGCACCGGATGGCCGAGCGCGGCGTGGAGGTGCACGTGCTGCCCGCCACCGCGAGCCTCGACGACGTGCTCGCCGTCTCGCCCGACGGGCTCTTCTACTCCAACGGCCCCGGTGACCCGGCCGCCACGACCCACCAGGTCGAGGTGCTCCAGGGCGCCCTGGCCCAGGGCGTGCCCTACTTCGGCATCTGCTTCGGCAACCAGCTCTTCGGCCGCGCGCTGGGCTTCGGCACCTACAAGCTCACCTACGGCCACCGCGGCATCAACCAGCCGGTGATGGACCGCACCACCGGCAAGGTCGAGGTCACCGCGCACAACCACGGCTTCGCCGTCGACGCGCCGCTGGCCGGCAGCACCACCACGGCGTACGGCGAGGCCACCGTTAGCCACGTCTGCCTCAACGACGACGTCGTCGAGGGCCTCGAGCTGCGTGACGACCAGGGGGCCCTGAGGGCCTTCTCGGTGCAGTACCACCCGGAGGCGGCCGCCGGCCCGCACGACGCGGCGTACCTCTTCGACCGCTTCGTCGACCTGATGGTTTCGAGACGGTCGCAGGGCGACCTCCTCAACCACCGAACGGGAGCCTGACATGCCCAAGCGCGAGGACATCAAGAGCGTCATGGTCATCGGCTCCGGGCCGATCGTCATCGGCCAGGCCTGCGAGTTCGACTACTCCGGCACCCAGGCCTGCCGGGTGCTCAAGGAGGAGGGCCTGCGGGTCGTCCTGGTCAACTCCAACCCGGCCACGATCATGACCGACCCCGAGTTCGCCGACGCGACGTACGTCGAGCCGATCACCCCCGAGTTCGTCGAGAAGGTGATCGCCAAGGAGCGCCCCGACGCGCTGCTGGCCACCCTCGGCGGCCAGACCGCGCTCAACGCGGCGATGGCCCTCGACAAGGCCGGGGTGCTCGAGAAGTACGGCGTCGAGCTGATCGGCGCCTCGATCGAGGCCATCGACCGCGGCGAGAACCGCCAGGTCTTCAAGAAGATCGTCGAGAGCCTGGGCGGCGAGTCGGCCCGCTCGGCGATCTGCCACAGCATGGACGACTGCCTCGGCGCCGTGGGTGACCTGGGCTACCCCGTCGTCGTGCGGCCCTCCTTCACCATGGGCGGCGCCGGCTCGGGCATGGCCTACGACGAGACCGACCTGCGCCGCATCGCCGGCGCCGGCCTGGCCGCCAGCCCGACCACCGAGGTGCTCCTCGAGGAGTCGATCCTCGGCTGGAAGGAGTACGAGCTCGAGGTGATGCGCGACACCGCCGACAACGTGGTGATCATCTGCTCCATCGAGAACCTCGACCCGATGGGCGTGCACACCGGCGACTCGATCACCGTCGCCCCGGCGATGACGCTGACGGACCGCGAGTACCAGCACATGCGCGACATGGCGATCGGCATCATCCGCGAGGTCGGCGTCGACACCGGCGGCTGCAACATCCAGTACGCCGTCAACCCCCGCGACGGGCGCCTGGTCGTCATCGAGATGAACCCGCGGGTCAGCCGCTCCAGCGCGCTGGCCTCGAAGGCGACCGGCTACCCGATCGCCAAGATCGCCGCGAAGGTGGCCATCGGCTACACCCTCGACGAGATCCCCAACGACATCACCGTGCGCGCCGACGGCACCAGCACCCCGGCGGCCTTCGAGCCCACCCTCGACTACGTCGTGGTCAAGGTGCCGCGCTTCGCCTTCGAGAAGTTCCCCGGCGCCGACCCCACGCTCACCACCCACATGAAGTCGGTGGGCGAGGCGATGGCGATCGGGCGCAGCTTCACCGAGGCGCTGCAGAAGGCGCTGCGCAGCCTGGAGTCCAAGGACGCCGTCTTCGACTGGGAGAAGGAGTTCGTCGACCTCGACAAGCCCGCCCTGCTCGAGGCCGTGCGCACCCCCCACGACGGGCGCCTGCGCAAGGTGATGGACGCGATCCGCGCCGGGGCCAGCGCCGAGGAGGTCTTCGAGGCCACCGGCATCGACCCGTGGTTCGTCGACCAGCTCGCCCTCATCAACGAGGTCGCCGTCGAGGTCACCAACGCCCCCGAGCTGACCCCGGGGCTGCTGCGCCGGGCCAAGCGGCACGGCTTCTCCGACCACCAGATCGGCAAGATCCGCGGGATGAGCGCCGACGTGGTGCGCGGGGTTCGCCACGCGCTGGGCATCCGCCCGGTCTACAAGACCGTCGACACCTGCGCGGCCGAGTTCGCCGCGGCCACGCCCTACCACTACTCGGCCTACGACGAGGAGAGCGAGGTGGCCCCGCGCGAGCGGGAGGCGGTGATCATCCTCGGTTCCGGGCCCAACCGGATCGGCCAGGGCATCGAGTTCGACTACTCGTGCGTGCACGCCTCGCTGGCGCTGTCCGAGGCCGGCTACGAGACCGTGATGGTCAACTGCAACCCCGAGACCGTCTCGACCGACTACGACACCTCCGACCGGCTCTACTTCGAGCCGCTGACCCTCGAGGACGTCCTCGAGGTGGTGCACGCCGAGATGGCCGCCGGCCCGGTCGTCGGCGTGATCTGCCAGCTCGGCGGCCAGACCCCGCTCGGGCTGGCCCAGGGCCTGGCCCGCAACGGGGTCCCGATCGTGGGCACCAGCCCCGACGCCATCGACCTCGCCGAGGAGCGCGGCGCCTTCGGGCGGGTGCTGGCCGAGGCGGGCCTGGTCGCGCCCAAGCACGGCACCGCGACGTCGTACGTCGAGGCGCAGCGCATCGCCGCCGAGATCGGCTACCCGGTGCTGGTGCGGCCCTCCTACGTGCTCGGCGGGCGCGGCATGGAGATCGTCTACGGCGACGAGTCGCTCGAGGTCTACCTCGAGAAGTACGTCGCCGCCGGCCTGATCAGCCACGAGGCGCCGGTGCTGGTCGACCGCTTCCTCGACGACGCCGTCGAGATCGACGTCGACGCCATCTTCGACGGCGAGGAGGTCTTCCTCGGCGGGGTGATGGAGCACATCGAGGAGGCCGGCATCCACTCCGGCGACTCCTCCTGCGCGCTGCCCCCGATCACCCTGGGCGAGCTCGAGATCGGGCGCATCCGCGAGGCGACCGAGGCGATCGCGCGCGGCGTGGGCGTGCGCGGGCTGCTCAACATCCAGTTCGCGCTGGGCTCCGACATCCTCTACGTGCTCGAGGCCAACCCGCGTGCCAGCCGCACCGTCCCCTTCGTCTCCAAGGCGACCGCGACCCCGCTGGCCAAGGCGGCCGCGCGGGTGATGCTCGGCGAGAGCATCGCCGACCTGCGCCGGGTCGGGCTGCTCCCGCCCACCGGCGACGGCGGCACGCTGCCGGCCGACCAGCCGATCGCGGTCAAGGAGGCGGTGATGCCCTTCAACCGCTTCCGCACCGCCGACGGCTCGCAGGTCGACACCGTGCTCGGCCCCGAGATGAAGTCGACCGGCGAGGTGATGGGCTTCGACCGCGACTTCGGCACCGCCTTCGCCAAGGGCCAGGCGGCCGCCTTCGGGCCGCTGCCGACCAGCGGCAAGGTGTTCGTCTCGATGGCCAACCGCGACAAGCGCTCGATGATCTTCCCGGTCAAGGTGCTGGCCGACATGGGCTTCGAGATCCTCGCGACCCAGGGCACCGCCGAGGTGCTGCGGCGCAACGGCGTGGCCGCCACCGTGGTGCGCAAGCACTACGAGGGCCCCGGCCCGGCCGGCGAGAAGACCACGGTGCAGCTCATCCACGACGGCGAGATCCAGCTGATCGTCAACACGCCGTACGGCGCCGGCGGCGGCGGGCACGCCCGTCTCGACGGCTACGAGATCCGCACCGCGGCGGTGATGGCCAACGTGCCCTGCCTGACCACGGTGCAGGGCCTCGGCGCGGCGGTGCAGGGCATCGAGGCGATGCGGCGCGGCGACATCGGCGTGCGCTCGCTGCAGGACTGGGCGGCAGCGCTGAGGGCCACCCGCTCGTGACCGCCTACCGGGTGCTCTTCGACCGGCTCGCGACCCGGGTCGACCCCGAGCGCGCCCACCACGCGGGGTTCCGCGCGGTGCGGGCCGGGGCACCCGTGCTCGGCCGCCTGGGCGTGCCCGGGCGCCCGGTCCAGGCGCTGGGCACCGTCTTCCCCAACGTGCTGGGGATGGCGGCCGGCTTCGACAAGAACGCCGTCGGCATCGACGCCCTCGGGGCGCTCGGCTTCGGCCACGTCGAGGTCGGCACCGTCACCGGTCGCGCGCAGCCCGGCAACCCGCAGCCGCGGCTCTTCCGGCTCGTCGAGGACCGGGCGGTGCTCAACCGGATGGGCTTCAACAACGACGGCGCCGAGGTGGTCGCCGCCCGGCTCGCCGAGCGGGCCCGCCGGCGCGGCGGGCGGCCCGGCCCGGTGCTGGGCGTCAACATCGGCAAGTCCAAGGTGGTGCCCGAGGACGACCAGGCCGCGGTCGAGGCCGACCACGAGCTCAGCGCCCGGCTGCTGGCGCCGTACGCCGACTACCTCGTGGTCAACGTCTCCTCGCCCAACACGCCGGGCCTGCGCTCGCTGCAGGCGGTCGAGCGCCTCGAGCCGCTGCTGGCCCACGTGCGCCGCACCGCCGACGCCGCGAGCGGCGGACGGCGGGTGCCGCTGCTGGTCAAGATCGCCCCCGACCTGGCCGACGCCGACATCGACGCGGTCGCCGACCTGGCCGTGGCCGGGCAGCGCGACGGCGTGCTCGACGGGCTGATCGCCACCAACACCACCATCTCGCGCGACGGCCTGCGCACCCCGGCCGCCGAGGTCGAGGCGCTCGGCGCCGGCGGCATCTCCGGCCGCCCCCTGGCCGCTCGCTCCACCGAGGTGGTGCGGCGCCTGCGCGAGCGGGTCGGGCCCGGCCTGACCCTGGTCGGGGTGGGCGGCATCAGCAGCGTCGAGGACGCCCGTGACCGGCTGGCCGCCGGCGCCGACCTGCTGCAGGCCTACACGGCGTTCGTCTACGAGGGGCCGGGCTGGCCGCGCCGCCTGGTCAGGGGCGCCCAGGCATGACCGGCAGCGGTCCCGCCTCGCCCGTCCACGTCACCGGTGAGGTGCTGGCCAGCAAGCGCATCGGCGCCTTCTGGCACCTGACCCTGGTGGCGCCGGGCGTGGGGGAGCGGTTCCGCCCCGGCACCTTCCTGGCCGTCTCGGTCGGCAGCCCCGACGAGGGCCGCACCCGCCTGGGGCGCCGCGCCCTGTGGATCCACCAGGTCCGCCCGCTGGGCGGGTACGCCGCGACCGTGCAGGTCGTCGTCGAGCCGGTCGGGCCGGGCACCCGCTGGCTGGCCGGGCTCGAGCGCGGTGACCGGCTCGAGGTGACCGGGCCGCTCGGCCGCCCCTTCGCGCTGCCCAAGGAGCCGGTCTCGACGGTGCTGGTCGGCGAGGGGTACGCCGCCGCGCCGCTCTTCTCCCTCGCCGAGCGGCTGCGCGAGCGCGACTGCCCGGTGACGCTGGTGCTCGGCGCCCCCGACGAGGCCCGCCTGCTCAACGCCCTCGAGGCCCGACGCACCGCGCGAGCGGTCACCGTGGTGACCCGCGACGGCTCGGTCGGCGCCCGGGGAGAGATCGCCGACGTGCTCGACGAGGTGCTGCGCCGCGCCGGCGCCGACGTCGTCTACGCCGCCGGTCCCACGCCGGTGCTGCACGCCGTCGCGCTGGCCGCCGAGGCCCACGGCGCCTGGAGCCAGACCGCCCTCGAGCAGCCGCTGACCTGCGCGACCGGGCTGTGCCACGGCTGCCCGGTGCCGGTCGTGGGCGAGGACGGCGTGGCCCGCACCGCCCGCGCCTGCGCCGACGGCCCGGTGCTGCGCGGCGACCGGGTGCGCTGGGACGACCTGGCGGGGGCCCGGTCGTGACCGTGCTCGCCGGGCTGCGCCTGGCCTCCCCGGTGGTCGTGGCCGCCGGCTGCGGCGGCACCGGCCGCGAGCTCGCGGCGTACGGGGCGTTGGAGGCGCTGGGTGCCTTCACCACCCGCACCATCACCCTCGACTCACGCCGGGGCGGTCCGGTGCCGCGGCTGCTCGAGACGCCGTCGGGGCTGCTGCACGCCACCGGCCTGCCCAACCCCGGCGTCGACGGGTTCCTGGCCACCGAGCTGCCCTGGCTGCTGCAGCAGCGGGCCCGGGTCGTGGTCTCGGTGGCCGCGCGCAGCCTCGGTGAGCTGGCCGAGCTGGCGCGCCGCCTGGGCACCGCGCCGGGCGTGACCGCCGTCGAGGTCAACCTCTCGCCGCCCGACACCGGCCCGGAGCCCGAGCTGATGATGGCCCGCGAGCCGTTCCAGGTCGGCGCCGCGGTCGCCGCGGTCGAGCGCGAGCTGCCGCGCGGGGTGCCGGTGCTGGCCAAGCTGCGCCCCGACGCCGTGCGGGTCGCCGAGGCCGCCCGGGCCGCCGTCGAGTCCGGGGCCCAGGGCCTGGTCGTCGGCCAGGCCCTGCCCGCCGCGATGCCCGACGGGCGGGCCGCCGGCCTGAGCGGGCCGGCCGTGGGGCCGCTGGCGCTGCGCTGCCTGACCGAGGTGCTGGGCGCCGTCGACGTGCCGGTCGTGGCCGGCGGGGGCGTCGCCACGGTGGCCGACGTGCGCACGCGGCTCGCGCTCGGTGCCGTCGCCGTGCAGGTCGGTGCCGCGCTGCTGCACGACCCGACCACCGCCGCGCGGCTGGTCGCCGCGCTCGACCCTGACGCGACGAGCGAGGAGACACCCAGCTGATGAGCACCTTCGGAACCCGCCTGCACGACGCGATGGCCGCTCGCGGCCGGCTGTGCGTCGGCATCGACCCGCACGCGGCGCTGCTGCGCGGCTGGGGCCTCGACGACGACGTCGCCGGCCTCGAGCGCTTCGCGCTGTCGGTCGTCGAGGCCGTGGCCCCGGTGGCCTCGGTGGTCAAGCCGCAGTCGGCCTTCTACGAGCGGTTCGGCAGCCGCGGCATCGCCGTGCTCGAGCGCGTCGTGGCCGAGTCGCGGGCCGCCGGGGCGCTGGTGCTGCTCGACGTGAAGCGCGGCGACATCGGCTCCACCTCGCAGGCCTACGCCGACGCCTACCTCGACCCCGCCTCCCCGCTGGGCGTCGACGCGATCACGGTGAGCCCCTACCTCGGCCTGGGCTCCCTCGACCCGTTCGTCGACACCGCGCGCCGCCACGACGCCGGCGTCTTCGTGCTGGCGCTGACCTCCAACCCGGAGGGCCCCGAGGTCCAGCACGCGGTGGGTGCCGACGGGGTGCGGGTCGCCGACCGGGTGCTCGACCACCTGCGCGGGCTCAACGCCGAGGCCGGGTCGCTCGGGCAGCTCGGGTCGTTCGGGGCGGTGGTCGGCGCGACGATCGCGCAGCCCGAGGAGGGGCCCGCCTTCGACCTGGCGACCGGCGGCCCGGTCCTGGCTCCGGGCTTCGGTGCCCAGGGCGGCACCGTCGACGACCTGAGGCGGATCTTCGGCGCCTCCGCCTCCCACGTGCTGGCCAGCTCCTCGCGCGAGGTGCTGGGCCTGGGCCCCGACCGGCTCGCGATGCGCGACGCCGTGCGGGCCACCAACGACGAGCTGGCCGCGCTCGGATGAGGCGGCTCCCGGTCGGGCTCCTGGTGCTCGGGCTCGTGGTGCCCCTGGCGGCCTGCGGCCAGGACCGCTTCGAGGCCTACTGCGAGCGCGTCGAGGAGCACCAGGTGGCGCTGACCGAGGCGGTCGCCGAGGGCGGCCCCGACGCCCTGCTGGGCGTCCTGCCGCGGCTGCAGGAGATCAGCGAGGCCGCCCCGCGCGACGTCACCGACGAGTGGCAGCAGGTCGTGGGTCGGCTGGAGGCCCTCGAGGCCGCGCTCGAGGACGCCGGGGTCGACGCCGCCGACTACGACCGGGCCGAGCCCCCGGCCGGCCTCGCCGACGCCGACCGGGCCGCCATCGACGGTGCGGCCCGCGAGCTGGTGCGTCCCACCACGGTGGCCGCACTGCAGTCGGTCGAGACGCAGGTGCGCGACGTGTGCGGCACCCCGCTGTACCAGTGACCCCGGGCGGGCCCGACCCGGGCGGTTGCGTTGCCGCCCGCTGAGACTTCTGACTAGATTGGCCCCTCCCGACCCTGCTCCCGACCCACCGACACAAGGACCTGAGACGACGTGGCACTCCCTCCGCTCACACCTGAACAACGACAGGCGGCACTCGAGAAGGCAGCCGCCTCCCGTCGGGAGCGGGCCGAGGTGAAGAACCGCCTCAAGAACTCCGGCGCCTCGATCGTCGACGTGCTCGCCGAGGGCCAGACCAACGAGGTCATCGGCAAGCTGCGGGTCGTCGACCTGCTGCAGTCGATGCCCGGGCTGGGCAAGGTGCGCGCCAAGCAGATGATGGAGCGCCTCGGGATCGCCGAGAGCCGTCGGGTGCGCGGGCTGGGCACCAAGCAGGTCGCCGCCCTCGAGAAGGAGTTCAGCTCCCGAGAGGCCCGGTGAGCCCCGCGGAGCCCACGCCCGCGCGTCGTACCCGCCTGGTGGTGCTGGCCGGACCCACGGCCGTCGGCAAGGGCACCGTGGCCGCTGCCGTGCGCGACCTGCACCCCGACGTGTGGATCTCGGTCTCGGCCACCACGCGTGCGCCGCGCCCCGGCGAGGTCGACGGCGTGCACTACCGCTTCGTCAGCGACGAGGAGTTCGACGCGCTGGTCGAGGCCGGCGAGATGCTCGAGTGGGCGGTCGTCCACGGCGCCGCCCGCTACGGCACGCCGCGCGGGCCGGTGGAGGAGGCGCTGGGCGCCGGTCGGCCCTCGATGCTCGAGATCGACCTGCAGGGCGCCCGCCAGGTGCGCGCCACGATGCCCGACGCGCTCTTCGTCTTCCTCAAGCCGCCGTCGTGGGAGGAGCTGGTGCGCCGGCTGGTCGGGCGCGGCACCGAGACCGAGGAGCAGCGCGAGCGTCGCCTGGTCACCGCGCGCGAGGAGCTGGCCGCCGAGCCGGAGTTCGACGTGACCATCGTCAACCACGAAGTTCACGCCGCGGCCCACGACTTGGTAACCTTGATGATGCTCGACCCGAGCAACCACCCCAACGATCTGTGAGGCCTTCTTGTCTGCCCCGAACATCGACGCCGTGGGAGTCACCAACCCCTCGATCGACGACCTGCTGACGAAGACCGACAGCAAGTACAAGCTCGTGCTGTACAGCGCCAAGCGGGCGCGCCAGATCAACGCCTACTACTCCCAGCTCGGCGAGGGCCTGCTGGAGTACGTCGGCCCCCTCGTGGAGACCCACGTGCAGGAGAAGCCGCTGTCGATCGCGCTGCGCGAGATCAACGACGACCTGCTCACCTGCGAGGACGTCGACCCCGCCGAGCTCGCCGCCGAGGAGGCCGCCGCCAAGGCTGCTGCCGCCGACGCCGCGGCGTTCAGCCAGGGCGAGTGAGCTGAGCACCCACGCCACCACGCAGGCCGCTTCCCCGTCGGGGGAGCGGCCCGCTGCGATTTCGAGGCCGCGCGTGGTCCTCGGCGTCGCCGGCGGGATCGCGGCCTACAAGGCCTGCGAGCTGCTGCGGCGCCTGAGCGAGTCGGGCCACGACGTCACCGTGGTGCCCACCGCCGCCGCGCTGCGCTTCGTCGGGGCGCCCACCTGGTCGGCGCTGTCGGGCAAGCCCGTCAGCGACGAGGTCTGGGACGACGTGCACGAGGTGCCGCACGTGCGGATCGGCCAGCAGGCCGACCTGGTCGTGGTCGCGCCCTCCACCGCCGACCTGATGGCCAAGGCCGCGCACGGGCTGGCCGACGACCTGCTCACCAACACGCTGCTCACCGCGCGCTGCCCGGTGGTGCTGGCCCCGGCCATGCACACCGAGATGTGGGAGCACCCCGCCACCCGCGCCAACGTCGCCACCCTGCGCGAGCGCGGCGTGCTGGTGCTCGAGCCCGCCGAGGGCCGCCTGACCGGCGCCGACACCGGCAAGGGGCGCCTGCCCGAGCCGGCCGAGATCTTCGAGGCCTGCCGTGAGGTGCTGGTCGGCGGCGGGCGGCGCGACCTGGCGGGTCGCCACGTGCTGGTCTCGGCGGGCGGCACCCGCGAGCCGCTCGACCCGGTGCGCTACCTGGGCAACCGCTCCTCGGGCCGGCAGGGCTACGCGCTGGCGCGCGCGGCGCTGGCCCGCGGCGCCGAGGTCACGCTGGTCAGCGCGAACGCCTCGCTGCCGGACCCCGCCGGGGTCAAGGTCGTGCACGTCGCGACCACCGCCGAGCTGCGCGAGGCCGTGGTCGGCGCCGCCGGCGGCGCCGACGCCGTGGTGATGGCCGCGGCCCCCGCCGACTTCCGCCCCGTCGACGTCAGCGGCGCCAAGATCAAGAAGCGCGAGGACGGCTCGGTGGCCCCCGTCGAGCTGGTGCAGAACCCCGACGTGCTCCACGAGATCTCCCACGAGCGCGCCCGCGCCGGCCAGGTCGTGGTCGGCTTCGCCGCCGAGACCGGTGACGAGAGCGGCAGCGTCCTCGACCACGCCCGCGCCAAGCTGGCCCGCAAGGGCTGCGACCTGCTCGTCGTCAACGACGTCAGCGGGGGAGCGGTCTTCGGCAGCGAGGACAACCAGGCCCTGGTGCTGGCCGCCGACGGCGAGGGCGTCGACGTACCGCTGGGCTCGAAGTCGCAGCTGGCGCACGTGATCTGGGACCAGGTCGCCATCCGGATGAGGACCTGAGCGACCGCACCCGGTAGAAATGACACGCCCCGCCCGAGGACCGGGCGGGATACCGCAACCGAGGAGCCGAGATGTCCGGACGCCTGTTCACCTCCGAGTCGGTGACCGAGGGTCACCCCGACAAGATCGCCGACCAGATCAGCGACAGCGTCCTCGACGAGATGCTGCGCCAGGACCCGCACAGCCGCGTGGCCGTCGAGACGCTGCTGACCACCGGCCTGGTCGTGGTGGCCGGCGAGGTCGCCACCACCGGCTACGTCGACATCAAGTCGATCGTGCGCCAGCGGATCCTCGACATCGGCTACGACCACTCCGACAAGGGCTTCGACGGCACCACCTGCGGCGTCATGGTCGCCATCGGCGGCCAGTCGGGCGACATCGCCCAGGGCGTCGACACCGGCTACGAGTCGCGCCTGGAGTCCTCGGTCGACGCGATGGACAAGCAGGGCGCCGGCGACCAGGGCCTGATGTTCGGCTACGCCTGCGACGACACCCCCGAGCTGATGCCGCTGCCGATCAAGATCGCGCAGACGCTCTCGGAGCGGCTCTCCGCGGTGCGCAAGGACGGCACGCTGGCCTACCTGCGCCCCGACGGCAAGACCCAGGTCACCGTCGAGTACGACGACGACAACCGGCCGGTGCGCATCGACACCGTCGTGCTCTCCACCCAGCACGCCGAGGACGTCGACCTCGAGACGATGCTGCAGCCCGACATCAAGAAGCACGTCATCGACCCGGTGCTGGCCTCCTTCGACATCCCCAGCGAGGGCTACCGGCTGCTGGTCAACCCCACCGGCCGCTTCGTGGTCGGCGGCCCGATGGGCGACGCCGGCCTGACCGGGCGCAAGATCATCGTCGACACCTACGGCGGCATGGCCCGCCACGGCGGCGGCGCGTTCTCGGGCAAGGACCCCTCGAAGGTCGACCGCTCGGCGGCCTACGCGATGCGCTGGGTGGCCAAGAACGTCGTGGCCGCCGGCCTGGCCCGCCGCTGCGAGGTCCAGGTCGCCTACGCGATCGGCAAGGCCCAGCCCGTCGGCGTCTTCATCGAGACCTTCGGCACCGGCACGGTGGCCGACGACGTGATCCAGAAGGCGGTCCTCGAGGTCTTCGACCTGCGCCCCGCCGCGATCATCGCCGCCCTCGACCTGCTGCGCCCGATCTACGCCCAGAGCGCCGCCTACGGCCACTTCGGCCGTGAGCTGCCCGACTTCACCTGGGAGCGCACCGACCGCGCCGACGCGCTGAAGGCCGCTGTCGGGGGCTGAGCCTCGGCCCCCTGCAGGAGTCCCCGGCCGGCCGGGGACTCCTGCACTGGTCAGGGGTTGCAACACCCATCAAGCGCAGGAGAAGGCTGACAAGTCCGGCCGTCCCCGGCGGCTGCTAGACAACACCCCATGGCCGCAGGACCCGACGACGCCCACCCCGAGCAGCCCGAGCTGCTGCCCGGGCTGGTCCGCGCCACCCTCAAGCAGTCGCAGGCCAAGGCCCGCGCCACGCGTGAGCGCAAGGCCGCCGAGGCCGAGACCGCGGCGGTGCTGCCGGTGGCGCGGGTGCTGGTCGACGTGCCGCTGGCCCACCTCGACCGTCCCTTCGACTTCTCGGTGCCGGCCGCGATGGCCGACGACGCCGTGCCGGGCGTGCGGGTCAAGGTGCGCTTCGCCGGCAAGGAGACCGACGGGTTCCTCGTCGAGCGCGCCGAGACCAGCGAGCACACCGGCACGCTGCTGCCGCTGCGCCGGGTCGTCAGCGCCGAGCCGGTGCTCAGCGCCGAGGTGGCCGCGCTCAGCGCCGCCGTCGCCGAGAGGTACGCCGGCAGCCGCGCCGACGTGCTGCGCCTCGCGGTGCCGCCGCGGCACGCGACCACCGAGAAGGCCGAGGTGGCCGCGCCCCCGCCGGCGCCGACGCACCCGCTCGAGCAGGCCGTCGAGGCGTGGGGCGACCACCCGCACGCCGAGGCGTGGCTGGGCCACCTGCGCTCCGGGGGCGCGCCGCGGGCGGTGTGGAACCCGCCGCCGGGCGCCGACTGGCCGAGCCTGGTCGCCCACGCCGCCCTCAGCGCCCCGGGGGGAGTGGTGGTGTGCCTGCCCGACGGCAAGGACGTCGAGCGGGTCGACGCGGCCCTGGCCGCCCTGGGCGGCGAGCGGCCCGAGCACGCGGTGCTGACCGCCGACCTGGGCCCGGCCGCCCGCTACCGCTCCTTCCTCCAGCTGTCCCGGGGCCACCGGCGCATCGCCGTCGGCACCCGTGCCGCCGCCTTCGCCCCGGTCGCCGACCTGTCCCTGGTCGTGGTGTGGGACGACGGCGACGACCTGCACGGCGAGCCGCGGGCGCCGTACTGCCACACCCGCGAGACGCTGCTGCTGCGCGCCGAGCTCGCGGGCGCCGCGGCGCTGGTCGGCGGCTTCGCCCGCACCGTCGAGGCCGACCACCTGCTGCGCTCGGGCTGGGCCCACGAGCTGGTCGCGGCGCGCGAGCGGGTGCGGGCCGCCGCCCGCGTCGAGGTGGCCGGCGCCACCGACTTCGACCTGGTGCGCGACCCGCGGGCGCGGACCAGCCGGCTGCCCCGCCAGGTGCACGACCTGGTCCGCTCGGCGCTGGCCGAGGGCCCGGTGCTGGTGCAGAACCCCCGCCAGGGCTACGTCGCCTCGCTGGCCTGCGAGCGCTGCCGCACCCCGGCGCGGTGCCCCACCTGCGAGGGACCGCTGCGCCTGCCCTCGCCGACCAGGCCCCCGGCCTGCCGCTGGTGCGGCACGGAGGCGCCCGCCTGGGCCTGCGGCGAGTGCGGCCACCGCGGGCTGCGGGCCCCGGTGCTCGGCGAGGCGCGCACCGCCGAGGAGCTCGGGCGGGCCTTCCCCGCCGTGCGGGTGCGCACCTCCGCCCGCGACGGCGTGCTGGCGCGCGTCGACGACGCCCCCGCCATCGTCGTGGCCACCCCGGGGGCAGAGCCCGTCGCCGAGGGCGGGTACGCCGCCGTGGTGCTGCTCGACGCCTGGCTGCTGCTGGCGCGCCCCGACCTGCGCACCGACGAGGAGGCGCTGCGCCGCTGGGCCAACGCCGTGGGGCTGGTGCGCCCCGGGGGCCGGGCGATGGTGGTGGCCGACGCCGCGCTGACGCCGGTGCAGGCGCTGGTGCGCTGGGACATGGGCGGCTTCGCGGCCCGCGAGGCCGACAGCCGCTCCGAGGCCCACCTGCCGCCGGCCTCGCGGCTGGCCACGATCACCGGCGAGCCGGGGGCCGTCGACGACGCGCTGGTGCTGCTGGAGGTGCCCGAGCCGGCCGAGGTCCTCGGGCCCGTCGAGCTGCCCGACGACGAGGACCGCTGCCGGGTGGTGGTGCGGGTGCCCCGGGCCCAGGGCCCGGCGCTCTCGCGGGCCCTGGGCGACCTGCAGCGGATGCGCTCCTCGCGCAAGCTCGACCCGGTGCGGATCCAGGTCGACCCGCCGAGCCTGTGACCTGCCCCGGGCTCCTAGGATGGCCGCCATGCCCACCCAGCCGATCCGTCTCTTCGGCGACCCCGTGCTGCGCCGGCCGGCCGTCGAGGTCGTCGACTTCGACCGTGAGCTGCGCAAGCTGGTCGAGGACCTGACCGACACCATGCGCGAGGCGCCCGGCTCCGGCCTGGCGGCCCCCCAGATCGGGGTGGGCCTGCGGGTCTTCACCTGGTGGGTCGACGGCGAGCTGGGGCACCTGGTCAACCCGGTGCTCGACCTGTCGGAGGAGGAGCAGGACGGCCCGGAGGGCTGCCTGTCGCTGCCCGACCTGGTCTTCGACACCAAGCGCGCCCTGCGCGTGGTCGCCAAGGGCATGGACATGCACGGCGAGCCGGTGAGCATCGAGGGCTCCGAGCTGCTGGCCCGCGCGATCCAGCACGAGACCGACCACCTCGACGGCATCCTCTTCATCGACCGGCTCGACACCGAGGCCCGCAAGGCCGCGATGCGCGAGATCCGGGAGTCGGAGTGGTTCGGCCTCGAGAAGCCCACCGTCAAGCTCAGCCCGCACGCCACGCGCGGGCTGGGCCTGTGAGGAGAGAGACCACCTGATGCGCGTCGTCTTCGCCGGCACCCCCGAGGTCGCCCTGCCCGCCCTGGACGCGATCGTCGCCTCCGAGCACGAGCTCGTCGGGGTCGTCACCCGCCCCGACGCCCCGGCCGGGCGCGGTCGCAAGCTGGTGGCCAGCCCCGTGGCCCAGCGCGCCGAGGAGCTCGGCGTCCCCGTCCTCAAGCCCGAGCACCCCCGGGAGCCGGAGTTCCAGGAGGCGCTGCGCGCGCTGCGCCCCGACTGCTGCCCCGTCGTGGCGTACGGCGCCCTGCTGCCGCAGTCGGCCCTCGACATCCCCGAGCACGGCTGGGTCAACCTGCACTTCTCGTGCCTGCCCGCCTGGCGCGGCGCGGCGCCGGTGCAGCACTCGATCTGGGCCGGCGACGAGGTCACCGGCGCCACCACCTTCCGCATCGTCAAGGCCATGGACGCCGGCCCGACCTTCGGCGTGATGACCGAGCGGATCCGCGAGCACGACACCGCCGGCGACCTGTTGACCCGCCTCGCCGAGGGCGGCGCCGGGCTGCTGGTCAAGACCCTCGACGGCATCGAGGACGGCTCGCTCGTCGCGCGCGAGCAGCCCGAGGACGGCGTGTCGATGGCGCCCAAGATCCTCGTCGAGGACGCGAAGGTCGACTGGAGCGAGCCCGCGGCCGCCGTCGACCGGCGGATCCGCGCCTGCACGCCCTTCCCGGGCGCCTGGTCGCTCTTCGAGGGCGAGCGCATCAAGATCGGCCCGGTCACCCCTGCCGAGGGCAGCCTCCCGCCGGGCGAGCTGGCGGTCGGCAAGAACCACGTCGTGGTCGGCACCGGCAGCGGTGCGGTGCGCCTGGGCGAGGTCAAGGCCTTCGGCAAGAAGCAGATGGCCGCGGCCGACTGGGCCCGCGGGGTCCGGCTGGCCAGCGGCGCCCGCCTCGGCGACCCGGCCGAGGACTGAGGTGGGCAGGGCGCGGGTCGACCCGGCCCGCAAGGTCGCCTTCGAGGTCCTCAAGGCCGTGCGCGTGCAGGACGCCTACACCAACCTGGCGCTGCCGGCGCTGCTGCGCAAGCACGGGCTCGGGGGGCGCGACGCCGCCTTCGCCACCGAGCTGGCCTCGGGCACGCTGCGCCGCCGCGCGACGTACGACGCCGTGCTCGACGCATGCACCGACCGGCCGCTGCGCAAGATCGAGGCCAAGGTGCTCGACGCCCTGCGGCTGGGCGCCCACCAGCTGCTCGCGATGCGGGTGCCCCAGCACGCCGCGATCTCCACCACCGTCGACCTGGTGCGCTCCGAGGTCGGCCCCGGCGCCGGCGGGTTCGCCAACGCGGTGCTGCGCAAGGTCTCGCAGCGCGACCTCGACGCCTGGCTCGTCGAGCTGGCCCCCGTGCGCGACGCCGACCCGGTCGGCCACGACGCGCTGGTGCACAGCCACCCGACGTGGGTCGTGGAGGCCCTCGGTGCCGCGCTGGAGGGGGTCGGCGCAGGAGCCGAGGTCGGCGACCTGCTGGCCGCCGACAACGTCGCGCCGGCCGTGACGCTCGTGGCCCGCCCCGGCCGGAGCACCCGGGACGAGCTGCCGGGCGAGCCCACCCCCTGGTCGCCGTACGGCGTCGTGCTCGGCTCCGGCGACCCCGGCCAGGTGCCCGCGGTCGCCGAGGGACGGGCGGGGGTGCAGGACGAGGGCTCCCAGCTCGTCGCCGTCGCCCTGGCCGACGCCCCGCTCGAGGGGCCCGACGAGCACTGGCTCGACCTGTGCGCGGGCCCCGGCGGCAAGAGCGCCCTGATGGCGGCGCTGGCCGCCGGCCGTGGCGCCGACCTGCTGGCCGTGGAGCGCCAGCCGCACCGCGCCGAGCTGGTGCGCCGCGCGCTGGCCGGCGCCGACGGCGTGCGCGGCGTGGTCACCGCCGATGGCACCCGTCCGCCGCTGGCGGCCGGGTCGTTCGACCGGGTGCTGGTCGACGCCCCGTGCACCGGCCTGGGGGCGCTGCGCCGCCGGCCGGAGTCGCGCTGGCGGCGCCGCCCCGACGACCTCGACGTGCTGGTCGACCTGCAGCGCCGGCTGCTGACCTCGGCGCTCGACCTGGTGCGCCCCGGCGGCCTGGTGCTCTACGCGACCTGCTCGCCGGTGCTGGCCGAGACCCGCGAGGTGGTCACCGCGACGCTCGGGGCCGTCCCCGGCGCCGAGCTGGTCGACCTGGGCCCGCAGCACGCCGCGGTGCCCGGCGCCGAGGGGCCGCTGGCCGGCACCGTGCAGCTGTGGCCGCACCGGCACCGCACCGACGCGATGTTCATGGCGCTGCTGCGCCGCGGCTGACCCAGCCGTCCTCAGGCGTCCTCAGTCGTCGCGCAGGTGCCGCAGGTAGCGGCCCGGCTCGTCCAGGTAGCGGCGCCAGTGCTGGACCAGCTCGAGGTCCTCCCAGGTGGTGCGGCGCAGGCCCCACGGGCCGACCTCGAGGATGGTGGCGCCCGGCATCGCCGCCAGCACGGGGGAGTGGGTGGCGCAGAGCACCTGACCGCCGTCGTCGACCACCCGGTCGAGCGCGGCGACCAGGCCCAGGGTGGAGGAGAACGACAGCGCGGCCTCCGGCTCGTCGAGGCAGTAGAAGCCGGAGCCGTCGAAGCGGTGGGCGAGCACCGAGAGGAACGACTCGCCGTGGCTCATCTCGTGGAAGGCCGGCTCGTCGGGACGCCGAGCGCCCGCCGGGTGGTCGGTCAGGCTCTCCTCGAGGTAGGTGTACCAGCCGTGCATGGTCTCGGCGCGCAGGAAGAAGCCCCAGCGACCGGCGCCCAGCCCGCGCCGCAGCCGCAGCGCACCGGCCAGCGGCGACTCCGAGGTGCGGGTGCGGTGCCGGCTGCCGGTCGAGCCGCCCTCCGGCGAGAGCCCGTACGCCGCTGCCACGGCCTCGACCAGCGTCGACTTGCCCGACCCGTTCTCGCCGACCAGGAAGGTCACGCCGCGAGGCAGCTCGAGGCCCTCGCGGGCGAGCTGGGCCACGGCGGGCACCGTCATCGGCCAGTCGTCAGCGTGGGGCGCCCGCGCGGGGTCGACCTCCACGCTGACCACCGGCGGCTGGTCGAAGTCCATGGTCGCCCACCCTAGGCTCGGGCCATGCCAGCCCAGTCGCCCGCCGTCGAGATCGAGGTCGACGACAAGGTCGTGCGCGTCAGCAACCCCGACCGGGTCTACTTCCCCGAGTCGGGCGCCACCAAGCTCGACCTCGTCGAGTACTACCTGGCGGTCGGCCCGGGCATCGTCAACGCGCTGTGGGAGCGGCCCTGCATGCTGCACCGCTTCCCGAAGGGTCTGGCCGGCCCGAAGGTGCACCAGAAGCGGCTGCCGAAGGGCGCCCCGGCGTGGGTCGAGACCGTCGAGCTGCACTTCCCGCGCTTCGACCGCACCGCCGACGAGCTGTGCGTGACCGAGCTGGCCTCGGTGATCTGGGCGGTGCAGATGTCGACGGTCGAGTTCCACCCGTGGAACAGCCGGCGCGCCGACACCGAGAAGCCCGACGAGTGGCGCATCGACCTCGACCCGGGTCCCGAGTGCGACTACGCGACGGTCCAGCGCGTGGCTGGAGTGGTGCACGAGGTGCTCGACGAGCTCGGCGCGACCGGCTTCCCCAAGACCAGCGGCAGCAAGGGCCTGCACGTCTACGTCCGGATCCCGGCCGAGCACGGCTTCGCCCAGGTGCGCCGCGCGGCGCTGGCCTTCGCCCGCGAGGTCGAGCGCCGCAGCCCCGACGTCACGACGACCTGGTGGACCAAGGACCGCGACCCGGCGGCGGTCTTCGTCGACTACAACCAGAACGCCCGCGACCACACCATCGCGGCGGCGTACTCGGTGCGGGGGCTGCCCGACGCCCGGGTCTCGACGCCGCTGCGCTGGGACGAGGTCGACGACGCCGACCCGCGCGACCTGACCATCGCCACCGTGCCGCAGCGCTTCGCCGAGCTGGGCGACCTGCACGAGGCGATCGACGAGCACCCCTTCGACGTCGCGCCGCTGCTGGAGTGGGCCGACCGCGACGACCTGCCCGTCGAGGAGGGGGAGGTGTGATGTCCAGGGACGCCGGCCCTGTCGCTGGTCGAGCAGGAGCGCCTCCTCGAGCCGGTGGCCGGTCTGGGAGGATGACGTCTCGTGGGCATCCAGATCACTCCGAGCATCCTCAACGCCGACTTCGCGAGCATCGGGGCGGAGGTGGCCCGCATCCCCAGCGCCGACTGGGTGCACGTCGACGTGATGGACAACCACTTCGTGCCCAACCTGACCTTCGGGCCGACCATGGTCGAGGCGATCGCGCGCTCGACCGGCACCCCGCTCGACGCGCACCTGATGATCAACGACCCCGACCGGCACGCCCCGGCGTACGTCGAGGCCGGCGCCGCGTCGGTGACGTTCCACGTCGAGGCGGCCGCCGCCCCGGTGCGCCTGGCGCGTGAGATCCGCTCCGCGGGTGGTCGGGCCAGCATGGCGCTCAAGCCGGCGACCCCGGTCGAGCCCTACGAGGACCTGCTGCCCGAGCTCGACA
This sequence comes from Nocardioides salarius, assembly GCF_016907435.1. Taxonomy (NCBI): domain Bacteria; kingdom Bacillati; phylum Actinomycetota; class Actinomycetes; order Propionibacteriales; family Nocardioidaceae; genus Nocardioides; species Nocardioides salarius. The sequence continues at coordinate 244,199 of NZ_JAFBBZ010000001.1, read as the reverse complement.
TGCTGCTGCTGATGACGGTCGAGCCCGGCTTCGGCGGCCAGAAGTTCCTCGACCTGGTGCTGCCCAAGATCCGCCGCGCCCGCGCCCTGATGGACAAGCACGGCGTCGAGACCTGGCTGCAGGTCGACGGCGGCGTCTCGCTCGAGACCATCGAGCGCTGCGCCGAGGCCGGCGCCGACGTGTTCGTGGCCGGGTCGGCCGTCTACTCCGCCGAGGACCCCGACGCGATGGTCGAGAAGCTGCGCGCTTCCGCCGCCGCAGCCCAGGGCTGACGCCCCGCCCCCGCCCAGCCCCGCACCCGTGTGGCGGGGCTCACCCCCGTCGCCGGCGCCGTGTGTGGGAGACTGCGGGGGACGAGTGAACATTGCTCGCGTGCTCTGGGGTCGGTGAAAATCCGAGCCGGCGGTGACTGGCCGAGAGGCCGGAAGTCCGCGACCCGGTCACCGCCAGTGACCGGTTGACCAGGTGTGAGTCCTGGACCGACGGTCAAAGTCCGGATGGGAAGTGCACGCACAGCAGGCTCATCCGCCGACGCTTCGCGCGCGGCGTGGGTCCGCAGTCAGCCCCGGGGTCCGCGACGGACCGAGAAGGGCGGCGGAGATGGCCGGCACGAGCGACGTCGAGCGCGACGCGATGCGTCGTGCGCTCGAGCTCGCCGCACGCCCCGGCGCCCCGCTGCACCCCAACCCCCGGGTCGGGTGCGTGCTCCTGCGCCCCGACGGCAGCACCCTCGCCGAGGGCCACCACCGCGGCGCCGGCACCCCGCACGCCGAGGTCGACGCGCTGGCCCGGGCCGGGGCCGAGGCCCGCGGCGCGACGGCCGTGGTCACCCTCGAGCCGTGCGACCACACCGGCCGCACCGGCCCGTGCTCGCAGGCCCTCGTCGCCGCCGGCGTACGCCGCGTGGTGCTGGCCCAGCGCGACCCCAACCCGCTCGCGACCGGCGGGGTCGAGACCCTGCGTGCCGCCGGCATCGAGGTCGAGGCCGGGCTGATGGCCGCCGAGGCGACCGCCCTCAACCGGGTCTGGACCTTCGCGGTCGAGCACGGCCGCCCGTTCGTGACCTGGAAGCTGGCGACCACCCTCGACGGGCGCAGCGCCGCGGCCGACGGGACGAGCCGCTGGATCAGCGGCACCGCCTCGCGCCGCGACACGCACCGGCTGCGGGCGCTCGCCGACACGATGCTGGTCGGCACCGGCACGGTCGCCGTCGACGACCCGCTGCTGACCGTGCGCGACGCCGACGACCGGCCGCTGCCGCGCCAGCCGCTGCGCGTGGTGATGGGGCGCCGCGACCTCGACCCGGCCGCGCGGGTGCTGGCCCCGGTCGCCGGCGGCGACGACACGCCCACCCTGCACCTGCGCACCCGCGACCCCCACGAGGCCCTGGCCGAGCTCGCCGCCCGCGAGCGGCGCCACGTCTTCCTCGAGGGCGGACCCACCCTGGCCGCGGCGTTCCTGGCCGCCGGTCTCGTCGACGAGGTCGTCGCCTACGTCGCACCGTTCCTGCTCGGGGCCGGGCGCAGCGCCGTGGCCGACCTGGGCATCACCACCATCTCCGGGGCCTGGCGCCCCGAGGTGCTCGACGTCGCGGTGCTCGACCCGGTCGTCGACGGCGAGCAGCCGGACGTCCGGTTCACGCTCGCGCCACCAGCCCCCACCCCACCCGCACGAGGAGACGCCTGATGTTCACCGGCATCGTCGAGGAGCTCGGCACGGTCGCCGCGATCGACGACCTCACCGACGCCGTCCGACTCACCATCGACGCCAGCGAGGTGCTCGAGGGCACCGGCCTGGGCGACTCGATCGCCGTCAACGGCTGCTGCCTGACCGTCGTCTCCGTCGAGGGCGGGGCCTGGACCGCCGACGTGATGAAGGAGTCCCTCGACAAGACGTCGATGGGTGGCCTGCGCCCCGGCGACCCGGTCAACCTCGAGCGCGCGGTCACCGCCGAGAAGCGCCTGGGCGGCCACATCGTCCAGGGCCACGTCGACGGGGTCGGCGAGGTGCTGCGCCGCGAGCCCAGCGAGCACTGGGAGGTCGTGGAGATCTCCCTGCCGCCCGGGCTGGCGCGCTACCTGGTCGACAAGGGCTCGATCACCGTCGACGGGGTCAGCCTCACCGTCGTGGAGGCCGGTCCCACCAGCTTCACCATCAGCCTGATCCCCGAGACCCTCGCACGCACCACGCTCGGGCGGCGCCGGGCAGGGGACCGGGTCAACCTCGAGGTCGACATCCTCGCCAAGCACGTCGAGAAGCTGTTGGCAGCGCAGCTGCCCGGCAGCCAGCAGAAGGAGCACCACGCATGAGCGAGCAGAACCCCACGCTGCAGCGCGTCCGCCTCGACAGCGTCGAGCGGGCCGTCGCCGACATCGCGGCCGGCAGGGCCGTGGTCGTCGTCGACGACGAGGACCGCGAGAACGAGGGCGACATCATCTTCGCCGCCGCCAAGGCCACGCCCGAGCTGATGGCCTTCACCATCCGCCACTCCAGCGGCGTGATCTGCGTGCCGATGCCCGCCGACATGCTCGACCGGCTCGAGATCCCGCTGATGACCCCGCACAACAAGGACAAGCTGCGCACGGCGTACACGATCTCGGTCGACGCCCGCGACGGCGTCTCCACCGGCATCTCGGCCGCCGACCGGGCGCACACCGCCCGGGTGCTGGCCGACTCCGCGACCGAGCCCTGGGAGATCACCCGGCCCGGCCACGTCTTCCCGCTGCGCTACCGCGAGGGCGGGGTGCTGGTGCGCCGCGGCCACACCGAGGCGGCGGTCGACCTGGCCCGGCTCGCCGGGCTCACGCCGGCCGGCGTGCTGGTCGAGGTGGTCAACGACGACGGCACGATGAAGCGGGCCGTCGAGCTGCGCGAGTTCGCCGACGAGCACGACCTGGCGATGATCTCGATCGAGGACCTGGTCCGCTACCGCCGCCGGCACGAGACCCTGGTCGAGCGGGCCGCGGTGACCCGGCTGCCCACCCGCCACGGCGAGTTCACGGCCTACGGCTACCGCATCACCGTCGACGGCTCCGAGCACGTCGCGCTGGTGCACGGCGACCCGGCCGCCCTGGCCACCGACGAGCCGGTGCTGACCCGGGTGCACTCGGAGTGCCTGACCGGCGACGTGCTGCACTCCTTCCGCTGCGACTGCGGGCCCCAGCTCGACGAGGCCCTCGAGCGGGTGGTGGCCGAGGGCCGCGGGGTCGTGGTCTACCTGCGCGGCCACGAGGGCCGCGGCATCGGCCTGCTCGGCAAGCTGCAGGCCTACCAGCTGCAGGACGGCGGGCGCGACACCGTCGACGCCAACCTCGACCTGGGCCTGCCGGCCGACGCGCGCCACTACGGCACGGCCACCCAGATCCTGCGCGACCTCGGGGTGGGCTCGGTGCGGCTGATGACCAACAACCCCGACAAGGTCAGCAGCCTCGAGGACTTCGGGGTGCCGGTGGCCGAGCGGGTCCCGCTGACCCCGCACCCCAACGACCACAACCTTGGCTATCTGCTGACCAAGCGCGACCGGATGGGCCACGTGCTGCCCGACCTCGTCGACCCTGCTGTCGACCCTGCTGTCGACCCTGCCACGAACGGAGCTGTCTGATGAGCGGCCACGGAGCCCCCACCGCCGAGCCCGTCGACTGCAGCGACCTGCGCGTCGCCGTCGTCGCCGCCTCCTGGCACACCGAGGTGATGGACGGACTGCTCGCCGGCGCCCGGCGCGCGGCCGACGACTTCTCGGTGCGCGACCTCGAGGTCGTGCGGGTGCCGGGCACCTTCGAGCTGCCCGTGGTCGCCTCGGCCCTGGCCGAGCGGGGCTACGACGCCGTGATCGCCCTGGGCGTCGTCATCCGCGGCGGCACCCCGCACTTCGACTACGTGTGCAACGCCGCCACCGACGGCCTGGGCCGGGTCGCCCTCGACCACACCGTGCCGGTGGGCTTCGGGGTCCTGACCTGCGACGACGACCAGCAGGCGCTGGACCGCGCCGGGCTGGAGGGGTCGAAGGAGGACAAGGGCTACGAGGCCACCGCCGCCGCCCTGCACACCGCCCGCACGCTGGGCTCGCTGCGCGGCTGAGCCGGTCGAGCCCGCGGGGCGCTGCCGCGTCAGGACGTGCGGCGGTGCCCCGGGCGGTCCTCGGCGATCCAGGCGGCACCCAGCCGCATGCCCTCCGCGATGACGCCGATGGCCAGGTAGATGCCCGAGACGCCGGCGACCACGACCCCGAGGGCGAGCAGCACGACGTTCGAGTCGTCCTGGCGGCCGCCTGTGCCTGCGCCGACGAGCAGCCACCCCAGCACCTGGCCGATCGAGGCCATGACGATGACCGCCCAGGGCCGCCACCGCCCCGAGGCCGTCGTGTGCTCGCCCGAAGGCTGACCGAGCGCCTCGCGCCGCAGCGCGTCGTGGCGCGCGGCCCGCTCGGCGAGGTCGTCCTGGCCAGGCTCGACCATCGGCTTCTCCTTCGTGCTGGTCCCGGAACCTGGGAGATCTCTACCACGTCCGCCCGCGGCGTCGGCTCTGACAGGCTGGGGCGATGAGCGCAGGGCTGACGGGAGTGGTGGTCGCGGTCGTGGTGGCCGCGGGGGTGCTGGTGTGGCTGGGGGCCGAGACGGCGCTGGGCCGAGGCGCTGACCGCTCGCGGCCCCGGCCCCCGGTCGCCGAGCGCTGGCGGCGCCGCCCCGGCCTGCGCAGCGCGGCCCTGGTGCTGCTCGGACTGGGCGTGGGCGCCGGCGTGCTCGGCGCGGCCGCCCTGACCGGGGGCGCCACCGACCGCGGGACCGGGCTCGACCTCGTCGGCCTGGCGACGGCGCTCGTGCTGGCCGGGGTCAGCCTGCTGGCGACCTGGTGGCGCCTGGCCGGCCGGCGTCGGTGAGGCGCGCGCGCCACTCGTCGGCCAGCAGCGCGTAGGCGTAGGAGTCCACCCAGCCCAGGTCGCGGTGCAGCGACTCGGCGACCCGGTGCGCCTCGCGGCGCATCCCGACCCGCTCCATCAGCCGCCACGACGGCGAGTTGGCCGCGAAGCAGTCGGCGGTGACCCGGCGCAGCCCCAGGTCGTCGAAGCAGATCGCCAGCACCGCCTCGAGCGCCTCGGTGGCCAGCCCCCTGCCGGCGTACGCCGGGTCGAGGACCCAGCCGAGGTCCGCCTCCACCGCGTGCGCCCGCCCGGCCACGTCGAGCTGCGCCCAGCCGTCGCCCACCGACACCATCAGGTCGCCGACGACCCGGCCGTCGTGCTCGACCAGCAGCGTCTTGGCCAGCCGGTCCGGGCGGGCGTACCACTCGCGGAAGGCGTCGAGGTCCTCGGTGCGTCCGCCCAGCCACCGACCCACGTCGTCACGGCGCCGGTAGGCCCACACCGCCTCCACGTCGTCGGGCTCGGCGGGCCGCAGCGAGGCGCGGTCGGTGGGGCGGGGCCAGCGCAGACCGGCCAGGGGGTGAGGGGCGTCCACGCGACCATGGTGTCGTGCAGGTCTCGTTCCCGCGATCCGGTACCGGGCGCCGGGGCCCCACCACCTAGGCTGGTGCCTCGTGAAGACGTTCGAGGAGCTGTGGACCGAGCTGGCCGAGAAGGCCCGGACCCGTCCCGAGGGGTCGGGCACCGTGCGAGAGCTCGACGCCGGGGTCCATGCGATCGGCAAGAAGCTGGTCGAGGAGGCCGCCGAGTCCTGGATGGCCGCCGAGCACGAGGGCAAGGAGCGGGCGGCCGAGGAGATCAGCCAGCTGCTCTACCACGTGCAGGTCCTGATGCTCGGGCTCGGCCTCGAGCTCGACGACGTCTACACCCACCTCTGAGAGGCCACCGCCATGTCGTTGCTGAGAGTGGCGGTCCCCAACAAGGGATCGCTGTCCGTCTCCGCCTCCGAGATCCTCAAGGAGAGCGGCTACCGCCAGCGTGAGGACTCCAAGCAGCTCACGCTCACCGACGCCGAGAACGGCGTCGAGTTCTTCTACCTGCGCCCCCGCGACATCGCGCTGTACGTCGGCGAGGGCACCCTCGACGTCGGCATCACCGGGCGCGACCTGCTGCGCGACTCGGGAGCCAAGGCCGACGAGGCGCTCGACCTGGGCTTCGGGCGCAGCCGGTTCCGCTTCGCCGCGCGCCCCGGGCGCTACACCGAGCTCTCCGACCTCGCCGGCGCGCGGATCGCGACGTCGTACACCGGGGTCGTCCGCTCGTTCCTGGAGGAGCGCGGCATCGAGGCCAGCGTCACCCGCCTCGACGGCGCCGTCGAGACCAGCATCCAGCTGGGTGTCGCCGACGTGATCGCCGACGTCGTCGAGACCGGCAGCACGCTGCGCCAGGCCGGCCTCGAGGTCTTCGGCGAGACCATCCTGGAGTCGGAGGCGGTGCTGATCACCCGCTCCGGCGACGTCCCGGAGGGCTTCGAGTCGCTCAAGCGGCGCATCGAGGGCGTCCTGGTGGCGCGCAGCTACGTGATGATGGACTACGACATCCCCAGCGACCAGGTCGCCGACGCGGTGCGCCTGACCCCCGGGATCGAGAGCCCCACGGTCGCCCCGCTGCACCGCGAGGGCTGGTCGGCGGTGCGGGCCATGGTGCCGCGTGCCGGTGCGCAGCGGCTGATGGACCAGCTGTGGCAGCTCGGGGCCCGCGGCATCCTCCTCACCGACATCCATGCCTGCCGCCTCTGAGGGCGGGGCGCCGGCGCTGCCGGTGACCTACCGCCCGCTGGGTCCGCGCATCGTGGGCATCGGGCTGGGCGTCGGCCTGCTCGTGGTCTTCGCCGCGGCCTGGATCAGCTTCGGGCCCGACGTGCGGGCCCGGTTCACCCTCTTCCAGCGCAGCACGCTGGTCTTCCTGGGGGCGTTGGGGTTCGGCTCCATCTTCGCGCTGGTGCGCTCGCGGGTGGTCGCCGAGCGCGGCCGCCTGGTGGTCGTCAACGGCTTCCGGCGCCGCGAGCTGGCGTGGGAGCAGGTGGTCAGCGTGCGGATGCCGCCCGGCGCACCCTGGGCGACCCTCGACCTCACCGACGGCACCACCATCGCCGCGATGGGCATCCAGGGCTCCGACGGCGCCCGCGCGCAGCGGGCGGTGCGCCAGCTGCGCTCGCTCGTCGACGATCCTGCGCGCTGAGCGCGGGCCGGTCGTCGCGGCCGGTCAGTCGACGGCGCGGACGCCCCACGAGCCCGAGTGCTCGTCGCCGGGGCTGCCGGCCGGTGCCAGGACCACCAGGTCGGTGCCCGAGCGCAGCGCGTCGGGCGGCGCGGTCATCGGCTCCACCGCCAGCGAGCGGCGGGCGCTGGGGCCCGCGTCGTCGGCGGTGTAGACCTGCAGGTGGGTCCAGGCCGGATCCACCCACAGGCTCACGCCCTCACCGCTGCGCGGGTCGCGCAGGGTGGTGGTGGCCCGGCCCCACTCGTCGCGCTCGAGGTCGGTGAAGGCGGTGTCGAGCACGGTCGAGCGCAGCGGCCGGGAGATCCGGAAGTCGAGCTCGCCGCCCTCGACCTGCTCGGAGCCGACCGGGCGCTTGAGCTCGTCGGTGCGCAGCGCGGTCGCGGCCGGCAGCGTCAGCTCGAGCTGGTCGACCGGGCCCGCCCCGACGCACAGGTAGGGGTGCGAGCCGGCGGCGTACGGCGCCTCCTCGGGCGACATGTTGGTCGCGGTCACGGTCACCGTCAGGCCGTCGGCGGACAGGTCGTGCACGACGTGCAGGTCGAGGGTCCAGGGCCAGCCCGGGCGGGCCATCAGGCGGTAGGTCAGCGAGACCGAGTGGGCGGTGTGCTCCTCCAGGGTCCACGCCGCCCAGCGCACCAGCCCGTGGGAGGCGTTGCGCAGCTCGGGCTCGGTCAGCGGCAGGACCAGCTCGTGGCCGCCGAAGCTGAAGCGTCCCTCGGCGAGCCGGTTGGGCCAGGGCGCCAGCAGCTGGCCGCGCCCGCCCCAGGAGTGCTCCTCGAGGCCGAACCCGTCGACCAGCGGCCGACCGGCGTACGACAGCTCGCGCAGCGCGGCGCCGCTCTCGGTGACCACGGCGCGGTAGCCGCCGCCGGAGATCTCGAACTGGTCTCCGCTGGGTGCAAGCATGCGCCGCACCCTAGTGGTCCGAGGAGGCGGCGCCGGGCACGACCGTGCGCGGCGGGACGCGACCGGTGCCGTCGACCAGCACGTCGGCCCGGCCGCGGGTGCCCTGGCGCTCGAAGTGGTGGGCCTCGGCCTCGGCCCAGGCCTCCCAGTGCGGCTCGAAGGAGTCGCCGTCGCGCTCAACCCCGCGCCGGCGGCGCAGCTCGGCGGGGGCGTCGACCCAGACCAGCACCGTGGTCAGGGGAGAGATGCGGGCCGTGCCGGCGCCGACGCCCTCGAGCACCAGCAGCGGCACCGGGGTGACGGTCACGTCCTCGCCCGGAGCGCCGGCCCGCCAGTCGTAGCGGGTGTAGCTGCTGGCGGCGTCGCGGTCGAGGGGGCTCAGCAGCTGCTCGAGCTGGTCGGGCAGGTGCGGCAGGCCGTCCCAGCCCTGGTACATGTCGTCGAGGCGCACGACGCGGGTGCGCACCGACGCGGCCCGCTCGACGGCGTCGGCCAGGGTGGACTTGCCGGCGCCCGAGGGGCCGTCGATGCACACCAGCCAGCCCGAGCCGCCCAGCGTGGGCGGGCGGCTGGTGGCCAGGTCGAGGACCAGGCGTGCCACCTCAGAAGGCGAGACCGAGGCCACGGTAGGTCTCCACCTCCGCCTCGAAGCGCTCGCCGGTCAGCAGCCGCACGCTGCGGCCGTGCTCGAACAGCTCGCCGGACTTCGCGTGCCGGAACCACACCAGGTCGCCGATCGAGAGCATCCCCGCCGAGGGACCCACCAGCGGGCTCTGCACCTCGCCGGCACCCTCCAGACCGGTCAGGCGCAGGCCGGGGGGAGCCCAGGGGGTCGGCAGCCGGTCGGGGCCGGCCGCTCCCGAGGCCACCAGCCCGCCGCCGTGCACGGTCGCGACGTCGGCGGAGGGGCGCCGGGTCACCGGGACCCCGAAGAACGCGGCAGGTCGCGGGGCGAAGGAGCGGTAGTGGTCGAACAGGGTCGGGACCAGCAGCCCGGAGCCGGCCGCCACCTCGGTGACGACGGGGTCGGCGGCGCTGGTCTCGACCGACCCGGAGCCGCCGGCGTTCCACAGCTCGAGCCCCTCGGGCCCGACGAGGTCGAGGAGCGCGGTGTGGACCTGTCGGCGCCGCTCGGCCAGCTGGGCGAGCGAGGCGTCCTTGAGCCGGCGCACCACCAGCGAGCGGGCCCGGGCGCTCGGCACGTCGTCGGGCACCCCGGCCACCTGGCCCTCGTAGGTCATCGCCCCGACCAGCGTGAAGCCGGGCCGGGCGACGACCTCGCGGGCCAGGGCGGCCACGGCCTCGGCGTCGCGCAGCGGCGAGCGCTTCGGGCCGACGTGCCGGCCGCCGGCCTGCAGCCCGGCGTCGACGTCGAGCGCGACCCGCACCGGCACCGCCCGCGAGGAGCGCACCGAGTCGACGACGTCGAGGTGGGCCACGTCGTCGACCATCAGTGTGATCCGGCCCGCGGCCCGCGGCGAGACCACGAGCGCGGCGAGCGCGGCCCGGTCGACCGTGGGGTAGGCGACCAGCAGGTCGTCGGTGACGTCGTGCTCCTCGAGCCACAGCGCCTCGGCCAGGGTGTAGGCGAGCACGCCCCGGAAGCCGTCACGGGCCAGGGCGCGCGACATCAGGGCCGGCACCCGCACCGACTTCGAGGCCAGCCGCAGCGGCGTGCCGCCCGCGCGGCGCTCGAGGTCGGCGGCGTTGGCGTCGAAGGCGTCGAGGTCCACGACCAGCAGCGGGGTCGGCGCCGGCTCCTCCAGGGCGCGCACCGCCGCGTCGAGGCGGGCCCACAGCCGGCTGCGCGCCGCCGCGCTGCCCGGGTCGCCCGGGCCGGTGCCGCGGGCCATCAGGAGATGCCGCGCTTGCGCAGCAGTGCCTCGATGTCGGCCAGGTCGTCGTCGATCGCCGGCTTGCCCTTGCCCGCCCGGTCGGCGGGCGAGGCCTCACCGGCTGGGGAGGACAGCTGCTCGCGCCGGGCGCCGTCGACCCGGCGCGAGCCGGAGCGCCGGTCGAGCAGGCCGGCGCCGACCAGCAGCAGCACGGAGGTGCCGGCCAGCGCCGCGCCGATCCACACCACGGGGCTCAGCACCAGCCCGAGCGCCCAGTCGGAGACCGCGCCGGCGATGCGGGTGAACATCTCGAGGGTCCCGGTCAGGTAGGCCGCCGGCACCAGCAGCGTGAGCGCGGCGGCCCGCATGGCCGGCACCGCACCCCGGCGACGCCAGGCCCAGACCGTGACGAGACCGCCCACGACGGTCAAGGTGATCGCGAGCGCTGTCCAGGCTGCCTCGTCCATGCCTCCAGGGTGTCACAGGAGGCCAGCGCGTGGGCGCTGCGACCGGCAGGGATGATGGGGGAGTGGACGACCACGACCATGACCAGACCCCGGACCAGACCCCGGACCAGGCCCCGCACCAGCGCCTGCTGGCCGGCGCCGGCTTCCCCGACGACACCGGCGAGGCCGAGCCGGCCCTCGTGGCCGCGCTCGCGGCGTACGACGCGGCCCCGCGCGACCCCGACACCTACCTGGCCTGCCTCGAGGTGCTGCGCACCGCCCGGCTGCTGGTGCCGGTGGTGGCGCTGCTCGGCGAGGTCGAGGTCGACGAGCGCGGGCTGGCCCACGACAAGTCCAGCGACATGGCCGCGGTGCTGCTCACCGGCGCCGACGGGCGCACCGCCCTGCTCTCCTTCACCGGCACCGCCGCGATGACCGCCTGGGACCCGCAGGCGCGGCCCGTGCCGGTCACCGCGCCGTACGCCGCCCAGGCCGCGGTGCAGGAGGGTGCGGCGGCGCTGCTGGTCGACGTCGCCGGCCCCGCGCGGCTGGTGGTGCAGGGCGGCGACCTCGAGGCGCTGGGCGCCGGGTGGCAGCCGGTGCGGCTGGGCGCGGGCATCGGCTGGCTGCGACCCGGCGAGGCCTGACCGGCCCGAGGTCCGGGGCTTGGGGACTGGGGTTTGGGCGCGCGGCGTTGCGTCGGCTAGAGTCTGACCACGACCGACCAGCCCGTCCTGTGCTCCGCCAGGAGTGCGAGGCAGGCTGATCTCCAAGCGGAGGCCAGGCACGATCGTCTCCCACCCGCATCGACCGCCAGCACCACAGGTCGTCGGGTCCGGTCCCGGACGAGCACCCGTGCTCGTGCGTAGATGCTGAACCCCGCGTCAGGGGGGACGTGTCGCGACTGGCTTCCGCTTGCTGCAAGCGGAAGCCTTTGTTCATTTCTCGGCCCTCTTCCACGGCCGGGACCTGTGCGAGGACCTCCGAGGACATCCCCACCAGGAGGACACATCAGCACCGAGCTCCGAATCAACGACCGGATCCGCGTCCAGGAGGTCCGGCTCGTTGGCCCCAGCGGCGAGACCGTCGGCATCGTTCCCACCGCCGACGCGCTGCGCCTTGCCCAGGAGGCTGACCTCGACCTCGTCGAGATCGCCCCGATGGCCCGCCCCCCGGTCTGCAAGCTCATGGACTACGGGAAGTTCAAGTACGAGAACGCCCAGAAGGCGCGCGAGGCACGGCGCAACCAGACGAACGTGATCATCAAGGAGATGAAGCTTCGTCCCAAGATCGACTCGCACGACTACGAGACCAAGAAGGGTCACGTGGTCCGGTTCCTCAACGCCGGCGACAAGGTCAAGATCACGATCATGTTCCGCGGCCGCGAGCAGCACCGCCCCGAGCTGGGCTTCCGGCTGCTGCAGAAGCTGGCCGAGGACGTCACCGAGCTCGGCTTCGTGGAGTCCTCGCCCAAGCAGGACGGGCGCAACATGACCATGGTCCTGGGCCCGCACAAGAAGAAGGCCGAGGCCAAGGTCGAGCACAAGGCGGCCAAGGAGGCCAAGGCCGCCGAGCGTGCCGCCGAGGAGGCCGAGGAGCGCGCCGAGCGCAACGCCGGTCGCCAGGCTGCTCCGAAGAAGGAGCGCGGTCGCTCCGAGAACCTCGATCCCGAGATCGAGGCCTGAGCACCGCCCGGGGCCGGCACCGGCCCCGCACCGAACTGCCGCAGCACGCAACGAGAGAGAGACACAGATGCCCAAGAACAAGAGCCACTCCGGCGCCGGCAAGCGCTTCCGCGTGACCGGCTCCGGCAAGATCCTTCGCGAGAAGGCCGGCAAGCGCCACAACCTCGAGAAGAAGCCCTCGAAGGTCACGCGCCGCATGACCGGCACCGTCGAGGTGGCCAAGGCCGACACCGCGCGCGCCAAGAAGATGCTCGGCATCTGAGCCTCGCCCACCCGTCAACCACCGGGCCGGCGCACCGGCCCTGACGTCGACCACCACGGTCGGCAGAGCACCAAGGAGACACCATGGCACGCGTCAAGCGCGCAGTGAACGCCCAGAAGAAGCGTCGTACCACCCTCGAGCGCGCCAGCGGCTACCGCGGCCAGCGCTCGCGCCTGTACCGCAAGGCCAAGGAGCAGGTCACCCACTCCCTGGTCTACAACTACAACGACCGGCGCAAGAACAAGGGCAACTTCCGCAAGCTGTGGATCCAGCGGATCAACGCCGCGGCCCGTGCCCAGGGCATGACCTACAACCGCTTCATCCAGGGCCTGAACCTGGCTGGTGTCGAGGTCGACCGCAAGATCCTGGCCGACCTGGCCGTCAACGACATCGCGGCGTTCAACGTCCTGGTCGAGACCGCCAAGAACGCCCTGCCCGAGGACGTCAACGCCCCCAAGGCGGAGGCTTCGGCCTGACTTCCTCCTGGGGCCCCTCGGGCCCCTCGGCTCCCCTCGTCGCGGGCAACACCCGCGTCAAGGACGCACGCAGGCTCAGCCGCCGCTCGGTCCGTTCCGAGCGGCGGCTGTTCCTCGCTGACGGCCCGAAGGCCGTCGAGGGCGCCCTCGAGGTGCCCGGCGCGCTGGTGGAGGTCTTCGCGACCCCCGCGGCCACCGAGCGGTACGCCGCCCTGGCCGACGTCGCGCAGGAGTCCGGCGTCGCCTGGACCCTCGTCGACGACCGCGCCCTGGCCTCGCTGAGCGAGGCCGTCAGCCCGGCCGGGCTGGTCGGGGTGTGCCGGTTCCTCGACACCGACCTCGAGTCCGTGCTGTCCACCGCTCCGCGCCTGGTCGCGGTCTGCGCCGACGTGCGCGACCCCGGCAACGCCGGCACGGTGCTGCGCTGCGCCGACGCCGCCGGCGCCGACGCCGTGGTGCTGGCCGGCAGCTCGGTCGACGCCTACAACCCCAAGACCGTGCGGGCCTCGGTGGGCTCGCTGTTCCACCTGCCGGTCGTGGTCGCCCCCGACGCCGCCGCCGCGGTGCGGGCGCTGCAGGCCGCGGGCCTGCAGGTGCTGGCCGCCGACGGTGCCGGCGAGCGCGACCTCTACGACTCCGCGCCCCTGGCCGGGCCGGTGGCCTGGCTCTTCGGCAACGAGGCCTGGGGCCTGCCCGCCGAGCTCGCCGACCTGGCCGACCACCGCGTCTCGATCCCGATCCACGGTCGCGCCGAGAGCCTCAACCTCTCGACCGCCGCGGCGCTGTGCCTCTACGAGACCGCCCGCACCCAGCGGCGTACCTGACCCGGGTCGTGGCGGCCTCCTAGGGTGGGGCCATGCCGCCGGTCGACTCGCCCCCGCCCTCCGACGAGGCGCGGGCGCTGCTGGACGACCTGCCCGACGGTGTGGTCCTGGCCGGCGCCGACGGGCGCGTGAGGCACGTCTCCGCCCCGGCGGCCCGGATGCTCGGCGTCGAGGCCGACGCGGCCCGGGGCCGGCCGCTGCCCGAGGTGCTGCGCCTGCAGGACCGCGAGGGGGAGTCGTGGTGCGCCTGCAACACGCCCTTCGAGGGGCTGGCCACCCGCACCGCCGTGCCGGAGCAGCCGTGGCTGCTGCCCGACGGCAGCGAGGTGCTGGTGGCCGCGCGCATCCACCGCACGTCGCTGCGCGACCCGGTCGACCGGGTCGCGGTGACGCTGCGCTCGGGCCGGGGCCGGGCGCGCCTCGACCGGGAGCGCTCCGACCTCGTCGCCACCGTGGCCCACGAGCTGCGCTCGCCGCTGACCGGCGTCAAGGGCTTCGTGCAGGCCCTGCTGAACCGCTGGGACAAGCTCAACGACGAGCAGAAGAAGCTGATGCTCACCACGGTCAGCTCCGACTCCGACCGCCTGAGCCGGCTGATCGCCGAGCTGCTCGACGTGGCGCGCATCGACACCGGGCGGCTCCAGCTGCACCGCCGGCCCACCGACGTGGGCGTCGTCGCGGGGCGGGCGGTCGCCTCGGTGCAGGCGGCCACGTCGCGACCGGTGCTGCTCGAGGACCCGGGCGACCTCCCTGACGTGCTGGCCGACCCCGACAAGCTGGCCCAGGTGGTGACCAACCTCGTCGAGAACGCGGTGCGGCACGGCGACGGCACGGTGCGGGTGCGGCTCGAGGCGCTGGCCGCCGGGGCCCCGGGGTCCGCCGAGGCGGGAGGCGCGGTGCGGCTGTGCGTCGACGACGAGGGCGAGGGCATCCCCGAGGAGCTGCGCCGCCGCGTCTTCACCAAGTTCTGGAAGAGCGGGGCGCGTGGAGGCTCCGGCCTGGGCATGTACATCGTGGGCGGCCTGACCCGTGCCCACGGGGGCTCGGTCACCATCACCGACGCGCCCGGCGGGGGCGCGCGGGTGCAGGTGACGTGGCCGGTCGGTCCCGAGGCCTGAGCCGGTCGCGGTCGTCCGTAGACTGCGCGCGAGCACCCAGCGAGAGGCAGTGATGTCGGGCCCGAACAACGATTACGACCCCGTCGAGGTCACCCCGCTCCAGGCGGCGGAGGTCGAGGCGGCACGTGACGCCGCGATCGCCGCGATCGAGCAGGCGGGCGACCTCGAGGCGCTCAAGCAGGCGCGCCTCGAGCACGCGGGCGACCGCTCGCCGCTGGCGCTGGCCAACCGCGAGATCGGGGCCCTGCCCCCGCAGGCGCGCAAGGACGCCGGTCAGCGCATCGGCCAGGCGCGCGGCGCGGTCAACAAGGCTCTCGCAGCCCGCCAGGTGGTGCTCGAGGCCGAGCACGAGGAGCGGATGCTGGTCGAGGAGACCGTCGACGTCACCCTGCCCACCGACCGGCGCCGCGCCGGCGGCCGGCACCCGGTGACGCTGCAGTCCGAGCTGGTCGCCGACCTGTTCGTGGCGATGGGCTGGGAGGTCGCCGAGGGCCCGGTCGTCGAGGCCGAGTGGCTCAACTTCGACGCGCTCAACCTGGGCCCCGACCATCCCGCGCGCACCATGCAGGACACGTTCTGGACCGAGCCGGCCGACCACCACGTCGTGCTGCGCACCCAGACCTCGCCGGTGCAGGCGCGCACCATGCTGACCCGCACGCCCCCGATCTACGTCGTGTGCCCGGGCCGGGTCTTCCGCACCGACGAGTACGACGCCACGCACAGCCCGATGTTCCACCAGGTCGAGGGCCTCGTGGTCGACGAGGGCATCACCATGGCCCACCTCAAGGGCACCCTCGACCACTTCGCAGGCCAGCTCTTCGGCGACGGCATCGACACCCGCTTCCGCCCGTCGTACTTCCCCTTCACCGAGCCGTCGGCCGAGGTCGACGTGCGCTGCTTCGTGTGCCGCGGCGTCGATGCGGAGTCCTGCCGCACCTGCCGCGGTGAGGGCTGGATCGAGTGGGGTGGCTGCGGCGTGGTGAACCCGCGCGTGCTGACCGCCTGCGGCGTCGACCCCGAGGTCTACAGCGGCTTCGCGTTCGGCATGGGCATCGACCGCTCGTTCATGTTCCGCCACGGCCTGGAGGACCTGCGACCGCTCTTCGAGGGCGACGTCCGCTTCAGTGCCGCGTTCGGAACCGAGATCTGAGGAATCATGAAGGCACCCGTCTCCTGGATCCGTGAGCACGTCGACCTGCCCGCCGAGGTGGGCACCGAGGAACTCACCGACCGACTGACCATGCTCGGGCTCAAGCTCGAAGCGATCGAGCGCCCCGGTGAGGAGATCACCGGCCCCCTGGTGGTGGGCCGCGTGCTCACCATGGAGCCCGAGCCGCAGAAGAACGGCAAGACCATCAACTGGTGCACCGTCGACGTCGCCGACGCCAACGGCACCGGCGAGCCGCAGGGCATCGTGTGCGGAGCCCACAACTTCGCCCCCGGCGACCTCGTCGTGACGGTCCTGCCCGGCGGCGTGCTGCCCGGCGGGTTCGCGATCAGCGCCCGCAAGACCTACGGCCACGTCTCGGCCGGGATGATCTGCTCGGCGGCCGAGCTCGGCCTGGGCACCGATCACGACGGCATCATCGTGCTGCCGCCCGGTGCCGGTGAGCCCGGCCAGGACGTGCGTCCGCTGCTCGGCTTCGACGAGGAGATCATCGAGTTCGAGATCAACCCCGACCGGGCCTACGCCCTGTCGCTGCGCGGCATCGCCCGCGAGGCCGCGCTGGGCTTCGACGCCCCGTTCCGCGACCCCGTCGAGCGCGACCTGCCCCCGGCCGACGACGCGGGCCACCCCGTCGAGGTCGACGACCCCGAGGGCTGCCCGGTCTTCGTGGCCCGCACCGTCAGCGGCTTCGACCCCGCCGCCGAGACCCCGGCCTTCATCGCCGACCGGCTGCGGATGGCCGGCATGCGCCCGATCTCGCTGGCCGTCGACGTCACCAACTACGTGATGCTCGAGACCGGCCGGCCGATCCACGGCTACGACCGTGACAAGGTGCAGGGCACCGTGCGCGTGCGCCGGGCCCGCGACGGCGAGCGGCTGACCACCCTCGACGGCAGCAACCGCGAGCTGCACCCCGAGGACCTCGTCGTCACCGACGACTCCGGCGTGATCGGCCTCGGCGGCGTCATGGGCGGCGAGGCCACGGAGATCTCCGCGACCACCACCCGGGTCCTCGTCGAGGCCGCCCACTGGGAGCCGGTCGCGATGTTCCGCACCGGCAAGCGCCACAAGATCTCCTCCGAGGCCGGCAAGCGCAACGAGCGCGGCGCCGACCCGACCACCTGCGAGCCGGCGGCCGACCGCGTGGTCGAGCTGCTGACGACGTACGGCGGCGCCACGGCGGAGCCCGGCGTCACCGTCGTCGGTGCGCCCCAGCCGCGCGACGCCGTGCGCCTCGACGCGGGCCTGGCCTGCCGGGTCAGCGGCATGCCGATCGACGACGAGACCGCGGTCGCGCACCTGCGCGCCGTGGGCTGCGACGTGGTCGTCGAGGGGGAGCACCTCCAGGTCACCCCGCCGCCGTGGCGCCCTGACCTCACCGACCCCCAGGACTTCTCCGAGGAGGTCGTGCGGGTCGTCGGCTACGACAAGGTCCCCTCCGTGCTGCCGACCCCGCCGTCGGGCCGCGGCCTGACCCGCGAGCAGCGCCTGCGCCGCCGCGTCGGGCGCACGATGGCCGGCCAGGGCTTCGTCGAGGTGCTGACCTTCCCATTCATCGGCACCGGCGACCTCGACCTGCTGGGCCTGACCCCCGACGACGACCGGCGCAGCCTGCTGCGGCTGAGCAACCCGCTCAGCGCCGAGGCGCCGTACATGACCAGCACCCTGCTGCCGGGGCTGCTGCGCGCCGCCGAGCGCAACGTCGGCCACGGCACCACGTCGTTCGCCGTCTTCGAGAGCGCGCCGGTCACCGCGCCGCGCGGCAGCGGCCCCGCGCCGATCCTGCCCGTCGACCGCCGGCCCACCGACGCCGAGCTCGAGGAGCTCGAGAAGGCGCTGCCGGCCCAGCCGGTGCACCTGGGCCTGGTGGCCGTCGGCGAGGCCGACGCCTCGGGCTGGTGGGGCACCGGTCGCCATGTCGACTGGTCCGACGCCGTCGAGGCCGTCCGTGGCGTGAGCGACGCGCTGGGCCTGGAGCTGCAGACCCGGGCCGCGGCCCTGGCCCCCTGGCACCCCGGTCGCTGCGCCGAGCTGCTGGTCGAGGGTGTCGTCGTCGGCCACGCCGGCGAGCTGCACCCGCGGGTCTGCACCGCCTTCGGCCTGCCGCCCCGCTCGGTCGCCGCCGAGGTCGACCTCGACCTGCTGCTCGAGCGTGCCGTCGACCTGCGCCCCGCCCCGGTCTTCTCGACCTACCCGGTGGCCAAGGAGGACGTCGCCCTCGTCGTCGACGCCGACGTGCCGGCCGCGTCGGTCGAGGCGGCGCTGCGCGAGGGCGCGGGTGAGCTGCTCGAGTCGGTGCGCCTCTTCGACGTCTACACCGGTGACCAGGTGGGGGAGGGGCGCAAGTCCCTGGCCTTCGCGCTGCGCCTGCGCGCCCACGACCGCACCCTGGTCGAGGGCGAGGCGGCCACCGCCCGCGACGCCGCCGTGGCCCTCGCCGCCGAGCGCACCGGAGCCACCCAGCGCTGACCCGTCCCAAATCTTCCGCCGACCCGTCCCAAACTTCACCCTGACCCGTCCCAAATCTCACCCTGACCCGGCCCGGACCGACACCCCGTCGGTCCGGGCCGGCTCGGCTGGAGATCCTGGCCGGGTCAGCGCGAAGTCTGGGCCGGGTCACGTGAGGGGCTGGTCGAGGACCGCGGCGAAGCGGGCGTGCACGTCGGGGTCGCCGGTGACGTCGGGCCGGGCGGCGGTGTCGGGGTCGTGGGCGCCCGCACGGTGCCACAGCCAGGTGAGCAGGAGGTCGGCCGGCCCGGAGACCACCACGTCCGGGGCGCGGCCGGGGTCGCCGACCACCCCGATGTCGGGCTCGTCGTACGACGTGCCGGTGCGCGGGTCGGTGCCGGTGAAGCGGCCCAGCTCGACCCAGACCCGGTCGCCGGTGTCGGTGCAGTCGACCCGCACGTGCTCGCCCCCGCCGGCGAAGCGTCCCCAGGGCGGGGTGCCGCCGTACATCACGTCGAGCGCCTCGAGCACCCCGTCGGCGGCCAGCGCCGGGTCGATCGGCGTCACCACGCCCGCGGCCTGCTCGGCGTCGACGCGGTGCACCAGCGCCTCGAGCGCCTGGCGGCGGTAGGTGAAGCCCACCGTCTGCTCACTCGACCAGGTCCAGGCCGGCTCGGCGGGGTCGGCGCCGCGCAGCTGCTCGAGCAGCGCGGCGCTGTGCTGGTCGAAGAGCGCCAGCAGGTCGTCGTACGCCGCTGGGCGCACCGGGGCCGGTGCGTCCTCGGCGGGCGCCGCGGGGCGGGTGCGCACCACCTCGGCCCAGAACCGCTGCACCTCGGTGAGGTGCCACAGCAGGTCGGCGGCCGACCAGTCGGGGCAGCCCGGCACGCGCGCCACCGCAGGGGTGGTGGCGAGCACCTCGCGGAAGCGGGTTGACTCCCGGTGCAGGTGCGCCAGGAGGTCGGTGGGCTCGAGTGCCGTCATGGTCGCGAACCTAGGCCGCGACGCCCCGCACTGCCACCGGGTTCTCCGCCGCCCACCCCCCCCGGTTGCACATGAACATGCAGATCTGCGTATAGTCATGCACATGGCGAGAGTGCGAGTGGCCGTGGCCGGAGCGAGCGGGTACGCCGGAGGTGAGGTCCTGCGGCTGCTGCTGTCCCATCCCGAGGTGGAGATCGGCGCGCTGACGGGCGCGTCCAACGCGGGCCAGCCGCTGGGGGCCCTGCAGCCGCACCTCGTGCCGCTGGCCGACCGGGTGCTCGAGCCCACCACCATCGAGGTGCTGACCGGCCACGACGTCGTCTTCCTCGCGCTGCCGCACGGCCAGTCCGGCGAGGTCGCCGCCCAGCTCGGCGACGACACCGTCGTCATCGACTGCGGCGCCGACTTCCGGCTGCGCGACGCGGGGGAGTGGGAGAAGTTCTACGGCGGCGAGCACGCCGGCACCTGGCCCTACGGACTGCCCGAGCTGCCCGGCCGGCGCGAGGAGCTGCGCGGTGCGCGCCGCATCGCCGTGCCCGGGTGCTACCCGACCATCTCGACGCTGAGCCTGGCCCCCGCCGTCGCCGCCGGCATCATCGAGCCCAACGTCTCGGTGGTCGCGGTCAGCGGCACCAGCGGGGCCGGCAAGGCCGCCAAGGCCCACCTGCTCGGCTCCGAGATCATGGGCAACGCCAGCGCGTACGGCGTCGGCGGCGGCCACCGCCACACGCCCGAGATCACCCAGAACCTCTCGGCGTTGACCGACGCCACGGTCGCGGTGAGCTTCACACCGCTGCTGGTGCCGATGCCGCGCGGCATCCTGGCCACCTGCTCGGCCGACCTGGTCGGCGAGGTGAGCGCCGACCAGGCCTACGCGGTCTACGCCGAGGCCTACGCCGACGAGCCGTTCGTCCACGTGCTGCCCCAGGGCCAGTGGCCCCAGACCAAGTCGGTGACCGGCTCCAACACCGTGCAGCTGCAGGTCACCGTCGACGAGACCGCCGGGCGCCTGGTCGCCGTCGGCGCCGTCGACAACCTGGCCAAGGGCACCGGCGGCGCCGCCGTCCAGTGCATGAACCTCGCGCTCGGCCTCGACGAGGGCACGGGCCTGACCACGATCGGACTGGCACCCTGATGAGCATCACCACCCCCCAGGGCTTCACCGCCGCCGGCGTCCCCGCCGGGCTGAAGTCGACCGGCGCCAAGGACGTCGCGCTGGTCGTCAACGCGGGCCCGCGCTTCGACTCCGCCTCGGTCTTCACCGCCAACCGCTGCAAGGCCAACCCGATCCTGTGGAGCCAGGAGGTCGTCAAGGACGGCACCGTCAAGGCGGTCGTCCTCAACT
The DNA here is from genome assembly GCF_016907435.1 of Nocardioides salarius. Lineage (NCBI taxonomy): Bacteria > Bacillati > Actinomycetota > Actinomycetes > Propionibacteriales > Nocardioidaceae > Nocardioides > Nocardioides salarius. The sequence continues at coordinate 223,561 of NZ_JAFBBZ010000001.1, read as the reverse complement.
CCGGCGGCGCCAACTGCTACACCGGCCCCGAGGGCTTCCAGACCACGCACGCGGTCGCCGAGCGGGTGGCCGAGCACGTCGGCATCGGGGCCGGCGACGTGGTCGTGTGCTCCACCGGCCTGATCGGGCTGACCAACGACCGCGAGCAGGTGCTCGCCGGCGTCGACGCGGCGTACGACGCGCTGTCGGGCGAGGGCGGCGACGACGCGGCCGCGGCGATCATGACCACCGACTCGGTCAGCAAGCAGGTCGTGGTCGAGGGCGCCGGGTGGAGCATCGGCGGGATGGCCAAGGGCGCCGGCATGCTCGCGCCCCAGCTGGCCACGATGCTGGTGGTCCTGACCACCGACGCCGTGGTGCCCGCGGCCGAGCTCGACACCGCGCTGCGCGCCGCGACCCGGGTCTCCTTCGACCGTCTCGACTCCGACGGGTGCATGTCGACCAACGACACCGTCACCGTGATGGCCAGCGGGGCCAGCGGCATCACGCCCAGCCCCGACGACTTCACCGCCGCGCTCACCCAGGCCTGCACCGACCTGGCGATGCAGCTGCTCAAGGACGCCGAGGGCGCCGACCACGAGATCGCGATCACCACCCTCAACGCCGCCACCGAGGACGAGGCGGTGGAGGTCAGCCGCAGCGTGGCCCGCTCCAACCTCTTCAAGGCCGCGATCTTCGGCAACGACCCCAACTGGGGCCGGGTGCTGGCCAGCATCGGCACCACCGACGCCACCTTCGACCCCGCCGACCTCGACGTCGCCATGAACGGCGTCTGGGTCTGCCGGCAGTCCACCCCCCACGCCGACCCCGAGAGCGTCGACCTGACCTCGCGGGAGGTCAGCGTGACGATCGACCTGAAGTCCGGGTCCGAGCGGGCGACCGTGTGGACCAACGACCTGACCCACGCCTACGTCCACGAGAACAGCGCCTACTCCTCATGAGCACTCCTACGAACGACAGCGACCAGATGATCCGCAGCGAGGTCCCGCCCGCCGACCCGGACAAGGCGGAGATCCTCTCCGACGCCCTGCCCTGGCTCAAGCGCTACCACGGCAAGGTCGTGGTGGTGAAGTACGGCGGCAACGCGATGACCGACGACACCCTCAAGCGCGCCTTCGCCGAGGACATCGCGTTCCTGCGCTTCGCCGGGTTCCGGCCCGTCGTCGTGCACGGCGGCGGCCCGCAGATCTCCGCGATGCTCGACAAGCTCGACATCAAGTCGGAGTTCCGCGGCGGCCTGCGGGTGACCACCCCCGAGGCGATGGACGTGGTGCGCATGGTCCTGGTGGGCCAGGTGCAGCGCGAGCTCGTGGGCCTGATCAACGAGCACGGCCCGCTGGCCGTCGGCCTGTCCGGCGAGGACGCGGGGCTCTTCACCGCCGAGCCGGCCAACACCATCGTCGACGGCGAGGAGGTCGATCTCGGGCTCGTCGGGGAGGTCGCCAAGGTCCGCCCCGAGGCGGTGCGCGACCTCATCGAGGCCGGCCGCATCCCGGTCGTCTCCAGCGTCGCCCCCGACGTCGACGGCCTGGTGCACAACGTCAACGCCGACACCGCCGCGGCCGCCCTGGCGGTGGCGCTGGACGCCGAGAAGCTGCTGGTGCTCACCGACGTCGAGGGGCTCTTCCGCGACTGGCCCGACAGCGACGACGTGATCTACGAGATCAGCCCCGAGGCGCTGGCCGACCTGATGCCGAGCCTCGCCAGCGGGATGGTGCCCAAGATGGAGGCCTGCCGCAAGGCGGTCGACGAGGGCGTGCCGCGCGCCACCGTCGTCGACGGGCGCGAGAAGCACGCGGTGCTGCTCGAGCTCTTCACCAACGAGGGCGTCGGCACCCAGGTGCTGCCCGGGGTGGAGACCAAGGTCCGCAAGGCCCGGTCGAAGGCGGTGCGCAAGTGAGCGGCTCGACCGACCAGACCGACCCCACCAACCCGACCAACCGGCAGCTGGGGGAGCGCTACACCCACTCGCTGATGAACACGTTCGGCCCGCCCAAGCTCGCGCTGGTGCGCGGCGAGGGCGCCCACGTGTGGGACGCCGACGGCAAGGAGTACGTCGACCTGCTCGGCGGCATCGCCGTCAACACCCTGGGCCACGCCCACCCGGCGCTGGTCGCGGCGGTCACCGAGCAGATGTCCACGCTGGGCCACATCTCCAACTTCTTCACCTCCGGCCCCCAGGTCGAGCTCGCCGAGACGCTGCTGCGCCTGGTCGGCGCCGGGCCCGGCAAGGTCTTCCTGGCCAACTCCGGCACCGAGGCCAACGAGGCCGCCTTCAAGCTGACCCGCCGCACCGGGCGCACCCAGGTCGTGGTGGCCGAGGGCGGCTTCCACGGGCGCACCATGGGCGCCCTCGCGCTGACCTCGAAGGCCGCCTACCGCGAGCCGTTCGAGCCGCTGCCCGGCCACGTCACCTTCGTCCCGTACGGCGACGCCGACGCGCTGCGCGAGGCCGTCAGCGACCAGACCGCGGCCATCCTGCTCGAGCCGATCCAGGGCGAGGCCGGGGTCGTGCCGGCCCCCGACGGCTACCTGCACGCGGCCCGGGCCCTGGCCGACGAGTCCGGGGCGCTGCTGTGGCTCGACGAGGTGCAGACCGGCATGGGCCGCACCGGCGAGTGGTTCGCCCACGCCGGCCAGGTCGTGCCCGACGTGCTGACCCTGGCCAAGGGCCTGGGCGGCGGCTACCCGATCGGGGCGGTCATCGGCCTCGGCCGCGCCGCCGACCTCCTCGAGCCCGGCAACCACGGCACCACCTTCGGCGGCAGCCCGGTGGCGTGCGCCGCCGCGCTCGCGGTGATCCGCACCGTCGAGTCGGAGGGGCTGCTCGAGCACGCCCGGGCCGCCGGCGAGCGGCTGCGCGAGGGCCTGGGCGCCGACCCGCGGGTCACCGAGGTGCGCGGCCGAGGGCTGCTCATCGGCCTCGACCTGGTCTCCGAGACCGCCGCGGCCGTCGTCGACGCCGCCCAGGAGGCGGGGTGGATCGTCAACATGCCGACGCCGGACCGGATCCGCCTGGCTCCGCCCCTGGTGCTCACCGACGCCGACGTCGAGGCCTTCCTGCAGGCCTGGCCGGCGATCCTCGACAAGGCCGGCACCTGATGACGCGCCACTTCCTGCGCGACGACGACCTCACCCCGGCCGAGCAGGCCCGGGTGCTGGACCTCGCGGCGGCGATGAAGCGGGCGCCGTACGACGCCAAGCCGCTGGCCGGGCCGCAGTCGGTGGCGATGATCTTCGACAAGCCGACCCTGCGCACCCAGACCTCCTTCGGCGCCGGCATCGCCGAGCTCGGCGGCAACCCGATGCTGGTCGAGGGGCGCCTGGCCGGCATCGGCATCCGCGAGTCGGTCGAGGACGTCGCCCGGGTCCTGGGCCGCCAGGTCTCGGTCGTGGTCTGGCGCACCTTCCACCAGTCCGACCTCGAGCTGATGGCCGCCCACGCCGGGGTGCCGGTGGTCAACGCGCTGACCGACGACTTCCATCCCTGCCAGCTCATCGCCGACCTCCTGACCGTGCGCGAGCAGCGCGGGCGCCTCGAGGGCCTGAGCGTCGCCTTCGTCGGCGACGCCGCCTGCAACATGGGCAACTCGTGGCTGCTGGCCGGCGCGACCGCCGGGATGCACGTGCGGGTCAGCGGCCCCGAGGGGTTCCTGCCCCACCAGGAGGTCCTCGACCGCGCCGCCGAGATCGGCGCCGCGACCGGCGGCTCGGCGCGCGCCGAGGCCGACCCGGTCAAGGCCGTGGCCGGCGCCGACGTCGTGGTCACCGACACCTGGATCTCGATGGGCAAGGAGAGCGAGGAGCAGGCCCGCGAGCTGGTCTTCGCCGACTGGTCGCTGACCCCCGAGCTGCTGGCGCACGCCGCTCCCGACGCGGTCGTGCTGCACTGCCTGCCGGCCTACCGCGGCAAGGAGATCTCCGCCGAGGTGCTGGAGGGCCCGCAGAGCGCGGTGTGGAACGAGGCCGAGAACCGGCGCCACGCCCAGAAGGCGGTGCTGGCCTTCCTCCTCGCCGGCGGCGAGCAGCCCGCGGTCGGAGGTGTCACGTGACCGAGTTCGCGATGCGCCCCACCACCAAGAACGCGCGCCACCAGCGCATCGTGGAGCTGGTCGGCACCCACGAGGTGCACTCCCAGGGCGAGCTGGCGCTGCTGCTGGCCGAGAGCGGCGTGCGGGTCACCCAGGCCACGCTCTCGCGCGACCTCGTCGAGCTCGAGGCCGTCAAGGTCCGCGCCGCCTCCGGCGCCCTGGTCTACGCCGTGCCCGCCGAGGGCGGCGACCGGCGACCGGTCGCGCCCACCGACTCCTCGGCCGGGCGCGCGCGCCTGGCCCGGTTGTGCGCCGAGCTGCTCGTCAGCGCCGACGCCACCGCCAACCTCGTGGTCCTGCGCACGCCCCCGGGCGCAGCGCAGTTCCTGGGCTCGGCCTTCGACAAGGCCGAGTTCCCCGACGTCCTCGGCACCATCGCCGGCGACGACACGGTCCTGGTCATCGGCCGCGAGCCGACCGGGGGCGACGCCCTGGCGCGCCGCTTCCTGGAGATGGCCGACCACTCGACGTACGACCCGACCTTCACCCCCCAGATCGAGGAGCACCCATGAGCAAGGTCCTGACCACGCTGCCCAAGGGGGAGCGCGTGGGCATCGCGTTCTCCGGAGGTCTCGACACCTCCGTCGCGGTCGCCTGGATGCGCGACAAGGGCGCGGTCCCCTGCACCTACACCGCCGACATCGGCCAGTACGACGAGCCCGACATCTCCGGCGTGCCCGGCCGGGCCGTGGAGTACGGCGCCGAGATCGCGCGCGCCGTCGACTGCCGCACCCAGCTGGTCGAGGAGGGCTTCGCGGCGATCGCCTGCGGCGCCTTCCACATCCGCTCCGGCGGCCGCACCTACTTCAACACCACGCCGCTGGGCCGCGCGGTCACCGGCACCATGCTGGTGCGCGCCATGCACGAGGACGGCGTCGACATCTGGGGCGACGGCTCGACCTTCAAGGGCAACGACATCGAGCGGTTCTACCGCTACGGGCTGATGGCCAACCCCGACCTGCGCATCTACAAGCCGTGGCTCGACGCCGACTTCGTGCATGAGCTCGGCGGGCGCGACGAGATGAGCCAGTGGCTCACCGAGCACGGCCTGCCCTACCGCGACTCCAAGGAGAAGGCCTACTCCACCGACGCCAACATCTGGGGCGCCACCCACGAGGCCAAGACCCTCGAGCACCTCGACACCTCGCTCGAGGTCGTCGAGCCGATCATGGGCGTGAAGTTCTGGGACCCCTCGGTGGAGATCCCCACCGAGGACGTCACCATCGCCTACGAGGCCGGCCGCCCGGTCGCCATCAACGGGGTGCGCTTCGACGACCCGGTCGCGCTGGTCCACGAGGCCAACACGATCGGCGGGCGCCACGGGCTGGGCATGTCCGACCAGATCGAGAACCGCATCATCGAGGCCAAGTCGCGCGGCATCTACGAGGCCCCGGGCATGGCGCTGCTGTGGATCGCCTACGAGCGCCTGCTCAACGCGATCCACAACGAGGACACGATCGCCAGCTTCCACAACGACGGGCGCCGGCTCGGGCGGCTGATGTACGAGGGCCGCTGGCTCGACCCGCAGTCGCTGATGATCCGTGAGGCGCTGCAGCGCTGGGTCGCCTCGCTGGTCACCGGCGAGGTCGTGCTGCGGCTGCGCCGCGGCGAGGACTACTCGATCGTCTCCACCGACGGTCCCGCGTTCTCCTACCACCCCGACAAGCTGTCGATGGAGCGCACCGAGAACGCCGCGTTCGGCCCGCTGGACCGCATCGGCCAGCTCACGATGCGCAACCTCGACATCGCCGACAGCCGCGCCAAGCTCGAGCTGTACGCCGACCAGCCGCTCGACCAGGGCCAGGTGCTGGTCGAGAACGGCACGCTCTACGGCGAGATCGAGCCCGGCGGCTACGACCGGATCACCCAGAACCCCCGCTCGGGCGACGACATCGACGACGAGGCGCTCGACGCCGCGGCGATGGAGTCCGGCACCGACTGATGGGGCCGCGTTGATGGAGCCGGTGCTGCGCGCGACCGCCCGGGTGCTCCCGGTCAGCGCGGCGGGCGAGTGCCTGCTGCTGCTCGACCAGGACCCCGGGCGGCCCGGCGAGCTGCGCTGGGGCACCATCGGCGGCGCCCTGGACCCGGGGGAGGACCACGTGGGCGCCGCGCTGCGCGAGCTGCGCGAGGAGACCGGCGTGGTGGTCGCGGCCGACGCGCTCGTGGGGCCCTTCCACCGCGACCACCGGCACTTCACCTACGACGGGCGCGCCTACCTGGGCGACTCGACCTTCTTCGCGCTGCGGCTCTCGAGCGACGTCGCGATCACCTTCGAGCACCTCGAGCCCGGTGAGGTCGACAACGTCATCGAGGCGCGGTGGTGGACGCCGCACGACGTCGCCGCCGACGGCCGCCTGGTCGCCCCCGACCTGCCTGAGATCATGAGCGCCGCGATCGTCGCGGCGAGAGGAGCAGCACCAGCGTGAGCACGGAACAGCCCGGCAAGCAGGACGCGACCAACACCGGCAAGCTCTGGGGCGGCCGGTTCGCCGGGGGACCCTCGCCGGAGCTCGAGGCGCTCTCGCGCTCGACGCACTTCGACTGGCGCCTGACGCCCTACGACCTCGCCGGGTCGCGGGCGCACGCCAACGCGCTGCACCGGGCCGGGCTGCTCGTCGACGCCGACCACGCCGAGCTGCTGCGCGGCCTCGACGTCCTGGGGCGGCGCTACGCCGCCGGCGAGCTGCACCCGGACCCCTCCGACGAGGACGTGCACGGCGCCCTGGAGCGGCTGCTGCTCGAGGAGGTCGGCCCCGACGTGGGAGGCCGGCTGCGCGCCGGCCGCTCGCGCAACGACCAGATCGCCACGCTGTTCAAGGTCTTCCTGCGCGACCACGCCCGGGTGGTCGCCGGGCAGGTGCTCGACCTGGTCGACGCGCTGGCCCAGCAGGCGCGCACGCACCTGGGCGAGGACGGTGCCGAGCCCACGATCATGCCGGGGCGCACGCACCTGCAGCACGCGCAGCCGGTGCTGCTCTCGCACCACCTGATGGCGCACGCCTGGCCGCTGCTGCGCGACGTCGACCGGCTGGGCGACTGGGACGCCCGCGTGGCCGGCGACTCGCCGTACGGCTCGGGCGCGCTGGCGGGCCAGAGCCTGGGCCTCGACCCGACGCTGGTGGCCGCCGAGCTCGGCTTCACCGGGTCGAGCGCCAACTCCATCGACGGCACCTCGGCGCGCGACTTCGTCGCCGAGCTCGCCTTCGTCACCGCGCAGATCGGCATCGACGTGAGCCGGCTCGCCGAGGAGGTCATCCTCTGGGCCACCAAGGAGCTCGGCTTCGTGACCCTGCACGACTCCTGGTCGACCGGGTCGAGCATCATGCCGCAGAAGAAGAACCCCGACATCGCCGAGCTGGCCCGGGGCAAGGCCGGGCGGCTGGTCGGCAACCTGACCGGGCTGCTGGCCACGCTCAAGGCGCTGCCGCTGGCCTACAACCGCGACCTGCAGGAGGACAAGGAGCCGGTCTTCGACTCCGTCGACACCCTCGAGGTGCTGCTGCCGGCCTTCACGGGCATGGTCGCCACCTTGGAGTTCGACGGCGAGCGCACCGGCGAGCTGGCGCCACAGGGCTTCTCGCTGGCCACCGACGTCGCGGAGTGGCTGGTGCGCCAGAACGTGCCGTTCCGCATCGCCCACGAGGTCGCCGGCGCGTGCGTTCGCCGCTGCGAGGAGCTCGGCATCGAGCTGAACGAGCTGTCCGACGAGCAGTTCGCCGAGATCTCCCCGGAGCTGACCCCACAGGTGCGCGAGGTGCTGACGGCCCCCGGCTCGGTGGCCTCCCGCGACGGGCGCGGCGGCACCGCGCCGGTGCGGGTGCGCGAGCAGCTCGACGAGCTGCTGGCCCGAGCGGACACCCTGCGTGGCCGCCTCGCCTGAGCGGCCGGGCCTCCTCCCGCTGCTCGCGGGGCGTCCCGAGGAGGTCGCGCCGCTCCTGCTCGGGGCGGTGCTGCGCCACGGCGACGTGGCGCTGCGGCTCACCGAGGTCGAGGCGTACGCCGGCGAGGACGACCCCGGCTCGCACGCGTACCGGGGTCCGACCCCGCGGACCGAGGTGATGTTCGGGCCGGCGGGCCGGCTCTACACCTACTTCAGCTACGGCATGCACGTGTGCGCCAACGTGGTGGTGGGCGAGGAGGGGACCGCGGCCGCCGTCCTCCTGCGCGCCGGCGAGGTCGTCGAGGGACGCGACATCGTGCGGCAGCGCCGACCCCGGTCCAGCGAGCGCGACCTGGCCCGCGGCCCGGCACGGCTGTGCCAGGCACTTGACATCACCCTCGAGCACGGTGGCGCCGACCTGGGCACCGGCCCGGTCACGATCGAGCCGGGTCCGGTGCGGCCACGGTGGGAGAGCGGTCCACGGGTCGGGCTGCGCCAGGCCGCCGAACGGCCGTGGCGGTTCTGGCTGCCGGGGGAGCCGAGCGTCTCCACCTACCGGCCGGCGGCCCCCAGACCGCCCCGCTGAGGGGCCTCCCCGTACGTGCGGCACCCCGATTTTGGGCCATGGTCAACCGTGTGTAATGTTCTGTCTCGCCGGAGCACGCAGCTCCACTCGCGGCCCACAGGGTCGAAAACGAGTGGCTGAGGCATGTCCCGGCAAAGAAACGCATCGTACGGCGTGAGACCGGCTCCACGGAGTTGACTCGCACAAGCCGGATCGGTAAGTTTCTGCAGGTTGCCCCGCCGCTGGTGCCGAGAGGTGCTGGGACGGTGTGCGTCTGATTCTTGAGAACTCAACAGTGTGTCATAGTCGACGAATTAGTTTGTTATGCCCCGTCGATCATGGATGTCTTTGGACTGATGTGGTTGATGGTTTCTTTGGTAAGACGATGATTCTGGCAATTGTCAGTTTTGTTCTCTTGTCAGGCATCTCTTTTTCTGCACTGGCCTTTTGGTTGGTGTGGTGTTGTTTTTCAACGGAGAGTTTGATCCTGGCTCAGGACGAACGCTGGCGGCGTGCTTAACACATGCAAGTCGAGCGGTAAGGCCCTTCGGGGTACACGAGCGGCGAACGGGTGAGTAACACGTGAGTAATCTGCCCTTCACTTCGGGATAAGCCTCGGAAACGGGGTCTAATACCGGATATGACCGCTTCACGCATGTGATGGTGGTGGAAAGTTTTTCGGTGGGGGATGTGCTCGCGGCCTATCAGCTTGTTGGTGGGGTAATGGCCTACCAAGGCTTCGACGGGTAGCCGGCCTGAGAGGGTGACCGGCCACACTGGGACTGAGACACGGCCCAGACTCCTACGGGAGGCAGCAGTGGGGAATATTGGACAATGGGCGGAAGCCTGATCCAGCAACGCCGCGTGAGGGATGACGGCCTTCGGGTTGTAAACCTCTTTCAGTAGGGACGAAGCGCAAGTGACGGTACCTACAGAAGAAGCACCGGCCAACTACGTGCCAGCAGCCGCGGTAATACGTAGGGTGCGAGCGTTGTCCGGAATTATTGGGCGTAAAGGGCTCGTAGGCGGTTTGTCGCGTCGGGAGTGAAAACACTGGGCTTAACTCAGTGCTTGCTTCCGATACGGGCAGACTAGAGGTATTCAGGGGAGAACGGAATTCCTGGTGTAGCGGTGAAATGCGCAGATATCAGGAGGAACACCGGTGGCGAAGGCGGTTCTCTGGGAATTACCTGACGCTGAGGAGCGAAAGTGTGGGGAGCGAACAGGATTAGATACCCTGGTAGTCCACACCGTAAACGTTGGGCGCTAGGTGTGGGGTCCATTCCACGGATTCCGTGCCGCAGCTAACGCATTAAGCGCCCCGCCTGGGGAGTACGGCCGCAAGGCTAAAACTCAAAGGAATTGACGGGGGCCCGCACAAGCGGCGGAGCATGCGGATTAATTCGATGCAACGCGAAGAACCTTACCTGGGTTTGACATACACCGGAAAGCTGCAGAGATGTAGCCCCTTTTAGTCGGTGTACAGGTGGTGCATGGCTGTCGTCAGCTCGTGTCGTGAGATGTTGGGTTAAGTCCCGCAACGAGCGCAACCCTCGTCCTATGTTGCCAGCAAGCCTTCGGGTGTTGGGGACTCATAGGAGACTGCCGGGGTCAACTCGGAGGAAGGTGGGGATGACGTCAAGTCATCATGCCCCTTATGTCCAGGGCTTCACGCATGCTACAATGGCCGGTACAAAGGGCTGCGATCCCGTGAGGGGGAGCGAATCCCAAAAAGCCGGTCTCAGTTCGGATTGGGGTCTGCAACTCGACCCCATGAAGTCGGAGTCGCTAGTAATCGCAGATCAGCAACGCTGCGGTGAATACGTTCCCGGGCCTTGTACACACCGCCCGTCACGTCACGAAAGTCGGCAACACCCGAAGCCGGTGGCCTAACCCCTTGTGGGAGGGAGCCGTCGAAGGTGGGGCTGGCGATTGGGACGAAGTCGTAACAAGGTAGCCGTACCGGAAGGTGCGGCTGGATCACCTCCTTTCTAAGGAGCACACGCCCCGATGCCAGACGCCTGTTCTGGTACGTATGGTGGTGTTCACTAGTGGAATCGTCGATGATGCTTCGCCTTGGTGGGCGGGGTCTTCTCAGTACTGCTCGCACATGCGCTCTTTGAGTGGGTGTGGGGGTGTGGAACGTGGAGGCTCTCGTTTGTTGGGGTGGGGTTGGCACACTGTTGAGCTTTGAGGGATCAGGTGACTGGTCTGCTCGATGCCTCCTGGTATCCCAGGTCCACCGGATGGTGGGGCTGGGGGCTTGGTGGGCTGGTTGTTTGTGAATTGGATAGTGGACGCGAGCATCTGACGCGACAGTACGCATCTGCCTCTTGTGTGGGGTGGGTGTGGGTGTCGTGTCTTTCTAGATGTAATTAATTCTAGTCTTTGTAGTTTTTGTTGAGTGTTTGTGAGACAAGCTATGAAGGGCACATGGTGGATGCCTTGGCATCAAGAGCCGATGAAGGACGTAGGAGCCTGCGATAAGCCCTGGGGAGTTGGCAACCAAGCTGTGATCCGGGGGTGTCCGAATGGGGAAACCCAGCTGGAGTCATGTCCAGTTACCCGCGCCTGAATATATAGGGTGTGTGGAGGGAACGTGGGGAAGTGAAACATCTCAGTACCCACAGGAAGAGAAAACAATAGTGATTCCGAGAGTAGTGGCGAGCGAAATCGGATGAGGCCAAACCACGTACATGTGATACCCGGCAGGGGTTGTGTATGTGGGGTTGTGGGATCGCATGGGTGGGTCTGCCGGCCTGCCACACAGTAAGAAACTCGTGATGAAGTTGAAGTCCGCTGGAAAGTGGCGCCGTAGAGGGTGATAGCCCCGTAAGTGTAAGTCGCGAGCTGTGATGCGTCATCCCAAGTAACACGGAACCCCTGAAATTCCGTGTGAATCTGGCGGGACCACCCGTTAAGCCTAAATACTCCTTGATGACCGATAGCGGACAAGTACCGTGAGGGAAAGGTGAAAAGTACCCCTGGCGGGGAGTGAAATAGTACCTGAAACCGTGTGCCTACAATCCGTCGGAGCCTTGCTCACACTTGTGTGACGGGGTGACGGCGTGCCTTTTGAAGAATGAGCCTGCGAGTTTGCGTTGTGTTGCGAGGTTAACCCGTGTGGGGAAGCCGTAGCGAAAGCGAGTCCGAATAGGGCGTGCCAGTAGCACGATCAAGACCCGAAGCGAAGTGATCTATCCATGGGCAGGTTGAAGCGCGGGTAAGACCGCGTGGAGGACCGAACCCACTTAGGTTGAAAACTGAGGGGATGACCTGTGGATAGGGGTGAAAGGCCAATCAAACTTCGTGATAGCTGGTTCTCCCCGAAATGCATTTAGGTGCAGCGTTGCGTGTTTCTTGCCGGAGGTAGAGCACTGGATAGCCGATGGGCCCGACCAGGTTACTGACGTTAACCAAACTCCGAATGCCGGTAAGTGAGAGCGCAGCAGTGAGACTGCGGGGGATAAGCTCCGTAGTCGAGAGGGAAACAGCCCAGACCATCAGCTAAGGCCCCTAAGCGGTGACTAAGTGGAAAAGGATGTGGAGTCGCACTGACAACCAGGAGGTTGGCTTGGAAGCAGCCACCCTTGAAAGAGTGCGTAATAGCTCACTGGTCAAGTGATTCCGCGCCGACAATGTAGCGGGGCTCAAGTCATCCGCCGAAGCTATGGCATTCACATAAGCCCAGCACCCACTTGATGGGTGTTCAGGTGTGTGGATGGGTAGGGGAGCGTCGTGTCGCGAGTGAAGCGCCGGAGTGATCCAGGTGTGGATGCGACACGAGTGAGAATGCAGGCATGAGTAGCGAATCACGTGTGAGAAACACGTGCGCCGAATGATCAAGGGTTCCAGGGTCAAGCTAATCTGCCCTGGGTAAGTCGGGACCTAAGGCGAGGCCGACAGGCGTAGTCGATGGACAACGGGTTGATATTCCCGTACCGGCAAAGTAGCGCCCATGACGAACCTGGTGATGCTAACCATCTGAAACATCCGTGATCGGACCCTTCGGGGCGAGACGCGGGTGCGTAGCGTGGGACCCGAACTGGTAGTAGTCAAGCGATGGGGTGACGCAGGAAGGTAGTCCAACCGTACCGATGGTTGTGTACGGCTAAGCATGTAGGGCGAGATCTAGGCAAATCCGGATCTCTGACTTTAATGTCGGGCTTGAGATGTGATGGGGACCCCGTTGGGGGGAAGTGGATGATCCTATGCTGTCGAGAAAAACCTCTAGCGAGCTATGCGCCGCCCGTACCCCAAACCGACTCAGGTGATCAGGTAGAGAATACTAAGGCGATCGAGCGAACCACGGTTAAGGAACTCGGCAAAATGCCCCCGTAACTTCGGGAGAAGGGGGGCCCGGAACGTGAACACCCATGCGGTGGGAGCGGGAAGGGCCGCAGAGACCAGGCCCAAGCGACTGTTTACTAAAAACACAGGTCCGTGCGAAGTTGTAAGACGATGTATACGGACTGACTCCTGCCCGGTGCTGGAAGGTTAAGAGGACCTGTTAGGTAGCAATACCGAAGCGGAGAATTTAAGCCCCAGTAAACGGCGGTGGTAACTATAACCATCCTAAGGTAGCGAAATTCCTTGTCGGGTAAGTTCCGACCTGCACGAATGGAGTAACGACTTGGGCGCTGTCTCAACCGTGGACTCGGCGAAATTGCACTACGAGTAAAGATGCTCGTTACGCGCGGCAGGACGGAAAGACCCCGGGACCTTTACTATAGTTTGGTATTGGTGTTTGGTTCGGCTTGTGTAGGATAGGTGGGAGACTGTGAAGCATTCACGCCAGTGAGTGTGGAGTCATCGTTGAAATACCACTCTGGTCGTACTAGATGTCTAACCTAGGTCCGTTATCCGGATCAGGGACAGTGCCTGATGGGTAGTTTAACTGGGGCGGTTGCCTCCTAAAGAGTAACGGAGGCGCTCAAAGGTTCCCTCAGCCTGGTTGGCAATCAGGTGGCGAGTGTAAGTGCACAAGGGAGCTTGACTGTGAGACAGACATGTCGAGCAGGGACGAAAGTCGGAACTAGTGATCCGGCGTCGGCATGTGGAAGCGACGTCGCTCAACGGATAAAAGGTACCCCGGGGATAACAGGCTGATCTTCCCCAAGAGTCCATATCGACGGGATGGTTTGGCACCTCGATGTCGGCTCGTCGCATCCTGGGGCTGGAGTAGGTCCCAAGGGTTGGGCTGTTCGCCCATTAAAGCGGCACGCGAGCTGGGTTTAGAACGTCGTGAGACAGTTCGGTCCCTATCCGCCGCGCGCGCAGGAAACTTGAGAAAGGCTGTCCCTAGTACGAGAGGACCGGGATGGACGAACCTCTGGTGTGCCAGTTGTCCCGCCAGGGGCACGGCTGGTTAGCTACGTTCGGAAGTGATAACCGCTGAATGCATCTAAGCGGGAAGCACGTTTCAAGATGAGGTTTCCCACCGGGTCAACCGGGTAAGGCCCCCAGCAGAACACTGGGTTGATAGGCCGGAGGTGTACAGCAGCAATGCCTAGCCGACCGGTACTAATAGGCCGAGGGCTTGTCCCACAACCACTCAGCTGAACCTACAAGGTGAGCTGCTCGCGTCCACGAATCCACACACACAAACCACCACACGTGACACATCCACATGTGAATAATGGCTTGGCACACACCACTACCCAGTGAACATGACCCTGGGTGTGTGTGCCGCAAGAGTTACGGCGGCCATAGCGAAAGGGAAACACCCGGTCCCATCCCGAACCCGGAAGTTAAGCCTTTCAGCGCCGATGGTACTGCAACCGAGAGGTTGTGGGAGAGTAGGACGCCGCCGGACAATTCTTCGCAGCAGCCCCACCGCCCCGCGGTGGGGCTGCTGTCATTTGGGCCCGTCAGCTCCAGCACTCCCGGTAGCCGTCCGGCCACCAGCCGTCGTCATGCCGGGACACGTCGAAGACGCGGAAGACGGAGCCATCGGCGCGCAGGCCGAGAACTGACGTGCGCTCGCCCCCATCTCGCGCGACCAGCTCCAGCGCACCGGCGTGGGGTGCGACCGCCTCCTCAGGCGTTGGCCGACCAGGACCTGGGACGTCCAAGGCCACCCGCGTCTGGTCGGCCTCGTCGCAAGGCAGGGAGGAGACCATCACGGTCTGGGACGTCGAGGAGCGAGCCGCGGTCGTGCCTGGGGCGGGGCCGTCCCCGCATCCGGCTGCGAGCACGAGCAGCACGACGCTCATCCCTACCTGTGCGGATCCCATGGGTGCCCCTTCGCTCGTCAACGACTGGGACGCCTGGCAGTGTCATCGGGTTCCGCCAGCAGGCGGATCCAGGTGCCGAGGCGGCAGCCGGTGCGGTCGCAGCCCGGGGTGCTCGGAGGCAGCCCGACTCCTGGCGCGCACAGGGAGGTGGCCACGCCGACTTCTCCACAGGGTCTCGGTGGGGGCTCCCACGCCGGATGGATGCTTGTCACCCTGGTGGCCAGGAGGTGGTGCGGAATGCCCACGAAGGAGCAGTCAGAGGATCGCGAGGCGGTCAACGAGGTGCGGCTGCAGGGCCGGCTCGCACAGGACCCGCAGCTGCGCGAGCTGCCCAGCGGTGACCGGTTGTGGACCTTCCGGGTCGTCGTGGGCCGCCCGCCCCGGCCGGCGCAGGCCGACGGGCGCGGTCCCCGGGGCGCCGTGGACGCCATCGAGTGCGCGGTGTGGGACGCGCGGGTGCGTCGCAGCGTGGAGCGCTGGCACGCCGGAGACGTGGTGGCGGTCGAGGGGGCGGTGCGCCGGCGCTTCTTCCGCAGCGGCGCCGGGACGGCCTCGCGGGTGGAGATCGAGGTCAGGTCCGGTCGTCGACTCCGTCGCGCACCGGGCGCATGAGCACGCCCACGCTGGGCTTGGGCTGGAACGACGTCGCCTTCTCCGGCA
The DNA here is from genome assembly GCF_016907435.1 of Nocardioides salarius. Lineage (NCBI taxonomy): Bacteria > Bacillati > Actinomycetota > Actinomycetes > Propionibacteriales > Nocardioidaceae > Nocardioides > Nocardioides salarius. The sequence continues at coordinate 208,126 of NZ_JAFBBZ010000001.1, read as the reverse complement.
GCAACCTGCCGGCGCGCAGCACCCGCATCACCTCGTCGAGCTCCAGCGCGGGCAGCAGGACGGCCGTGCCGGCGGCGTTGTCGGCGCCGGAGAGCGCCTGGTCGGCGGTGTGCAGGTGGTCGACGGCAGGCGACGGCAGCCCCGCCGCGGCCAGGGCCGGAAGCAGGTCGTGGTGCAGCAGCTCCACGGGCAGCCGATCGGCAGGCACCCGGATCCAGGCGGCGTCGCGCCGGTCGGCCACCACCAGCACCTGCCGGTCGAGCGCCTCGAGCGCCTGGGCACGGCTGCCGGTGCGCACGTCGAGCCCGTGGGCGCGGGCCCGGTCGACGAGGTCCGCGACGCTGGCGCCGCGCAGCAACCGGTGGATGGCGCCGAGGAACAGCGGGGTGTCGTCGTGGTCGACCAGCATCGCCAGGCCCCGGCCCCACGGACCGTCCGCGCCGTGCTCGGCGCACAGCCTCAGGTACGCCGCGTAGCGGTGGTGCCCGTCGGCGATCAGCGCCTGGGTGCCGGCCAGGCACCGGGCGAGCTCGTCGGCGGTGCCGGGATCGGTCACGGCCCACGCCCGGTGGCGCTGGCCGCTGGGGTCGTCGACCTCGAGGTCCGGCTCGCCCGCGACCACCCGGTCGACCAGGGAGCGCTGCTGGGGGCCGGCACGGTGGGCCAGCAGGATGGCCGCCGGCTGCAGCTGCATCTGGTGCATCCGCCGCTCCAGCTCGTCGACCTGCGCGGGCAGCACCCGCTCGTGCGGGAGCACCGCCGGGGTGGCGCCCGGGACCGCCTGCCGGGACAGGTCGAGAGCCCCGACCACACCACGCACGGTCATCCCGCGGGCGGTGTACTCGTGCACCCACACCGCGGGGGTGTCCTCCTCGACGGCGAGGCCCTCGCGCAGCCAGCCGGCCAGCCGCTGCGGCACGCGCCCGTGCGGCGAGGCGAAGGCCCGGGCGCCCGCCGCGCTGCCCACGCGGTCGGCGGCCAGGTGCAACGCCCGGAAAGGGTGCAGCACCACGGGTCCGGCGAGGGCGGGCGGGCAGACCACAGCGCTCTCGTCCATCGGTGCATCGTAGGGTGCGGTCCGAACCGCGACGGGGAGGGGACACACGTGCTGCGTGGGACGAGCGAGGCGCTGACCGAGCGCCACGACCTGGCGATGCTCGACCTCGACGGCGTCGTGTACGTCGACGGCGAGGCCGTGCCGCGCGCCGCGGAGTCGATCTCGAGTGCCCGCGAGGCGGGGATGCGGGTCGCCTTCATCACCAACAACGCCTCGCGCACCCCCACGACGGTGGCCGAGCACCTGTGCCGCCTGGGGGTCCGGGCCGATGCCGCCGACGTCGTGACCTCCGCGCAGGCCGCGGCTCGGGTCCTGGTCGAGGAGCTGGGGGAGGGCGCCCGGGTCGTGCTGCTCGGCGCCGAGGGGTTGGACGAGGCGGTGCGCGCCGTCGGGCTCGAGCCCGTCGGGGTGGAGGACGACGCCGCGGCGGTCGTGACCGGCTACGGCCCCGACGTGCGCTGGCGCGAGGTGATGCGCGCCGCGGTCCGCATCCGCGACGGGCTGTGGTGGGTGGCCAGCAACACCGACCTCTCGATCCCCACGGCGTACGGCACCGCACCCGGGCACGGCGTGCTCGTCGAGACGCTGCAGCGCTTCAGCGGCGTCGACCCGGTCGTCGCCGGCAAACCTGCGCGGCCGCTGCTCGACGAGACCGTGCGCCGGGTGGGCGGCCAGCGGCCGCTGATGGTGGGGGACCGGCTCGACACCGACATCGAGGGAGCCGTCGCCACCGGCGTCGAGGCGCTGCTGGTGCTGACGGGGGTCACCGACCTGGCGGCCCTGCTCTCCGCGCGTGCGCAGGAGCGGCCGACGTACCTGCACCTCGACCTGCGCGGGCTCCTCGAGCCGCACCCCGAGGTGGTCGTCGACGGCACCGGCGCGATCTGCGGCGGATGGACGGCCCGGGTCGACGACGGCCGGCTGGTGGTGCAGGGCCAGGGCGACGAGACCGACTGGTGGCGCTCCGCCGCCGTCGCCGGCTGGGCGCACCTCGACGCCACCGGGGACGTCGCGTCGACCGGCGACCTGGTCGGGCCGCCGACCCCGGTGTCGCGGTAGCCTCGCGGCCATGGACGAGCAGCACCCCGCGGCACCCGACGGCCCGCACGCGGCCGAGGGACCGCACACCGGTGTGGCCGCGGTCGACGAGGTGACGGCCTCCATCGACGCGCTGCACGCGCGCCCCGTCGGCGAGCACGTGGCGGTCTTCGAGGCCGCCCACGACGCCCTGCGCCGCGCCCTCGACAGCGACCCTGACAGCGATCCCGACACGGGGACCAGCGCCCCGCACGAGGACTGAGCCGGTGCCGCCTCGTCGCCTGCGTCTCGACGCGGAGCTGGTCCGCCGCGGCCTGGCCCGCTCGCGCGAGCACGCCTCCGAGCTGGTGGCCCAGGGGCGGGTCAAGGTCTCCGGCGCCGTCGCCTCCAAGCCGGCGACGGGGGTGACCACCGACGTGGCCATCCTGGTCACCGAGGTCGACGGGGTGCCCGACTTCGTCTCCCGCGGCGGGCACAAGCTCAGCGGGGCGCTGGCCGCCTTCGGCCCGCACGGCTTCTCGGTCGCCGGTCGGCGCTGCCTCGACGCCGGGGCGTCCACCGGCGGCTTCACCGACGTGCTGCTGCGCGCCGGCGCCGCCGAGGTGGTCGCCGTCGACGTCGGCTACGGCCAGCTGGCCTGGTCGCTGCGCCAGGACGAGCGGGTGCGCGTGCACGACCGCACCAACATCCGCGAGCTGACCCCGGAGCTGGTCGGCGGCCCGGTCGAGGTGGTGGTCGGCGACCTGTCGTTCATCTCCCTGGTGCTGGTGCTCGACGCGGTGCTCTCGGTCTGCGCCGACGACGCCGACCTGGCCCTGATGGTCAAGCCGCAGTTCGAGGTGGGCAAGGACCGCGTCGGCAAGGGCGGGGTGGTGCGCGACCTCGACCTGCGCGCCGAGGCGGTGACCACCGTCGCCGCCGCCGCCGCGCAGCACGGCTGGGGCGCGGTGATGGCGACCACCAGCCCCCTGCCCGGTCCCTCGGGCAACGTGGAGTTCTTCCTGTGGCTGCGGCGCGGCCCCGCTCGCGTCGACGCCGACGACCTCGCCCGTCTCGTGCGGGGCGAGGACCCGGTGGGGGAGCCGGGTGAGAGGGTGGAGCGGTGAGCCAGACCAGCACCCCACCGTCGCCCGACGCCACTGCCGCCGCCGACGGTGCCCGGCCGGTACGCCGGGTGCTGATGCTGACCCACACCGGTCGCGAGGAGGCCCGCAGCGCCGCGCGTGAGGTCGCCGCCGCGCTGGCCGGGCACGGGATGGTCGTGCGGATGATCGCCCGCGAGGCCCTCGACCTGGACATGAGCGTCGACGTCGAGACCACGCAGGACGAGTCGGGCGCCAGCGCCGGCTGCGAGCTCACGCTGGTCATCGGTGGCGACGGCACGATCCTGCGCGCCGCCGAGATCACCCGCGACTCCGGCACCCCGGTGCTCGGCGTCAACCTCGGCCACGTCGGCTTCCTGGCCGAGGCCGAGCACGACGACCTCGCCTCGGTCATCGACGCGGTGGTGGCCCAGCGCTACACCGTCGAGGACCGGATGAGCATCGACGTGCGGGTGCTGCGCGACGGCGAGGTCGTCACCTCGACCTTCGCGCTCAACGAGGCCAGCGTCGAGAAGGCCGCCCGCGAGCGGATGCTCGAGGTGGTCGTCGAGGTCGACGGCCGTCCGCTCTCGCGCTGGGGCTGCGACGGGGTCGTGTGCGCCACCCCGACCGGCTCGACCGCCTACAACTTCTCCGCCGGCGGCCCCGTGGTCTGGCCCGGCGTCGAGGCGCTGCTGATGGTGCCGATCAGCGCCCACGCGCTCTTCGCGCGTCCGCTGGTGGTGGCGCCCACCTCGGTGCTCGCGGTCGAGGTGCTCGCGCGCACCGACTCGGCCGGTGTGCTGTGGTGCGACGGCCGGCGCGCCGTCGACCTGCCGCCCGGCGCCCGGATCGAGGTGCGCCGCGGCGAGCGGCCCGTCCGCCTGGCCCGCCTGCACGAGGCGCCCTTCACCGACCGGCTCGTGGCCAAGTTCGGGCTGCCCGTCGAGGGCTGGCGCGGCTCGGCCGAGCGGCGACGCAGGGGGCAGCACGCATGATCGAGGAGATCCGCATCAGCTCGCTGGGCGTCATCGACGCCTCCACGCTCGAGCTGGGGCCCGGTCTGACCGTGATCACCGGTGAGACCGGCGCCGGCAAGACGATGATCGTGACCGCCCTGGGCCTGCTCCTCGGCGGACGCAGCGACAGCGGCGCCGTGCGCGTGGGCGCCCGCACCGCACGCGTCGAGGGCGTGGTCGCCACCGGCGACCTGCCCGACCTGGTGACCGCGGTCGAGGAGGCCGGCGGGGAGGTCGAGGACCAGCGCGTGGTGCTGGCCCGCAACGTCTCCGCCGAGGGCCGCTCCCGCGCGTTCGTGGGCGGCGCGGGGGTGCCGGTCTCGGCGCTGGCCGCGGTCGCCGAGCCCCTGGTCGCCGTGCACGGCCAGTCCGACCAGCACCGGCTGCTGCAGCCGCGGGCCCAGCGCGGGGCCCTCGACCGCTTCGGCGGCAAGCCCCTGGCGGCCCTGCTGGAGTCGTGGACCACCCTCTTCGACCGGCTGCGCGCGGTGGAGACCGAGCTCGAGGACGTCGTCACCCACGCCCGTGAGCGGGCCCGTGAGGCCGACCTGCTGCGCTTCGGCCTCGGCGAGGTCGAGGCGGTCTCGCCCGAGCCCGGCGAGGAGGAGGAGCTCGGCGCCGAGGAGACCCGGCTGGGCTTCGCCGACACCCTGCGCACCGCCGCCGAGCACGCCCGGGAGGCGCTCTCGAGCGAGGACGGCGCCCCCGACGCGCTGGCCACCGCCTCGGCCGCCCGCACCGCCCTCGAGGCGGTGCGCGAGCACGACCCCGAGGCCGGCGCCCTGGCCGACCGGCTCGCCGACGTGACCTACCTGCTCTCCGACGTCGCCGCCGACGTCGCGGGCTACGCCAGCCGGATCGACGTCGACCCCGCGCGGCTCGCCGGGGTCTCCGAGCGGCGCGCCGCCCTGACCGCGCTGACCCGCAAGTACGGCGACACGGTCGAGGAGGTGCTGGCCTGGGCCGAGCGGTCGGCCGCCCGCCTGCTCGAGCTCGACGGCACCGACGAGCGCATCGAGCAGCTGCGCGGCGAGCAGGCCCGGCTGCGCGAGCAGCTCGCCGAGGCGGGCGAGCAGCTCACCGCCGCCCGGCGCGCCGCCGCCGAGCGGCTCGCCGCGGAGGTCACCTCCGAGCTCGGGCTGCTCGCCATGCCGCACGCCCGGCTGGGCATCAGCGTCCACCAGCACGAGAGCGCCGCGCCCGCCGAGGGCGAGCCGCAGCCCGGGGCACCGCTCCACGTGGGCGGCCGGTGGCTGCGCTACGCCCGCTCGGGCCTCGACGAGGTGGAGATGCTGCTGGCCGCCAACACCGGCAGCGAGCCCCGTCCCCTGCACAAGGGCGCCTCGGGCGGTGAGCTGTCACGGGTGATGCTGGCCCTCGAGGTGGCCCTGGCCGGCACCAGCCCGGTGCCCACCTTCGTCTTCGACGAGGTCGACGCGGGTGTCGGGGGTGCGGCCGCCGTCGAGGTCGGTCGCCGCCTGGCCCAGCTGGCCCGCAACGCGCAGGTGCTGGTGGTGACCCACCTGCCCCAGGTGGCGGCGTACGCCGACCGCCACGTGGTGGTGCGCAAGTCGCGGGACGGCACCATCACCAGCTCGGGCCTCACGCTCCTCGACGAGGCGGCCCGCGAGGTCGAGCTGTCGCGGATGATGGCGGGGCTGGCCGGCTCCGACACGGCCGTCGCGCACGCCCGCGAGCTGCTCGAGGTGGCCCAGCCGGCACGCGCCCTGGCCTGAGACCCGGGTCACAGCCCACCGCCGCGCGACACGGCGCACGCCTTCCATCAAGCGCCCCGCGACGGTGCGACAGTGGAGGGACATGAAGCTCTCGACCCGCCGCCGCCCCGCCCCCGTGCTGCCCGGCCTGACCGCCACCGCACGCGTGGAGCGCCGCCCCCGGACCCTGCTGACCCGCCTGCGCCCCGGCGACGTGGCGGTCGTCGACCACAGCGACCTCGACCGCGCTACCGCCCAGTCGCTCGTCGACGCCGGCGTCGTCGCGGTCGTCAACGCCGCTCCGATGCTCTCGGGCCGCTACCCCGCCCAGGGCCCCGGGCTGCTGGCCAGCCACGGCGTGCTGCTCCTCGACCGGGTCGGCGCCGCGGCCGGTGGGGTCGAGGACGGCACGAGCGTGCGCCTCCACGACGGGGTGCTGCACCTCGACGACGGCCGGGCCCTCGAGGGTCGGCTGCTCGAGGCGGCCGACCTCGAGGAGGAGACCACCCGCGCCCGGCTCGGCCTGGCCTCCCAGCTCGAGACCCTGACCCACAACGCCGCCGAGCTGCTGCGCCGCGAGGAGGAGCTGCTGCTGCACGGGCGCGGCCTGCCCACGCTGGCGACCAGCTTCGAGGGACGCGCCGCCGTCGTCGCGGTCGAGGGTCCCGAGCTCGCGGCCGAGCTGGCGCTCGTGACGCCCTACGTGCGCGAGCAGCACCCGGTCGTGATCGCCGTCCACCACGCCGCCGACCGGCTCGTGGCCGCCGGACTGCGCCCCGACGTGGTGGTCGTCGACGGACGCAGCGACCTCGACCCCCCGCGCGCCGCGACGCTGAGCGCGGCCGCCGACGTGGTGGTGGTCGTGGCTCCCGGCGCGGGGCACTCCCTGACCGCCGCCGTCGAGCGGACGGGGGTGCGGGCCGCGACGCTGAGCACCACCGCCACCGCCGAGGACGCCGCCCTCCTGCTGGCCAAGGCGGGGGAGTCGACCCCCGTGATCGGGGTGGGGCTGCACGCCGACCTCGAGGACTTCCTCGACCGCGACCGCGGCGGCGTCGCCAGCACCTACCTGACCCGGCTGGCGCTCGGCCCCCGGCTGGTCGACGCCACGGCCGTGCCGCTGCTCTACACCGGGCGGGTCCGCCCCCGTCACCTCTACGTCGTGATGCTCGCCGGCCTGGTGGCGCTGCTCTGCGCCCTGGCGGTCACCCCCGTGGGCCAGGAGTGGGCCACGCTCTGGGGCGAACGCCTCACCGGCTGGGCCGACGCCCTGACCGACCGACTTCCCGACCTCTCGAGGTAGCACCGTGATCACCTACCGCCACCACGTCGTCTCCCTCGTCGCCGTCTTCCTGGCCCTCGCGGTCGGGGTCGTGCTCGGCGGCGGCCCGCTCGCCGACGCCGACGAGGGCAGCGACGACCAGGCCCCCGCGGCCTCCGCCGACGCCGCCCAGGACGCCCGGGGCGAGTACGCCGACGTGTTCGCCGCCGCCAGCGCCTCCCGCCTGCTCGAGGACGGCCTCGAGGGCCGCTCGGTGGCGCTGGTCAGCGCCGGCGGACCCGATGACGAGGTGCTGGGCGCCCTGACCGCCCACGTCGAGGAGGCCGGCGGCGAGGTGGCCGCGCGCTACGAGCTGCTCGACCGGCTGGTGGGCGGCTCCTCGACCTCGCTGGTCGACACGCTCGGCCAGCGCCTGGCCGAGGAGGTCGACGACGGTGCGATCGACCCCGACGCGCCGGCGTACGACCGGCTGGGCCAGCTCCTGGGGCTCGCGCTGGCCACCTCGGCCCCCGACGGCACGCCCGCGGGCGGCAACGCCCGTACGGTGCGCCAGGGCCTCGTCGGGGCCGACCTGCTGGCCACCAGCGACGCCGAGGCCTCCCGGGCCCCGCTGGTGCTGCTGGTGCTGGGCGAGGACACCGACCCCGACGTGCTGACCGGGCTGGCCTCGGGGCTGGCCACGGTCGCCGGTGGCACCGTGCTCGCCGGCGGCTCGGACTCGGCGCAGGACGGCACCCTGGCCGCGGTGCGCGAGGCCGGCACCCCCGGTGGCGTGGTCAGCGTCGACGGGGTCGAGACCCCCGCGGGGCAGGTCACGGCCGCCCTCGCGCTGCTGGTGGCCGGCAGCGGCGCCGGTGGCGACTACGGGCCCGCCGGGGTCGACGGGGCCGTCCCGCTCACCTGACCCCGCGCGTCGGTTCGAGGTCACCGCGCCGCTGGGATAGCATGGAGTTCCGTGAGGAACTCAGGCCCGACCAAGCACGTGTTCGTGACCGGAGGCGTCGCCTCCTCGCTCGGGAAGGGACTCACGGCCTCCAGCCTGGGTCGGCTGCTGCGCTCGCGCGGCCTCCGGGTGACGATGCAGAAGCTCGATCCGTACCTCAACGTCGACCCCGGGACGATGAACCCGTTCCAGCACGGCGAGGTCTTCGTGACCGACGACGGCGCCGAGACCGACCTCGACATCGGGCACTACGAGCGCTTCCTCGACACCGACCTCTCCCAGATCGCCAACGTCACCACCGGGCAGGTCTACTCGCAGGTCATCGCCAAGGAGCGCCGCGGCGACTACCTCGGTGACACGGTGCAGGTGATCCCCCACATCACCAACGAGATCAAGGACCGCGTGCTCGCCATGGGCGGCGCCGACATCGACGTGGTGATCACCGAGGTCGGGGGCACCGTCGGCGACATCGAGTCGCTGCCGTTCCTCGAGGCCGCGCGCCAGGTGCGCCACGACGTGGGTCGCGACAACTGCTTCTTCATCCACGTCTCGCTGGTGCCCTACATCGGGCCCTCCGGCGAGCTGAAGACCAAGCCCACCCAGCACTCGGTGGCCGCCCTGCGCCAGGTCGGCATCCAGCCCGACGCGATCGTGTGCCGCGCCGACCGCGAGCTGCCGATCTCGATCAAGCGCAAGATCGCGCTGATGTGCGACGTCGACGACGAGGCGGTCGTCACCGCCGCCGACGCGCCCTCGATCTACGACATCCCCAAGGTGCTGCACCGCGAGGGCCTCGACGCCTACCTGGTGCGCCGCCTCGACCTGCCCTTCCGCGACGTCGACTGGACGCTGTGGGACGACCTGCTCGAGCGGGTGCACCACCCCGAGGAGGAGGTCACCGTCGGCCTCGTCGGCAAGTACGTCGACCTGCCCGACGCCTACCTCTCGGTCGCCGAGGCCCTGCGGGCGGGCGGCTTCGCGCACAGCGCCAAGGTCAACCTGCGCTGGATCCCCTCCGACGAGTGCGCGACCCCCGCCGGTGCCGCCAAGCACCTCAGCGACGTCGACGCGGTCTGCGTGCCCGGCGGCTTCGGCATCCGCGGCCTCGACGGCAAGCTCGGCGCGCTGACCTACACCCGCACCCACGGCATCCCCACGCTGGGGCTGTGCCTGGGCCTGCAGTGCATGGTCATCGAGTACTCCCGCGAGGTGCTGGGCCTGGAGAAGGCCGGCTCGACCGAGTTCGACCCGCAGACCCCCGAGCCGGTCATCGCCACGATGGCCGAGCAGGTCGCCATCGTCGACGGCGAGGGCGACCTCGGCGGCACGATGCGCCTGGGGCTCTACCCGGCCGCGCTCAAGGAGGGCTCCGTGGTGCGCGCGGCGTACGGCGAGGCGCAGGTGCACGAGCGCCACCGCCACCGCTACGAGGTCAACAACGCCTACCGCGAGGACCTCGAGGCGGCCGGCCTGGTCTTCTCGGGCACCTCGCCGGACAACAACCTGGTCGAGTTCGTCGAGCTGCCCCGCGAGGTGCACCCCTACTACGTCTCGACCCAGGCGCACCCCGAGTACCGCTCGCGCCCGACCCGTCCGCACCCGCTCTTCGCGGGCCTGGTCGGCGCCGCCATCACCCGGCAGCGCGAGCTGCGGTTCCCGATCGACGAGAAGGGCCTGCGCCGCAAGCCCGCCGACGACTGAGACGCGTGCCGCCCGGTAGCGTCGAGACCATGGACCACCCGCCGCTGCGAGACGTGCCCACGACCTGGCCGGTCGCCGAGTCGGCCGACCTGCACCGCGACGGCTGGGTCGTGGCGCTGCGCGAGGACCGGATCCGGCGCCCCGGCCACCCCGACGAGGAGCCGTTCCGCCGGGTCGTCCTCGAGCACCCCGGCGCGGCCGTGGTGCTCGCGGTCGACGAGCGCGAGCGGGTGCTGTGCCTGTGGCAGTACCGCCACGCCGCCGGGCACCGCTTCGTCGAGATCCCCGCCGGGCTGATGGACGGTGAGGACGAGGACCCGCTCGACGTCGCGCGCCGCGAGCTGGGCGAGGAGGCCGGGCTGGCGGCGGGGGAGTGGACCCACCTGGTCTCGACCTACGCCTCGCCCGGCATCTCCGCGGAGCTGGCGCACATCTACCTGGCGCGCGACCTGAGCGACGTCGGCCGGGGCGACTTCGAGCCCCAGCACGAGGAGGCCGAGATGGAGGCCGCCTGGGTGCCCTTCGACGACCTGCTGGCCGGCGTGCTGGAGGGGCGGTTGTGTGACGCACCTCTCGTCATCGCGATACTGGTGGCGCACGCTCGCGGACTCGCGGGAGCCGCCCGGCACGACGGGGTGCCGGCGGAAGTGCAGAAGGAAGGTGCAGCCACGTGAAGGTCGGCGTCCCCAAGGAAGTCAAGAACCACGAGTACCGGGTGGCGATCACGCCCCTGGGAGTCAACGAGCTCGTCTCTGCCGGCCACCAGGTCGTCATCGAGGCCGGTGCCGGGCTGGGCTCGCAGGTCACCGACGAGGAGTACGTCGCCGCGGGCGCCGAGATGCTCCCCGACGCCGACGCGGTGTGGGGCAGCGCCGACATGATCTTGAAGGTCAAGGAGCCCGTCGCCGAGGAGTACCACCGGATGCGGGAGGGCCAGGTGCTCTTCACCTACCTCCACCTGGCGGCCGACAAGACCCTGACCGAGGAGCTGCTGGCCCGCAAGGTCACCGCGATCGCCTACGAGACCGTGCAGCAGGACAACGGCGCCCTGCCGCTGCTCTACCCGATGTCGGAGGTCGCCGGCTGCCTGGCGCCCCAGGTCGGCGCGCACTCGCTGCTCAAGGCCCAGGGCGGGCGCGGCGTGCTGCTCGGCGGGGTCGGCGGCGTGGCCAACGCCAAGGTCGTCATCATCGGCGCCGGCGTCTCGGGCCAGAACGCCGCCAACATCGCGCTGGGCATGGGCGCCGACGTCACCCTGCTCGACACCGACCTCGAGAAGCTGCGGATGTCGTTCTGGCGCTACAACAACAAGGTGCACGGGCTGGCCTCCTCGAAGCTCGCGATCGAGCAGCACGTCACCGAGGCCGACATGGTCATCGGCGCGGTGCTGATCCCCGGCGCGGCCGCGCCCAAGCTGGTCAGCAACGAGCTGGTCTCGCGGATGAAGCCGGGCTCGGTGCTCGTCGACATCGCCGTCGACCAGGGCGGCTGCTTCGAGGACACCCGCGCCACCACCCACGCCGACCCGACGTTCATGGTCCACGACTCGGTCTTCTACTGCGTGGCCAACATGCCGGGCGCGGTGCCGACCACGTCGACGTACGCCTTGACCAACGCCACCATGCCGTACGCCGTCGCGCTGGCCGCCAAGGGCTGGCGCCAGGCGCTGCGCGACGACCGGTGCCTGGCCAAGGGGCTCAACACCCACGACGGCCAGCTGACCAACGGCCCCGTCGGCGCGGCGACCGGCATCGACGCCGTGGCGCTGGAGCAGGTGCTGTCCTGAGCGTGCCCGCCCTCGACGCGCCCACCGCGGCCGCCACCGACCAGCCGGCGGCCGCGGTGCGCACCTACCTCGACCACCTCTCGGTGGAGCGGGGCCTGGCGCCGAACACGCTCGCCTCCTACCGCCGCGACCTGCGCCGCTACCTGGCGCACCTCGCGGCGACGGGGGTCGAGCGTCTCGACGACGTCACCGAGGCGGGCGTGAGCGCGTTCCTGGTGCACCTGCGCGAGGGCGACGCCGACCACCCGCCGCTGAGCGCGACCTCGGCGGCGCGCACGGTGGTGGCGGTGCGCGGCTTCCACCGCTTCGCGCTGGCCGACGGGCTGGCGGCCCACGACCCGGCCAGCGGGGTCAAGCCCCCGACACCGGCCAAGCGGCTGCCCAAGGCGCTGCCGCTCGCCGACGTCGAGGCGATCCTGGAGGCGGCCGGCTCGCCGGGCACGTCGCTGGCGCTGCGCGACCGGGCGCTGCTCGAGCTGCTCTACGGCACCGGTGCCCGGATCTCCGAGGCGGTGGGTCTCGACGTCGACGACCTCGACCTGGCTCCGCACGACGGGGACCCGCACGGCGGGGACCGGCAGGAGGGAGCGGGGGACGCCTTCGAGGGCACCGTCCTGCTGCGCGGCAAGGGCGGCAAGCAGCGCGTCGTGCCGGTCGGCTCCTACGCCATCGAGGCGGTGCGCGCCTACCTGGTGCGCGCCCGCCCCGAGCTGGCCGGCCTCGGCGGCCCCGCCGGCACCGGTGGCGCGCTGTTCCTCAACGCCCGCGGCGGCCGGCTCTCGCGCCAGTCGGCCTGGACCGTGCTGACCCGCGCCGCCGAGCGCGCCGGCGTCACCCGCGACGTCTCCCCGCACACGCTGCGCCACTCCTTCGCCACCCACCTGCTCGACGGCGGCGCCGACGTGCGCGTCGTCCAGGAGCTGCTGGGCCACGCGTCGGTGACCACCACCCAGGTCTACACCCTGGTGACCGTCGACAACCTGCGTGAGGTCTTCGCGACCGCGCACCCGAGAGCCCGAGGCTGATGACCCAGCAGGACACCCGCACCACCGACCACCTGCAGGGCTTCGACTGGCCGCGGGCCGGGTCGGACGCCGACGCGGTCTACGAGGCGGTGGCGGCGTACGCCGCGAGCAAGGGCCTCGACCTCTACCCGCACCAGGACGAGGCGGTGCTCGAGCTGCTGGCGGGCAGCAACGTGGTGCTCGCGACCCCGACCGGGTCGGGCAAGTCGCTGGTGGCGCTGGCCGCGCACGCCACCGCGCTGGCCGACGACCGGGTCTCGTTCTACACCGCGCCGATCAAGGCGCTGGTGAGCGAGAAGTTCTTCGACCTGTGCACCGTCTTCGGCGCCGACAACGTCGGGATGCTGACCGGGGACGCCGCGGTCAACGCGGACGCGCCGATCATCTGCTGCACCGCGGAGGTGCTGGCCAACGTGGCGCTGCGCGAGGGACGCGCCGCCGACGTCGGGCTGGTGGTGATGGACGAGTTCCACTACTACGGCGAGCCCGACCGCGGCTGGGCCTGGCAGGTGCCGCTGCTGGAGCTGCCGCAGGCCCAGTTCCTGCTGATGTCGGCCACCCTGGGCGACGTCAGCGCGCTGGGCATCGACCTGACGCGGCGCAACGGTCGCGAGACCGCGGTCGTCGACGACGCCGAACGCCCGGTGCCGCTGTCGTTCACCTGGTCGCTCGACCCGCTGCCCGAGCGGCTCGAGGAGATCGTGACCACCGGCCAGGCGCCGGTCTACGTCGTGCACTTCACCCAGGCCGCCGCCGTCGAGCACGCCACCTCGCTGCTCAACGCGAGCTGGATCCCCAAGCCGGAGGGGATGACCGAGCGGCTGGCCGGCACCCGCTTCGGCGCCGGCTTCGGCAAGACCCTGGCCAAGCTGCTCAAGCGCGGCATCGGCGTGCACCACGCCGGCATGCTCCCGCGCTACCGCCGCCTGGTCGAGCAGCTGGCCCAGGCCGGGGAGCTGTCGGTGATCTGCGGCACCGACACCCTGGGGGTCGGCATCAACGTGCCGATCCGCACCGTGCTCTTCACCGGTCTGGCGAAGTTCGACGGCACCCGCCAGCGGGTCCTGCGCACCCGCGAGTTCCTCCAGATCGCCGGTCGTGCCGGCCGGGCCGGCTTCGACACCGCCGGCTACGTCGTGGTCCAGGCCCCCGAGCACACCATCGAGAACGAGAGGGCCAAGGCGAAGGCGGCGGCCAAGAACGCCACGATGAGCGCCGAGAAGCAGGCCAAGCGCAAGTCGAAGGCCCAGCTGAAGAAGCCGCCCGAGGGCACGGTGGTGTGGACCGAGCAGACCTTCGACAAGCTCGTGGCCGGCGAGCCCGAGGCGCTGGCCTCGCGGATGAAGGTCGACAACTCGATGCTCCTCAACGTGGTCTCGCGCGAGGAGGACGCCTTCCCGGTGCTGCGCCGGCTGCTCACCGACAACCACGAGGAGCCACGCCAGCAGCGCCGGCTGGCCCGTCGGGCGCTGCGCCTGGCCCGCTCGCTCGTCACCTCGGGGGTGCTGGTGCGCCTCGCGGAGCCCGACGAGCACGGACGCCGCTACCGGCTGACCCACGACCTGCCGCCCGACTTCGCGCTCAACCAGCCGTTGGCCCACTTCGCGCTCGAGGCGTTCGACGTGCTCACGCCCGCGGAGGAGTCCGGCGACCCGGTGACCCACGCCCTCGACGTGGTCTCGGTCGTCGAGTCCGTCCTCGACTCGCCGCGCCAGGTGCTGATGGCCCAGCAGTGGGCCGCGCGCGGCGAGGCCGTCAACGAGATGAAGGCCGACGGCATCGAGTACGAGGAGCGGATGGCGCTGCTCGAGGAGATCACCTGGCCGCAGCCGCTCGCCGAGCTGCTCGGGGCGGCGTACGAGCTCTACCGCGGCGCGCACCCGTGGCTGCCCGAGGACGCGCTGGACCCCAAGTCGGTCGTGCGGCAGATGTACGAGCAGGGGATGAGCTTCACCGACCTGGTGGGGCGCTACCAGCTGGCCCGCTCGGAGGGTCTGGTGCTGCGCTACCTCACCGACGCCTACCGCACGCTGCGCCAGAGCGTCCCCGAGCAGCACCGCTCCGAGGAGCTGGAGGGGCTGGTGGAGTGGCTGGGCGAGACGGTGCGCCAGACCGACTCCTCGCTGCTCGACGAGTGGGAGGCCCTCACCGACCCGGCGGCCGCGCTGGCCCGCCTGGGCGACGAGCTGACCCACCACGCCCCGCCGCCACCGCCTCGGCCGCTGTCGCAGCAGGGCCGCTCCTTCGACGTGATGGTGCGCAACGCGATGTTCCGCCGCGTCGAGCTGGTGGCGCGCGACGACCTCACCGGGCTGATGGCGCTCGAGCGGGCCGCGGCCGACCGCACCGAGCCGCCCCGCGAGGTGGTGATGGGTCGCTCGGCGTGGGACGGCGCGATCGAGGAGTACTACGCCGAGCACGACAGCGTCGACCTCGGGCCGGACGCGCGGGGGCCGCGCCTGCTGGTCACGACCACCAGCACGGGCGTCCCGCCCGGCCTCGACGGCGACGGGCCCGCGGCCCGGCTGCTCGAGGTGCGCCAGACGGTGCACGACCCCGCGGGGCACCACGACTGGGTCATCGACGCGGTGGCCGACCTGGACGCCTCCGACGAGCTGGGCGAGCTGGTGATGCCCACCGTGGCCTTCCACCGGCTCGGCTGAGGTGGCTGCGTGAGCCGCCTGATCAGGCCGCCCAGCTCGGTCCTGCTCCTGGTGGGGCGTGAGGACTTCACCCCGCCGACCTCCTTCGGCGGGGCCCCCTGCGCCGCGACCCCCGACTGCCTGGCGGTCGCGGTGCGCGACGTCGAGGACGGGCCGACCCTGGCCGAGCTCACCGACGACCCGGGAGCCGCGGGGCTCCAGGACCTGATGACGCTCGGCGACGTGCGGCTGGAGTCGGAGGGCCTGCTGGTGCTGCGCGACGTCTACAGCCGCGAGTACGGCACGGTCGGGGTCGAGGCGGGCACCGTGCGGGTGCGCGTGCTGGCCGACGACGACTCCGAGCCCGGACACGTGGTGTTCCTGGTCGGCGGCCCGCCGCAGGGGTGAGGGGCGCCGACCTAGCATCGGGCCCATGAGCGACCTCACCGTGACCGACCAGCCCGAGCAGCAGCGCTACGTGGCCCACGTCGACGGCGTCGAGGCCGGGGCGGCGCAGTACGAGCTGGCCGACGACCCGGCGCGCATCGTCTTCACCCACACCGTGGTCGACGATGGTTTCGAGGGCGAGGGGGTCGGCTCCGCGCTGGCCCGCACCGCCCTGGACGACGTGCGCGCGGCGGGGGAGCGCAGCGTCGTGGCCCGGTGCTCCTTCGTCGCCGGCTGGATCGACAAGCACCCCGACTACCAGGACCTGCTGGCCGGCTGACGGCACGCGAGTTCTCCACAGATTTCTCCACAGGTGGGGGATCGCCTGTGCAGGCCCACCGGGGGCTCGTGCACAGATCGGGGCACCCGACCGGACCGCGGCGGCGAACCTCGCCAGATGCTTGTGGGCGGCCCGGAGCGGTCCTAGGCTCGCCCGCAACCCGGACCCGGTCGACCGTGTCGACAAGTCGTCGTGCCGCCGTGGGCGGGGCCGGTGGAGGAGCAGCAGATGAGCGATGGTGGGATGTCCCCGGGGACCGGAGCAGGTCACGGCGGCGCCAGCGCACCCGAGGTGCCGCCACTGGTCCGTGCCCCTGCCCAGCCGCCCGCCCCCGATCTCGGAGACGATCTGTCCGTGAGCGACCCCCTGCCCTTCGAGCGTCCGGCGCGCCGTGACGCCGGCGCCCCGGTCCTCGGCCCCACCGGCCGGCCGATGCCGGACTTCCCCGAGCCAGGCCCCGTCGCCGAGCACGGCAAGGCCCGCGTCGTGGCGATGTGCAACCAGAAGGGCGGCGTCGGCAAGACGACGACCACCATCAACCTCGGCGCGTCGCTGGCCGAGTACGGCCGCAAGGTGCTGCTGGTCGACTTCGACCCCCAGGGCTCGCTGTCGGTGGGTCTCGGGCTCAACCCGCACGAGATGGACCTCTCGGTCTACAACCTGCTGATGGAGCGTGACGTCACCCTCGACGACGTCGTCGTGCCCTCCGGCGTGCCCGGCATGGACCTGCTGCCCTCCAACATCGACCTCTCGGCCGCCGAGGTGCAGCTGGTCCACGAGGTCGCGCGCGAGCAGACCCTGCAGCGCGTGCTCGCCCCGGCGCTCGAGCAGTACGACGTCGTGCTCATCGACTGCCAGCCCTCGCTGGGCCTGCTGACCGTCAACGCGCTGACCGCCGCCCACGGGGTCCTCGTGCCCCTGGAGTGCGAGTACTTCGCGCTGCGCGGGGTGGCGCTGCTCAAGACGACGATCGACAAGGTCCGCGAGCGGCTCAACCCGGGTCTCGAGATCGACGGCGTGCTCGGCACCATGTTCGACGGCCGCACCCTGCACTCGCGCGAGGTGATGGAGCGCCTGGTGCAGGCGTGGGGCGACAAGGTCTTCCACACCGTCATCCGTCGCACCGTGAAGTTCTCCGACTCCACCGTCGCCGGTGAGCCGATCACCAGCTACGCCTCGTCCTCCGCCGGCGCGGAGTCCTACCGGCAGTTGTCGCGGGAGGTGCTGGCTCGTTGGCTCGACGGGTGAGCATGCCGGCCGCCGACGACCTGTTCCGCCCCACGGCCCCGCAGCAGAGCGAGCCTCGCGAGGAGCCGCCGAAGGAGCAGGCCAAGCCGGCCGCGCGCTCCCGGCCCAGCGGGCGGGTGCGCCACGACGAGAAGATGACGGTCTACATCACCTCCGAGGAGCTGCTGGCCGTCGAGCAGGCCCGCCTGGCGCTGCGCAGCGGCCACGGCCTGGCCGTCGACCGCGGCCGGCTGGTGCGTGAGGCGCTGGCCATGACACTGGCCGACTTCGAGGCCCGCGGCGAGGACAGCGCGCTCGTACGCCGCCTCGCCGAGGAGTGAGCAGCACCATGAGCACCGGGGCGGGCGCCGTCGAGACCGACGCCGACGCCACGAGCCCCGCGTTCGCCGTGCGTCTCGACAACTTCGAGGGCCCCTTCGACCTGCTGCTCAACCTGATCGCCAAGCACAAGCTCGACATCACCGAGGTGTCGCTCTCGAGGGTCACCGACGAGTTCATCGCCCACGTCAAGGCGCTGCGCAGCGCACCCGCCGCGGCGTCCGCGACCGGGCGCGACGCCTCGCTCGACCTGGAGCAGACCACGTCGTTCCTGCTGGTCGCCTCCACGCTGCTCGACCTGAAGGCGGCCCGGCTGCTGCCCCAGGGCGACGTGGAGGACGAGGAGGACCTGGCGCTGCTCGAGGCCCGCGACCTGCTCTTCGCCCGGCTGATCCAGTACCGCGCCTACAAGCAGGTCGCCGCGGTCGTGGAGGGCCGGCTGCTCGACGAGGCGCGCCGCTACCCCCGCGCCGTCGGCCTCGAGGACCGCTTCGCCTCGCTGCTGCCCGAGGTGCTCATCGGCATCGGGCTCGAGCAGTTCGCCGCGCTGGCCGCGAAGGCGATGGCGCCCAAGCCGGTCGTCGAGGTCTCCCTGCAGCACATCCACGCCGCCCGGGTCTCGGTGCGCGAGCAGGCCGCGATCGTGGTCGAGCGGCTGCGCCGCGCCGGCACCACCACCTTCGCCGCGCTGTGCCGCGACTCCCCGGACACCCTGACCACCGTGGCCCGCTTCCTCTCGCTGCTCGAGCTCTTCCGCGAGGGCGTCGTGGTCTTCGACCAGGTCACGCCGCTGGGCGTGCTCACGCTGCGCTGGACCGGTGACGACGACGTCGACGCCGACGCCCTGGTCACCGACGAGTTCGAGGGCGCCCCGCCCGCTCCCACCGACACCCCCGAGGAGGGCCTCGCGTGAGCGACCCCCTGATCGAGACACCCGAGCCGCTGGCCCAGCCGCTCGCCCGGCCGTTGACACTGCGCCCGGCGCTGGAGGCGGTGCTGATGGTGGCCGACCAGCCCCTCGACGCGGTCAGCCTGGCCACGGCCGTGGGGCACCCCGTCGAGGTCGTCGTCGGCGCCCTGCAGACGCTGGCCGAGCAGTACGACGAGCAGGACCGCGGCTTCGAGCTGCGCCACGTGGCCGGCGGGTGGCGCTACTACACCCGCGAGGCCTACGCCCCCGCGGTGGAGCGGTTCGTGCTCGAGGGCCAGCAGGCCCGGCTGACGCAGGCGGCGCTTGAGACGCTCGCGGTGGTGGCCTACCAGCAGCCGGTCTCGCGGGCCCGGGTCTCGGCGGTGCGCGGCGTCAACGTCGACGGCGTCATGCGCACCCTGCTGACGCGGGGCCTGGTCGAGGAGTCCGGGCAGGACGCCGGCACCGGCGCCCACCTCTACCGCACCACCACCTACTTCCTCGAGCGGATCGGGATCAGCTCGCTCGACGAGCTGCCCGAGCTCGCGCCCTACCTGCCCGAGATGGCCGACCTCGAGGACGAGCTCGAGCGCGTGGGAGGGTTCACCGCAGAGCCCGACGACCACGTCGCCGCCCCGACCGAGGAGACCCCGTGACCCGCCCGCCGCACGACCGCCCCGCCCCCCTCGGTGAGGACGACGGTCGCGAGATCCCGCTCGACGACGACGGGCAGGTGCGGCTGCAGAAGCTGCTGGCCCAGTCGGGCGTGGCCTCGCGGCGCAAGTGCGAGGAGCTGATGCTCGCCGGGCTCGTCGAGGTCGACGGCGAGGTGGTCACGCGGCTGGGCACCAAGGTCGACCCGCGCACCGCGGTGGTGCGCGTCGAGGGCCACCGGCTGCCGCCCACGAGCCCCCACGTCTACCTGGTGCTCAACAAGCCGCGCGGGGTGGTCTCGACCATGTCGGACCCCGAGGGGCGGCGCACCCTGGGCGACGTCGTGGCCGAGCGCCCCGAGCGGCTCTTCCACGTCGGGCGCCTCGACACCGACACCTCGGGGCTGATCCTGCTCACCAACGACGGCGACTTCGCCCACCGCATGGCCCACCCGTCGTACGAGGTGGACAAGACCTACGTCGCCGAGGTCGAGGGCCAGGTGCACCGCGGCACCATCAAGAAGCTGTTGGCCGGGGTGGAGCTCGAGGACGGGCCGGTGACGGTGAGCCGCGCGCGGCTGGTCGAGGGCAGCCACGGCCGCACCGACCGCGAGCGCAGCATCGTCGAGCTGGTCATCCACGAGGGCCGCAACCGCATCGTGCGCCGCCTGCTCGACCACGTCGGCCACCCGGTGCGCCGGCTGACGCGCACGGAGCTGGGTCCGGTGCGCCTGGGCGGGCTGCAGCCCGGTGAGCTGCGCGAGCTGACCCGCACCGAGCTGGGCAGCCTGCTGGACCGCGCTCAGCTGTGAGCAACGGGCCCCGATAGCCTGGGGCCCCGGCAACCGGGTGGACGAGGCAGATGGAGGAGCAGACGTGGCGGTGCGAGCGGTCCGGGGCGCGACCCAGCTCGAGGAGGACACGCGCGACCACATGCTCGAGCGGGTCGCGGAGATGGTGCTCGACGTGATGGCCTCCAACGGTCTGGAGGTCGACGACTTCATCTCGGTGATCTTCACCGCCACCTCCGACCTGGTCGCGGAGTTCCCGGCGTACGCCGCTCGGCGGCTGGGCTTCGGCGAGGTGCCGCTGATCTGTGCCCGCGAGCTCGAGATCGAGCGGTCGATGCCGCGGGTGGTGCGGATGATGGCGCACGTCGAGACCGACCTGCCGCGCGGCGAGATCACGCACAGCTACCTGCACGGCGCCGCGGCGCTGCGCAGCGACCTGACCCGCGTGCGCTCGGTGCCCGACGCCGATGGCTGAGACCGGTCGGCTGGTCGGGCCCGTCGAGGTCGTCGGCACCGGCCTGGTCGGCACCTCCGTCGCGCTGGCCTGCCGCCGCGCCGGGCTCGAGGTGCTGCTCAGCGACCGCAGCGACGAGCACGTGCGCACCGCCAGCGGGCTGGGCGCCGGCCGCGCCCGACGCCCCGACGACCGGCCCCAGCTGGTGGTCGTCGCGGTGCCGCCCGACGCGCTCGGGCCCGTGATCACCGCGGCGCTCGCCGCCTCCGACGCGGTCGTCACCGACGTGGGCAGCATCAAGGCCCGCCCGCTGGCGCACGTGCTCGAGGACCCGGCGGCGGCCAGGCACGCCTCCCGCTACGTCGGCAGCCACCCGATGGCGGGCAGCGAGCACTCCGGCCCGCTGGCCGCGACCGAGACGCTCTTCGAGGGCCGGCCGTGGGCGATCACGCCGCACCCCGGGGCCGACGTGGGCGCCGTCGAGCTCGTCGAGGACCTGGTGCGCGTGGTGGGCGCCGTGGTCGCGTGGCTGACCCCCGAGGAGCACGACCGGGCCGTCGCCCGCATCTCGCACGTGCCGCACCTGGTCTCCTCGCTGGTGGCCGCGCGGCTGGCCGGCGCCCCCGACAACCACCTCTCGCTGTCGGGACAGGGCGTGCGCGACGTGACCCGCGTGGCGGCAGGCGACCCTCGGCTCTACGGCCAGATCGTGGCCGGCAACGCCGCGGCCGTGGGCGAGCTGCTGGTCGAGCTGCGCGGCGACCTCGACGCGATGATCGCGGCCATCGGCGCCGACGAGCGCGGCGACCTCGAGCAGCTGCTCGAGGTCGGCGTGGCCGGCACCCGGGCCATCCCGGGCAAGCACGGCGCGCCCGCGACGGCCACGGTCTCGGTCTTCGTCACCGTGCCCGACCACCCCGGCGAGCTGGCCCGGCTGCTGGCCGACGCGGTGGCCAGCGAGGTCAACGTCGAGGACATCCGCATCGACCACGACACCAGCCGGCCCACCGGCCTGGTCGAGCTCGTGGTCGACGAGCGCAGCGGCGAGCGGCTCCTGGTGTCGCTGGAATCCCGCGGCTGGGTGACGCACCGGTAGGCTGCGGGCCCGTGATCACCAAGCCGACCGACCCCGACCCGACGCACGGGACCGGCATCGTGGTGGCCGTCGACGGCACCTCGGGCTCCGGCAAGTCCAGCACGTGCCGTGGCGTGGCCTCCCGACTGGGCCTGCGCTACCTCGACACCGGTGCGATGTACCGGGCGATGACCTGGTGGATGCTCGAGCACGGCGTCGACGTGCACGACGCCGAGGCCGTGGCCGCGCGCTGCACCGAGCCGGTCATCGACTCCGGCACCGACCCCCTCGGGCCCACGATCCACGTCGACGGCCACGACGTGGGTGTCGCGATCCGCACCGAGCAGGTCACCGGCTCGGTCTCGCCCGTCTCCACCGTGCCCGCGGTGCGCGCCCGGCTGGTGCAGGTGCAGCGTGCCGAGATCGCCGCCGCGGTCGAGGGGGCGGGCATCGTGGTCGAGGGCCGCGACATCGGCTCGGTCGTCGCCCCCGACGCGCCCGTCAAGCTCTACCTCACCGCCGACCCCGCGGCTCGTGCCGCGCGACGGGCCGCCGAGGAGGGCGGCTCCGACGTGGCGGCGGTCGAGAGGTCGCTGCGCGGTCGCGACGAGATCGACTCCGGGCGCGCGGTCTCGCCGCTGACGATGGTCGAGGGGGCCGTGCACCTCGACACCACGGCGTACACGCTCGAGGAGGTCGTGGACCTGGTCGTCGGCCTCGTCGAGGCGGTGGAGAGCCCCGCGTGAGCACCGCGCCGTCGCCGCGGCTGCGCACCACGCACTCCGACCCGCCCCGCACGGCGCAGGAGCCCCACCCGCCCCGCTTCCTGCTGCACTCGCTGCGGCCGGTGTCGCGCTGGCTGATCCGGCGCCGCTACCGCGTCGAGGTGCTGGGAGCCGAGAACGTGCCGGCCAGCGGTCCCGTGGTGCTGGCGGCCAACCACGTCGGGGTGATCGACGGCCCGATGCTGGCGATCTTCGCGCCGCGCCCGGTGCACGCCCTGACCAAGCACGAGATGTTCAGCGGACGCCTCGGGCGCTTCCTGCACCTGTCGGGGCAGCTGCCGCTCGACCGGTTCCACACCGACGTGGCGGCCGCCCGCAGCTGCCTGCGGGTGCTGCGCGACGACGGCGTGATCGGGATCTTCCCCGAGGGACGCCGCGGCCCGGGCGACCTCCAGCGCTTCCACCGGGGGGCGGCCTACTTCGCCCTCGCGGCGGGTGCGACGGTGGTGCCGGTCTCCTTCTTCGGCACCCGTGAGCCGGGCGGGCGCAGCAGCTCGCTGCCGCGCAGGGGCGCGCCGATGCACGTGGTCTTCGGTCGACCCGTCACCATCGACGCAGTGGCCTTTCCGCGCACCAAGGAACAAGTGGAGACCACCTCGCAGTTGTTGTGGACGCACATGACGCGCGAGCTGGAGTCCGCCCGGGCCCGCACGGGCCGCGAGCTGCCGGGCCCCCTGCCCGCAGGAGACCTCGAACCCGACCCCGCCACCGGGGTCACCGATCTAGGAGCACCATGACCGAGCACGCCGACGGCATCCCCACCGAGGGGCCGCTCGTCGACGGCCCCCTGCCCGTCCTGGCCATCATCGGCCGGCCCAACGTGGGCAAGTCGACGCTGGTGAACCGCTTCATCGGCCGTCGCGAGGCGGTCGTCGAGGACGTCCCGGGCGTCACCCGTGACCGGGTGTCCTACGACGCGCACTGGAACGGGCGCGCCTTCACCGTCGTCGACACCGGCGGCTGGGACCCCGACGCGCGCGGTCTCGCGGAGCGGATCGCCGCCCAGGCCGAGATCGCGATCTCGCTGGCCGACGCGGTGCTCTTCGTGGTCGACGCGACCGTGGGCATCACCGACGCCGACGAGGCAGTGGTGCGGATCCTGCGCAAGGCCGGCAAGCCGGTCGTGCTGGCGGCCAACAAGGTCGACGACGAGCGCACCGAGGCCGAGGCCTACGGCCTGTGGAACCTGGGTCTCGGCGAGCCCTTCCCGGTCTCGGCCCTGCACGGGCGCGGCTCGGGCGACCTGCTCGACGCCGTGCTGGCCGCCCTGCCCGAGCCGCCGCCCGAGCGCGACGCCGAGGTCGGCGGCCCCCGGCGCATCGCGATCGTCGGCAAGCCCAACGTCGGCAAGTCCTCGCTGCTCAACCGGCTGGCGGGGGAGGAGCGGGTGGTCGTCGACAACGTCGCCGGCACCACCGTCGACCCGGTCGACGAGCTGGTCTCGCTGGGCGGGCGCGACTGGCGCTTCATCGACACCGCGGGCATCCGCAAGCGCGTCAAGGAGGCCTCGGGGCACGAGTACTACGCCTCGCTGCGCACCTCGATCGCCATCGACCGCGCCGAGGTCGCCGTGCTGGTGCTCGACGGCGGGCTGTCGATCTCCGAGCAGGACGTGCGGATCCTCCAGACCGTCCGCGAGGCCGGCCGCGCGCTGGTCATCGCGTTCAACAAGTGGGACCTCGTCGACGAGGAGCGCCGCTACTACCTCGAGCGCGAGATCGAGCGCGAGCTCGTGCAGGTCCAGTGGGCCCCGCGCATCAACGTCACCGCCCGCACCGGCTGGCACGTCGACCGGCTGGTGCCGGCGCTCGACAAGGCGCTGGAGGGCTGGGAGACCCGCGTGCCCACCGGTGCGCTGAACGCGTTCCTGGGTCGCCTGGTCGCCGAGCACCCGCACCCGGTGCGCAGCGGCAAGCAGCCCAAGATCATGTTCGGCACCCAGCCCTCGACGGCGCCGCCGACCTTCGTGCTCTTCACCTCCGGCAAGCTCGACGACGGCTACGAGCGCTACATCGAGCGGCGCCTGCGCGAGGAGTTCGGCTTCGTCGGCACCCCCATCGTGATCAACCAGCGGGTGCGCGAGAAGCGCAAGCGCTGAGCCCCGGTCCCGCCCGGGGTGCCGATGTCGGACCTCGGGTGGGGCTGTTGTAGTGTTCACGCGTCGCGAGGCGCTGCAGTGCAGCGGATCGCGCAGTTCGGGCTGTGGCGCAGCTTGGTAGCGCACTTGACTGGGGGTCAAGGGGTCGCAGGTTCAAATCCTGTCAGCCCGACCGGACTCGGACCGCCCCTGATCTGCGACTGCGCAGATCAGGGGCGGTCCTGTCGTTGGCGGGCCTCCGCACCGCTCGCTCGCACGCGCGGCTCCTCGGTCAGCTTCGAGGTGGGCAGCAGGAAGCAGTGGCGCTGCAGGCACTGGATCCTGACGTGCTCGACCGGCCCGTCCGTCGACTCGACACGGTCTCGCCAGAGCACCTCGGCGATCGATGCGCACTCGGGACACAGGGTCAGGTCCATGGCGGGCTCCTCCGGGTTCGACGCGGCGTTCACCCGGGAGGCGCGACCCGGCCGGTCGCACCGCGACGGGTGCCGTCGCGTGCCCGTGCGTGGCACGATGCTGTCGGAGACTGCCGATGCGAATGCCGGAGACGCGCTACGTCCGGGCCGGGGACGCCGAGATCGCCTACCAGACGATCGGGTCCGGTCCGGTGGACCTGGTGTGGGCGTACGGCATGCTGACGCACCTCGAGGTCAAGTGGGAGGAGCCGTCGCTCGCGGCGATGCTCCGAGAGCTCTCCCGCTTCAGCCGGCTGATCCTCTTCGACCGGCGCGGGTGCGGCCTCTCCGACCGCGGCGACCGCCACCTGTCGCCCACGCTCGAGGAGCGGGTCGAGGACGTCGTCGCGGTGCTCGACGCGGTCGGTTCGCAGCAGGCCTCCTTCTTCGGCGTGTCCGAAGGCTGTGGCCTGGCGGCGCTCTTCGCCTCCATGCACCCCGAGCGGACCCACCGGCTGGTGCTGTACGGCGGCATCTCGCGCCTGCTCCGGGACGCCGAGCACCCCTGGGGGGTCATGGACGCCGCGGCGTACGACGCCGCCTTCGCGCCGGTGTTCCGCCAGTGGGGCACCGTGGAGGGCGCCGCGGCGATGGTAGGTCTGGTCGCGCCCTCCGCCGCAGGGGACCGCGACTACCTCGCCTGGTTCGCCCGGCAGCAGCGGCTCTCGCTGAGTCGTGACGCGGTGGTGCGCTTCATGGCGACGGTGGTCGACTACGACCTGGACGCGGTCTTCCCGACCGTGCGCGTGCCCACCCTGGTCCTGCACCGCTCCGGCGACACGGTGGTGCCGCTCAGCAGCCCCCGACGACTGGCGTCCAGGATCCCGGGCGCCCGCCTGGTCGAGCTGCCCGGGACCGACCACCTTCCCTACGTCGGTGACTCCGCCTCCGTGGTCGAGGCCGTGCGGGCGTTCCTCGGCGCGGCCATCGCGCGTGCACCCGCGAGCAGCAGGTTGGTGACTCTGCTCGCCACCGACGCGCGCACGCCGGCGGCCGTCGCCCTCGTGCGTCGCCACGTGCGGCGCATGGACGGGGCAGAGGTGACCAGCCCGTCGGGCGAGGAGCTGGTGTGGTTCGACTCGGCGACGCGTGCCCTGCGGTGTGCGATGGGTGCGCTGCGGGCGGCCCACGCCCAGGGGATCGAGCTGCGCGCCGTGGTGCACGCCGGTGAGTGCGAGGTCGGTCGGGGCAGCGTCGACGGAGCACCTGTCGTCGTCCCCACCGCCCTGCTGCGGCAGGCACCGGCGGGTCGGGTCCTGGCCACCGCCACCGTGCGCGACATCGTGCCGGGCTCGGACATCACCCTGACCGACCCGTGGCGCGTCCGACTGCCAGGCACGGGCGGGGTGCTCACGGTGACGACGGCGGCGGCCGGCGAGACCCTCTCGGCGGGCGGTGTGGGCGGCGGCGGTCATGGCGGCGGTGCGGAGCGGGTCTTCCGCAAGGACGGTGAGTACTGGACCCTCGCCTTCGAGGGGCGGACGGTGCGGCTGCGAGACAGCAAGGGCATGGCCGACCTGATGACGCTGCTCGCTGAGCCCGGCCGCGAGCGCCACGTCCTCGATCTCGTCGCCGGGACGCCCGGCACGTCTGCGGTGCACGCCGCGCTGCACCGGTCGGCGCCGCAGCCGGTCATCGACGCGCAGGCCCGCGGCCGCTACCGCCAGCGGCTCGCCGAGGTGGACGAGGCCCTGGGCGGCAGCGACGTCGACACCGTCGTGAGCGCGCGCCTCCTCGAGGAGAAGGACTGGCTACTGCGCGAGCTCACGGCGGCCTACGGCCTGGGAGATCGGGCACGAGCGGTGCCCGACGAGGTCGAACGGGCTCGCAAGGCCGTCTACCGCCGGGTCGCCGACGCCCTTCGCCGGGTGGAGCGGGCCCACCCCGGGCTCGGGCGTCACCTGCGGTGCTCGGTGCACACCGGCGTCTACTGCAGCTACGACCCGGAACGAGATCTCGCCTGGACCACAGGTCGCCAGGATCCGCCGACCGACTAGTCGGGGAGGGCGGCTCCCGGGTGGTCACGGAGGTGTCGCAGCAGGACCCCGGCGAGCTGCGGAGCGTGGGTGCTCGCGACCGTGTGGTCGGCCCCGTCGACGAGCACCTCGGTCGCGTGCGGCAGCAGCCGGACCAGCCGACGCCTCATCTCGCTGAACCACGGCGCGGTCCGGCCGCCGCCGACGAGAAGGACCGGGCACCGGATGGCCCGGGCCTCCTGCGCGCCGAACCGCCAGGACCGCAGGGCAGGGAGGTCCCAGGCGAAGAAGGTCGCGGCGTCGCGCTCCATACGTTGAACCGAGTCGGGGGCGCCGAGGTCGCGCCAGCTCTCGCCGAGCAGCACGGTCATGAAGTCGTCGAGCGCCACGCCCGCACCGGCGGTCTCGAACTTCTCCACCAGAGTCGAGCAGGCACGGCGGAAGTCCACCCCTCCTGGGGTGCCCGTCGGCGGTGGCTCGACCACGCTCAAGGAGTGCACCAGCTCCGGATCGGTGTGGGCCAGGCGCAGCGCGACCGCCGCGCTGTAGCTGACGCCCACCACGTGTGCCGGGGCAACACCCATCGCGCGGACGACCTCGGCCGCGTCGGCGGCATCGCGGGCCAGGGACGGACGCCCACGCGGCGCACTGCTGCCGGCGTAGCCCCGCCGGTGGTACTGCAGGACCCGGTGGCGGCCGGGGGTGGCCAGGTGGCGGCCGAGGGGTCGCAGCTCGTCGGCATCGAGGGCGGTCTGGAGCACGACCACGGGCTCCCCGCGGCCGGAGACCTCGACCTCGAGCTGCCCCTGGGGCACGTCGAGGAGCTGCCAGCGACCCTCCACCCGTCGAGGATCCCGCTGCGCGGCGCCGTGCGCAACGGGGCGGCGCGCGGGCTTCACACGGGTAGGGTCCGGGTCCTGCCACCCGCGCCCAGGAGCCCCCTATGCCTGCCCAGCCCGACAGTGCCCCCCACGCCGACAGCGTCCCCGAGACCTTCGACGAGGCGGTCGCGCGCCACATCGCGCTCTTCCGTCCCCGGCCGGAGTCCTGGTCGACCACCGTGCCCAGCCCCACGGTCGACCAGCGTGGTCTCGACGCGCGCCAGCGCAGCGAGGTGGTGATGAAGGTCGGGTTCCTGTGTTCCGCCTTCACACCTGCCTTCGTGCTCGTGCCCTACTCGGGCGTCCCCGTGGTGGCTGCCTGGGTGCTGGCCGGGCTCTGGTTCTTCGTGTGTTTCGTCGTCTTCGTCGTGCCCGCCTTCACGGTCACGTCCGCGGATGCCGAGCCGTCGTGGGTCGATGTGCCCGACGACGCGGCCAGAGCGCACGAGGCATTCCCGGGAGCCCTGGCCCGGCTGCGTGCCGGTGACGCTGCCCCCGACGTCATCGCGGCCGTCGAGGCCCAGCGACCGGTCCTGGACGCGAGCCTGGTGCACCTGGGTCGCCTGCGCGCCGACAACGACCCCGGCTCACGACTGAGCGTCGCGCTGCGCGACCGGATCGTCACCATCGTCGCCCAGGTCCAGGCGCTGGTCGACCTGGACACCCGTCGCCACGACCTGGCACACGCGGCTCTGCTCGTGGAGGGCCTGCCCGATCCGTCGGCCGCGCGTCTCGCCGAGGCGGCGCAGTCGATCGTGGACGAGACCCGCATCATCGAGAGCACGTTGGCCGCCCGAGCCGGCGACAGCAGAGGGCGGTCCTGACAGACGGCGCGACAGGTCGGGAGGACGAGCGCCGGGCCGTGCACGTCCAGCGTCGTTGTCGGTGGTCACCTCTAGGGTCGAAGACATGACCACCAGCGACGAGCTGCCCGCCACGGCGGGCGAGTGTGTCGCGATGCTGGAGGAGCTCGAGGCGCTGAAGTCCCACCTGGCTGCGCGCCAGGCCAGACTCGCCGCTCGTCTCGAGGACCTCCAGGCCGACGCCTCAGCCCGCTCGGTCGGCGCCCAGGTCGCGCTCGCTCGCCACGAGTCACCCCACCGCGGCACCCGGCTGCTGTCGATGGCCTGCACCCTGGTCGACGACCTGCCCCACGTCCTCCAAGCGCTCGAGGACGGGCTGATCAACGAGCACCGCGCCGAGATCCTCGCCAGCGAGGCCGAGCACGTCCACTCCGCGCTGCGCCCCGACTACGACACCGCCCTGGGCGAGCTGCTGGGCACCGGTGCACCGCTGGGCGACCGGGCGCTGCGCCTGGCCGCGCAGCGCATCGCGATGCGCCTCGACGACCAGGCCGCTGCCCGACGCCGCGAGCGCGCGCACCGCAATCGCCGCGTCACCTCCTGGCGCCGCGAGGACGGCACCACCCAGATCACCGCGGTCGTCTCCGACGTCCACGCCGCCGCGATCATGCAGTCCCTGCACCAACGCGCCGAGGCACTCAAGACCCAGCCCGACGAGGACCGCTCCCACTCCCAGATCGTGGCCGACCTGTTCGTCTCCCGCCTGACCGGCCAGATCACCGCCACCCACACCCCCGTCGCGCTCAACATCGTGATCTCCGCCGAAGCACTGCTCGGCGACGGTGACGAGCCCGCCGAGGTCGTGCCCATGTACGGCGGCGCCGGCGGACCCATCCCCGCCTCCGTGGCCCGCAAGCTCGTCTGCAGCGCCCCCGAGATGGGCACCCGCGTCCGGCGCCTGTTCGCCGACACCGACCAGCTCGTCGCCATGGAATCGACCTCGCGGACCTTCGACGGGCTGCTGCGCCAGTTCATCACCCTGCGCGACCGGACCTGTCGCACTCCCTGGTGCAACGCCCCCATCCGCCAGCACGACCACATCACCCCCGACCACCAAGGCGGCCCCACCAGCATCCCCAACGGCCAAGGCCTGTGCACCGCGTGCAACCAGCTCAAGGAAGAACCCGGCTGGCACCACCGCGTCCTGCACCACTACGACCTCGACCCCCACGACGTCGAGATCACCTCACCCGCCGGCCAGACCGTCCACTCCCGCGCCCCCGACCCACCCGGCCTCATCCCACCCGAACCCACCTGGACCGAGGAATCACCCGGCCACTGGGTGCTCAGCGCCTGATCCGGCTGCTGGAGTCGGCGCGGACGTCAGGCGTCGTAGTCGACCCGCAGCTCCTCGCTGACCGGGTGCGCCTGGCAGGTGAGCACGTAGCCCTCGGAGCGCTCGGCCTCGTCGAGTGCGTGGTCCTGGTCCATCACCGCGCGGCCGAGCAGCACCTTGGCCCGACAGGTGCCGCAGGCCCCGCCGGCGCAGGAGTACGGCGCGTCGACACCCTGCCGCAGCGCGGCGTCGAGCACGGTCTCGCCCGTCGAGCGCAGCTCGAACGTGGTCTCGCGGCCGCCGAGGGCGACCGTCACCCGGCTCTCCACGTCGAGCGCGACCGAGGTCGCCGCGTCCTCGGTGTGGAAGACCTCCGCCAGGACGTGCTGGCCGCGCTCGGCCAGGGTCTCGCGCAGGTCGTGCACGAGCTGCTCGGGGCCGCACAGGAACCAGGTGTCCACCTCGTGCGCGACGAGGGTGTCGACCAGGTCGGCGTCGACCCGGCCGGCCAGTGCGGCCGAAGGCTCGCGCGACAGCACGTGGTGCACCTCGAGCCGGCCCCCGAACCTGGCGACCATGGCCTCGAGGTCGTCGCGCAGCATCGTCGACGCGACGCTGCGGTTGCCGTAGACCAGCGTGGCCCGGCTGTCGGGCTCGGCCTCGAGCGTGGCGTCGAGGATCGAGAGCACGGGGGTGATGCCCGAGCCGGCCGCGACGGCGGCGTACGAGCGCGCGGCGCCGGGCGACGCGTCGTGGCCGAAGCGACCGGCCGGCGTCATCACGTCGAGGATGTCGTCGGCCTCGAGACGCTCTTGGACGTAGCCCGAGAAGACCCCGCCCTCGACCCGCTTGACCGCGACCCGCAGCGTGCCCTCCTCACGGGGCGGCAGGAGGGAGTAGGAGCGCCGTACGTCGTCGCCGTCGAGGACTGCACGCAGCGTCACGTGCTGGCCCGCGCGGTGCCGGTAGGCCGGGGCCAGGTCGGCGGGCACCGTGAAGGTCACCACCGTGCTGTCGGCGGTGAGCGGTTCGACCGAGGCGACCCGCAACGGGTGGAAGGTCGCACGCCCCGGCTTCGGCGCCGCCTCGGCGAGGTCATCGGTCAGGCGCCGCCACGTGCGGTACTCCGCCGGGGTGAGCGAGCGCCCGAAGACGGTCGAGATCGCCGCGTTGCGGTCGAGGTAGGCCTGCTCGTTGCGGCGCCACGCGCGCACGTAGCGGTAGAAGGGCACGCTGGGGTGCAGGTGGTGCACCAGGTGGTAGTTCTGGTAGACGAACAGCGGCGTGGCCCACCACTCGCCGCCGACCCGGAGCCGCGTCGCGCGGTACTTGTCCTGGCGGCCGGTGAAGGGCAGTCCGTGGTGCGGCAGGTAGTCGAACCACCAGGCGAGCACCACCAGCCCGAGCCGCTGGGGCAGCAGGAAGGCCACGACGAGGGCGGTGCCGTGGCCGGCGGCCACGAGCGCCACGGTGCCGGCGACCACCACGGCGGCCGCCACCGCCGTCGCGACCACCTCGCCGACGGGGCGCTGCCGGACGCGGCGCGCGTAGAAGACGACGTACCAGGCGTCGAGGGTCGCCCAGCGGAAGGGCAGCTGCCACCAGGGGCCCTCGCTGGTCCAAGCGTCGGGATCCACCGACTTCTGCTCGTTGGTGTTGCGGTGGTGCTCGATGTGGATGAAGCGGAACATCCCGTAGCCGGCGTACGGCGCGACCAGCGGCACGGACAGGTGGCCCATCAGGTCGTTGAGCCGGCTGTCGGTGCTGACCGCGTGGTGGGTGGCCTCGTGCAGCACGCTGAACATCAAGAACGTGACGGCCGCGCCCATCGGCACCGTCGCCCACGGTGACCAGCCGGCCCCGAGCACCCCGTAGAGCTCGAGCGCGAACAGCGTTGCGGCGCCGACGTACAACCCGATCGTCGGCCAGGCGACGGGGGGCACCCGCTCGCCGGGGTCGGGCAGGCCCAGCGCCGGTGTCGTCGGCGGAGTGGCGGTGGGGAGGGTCTGCGTCATCGGGGGTCCTTC
This sequence comes from Nocardioides salarius, assembly GCF_016907435.1. Classification (NCBI taxonomy): domain Bacteria; kingdom Bacillati; phylum Actinomycetota; class Actinomycetes; order Propionibacteriales; family Nocardioidaceae; genus Nocardioides; species Nocardioides salarius. Next base: position 176,299 of record NZ_JAFBBZ010000001.1, on the reverse strand, counting down.
GGTGGGGGATGGGCTCAGGGTTTACAGAAATGACCAAGATGTCAAGAGATGCGGGCGGGTGGCGACAGCGGGCGCACGGGCTGTGAGGGTGGGGGCATGGAGCAGCCCACGCCCCGCAGCCACGAGGAGTCCGTCCGGATCGAGGCCAGGCCGGAGGCGGTCTACGACCTCGTCTCCGACATCACGCGCACGGGGGAGTGGAGCCCGGTGTGCACGGCCTGCTGGTGGGACGACGACAGCCAGGCGGGCCAGGTGGGTGCCTGGTTCACCGGTCGCAACCAGACCCCGGTGCGCACGTGGGAGACCCGGTCGGTGGTGGTGGCGGCCGAGCGCGGCCGCGAGTTCGCCTGGGTGGTCGGCGACGGCTTCGTGCGCTGGGGCTTCCGGCTCGCGCCCGACGGCGACGGCACCACGCTCACCGAGTCGTGGGAGTTCCTGCCTGCCGGGATCGCGATGTTCGAGGCGAAGTTCGGCGAGCAGGCGCCCGAGCAGGTGGCCGACCGCACCGAGCAGGCCCTCGACGGCATCCCGCGCACCCTCGCCGCCGTCAAGCGGATCGCCGAGGCACCGGTCGGCTGACAGGCCGAGCGGCGTGGACCCGGATGTGTCGTCGCACACGTCCGGGGTCCGGCGGGAATGAACCCCTGGGGGCGCAGGTTGGCCCCCGCGTGCGAGGACCGGTGACCGAGGGTGAGCTGCTGACGCGGCGCATCGTCATCGACCTCCAGCGGCGCCAGTGCGCCGATTGTCGCAGCTGACTGAGCCCCTTCATCCCTCCTCGGTCCCCGAGCCGACGGCGTACGCCGTGCGGCCGCTGCGAAAGGCACCACCCGTGAGCTCCACCCTGCCCGCTCCCACCCCCACCCGCCGCCTGCGGATGCCCTCCTTCGGTGTCCAGGTGCTCCTCGGCCTCGTCCTGGGCGTCGTCCTCGGCCTCGTGGCCCGCTCGATGGGCCCCGACGGCGTCTCCGCCACCGGCGAGGTCGACCCCAACTGGCTGACGGAGACCCTCACCACCGTCGGCGGCACCTTCGTCACCCTGCTCAAGGCAGTCGTGCCGGCCCTGGTCTTCCTGGCGATCGTCGCCTCGATCGCCAACCTCCGCGACGTCGCAGGGGCCGCCAGGCTGGCCTGGAAGACGCTGGCGTGGTTCGCCGGCACGGCGCTGATCGCCGTCTCCATCGGCATCACGCTCGGGCTGGTGCTCCAGCCCGGCTCGCGCACCAGCGTCTCCGCGGACGCGGCCTCGGAGCCCGCGAGCAGCGGGTCGTGGCTGGACTTCCTCAACGGCCTGGTGCCCGCCAACGTGCTGGGCCTGCAGGCCAGCGGCGGCGACGACGGCAGCGTCGCGCTCTCCTTCAACGTGCTGCAGATCCTGGTCGTCGCGATCGCCGTCGGCATCGCCACGCTCAAGGTCGGCGAGGCCGCGGAGCCCTTCCTGGTCGTGGTGCGCTCGGCACTGGCCGTGGTGCAGAAGGCGCTCTGGTGGGTCATCCTGCTGGCCCCGGTCGCCACGGTGGGCCTGCTCGGCAAGGCGGTCGCGACGTACGGCTGGGACGCGCTGGGCTCCCTCGGCGTCTTCACCGGCGCGATCTACGCCGGGCTGCTGCTGGTGCTGCTCGTGGTCTACCCCGTGCTGCTGCGTGTCAACGGTCTTTCGGTGCGCCAGTTCTTCTCCGGCGCGTGGCCGGCCATCTCGCTGGCCTTCGTCTCGCGCTCCTCGGTCGGCACGATGCCGGTCACCGAGTCGGTCACCGAGCGCAACCTGGGCGTGCCGCGCGCCTACTCCTCGTTCGCGGTGCCGCTCGGCGCGACCACCAAGATGGACGGCTGCGCCTCGATCTACCCGGCGATCTCCGCGATCTTCGTGGCTCAGTTCTTCGGGGTCGACCTGGCGGTCACCGACTACCTGCTCATCGTGGTGGTCTCGGTGATCGGCTCGGCCGCCACGGCCGGGGTCACCGGCGCCACGGTGATGCTCACGCTGACCCTCTCGACGCTGGGCCTGCCCCTCGAAGGCGTCGGCCTGCTGCTGGCGATCGACCCGATCCTCGACATGGGCCGCACCGCGGTCAACGTCACCGGCCAGGCGCTGGTGCCGACCCTGGTGGCCAAGCGTGAGGGCATCCTCGACCACGAGGTGTACGACGCTCCGCGCACCGGTGGCTGGGTCCGCGCCGCGGCGGTCGAGGAGGACCGGCCGTCGGCGACCGTGTCGACCGTGTCGACCGGCCCGTCGCTCGAGCCGTCCGCCCGCGTCTGAGCCGACGCGCCGGGCCCCGTCACCTGCTCCGGCGGGCTCGGCGGGGCTCGGTGCCATCGCGGCCCACCAGGCCCCCGCCGCTGACCACCCAGTTCGTCTCCTGGGCCAGGGACGGCGGGGCCTCGTCCAGGTCGTGCGACGGCGTGCCGGTCGCCCCGCCCCGGTCCGTCAGGGGACGACCGCCTCGACGGGCCACCGTACGGGCGATGCTGCGGGTGCTCGCGCGCACCCTGGTGCTGAGACAGGTCGGCATCCGGCTCCTCCTCGTGTCGTCGGACTGTGCCGTCGTGCCGGTACCCGGACGACCACCGCGCCACGCGTGCGGGTGGTCACACCGGGCTCAGGCCCCGCGGGACTGGCAGGCCGGGCAGCGGAACCCGTGCCGGCCGGCGGCGGTGAAGCGCTCGACCGGTCCGCCGCAACGTGGGCACCGGGCGCCGTCGTCGCGTCTGTGCAGCAACCACCCGCGCGGGAAGTCGCGGACCTCTCCCGCGACCGCCCGCTCGATCACCCGGCGCAGCTGGCGGTGCAGCCGTCGTGCCTCGCCGCGCGAGACCTCCGCGGCCGGGGCCCGTGGGTCGAGGCGGGCCTGGAAGAGGACCTCGTCGCTGTAGATGTTGCCCAGGCCCGCCATGCGGCCCTGGTCCATCAGCGTCGGCTTCAGCGCCCCACGGCTCCGGGCCAGCACCGCCCGCAGGCCCGCCAGGTCGAGGTCGAGCGCGTCCGGTCCGAGGCCGCGCTGCACCACGTCGTCGTCGACGCACCCCACGAGGCCGACCTCGCCCAGCTTGCGCTGGTCGACCAGCAGCAGCCGACGCCCCTGCGAGAGGGCCAGGACGACCCGCGTGTGCCGGGGCAGCTCCTCGTCGGCGGCCCCCGTGGCCAGGTGCCCGGTCATCCCGAAGTGCAGCCGCAGCCGGGGGCCGTCGCCGAGGCCGACGTAGAGCTGCTTGCCGTGCCGGCGGGTGCCGGTCACCCGGCTGCCGGCCAGGGCCCGGTCGAGCTCGGCCGAGGTGGTCGCCAGGACGTCGCCGTCGAGCACGTCGACCCCCTCGATGCGGCGATCGGTCGTGGCCTCGACCAGGCGACGGCGGAAGACCTCGACGTCGGGCAGCTCCGGCATGCCCGACCGGTACCCCACGGGGGCGTCGCCCACACGCATGACTGCGGTGCGTACCGGGTACCAGGAGCGCGACACCAGATCGACCCCGACAGGCAGGAGCACCGATGGCAGGCGTCCCGAGCCCGGCTCTCGCCACGCTGAGCCACGAGCGCTCCTGGCGCGAGGGGTGGATCTACGAGCGCAAGCTCGACGGCCAGCGGGTGCTGGCGGTGCGCGACGGGTCGGGCGCCCGCCTCTACTCCCGATCGGGGCGCGACGTCACGGCAGCGTTCCCCGAGGTCGCCGAGGCGCTCGCCGCACAAGAGGCGCCCGAGTTCGTGGTGGACGGCGAGGTGGTGGCCTTCGAGGGCTCGCGCACCAGCTTTGCGCGGCTCCAGCCACGCATCCACCTCTCGGACCCCGAGCGGGCCCGCCGCACCGGTGTGGCGGTCTGGTTCTACGTCTTCGACGTGCTCGAGATCGGCGAGCGCGACCTGCGGGGCGAGCCGCTGCTCGAGCGCAAGCGTGCGCTGCGGGGCCTCTTGACGTGGCGGCGCCCCCTGCGCAGCACCCCGCACCGGGTACGCGGCGGCGAGGACTGGTTCGCCGAGGTCTGCCGGCGCGGCTGGGAGGGCCTGATCGCCAAGCGTGCCGACGCGGCGTACCCCTCGGGACGCACGGACGCCTGGTTGAAGTTCAAGTGCGAGGCCGGTCAGGAGCTCGTCGTGGTGGGCTGGAGCGAGCCGACCGGCTCACGCGTCGCCCTGGGAGCGCTCCTGCTGGGCTACCACGACGGTGACGACCTGGTCTACGCCGGCAAGGTCGGCACCGGCTTCTCCGAGAGGGTGCTGCGCGACCTCCACGAGCGGCTCACCGACCTCGAGGTGCCCACGTCGCCGTGCACCCGCGGCGCGCTGCCCGGGTCCGGGAGGCGGCGTGGCGGGGTGCACTGGGCACGACCGGTGCTGGTCGCGGAGGTCGCCTTCACGGAGTGGACCTCGGCGGGCCAGCTGCGGCACCCGCGCTTCCTCGGGCTGCGGCACGACAAGCCGGCCGGCGACGTGGTGAGGGAGGCCCGATGAGTGAGGAGGCCGAGGTGGCGGGCGTCCGGGTGACCAAGCCCGCCAAGGTCCTGGTGCCCGGAGCAGGGGAGGCGCCGGAGGTCACCAAGCTCGACCTGGCGCGCTACCACCAGGCGGTCGCCGACCTGGTGCTGCCGCACCTGCGAGACCGTCCCATCTCGATGCAGCGCTTCCCCGACGGGCTCGGCGGGGCATCGTTCTACGAGAAGAAGGTCCCGGCGCACTTCCCCGACTTCGTGCGCACCGTCGAGGTCGCCACGGGGGAGGGGCCCCAGCGCCAGGTGGTGGTCTCCGACACCCGGACCCTGGTCCTCCTGGCCCAGCAGGCGTGCCTGACCCCGCACGCGTGGCTGAGCAGGGCCGACCGGCTCGAGCGCCCCGACCAGCTGGTCTTCGACCTCGATCCCTCGGTGCCGGGCCTGGCCGCGGTGCGCAGGGCCACCACCCTGGTCGGCGAGCTGCTCGACGACCTCGGCCTCACCTCCGTGGTCAAGACCAGCGGGTCGCGGGGCTACCACGTGGTGGTGCCGCTGCGCCGGCTCCAGGGCTTCGACGAGGTGCGCGACTTCGCCCGCCAGGTCGCTCAGGTGCTCGTCGAGCGCGAGCCCGACCTGCTCACGCTCGAGGCGCGCAAGGACCGCAGGGGCGAGCGGGTGCTCGTGGACGTGATGCGCAACGGCTACGGGCAGACCCTGGTGCCGCCGTACGCCGTGCGCGCCCGGCCCGGGGCGCCGGTCTCGGCCCCGATCACCTGGGCCGAGCTGGGCAGTGTCGAGCCCGACCAGGTGCGGCTGCACGACCTCGACCGACGCCTGCAGCGCGCGGGCGACCCGTGGTCCGAGCTGCCACGCGGCCAGGGCCTCGGCGCGGCCCGGCGGCGGCTGGCCCGAGAGTCGTAGCCCTCACGAGGGGTCGCGCGCGAGATCCTCGTTGGTGCGTCCGCTGAGGACCGACTCGTTCTGCGTCGACGTCGGGCGCCGCCGGCGGTCGGCGCCCTCGTCGTCGACCTTGACCAGCATCCAGGCCGCGTCGTCGCCGCCCATCCGGGTGTGGGTCAGGGCGAAGGCGCCGCTCAGCTTCTCGCCGTGCAGACGGACCTTGAGGTGCCCGGCGTCCAGGGCGTCCTGAGCCTCCTGCGGCTCGCCGTCCCTCTCGGTCAGGTTCTCGTAGGTCCCGGTGTCCCACACCACGACGGTGCCGGCGCCGTAGCCCTCGTCGATGCGGCCCTCGAAGCCGGCGTAGTCCAACGGGTGGTCCTCGGTACGCCGCGCCAGGCGCTTGTCGGAGGGGTCCACCGACGGTCCCTTGGGCACCGCCCACGAGACGAGTACGCCCTCGATCTCGAGCCGCAGGTCGAAGTGCAGGCTCGAGGCGTCGTGGCGCTGGACCACGAACACCGGCTCGTGCCCCGCACCGGCGGGACCGCTGCTGCCCGCCGGCTCGGGGCTGGTGCTCGATCGTCTGTCGCGGTACTCCTCGAGCCTGTCCTGTGCCATGCAGGCCCTGTACCCGTCGCGCGGTCCGACGATGCCTCGCGGCCTCGCGCGATACGCCTGCGCGGCCACCCGCCGCAGTGCATGCTGGGGGCATGACGACCACGCGCACGGCACGTTCCTCCGCTTTCCTGGCCGCGGCCGTGCTCAGCCTGCCGCTGGCGCTGGGCGCTTGCAGCTCCGGCGACGACGTGGAGGCCTACTGCGCCGAGCTGGCCGACTCCGTGGACGAGCTGGGCGCGCTCGGCAGCGGCGGCGACGTCAGCTTCGGCGAGGTCGCCGACGCCTTCGACCAGCTCGGTGACGCCGCCCCCGACGAGGTCGCCGAACAGTGGGAGACGCTCAACGAGGGCTTGGCCGAGGTCGAGGACCGGCTCGACGAGGCGGGCCTGAGCATGGACGAGCTCGACACCATGATGAGCGGCGAGGGCGACCCGGAGGCCGACCTCGAGAAGCTGGAGGCCATGGGCAGCGCGCTCGAGGGCCTCGAGGGCGAGGAGCTGGACGCCGCGGGCGAGGAGATCGAGGAGCACGCCCTGGCGGAGTGCGACATCACGCTGGAGTGAGGGGCCGGGCGGGTCAGGGCCGGAACCCGTCGTTCGGCACCACCACGGCCCGTCCCGAGACCGTGCCGCTGGCCAGGTCGCGGTAGGCCTGGGCCGCGTCTGCGAGCGTGTACAGCGTGGTGTGCGACCGGAGCAGCCCGCGAGCCCCGAGGTCGAGCACGTCGACGAGCTCGCGGCGGTTGCCCCAGTAGGTCGACTGCACGCTCGCCTCGTAGGGCACCCCGAAGAAGGAGACCGGCAGGGTCCCGCCGCCGAGGCCCACGATGGTCAGGTCGCCGAGCTGGCGCAGGCACGCCGCGCCGGTCGCCAGGGTCTCGTCGGAGCCGACCATGTCGAGCACGACGTCGACGCCGACCCCCTGGGTGGCCTCCCGCACCTCGGCGACCAGGTCGTCACCGGGCGCAAGAGCGAGGTCGGCTCCGCACTCCAGGGCCAGGTCGCGGGCCGAGCCGCGCGGGTCGACGGCCACGACCCGTGCCGCGGTGGTCGCGCGGAGCACCTGCACGCACAGGTGGCCCAGGCCGCCGACCCCGATCACCAGCACGGTCGCGGTCGGGCCGAGCTTGGGCCACGAGCGGCGTACGGCGTGGTAGGGCGTCAGGCCCGCGTCGGTCAGCGGCGCGGCGTCGGTCGGCTCGAGGCCCTCGGGCAGCGCGACCACGTGCCGGGCGGCCGGCACCAGCAGGAACTCCGCCATCCCGCCGTCGAGGCCCAGGCCGCCGCCGCCCCCCGGCACCGGCGCCAGGTCGGGGCGCTCGCAGTAGGTCTCGAGGCCGTCCAGGCAGCGCCGGCAGGTGCCGCACCCCCACGCCCCGACGACCGCGACGGGCTGCCCCGGCTCGAGCCCGCGCACGCCGGAGCCCAGCGTGTGCACCCAGCCGGCGTTCTCGTGGCCGAGCGTGAACGGAGGTCCCCACGGCAGGGCCCCCGCCTCGAACTCGTGCATCAGGTGCAGGTCGGAGTGGCAGGCGCCGGAGGCTCCCACCTGCACCAGCACCTCACCGGGGCCCGGCTCGGGCACCGCCACCTCCTCCAGCTCGGGCTCGCTGTGCCACTGCTTGAGACGTAGTGCCTGCATGCCGGTCCTCCCCGCGTGCGTCCTGGTCGCGTTTCCTCCACCGTGGTGCCCCGCTGGGCTGGCCACCCAGGGCCCAAGGCACGCGCAGCCGTGGACCTTGGTCCCTGTGGCGGGCGCCGGAGGACCGTGAGGCTGGAGCCGGACCCAGCCGGGTCGGACCCAGGAGGCCCCGATGAGCCAGCCCACCCCTCACCCCGTCGTCGTCGCCCTGGGCGAGCAGCCGGCCGACGCGGCCCTGGCCTTCGCCGTGGACGAGGCACGGCGACGAGGGTGCGGCGTGCACCTGCTGCACGTCGTGCACGCCCTCCCGCAGGGGCCCGAGATGGTGCTGGTGCAGTCGGTCGACGTCGAGGCGATCGGCCGCCGGAGCCTGCGCGAGGCCTTCGACCTGTGCCGTGGCATGGCGGGAGAGACGATCCCGGTCACCGGGCGGCTGCTGCTGGGCACCGTCGTGCACGAGCTCGTCGACGCCGTCGCCGACCTCGAGGCGGCCCGGATGGTGGTGCTCCAGCACCGTGACCTCTCGCGCGTACGTCGCCTGGTGTCGCGCTCGACCACCAGCGGGCTGGCCGCGCGCCTGCACGTGCCGCTGGTCTCGGTGCCGACGGGCTGGGTCGCGCCGCCCGACGACGCGGCGCCCGGCCTGGTGACCGCGGGCGTGGACGTGCCGCACCGCAGCGACGCGGTGCTGCGCGCCGCCGTCGACGCGGCCCGCGCGAGGGGGGCTCGCCTGGAGCTGGTGCACTCGTGGTCGCTGCCCGGGCTGCACGACGACCCCTCGCTGGCCCGGGTGCACGGGGAGAGCATCGCGGTGCAGGAGGCCGAGGAGATCCGCGACCGGCTGGTCGAGCTGGGCCTGGACCTCGACGGCCTCGAGGTCGAGGTGCGCACCCCGCAGTCGCCGGCCGCCGAGCGGCTGGTCGAGGCCAGCGAGGCGTCGAGCCTGCTGGTCGTGGGCAAGCACGACCCGATGGTGCCGCTCGGATCCCACGTGGGCCCGGTCGCCGGGGCCGTGCTGCGCGAGGCGCAGTGCCCGGTGATGCTCGTCGACCCGCACCGGCCGGGCTGAGGGGGAGTCGTGGACGAGACGAGCCCGCCGCCCGTCGTCGTGGCGGTCGGCAGCGACGGTGCCGGTCGCGCGGCCCTCGACTTCGCCGTGGACGAGGCGGTGCGGGCGGGCTGCGGCGTACACCTGCTGCACGTCGCGCCGGCCTTCGTGCACGGCCCCGACAGCATCCTGGTCACCTCGCCCGAGGTGCAGGAGCGCGGCCGCCGCGTGCTCGACGAGGCGTTCCGGGTGGCCAGGCGGGTGGTCCCGCCCACGACCGCGCTGACCGCCGACCTGGGCGTCGGGCCGGTTGTGGAGTCGTTGCGCGAGACCACCCGGGGGGCCCGGATGGTCGTCGTGCAGCACCGCGACCTGTCCCGGGTGCACCGGCTGGTCTCACGATCGGTGACCAACAGCCTCGGCGCCCACCTGCGGGTGCCGGTCGTGGCGGTCCCGTCGACGTGGAGCCCGGGGCACGCTCCCGGCCAGGAGCCGCGGGTCACCGTCGGCGTCGACGTGCCGGTGCGTTCCGAACGGGTGCTGCGCGCCGCCGTCGCCGAGGCGGCCGGGCGCGGCGCGAGCCTGCACGCCCTGCACGCCTGGCGGCTGACGGGGATGTACGACGGGGGCGTCACCTCGCGGGCGCAGGTGCAGGAGCTGGCCGAGCGGGCGGCCGACGAGATCCGCCAGGCCCTGGGGGCCGCCGGCGTCGACGCGATGCAGGTGCGGGCCACGGTGGGGACCCGGCGCGGCTCGCCCGCGGAGGTCCTGGTCGAGGCCAGCGGCAGCTCCGACCTGCTGGTCCTGGGCCGCCACGACCCCCTGGTGCCGCTCGGCTCCCACCTCGGTCCGGTGGCCCGCGGGGTGCTGCACGAGGCCCGCTGCCCGGTGCTGCTCGTCGACCCGCACGACTCCACGCACCGTCGTGGCAGGCTCGGGACGTGATCCTGCTCGCCTCGTTCGTCCTGCTCGTCGTCGCGTCCGCCGTCGGCTTCGCGATCGGCAGGTCCGGCGCGCCGCGAGCGCCCGACCCGGCCACCACCACCGCGGTGCGTCGCCGCGACGCCTTCATCGAGCACCTGCGCGAGGTCGCCTGGCGCGATCGCGACATCGCTCCCGAGCTGTCCACCGTGCTGCTCGACGACATCCGCCGCTTCACCGCCGACCCCGACGGCTGGGACCCCCGCTCGCTGGGGTGAGGCCCGGCCGGCCGCTGGAGTCCCCGGCCGGCCGGGGACTCCTGCAGTGGCTAGGGTGCAGCGGTGACCCGCTCCGAGAAGTTCACCTTCCCCGGCTCCGGCGGCCACGACCTGGCTGGGCGCCTCGACCTGCCCGAGCAGCGACCGCGCGCGCTGGCGCTCTTCGCCCACTGCTTCACCTGCGGCAAGGACGTGGTCGCGGCCTCGCGGATCAGCCGGCGGCTGGTCGAGCGGGGGTTCGGGGTGCTGCGCTTCGACTTCACCGGGCTCGGCGGCAGCGACGGCGAGTTCGCCAACACCGACTTCACCTCCAACGTCGAGGACCTCGTCGCGGCCGCGTCGGCGCTCGAGGAGCGCCACGCGGCGCCGTCGCTGCTGATCGGGCACAGCCTCGGCGGGGCCGCGGTGGTCGCGGCCGCGGCACGCATCGAGTCGGTCACCGCGGTGGCCACCATCGGCGCACCGGCCGACCCCGGGCACGTCGCCCGGGTCTTCGACGACGACGACCGGGCGCGCATCCGTCGAGAGGGCCGGGCCGAGGTGGTCCTGGCCGGGCGGCGCTTCACCGTCGGGGCCGGCCTGCTCGAGGACGTCGAGACCCAGCGGCTCGAGGCCGCGCTGGGCGGGCTGGAGCGGGCGCTGCTGGTGATGCACGCCCCCGGCGACCAGCAGGTCGACATCGACAACGCCCGTCGGCTCTACGAGTGGGCGCGCCACCCCAAGAGCTTCGTCACCCTCGACGGCGCCGACCACCTGCTCACCGTGCCTCGCGACGCCGAGTACGTCGCCGGCGTGCTCTCGGTCTGGGCGGCGCGCTACCTGCCCGAGCCGGCGCCAGCGACGGCCCAGGATCCCGAGCACCCCGACGAGCCCGACGAGAGCGCCGGCTCGGTCCTGGTCGAGGAGACCCACGAGGGGCGCCTGGTGCAGTCGGTGCAGGCGGGCCGGCACACCTGGCGGGCCGACGAGCCGCTGGGCGTGGGCGACGACACCGGGCCGACGCCCTACGACCTGCTGCTCTCGGCGCTGGGCACCTGCACCTCGATGACGCTGCGGATGTACGCCGACCGCAAGCGGCTCGCGCTCGAGCACGTCGCCGTGCGCCTGTCCCACCGGCGCAACCACCCCGACGACTGCGCCGCCGTCGACGGTCCTGATGGTCCCGGCGGCCCGTGCCGGGTGGAGGCGATCCACCGCGAGATCACCCTGGTCGGCGACCTCGACGACGCGGAGCGCGAGCGGCTGCTGCAGATCGCCGACCGGTGCCCGGTGCACCGCACGGTCACCGGCGACGTCCACATCGTGAGCGTGCTCGCGCCCAGGCCTTAACTCTGCTCGAGTTAACCCATATGCTGAACTCATGGTGGTCCTGGTCACGCTGATCGGCGACATGGTCGGCTCTCGACAGCTCCCCGACCGGGCCGCGGTGCAGCGCCGGCTCGCTGACGTGCTCGCCGAGGTGACCGACCTGCTCGAGCCCGCCCAGCGCCTCGAGACGACGGTCGGCGACGAGTTCCAGGGCGCGTTCCGCGACGTCGGCACCGCGACGCTGGCGGCGCTGCTGGTGCGGCTCGCGATGCTGCCCGAGGTCGACGTGCGCTGCGGGCTGGGCCACGGTGACGTCACCGTGCACGACGCCACGCGCTCACCCCTGCTGCAGGACGGACCCGGCTGGTGGGCGGCCCGGGCCGCGCTCGAGGAGCTCGCCCGCCCCCGCCGCTCGGCGGCCCGCACCTGGTTCGAGGGACCCGGCCAGGGCGGTGTCAACGCGTTCCTGCTGACCCGCGACGCCCTGGTCGACCGGCTCGGCGAGCGCGGGCTGCGGCTGCTCGCCGCGTCGTTGCGCGGCGCCACCCAGAGCGACATCGCCGCCAGCGAGTCGATCTCGCGGTCCGCGGTCAGCCAGCAGTTCGCCCGCGGTGTCGGCGCGGTGCGCGATGCTCAGGCCCTCATGTCCCCGCCGGGGGCCGGGCGAGGGGACGACGAGTGAGCCTGGCCCTGCTCGGCACCTGGCTGGCCGCCGTGGGTGCCGGCGACCTCGCGCGGGCGTCGTACGACGTCGTCTCGCTGCGGCGCGCCGCCGCCTGCATCGCGGTGGGCCTGGGCGTGCTGCTGGCCGGCCTGCTGGTGCTCGACCTCGAGCCCGCGCGGGTGCTCCTGCTCTGGGTGCTGCTGGGCTCCCTGCAGGCGGTGTGGCTGCTGGGCTCGGCGCTGGCGGTCGGTCCCGACCGCACCGGCCCGTGGCGCGACCGGGCCCGGGCCCTGGCCCTGCTGGCGCTCGGCGCCGGCGCCGTCGCGGCCGTGCTCGGCGCGGCCCTGCTGACGACCGAGCCCACGCTGCCGACCCGGCTGGCCGGCACGGTCCTGGGCCGCTGGCCGGTCTCCGACGTGCTGGTCGCCACCGGTGTCGTGCTCGTGCAGCTGGCGAGCGCCAACGTGGCGGTGCGCCTGGTGCTCGACGCTGTGGGGGTGCCGGCGACCTCCAACGAGAAGCAGCTCAAGGGCGGACGGGTGCTCGGGCCGATGGAGCGGCTCTTCATCGTCGGGCTCGGCGCCGTCGGCGAGCTGACCGCCGCGGCCGTGGTGATCGGCGCCAAGGGCCTGCTGCGCTTCCCCGAGCTGCAGCGCGCCCAGCAGCAGCGCCCGCCCGCCGGGCCGAGCGACGTGACCGAGTACTTCCTCGTCGGCAGCTTCGCCAGCTGGCTCGTCGCCCTCGGGGGCGCCGCGCTGATCCACCTCGCCTGACCCGCCCAGCCCGCCTCGTCCCCAGGAGTCCCCGTGCCCGACCTCGCCGACCCGCTCGTCCTGCCCAGCGGCCTGCGCCTGCCCAACCGCCTGGTCAAGGCCGCGATGACCGAGAACCTGGCGGACGCCCGCAACCAGCCCACCACCGCCCACGAGCGGCTCTACCGGCGCTGGGCCGCGGGCGGCTCGGGGCTGCTGGTGACCGGCAACCTGATGGTCGACCGGCGTTTCCTCGAGCGCAGCCGCAACATCGTGGCCGACGCCCACCTCGACGTCGAGCGCCTCGCCCGGGTGCGCCGTGCCGCCGCCGGGGTGCCGCTGGTGGCCCAGCTCAGCCACCCGGGGCGCCAGACCAACCGCTTCGTCTCCCGCGAGCCGGTGGCCCCCAGCGACGGCGGGGCCGTGGCGATGATGGGGCTCTTCCGCCGCCCCCGGGCGCTCAGCGCCGCCGAGGTCGACGACGTCGTGCGCGGCTTCGGCGCCGCCGCGGCGCGCTGCGAGGAGGCCGGTCTCGACGGCGTGCAGGTGCACGCCGCGCACGGCTACCTGCTGGCCCAGTTCCTCTCGCCGCACGTCAACCGGCGGACCGACCGCTGGGGCGGCGACGTGGCCGGCCGGGCCGCGGCGCTGCTGTCCACGGTGCGTGCGGTGCGCGAGCGCACCCGCGACGGCTTCACCGTCGCGGTGAAGCTCAACTCCTCCGACTTCCGCCACGGTGGCTTCACCGAGGACGACGCCGAGGAGGTCGTGCGGCTGCTGGTGCAGGAGGGCGTCGACCTCGTCGAGGTCTCCGGCGGCACCTACGAGAACCCGGCGCTCTTCGGTGTGGGCGTCGACGCCGCGACGGCGGCGACCACGGTCAAGGAGGCCTACTTCGCCGCGTTCGCGGCCCGGGCCCGGGCGGCGGCGCCGGGGGTGCCGATCATGCTCACCGGCGGCATCCGCACCCGCGCCGCGATGCAGGGCCTGCTCGACTCGGGCGCGGTCGACCTGGTGGGCCTGGGCCGGCCGCTGGCCATCGACCCCGAGCTGCCCGGCAAGCTGCTGGCCGGCGACCCCGGCGCCGAGCTGCCGGCCTACCGGCTGCCCACCGTGGCCGGGGTGGCGGGGGAGTCGGAGTGGTACGAGACCCAGCTGCGCCGCATCGGCGCCGGCCGTGACGTGCACCCCGGGCTGAGCGCCGTGCGCGCGGCCTCGGGGTTCGTCACCGGGGAGGCCGTGCGCGGCCTGCGCGAGCGTCGCCGTCGCCTGGCGCTGGCCGCGACGGCGGGGCCCCCGTCGGGCTCCTAGGACACCGTCGACGGGGGACGAGGCACCTCGGTCCTGGCATGCTGCGCCCATGGGCCACCTCGAGCTGCCACGCGCCACCCGCTTCGGCGACCTCGTCCTCGACGTCCGCACCTGGGGCCCCGACGACGGCGTGCCCGTGGTGCTGCTGCACGGCTTCCCCCAGAGCGCGGCCAGCTGGGCACCGGTGGCCGGGCTGCTCGAGGGCGCCGGCCTGCGACTGGTGGCCCCCGACCAGCGCGGCTACTCCGCGCGTGCCCGCCCCGACGACGTGGCGGCGTACGCCGTCGAGGAGCTCGCCGGCGACGTGCTGGCCCTCGTCGACGCGCTGGTCGAGGGGTCGGGCCACGAGCGCGTGCACCTGGTCGGCCACGACTGGGGAGCCTCGGTGGCGTGGTGGGTCGCCGCGCACCACCCCGAGCGGCTGCACACCCTCACCGCGCTCTCCGTGCCGCACCTCGCGGCCTTCGGGCGCGCGCTGGTGAGCGACCCCGAGCAGCGCGAGCGCTCGGCGTACCTCAAGGTCTTCCGCCGTCCGGGCGCCGCCGAGGAGCAGCTGCTGGCCGACGGCGAGGCCGGGCTGCGGGCCGTCTACGCCGGCCGGGTCCCGCCCGAGGCCGTGGAGCGCGACGTGGCGCTGATGCGCGACGGGGCGCTCGGCCCTGCGCTGGGCTGGTACCGGGCGATGACCGACATGTCCGACCTGCCGCCCGTGCGGGTGCCCACGACGTTCGTCTGGGGCGAGGACGACCAGGCCACGGCTCCCGCCGCCGCGCACGGCTGCGGCGAGCACGTCGACGCCGACTACCGCTTCGTGGCGCTCGAGGGCGTCTCGCACTGGTCGCTCGACGAGGTGCCCGAGGTCGTCGCGGCCGAGGTCCGGCGGCGGGTCGGGACGCCGGGCGGGTGACGTCGACGCTGCGGGTGCGGGCCATGGGGCCCGCCGACCTCGCCGCGGCCGTCGACCTGCTGGCCGACGCGTTCGCCGAGGGCACCAACCTCGCCTCCTTCGTGCCCGAGCGCGGGCGTCGCGAGCGGCTGCGGCGCTTCTTCACCGTCGCCGGCGAGGTCGACGTGCTCGCCCACGGCGTGGCCGAGGTCGCGGTGAGCGGCGTGGGCGCCCACGAGCGGCTGCTCGCCGTGGCCTGGTGGCACCCGCCCCGGGCCGTGGAGGCGGTCGCGCCGGTGTCGTGGTCGTGGCGCGAGGTGCCCAGCGCCCTGGCCGTCTTCGGCGTACGCCGCCTGCTCGCGGTCGCGCGCTCCCGGCGGGCCTCCGAGCGGGCCCGCCCCGCCGCCGCGCACTGGCACCTGGCCTACCTGGCCTCGCGCCCCGAGCCCGCAGCCAGGGGAGCGGCCTCCGCGCTGCTGGTGCACCGGCTCGCGCAGGCCGACGCCGAGGGGGTCGGCTCGCACCTCGAGTCGTCGTCGGTGGCCACCATCGGCTTCTACGAGCGGTTCGGCTGGCGGGTCAGCGGCCTCGTTGACGGACCGGGCGGTCGACGCACCACCGCCATGTGGCGCCCGGCCGGGGGAGCATGAGCACGGGGGCGGGCGACGAGGTCGAGGTGGTCGCCACCGAGCGTCCCGACGCCTACCTCGTGCGGGTCGGGGGCCGCGACCAGTCCCTGGTCGACCTCGCGGACCCGCACCACCTGGCCTTCGACTACGTGCGTCGCATCGCCGACGTGGTCGACGACCACGCGGTGCCGGGCGAGCCGCTGCGGGTGCTGCACGTGGGTGGTGCCGGGCTCACCCTGCCCCGCTACGTGCACGCCACCCGCCCCGGGTCCTGGCAGGTCGTCCTCGAGCCCGACGCGGCCCTCACCGAGCGGGTGCGCGAGGAGCTGCCGCTGCCGCGTCGCAGCGGGATCAGGGTGCGGGCCCAGGACGGACGCACCGGCCTGGCGGGGGTGCGCGACGACACCGTCGACCTCGTGGTGGTCGACGCCTTCGTCGACGGGGAGGTCCCGGGCGATCTTGTCACCCTGGAGGCCGTCGCCGAGGTCGCCCGCGTGCTGGCCCCGGGCGGCCTGCTGCTGGCCAACCTCAGCGACCGGGCCCCGTTCCCGCTCGCCCGTGACCTGGTCGCGGCGCTGCGCGAGCACCTGCCGCACGTGCTGGTCTCCGCCGAGCCGGCCACGCTGCGGGCCCGCCGGGCCGGCAACCTGCTGGTCGTGGCGGGCGCCGCGGGGGTCCCGCGCGCGGCCCTGGCCGCCCGCGCCCGCAGCGCCGGGGCGCCGTACCGGGTGCTCGACGACGTGGCGGTCGCAAGCTCGTTCGGGGGCGGGCGGGTGCGTCGCGACCCGGGAGGAGGGCCCGGCGGCTCCTGAGCGCTAGACTCGGCGCTCGATCTGGCCCTGACCTGCAAAGGACCCTGAACACCCCCGATGGACGGCTCCCAAAGTCGCCCGCTCTCCTCGAGCCCGCACCGGTGTGACCACCGCGCCGCGGCCGCCCCCGGAGAGCGCCTGTGACCGCCACCCTGCTGCTCCTCGCAGCCCTGTTCCTCGTGATCGCCTGCGGCGTGTTCGTCGCCGCGGAGTTCGCGCTCGTCACCGTCGACCGCACCAAGGTCGAGCAGGCCGCAGCCGACGGTGACGCCGCGGCGATCGGCGTGCAGAGCGCGCTGCGCTCGTTGTCGACCCAGCTCTCCGGGGCCCAGGTCGGCATCACGCTGACCAACCTGGGCATCGGATTCCTCTCCGAGCCCGCGATCGCCGACCTCATCGACGGCCCGCTCGGCTCGGCCGGGCTGCCCGACAGCGCGGTCACGCCGGTGGCGCTCGCGGTCGCGCTGTCGCTGAGCACGATCGTGACCATGCTCTTCGGCGAGCTGGTGCCCAAGAACCTCGCCATCGCGCTGCCGCTGGCCACCGCCCGCGCCACCCAGGCCCCGATGCGCTTCTTCACCGCGGCCAACAAGGGCCCGATCCGGGTCCTCAACGGCGCCGCCAACGCGCTGGTGCGCCGGCTGGGCGTCGAGCCGCAGGAGGAGCTGCGCTCGGCGCGCAGCTCCACCGAGCTGGCCTCGCTCATCGCGCGCTCGGCCGACGAGGGCACCCTCGACGCCGACACCGCCGAGCTGATGGAGCGCTCGGTGGAGTTCGCGACCCGCACCGCGGGCGAGATCATGACCCCGCGGGTGCGCACCCGCTCCCTCGAGCTCAACGACCGCGCCGCGGCCGTGATCGAGCTGACGCGTCAGTCGGGGCACTCCCGCTTCCCCGTGCTCGACGACGACGACGTGGTGGTCGGCACCGTGCACGTCAAGAACGCGGTCGCGCTGCCCGTGCACGAGCGGGCCACGACGAAGGTCAAGCACCTGATGGCCAAGCCGATCGTGGTGCCCGACTCGCTGCGCCTCGACCCGCTCCTGCAGCTGCTGCGCGAGGACGGCTTCCAGATGGCCGTGGTGCTCGACGAGTACGGCGGCCACGCGGGCATCGTGACCCTCGAGGACGTCGTCGAGGAGATCGTCGGCGACATCGCCGACGAGCACGACCGGCTCGGCTCGCGTGCCCGTCAGCGCCGCGACGGCAGCTGGGTGCTCTCGGGCCTCCTGCGCCCCGACGAGGTCGAGGACATCACCGGCATCGAGCTGCCCGAGGACGAGGCCTACGACACCATCGCCGGTCTCGTGCTGCAGGTGCTGGGCCGGGTCCCGGTCGCCGGCGACCTGGCCGAGGTGCCGGTGCCCGACCGCTCCGACCCCGACGAGCCGCGCGAGCGCCTGGCGGTGCTCAGTGTCGAGCACATGGACGGCCTGCGGGTCGACCGGCTGACGCTGCGACTGCTCGAGGGCGACACCGCGGAGAGCGGCGAGGAGCCGGGCACGAGGACCGACCGGTCGGAGGACGACGATGAGTGACCTGACCGGAGTGCTGGTCGCGATCGGCCTGCTGGCCTTCAACGCCTTCTTCGTGGGTGCGGAGTTCGCGCTGATCTCGGCGCGCCGCAGCCAGATCGAGCCGCGTGCCCAGGCGGGCTCGCGGGTGGCGCGCACCACCCTGCGGGCCATGGAGAACGTCTCGCTGATGATGGCCGGCGCCCAGCTGGGCATCACCATCTGCTCGGTCGGCCTGGGCGCCGTCGGCGAGCCGGCGGTCGCCCACCTCATCGAGCCGCTCTTCGAGAGCGCCGGCGTGCCCGAGGCGCTGGTGCACCCGGTGGCGTTCGTGATCGCCCTGGCCGTCGTGGTGTTCCTGCACGTCGTGCTCGGCGAGATGGTGCCCAAGAACATCGCCATCGCCGGCCCCGAGCGCTCGGCGCTGGTGCTCGGCCCCCCGATGTTCTTCGTGGTGACACTGCTGCGCCCGATCATCGTGGCCCTCAACGCCGTGGCCAACACGACGCTGCGGCTGCTGCGCGTCGAGCCGAAGGACGAGATCAGCTCGGCCTTCACCCGCGAGGAGGTCGCGGCGCTGGTCGAGGAGTCGCGCGGCGAGGGGCTCATCGAGGCCGACGAGTACGACCGGCTGGCGGGCGCGCTCGGCTTCACCGAGAAGGCGGTCACCTCGGTGCTGATGCCGGCCTCCTCGCTGACGACGGTGCGTCGCGGATCGACCCCGGCCGAGGTCGAGGCGCTCTGCGCCGCGACCGGCTTCAGCCGCTTCCCGGTCGAGGCCGACGACGGCGAGCTCCTGGGCTACCTGCACATCAAGGACGTGCTCGAGCCCGACGAGGAGCGCCGCTCGCGGCCCCTCGAGGACAAGTGGATCCGTCCCTTCGCGCCGGTCACCCCCGACGACGCCCTGCACGACGCGCTCGAGCAGCTGCAGCGACGCGGCGCGCACATGGCCCGGGTCGTGACCACCGAGGGCACCACCCTGGGCCTGGCCACCCTCGAGGACGTGCTCGAGGAGCTCGTCGGCGAGATCCGCGACGCCGCCCACCACGACGACGGGGCGTCCGCCGACACCGGTGCCTGACCTCGTCTAGGGTGTGCTCGCCGGGCCCGCCCGGTGACGAGGACGCGACCGACGAGCCAGACGGTGGAGTGCAGGCAGCTGTGGTGGACGACGTGGAGCGCAGCACCCGGGTCTGGACGCTCCCCAACGTGCTCAGCGCGCTCCGGCTGGCCGGCGTGCCGGTGTTCCTGTGGCTGGTGCTGGGCCCCGAGGCCGACGGCTGGGCCCTGGGCCTGCTGGTCGTCTCGGGCATCACCGACTTCCTCGACGGCTGGCTCGCGCGGCGCTGGGGGCAGACCTCCGTCCTGGGCCAGGTGCTCGACCCGGTCGCCGACCGCCTCTACATCCTGGCCGTCGTCGTCGGCCTGGCGCTGCGCGACGTCATCCCGTGGTGGATGGCGGTCTCCCTGCCGCTGCGCGACGCCCTGATGTGGGGCCTGGTGCCGCTGCTGCGCACCCGTGGCTACAGCTCGCTGCCGGTGCACTTCCTGGGCAAGGCGGCCACCTTCAACCTGCTCTACGCCTTCCCGCTGCTGCTCCTGGGCGACGGCGAGGGCGCCGTGGCCACCCTGGCCCAGGTCTTCGGCTGGTCCTTCGCCCTGTGGGGCATCGGACTCTACTGGTGGGCGGGGGTCCTGTACGCCTGGCAGGTCAGGCGGCTGCTGGCCACCACCGAGCGCCGGAGCCTGAGGCATGCCTGAGCGACCCGCCGCCCCGCAGCCGCAGGAGGACGCCGGGCGGGCCCCCCTGCCGCCGCAGGTCACCACGCCGCTGCTGACGCTGATCACCCAGCAGTCGATGGACGAGGACTACCTCCACGTCGCCGAGCGCCGCGGTCGCGGCCAGCTCCCGTCCGCGGGCTCGCGCTCGCGCCCGCACCGCACCGCCGCCGTGGTCGTGGCCGTCTTCGGCGTCCTGGTCACCACCGCGGCCGTGCAGACCGCCCAGGACGCAGACGAGAACAGGGCCGGTCGCGCCACGCTGGTCGAGCGGGTCAACGACCGTCGCGCCACCGTCTCCGACCTCCAGGACCGCATCGTGGAGCTGCGCGAGCAGAACGAGCTGGCCACCCAGAACGTCGCCCGGCTCACCGAGACCGCCGTCGAGGCCCAGAGCCGGCTGCGCCGGCTGCAGGTCACCACCGGCTACCTGCCCGTGCAGGGGGAGGGGGTGCGCCTGACGCTGGAGAACCCCGTGGCGGGCGACAACCTGATCCGCGACATCGACCTGCAGAAGGCGGCCAACGGGCTGTGGCTCGCCGGCGCCGAGGCGGTGGCGGTCAACGGGCAGCGCCTGACCGCGGTCAGCGCGATCCGCAACTCCGGGGTGGTCGTCAACGTCAACTCGGTGCCCATCGCCGCGCCGTACGTCGTGACGGCGATCGGCGACAGCCGCAGCCTGCTCGCGCGGTTCCAGGAGACCGCCAGCGGCAGCGCGCTCATCAACGTGGCGCAGGCGCTGGGCTTCGCCTACCGCCAGGAGACCCTGACCTCCGTGAAGCTGCCCGCGGCCCGACGTCGTACGCTCCTGTCGGCCGCACCACTGACCACCGACGAGCCGCGCGCGGAGAACGAGGAGGGCGCCCGATGATCGCCGCCCTCGGCCTGCTGCTGGGCATCGTGCTCGGCCTCGTGCTCCAGCCCGACGTGCCGACGTCGATGGAGGCCTACCTGCCGATCGCGGTCGTCGCCGCGCTCGACGCCGTCTTCGGCGGGCTGCGCGCCTACCTCGACGGGATCTTCGACGACAAGGTCTTCGTGATCTCGTTCGTCAGCAACGTCGTCATCGCGGCGGCCATCGTGTTCATGGGCGACAAGCTCGGCGTGGGCAACCAGCTCACGACCGGTGTCATCGTGGTGCTCGGGATCCGCATCTTCTCCAACGCCGCCGCCATCCGGCGCCACCTCTTCCATGCCTGAGCCCGACCCGCAGCGCCAGGGCGAGCCCCAGTCGGGCCGCAACCGGCTGCTGCACGCACTGAGGACGCCGAGCCGCAACCAGGTGGTCGTCGCCGTGCTCCTGGCCCTGGTGGCGTTCGCCGCCGTCGTGCAGGTGCGCTCGACCGAGGCCGACGACACCTACGCCGGCTACCGCGACGAGGACCTGATCGCGGTCCTCGACGGCCTGGCCGGCACCAGCCAGCGCGCCCGCGCCGAGATCGAGCGCCTCGAGACGACCCGCGACCAGCTGGCCTCCGACAGCGCCGACCAGCGCACGGCGCTGCAGCAGGCGCAGTCGGAGGCCGACACGCTCGCGATCCTCGCCGGGCTGGTGCCGGTGCGCGGGCCCGGGGTGCGCATCACCATCAGCGAGGTGACCGCCCCGGTCAACGCCGACACGGTCGTCGACATGATCCAGAGCCTGCGCGTGGCCGGCGCCGAGGCGATCCAGGTCAACGGCCAGGTGCGCCTGGTCGCCCAGAGCGCCTTCACCGACGTCACCGGCGGGCTCGAGGTCGACGGCCAGGTGCTCAGCGCGCCGTACGTCTTCGACGTGATCGGGCCGCCGTCGGCGCTGACCAACGCAATGACGATCCTCGAGGGCCCCCGTGTGGACCTGCAGGACGAGGGCGCGGAGGTCGAGATCACCGAGCAGGCCTCGATCGACATCGAGGCCGTGGCCGAACCGCTCGATCCGGACTTCGCCCGCCCCCAGGACGCGCAGTAGCCTGCGCGCACCGCCAGCCAGAGGAGACGCCATGTACCCCGACGACCTGTCCTACACCAGCGAGCACGAGTGGGTCCGCACGCCCGGCGAGCACGAGGGGGCGGTGCGGATCGGGATCACCCAGTACGCGCAGGACGCCCTCGGTGACATCGTCTACGTCTCGCTGCCCGAGATCGGCGAGAGCCTCGAGGCCGGCAGCACCTGCGGCGAGCTGGAGTCGACCAAGTCGGTCAGCGACATCTACGCCCCGCTCAGCGGCGAGGTCGTGGCCCGCAACGAGTCCCTCGACGCCACCCCCGAGCTGGTCAACAACGACCCCTACGGCGGCGGCTGGCTCTTCGAGGTCGTGCCCACCGACACCGGTGCGCTCGACGCCCTGATGGACGCCGCGGCGTACGAGGCCTCGCTCGAGGCATGAGCCCTCGCGGTCCGGCTTGCCGGACCCTGCCGGACTGATAGGTTCGGGGCCAACCTTCACCCTCCAGCCGGTGGTGAGGGTTGGCGCCCCGTCGTACAGGAGGAGACAGCGATGCCGTTCTGCACCGCGTGTGGCAGGAAGAACCCCGACGACGCACGCTTCTGCTCCCAGTGCGGCACCCGCCTGGTGACGGCCGACACCGACCAGCCCACCGAGCCCTCGGGCGAGGGGCCGGGGGAGTCGACGGCCACGATCTCGGTGCAGGCCGGCGCGATGGGCACCTCGGGCACGGGCGAGTCCAGCCGGGTCGAGACCTCCGACCGCCAGCTCAACGCGGTCGACGCGGCCGCGGTCGACGCGCTGCCGCCGGGCCACGCGCTGCTCGTGGTGCAGAAGGGCCCGGGCTCGGGCAGCAGGTTCCTGCTCGACGCCGACGTGGTCACCGCCGGGCGCCACCCCGACAGCGAGATCTTCCTCGACGACGTCACGGTCTCGCGCCGCCACGCCGAGTTCCACCGCAGCGGCCCCAGCTTCAGCGTCAGCGACGCCGGGAGCCTCAACGGCACCTACGTCAACCGCGACCGCATCGACCGGGTCCGGCTCAGCGACGGCGACGAGGTGCAGATCGGCAAGTACCGGCTGGTGTTCTTCTCGGGGCACGAGGGCGGCTGAGCCGTGGTCCCAGGTCCGGTCCCGGTCGACGCGGCCTCGGGCGGTGCGCGCGCCCGGATGAACATCGGGCAGGTCCTCGACCTGCTGCGTCCCGACTTCCCGCAGGTCACCATCCCCAAGATCCGGTTCCTGGAGGACAAGGGGCTGATCAAGCCCGAGCGCACGCCCGCGGGCTACCGCAAGTTCGCCGACGCCGACGTCGACCGGCTGCGCTACGTGCTGCGCATGCAGCGCGACCACTACCTGCCGCTGAAGGTGATCGGCGAGCACCTCGACGCGATCGACCGTGGCCTGGAGCCGCCGCCGATCGAGCCGGTGGTGCCCACGGTGCCCTCGGTCGCGCTGGCCGCCGACGGGCTGCCCAGCCCGGCCTCCTTCGCCCGGCGCGACGACCTGCGTCTCTCGCGCCGCGAGCTGCTGAAGGTCGCCGAGATCACCGAGGCGCTGCTCGACCAGCTCGAGCAGTTCGGGCTGCTGACCCCGCGCCCCGGCACGGGGCACTACGACACCGACGCGCTGGTCATCGCCCGCACCGCGCGCGAGCTGGCCGACTTCGGCTTCGAGCCGCGTCACCTGCGCGCCTTCAAGACGGCCGCCGACCGGGAGGTCGGGCTGGTCCAGCAGGTCGTCGCGCCGATGGAGCGGGGCCGCGACGCGGGCGCCAAGGGACGAGCGGCCGAGGCGGTCACCGAGATCGCGGCCCTGTCGGTGCGCCTGCACGCCACGCTCGTCAAGGCCGGGCTGCGCTGATCGGGCGCGGGCACGCCGGGACCACCCGGGGCCCGCGCGACCTCACTACCTGCGGCGTAAGGTGATCGTGTGCGCGAAGTCGATGTCATGGGTGTCCGGGTCGAGATGCCCTCGAACCAGCCGATCGTGCTGCTGCGCGAGGTGACGGGGGAGCGCTACCTCCCGATCTGGATCGGGGCCGTGGAGGCGACCGCGATCGCCTTCGCCCAGCAGGGGGTGACCCCGCCCCGGCCGCTGACCCACGACCTGCTCAAGGACGTGCTGGGCGCGACCGGCAACGAGCTGGTCGAGGTGCGCATCACCGACGTGCGCGACGGCGTCTTCTACGCCACGCTCGTGCTCGGCTCGGGCGTCGAGGTCAGCGCCCGCCCCTCCGACTCGATCGCCCTGGCGCTGCGCACCGGCACCCGGATCGTGTGCTCCGAGGAGGTCCTCGACGAGGCCGGCCTCGCCGTGCCCGCCGAGCAGGAGGACGAGGTCGAGAAGTTCCGCGAGTTCCTCGACCACGTCACCCCCGAGGACTTCGACGGGCCGCAGGAGTAGCCACGACCTCACCCTCGACCTCAGGTTGAGGGTTGCGACACGCCGCGAGAGTCTTTGACCCCCGTCCCCCGGGGGCATACGTTGAGGATGTCTTCGTTGTAACTCCACCGTTGTGGTCGCCTCGGCAGCCACGGCTCCTTCCCTGGGGGTTACGTCCCAGCGGAGTAGACCCACGGAGGACCGCGTGAACGAGCACGAGCAGGAGCTGCGGGCGACCCGCGACGCCGCCGCAGCGGCCGAGGCCGCCGACGAGCAGGGACTCCTCTTCACCGACGACGTCTCACCCCTGCCCAGCGACACCGGCTACCGCGGGCCCACGGCCTGCAACGCCGCGGGCATCACCTACCGCCAGCTCGACTACTGGGCCCGCACCGGGCTCGTCGAGCCGACCGTGCGCGGGGCCAAGGGCTCCGGGTCGCAGCGGCTCTACTCCTTCCGCGACATCTTGATCCTCAAGGTGATCAAGCGCCTGCTCGACGCCGGCATCTCGCTGCAGCAGATCCGCACCGCGGTGCAGCACCTGCGAGCGCGCGGCACCGACGACCTGACCCGTGTCACGTTGATGAGCGACGGCGCCTCGGTCTACGAGTGCACGAGCAACGACGAGGTCATCGACCTGCTCCAGGGCGGCCAGGGCGTCTTCGGCATCGCCATCGGCGGCGTGTGGCGCGAGATCGAGGGCACGCTCGCCGAGCTGCCCAGCGAGCGCACCGCGGCCGACGACGAGGCCACCTCCGGCGCCGGCGACGAGCTCGCCGCCCGCCGCGCCGCCCGCAGCGCCGGCTGAGCCGCACCCCACAGCACCACCTCCACGACCCGCCCGGGCTCCCGGGCGGGTCGTGGTGCGCGTGGGGGGTAGTAGATTGGGCCGCGCTGACCATCCCGTGCGGGAGAGTCCCCGGCGCCGGCCACCACGGCGGCGTGCCGGGGCGCCGAAGGGGCAATTCCTCCCCGGAACCTCTCAGGCGCCAGGACCACGCGGGCCAGGCAACTCTGGAGCGCCCTGCGCGTGACAGAGGGGGAGGCACCCGGACGACCCACACCCGAGGAGCCCGCCACCGTGTCAGACCAGCCCACGCTCGCCCAGCTCGACTCCGCCTCGCCGTTCGTCGATCGCCACGTGGGCCTGCGCCCCGACGACGTCGCCACGATGCTCGAGCGGCTCGGCTTCGACTCCCTCGACGCGCTGATGGATGCGGCCGTGCCGGGCGGGATCCGCCAAGCGGGCGAGCTGGCGCTGCCGCCGGCCATCAGCGAGGCGGAGGCCTCGCGCGAGCTGCGCGCCCTCGCCTCGGCCAACCGGCCCGCCGAGGCGATGATCGGACTGGGCTACCACGCGACCATCACGCCGCCGGTCGTGCGCCGCAACGTGCTCGAGGACCCCTCCTGGTACACCGCCTACACGCCGTACCAGCCCGAGATCTCGCAGGGCCGGCTCGAGGCCCTGATCAACTTCCAGACCGTGGTGGGCGACCTCACCGGCCTGCCCACGGCCAACGCCTCGCTGCTCGACGAGGGCACCGCCGCCGCCGAGGCGATGACGCTGGTGCGTCGCGGCAACCGCAAGGCCAGCGGACCCTTCGTCGTCGACGCCGACGCCCTGCCCCAGACGATCGACGTCGTGCGCACCCGGGCCGAGGGCCTGGGCATCGAGGTCGTCGTGGCCGACCTGGCCGGTGGCCTGCCCGACGGCGAGCTGTGCGGGGTGCTGGTGCAGTACCCCGGTGCCTCGGGCCGGGTGCTCGACCCCCGCCCGCTCATCGACGCCACCCACGAGCGTGGCGCGCTCGCGGTGGTCGCGGCCGACCTGCTGGCCCTGACCCTGCTCGAGGCGCCCGGGGCGATGGGCGCCGACGTGGTGGTCGGCTCCTCGCAGCGCTTCGGCGTGCCGCTGTTCTACGGCGGCCCGCACGCCGGCTACATGTCGGTGGCCCAGGGCCTCGAGCGGCACCTGCCCGGGCGCCTGGTCGGCGTCTCGGTCGACGCCGAGGGCCGTCCGGCCTACCGGCTGGCGCTGCAGACCCGCGAGCAGCACATCCGCCGCGACAAGGCCACCTCCAACATCTGCACCGCCCAGGTGCTGCTCGCCGTGGTCGCCTCGATGTACGCCGTGCACCACGGGCCCGAGGGCCTGCGCGCGATCGCGACCCGCACCCACCGCTACGCGGCGGTCCTGGCCGCCGCGCTGCGCGACGCCGGTCACCCGGTGGCCCACGAGCGGTTCTTCGACACCCTGAGCGTGCCGGTGCCGGGTCGTGCCGCCGAGGTCGTGGCGGCCGCGCGCGAGCTCGGGCTGCACCTGCGCCTGACCGACGACGACACCGTGGGGATCTCGACCTCCGAGACCACCACGGCCTCCACCCTGGTGCGGGTCCTGCAGGCCTTCTCCACGGGCACCGGCCGCACGGCCCTCGACGACGCCGGCATCGAGGCGCTCGACCGCGCCACCCCCGACGCGCTGCCCGACGACCTGCGCCGCAGCACCGACTACCTGACCCACGAGGTCTTCTCGCTGCACCGCAGCGAGACCCAGATGCTGCGCTACCTGCGCCGGCTCTCGGCTCGCGACTACGCCCTCGACCGCGGCATGATCCCGCTCGGCTCGTGCACGATGAAGCTCAACGCCACCACCGAGATGGAGCCGGTCTCGCTGCCCGGCTTCGCCGACCTGCACCCCTTCGCGCCGGCCCAGGACGCCCAGGGCTACCGCGAGCTCGTCGACCAGCTCGAGGAGTGGCTCGGCGAGGTCACCGGCTACGACCGGGTCTCCATCCAGCCCAACGCCGGCTCGCAGGGCGAGCTCGCGGGCCTGCTGGCCATCCGCGGCTACCACCGCGCCAACGGCGACACCGCCCGCGACGTGTGCCTGATCCCCAGCTCGGCGCACGGCACCAACGCGGCGTCCGCGGTGATGGCCGGCATGCGGGTCGTGGTCGTCAAGGCCGGCGACGACGGGTCGGTCGACCTCGACGACCTGCGCGCGCAGTGCGAGAAGCACGCCGACGACCTGGCCGCGATCATGGTCACCTACCCCTCGACCCACGGTGCCTACGAGGAGTCGATCACCGAGCTGTGCCGTGTCGTGCACGAGCACGGCGGGCAGGTCTACGTCGACGGGGCGAACCTCAACGCGCTGCTCGGCTACGCCAAGCCGGGCGAGTTCGGTGGCGACGTCTCGCACCTCAACCTGCACAAGACCTTCTGCATCCCGCACGGCGGCGGCGGCCCGGGCGTGGGCCCGGTCGCGGTGCGCGCCCACCTGGCGCCGTACCTGCCCTCGCACGCCCTGCACCCCGAGGCCGACAAGCGCGAGGGCATCGGCCCCATCTCGGCGGCGCCGTACGGCTCGGCGGGGATCCTGCCGATCTCGTGGGCCTACGTGCGGATGATGGGCGCCGAGGGGCTGACCCGGGCGACCGCGTCGGCCGTGCTCTCGGCCAACTACGTCGCGGCGCGCCTGGGCGAGCACTTCCCCGTGCTCTACCGCGGCCACAGCGACCTGGTGGCCCACGAGTGCATCCTCGACGTGCGCGGGCTGACCAAGGACACCGGCGTGAGCGTCGACGACGTCGCCAAGCGCCTGGTCGACTACGGCTTCCACGCGCCCACCATGTCGTTCCCCGTCGCCGGCACCTTGATGGTCGAGCCGACCGAGTCGGAGGACCTGGCCGAGATCGACCGGTTCTGCGAGGCGATGATCGCCATCAAGGGCGAGATCGACCGGGTCGGTGCGGGGGAGTGGAGCGCCGAGCGGTCGCCGTTGCGCGGCGCCCCGCACACCGCGCGCTGCCTGGTGGGCGAGTGGGACCGCGACTACGACCGCGAGCTCGGTGTCTTCCCCACCGGCATCGACCCCGACAAGTACTGGCCGCCGGTCGCGCGCATCGACCAGGCCTACGGCGACCGCAACCTGGTCTGCGCCTGCCCGCCGCTGGAGGCCTTCGCCGAGTAGCGCTCAGGCCGGGGTCGTCGTGACCTGCAGGTCGTAGGCGAACCCGGTGCACTCCAGCGGTGCACCACGACCACGCCAGACCAGCGCGAGGTCGACGTCGAGCATCCGGTGCACGCCGTCGACGACCACGTGCTGGCCGGCGTCGTCGTGCTCCTCGTGGACCGTGCTGCGCACCCCGGTGCGGGACACGGTGCCGCTGAGCCGGGCCGGGCGCCCGCCGAGGTCGAGGGTGGCGCGCACCCGGCCGTCGCGGATGAAGCGGCGCTCCTGGGTCCGGGCGGCGCCCACCTCGCGGCGGCCCTCCCCGACCTGCACGGAGACCTCGTTGACGACCCCGCGGTTCTCGTAGACCGACGCGAGGACCGGACGCTGCATCCACGTGCCGGTGCACTCGAGCAGGCGGCCGACCTCGCGGTGGGTGGTGGCCCCGGGTCCCGGGTCGTCCGACGCCGCGGCCAGACCGGCGGTGGCGGTGGACAGGACGGCCGCGGCGGCCAGGGTGGACAGGGTGGTGGTGACGGGTCGCATGGTGCGTCCTCTCGGTGCTGCCCCGCAGGGGCGGTGGTGGTTGTCAGGTGGAGTACGCGCGAGCGGGCCGCACGGTTGCACCGCACCCGCACGGTGGTGGTCAGGGGACAGGTGCGTCCGGTAGACCGGGGGACGTGAGCGAGCACCACGAGATCGAGCGGACCTTCGGCCCCGTCCCGCCGGACCTCGCGCTGCCGGGCCTCGTCGGGGTGGCCGGCGTGGCCGAGCTGGGAGAGGCGCAGGAGTCGCTGCTCGAAGCGACGTACGTCGACACCGCCGACCTGCGGCTGGTCCGGGCGGGGATCACGCTGCGCCGCCGCACCGGCGGAGCCGACGCGGGCTGGCACCTCAAGCTGCCGGCCGGCGAGGGCCGGGACGAGGTGCACGCGCCGCTGGGTCGACGCACCGACCACGTGCCCGTCGCGCTGCGCCGCCTCGTGCTGGCCCGCACCCGCGGCGCCGAGCTGGCCCCCGTCGCCACCGTGGTGACGCGGCGCAGCACGACCGACCTCCTGGACGACCAGGGCCGGCGGCTGGCGGAGGTCTCCGACGACTGCGTCGAGGGTCAGGCGCCGGGCGAGGACGGCACGGACCGGCAGAGCGCCTGGCGGGAGTGGGAGGTCGAGCTGGTCGACGGCGACCCCGCCCTGCTGGACGCGGTGGAGGAGCACCTGCGTGCGAGCGGCGTCGCCCGGTCGCCGGTGCAGCGCAAGGTCGTGCAGGTGCTGGGCGAGCGGGCAGACCCGCCCGAGGCGCCACCCCGGCCCACGTGGAGGGGGCCCGCGTCGCAGGTGCTGCACGCACGGCTGGCCACCCTGGTCGACACGCTGCAGCGCCAGGACGTGGCGATCCGGCGTGGTGACCCCGAGGGGGTGCACCGGGCCAGGATCGCCTGCCGGCGGATACGCACGGCGCTGGCGACCTTCCGGCCCCTGGTCGAGCGCGAGGTGACCGACCCGCTGCGCGACGAGCTGAGGTGGCTGGGCCGCGAGCTCGCGCCGGCGCGCGACGCGCAGGTGGCCCGCGACCACCTGCTGCAACGGCTCGACGAGCAGCCCCGCGAAGCCCTGGTGGGTCCGGTGCGCCAGCGGGTGCGCCGAGAGCTCGACGCGGACGCGCGCGACGCCCTCCGCGCGGCGCAGGCCACGCTCGAGTCGGAGCGCTACCTCGCGCTCGTCGACCGGCTCGTGCAGCTGGCGTCGGCACCGCCCTGGACCGCCACGGCTCACCGCAAGGCCCGGAAGCGGCTGCCGCGCCGAGTGCGCAAGGACGTCGCACGCCTGCTCGACCGGCTCGCCGCGGCGGAGGCGGCCACCGGCGACGGACGTGATGAGGCCTGGCACGCGGCCCGCAAGGCGGCCAAGCGGCTGCGCTACACCGGGGAGGCCCTGGAGCCAGCGGCGGGCAAGTCCGCCCGCCGACTGCGCAAGGCGGCCAAGCAGGTCACCACGGCGCTCGGCGCCCGGCAGGACACGGTCGTGGCGCGCGAGCAGCTGGTCCGGCTCGCCGCGCTGGCCCGCGAGGACGGCGAGAGCGACTTCACCTACGGCCTGCTCGTGGGTCAGGAGCAGGCGCGGGCCGCGGAGGCCGAGCGCGCCGCGCTCGGGGCCCGGGGGCGGGTGGAGAAGCGGCGCGACGACTGGGGCTGAGCCGACCTCGCAGGGCCGGGATCTCACCGGGCTACGCTCTAATCTGCTGTCATGAGCAGTCCTGTGCCGGGCCCGATGCGGCCGCCCACAGACAACCCGAAGTTCAACGTGTTGGTGTACTACGCCATGGGCGCCTTGGTCGCGACATTCTCCCTCGCGATCCTCACACCCGGGTACTGGCGGTTGCTGGCGATCGCGTCTGGGGCCCTCGCCGTCTTCCTCGTCGTGGCGGCAGTTCGAGCGGGGGCAGCCGCTGAGAAGCGCGAGCTCGATCAACACTGATCACTCGGACTCCCTGCCACAGCGGCCCATCCCGACTTCCGCTCATCGGCAGCCGCGCACGCTACTCGGCAGGACCGTGTGGACAGCGGCAGATGATCGCGCGCTGACGCGCGGGTTACGCGGCGTGGCCGTACGCTTCGTGTCCTGGCGATCGCATACCGTGCCTCCGTGAAGAAGCTGGTCTTGGCGGTGGTGGGGCTCCTGGTGCTGTCAGTCGCCGTTGCCGGGTACGTCCGCGTCGGCTGGTGGCGGATGGAATCCGCCTGCTCCCGCGATGACTCCGCCAGTTCGAGGCACGACTCCGTGTCGTACGACTGGAGTTGGCAGCCGCTCGGGTTCCAGTGCACGTACGGTGACGGCACCGGCGAGACGTCCCTCTGGTTCTAGCCGACAGACCAGCCCGACACTGGCATGGTCGGAGGCGACCATCCATCAACCGTGTCCCGATGGAGTTGCCTCGCGCATGGCGTCAGCGTGAGAACAGAGACCTGTTCGCTTCGATCCACGCAATCTCTGCTTCTTCTTCGTCGAGGCTGCCCTCAGCGACCCAGGTCTTCTGAGGTTCTTGCCCTTGGTCCGCGAGGAATCGGACGCGGTCGATGGTCGCGTGGCGGCGTCGGGCAACGGCGTCGGCGACGTCGAAATCAGCCGGTATCCCGTAGGCGTCTAGGAAAGTCTCGATGCGCGCGCGGCGGTTGGGTACTTGCGCGAAGTGGTGCCACGTGAGCGCCGCCTCGTCGTCCCGCATCGGGGCGAACCACAGAAGGGCGTACGCCACGTCGTCGAGCCTGGGCGCGCGGTGAAGGAAGTCCCAGTCGATGAGCGCGACCGCCTCTCCGTCCCGCCAGACGAAGTTCCAAGGTCCGGGATCCCCATTGACGTAGACGTCACCGCCCTCGGCCATCGGAGTGGCAAACACGGCGTTGTCGGGTGGCACCCAGTCAGCAGAGGCGTCGTGAATTCGTCGCAGCAACTTCGCTGCCGAGCGCAACCCCTGCTCGTCGTGCTGGTTCTTCCAACCATCACCGCCGCTATCACCCTCAATGAAGCGAAGTGTCTCGGTCTCATCGTCTAGCGAAATCGGCTGGGGAACGCAGTCCAGGCCCTTCTCGCGAAGGTGCCGCAGGAATGAATGCACGGTCTGGGTGTGTGGCCCGGCGGGTCGAGTGACTGTCTCAGCCGACAACTCGGTCGAGCGGAACTGCTCGTTTACTTCCGCCGCTCTGTTCAACGCCTCGTCGTTCGCCATGGTTGGCACCGTGGCACGAGCGGCGGCTAGCTCACCACTGAGTTTCCGAGCCAGTGCCCACGCTCTTTGGCACGATCTTGCGGGTCGCGGTGTGAGCGATCACTAACAGGTCCGCCGTGCACTAGGTTCTGCTCCACCTCGTTCGGAGCCAGGTCATGTCCTGTGGCGCTCTCGCCTGGCCAGTTGAGCCCCACACGGAGCCTGTCGCGCCCACGTCCTGAGAGCCAGCGACCGCGCCACTCGTCGAGCGGAACAGGCACCACCTCGAACCCGTCGTAGGCCGGGACGGCGCTGGTGATGCGCTCGGCTCGACTCCTCAGCGACCAGAACGGCATCGCGCGCCGCGCCCCTGCGGCGTTTCGGGGGCGGGGAAGCCGTCGGCGTCCCTGATGCCCCAGACGAGTTGATGCTCTAGTGCCTCGCGGTAGAAGGCGTCAGCTTGGGCGGCGCTTGCGCTCATGACGTCAGCCTGAGTCACTCCGGCGACCTTCGCCACCCGGCCGCTCATCGGCAGAGTCGGATGCCAGCCCCGCGTCAGTTCCGCTGGAACAGGTCGTAGTCGAACGGGCACAACAGCCCGTCGCGCCGTGCGCCCCTGCGGAGAGCCGGTGTCGGGGCTGCCTGGCGAAGCGTTGTGCCCGTTCGGCTACGGGCCCGGAGCGGAGTCCCTGGGCTCCACGGACCTCGGCAGGTGAGTGCGTTTCGGTCTCACTAGGGACACACCCGGTTACAGGGCCTGCGATACGCTCGACATGTTGAAGTCGGGCACCCGCAGCGCTGGGGTGGCGGTGCGGCTGAAGTAGTCGTCGCCCCACTCGCGGCTGAAGCTGGGCACCGTCGCCGAGGCTGCCGAGAAGCGCTGCAGCAGGTCGACCGGGCTCTCGTTGAACCGGAAGTTGTTGACCAGGCCGCGCACCTCCCCGTCCTCGACCAGGTAGACGCCGTCGCGGGTCAGGCCGGTGAGCAGCAGCGACTGCGGGTCGACCTCGCGGATGTACCACAGGCAGGTCAGCAGCAGGCCGCGCTCGGTGCCGGCGACGAGGTCGTCGAGCCGCCCGGCACCGCCGTCGACGTCGAGCACCAGGTTGTCGACGTACGGCGTCACCGGTTGGTCGGTGAGCCCGGCCGAGTGCCGCGTCTGCGCCAACGCCTCGAGCCGGCCGTCACGGATCCAGTCGGTGCGCGCCAGGCCCAGGCCGTTGTCGAAGACCGAGGTCTCGTTGGAGGAGGAGGCGGCGGCCACGAAGGGCGCGCACTCCAGGCCCGGGTGGGCGGGATCGGAGTAGAGGTGCACCCCCGAGGAGGCCACCTGCTCGCCGATCCGGGTGCCGCCGCCGCGACCGCTGAAGACCGACTGGCCCTCGTGGGCCACCCGCGCGCCGGCGGCCCAGTAGGTCGAGACCAGCAGGTCGGCGACCGACGACGGCGGGAGGATCGTGTCGTAGCGCCCCGCTGGCAGGTCGTGGCGCCCGCGCGCGCCCCAGGCGAGACGCTCGGCGACGGCGGCGTCCATGGCGAGCGCGTCGACGTCGCTGACGTCGCGGGTGGCGCCCCCGACCCAGGCGCTCTGCGTGAGGGCGGCGTCCTTGCCGGTGCACCCGTAGTGGCCGGTGGGCTGGACGTGGCGCAGCCGCAGCCCGGTCGTCGAGCCCAGGTAGGTGGTGGCGACCTCGTGGCTGATGAAGCCGTAGAGCACCCGGGCCTCGGCGCGGGCGCGCCCGAAGGCCTCGCCGAGGGCGGGCGCGAAGGCCGAGTAGGTGTGCACGTCGGTGGTCACTGGCGACTCCTCCCAGTCGGGGGAGACGCGGTCGCGCACCAGCTCGGCGGCGTCCTCGGCCGGGTCGGCGCTGCGGGCCGCGGCGTCGGCGGCGCGCACCAGCTCGGTGACCTGCGCCTGGGTGGTCGCGGTCGAAGAGACTGTGCCGGTGCCGACGCCGTCGGCCCCGCGCACGAACGAGACGACGCTGACCTGCACCCCGTGGGCGACGCCGTTGGTGGTCAGGGTGTTGTTGGCCCAGCGCAGGTTGGCGCTGGTGGTGTCGCGCACGATCACGACGCAGTCGTCGGCCACGCTCGCGGCCAGGCCCTGCTCGACCAGCGACTGCGGGGTGGTGCGGTGCGTGGCGTGGCTCGGGGAGGTCATCAGTGACCCGCCTCCTCGGTGGTGTTCAGGATCCGCACGTCGCGGAAGAGCGAGGTCGGGCAGCCGTGGCTGACCGAGGCGACCTGGCCGGGCTGGGCCTTGCCGCAGTTGAAGGCGCCACCCACGACGTAGGTCTGCGGGCCGCCGACCGCCTCGAGGGAGCCCCAGTAGTCGGTCGTGGTGGCCTGGTAGGCCACGTCGCGCACCTGGCCGGCGAGCTCGCCGTCGACGATGCGGTGGAAGCGCTGACCCGTGAACTGGAAGTTGAAGCGCTGCATGTCGATCGACCACGACCGGTCGCCCACCACGTAGATGCCGCGCTCGACCCTGCTGATCAGCTCCTCGGTGCTCGGGCCGTCGGGGGCGGGCTGCAGCGACACGTTGGCCATCCGCTGGATCGGCACGTGGCCGGGGGAGTCGGCGTACGCGCAGCCGTTGGAGCGGCCCTGCGGGTGGTCGGGGCCGGACAGTTCGGGCTTCATCGCGGCCATCGAGCGGTCGAGCTGGTAGCCGACGAGCACGCCCTCGGAGACGATGTCCCACGACTGGGCCGCGACCCCCTCGTCGTCGTAGCCGACCGTGGCCAGTCCGTGCGGGGTGGTGCGGTCCCCAGTCACGTGCATCACCGGGGAGCCGTAGCGCAGCGAGCCCAGCTGGTCGTAGGTGGCGAAGGAGGTGCCGGCGTAGTTGGCCTCGTAGCCCAGCGCCCGGTCGAGCTCGGTGGCGTGCCCGATCGACTCGTGGATGGTCAGCCACAGGTTCGAGGGGTGCACCACCAGGTCGTAGCGCCCCGCCTCGACGCTGGGGGCCGCCAGCTTCTCGGCCAGCAGGCCCGGCACCTCGGCCACCTCGGCGTCGAAGTCCCAGGCGACCGCGGGGGAGCCCACGACGTACTCCCACCCCCGGCCCACCGGCGGAGCGAGGGAGGCCATGGAGTCGAAGAGGTCGCCGCGCGAGCCCATCGCCTCGAAGCCGGGCTGCAGCCGGACCCGCTGCTGGGTGGTGCGGGTGCCGTGCAGGTCGGCGTAGTACTTGTTCTCGCGCACAGCGGCGAGGAACGACGCGGCGTGCTCGACCCCGGGGTGCTCGCGCAGCCGCCGGGTCCACCCGACGAGCACCTCGGCCTTCTCGGCGGTCGGCACCTCGATCGGGTCGATCTCGTGGTCGGAGATCCAGGTGACGTCGTCG
Organism: Nocardioides salarius; assembly: GCF_016907435.1. Classification (NCBI taxonomy): domain Bacteria; kingdom Bacillati; phylum Actinomycetota; class Actinomycetes; order Propionibacteriales; family Nocardioidaceae; genus Nocardioides; species Nocardioides salarius. The sequence continues at coordinate 141,488 of NZ_JAFBBZ010000001.1, read as the reverse complement.
TACGTCGGCTCGGGCGCGAGCTCGACGGGGGTGCTGGTCATGGTCGCGGCGACCTCGGCGAGCGCGACCGCCTGCTCGGCGACCCGGCGGGCCTCGTCGTCGGTGAGCAGCACGCCGGAGGCGAAGCCCCAGGCGCCGCGGTGGACGACCCGCACGGCGAAGCCCACGTCGACGGAGTCGTCGGCGGCCTGCAGCACGCCGTCGCGGGCGGTCAGGTCCTGGTAGCGCACCCGCTCGAAGCGGAAGTCGGCGTGGCTGACGCCGAGCTCGGCGGCCCGCGCCAGGGCGACCTCACCGAGTCGACGGTGCGGCAGGGCCTGGAAGGTCGGGTCGAGGCGGGGTCCGCTCATGGAGGTGAACCTACAGACCGGCCGCCGCGACCACGAGGCTCGACCCGCTGCGCGACTTGTGCACCCGCAGTTGGGTGGGGATCCGGTCGCGCATCTCGGCGACGTGGCTGACCACGCCGACGACCCGGCCACCCTCGCGCAGCGAGTCGAGGACGTCCATCACGTCCTCGAGGGTCTCGGCGTCGAGGGACCCGAAGCCCTCGTCGACGAAGAGCGTGTCGAGCTCGGCGCCACCTGCCTCGGCGGTGATGACGTCGGCGAGGCCCAGCGCGAGGGCCAGGGACACCACGAACGTCTCGCCGCCCGACAGCGTCGCGGGGTCGCGGGCCTCGCCGGACCAGTCGTCGCGCACCCGCAGGCTCAGCCCGCCCCGGGTCTCGCCGGCTCCGCGCTGGGCGGTGTGCTCGAGGCTGTAGCGGTGCTCCGACATGCGGGCCAGGCGCTCGTTGGCGGCCGCCACCACCTGGGAGAGCCGGTAGGCCAGGACGTAGGCGGACAGGCGCATCTGCAGGTGGTTGTCGGCCGAGCGGCCCTCGACGAAGGTGCCCAGCCGGGTCGCCAGCGCGAGGGCGGCGCGCAGCGGGGCCCAGGCCCGCAGCCTCTCCGCGAGCCCTGCTGCCAGGCCCTCGAGCCTCTCGTGGCGCGCCGCGAGCGTGGCGACCTCGGCGCCGACCCCCTCGGCGTGGCGGCGAGCGGACCGGTGCGCCGCCTCCAGTCCTGGCAGGCCGTCCAGACCGGGCCGATCGTTCGGACCCGGCAGGTCGGGCAGCTCCTCGAGCCGCCGGGCCACCTCGGCGAGCACCTGCTCGACGCGGTCGAGGCGGCGCTGGTGCTCGCTGGTGCGCTGCTCGAGGGAGCGCACCCCCACCTCGTCGAGGTAGGCCGCCTCCGCGGCCTCGACGTCGGCGAGCCCCTGTTGGTGGGCGGCCTGCTCCGCGGCGTGCCCGGCCTCCCGGGCGGCCTGCCGGGCGGCGTCGAGCGCGTCCAGGGCCGTGCACAGCTCCTCGGCGGCACCGGAGCGGGCGCGGTGGTGCTCGAGCAGCGACTCGAGCCGCCGGGCCAGGGCGTCGGCGTGGGTCTCCTGCTCGTCGTCGGCCGCGGCCCGGGCCTCGGCCCCCTCGAGCGCGTCGACGACCTCGCCCCGGGTCGAGGCCACCTCCTGGTCCAGCGCGGCGATGTGGGCCTCGCGGCCGGCTCGCTCCGCCAGCAGGGCGGTGTGGCGCCGCGAGGCGTCGGCCATGGCCTGCTCGAGGTCGGCGAGCCGGTGGGCGGCGCTGGAGCGGGCGGTGCGCGCCTCGGCGGCCTCGGCCAGCCGGGCGCGCAGGCGGGCGGCCTCCTCGACGAGCTCGGCGCGGTCCTGGCCGCCGGTGCGCTCGCGCTCCACCTCGAGCCGCACGAGCAGGTCGCGGTGGCGGGTGTCGAGCAGGTGCTCGTGGGCCTTCGCGTCGTCGAGGCCGCGCTGGGCGGCGCGCTCGGCGCCGGCATCGGCGGCGCCGGCCGCGGCGACGGCCTTGGCAGGGTGCTCGGCGGAGCCGCAGACGGGGCAGCAGCCGCCGGCGGCCAGGCCGCCGGCGAGCTCGGCGGCCATGGACTCGATGCGGGCCTCGCGGACACCGAGCAGGTGCTCGTGGGCGAGCATCGCCGCCTCCCGGGCCTCGAGCCACTCCAGGCGCGCCTGGGCGGCGGTGGTCGTCAGGGTCGCGACCTGGTCGTGGGCGCCGACCCGGGCGAGCACGACCTCGAGCCGCTCCTCGAGGTCGTCGGCGCGCTCGGCCCGGGCGAGCAGCCCTGCGTGGTGCTCGCGCGCCCCGCGCACCGCGTCGGGCAGGCGGGCCAGCTCGGCCTCGAGCTCGTCGACCTGGTGCAGGTCGCGCTCGTGGACGCGGCGCAGGTCGTCGAGGCGCACCGCGGCCTCGTGGAGCCGACGCAGCCGCGGGCGCACCGCCTCGAGGGTGCTGAGGGTGGCGCGGGCCTCGCGGTGGGCGGCAGCGAGGGCGGTCGGGTCGTCGAGGAGGTGCTGGTCATCGAGGACGGCTGTCGCGACCTCCCGGCACGCCTCGACCCGGGCGGCGGCGCTCGCCGCCCGGTCGTCGGCTCGCCGGGCCAGTCGCGCCAGGGGCGCCACCACGGCCGCCCGGCGCGCGCCCGCCAGCCGCTCGAGGTCGGCGCGCTGGCGGGTCGCTGCCGCGGCCAGGCCGTCCTGCTCGACGAGGGCCAGGCGGTGGCGCTCGTGCAGGGCGCTGCGCTCGCGGGCCAGGTCGAGGACCTGCGCAGCCTCGGCCTCGGCGGCCACGGCCTGCTCGAGGTCGACCCGGCGACTGGTCAGGGCCCGCGCGGTCGAGGCGGTGAGGTCGTCGGCCCACGCCTGGAGGCTGCCGTCGTCGGCCAGCAGCCCCAGGTCGGGGGCTGCAGTGTCGTCGCCGTCGCCGTCGCCGTCGGCGGTGCTTGCACCGGGCAGGTCGGCGCGCGCGGCCTCGCTCAGCCGGCTGGTGAGGTCGGCGACCTGCTCCTCGGCCTCCTGCGAACGCCGCCGCAGCCGCACCCGGCGATCCTTGAGCCAGGCCTCCACCTGCTCGAAGCGCCCGGTGCGGAAGAGCTGCTGGAGCAGCCGGTGGCGCTCGTCGGAGCGGGCGCGCAGGAAGGCCTGGAAGCGGCCCTGGGGGAGGAGTGCCACCTGGGTGAACTGGACCAGGTTCATGCCGAGCAGGTCACCGACGAGGTAGCCGGTCTCGTCGAGCCGGGTGGACAGGGTCTCCCACGCTTCGTCGCGTCGCTCGGCCAGCACCACGTGGGCGGGCTCGGTGGTCGTGCCGGTGCCGCGCTTCTTGGGCCGCTCCCAGGCCGGGGAGCGGACCACCCGGAAGCGCCGGCCGGAGATGGTCAGCTCGAGCTCGACACGGGGGGCCACGCCGGGGGCGGCCTGGTCGCAGCGCAGCCGCTTGGCGCTCGAGCGCTCGCCGGGCACGTCGCCGTAGAGCGCGAAGCACACGGCGTCGAGGACGCTGGTCTTGCCGGCGCCGGTGGGGCCGGTGAGCAGGAACAGCCCGCTCTCGCTGAGCCGGTCGAGGTCGACCTCGACGGTGTCGGGGAAGGGGCCGAAGGCGGTGATCTCGAGGCGGTGCAGGCGCATCAGCCGGCCTCGCGCTCTGGGGACGTGGCGACCGGGTCGGCGGTGGAGTCCTCGCAGCACGACTCGACGGCCTCGCGCAGCAGGGCGCTCTCGGCGTCGCTGGGGCCGGTGCCCCGCACGGTGCGCACGAAGTCGGCGACCACGTCGTGGTCGCTGCGTCCGGTGCTCGGGCGCGCGGGCAGGGCGCCGAGACCGGGGACGCGGCCCTCGAAGGAGAGCACCATCGTGTGCGGGAAGCGGCGCCGCAGCCGGTCCATGGCCTGCACCGGGCGCTCGTCGTCGGTGAGGCTCACCTGCACCCAGGAGTGCTCGTGCCGCTCGAGCGCCGGGTCGCTGAGCAGCGCCTCGATCGTGCCGCGCAGCCGGGCCAGCGGGCGTGGCACCGGTGCCTCGACGAACTCGGCGGCCCGGACGCCGTCGGGGCCCAGGTCGACCAGCCAGGATCCCTTGCGGTGCTCGGCCTCGGAGAAGGAGTAGGCCAGCGGGGAGCCGGAGTAGCGCACGGTCTCGGACAGCACGTGGTGCCCGTGCAGGTGGCCCAGGGCGGTGTAGTCGACGCCCTCGAAGAGCGAGGTCGGCACCAGCGAGACGCCGCCGACGCTGATGTCGCGCTCGGAGTCGCTGGGACGCACCGTGTCGACGGAGCCGCCGACGAAGGCGTGCGCCATCACGACCGACCGGGCCCGCGGGCGGGTGGCCAGGTCGGCGCGCACGCGCCGCATCGCCTCGCCGAGCGCCGCCTCGTGGGAGCGGGAGCCCAGCCCCCACGGCTCGCGCACCGCGTCGGGGTCGAGGTAGGGCAGCGCGTGCACCGCGACCTCGCCGTGCTCGTCGCCGAGCAGCACGGGCACGCCCACGCCCGCCGGGTCGGTGCGCAGGTGGACCCCCGCGGCGTCGATGAGCCGTGAGCTGAAGCCCAGGCGGCGCGCGGAGTCGTGGTTGCCGCTGCTGATCACCACCCGGGCGCGCGACGCGGCGAGCCGCGACAGCGTCTCGTCGGCCAGGCGGACGGCGTCGACCTGGGGCAGGGCCCGGTCGTAGACGTCGCCGGCGACCAGCACCACGTCGACCTGCTCGCTCTCGACGACCTCGAGCAGGTGGTCGAGGTAGGCGGCCTGGTGCGTGAGCATCCCCTCACGGTGGAAGGACCGGCCCAGGTGCCAGTCGGAGGTGTGCAGGATGCGCATGCCCCAGACGCTAGGAGGGGCCACCGACAACGAGGTGGTCCCACGCCGCGGGGGTGCTGGCAGGCTGGTCACATGGGAGCGCGCGAGGTCGTCGTGGTGGGTGCCGGGATCAGCGGTGTGGCGTGCGCGCGCGAGCTCCGGTCGGCGGGCGTGGACGTGCGCCTGCTCGACCGCGGCCGACGCCCGGGCGGGCGGATGGCCAGCCGCCGCTTCGACGGTCGCCCCGCCGACATCGGCGCGTCCTACCTGACGGTGAGCGACGACGACTTCGCCGCCGTCGTCGAGCAGTGGCGCGCCGCCGGCCTGGCCCGTCCCTGGACCGACACGTTCACCGCGCTCACGCCCGGCGCCGAGCCCGAGAGCAAGCAGGGGCCGGTGCGTTGGGGCACCCCGGGCGGCATCCGGACCCTGGTCGAGGCCCTCGCCGACGGGCTCGACGTCGTGCCCGGTCACGAGGTGGGCCGGGTGGCCCGAGGCCGCGACGGCGCTCTCGAGGTCGACGGCGAGCCGGCCCGCGCGGTCGTGCTCGCCATGCCCGACCCCCAGGCGGCGCGGTTGCTCGACCCCGCCGCCCACGCGAGCGCGCACACCGCGCTCGACGTGGAGTTCGAGCCGGTGCTGGCGCTGACCGCGACGTACGCCGGCCGGTGCTGGCGCGACCTGCCGCACGGCGCGTTCGTCAACGACGACCCCGCGCTGTCCTGGATCGCCGACGACGGCCGTCGGCGCGGCGACGAGGCGCCGGTGCTGGTCGCCCACTCGACCCCCGGCCTGGCCGCCCGGCACCTCGACGACCCCGCGGCGGCCGGCCCCGAGCTGGTGGAGGCGCTGGGCCGCCTGGTCGGCGCGACCCAGCACCCGGAGCAGGCCCACGTGCACCGGTGGAGCCTGGCGCGCCCGGCTCGCGGCCGCGAGCACGCGACGTACCTGCTCACCGACGACCTGCTGGGGGTCTGCGGCGATGCCTGGTCGGCCAGGCCGCGCGTCGAGGGTGCCTGGCTCAGCGGTCGGGACCTGGGGCGCGAGCTGGTGCGGCGCATCGGCTGAGTGCGCCGCGACACGCCCGCACCCGATCTTGTCTTGAACCGTTCCAGACAAGTCGGGCATACTGGTCGACATGACGACCAGCGACGCCGCGCCTCTGTCCGAGGACGTGCCCGCCGGCACGGGCGCCGGCACCTTCGAGGCGATGCTGCGTGCTGCCTCGTTGCGGGTGACCCGTCCCCGGGTCGCGGTGCTGACCGCTGTGCAGGAACGACCGCACAGCGACACCGACACGATCCTGCGCAGCGTGCGCGCCGACCTGGGCGAGGTCTCGCACCAGGCCGTGTACGACGTGCTGCGGGCGCTCACCGCGGCCGGGCTGGTGCGGCGCATCCAGCCCGCCGGCTCGGTGGCGCGCTACGAGACCCGTGTCGGCGACAACCACCACCACCTGGTGTGCCGCGGCTGCGGCGCGATCGTCGACGTCGCGTGCGCCGTCGGCGAGGCTCCGTGCCTCGACGCCAGCGAGCACCACGGCTTCGACATCGACGAGGCCGAGGTCGTCTACTGGGGCACCTGCCCCGCCTGCACGACAGCCTGACCAGCACCACCGACCGAAGCCCAGCGCGCAAGCCGTACGGAAAGGCAGAGAATGACCAACGACCAGGAGCGTTGCCCCGTGAGCCACGCGGCCGAGGAGAGCGCCACCCAGAAGCACGGCGGCACCGAGAGCGAGAACCCGGGCATCCCGGGCCCTACCCCCCGCGAGGGCGTCACCCCGCGCAGCAACCAGGACTGGTGGCCCAACCGGCTCGACCTGTCCCCGCTGCGCGTGCACTCCTCGAAGGGCGACCCGCTCGGGCCCGACTTCGACTACCAGCGCGAGCTCGAGGGCCTCGACGTCGACGCGCTCAAGGCCGACGTCGTCGACGTGCTGCGCACCTCCCAGGACTGGTGGCCGGCCGACTTCGGGCACTACGGCGGCCTGATGATCCGCCTGAGCTGGCACGCCGCCGGCACCTACCGGCTCTTCGACGGCCGTGGCGGCGCCGGTCAGGGCATGCAGCGCTACGCCCCGCTCAACTCCTGGCCCGACAACGCGAACCTCGACAAGGCCCGCCGCCTCCTGTGGCCGGTCAAGCAGAAGTACGGCCAGAAGGTCTCGTGGGCCGACCTGCTCGTGCTCGCCGGCAACGTGGCGCTCGAGGACATGGGCTTCGACACCTTCGGCTTCGCGTTCGGCCGCTCCGACGTCTGGGAGCCCGAGGAGGTCTTCTGGGGCTCCGAGGAGGAGTGGCTGGCCGACGGCCGCTACACCGGCGACGGCACCATGGTCGAGGACCTCGGTGCCACCGAGATGGGCCTGATCTACGTCAACCCAGAGGGCCCGCAGGGCGAGCCCGACCCGTTGAAGGCGGCGCACTACATCCGCGAGACGTTCGCGCGGATGGCGATGAACGACGAGGAGACCGTCGCGCTCATCGCCGGTGGCCACACCTTCGGCAAGACCCACGGCGCTGCGATCGCCGACGACCACGTGGGCCCCGAGCCCGAGGCCGCCGAGCTGACCGAGCAGGGCCTGGGCTGGACCAGCAGCTACGGCAGCGGCAAGGGTGCCGACGCCATCACGTCGGGCCTCGAGGTCACCTGGACGCCCACCCCCACCCAGTGGGGCAACGGCTTCTTCGACATGCTCTTCGGCCACGAGTGGGAGCTCGTCAAGAGCCCCGGCGGCGCGTGGCAGTGGGAGGCCAAGGACGCCGAGGACATCATCCCCGGCCCGACCGAGGACTCGCCGAAGCGCAAGCCGACCATGCTCACCACCGACCTCGCGCTGCGCACGGACCCGGCGTACGAGAAGATCTCGCGCCGCTTCCACGAGAACCTCGACGAGTTCGCCGACGCCTTCGCGCGCGCCTGGTACAAGCTGCTGCACCGAGACATGGGGCCGGTCGAGCGGCTGCGGGGTCCCTGGGTCCCCGAGGCCCAGCTGTGGCAGGACCCGGTGCCGGCGCTCGACCACGACCTCGTGGACGACGCCGACATCGCCGGCCTCAAGACCACGCTGCTCGAGTCGGGCCTCAGCGCCCAGCGCCTGATCAGCACCGCGTGGGCCTCCGCCGCGTCGTTCCGCAAGACCGACCTGCGCGGCGGCGCCAACGGTGCCCGCATCCGCCTGGCCCCGCAGAAGGACTGGGAGGCCAACGAGCCCGAGGAGCTCGCGAGCGCCCTGGCCACCCTCGAGCGGGTGCAGCAGGAGTTCAACGACGCCCAGTCGGGCGGCAAGCGGGTCTCGCTGGCCGACCTGATCGTCCTCGGTGGCGTCGCCGCCGTGGAGCAGGCCGCCCGCGAGGGTGGCGTCGAGGTCACCGTGCCGTTCCGCCCCGGTCGCACCGACGCGACGGCCGAGCAGACCGACGCCGACTCGTTCCGCTTCCTCGAGCCCCGCGCCGACGCCTTCCGCGGCTACCTGCGCAGCGGCGAGAAGATCCCGGCCGAGGCGCTGATGGTCGACCGTGCCTACATGCTCGACCTCACCGCCCCCGAGCTGACCGTCCTGCTCGGCGGCATGCGCAGCCTCGGGGCGACGGTCGGCGGGTCGCGCCACGGCGTGCTCACCGACCGCCCGGGCGTGCTCTCGACCGACTTCTTCGTCAACCTGCTCACGCCCGGCAACCGGGTGCGTGCCTCGCGCGACGACGAGAACGTCTACGAGATCCAGGACGCCGTGAGCGGCGAGACGCGCTGGACCGCCACCGCTGCCGACCTGGCCTTCGGCTCGAACTCCGAGCTGCGGGCCCTCGCCGAGGTCTACGCCAGCGACGACGCGCGCGAGAAGTTCGTGCACGACTTCGTCGCCGCCTGGGACAAGGTGATGGAGGCCGACCGCTTCGACCGCGGCTGAGCCACCAGCAGCACCAGCAGCACCGCACCAGCACCCGACCCCCGTCGCCAGCAGGCGGCGGGGGTCCGGTGCGTCTAGCAGTAGCGCACGGCGCGGTGGCCGCGCACGAAGCCCCACAGTCCCAGCCCCCGCTCGGCGGCCAGGCGCGCCGACAGCGAGGTGGGGGCGCCGACGGCGACCAGCGAGCCGACACCGGCCGAGACCGCCTTCTGCACCAGCTCGAAGCCGGCGCGCCCGCTGACGACCAAGCAGGCCTCGGCGACCGGCTCGCCCGCGAGCAGCCGTGCGCCGGTCACCTTGTCGACGGCGTTGTGGCGGCCGATGTCCTCGCGCACCACGAGCAACTCGCCGTCGGCGCGGGCCAGCGCCGCCGCGTGCACGCCACCGGTGCGGTCGAAGACCCGCTGCGCCTCGCGCACCAGGTCGGGAAGGCGGCGTACGACGTCGGGCGTGGGCAGCGGGCCTGCCCAGGGCTCGGCGGGGGTCACCGAGAGCGCGTCGGCCACGCTGTCGGCGCCGCAGACGCCGCAGGCCGAGGAGCCTGCTGAGAGCCCCTCGTGGCGGTGCCCGGGCTCACGGGCGGGCGCGGAGTCCAGCGCCACCGTGACGACGTTGAGCTCCTGCTCGCGGGTCAGGTCGGCGTCGGTGCAGTAGGCCACGCCGGCGAGCCCGGTGCCGGCGCCGAGCAGGCCCTCGTGGCGCACCCAGCCGGCGGCCAGCTCGAAGTCGTGCCCGGGGGTGCGCATGGTCACCCAGACGCGGCGGGCCGGCGCTCCCGGCCAGGTGAGCCGGACCTCGAGCGGCTCCTCGGTGGCCAGGCGGTCCTCGTGGCGGCGCACCTGGTCGCCCACGTGCTCCTCGACCCGGGTGCGCACGGTGGGGCCGGGGCGGCGGGGGAGACCGGTCATGCTCAGGCCTCCCGGTAGGCCCGGACGACCGCGAGGCGGTGCTCGAGCTCGTCGGTGGTGTCGACGACCCGCCGTCGCAGCGACGAGTCGAGGTCGTCGCGGGCGAGCAGCGCGTGGGCCCGGCGCACGGTGGTCTCGTCGAGGCTGCTCAGCGGGAAGAACGCCTCGGCGACGTCGGCGAGCACCCAGCCGCTGTGCACCTCGGCCGTGCCGGGCAGCTCGTCGAAGTAGCGCTCGACGTAGGGCGCCAGCAGCTCCTCCTGGCCCGCGCGCCACATGCCCTCGCCGGCCGCCTCGAGCTCGTAGTTGGGCGCCGTGGCAGCGCCGTTGAAGCGCTCCCAGGCCCAGGCCTTCGCCTCGGCGGTGGGCAGCGAGGCGACGGCGCGGGTGTGCTCCACGCGGGAGACCGCGGTGGGCTCGGCCTCGAGGTGCGCGTCGAGCGACTCCCGGTCGACGGCCCCGAGCACGGCCAGGCGCACCAGCACCCGCCAGCGCAGCGCCAGGTCGAGCTCGACGCCCCGCGGCAGGTCGCGGCCCATCAGCCAGCCCTCGAGCACCTCGGTCGAGGCGCACGACGAGACGGCAGCCTGGTAGGCGGCCAGCTGCAGGGTCGAGCCGGCATCGGCGGTGCGAGCGGCCGCCAGGGCGGCGACGTGCACCCGCGCCGACGCGGCGGCGGGGTCGGCGGCCAGCGGCACGACCTTCGCCAGCACCCAGCCCAGCGTGAACTGCACGGCGGCGTCCTGGTCCTCCACGACCAGCCACGGCTCGAGCAGGTCGAGCACCGCGCCCGGCGCGACGCGGGCGTGGTGGAAGGCGCTGCGCACCGAGTTCCACATGCCGGCGCGCAGCATCGGGTCGTCCGTCGAGCCGACCAGGTCGGGCAGCCGCGACATCGTCACCGGGTCGGGCTCGGTGACCGCCCAGGTGTCCTCGAAGGGGTCGAGAAGCACCGCCTCGCCGGCGCCGACGTCGTACGCCGTCTCGGCGGCGTCGACGACCAGCTCGCGCACCTGCCAGGCGGCGTCGTCGGGGCCCCGGGTGGCGGCGCGCAGCGTGTGGGACCGGTCGGCCGGGTGGCCCTCCGGCGGCGTGCGCAGCAGCCGCGCCTCGCCCGGTGCGTCGCCGGTGCCGCGGTCGAGCACGATGCGGTCGGGCCCGGCGGTGACCAGCCAGCTGTCGGCGAAGGCGTCGAGGTCGCCCGCGCCGGCGCGGGTCCAGCTGTCGAGCAGGTCGTGCATCGTGGCGTTGCCGTAGAAGTGCCCGTGCAGGTGGTCGCGCACGCCGGCCAGGAAGACCTCGTCGCCCATCGTGGCGTTGAGCTGCTTGAGGATGCTGGAGCCCTTGGCGTAGGAGATGCCGTCGAAGTTCTGCAGCGCCGCGGTCGCGTCGTCCTCGCCGTTGCCGGCCACCGGGTGGGTGCTGGGGCGCTGGTCGGCCAGCAGCCCCCACTGGCGCCGGGCGTAGGCGTTCTGCACCCAGGCGTCGGCGTACTCGGTGACGGCCGCGGTGACCCGGTTGCCCATGTACTCGGCGAAGGACTCGTTGAGCCACAGGTCGTCCCACCACAGCGGCGTGGTGATGTTGCCGAACCACTGGTGGGCCATCTCGTGGGCGACGGTGGTGGCCCGTGAGATGCGCTGGCCGCGGGTGACGCGGCTGGTGAAGACCAGCGGGTCGCGGAACGTCACGCAGCCGGGGTTCTCCATCGCGCCGGCGTTGAACTCGGGCACGAAGGCCTGGTGGTAGTCGCCGAACGGGTAGCGGATCCCGAAGAGCCGGTGCATCTCGTCGAAGGACTGCCTGGTCAGCGTGAGCAGCTCGTCGGCGTCGGCCTCGAGGTCGGCCGCGATCGACTGGCGGCACGACAGCCCGAGCGGGATGCCGTCGTGCTCGTCGCGCAGCAGGTGGTAGGGCCCGGCGACCAGGGTCACGAAGTAGGTCGACAGCGGCTTGCTGGGCCCGAGCTCCCACACGCCCGGCTCGGGGTTGGTGCCGGGGGAGTTGCCCACGACGACCCAGTCCTCGGGCGCACGCACGTGGAAGGTGTAGGGCGCCTTGAGGTCGGGCTGGTCGAAGCAGGCGAAGATGCTGGGCGCGGCGTCCATGAACGACATGCCGTAGACGTAGTGGCGGCCGTCGGCGGGGTCGACCGAGCGGTGCAGGCCCTCGCCGTCGTTGCGGAAGGCCATCACCGCGTCGACGACCAGCTGGTTGGGGCCCTCGACGGTCTCCAGCGGCACCCGTCCGCGCTGCAGCAGGTCGACGTCGACGGGCCGGCCGTTGAGGTGGATGCTGCGCACCGAGCGCGGCTTGAGGTCGACGAAGGTCGACCCGCCCCGCGAGGTGAAGTCGAGCCGGGTGGTCGAGGCGAAGGTCTCCTCCGACGAGGCGAGGTCGAGCGTCACGTCGTACGACGTCACCTCGAGCAGCTCGGCGCGGGCGAGGGCCTCGCTGCGCTGCAGTCCACGGGCGGCGGTGGCGGGGTGCTGGTGGGTCACCCGCACACCCTAGGCCGGGCATCATTTTACTTTTGGTAACGGTTCGGGAGCAGCGCGGAGCGGCGGCAACCTTTTCCGGGCGTGCGGCGTCAACATGACAGCGGGGCGTCCTCTTCGCCCCCACCTCACGGGAGGAACCACACGCGATGAAGCGTTCACACACGCGCCAGGGAAAGGCCCTGGCGTCCACCACCGCCGCGCTCGGACTGATGATCTCGGGGCTCGCCCTCTCCTCCGGGCCCGCTCAGTCCGCACCGGCGAACGACTGCGCCGCCCCGGTCGACGTCTCGACGCTCGCCGAGGGTGACACCCTGACCGCGCTCAGCGTGGTCAGGGGCACCACCCCCCAGGAGTTCACCGGCACCGTCATCGGCACCATCGACGACGGCATCGCCGTCGGGCTCGACATGCTGGTCGTCGACTTCGAGGACCCCGACGCCGCCTCGGCGATGTCGAAGGCCGGAGGCATCTGGCAGGGCATGTCGGGCTCGCCGGTCTACGTCGGCGACCCCGCCGACGGCAACCTCGTCGGCGCGATCGCCTACGGGCTGTCGTGGGGACCCTCGCCGGTCGCCGGCGTCACCCCCTTCAGCGAGATGGACGACTACCTCGACGCCCAGGCGCCGCGGCGGGTGCGCGTGGACGGCACCCAGGCCCGCGACATCGCCCGCGAGACCAGCACGACGCGGGCCCAGGTCCAGGAGGGCTTCTCCCAGCTGCGGCTCCCGGTGGGGGTCAGCGGCATCTCCGGCAGCCGGCTGCAGCAGGCCCGCGAGGCCGCGGTCGAGCGTGGGGCCCGCTACTTCCGCGGCGACGAGATGGCCGCTGTGCGCGGCGGGCGCGACGACGCCTCCCGCGCCACCGACGACGACCTGGTGGCCGGCGGCAACATGGGCGCCTCGTTCTCCTACGGCGACATCACCTACGCCGGCGTCGGCACCGTCACCTCGGTGTGCGGTGGCCAGGTGGTCGGCTTCGGGCACCCGATGGGCTTCCTGGGCGAGACCACCCTGGGCCTGCACCCGGCCGACGCGCTCTTCGTGCAGCCCGACTCCTTGGGTGCGCCCTTCAAGGTCGCCAACATCAGCCCGGCCGTGGGCACCGTCACCGACGACCGCCTGGCCGGCATCACCGGCGTGCTCGGCCCGCTGCCCGAGGCGATGACCGTCACCTCCGACGTGCAGTACGGCGCCCGCGAGCGCACCGGCTCCACCGACGTGCACGTGTCGGAGTGGGCCGCGGAGGTCGCGTTCTCGCAGCACCTGGCCAACCACGACCGCGTGCTCGACGGCATCATCGGCGGCACGTCGGCGATGGGCATCGTCGTGGAGGGCACCGACGAGGCGGGCGAGCCGTTCACCCTCGACGCCTCCGACCTCTTCGTCGACGACCAGGACATCACCTGGGCCGCCGCGTGGGACATCGGTGACCTGGTCTGGGCGCTCTCGCGGATCCCCGAGGCCAGCGTCGACTCGGTCGACCTCGACTCGGTGGTCACCGACGCGACCGACACCCTGCGCGTCGCCGGTCTCGAGCAGCGCCGGGGCGGCGAGTGGACCAAGGTCAGCAACCGTCGCCAGGGCGTCGTCGCCCAGGCGGGCAAGGTGCTGCGCCTGCGCGCGGTGCTGCGCGCCGAGGACGACTCGCTCAGCTACGTCCCCTTCCGCACCCGGATCGCCGACAAGGCCCGCTCGGGCTACCTCTCGGTGATGGGCGGCTCGTCCGCCTGGACCAACCTCTACCGCGCGAAGACCGTGGCCAAGGTGGTCGAGGCCGTCGAGTCCTCGCCGCGCAACGACGAGGTCCTCTTCGAGCTGCGCCTGCGCCGCAACGGTGGCCGTCTCGAGCAGACCGCCGGGCCGCAGAGCACCGTGGTTCAGGGCCGCAAGGGGTTCTTCGTGCGGGTGGCCGGCGGCCGACGCGGGTAGCCGCTCGGCGGGGCGGGACCACACGGTCCCGCCCCGCCGTTCCTATGCTGGGGCCATGGCAGCAGGGGAGTGCGCACGCGAGGACCGGGACCGGCTGCTGGAGACGGTGCGGACCTCCGTCATCGGCGAGGACCAGGTGATGGCCACGCCCTACGGCCCGCGCCGGGTCACCTACGCCGACTACACCGCCTCGGGGCGCGCGCTGTCCTTCATCGAGGACTTCGTGCGCGACCAGGTGCTGCCGGCCTACGCCAACACCCACACCGAGTCCTCGGGCACGGGGCTGCAGACCACCCGGCTGCGCGAGGAGGCCCGCGAGACGATCCGCCAGGTGTGTGGCGGCGACGCGTCGAGCGTGGTGCTCTTCGCCGGCTCCGGCAGCACCGGGGCCATCGCCAAGCTGATCGGGGTGCTCGGGCTGCGGGTGCCCTCGGTCCTCGACGACCTGCACCGCCTCAGCGACCACATCCCCGCCGACCAGCGCCCGGTGGTCTTCGTCGGGCCCTACGAGCACCACTCCAACGAGGTGCCCTGGCGCGAGACGATCGCCGACGTCGTGGTGATCGCCGAGGACGCCGACGGCCACATCGACCAGGACCTCCTGCGGCGCCGGCTCGAGGAGCACGCCGACCGGCCGCTGCTGATCGGGTCGTTCTCGGCCGCCAGCAACGTGACCGGCATCCTCTCGGACACCGCCGGCATCGCGGAGGTCCTCCACGAGCACGGCGCACTGTCGCTGTGGGACTTCGCCGCGGCGGCGCCGTACGTCGACATCGAGATGGGTGCGCTCGAGGGCCGGCCGCTGTCCTACAAGGACGCGGTCTTCTTCTCCCCGCACAAGTTCATCGGCGGCCCCTCGACCCCGGGGGTGCTGGTGGCGCGCCGCGAGCTCTTCGCCAACCGGGTGCCCGACGTGCCCGGCGGCGGCACGGTGGCCTACGTCAACGACGACGACCACCGCTACCTGGCCGACCCCACGCACCGCGAGGAGGGCGGCACCCCCGCCATCATCGAGTCGATCCGCGCCGGGCTGGTCGTCGGGCTCAAGCAGGCCGTGGGCACCGACACGATCCGCGAGCAGGAGGAGCGCCACCTCTCCCGCGCCGTCGCGGCGTGGCGCGAGGAGCCCGCGCTCGAGCTGCTGGGCAGCCTCGACGCGCAGCGGCTCTCCATCGTCTCGTTCGTGGTCCGCTCGCCCTCGGGCCGCTACCTGCACCACAACTTCGTGGTCGCGCTGCTCAACGACCTCTTCGGGATCCAGTCGCGCGGCGGCTGCTCGTGCGCCGGGCCCTACGGCCACCGGCTGCTGGGCATCGACCTCGAGCGCTCCCACGAGTTCGAGCGCGAGATCGCCGGCGGCTGCGAGGGGATCAAGCCCGGGTGGGTGCGGGTGAACTTCAACTACTTCGTCTCCGACACGGTCGTGGACTACCTCGTCGAGGCGGTGCGGATGGTCGCCCGCGACGGGTGGCGGCTGCTGGGCGACTACCGCTTCGAGGTCGCCACGGGGCTCTGGCGCCACCGCGAGGGGCTCGTCGAGCCCCCGCTGTCGCTGCGCCAGGTCTCGTACGCCGGCGGGGTGCCGCACATGCCCCAGCACCGCGAGCGCGGCGGCGAGGAGATGCTCGCCGA
This sequence comes from Nocardioides salarius, assembly GCF_016907435.1. Classification (NCBI taxonomy): domain Bacteria; kingdom Bacillati; phylum Actinomycetota; class Actinomycetes; order Propionibacteriales; family Nocardioidaceae; genus Nocardioides; species Nocardioides salarius. Next base: position 125,963 of record NZ_JAFBBZ010000001.1, on the reverse strand, counting down.
GCACCTGCTCGAGGCCAGGAGGGTGCTCGAGGGCGCGCAGGTCACGCCGATGCCCGACCTCGAGGAGCACCCGGGCCAGGTCTCGCCCGACTTCGAGCACCTGCGCTGGTTCGACCTGCCCCGGGCCTGCCTGGCCTGACGCCCGCGATCAGAGGCGCACGATCATCTTGCCGGTGTTGCGGCCCGAGAGCAGGCCGAGGAAGGCGTCGACGGTGCTGTCGAGCCCGTCGCTGACGGTCTCGCGGGCCACCAGCTCGCCGTCGGCGACCCACTGGCCGGCGCGGCGGTAGAACTCGCCGGCGGCCTCGGCGTGGTCGCTGACGATGAAGCCGCGCAGCATCAGCCGCTTCTGCACCAGCATCATCATGTTGCGCGGGCCGGCCGGGGCCTCGGTGGCGTTGTAGGAGGCGATCGCGCCGCAGGCCGCGACCCGGCCGAAGTCGTTGAGGTTGCTGATCGCGGCCTCGAGGTGCTCGCCGCCGACGTTGTCGAAGTAGACGTCGATGGGGCCGTGCTCGCGCAGCTGCTTGCCGACCGGGCCGTCGTGGTAGTCGAAGGCGGCGTCGAAGCCGAGCTCCTCGGTCAGCCAGCGCACCTTCTCGGGGGTGCCGGCCGAGCCGATCACCTTGGACGCGCCGAGGTGGCGCGCCATCTGGCCCGCGAGCGAGCCGACGGCGCCGGCCGCGCCGGAGACGAAGACGACGTCGCCCTCCTTCATCTCCGCGACGCGCGTCAGCCCGACGTACGCCGTCAGGCCGGGCATGCCGAGCACCCCGAGGTAGGCGGAGGCCGGGATCGCCGAGGTGTCGATCCGGCGGGCGGCCGAGGCGGGCAGCACGGCGTGCTCGCGCCAGCCGGCCATGTGGAGTACGGTGTCGCCGGGGGAGAGGGAGTCGTCGTTGCTCTCGACGACCTCGCCGACGGCGCCGCCCTCCATGGGCGCGTCGAGGGCGTAGGGCGGGACGTAGGACTTGGTGTCGTTCATCCGACCGCGCATGTAGGGGTCGACGGACAGGAAGGTGTTGCGCACCAGGACCTCCCCGGCGCCCGGCGCGGGCAGCTCGGTCTCGACGGTGCGGAAGTCGGTGGGCGCCGGCTCCCCGTGCGGGCGGGCGGTCAGCTGGATCTGTCGCGTGGGGGTGCTCATGGCCCCGATCCTGCCAGTGGGTCGATGGGGCCCCGACGGGCCCCGTGGTGGCCGGGGAGGGGTGCCTGAGATCACAGCGCCGGTAAAGAGGGGCCGTGGTGTAGCGACCGCTACAGTGTAAGTGTCGTCGAAGGAGATGACTCATGACCACGAGGGTCATGGACCGGCACCACGAGACCTGGCCCGAGACGGGCCGAGAGGGATGAGAATCATGAGCACGCAGCTGGACCTGGCCAACGGCATCGCCGCCGGACGGCGTCGCCCGGACCAGGAGCACGCACTGCTGCGCAACGTCGAGCTGGCCGCGGAGGCCCCGCGCCCCAAGCGGCGCACCCGTCGGCTGCTGGGCCGCTGAGCGACCCCCTCACGCACGACGAGAGCCCCGGACCGTGACGGTCCGGGGCTCTCGTGGCGTTCTGGGGCGCGAGGCCTACTGCTGCAGGCCCAGCGCGAACTCGACCTTGCCGCTGGGGTCGACGGCGGCGTCGAGCACCTTGTCGTCGAGCATGGTGGCGGCGGACTCGTCGAGGTAGACGGTCGCACCGGCCTGCTCGACCACCTGGTCGCCGGGCTGGCCCGCGTCGGCGGCGGTGACGGCGAAGCTGGGGTCGGACTCGGACTCCGAGGTGATCCGGAGGCCGGCGGTCTCGGGGAGGCCCTCCTGGGAGGCGATCTCCTTGACGATGAGGCTGGCGTTCTCGGTGAGGGTGAGCATGTGGACTCGCTTTCCTCGGATGGGGTGCAGAAGCCCTCCACACAACCCGACACGTCGCCCAGGTTCAACTCGGCGCGGTCCCCGGGCGTGTCGCTCGTGCGAGGCTGGGCCCCATGAACCCGAGCATCCCAGGCACCAGTGACCCGAGCCTGCGCAGTGTCGACCTGGTCAAGATCGGCCCCGAGCGCTTCAAGGCCACCAACGGCCGGGGCGGGGTGCTGCCCATCGGCTCGGGCGACGACCCCGACTTCACCCCCGTGGAGCTGATGCTGGCCGCCGTGGCCGGCTGCGGGGCGATCGACCTGACCCTGATCACCGGCAAGCGGGCCGAGCCGACCGCGTTCGGCGCCCACGTCGAGGGCCGCAAGGTCCGCGACGAGCACGGCAGCCGGATCACCGGGATCACGGTGACCTTCGAGGTCGAGTTCCCCGAGGGCGAGGCCGGGGACGCCGCCCGCGCGGTGGTGCCGCGCACGCTGCGCCAGGTCGAGGAGCGGCTGTGCACCGTGGGGCGCACCATCACCGTGGGCGACCAGGTGCGCTACCGCAGCGCCGACGAGGCCGCCGACGACCGGCCCGACCCGGCCTGAGGTCCTAGCCGACGGTGACGCCCTCGATGTCGACGGCCGTCTTGGGCGTGCCGTCGCCGGGGCCGTTGCGGTCGTCGGAGCCGGCCTCCGCCGCCTCGGCGACAGCCTCGACGCCCGCGGCGTCGACGGTGCCGAAGACGGTGTATTGCGGGGGCAGCGGGGTGTCCTCGTAGACGATGAAGAACTGCGAGCCGCCCGAATCGGGGTAGGGCGTCTTGGCCATCGCCAGGGTGCCCGCGGGGTAGGACTCCTGCCCGCTGAGCTCGTCGGGGATCGTGTAGCCCGGACCGCCGGTGCCGGTGGCGGTGGGGTCGCCGCACTGCAGCACGAAGATGCCCTGCGTGGTGAGGCGGTGGCAGGTGGTGCCGGCGAAGTAGTCCTGCTCGGCCAGGGACACGAAGGAGCCCACGGTGCAGGGGGTGCTGGACGCGTCGAGCGTGGCGCTGAGCTCGCCGATGCTGGTGGCCATCGTGACGTCGACCTCGCCCTCGACGGTCGGGTCGGCGGGCGGCAGCTCGACCTCCTTGGCCGGGTTGCCGTCCTCGACGTAGGAGCACTCGCCGTCGGCCGCGGGCGAGAAGGAGCCGGTGTCGCCCGACTCGGTCGACTCGGTCGACCCGGGGCTCTGGGAGCTCTCCGAGGAGGCGTCGGAGGCGGTCTCGTCGTTCTCGGAGCCGCAGGCGGCGAGGGCGCCGACGCAGGCCAGGACGGCCGCGGCGGCGAGGGGTCGGGTCAGCATGGCGTGCATCGTAGGGGAGCCCCCTGAGCGGCTCCTGAGCGGCTCCTGAGCGCCCTTCGCGCCCTCGGCGCGGCCGGCGGCGCGCTCAGGCGTTGAGGCCGCGGGCGGTGACGGGCCACGGGCGCAGCCCCCCGGCCTCCTCCACCCACAGCTCGGAGGCGAGGTTCACCGCCGCGCAGACGTGGTTGGGCACCACGTCGACCTGGTCCCCGAGCCGGGGACGCCGCCCCGGGCCGGGCTCGACCACGGCGTGGTGCTCGGCGAGCGAGACGATGCGGGCCTCGGGGCGGTGCAGCAGCCGCCCGAACCCGCTGGCGTACGACGCCCGGTCGGCGCCCAGGACCTTGCTCCCGGCGTCGAGGACCATCCGGCCGCCGGCCAGGCTGACCACGGTGGCGCGGGCGGTCAGGGCGATGTCGTCGGGCGTGCAGGTGCCCAGCTCCCACTGCTGGGCGTCGCCGAAGACGTAGACGCCCGGGCGCAGCTCGACCTCGGTGGTGTCGTCGTCGTCGCGGTAGGCGCGGGCGCCGGAGAGGCTGGCGGCCAGGGTCGGGGTGGACCCGCCGGAGACGACCGGGACGGCGAGCCCGGTCGCCTCGACCGACGACGTGGCGGCACGCAGCGACAGGGCCTCCGCGGCAGCGACCTTGGCCACCGCGCCGGGTGCGTAGCCGTGGCCGGGGAAGGTGAAGACGCCGCGCACGGGCAGCCCGGCCCGGCGCGCGGCCTGAGCCACCACACCGGCCTTGTCGGGCTCGATGCCGGTCCGGTGGTGGCCGGAGTCGATCTCGACCATCACCTCGATGCCGCTGCCGCCCAGGCGTCGGCCGGTGTTGGCGGCGCCGTACAACGAGTCGACCCCGACCGCCACGCGGGCGACCTCCGCGAGGTCGCGCAGGCGGGCGCCCCGGTCGTCGTCGACCCACACGGGGTAGGCGATGAAGACGTCGGTGCAGCCGAGCCGCACGAACGCCTCGGCCTCGCCGACGGTCGCGACGGTGATCCCGCGGGCCCCGGAGACCAGCTGGAGCCGAGCGATCTCGATGCTCTTGTGCGTCTTGACGTGCGGCCGCAGGCTGACCCGCGAGCTGGCCGCGTGGTCGGCCGCGCGCCGTACGTTGTGGCGCAGCCGGTCGAGGTCCACGCGCAGGTGCGGGGTGGGCACGGGCATGCTCGCAGCCTAGGTCGCTGGGCGGCTCACTCCTCGCCGGGGGTGACCCCGGGGCGGGCGGTGTGGTGGGGGAGTCCGTGGGTGCGGCGCTCCTCCTTCATCTCGGCCTCGAAGAGGTGGCGCCGACCGCCCACGAGCTCGTCGCGGGCCTGCTTCTCGAGGCGCTTGAAGTCGGCGTAGTAGCCGTCGTCGTACTCCTCCATCACCTGGAAGGTCCACCGGCCGTCGAGCACGTTGCGCCCCACGAGCTCGCGGTCGATGAGGTCGGCGAGCTTGCCGTGCCCGGCCTCACGCAGCTGCTCGACCCCCTCGCCGAGGGTCAGGTCGGCGGTCCCGGAGAGGCGGTGGAAGGTGTAGAGGTGGCCCCGGGCGATCTCGATGGCCTCGAGCGCCTCGGAGACCTTGCCGAGCGCCTCGACCGTCTTGTCGTTGGTGCCCTCGGGGCGCTGGTGCTCGGCGTCGGGGCGGTCGCTCACCGCAGCACCTGGCCGGCGTCGGCCGAGCCGTTGGCCTCGATCTCCTCGGTCAGGGCGGCGACCTGCTCGTCGGCGAGCTCGATGCCGGCCTCGCTGAGCCCGCCGCGCAGGTGGGACTCCACGGTGCCCTCCGGGGCGGTCTCCTGGTAGCTGTTGACGCGGTCGACGACGCCCTGCACCGCGGTGATCTGCTCGTCGGTCAGGGAGGACTGGTTGCTCTCGGTCATGGCAGCGAACGTACGTCGCCGCCTCGGCGCCACAACCCACCCGCAGAGGGGGTCGGGCTCAGCGGAAGCTGGCGTAGCCGGCCCTGAACGCCTCGAACGAGCCGGGGCTGCTCCAGATCCGCCAGTCGGCCTCCTTGTGGAAGTGGAACCAGGTCAGGCCCCGGACCGACGGGGTCCGGTCGAGCCAGGCCCACATGTCGCGCAGCCAGGCGGCCTTGTCGCCGCCGTGCTCGGCGCTGCCGATCTCGCCGATGTGGAAGGGGCGCGAGCTGAACGCCTCGATCTCGGCGAGGCCGGGGCCGAAGACCTCCTCGGCGCTCTGCCAGGTCGACCACGGCTGCGTGGTGCCCCAGTTGTAGCCGTCGAGGCCGACGCGGTCGACGACGTCGTCACCGGGGTAGAGCCCGGCCAGCGGCACCGAGCCCTCGTAGGGCACGTTGGGGGCCCAGGACCAGGAGACGTTCGTGACCCGCTGGTCGCGGAAGACCCCCACGACGTGCCGCCAGGCGGCGCGGTAGTCGCCGGGCCGGTTGCCGTTGACGCCCTCGGCCCACGGGTACCACGAGCCGTTCATCTCGTGCGCCATCCGGATGACCAGGGGAGCGCCGTAGGAGCGGACCTGGCGGGCCCAGCGCCGGAGGTAGGCGTCGTGGTCGCCTGCGGCGATGCGCTCGAGCGCGTACGCCGGCTGGGTGGTGCCGGCGGCGGGGTCCCAGGGCTCCCAGGTCAGCTCGGGGACGGCCCCCGCCGCGGCGATCCGGGCGGCGTCGGCGGCCGGGAAGTCGGCGACCGTGGCCCAGGCCGCGTAGAAGGTGATCTGCTCGGGGCGACGGCCCAGGGCGCCGGCGAGGTCCTCGTACTCCTGGAGGTCGGTGGGCGCACCGGGCACGGCCACGCCGAGCAGCCGCTCGGTAGGCTGCGGCGACGCCACTGCTGTCGACGGGCTCTTGCGCGGCCGGGCCGCGCCAGCGGGATCCGTCAGCAGCAGCATGCCCAGGGCGGCCACGGCCAGGCAGACGAGCGCCGTGGTGGTGCGGTGCAGCAGGCAGCGGCGCAGGGGCAGGACGGACATGGGGATCCTCGGGGGTCGGACCGTGGGTGCCGACCGGGGGTGCGGCGCGTCCCGGAGGTCACCGGGACGGCACCATCGTCCCGTCTTGAGGCGATCTTGTGCTCATCTTGAGCACTTCTTCAGGTTGCGGGCCCGTTGGAGGCTCGCAGCGCCGCACGCACCACCGGCTCGAAGGCGTCGGCGATGGCGGCGTAGCCCGCCTCGTTGGGGTGGAAGAAGTCGGCGGCCAGCCTGCCCCGCCACGAGGACGGTCCGTCGGTGCGCAGGTCGACCACCCGCAGGTGGCCGCGCAGCGCGGCCCCGTCGAGGTGGCGGTTGGCCTGCCGGGCTGCGGCGCGCGGCTGGGGGAGCGTGGTCACGACGCTGCCGGAGGGCAGCCGGGTCACGAGCTCGGCCATCGCTCCCGGCAGGCGGGCGCGGTGCCGGGCCCCGCTGAAGAGGTCGTTCGACCCGATCATCACGGTGACCAGGTCGGGCAGCGGCGAGCGCGACGGCGGCAGGGCCGACCAGGCCGGCAGCTGCTGGTCGAGCACGTCGGGCACGCGCGCGCCGGTGGCCGACAGGTTGACCACCCTCAGGTCGTGGCCCGCCGGACCCAGGCGCCCGAGCAGCTGGTCGACCCAGCCGCGGTCGGGGCCGGTGGCGCCGATCGCCTGCGACATGGAGTCGCCGAGCACCACCCAGCGACGCCCGGGCGCGACAGCCGCGGAGCGGGTGCGCTCCTGCCAGGCGTCGGCGTACGGCTCGGCCTGCGCCCGCACCCGCGCGATGCCGGGCAGCACCGCGCCCAGGGCGCGCACGGAGCGCCCGGGCGGGCGGCCGGTGCGGTTGGTGTAGACGGGTGGCCGGCTCATGTGACGATCATGGCCGAGCGGTCCACGGGAGGCGCCATGACGACACTGCACCTGCTCACCCACCCCGAGGCGACCCACGTGGTCGACGGCCTGGTCGGTGGCTGGTACGACGCGGACCTCACCGAGCGCGGGACCCAGGAGGCCCACGCGGTCGCCGCCGAGGTGGCCGCACGGCTGTCGCCGGCGCTGGCAGCCGGCGAGCGCGTGGCCGTCGTCTCCTCCGACCTCGTGCGCTGCCGCCGCACGGCCGAGCTGGTGGCGACCGCGCTCGGAGAGGGGGTCCCGGTGCGCCTCGACCGGCGCCTGCGCGAGCAGTCGTACGGCGCCGCGGAGGGACGCCCCGTGGGCAGCTGCGCGTGGCGACCCCCGGCGTCCGGCGACGACGCGCTGCACCACCACGACGGGGTGCCCGGCTCGGAGACCCGGTGGCAGGTGGCCGACCGGGTGCAGGCGTCGGTGCGCGAGCACCTGGCCGCGGCGCCCGAGCACCTGGTCCTGGTGACCCACGGGGGCGCGGCGACCTACGTGGTGACGACGTTCGTCGGCATGGCGGTCGAGGCTGTCGGCCCGGTGCGGTTCGTGACGCCCCCGGGCAGCATCAGCACGCTGCGGCTCGACCCGGCGACCGGGGACCGCCGCGTCGAGTCGGTGGGCGACCTGGGCCACCTGGGCCACCTGGGCCACCTCGAGCGGAGCAGCCGGTGAGCGGCGTCCCGCCTTCGGCCTCGGAGCATCCCGCGACCGGGAGGTTCGACTACCCGATCTACCACGCCGAGACCCGTCCGCAGCTGCGTGCCTGGCTGGCGGCGCACCACGCCACCGTCCGCGGTGTCTGGCTGTGCTCGTGGCGCAGCGGCACCGGCCGGCCTGCCTGCCCCTACCCCGAGGTGGTCGAGGAGGCGATCTGCTTCGGCTGGATCGACTCGACGGCGGGTCGCCTCGACGACGAACGGGGGCTCCAGCTCCTCACGCCGCGCCGTGCTCGCAGCACCTGGACCCGGTTGAACCGGCGACGGGCGGCCGACATGGAGGCCGCGGGACTGATGACCGACGCCGGCCGCAGGGCCGTCGGGGCCGCACGGGCCAACGGCTGGTGGACGATCCTCGACCCGGTCGAGGACCTCCTCGAGCCCGCCGACCTCGCCGCCGCGCTCGACGCCGTGCCGGCGGCCCGGGCGACGTGGGACTCCTTCCCGGCGGGCGCCCGCAAGGCGATGCTGTGGTGGGTGCTCAGCGCGGCGCGGCCGGAGACCAGGGCCGGCCGGGTCGCCCAGGTCGTGGACGGCGCCCGGCGCGGGGAACGCGCCCGCGGCTGAGGGACCGGGCGACCCCCGGGACTCAGCGCTGCTGGCGGGCCTGCCAGCGCTCGATGTCGACCCCGGCGCGGCGCGCCGCGCGCTGGGCCCGGCGGCTGTCGAGGTCGGGGGCCCGGACGACCGCGGGCTCGATGCCGGCGTCGAGCTCGGCGTACGGCCGCTGCGTGCGGGCGATCTCGGCCGGCGCGACCCGGGTCGCGCCGGTGGGCCGGGCCAGGCCGGCGGGCAGCTGGGCCTCGACGACGGGCAGGTAGCCCTGCCCGTGGCCGGGCCCGTTGGGGTGGTAGCTCTCCACGACCGGGTAGGACAGGCCGTTGATCCACTCGGCGTCGGCGCACACGGCGTGCCCCGAGAAGCGGCCGGTCGGGTCGGCGAAGGCGAAGCCGCGGGCCGCGGCCTGCTCGCGCAACCGCCGGTTGAGCAGGTCGGCGGTGGCGTTGAGGCTGGAGCGCTCGGAGCCGGAGAAGAACGTCAGGGCGTTGCAGTCCTCGTCGCCGAAGACCCGCGGGTAGCCCACGACGACCACCCGCGCCTGGGGCGCGCGGGTCCGGATCTGGGAGTAGAGGGTGGCGAGCCGGCCCGGCAGGGTGGCGTTGATGAACGAGCGGGCCCGGTCGACGGCCCGGGAGCAGCTGGCCATCCACCACGGCGTCGCGCACGTGGTCAGCACGTCGGCGAAGCCGGCGTCGTTGCCGCCGACCGAGATCGTGACGTAGGCGGTCGCGGCGCTGAGCGCACCGAGCTGGGCGCTGGTGACGTCGGCGACCACGGCCCCCGAGCAGGCCCGCAGGTCGAGCGTGTAGCCGCGGCGGGCGGCCACGAGGCTCGGGTAGGCCTTCGAGGAGCGCAGGCAGCTGGTGCCGTCGGCGACGTAGGAGCGGGTGCCGGTGCCGGAGGAGTAGGAGTCGCCGAGGGCGACGTACGCCGGGGCGGCGCGGGAGGCGCGGGCGGCCGGGTCTATCGAGGGGGCGGAGGCCGCCGGGCCGGTGGGGGCGAGCAGCGCGCCGACGACGGCGAGGGGCGCGACGGCGCGCAGCAGGGCAGCACCGTGGAGACGAGGGGCCACGAGGGACTCCGATCCGAGAGACGAGGTCACCCCGAGTGACCTGGGTCACCAAGGAGTACCACACCGGGTATCGCGGCGTGCGGTTCAGTCGATCCTGGCGATGGGCGCGCCCTGCCGGATCGTCGCCTCCTCCGCGCACAGCAGGTGCACCACCCCGCCGACCGGCGCCGGGACCTCGGCGGCGACCTTGTCGACCTGGACCTCGGCGAGCAGCTGGTCGGCGCCCACCGTGTCCCCGTCGCGCACGAACCAGGTCGAGAGGACCCCCTCGGCGCCGGGTTCCTCCTTGGAGAGCGGGGGGAAGAGCACATCGGTCACCCGGCCACCACCCGGCGCACGGCGGCCTCGATCCGGTCCTGCCGCGGCAGGACGGCGTACTCCAGGTCGTGGGCGTAGGGGATGGGCACGTCCGGCACCGCCACCCGCTCGACCGGTCGGCTCAGCAGGCCGGGGTCGTGGTCGGTGATCGTGGCGACCACCTCGCCCGACATGCCGAAGGAGCGGTAGTCCTCGTCGACCACCACCAGCCGCCGCGTCTTGGCCACCGACGACAGGATCGCCTCGCGGTCCAGCGGTACGAGGCTGCGCAGGTCGAGCACCTCGACGTCGATCTCGCCGGCGAGCTCCTCGGCCACGTCGAGCGCGTGGTGGACCGACAGCGAGATCGTCACGACCGAGACGTCGGTCCCCTCACGCACCACGGAGGCGCTGCCGATGGGGATCTCGTAGTCGTCGGCGGGCACCTCGTCGGTCGCCCGCGGGTTCTTGGCCATCCAGGGCAGCCCCATCACCCCCTTGTGGAACATGTAGACGACGGGGTTGTCGTCGCGGATCGCCGCGGTCATCAGGCCCTTGGCGTCCGCGGGACCGCTCGGGACGACGACCTTCATGCCGGGCAGGTGCGCGAAGGTGCCCCACAGGCACTGCGAGTGCTGGGCGCCGTCGGAGTAGCCACCTCCCGCGGCCGTCGTCAGCACCATCGGCACCCGGACGTTGCCCCCGGACTCGAAGTGGATCTTGGCCATGTGGTTGTAGATCTGGTCGAGGCACACCCCCATGAAGTCGGCGAACATCAGCTCGACGACCGGGCGCATGCCCTCGACGGCGGCGCCGATGCCGAGCCCGATGAAGGCGGACTCCGAGATCGGTGTGTCGATCACCCGGTCGGGGCCGAACCGGTCGAGCAGCCCGCCGGTGGAGCCGAAGATCCCGCCGTAGGAGCCGACGTCCTCGCCCAGGTAGAAGACCGACGGGTCGCGCTCCATCTCGAAGGCGATGGCCTCGACCATCGCCTTGGACGTCGTCAGCCGGCGGGAGTGCGTGGCCGGGCTGGCGGGGGCGTGCGTGGTGGTCATGGTGGCCTCCTCAGGCGAAGACGTAGGACGTGGCGGACGCGGGGTCGGGCACCGGGCTGCTCATGGCGAAGGCGATCGCGTCCTCGACCCGCTCGCTCGCGGCGCTCCTGATCTGCTCGACCGCGGTGTCGTCGAGCACGCCGGCCTCCCGCAGCCGGGCCTCGTAGCGCGGTAGCGGGTCGTGGCTGGGTGCCTCCTCGAGGTCGAAGCGGTAGCCCTGCGCGTCACCCTCGAAGTGGCCCCACAGGCGCAGCGTGTGCACCTCGATCAGCGAGGGACCCTCGCCGGCCCGGGCCCGGGCGACCGCTCGTCGTGCCGCGTCGTGGACCGCCTCGACCTCGTTGCCCTCGATCCGCTCGCCCGGGATGCCGTAGGCCACGGCCCGGTCGGCGTTGGAGTCGACCGCGGTCGAGGCGGTGCGGGCCACGGAGATGCCCCAGTCGTTGTCCTCGACGACGAAGACCACCGGGAGCCTCCACCGGGCGGCGAGGTTGAGCGACTCGTGGAAGGCGCCCTGGTTGGCGGCGCCCTCACCGGTGACGGCGACCGCGATCCGGTCGGTGCCCTGGCGGTGGAAGGCGAAGGCCTGTCCCAGCGCGGGCGGGTAGCCCTCGGCGATGATCCCGGAGCAGGAGAAGTGGGTGGCGGGGTCGAAGAGATGCATGTGCCCGCCGCGTCCACGGCCCAGGCCACCTTCGCGGCCGAAGATCTCGGCGGTCATCCGGCGCAGGTCGACGCCGTGCGCCACCGCGAAGTGGTGCGGGCGGTGGGTGGCGGTGACCGCGTCGTCGGTGGTCAGGTGCGCGCAGATCCCCGCCGCCACCGGCTCCTGGCCCGCGGAGAGGTGCATCTCGCCGGGGATGAGCCCCTTCCCGATGTCGAAGCCCGGTCCCTTGTCGGCGTGGTACTCGCGCAGGATCGCCTCCTCGTAGGTGCGCGAGAGCACCATGGTCTCGTAGAGGCCGCGCCGCACGGCCGGGTCGAGCGCGTCGCCGGCGGCCCCGCCGGAGGGTTGGGGGATCGACGGTCGTGCTGCACGGGTGGTCATGGCGTCCTCCGCGGGATGGGTCCTGCTCGGGAACCTAGACCCGGCCCCGGCGCGCGGACAGGGCGAGGATTTCAGATGGTGACAGGCGGGTCGGGCCGCTCGCCCGCCCCCGCGTAGGCGATGAGCCGAGCCGCGCGGCGGATCGCGTCGCCGCGCTCCAGCACCCGGCCGAGCTGGTCGGCCCGCACCGAGACGGCCACCGCCGCCGCGACGGTGGGGGAGGGGACCGCCACCGCGACGCAGGCCGTGCCCACCGCGAACTCCTCGCGGTCCAGCGCCACGTCGGAGCCCGAGTCGAGCTCGCGCAGCAGCCTCGGCGGGCTGGTGACCGTGTGCGGGGTGAGGTCTGCCAGCTCGTGCGCAGCGACGTAGTCGCGCCTGGCCCGGTCGGGCAACGTCGACAGCACCGCCTTGCCCAGGGCGGTCGCGTGCGCGGCGTGGTGGAAGCCCACCCACATGTCGACACGGGGGCACGACCGGCTGTCCGCGACGTCGGCGAGACGGATCTCGCCGTCGTCGAGGACGGAGAGGTAGGCCGGCGCGTGCAGCTCGTCGCGCAGGTGCTCGAGGACCTGGTGGGCGTGCGCCGGGTGCATCCCGACGGCGCGACCGCCCGCCAGCGACAAGGCACGGTCGCCGAGCACGTAGCCGCCCTCCTCGCGGGCGAGGTAGCCGTCGTGGACCAGGGTGCGCAGCAGGTGGTACGCCGTCGGCAGCGCCAGCCCGGACTGCCGGGCCAGGCACTTCGCGGTGACCGGGCGTGCCGACCCGCCGACCGCGTCGAGCAGGGCCAGCGCCCTGCTGACCGACTGGATCAGGGTGCGCTGCGTCGCCACTGGGCCCTCCCCGGGTGCTGGCTGCCTCGTCCCACCCGGCGAGTCAACCCCGCCGTCGACCGGGGTGGCAGGGCCGAACGTCACGAGATCCGCGCCGGCCCGGCGTGGCCGCGCGTCCGGGACGTTCTGCTCCTCCAGCGGGGGACCTGTGACCGTGGCGGCCCCGCCGCCCACGGCCACGATGGGAGGAGTCGAGGTGGAGCGGAGGGACCATGGACATCACCGAGGTCTTCAGCACGGTCAAGGACACGGCCACGGTCAAGCGCGTGTTCGCCGAGCCGTACGAGAAGGACGGCCTCACGGTCATCCCCGTCGCGCTGGTCGGCGGGGGAGCAGGCGGCGGCAGCGGGCACGACGAGAAGGGTGGCGAGGGCGAGGGCGGCGGGTTCGCCGTCAGCAGCAGGCCCGCCGGCGTCTACGTCATCAAGGACGGCCGCGTCGACTGGCGCCCCGCCGTCGACCCCAACAGGATCGTGACGGTGGCCGGCGTCGTGCTGGTCGCCTTCCTGCTCACCCGACCGCGGGTGGTGCGGGCCCACGCCGCGCCAGGAGCTCGGCGAGCACGTCGGGCTCGTCGCTGATCACCCCGCTCACCCCTGCTGCGAGCACGGCGTCGAGGGTGCCGACGTCGTTGACCGGCCAGGTCATCACCACCTCGACCGCACGGTGGAGCTCGGCGACGAGGCGGGGCTCGACCAGCGAGCGGTGCACCGAGACGCCGTACGCCGGCGCGGCGCCCGGGGGCGGGGCGCCCAGGCGGCGGCGGAGCCGGGCCAGCTCGACGCGGTTGCGCGCCGAGAGGACCGGACGCACGGACCGGCCCCGGGCGGCGAGCCGGTCGACCACGCCCCACTGGCGACCGCAGGCCAGCACCTCGCCGCCGGGGAGGTCGAGCAGCTGCTGGGCGACGGCGGCGGCCATGTCGCCACGGGCGTCGCCCTTGAGGTCGAGCATGATCGCGGTGCCGTGCGACCGCGCGGCGAGCACCTCGTCGAGGCCCAGGCGTGGAGCGGAGGCCGGCGCCAGCTCCCAGCGGTCCCAGAGGAACGGCAGCGGACCGGCGCTCTTGAGGTGCCGCACCTCGAGCCGGTCGCGCCCGGTGCGCACGTCGCACTCGACGACGTCGACGCCCATCTCGACGGCCTCCCGCAGCGCGGCCAGGGAGTTGCCCGCGCGGTGCGCGATCGCCAGCGGCAGCCTCACGACGTCGCCGGCCTTCGTCGGTGCCGCAGCCGCTCGAGCCGCAGCGCAGCGGCATGGCCCACCAGGGCGAGCGCGAGACCGGCGACGACGTCGAGGAGGTAGTGGTTGCCGGTGACCACCACCGAGATCGTCATCAGCACCGGCAGCAGCCACCCGACCGCGCGGAGCCACGCGGTGCCGGCGGCGGTGACCACGGCGATGCCCACGAGGAGGTCCCAGCCGGCGTGCAGGCTGGGCAGCGCGGCGTACTGGTTGGTCAGCTGGGGTGGTTGGAGGACGCGGTAGGCGTCGTTCTCGCGGGTGATGGTGTCGACGACCCCGACGTGGGCCAGGCGCGGCGGAGCCAGGGGGTAGGCGGCGAAGACGACCATGCCGACCAGGCCCGAGACGATCATGGCGTCGCGCAGCCGCTGGAACACCGCGCGGTGGCGCCACACCGTCCAGAGCATGACGAGCGTGATCACCGGCCAGTGACCGTAGATGTAGACGCTGTTGGCCGCCGTGGCCAACAGCCCGGAGCCCAGGAACGGCTCCTGCAGGGTCTCCTCGACGGCGATCCCGAGACGCTGCTCGAGGGCGACGAGGTCGCGGGCGTGCGCGACGGCCACCTCGTGGGAGCCCTCGGTGAGGTGCCGGATGCGGAAGTAGAGGTAGACGCTGGCCGTCACGAGCAGGGCCTGGCCGAGGGTCCAGAGCACCTGGTCGCGACGCAGGTCGGGTGTCGACGGACGCAGCACGCGAGCTCCCTCCACTCCCGGTCCAGTCTCCGACGCCGCGGCCCGGCGCTGAAGGGACCAAGGGCCCGGGTCGGCGGACCGGTCAGGCCACGCCCGGCGCCGGCTCCGGGAGCACGCGCCGGCGCAGCTCGCGGCGGGTCACCAGCAGGCTGGTGCCACCCAGCACGAGCGCGGGCAGCCAGGCCACCGCCGCCTTGACCGCCACCGCGGCGGCCGCGGCGAGCCAGGGCACGCCGAGGGCGACCAGGCCCACCACGAGCGCGCCGTCGCGGGGACTCGCGCCGTGCGGTCCGGGCAGGGCGCCGGCGACCTGGCTGGCGCCGAAGGCCGCCAGGACCTCCAGCGGGGCCAGGGTGTGGCCGGTGGCCGCCACGGAGCCGAGCAGCAGCGCCGCGGTGGTGGCCTGGTATCCGGCGGAGAGCAGCAGGCCGTGGGCGAGCGGACGCGGGCCGGGGAGCGGCCGGCTCGGCAGCAGGCCGGGGCGCACGACCCGCAGGACCAGCAGCACACCCAGGACCAGGGCCGCCACGCCGATCGCGATCGCGATGGTGCGCAGCGGCAGCGCCGTGCCCGCGAAGACGACGAAGACGGACAGGCCGATGGCGCCCACGAACCGGTCGAGCGCGACGCTGGTCACCGCGTCGGCCCGGCCCAGCCCGCCGGTGGTGAGGCGGCGCAGCCGCCACAGGTCGGCGCCGACGTGGCCCGGGGTGACCAGGCCCAGCAGCTCGGACTCCGCGTAGGCGCGCAGGTGCCAGCGTCGGCTGAACCCCGCGTCGGTGAGGGCGTGCCAGCGCAGCGGGCACAGCACGTACTTGCCGACCACCCACGGCAGCAGGCCCAGCAGCAGCGGCAGCAGGCTGACCTGTGGCAGGCGGGGGAGGGTGAGCGCCGGCACGGCCAGGGCCACGGCGATGCCGACGACCATGAGGGCCCGCGAGTGCAGGACGGCGCGAAGACGGTTCACAGGTTCTCTCCCGTGGTCGAGTGTGCCGGTCGCTGACAACCTCGCCGTCGGGCGTCTCGGCCGGCGGGATGAGTGACAGGTGCACCGGGCGCTGCGATGCTGGGCGGCCCGTGCGGCGCCGGACCGTGCGCGGGAGGGGAGTGGTGGTGGGCTACACGGAGGCGCTCGAGGCGCTGGTGGCGGCGGCACCGCCCGGGTCGGGGGTGCGCTCGCTGGTGCGGCCGGGGGCGGCCGGGCTGGTCAGCGAGCACACGGAGCGCAGCGGCCTGCTGCGGCGGCGTACGACGGTGGCGCCCGAGGTGACGAGCTCCTACGTCGGCGGGCACCCCTTCCAGCCCGACGACGCGCAGTGGCCGCAGGACACCGATGGCTGGCCGATGCACTTCGTGCTGCAGGTCGCCTTCGCCGAGGTGCCGGCGCTGCCCGGCTTCCCGCGCGAGGGGCTGCTGCAGATGTTCGTGCGCGACGACCCGGTGCACGGGCTGACCTTCGACGACACCGCCGGCACGCGCGGGCTGCTGTGCCGCTGGTACGACGCCGACGCGCTCGCGCAGCCCGTCGAGGCGACCTCGACGACGCCGGTCTTCAGCAGCGACGACACCCCGTTGGCGGACCCGCAGCACCCGGTGGCGCTGGAGTTCGCCGCGATCGGCATGCTGCCGCTGGGCTGGGAGAACCTCGCCGACGACGTGGCCGACGCCCCCGAGGCCTTCGAGGCCCTCGAGGAGCTGCTCGAGACGCGCGAGGACCTCGTCGAGGCGCTCGAGCAGGCGGTCGAGGAGCACGGGCGCTGGAGCGGCGTGCACCTGGGCGGCTGGCCGTCGTTCGTGCAGTCCGCGCCGGACGTGCCGGCGTACGGCTCGAGCCGGCTGCTGGTCGGGATGAGCGGCGGGCTGTTCCAGTGGGGCGACGTCGGCAGCGCACACCTCTTCGGCGACCCGGAGGCCGTGGCCGAGGGCGACCTCTCGCACCTGTGGTGGGAATGGGCCTCCCACTGAGGGTCCCGGTCGTCCGCAGCGCTGCGGAGCAGGCGGAGGATGAGGCGTTCCTGCGGCTGTACGGCGAGTGGGCGCCCTTGACGCCGCTGCAGATGGCCGCCGAGCTGGAGGGCTTCGACCGGCCGTGGTGGGTGGTCGGCGGCTGGGCGGTCGAGGCCGCGACCGGCTTCCGGCGCGAGCACGAGGACCTCGACGTCTCCATCCTCGCCTGCGACGTGCCGGCCCTCGTCGCACACCTGCGTGGCCGGTGGCACGTGTGGAACAACGCCGGCGGCGTGCTGCGGCCGCTGGGGGAGCGGTGGAGCGACGTCGAGGACCCCGCCAGCCAGCTGTGGCTGCGCGCGAGCGCGGCCGACCCGTGGGTGGTCGACGTGCCGCTGACCCCCGACGTCGACGGCCGCTGGTCCCACAAGTTCCTGCCCGGCGAGGACACCGAGGTCGACGAGGTGACCTGGCTCGGCGCCGACGGCATCCGCTACCTGGCGCCCGAGGTCGTGCTGTCCTACAAGGCACGGCTGCGGCGCCCGAAGGACGAACCCGATCTCGAGGCGTGCCTGCCGGTGCTGTCCGCCACCCAGCGCGAGTGGTTGCGCAGCGCGGTCGAGCGGACCGACCCCGGGCACCCGTGGCTGGGACGGCTCTGACGCCCGAAACGGATCGCCAACGGGGGAGCGGTGTCCTAGTGTCCTGCGCATGGCTTCTCGAGTCGCCAACATCTCCGTCGACGCCCACGACCCGATCGCGCAGGCACGCTGGTGGGAGCAGGTGGTCGACGACTTCCACATGGTCCCGGAGGGCGTCTGGAGCGAGGACGACGCCGAGCTGCTCGGCCCGGGCGGGCGGTCGTTGGAGTTCCTGCGGGTGCCCGACGCCAAGACGGTCAAGAACAGGATGCACCTGTGCCTGCGCCCGGTCGGCACGACCGTCGACGCCGAGGTCGAGCGGATCGTGGCGCTGGGCGCCAGCGTCGTGGACGACCGGCGCAGCCTCGAGGACGGCGGCTGGGTGGTGCTGGGGGACCCGGAGGGCAACGAGTTCTGCGTGCTGGGCACCAGTGCCGAGGACGCCGGCATCGAGCCGGCCTGACTACTCGGGGACGGCGGTCTCCACACAGCGGCGCGCCCCGTCGAGCACCTCGTCGAGGTCGAGGCCGTACGTCGGCCCGCTGGTGCCGGCGTACGCCGTCAGGTGGCTGGTGGCGCGGTCGAGCAGGCGCCGCGCGCCGGTGGGGTTGCCACGCCGCGCATGGGTGACGCCGACACACAGCTGCGCCAGGCCCTGCCACAGCGGGCGCTCGGGCTCCGGGCAGTCCTTCCAGCGGGCCTCCAGCACCTCGTGGGCCGAGAACGGTCGGCCGTCGTCGAGCAGCGCCCGAGCGGCGGTGAGCGTCTCCAGCGGCGGCAACGGTTCCTCGGAGACCGGCTCGACGCCGACGGCGCCGTACGGCAACGGTCGGCCGAGGGCGTCACGCGGCCGGGCCTGCTTGGCCCTGCCGTCGTCGTCGCGGTCGCGGTCGGTGGTGGTCATCCGTCGACCCTACGTCGGGTGCCGGGAGAGGGGCGGAAGCACGACAACCATGTAGTTCTCCGGGAAGCCAGATCCACAGTAGTTGACATAATGTCAGTTATCGGCGACCCGTGGACGTTGAGAGAAGCGGCTCTCCGGCCGTGCTGACGCAGCACCGAGTGGGCCACGACGTCACAGTTGTTCCTGCCACCGGTCCAGCCGAGCTCGCAGTACGTCCGCCGAGATCTCTGGGCGCCCTATGCCGTCGTAGTTCTTGGACCAGGTCTCGACGTCGGAGTCGGCGAGAGCTGCGGCCTGCAGGTCCCAGGCCGACACGTCGTGACAGGGATGGCCGCTCCGGCGCCGGTACTCGTCGAGGAAGACGTCGGCAGCGCGGTGCGAGCCCAGCAGCACGAGGTCCTGGCGACACCAGGCGACGTCGACGCCGCGCGGCCCCTGCCGGGCGCCGGACCAGTCGACGATCCCCGTCAGGGCGTCTCCGGTCCAGAGCGTGTTCCCGCACCAGAAGTCGAAGTGGGTCAGCACCGGGCGGCCGAGGTCGAGAGAGCTCCAGGCGGCCCGGGCGCGACGGGCGACGGCCGTGGTGCCGGGCGGCGGCGACACGGGCGTGGTCCGCAGACCGTCGCCGGACAGGGCGTGGACCTCGGCGAGGGCGCGAGCCATCTCGGACGCCACCACTTCGAGCGGCAGGTCGGGCGCCGGCGGACCGCCGGGCAGGTGGGTCGTGACGAGGATGGGCCCGGCCCTTCCCAGGTCGGCGGCGACGACACGCGGCACCAGGTCCCCCAGTGCATCCAGGCTGCCCAGGACCTGCACCTCATGTTCCGGCGCTGGGTCGTGCTCCGGGAACATGCGCACCACGTAACGGGCGTCGGCGGCGTCGTCGACGAGCAAGGTCTCGGCGTGCTGACCACCCAGCAGTCGTCGTCGCGCCGTCAGCGGGACGCCCACGAGCAGCGCCGCCTCGGCCGCGAGCTGGTCGTCGGTCAGCGGGATCATGTGCGGGACTTCGTGAAGGCGCCGCGGTCGAGCACCGGGATCTCGTGGCACGCGTCGAGGTCAGCCGCGACGTCGACGTCTGCGCTGAACCCCTTGGCGGTGAGCTCGCGTCCGCCGACGCAGGCGTGCAGCGTGGGCACGAGCTGGTCTGCGGTCGCGTCCCACAGCGCTACAGCGGCTCTGGCCTCGGGGCTCAGGTCGCCTCCGTGCCCGAGCCGCACCAGCGCGCTGAGCACGGCGCCGGCGCCCAGGTGGTCCTCCAGGGCCGGGCGCAGGGAGTCGTCGTGGTGCCAGCGCTCCCCTGCGGCGACCACCGCGACAGACCGACCGTCACGCAGGTGGCGGGCCAGCTGGCGACCGACGGCGCTGGCGTTGCGCAGGCACCCGGCCAGCACGGTGGCACCGGTGGCCTGCAGGGCTGTCGAGATGGTCGACCCGTTGGGCGAGGGCAGCACCAGCCTCGACACCGGCTCGCACTCCATCAGCCCGGCCGGTGACAGCGACGGTGCCGGGACGGCTCCCGCGCACGTCGCCTCGAGCCGGCCGACGGCGAGCACGGCGTCGAGGTCTGCGGCGTACGACGCGGCACGCGCGTCGTTCCACGCGAACGGGAACACCCGCATGCCGCGCTCGACGGCGATCGTGACCGAGGTCGAGAAGCTCAGCACGTCGACGACGACGCACACGTCGGCAGCCGCGGCGAGCGCGCCGGACAGGCCCCAGTCGAAGCGGACCGCGTGGTCGCGCTGCCCGAAGATCTCGTCCACCGGTGCACCCTAGGGGACCACTCCCCTGGCGTCCTGGACCGACTGACGAATTGCCCGAAAAAAGTTTCGAGAAATGGTCTCTGACCAGGTCGGACTGTCGGTGCTGCCTGCTTGGATGAAGTCATGAGCACGACGCCCCGGCACCCCCTCGCCGAGGCCGTCGCGCGCCTGCACTCGATCTTGGACGAGGCGGCCCAGACAGCCGCGTGGTCGTTGGACCAGACGACCACCGCAGACCTCCTCGGCGACCTCGCCCGGGCCCAGTCGCGCTTCGCCGAGCTGCAGGCCCGGGTCCTCTCGCACGCCGAGACGGTGGCCGTCCACGAGCGCTCGGCGGCCCCGTCGGTGGCGGTCTGGCTGGCCAACGCCACCACCGCGACCAAGCGCGACGCGGTGCGACAGACCCGGTTCGCCGCGGCCTTGAGCCGGTACGACGAGCTGCGGCGCGCCCTCGCCGCGGGCGACCTGAACCTCGAGCAGGCGCAGGTCGTCGCCCGAGCGCTCGACGAGCTGCCCGACGACCTCGAGGCTGGTGTGCGGCGGGAGGCGGAGGTCGAGCTGGTGCGTCTCGCGCTGGTGCACGACGCCAAGGCGCTCCGCATCCTGGGTCGTCGCATCCTCGACGTCGTCGCACCCGAGGTCGGTGAGGCGTGGGAGGCCGAGAAGCTGGCCGAGGAGGAGCGCGAGGCCTACCGCACCGCCTCCTTCCGGATGCGCGACCAGGGCGACGGCCGTACCCGTGGCAGCTTCACGATCCCGACGCTCGCCGCCGAGATGCTGCAGAAGGTGTTGATCGCCTACGGCTCCCCGCACCGCGACGACCGGGCCGCCACGGATGAACCGACGCCGTCACGCTCGCGCTGGGGCCGCGCGTTCGTCGAGCTGGTCGAGCGGTTGGACCCACGTGCGCTCCCCCGCAGCGGCGGGGTCAATGCCGCCGTCGTGGTCACCATGACCACCGCCACGCTGGGCGGAGCGCTCGCCTCGGCCACGCTCGACACGGGGTCCCGGGTCTCCGCCGGCACGGCCCGTCGACTGGCCTGCACGGCGGGCGTGCTGCCCGCGGTCCTGGGCGGACCCAGCGAGATCCTCGACCTCGGACGCTCCCGGCGCTTCTTCAGCCCGCCCCAGCGCGTGGCGATGATCCTGCGAGACGGCTGCTGCACCGCCGTGGGGTGCGACGCCCCGCCCGGCATGTGCGACTCCCACCACGAGGACCTCTGGTCCCACGACGGCAGGAGCGACCTGGGCCGAGGCCGGTTGCTGTGCGGCCACCACCACCGGCGCGCCCACGACCCGGCCTACGAGACCCGCGTCGTGGAGCGCAACCAGGTCGAGTTCCATCGGCGGACGTAGGCCGACCTCTACCGTTCCAAGCGTGACCGTCGATCGTTCCTTCATCCGCGTGAAGGCGATGCTGCTCGCCCCGAACCCCGAGCGAACCGCGCACGCCGTCCGCGAGGTGCTGCCGCTCTACCCGGCGGTCCCGGGCAGGTGGAGCAACAGGCTGTCGGCGCTGTGAGCCGCACCGCCCACTGCGGCTAGTGCTGCTTGCTCGGCTCACTCCCCCGCAGCCGGTCCCCCAGCCGGCGCAGCAACAGGGCGTCGACGCCCGCCTCCTCCAGGTAGCCCGTGACGTCGAACGTGGCGTACCACTCGCGCAGCGCCGGACGGCGCGCCTCGATGGCCCGTTCGAGCTCGTCCGGGTCCCGGTCGGCGTCGGGCCGGTCGGGTGCCCAGGCTCCCGTAGTGGCGTCGTAGGCCATCGTGTGCCCGCGGTGCGCGGCGGCGCCGCGGAAGCCGCGCTCGTAGTTGAGCAGCAGGCCCTCGACGCCGACGCCGGCCAGGACCAGCAGCAGCGAGCCGATCATGCCGGTGCGGTCACGACCCCCGGCGCAGTGCAGCAGCACTCCCCCGTCGGCCTCGCTGACGGCCGTCATGGCGTGCGCGATCTTGTCGGGGTAGCGGCCCAGGTTGGGCGCCCACGACCTCGGATGGTCGAGCCACGGTCCGCACTCGGCGAGGAAGTCCTCGTCGTCGGGATCCTCGGTCGGGGCGTGCACCACGTCGACGCCCTCGGGCGTGACCTGCTGCTCGCGCTCCACCGCGTTGCGCAGGTCGACGATCCGGCGCAGCCCGGCTGCGCGGGCGTCGGTCCAGCCCTGCGCGCTGACGTCGTCGGGTGCCCCCGAGCGCCACACGATGCCGTACGCCGTGCGGCCGCCGTCGTGCAGCGGGAGTCCGCCCAGGTCGGCGAGGTTGCGGGCGCCCTCCCAGGGCAGCGACCCGTCCTGCACCGCCGCCATCAGTCCACCAGCCCGGCGGCCGCGAAGGCGCGCGCGTAGATCTCGCGCACGACCTTCTCCTTGCGCGCGTTGTACTGCATGGAGTGCTCCCCCGCGGCCCGCGCCGCCTCGGCCGCCTCCCGCTTGGTGGCGGCGTACAGGTCGCGCTCGTCGGCGTTGCCGCGCAGCCAGTCGCGGAAGACCCGGTGCTTGACCGGCTCGGGCGCCTCGGGGCCGAAGACGTGCAGGTGGCAGCGCGGGTCGGTGTGGCGCAGCACCCGGTGCTCGAACCACCACGGCTCGCGCACCCGCAGCTGGAAGCCCTGTGCCTCCAGCGCCGGCACGTACGCCGCCTCGTCGGCGGCGTCGGCGACCACCAGGTCGATGTCGATGATCGGCTTCGCGGCCAGGCCCGGCACCGACGTCGACCCGACGTGCTGAAGGTCCAGCACCCGCCACCCGAGGGCCCCGCGCACGCGCTCGGCCAGCACGTCGTACCACTGCGCCCAGCGCTCGTCGGGCTCGTCGACGCGGGCCCCGGTCCACGGGCCCGCACCCGGCAGGTAGCGCTGCTCGCCGGGCGGCGGGGGCGGGTCGTGGAAGGTCACGATGTCGGCGCGGGAGGGCATCCTCGGAGAGTAGGCGAGCCGGCGCCAGCGAACGTGAGCGACATCATGTGCTCGCCGGGTTGGGTTGCCCTGCTACGGGCCCCACACTGGTACATGAAGGCACCTGGTGGAGCCTTCTGACCCAGTCACCGATCACACCTGAGGAGGTGCGCATGACCACCATCATGACCCTGTTCCGTCGCTTCGACTCCGAGTTCCTCGAGGCGTTCGTCCCGTGGCACCAGCGCACCTGGGAGCGCACCGGCCGCTGAACCCAGCTGTGAACCGCACGGCCCCCGACGCACCGCGTCGGGGGCCGTCGTGCGTCCGGACCCAGGTCAGTCGTCGCGGCCGGCGCCGAGGAAGGTGCGCAGCGCCGAGACGAACGCCTCGGGCTTCTCCGAGTGGACCCAGTGGCCAGCGCCCTTGATTGTGACCTGGACCGTGCGCGGGAAGAGCCGCTCCATCTCCTCCTCGGCGTCGGCGGTGACGTAACCCGAGCGCTCGCCGGCCATCCACAGCACCGGGCGCTCGAAGGTCTCCTCGACGCGGGGGAAGTCGCCGATGGCGGCCAGCTCCTCGCGCAGCAGCCCCAGGTTGGCCTGCCAGGTGAAGCCTTCGCTGCCCGAGCGGAGGTTCTGCAGCAGGAAGCCCCGCACCCGCTCGTCGGGGATCGCCTCGGCTAGATGCTCGTCGGCGTCGCTGCGCCGCGACAACCCCTCCAGCTCGAGGCCGGCCAGGCTGCCGAGCAGGTGCTCGAACTCGCCGGCGCCGGTGCTGGGCGCCGGCGAGATGTCGACGACGACCAGCCGCTCGACCAGGTGCGGGTGGCGCAGCGCCAGCAGCATCGCGACCTTGCCGCCCATCGAGTGCCCCACGAGGTGCACCGGTCCGTCGCCCGCGAACCCGTCGGCCAGGTGCTCCGCGACCCGGTCGGCGGTGTCGGCGTACGAGAAGGTCTCGCTCCACTGCGAGCGGCCGTGGTTGGGCAGGTCGACCAGCAGGCTGTGGAAGGCGGGCGTCATCGCCTTGGCGATCTGGGTGAAGTTGCGGCCCTGGCCGAAGAGGCCGTGCAGGAACACCACCCGCTGCCCGGTCTCGCCGACCTCGGTGCTGTGGATGGCGGGGCTCGTCTGGCTCACGCGCCCAGGCTAGGGGGCGGTCCGGGGCACCTCGGCGCCCGGGCCACCGGTGGAGGCCGCCTCGACCGCGATGGCCAGCAGGTCACCGGCCGCCTCGTGCAGGCGCTCCTCGCCACGCCACACGCACGTCAGGGGCCGGGCCAGGTCGAGCTCGGTGGGCACGGCGACGAGACGTCCCAGCTCGAGCTCGGCGCGCACCGACATCTCCGAGACCACGCCGGGCCCCACCCCGGCGGCGGTGGCGCCGGCGAGCGCCGCCGTCGACGTCGCCTCGAGCGCGACGTCCGGCTGCTGGCCCAGCGCGGCGTCGAAGGTGCTGCGGGTGCCGCTGCCGCTCTCGCGCAGCACCCAGCGGGCCGCTCGCAGCTCAGTGGTCGACAGGGCCGCACGTCGACGGGCCCAGGCGTGCTGCGGTGCCACCACGACGACGAGCCGGTCCTGGCCGACCTGCCGGTGCGCCAGTCCGTCCGGCAGCACGGCGGACTCGATGAAACCGATGTCGGCCTGCCCCGATCGCACGGTGTCGGCGACCGTCTCGCTGTTGACCACCCGCAGGACCGGCTGCACCTCGGGGCGTCGGACGTGCAGCTCGCCGAGCCAGCGCGGCACCAGGGACTCGGCCACGGTCAGGCTGGCGGCCACGACGACACCGGCGCGCCGACGGGTTGTGAGTGCCTCGAGCGAGGCACGCACGGTGTCGACCTCGTGCAGCACGCCGCGCGCCCACGACACCACGGCCTCGCCGTCGGTGGTCATCCGCGATCCCCGGGCGGAGCGGTGCACGACGGCCAGGCGCCACCGGCTCTCGAACTCACGCACCCGCGCACTGGCCGCGGGCTGCGAGATGCCTCGGCGGGCGGCCGCGGCGCTGAGGCTGCCGGTCTCGGAGACCGCGACCAGCAGCCGCAGCGTGTCGAGGTCGAGGTCCGGGGTCACCCACCGACCCTAGCCCGCGACCCATCACCTCTGCTGATGGGTCGCCTGGTCCCGGAGGTCTTCTGCCGGCCCTCGGCGCGCCGCAGGCTGGTGCCGTGACCCTCCTCCGCGCCACCGCTCCGTCGCCCCGGCCGCTCCAGCACCAGGCCCGGCCAGGTCGTGTGACGGCCTACGGGCCACCGTTGGTCACCGCGGCGGTCTGCGTGCTGATCAGCCGGTGGGTCCCGCTGCTGGGGCCGCTGCTGCTGGCGCTCCTGGTCGGCGCGGTGGTCGCCAACAGCCGGCTGGCCGGGCACCGGGCGCTCCGGGACCATGCCCGGGTCACGCGGGCGCTGCTGAGGGTCGGGGTGGTGGCGCTGGGCCTGCGGCTCCCGCTGAGCGACATCGCCGGGATCGGGTTCGGCGGCGTGCTGGTCGTGGTGGTGACCGTGACGACGACCTACACCGTGACCCGTCTGGTGGGGAGCAGGACGGGGCTGCCCCCCGGGTTCGTGACCCTGCTGGCGGCGGGGTCCTCGATCTGCGGGGCCGCGGCGATCGCCGCGGTCAGCGACGCGGTGCGGGCCCGGGAACGCGACGTGGCCCACGCGGTCGCGCTGGTGACCCTGCAGGGCACCGCGCTGATCGTGCTGCTGCCCTGGGCCGCGCAGCGGCTGGGCCTGAGTGGCGAGCAGAGCGCGACCTGGGTCGGGGCGAGCATCCACGAGGTGGCCCAGGTGGCGGCGGCGGCCTCGGTCGTGGGCGGTGGTGCGATCGCGGTCGCGATGACGGTCAAGCTCGGCCGGGTGACGCTGCTGGCGCCGACCTACCTGGTCGCTGGCCGCGGCTCCGGGCCCTCGACCGGGCCCTCGACCGGGCCGGCCTCGGGGAGGCCGCCGCTGCTGCCGTGGTTCCTCGTCGGCTTCGTCGTGATGCTCGCGCTGCGTTCCAGCGGCTGGCTCCCGGGTGCCGTGGTCGGGGCGGCCGAGCCCGGCTCCACCCTCCTGCTCGCGGCGGGGATGGTCGGTCTGGGGCTCGGGCTGAGGGTCCGCGACCTGTGGCCGCTGCCCCTGCCGGCCCTCGCCCTGGCGAGCCTCTCGACGGTGGTGGCCGCTGGGACCTCGCTGGTGCTCGTCCTCGTGCTGGTGTGACCGGCCGGCGGCCTGGTGGCCGCGACCGCCCGTCCGGGCCGTCCGGCGTACCCCGTCTGGGGGATCTGCGTACCCCGCATCGGCGACACGCGGGCGTTCGTCCCACCGGCGCCGGCGTCGAGGCCTACCGTCGAGACGTGGACCGGGGCCAGGGGTGGCCCCGCGCAGGTCCGGCACCAGGAGAAGCACCATGTGGGACACCGTCGACGACCAGCCCGACCACTCCAGCCAGCCCGGGGACCCCGGCCGGCACCACGGCGCGCACCTCTCGCACGACCGGCCCTGCCCGCGCTGCGGGCACGCCATGCACGTCTTCCTGGCGTGCGACAGCGGCTGCGACTGCCAGCCCGCCGCCGTGCCCCAGCACCTGGCCCACGCCTGAGCGCCCCGGGCGCTCGGCCCTAGACGTCGACGCGCGCCACCTGCTGCCACTGCGGCCGCTCGTGGTCGCCGTCGACGACCACTCCGGTCGACCAGGTCAGCCGCAGGCCCTCGGGGCCGGCCTCGAGGGTGGCCAGGAGGTTCTCGAACCACGGCCCGTGTGTCATCCGCCAGTGCAGCGGCGAGGGCGGGACCCGGCGCCCGAGCATCCGCCCGGTCGGACGGGCCCGGCCCCTGGCCGCCACCCGCACCCCGGCCCGGACCGCGCGCGGCAGCGGGTTGCGCATCGGTGAGCAGACCGCCTGGAGGATCCGGCTGGCCGCCCCGGTGCCCGGCCCCTGCAGGTCCGGCCCGTCGGGGGCCGGCTCCGCCTCCACGAGGTAGCTGTGGTGCACGTCGCCGGAGAGGAAGGTGATCGTGGCCGGTGCGCGCCCGCGTCGCCCGGCCGCGACGTCGCGCACCATGGAGCCGACCTGGACGAAGCCCTCCTGGAAGGCGGCCCAGTGCTCGATGTCGAGCGCCCGGCGCAGCCACTCCCCCACACGCCTGCCGTGCCGGCCCAGGAGGCCGCCGTTGACCACCTCGACGGCCGCCTCGACGTGGTGCAGCCCCGGGGAGAGCAGGAAGGGCAGCGAGGTGGCGATCAGCAGGTGGTCGACGTCGCCGCGCAGCTGCCGGTCGAGCCAGTCCATCTCCTCGTCGTCGACCATCGAGCGGCGCTCGTCCTCGAAGACCCGCGCGGCGCGCGAGTCGACGACCACCAGCCGGACCTGGTCGTCGACCTGGCGCGCGAAGCTCCACCGGAAGGTCGTGGGCTGCTTGTCGGCGCGCTCGACCAGCTCGTCGAGCGCCGCGCTGAGGTCGAGCTCGTCCGGGCCCTCGTGGGCCACGACCTGTTGCCACAGCGGGTCCTCGGCGCGGGAGGCCGCGCCGAGGTTGCCCAGGTGCTGGTGCACCCAGTAGGCGCCGAGGCCACCGACGATCCGGTTGCGCCACCAGTCGGTGGCCCACATGTCGCGCCGCCAGCTGGCGCTGATGTTCCAGTCGTCGCGGATGTCGTGGTCGTCGAAGATCATCGCGCTGGGCACCGTCGAGAGCAGCCACCGCGTCGCCGGGTCGCTCCAGGCCAGCCGGTAGATCTCGGCGTACTCCTCGTAGTCGCGCAGCTCCCAGCCCGGCGGGCTGTCGGGGTCGCGACGGGCGCTGATGAAGGCGCGCATCGCCTCGCTGGTCTCGTCGGCGTAGACCTGGTCGCCGAGCAGCAGGAGCAGGTCGGGCGCCGCCTCGTGGCCGTCGGCCAGGTGCAGCCCGTAGGTGCGCAGCGCGTCGACCCCGAAGCGGGCGTGGGTCGCCTCGTCGTGCGGGGCGCTGACCCGGCACGAGCCGTAGGCCAGCCGCAGCGCACGCCCGGGCTGCAGGGTGTGGATCCGTGAGGGCGGGTGGGCCGACCCCGGCTCGGGCCAGACCTGCTCGCCGTCGACCTCGACGACGTACGCCGTCGCGCTGCCGGGCTCGAGCCCGGTGACCTCGACGAGCGCGTAGTGGTGCCCGTGCACCGCGAAGGTGCGCGCGCTGCCCGAGGCAGGCCCGGCCCGGACCACCACCGCAGCCGCCGACGCCGTCTCGACCCACACGGTGGCCGAGTCGGCGTCGACGTGCCGCAGCAGCGGGCCGAGCACGAGGCTCACGGCTCGAGGAGCACCTTGATCGCGCGGCGCTCGTCCATCATCTTGTAGCCCTCGGCGACCTGGTCCATCGGCAGCGTGGCGTCGAAGACCTTGCCCGGCTGGATGGTGCCGTCGAGGACCAGGCCCAGCAGGTGCGGGAGGTACTGGCGCACGGGGGCCATGCCGCCGGCGAGGCCGACGTTCTTCTGGAACATCCGGCGCACGGGCAGCTCGACCCCGTGCGGCACCCCGACGAAGCCGACGGTCGCGCCGGGACGGGCGACCGCGAACGCGGTGCCCATCGCCTGGTCGGTGCCCACGCACTCGAGCACGGCGTCGGCGCCGATGCCGGCGGTGATCTCCTTGATGGCCGCGGCGCCCTCCTTGCCGCGCTCGGCCACCACGTGGGTGGCGCCGAAGGCGCGACCGATCTCCTGGCGCGGCTCGTGGCGCGACATCAGCACGACCTTCTCGGAGCCCATCTGGGCCGCGGCGAGCACGCCGCACAGGCCGACCGCGCCGTCGCCGACGACCACGGTGGTGCCGCCCGCGCGCACCTGGGCGGCCACGGCCGCGTGCCACCCGGTCGGCATCACGTCGGAGAGGGCCATCAGGTGCGGCACGAGCGCCTTGTCGGGGCCCTGCTCGCCGACGTCGGGCACGACGACCAGGCTGCCGTCGGCCTGGGCGACGCGGGCGAGCTCGCCCTGGCCGCTGCTGGTCATGCCGAGGTTGACGCAGGCCGACTGCATGCCGGCGCGGCAGTGGGCGCAGGTGTTGTCGCAGTGGTCGAAGGGCACGACGACGAAGTCGCCGACCCTGACCTCGCGCACGTCGGCCCCGACGGCCTCGACGACGCCGATGCATTCGTGGCCGATCGTGTCGCCGGCGGTGATGTCGTTCTCGCCGCGGTAGGGCCACAGGTCGGAGCCGCAGATGCAGGCGCTGGTCACCCGCACGACCGCGTCGGTCGGCAGCTGGATCGTGGGGTCGGGGACGTCGTTCGAGAAGCGGATGTCACGGGCGGCGTGGATGGTGGTGGCTCGCATGCTCCGAGCATGGCATCCGTCACCCCCACCCCGCCTCACCGGCGCGTCACCCCCCGGTGGCGTGCCTCTATCTCACATGTGAGTTACCGTCGACGCCATGAGTGACGACGTACGCAGCAGCGACGGCTACAAGGGCCGCATCGGCAACCTCATCCGCGACGCCCGCAAGCACCGCGGCCTGACCCAGCACCAGCTCGCCGAGCTCCTCGCGACCAGCCAGAGCGCGATCAACCGGATCGAGAAGGGCCACCAGAACCTCTCGCTCGAGATGCTCGCCCGCATCGGCGCGGCCCTCGACTCCGAGATCGTCGCCCTCGGCGCCGGTCCCACGCACCTGCGGATCCAGGGCCCGACGACGCTGTCGGGCTCGATCGAGGTCAAGACCTCCAAGAACGCCGGCGTCGCGCTGCTGTGCGCCTCGCTGCTCAACCGCGGTCGCACCACCCTGCGCAAGGTCGCGCGCATCGAGGAGGTCAACCGCCTGCTCGAGGTGCTGGGCAGCCTCGGCGTGCAGACGCGCTGGCTCAACGAGGACAACGACCTCGAGATCATCCCGCCCAAGACCCTGCGCCTCGACGCCATCGACGAGGCCGCCGCCCGGCGCACCCGCTCGGTGATCATGTTCCTGGGCCCGCTGCTGCACCGCGCCGAGACCTTCGACCTGCCCTACGCCGGCGGCTGCAACCTCGGCGAGCGCACCGTCGAGCCGCACATGTCGGCGCTGCGCCCCTTCGGCCTCGAGGTCAAGGCGACCGAGGGCAGCTACCACGCCAGCGTCGACCGCGCCGTCGAGCCGGTCCGCCCGATCGTGCTGACAGAGCGCGGCGACACCGTCACCGAGAACGCCCTGATGGCCGCGGCGCTGCACCCCGGCACCACCGTGATCCGCAACGCCTCGTCCAACTACATGGTCCAGGACCTCTGCTTCTACCTGCAGCGCCTCGGCGTGCAGGTCGAGGGCGTCGGCTCGACGACCCTGACC
Source organism: Nocardioides salarius (assembly GCF_016907435.1). Lineage (NCBI taxonomy): Bacteria > Bacillati > Actinomycetota > Actinomycetes > Propionibacteriales > Nocardioidaceae > Nocardioides > Nocardioides salarius. Next base: position 95,973 of record NZ_JAFBBZ010000001.1, on the reverse strand, counting down.
GTCACCGGGCGCACCGAGATCGACGTCGACATCGACTACGCCCCCTCCGAGGACCCGATCGAGGCGATGTCGCTGCTCGCGGCCGGCATCGTGACCGGCTCGACCATCACCATCCAGCGGGTGCCGATCGAGTTCCTCGAGATCGAGCTGGCGACGCTGGAGGAGATGGGCTTCGGCTACGACCGCTCCGAGGAGTACGTCGCGCGCAACGGCCAGACCCGCCTGGTCGACATCACCACGCGGCCCTCGGTGCTCAAGGCCCCGCTCGACAAGATCCACCCGATGCCCTTCCCCGGCCTCAACATCGACAACCTGCCGTTCTTCGCGGTGATCGCGGCGGTGGCCACCGGCCAGACGCTGCTGCACGACTGGGTCTACGAGAACCGGGCCATCTACCTCACCGAGCTGACCAAGCTCGGGGCGCAGGTCAAGCTCCTCGACCCGCACCGGGTGATGATCGAGGGTCCCACGCACTTCTCCGGCACCGAGATCGTCTGCCCGCCGGCGCTGCGCCCGGCCGTGGTGATCCTGCTGGCGATGCTGGCCTCGAAGGGCACCAGCGTGCTGCGCTCGACCTACGTCATCCACCGCGGCTACGAGGACCTCGCCGAGCGTCTCAACGAGCTCGGGGCCAACATCGAGACCTTCCGCGACATCTGAGGCCCCGGGGAGGCGATACTGCTCCGGTGACCTCCCCGGCGACCTCCCCCACGACGGGTCATCCCTACCTCGACCGGGTGCTCGACCGCCCGGGCACCGTGCTGGCGCTCGCGCACCGCGGGGGTGCCTTCCACCCCGAGATCGAGGGGCTGGAGAACACCGTCGCGGCCTTCGAGCACGCCGTCGCGCTGGGCTACGGCTACCTCGAGACCGACGTCCACCTCACCCGCGACGGCGTGCTGCTGGCCTTCCACGACAGCGTGCTCGACCGGGTCACCGACCGCAGCGGCGCGATCCTCGACCTGACCCTGGCCCAGGTGCGCGAGGCCAGCGTCGGGGGGCGCGAGCAGGTGCCGACCCTGGCCGAGCTCTTCGAGCGCTTCCCGCACGCGCGGTTCAACATCGACATCAAGTCCGAGGGCGCCGTGGCGGCGCTGGCCGACTTCGTCTCGGCCCACGACGCCTGGGAGCGGGTGCTGGTCGGCTCCTTCTCGCCCGGGCGGCTGGCGACGTTCCGCAGGCTGACCGGGGGCCGGGTCCCGACCTCCGCGCACCCGTGGGAGGTGCTGGCCTTCCGGCTGCTGCCCAGCGCGCGGCTGGCCCGCGCGCTGACCGGGGGCAGGGTCGCGGCCCTGCAGGTGCCGCACCGGCGCCGGCTGCCGCTGGCCGGCGGGCGCTCGGTGCGGGTGGTCACGCCCGGCCTCGTGCGCCGGGCGCACGCCGCCGGCGCGCACGTCCACGTCTGGACGATCGACGAGCCCCAGGAGATGCGCCACCTCCTCGAGCTGGGTGTGGACGGTCTGTTCACCGACCGCACCGACGTACTCCGCGACGTGCTCCGCGCGCGCGGTCAATGGGAGGAAGCACGCGATGAGCCGCGCAACGAGCACTGACCCGGCCGGCCCGGCCACCGCACGCAGCCGCTTCGGCTGGCCCGTCTACGCGTGGGGGCTGTGGGACTGGGGGTCGGCGGCCTTCAACGCCGTCATCACGACCTTCGTGTTCAGCGTCTACATCACCTCCGACGACTTCGGCCCCAATGCGGACACCAACCTGGGGTGGGCCCTGGCCGGGGCCGGGCTGCTGGTGGCGCTCTTCGCGCCGATCACCGGCCAGCGCGCCGACCGGTCGGGGCGCCGCGGCTTCTGGCTGGCGGTCAACACGATGCTGGTCGTGGCGGTCTCGGCAGCGTTGTTCCTGGTGCAGCCGTCCGAGGAGTACCTCTGGCTCGGCCTGGTGCTGCTGGCCAGCGGCAACATCTTCTTCGAGTTCGCCTCGGTCAACTACAACGCGATGCTCAACGAGATCTCCACGCCCACCACGATCGGACGCGTCTCGGGGCTCGGCTGGGGCCTGGGCTACATCGGCGGCATCGTGCTGCTGCTGGCCGTCTACTTCGGGCTGATCAGCCCCGACGTCGGGATCTTCGGGATCACCGGCGAGAACGGCATGGACGTGCGCGTCACCATGCTCGTCTGCGCGGTCTGGACCCTGGTCTTCTCGCTGCCGGTGCTGGTGACGCTGCGCGACGACAAGGCGCTGCGCACCCCGCGGGGCCCGCGGGTGGGCATCGTCGACTCCTACCGCCACCTGATCGCCATGGTGGCCGACCTGTGGCACACCGACCGCAACACGGTGCGCTTCCTGCTGGCCTCGGCGGTCTTCCGCGACGGCCTGGCCGGCGTGTTCACCTTCGGGGGCGTGCTCGCCGCGGGGACATTCGGCTTCAGCGCCGGCGGCGTGATCATCTTCGGCGTGGCGGCCAACGTCGTGGCCGGGCTGGCGACCATCGGCTTCGGGGTGCTCGACGACCGGATCGGCCCCAAGCGCGTCATCGTCTTCTCGCTGGTGTGCATGATCGGTGCCGGCCTGGCGGTCTTCGCCCTCAACGCCGGCGGCAGCACCGTCTTCTGGACCTTCGGGCTGATGCTGGCGGTCTTCGTGGGCCCGGCCCAGAGCGCCTCGCGCACCTTCCTGGCCCGGCTGATCCCCGAGGGCCACGAGGGCCAGGTCTTCGGCCTGTACGCCACCACCGGCCGCGCCGTGAGCTTCCTGGCCCCGGCCGCCTGGTCCCTCTCGATCGCGCTCGGCGCGGCGGTGACCGGGGTCGCCGACAAGGACGACGCGCAGTACTGGGGCATCCTGGGGGTGCTGGTGGTGCTGGTGGCGGGCCTGCTCCTGCTGCTGCCGGTGCGCTCGGGCGTGCGCGACGACTCGGCCCTGGTCACGCACGCGTAGCGCAGGTCTCACCCCCGGCGGCGATTGCCGGAATTGTCGGGCCCTCGCTACCGTTGAACACTTCGAGAGCGCGACTGCGAGCGCAGTCGGAACCCCACCAGGCACACGAGAGGACGGGAGCGTCCCATGGCAGAGCGCACGCTACGAGGGGCACGGCTCGGAGGCCAGAGCTTCGAGGACGAGCGGGGCATCGAGTTCGCCGCGCGCCAGCAGGTGGGCTACCGCTGCCCGCAGGCGCACGAGTTCGAGATCACCATGTCGGTGGAGGCCGAGGTCCCCGCGGTGTGGGAGTGCCCGCGCTGCGGCGCCGAGGCCGAGAGCACCTCGGGCATCGAGCGCCAGGTGAAGGCCGAGAAGCCGGTCCGCACCCACTGGGACATGCTGCTCGAGCGCCGCTCGGAGAAGGAGCTCGAGGAGATCCTCAAGGAGCGCCTCGACCTGCTGCGCGGCGGCCAGATCGGCCCCGCCCACCTGCACAAGGCGAACGCCAAGCGCCGCCAGGCCAAGGCCTGAGCAGCACCCGCTAGGCGCTCGGCCCGGAGGGGTCCTCAGGATCCTCCACCACGTCGCCCCGGACCACCGGCCCCGTGCCCGGTCCGGGGCGTCCTGCGTCTGCGGGGCCGCTCGTCGCCCCCGGTGCGCCCGGCCAGCCCCCGAACGTCACCGGCACCAGCCTGGTCGCCAGCGCCCGGGTCAGCAGGCCGCGGAAGAGCGGGCGCGAGAACGGCAGCACCAGCAGCAGCCCGAAGGCGTCGGTGACGAAGCCCGGGGTCAGCAGCAGGGTGCCGCCGACCAGCACCAGGGCGCCGTCGGCGAGCTCCTTGGCCGGCACTCCCCCGCGCGCCAACGTGTCGCGCAGCGCCCGCCACGCCCGCGCGCCCTCACGGCGTACGACGACGGCGCCGACGACGCTGTCGAGCACCAGCAGCAGGATGGTCCAGGCCGCGCCGATGACCTGGCCCACCTGGATGACCATGTAGAGCTCGAGCAGCGGCAGTGCCACGAACAGCACCAGCAGCACCCAGCCCAGCCGGCCACGGCGGCGGCTCATCGCGCTCCTCGCACCAGTCGGGCGGCCTGCTCGCGGCGCTCGGCCAGGCCCCACGCGGTGATCCGCTTCAACGACTCCACCGCGACCGCCCCGCTCATCTTGGAGTCGCCGCGCACCCGCTCCACGAACTCGATCGGGACCTCGCGCACGACGAGGCCGGCGCGCAGGGCACGCACCACCAGGTCGGTCTGGAAGACGTAGCCGGTCGAGCGCACCGAGGCGAGGTCGATCCGCTCGAGCGTGGAGCGGCGGAAGAGCCGGTAGCCGGCCGTGGCGTCGCGCACCCGGACGCCGAGCAGCAGGCGGACGTAGAGGTTGCCGCCGCGCGAGAGCGCCTCGCGGCGGCGCGGCCAGTTGACGACCGACCCACCGGGCACCCAGCGCGAGCCGATCACCAGGTCGGCGGGCGAACGGGGGTCGTCGAGCGCGTCGAGGAGGCGCTGCAGCTGCTCGGGCTGGTGGGAGCCGTCGGCGTCCATCTCGCCGACGACCTCGTAGCCCGCCTCGAGCGCGACGTCGAAGCCGGCGCGGTAGGCCGCGCCCAGGCCGCCCTTGGCGGTGCGGTGCAGCACGCTGACGCGCGGGTCGGCGGCGGCCAGGTCGTCGGCGACCCGGCCCGTGCCGTCGGGCGAGTTGTCGTCGACCACGAGCACGTCGACGCCGGGCTGGGCGGCGTGCAGCCGCTCCACCACCCAGGCCAGGTTCTCGGCCTCGTCGTAGGTCGGCACCACCATCACGACCCGGGCGCCGGTCTCGGCGCGGCTCACGGCTGGTCGACCATCGCGTCGTCTCCTCGTCGTGACGGACCCTGGGCGCCGTCGTGTCGCGGTGCGGTCGCGCGGCTGCGCTCCCGGCGCGCGCGACGATACGGGAGCAGTGCGGCACCGAGGGCCAGGAGGGTCGCGACGACCGCGACCTGCCAGGGCAGGCGCCCCATCCGGACCGCCGGGGTCAGTGCCTCGTGCAGCGCGAGCTCCTCGACCAGCACCTCGGTCTCCTGCAGCCCGGCCCTCGCGACCACCTCGCCGTCGGCGCCGATCACGCCGCTGACGCCGTTGGTGGAGGCCACCACGGTGGCCCGGCCGGTCTCCAGCGCGCGCAGCCGCGTCATCGCGAACTGCTGCTGCACCTGGTCGGAGAAGATGAAGGTGGCGTTGGAGGTCTGCACGCTCACCAGCTGCGCCCCGCGCGCGACCTGGTCGTAGATCGCGTCCTCGTAGGCGACGTCGAAGCAGATCGCGTCGGCGACCCGGGTGCCGGCGATGCTCAGCGGCTCCTTGCCGGTGCCGACCAGCATGTCGCGCTGGATCCGCGCCAGGTCGCCGAAGCTGAGCTCCAGGGCGGTGCCCCGGAACGGGATGAACTCGCCGTAGGCGACCGGGTGCCGCTTGGTGTAGCGCTCCCCCGCCCCGGTGACGGGGTCCCAGACGATGCCCTGGTTGAGCACCGCGCCCGGCGGGCCGTCGACCAGGGCCCCGACGAGCACCGGCACGCCGATCGCCTCGGTGGCGCGCAGGATGCCGGCGTTGGTCTGCGGGTCGCGCCAGGGGTCGGTGGCCGTCGAGTTCTCGGGCCACACCACGAAGTCGGGGCGCGGCTCGAGCCCCGCGGCGACGTCGGCGGCCAGGTCGACGGTGGCCTGCACGTGGTTCTCGGTCACCTGGCGGAAGTCGTAGAGGATGTCGTTGCCGGGGCCCGGCACGTCGCCCTGCACCACGGCCACGGTCGCGGTGCCGGTGCTCGGGCTGGTCCAGGGCAGCGCCACCGAGGCCGCGACGCCGGCGACGACCGCGCCCAGGGCGACGAGCCCGACCAGCCGGTCCCGGGCCGTTGCGGCCACCAGCGCCGCGAGCGCGGCCCCGGCGAGCGCGAGCAGGAAGGTGACCCCGGCCATGCCGACGTACGGCAGCGTGGCGGCGACCGGGGTGTCGACGACCGCGAAGCCCAGACGGCCCCAGGGCATCCCGCTGAAGGGCCAGCCGCTGCGCCAGACCTCGACGGTGACCCACGCCGTGGCCACCCACAGCGGCCACAGCGGCAGCCGCGAGACCAGCGCCACGGCGCTGCCGAGCAGGCCGTAGAAGAGGGCCTGCGCCGCGGACAGCCCGAGCCAGGCGGCGAGGGCGACCGTCGTCATCCAGTAGATGTGGACGTAGTAGAAGCCGACCCCGAAGGCCAGCCCCACCACGAACGCCCGGCGCAGGCCCAGGCCGCGGGTCAGCAGCGTGTGGGCGGCCACGGCCAGCGGCACCAGCACGGGGACCAGCACGGGCACGGCGAACGGCTCGTAGGCCATCGCCAGGGCGACGCCGGCGAGCAGGGCGAGGACCGAGCGCTGGAGCACGGTCCCAGGCTACGGGGCGCCGGTGCGGGAGCCCGCCGCCGGGCGCAGAGGTGCGGGAGGATCCTGGGCGCCTTCGGTCCAGCCCGGTGCACGACCGGCTGCCGGGGCGGGCTGTTGTCTAGGGGGCTCAGGATTCCTCCCGCGACCGCTCCCGCGGGGCGGACCGACCTCCGCGAACAGTGTCGGACAGGTGTTTGGCACCCCACCCTCCGACACGGCCACTCGGACGTCGGTCCGCTCACCACGATCTGCACGAGCGGACGACCCACCTTGGCGCGGGCCGCGAGGGGGTGTCAAGGAGACGCTGACCTGCGCAGACGCCTAAAACCGCAGGTCACGGCGGGTGCCCTTGAACGCCGGAAAGCCCAGGAAATCTAGACCGGTGACGGCGTGTCGTCCCCGACACGCCGGGCCCCCGCCGCGGCCGTCCGCGTGTCGGCCCCGAGCAGGCGCAGCGCGAGCAGGGCGTACTGCTCGGCGAGGGCCGGCAGGGCCGTGGGACCAGCGGGGTCGAACCAGCGGGCGACACCGCTGCACATCTCCAGCAGTGCGCGCCGAGCCACCCCGGCCGACTCGACCCTGAAGGCGCCCTCGGCCAGGCCCTGGTCGATGACCTCGCGCCAAGCCGCCTCGTAGCGGTCGCGCAGCGCGACCACGTCGGCGCGGCGCTGGGGCGACAGGGCGTGCACCTCGTCGTCGACCACGCGCGTCTCCAGGGGGCGCTCGGCGTGGCTGGTGACGTGCAGCCGCACCAGCGCGGTCAGCCGTGGGACGGCGTCGTCGTGGGTGGCGAGCACCTCGGCGGTCGCGTCGAGCAGGCGCTCCAGGCTCGTGCGCATCAGCTCGACGAGCAGGTCCTCCTTGGTGCCCATGTAGTGGTAGAGCGACGCGCTCGAGAGGCCGGCCCGCTCGGCGAGCTGGCGGATGCCGGTGCCGTGGAAGCCCCGTTCGGCGAAGAGCTCGAGCGCCGCGACGCGCACGCGTTCACCGGAGGAGGTCATGGGCCTATGCTATCGATCGATCGATCGAGAGGCCACGGCGGTGCCGGGCCACGGACGCAGGGAGGACGCCGGTGCAGCCGGTCGAGTACAGCCACGACAGGTCCGCGGGGCCCGGGGTGGCGCTGGTCCACCTCAACCGGCCCGAGCGGCTCAACGCCGTCGACGAGGCGCTGACCCGTGGCCTGGTGGCCGCGCTGGAGCGCGCCCTCGCGGAGGACGCACGTGCGGTGGTGCTCGCGGGACGCGGACGCGCCTTCTGCGCCGGCCACGACCTCAAGGCCGAGCCGCCGGTCGAGACGCCGCTGCAGACCCGCGAGCGGCTCGAGGAGATCCAGGACGTCACCCGGCTGGTGCGCCGCTTCCCCGGCCCCGTCGTGGCCGCGGTGCACGGCTACGCCCTCGGGGCCGGCTGCGAGTTCGCCCTGGCCTGCGACGTCGTCGTGGCCGCCGAGGACGCCGTCCTCGGGTTCCCCGAGGTCTCGGTCGGCCTCTCGGTGACCGGCGGGGTCTCGCGGCTGCTGCCGGTGCTGGTGGGCTGGGCCCGCGCCAAGGAGCTGCTCCTGCTGGGCGAGCGGGTCTCGGGCAGCGAGGCCGCCGCGATGGGGCTGGTCGCGCGCGCGGTGCCCAGCGGCACCCACGAGGAGGTCGCCCTCGACCTGGCCACGCGGATGGCCCAGCGCCCCGCGCTGGCGCTCTCGCTGGCCAAACGGGTGCTCGACGGCGGGCTGGACTCCACCCTCGAGGAGGCGATGGGCCGCGAGGTCGAGCACGCCGTGCTGACCTCGCTCTCCGGCGAGGGCGAGGCGCCGCGCGAGGGGTTCGGTCGTGGCTGAGACCCTCGTGGCGCACCTCGAGGACGCCGCCCGGCGCCGGCCCGACGGGCCCGCCTGGACCTTCGACCTGGGCGCCGGGGGCTGCACGACGTGGACCTTCGGCGACGTCGCCGCGACCAGCGCGTCGTACGCCGCCGCCCTCGCCGCCCGTGGTGTCGGCGCCGGCGACCGCGTCGGCGTGATGCTCGGCAACACCGCCGACTCGCCGCTGGTCTGGCTGGCGCTGCAGCGGCTGGGGGCCGCGGCGGTGCCGCTCAACGTGCGCTACCGCCACGACGACCTGGGCCACGTGCTCGCTGACTCCGGGGCGCGCCTGATGGTCGCCGCACCCGAGCACCACGAGCTGGTGCGCAGCGCCGCCGACCTCACCGGCGGCGTCGAGGTCCTCTCCCCTGCGGACCTGGAAGGGTCGGCCGAGCCGGCGCCCGCCGCCGACGACCCCGACGCGGTCGTCAACGTGCAGTACACCTCCGGCACGACGGGGCGGCCCAAGGGCTGCCTGCTGACCCACCGCTACTGGACGACGCTGGGCGGCTCGATGGTCGAGGAGTTCCCCCGCCTGGGCGCCGACGACGTGATGCTCACCGCGCAGCCCTTCCACTACGTCGACCCCCAGTGGAACGTCGCGGCCGCCCTGATGGCCGGCGCCCACCTGGTCGTCCTCGACGGCTTCCACCCCTCGACCTTCTGGGCCAAGGTGCGCGAGCACCGCGTCACCTACTTCTACTGCCTGGCCTCGATGCCGACCCTCCTGCTGCGGATGCCGCCCGACCCGCTCGACCGCGAGCACGCCGTGCGCGTCGTGCAGTGCTCTGCCATCCCCCCGGCGCTGCACGCCGACCTCGAGGCCCGGTGGGGCGTGGGCTGGTACGAGGCGTTCGGGATGACCGAGACCGGCGCAGACATCCGCGTGGGTGCCGACGAGCACGCCGCCCTGGTCGGCACCGGCTGCCTGGGCCGCCCCGCCGCGCACCGCGAGGTCCGTCTCGACGAGCAGGGCCAGCTGTGGCTGCGCGGCCCGGGGATGATGCTGGGCTACCTGGGGCTGGAGCCGCCCTTCGACGCCGACGGCTGGTTCCCCACCGGCGACCTGGCCCGCCTCGACGACGTCGGTCGGGTCTACCTGACCGGTCGGCTCAAGGACATGATCCGGCGCAGCGGCGAGAACATCGCCGCCGTCGAGGTCGAGGAGGTCCTGCTGGCCCACCCGGCCGTGCGCCTCGCGGCCGTCGTCGGGGTGCCCGACGACGTGCGCGGCGAGGAGGTGATGGCCTTCGTGGTGGCCCCCGGGGCCGACGAGCACGAGCTGGCGCGGTGGTGCGCGGAGCGCCTCGCGCCCTTCAAGGTGCCCAGCCGCTGGGCGCTGCGCGACGACCTCCCGCTCACCGCCTCGCACCGCGTCGAGAAGGCCCGGCTGCGCGCCGAGGCCGTCCGCGTCGCGACGCCCGGCACGGTGGGAGGAGCCCGGTGAAGGCCGACCTGCTGCTCACCAACGCGCGGGTCCGCACCCTGGAGGGCCCGGGCCGCGACCACGTGGCCCGCAGCGTGGCGATCTGGCGCGACCGGGTCGTGGCCGTCGACGACGACGTGGCCGCCCACCGGGTGCTCGACCTCGACGGGGCCGTGGTCGCCCCCGGCTTCCACGACGCCCACAACCACATGGCCTGGTTCGGGCAGTCGCTCGACGAGGTCGACCTGCGCCTGCCCAGCCTCGAGGCGCTGTACGACGCCGTGGCCGCCCGGGCCCGCGACCTGCCGCCCGACGCGTGGGTGGTCGGCGCCGGCTACGACGAGAACAAGATCGGTGCGCACCCCGACCGCGACGGGCTCGACCGGGCCGCCGGCGGCCGCCGGGTCTGGCTGCGGCACACCTCGGGGCACATGTGCGTGGTCAGCAGCGCCCTGCTCGACGACCTCGGGCTGGGCGACGCGGCGGTGGAGGTGCCCGGCGGGCGCGTCGTCGTCGACGGCCGCGGGCGGCCCACCGGGCTGCTGCAGGAGCAGGCCCAGCACCTGGTCAACGACCTGGTGCTTCCCTACCCCGTGGCCGGGCTGGTCGACGCGATCGAGCGGGCCGGGCAGGTCTACCTGGGCCAGGGCCTGACCTCGGTGGTCGAGGCCGGCGTGGGCGGCGGGTGGATCGGACGCAGCCCGGTCGAGGTGGCGGCGTACCAGGAGGCCCGGGCGCAGGGCCGGCTGCCGCTGCGCGTGGAGCTGATGGTGGCCGCCGACGTGCTGCGCCCCCTGCAGGGCCACGCCGACGACGACCTGGGGCTCGGGCTCGACCTCGGCATCCGCACCGGGCTCGGCGACGACCGGCTGCGACTGGGACCGGTGAAGATCTTCTCCGACGGCTCGCTGATCGGGCACACCTGCGCCCTGACCGACGAGTTCGCCGACACCCCCGGCGAGAAGGGCTACCTGCAGGACGACGCCGACGCGCTGCGCGAGCGGATCCTCGGGGCGCACCGCTCGGGGTGGCGAGTCGCGGCGCACGCGATCGGCGACGCCGCCATCGACCTCGTCCTCGACGCCTACGACGAGGCGCAGCGGCGCTGGCCGCGCGCCGACGTGCGCCACCGCATCGAGCACTTCGGCGTCTCGCGGACCGACCAGGTCGCCCGGGCCGCGGCCCTGGGCGTGGTGCCGGTGCCGCAGGGGCGCTTCGTCGGCGAGATCGGCGACGGCATGCTGCGAGCGCTCGGACCGGAGCGGGCCTCGTGGATCTACCGCTACCGCTCGCTGCTCGACGCCGGCATCGTCGCGCCGGCCAGCTCCGACCGGCCGGTCGTCGACGGCACCCCGCTGAAGGGCATCCACGACATGGTCAACCGGCGCACCGACTCCGGCCAGGAGTGCGGCCCCGAGGAGGCGATCAGCGGCCTCGAGGCGCTCACGGCGTACACGCTCGGCTCGGCGCACGCCTCGCACCAGGAGCACGAGAAGGGGACCATCGCGCCCGGGAAGCTCGCCGACCTCGTCGTGCTCGACGACGACCCGGCGGCCGTGTCCCCCCGGGTGATCCGCGACATCCAGGTCCTGCGTACCTTCCTGGGAGGAGAGGTGGTGTGGGAAGCATGATCGTGCAGCCCCAGGACGACCACCCGCTGGTGGAGGCCGCGACCCTGACGGCCGACCAGCTGGCGCTGGTGCAGGAGATCTACGACGAGGCGTTCCCCGAGGACCTGCGGGTCCCCTTCGACGACCTGCTCGTCGACCGTGTGCTGGTGCGCCTCGACCCGCAGGGACGCCCCGAGGGGCTGGCGGTGGTGCGCGCCCTCGGCGGCACCGGCTGGACGTTCCTGCGCTACTACGCCGTGGGCGCACGCGGCGGCGGCACCGGCTCGGCGATGCTCGAGCAGCTCGCCGCCCGGCTGTCCCGCGAGGGCGGCTCGCTGCTGGTCTGGGACGTCGAGGACCCCGACGAGCCGGGCCTGGGCCCCGACCACGTCCTCGAGCACCAGCGCCGCATCCGCTTCTACGAGCGCAACGCCGGCGAGCTGCTGCCGGTCGCGGAGTACCGCCCGCCGCACGACGGCGGCCTCGAGGGCCACGCGCCGCCGATGCGGCTGATGTGCCGCACCCTGGGCGCCTGGGTGCGGCCACCGGTCGCCGACATCGTCCGCGGCGCCTACCAGCACCGCTACGGTCTGGCCGGCGACGACCCCGTCGTACTCCGGACCCTGGAGGCCAGCGCGCTGCCCTGACTCCCAGCCGCCCCACAGGCGAAAGATCTTGCGGCGTTTCGTTCGACATCCCGCAGATCCTTCTGGCATCGTTGCTCCCATGAGCATCGAGACCTCCATCGCATCCCTGGTCGAGGACGCCACCGGGCAGCCCTACCCCTACCGGCGTCCCGAGCTGGTCGAGCCCGACTGGACCCGCTTCCCGGGGTGGCGCGACGTCACCGCCGCCGACTGGACCTCGGTGCAGTGGCAGCGTTCGCACTGCGTCAAGAACGTGCGCCAGCTGCGCGAGCTGATGGGCGACCTGCTCGACGAGCGGTTCTACGCCGACCTCGAGCGCGACCAGGCCGAGCGGGCCACCATGTCGATGCTGGTGCCGCCGCAGATGCTCAACACGATGGTGCCCTTCGCCGAGCCCGCCGGGCCGGGCTCCTTCACCGAGGCCTTCTACGCCGACCCGGTGCGCCACTACATGCTGCCGGTCTTCTCCGACCGCCGCACCGACTGGGCCTCCCACCCGCACGCCACCCGCGACTCGCTGCACGAGCACGACATGTGGGCCACCGAGGGCCTGACCCACCGCTACCCCACCAAGGTGCTCGCCGAGCTGCTGCCGACCTGCCCGCAGTACTGCGGCCACTGCACGCGCATGGACCTGGTCGGCAACTCGACTCCGGTCATCGAGAAGCTCAAGTTCGCCGGCAAGCCCAACGACCGCATCGGCGACATGCTCGACTACCTGCGCCGCACCCCGTCGGTGCGCGACGTCGTGGTCTCCGGCGGCGACGTGGCCAACATGCCCTGGCCCCGCCTCGAGGCGTTCCTGACCTCGGTGCTGGAGATCGAGAACGTGCGCGACATCCGCCTGGCCACCAAGGCCCTGGTCGGCCTGCCGCAGCACTGGCTGCAGCCCGAGGTCGTCGAGGGGATGAGCCGGGTGGCCGGCGTGGCGCGCTCGCGCGGGGTCTCCCTGGCCATCCACACCCACGCCAACCACGCGCAGTCGATCACCCCGCTGGTCGCCGAGGCCTCGCGGGCGATGCTCGACGCGGGCGTGCGCGACGTGCGCAACCAGGGCGTGCTGCTCAACGGCGTCAACGCCGACCCGCACGCGCTGCTCGACCTGTGCTTCGCGCTGCTCGACGGCGCCCAGGTGATGCCCTACTACTTCTACATGTGCGACATGATCCCGTTCTCGGAGCACTGGCGGGTCTCGGTCGCCGACGCCCAGCGCCTGCAGCACCACATCATGGGCTACCTGCCGGGCTTCGCCACGCCGCGCATCGTCTGCGACGTGCCGTTCGTCGGCAAGCGCTGGGTGCACCAGCTGGCCGACTACGACACCGAGCGCGGCATCTCCTACTGGACCAAGAACTACCGCACCTCCATCGAGGCCGACGACGCGCAGGCGCTCGAGCGCACCTACGAGTACTACGACCCGATCCACACCCTGCCCGAGGCCGGGCAGCGCTGGTGGGCCGAGCACGGTCGGCTCGACGAGTCGGCGCTCAAGGCCGCCGAGGTCGCGGAGGCCTCGCGGCGTACCGCTGCGCTGCAGGCCTGGTAGCGGGACGGTAGCCGGCCCGGCGCGCTGCGACGGCCCGGGGGCTCAGGCCTCCGGGTCCTCGCCGGTGCCGGTGACCGGGCGGTTCTCGTAGTAGGTCGTCAGCACGATGGTGGTGCGGGTCGAGACGTTGGCCGCGGCGCGCACCCGGGCGAGCAGGTCCTCCAGCGCGGCCGGGGAGGTGCAGCGCACCAGCAGCACGTAGGACTCCTCCCCCGCCACCGACCAGCACGACTCGATCTCCTCGATGTGCTCGAGGCGGGCCGCGCAGTCGTCGGGCTGCGAGGGGTCGATCGGGCGGATGGAGATGAAGGCGGCGAGCGGCACCCCGATCTCGGCGTGGTTGATCGTCGCGCCGTAGCCCTGGATCAGGTCGCGCTGCTCGAGCCGCTTGACGCGCTGGTGCACCGCCGACGTCGACAGGCCCGTCGCCTTGCCCAGGTCGGTGAAGGACATCCGGCCGTCGTGGGCCAGCAGGGCCAAGATCTTGCGGTCGGTCGCCTCGACTCCGGGATGGCTCACTCCTGCACCCTAGTGCCCGGCGGGGTCGCGGCGCCGTCACGACCCCTGCAAGACTGCGCCGGTGACCCAGCAGCCCGGCCGCCTGATGCTCCTCGACACCGCCTCCATGTACTTCCGTGCCTTCTTCGGGGTGCCGGAGATCCTGGCCCCCGACGGGACCACCCCGGTCAACGCCGTGCGGGGCCTGCTCGACTTCATCACCCGGCTCGTCGACGAGTACCGCCCCACCGACCTGGTCTGCTGCTGGGACGACGACTGGCGCCCGCAGTGGCGCGTCGACCTGGTGCCGACCTACAAGTCGCACCGTGTCGAGGAGGAGGTCGAGACCGCCCCCGACGTCGAGGAGGTCCCCGACCCGCTGCAGGTGCAGGTCCCGATCATCCGCGACGTGCTGGCCGCCTACGGCATCAAGGTCGTCGGTGCCCCCGAGGCGGAGGCCGACGACGTGATCGGCACGCTCGCCACCGGCGCCGGCCAGCCGGTCGACATCGTCACCGGCGACCGCGACCTCTTCCAGCTCGTCGACGACGAGGCCGACGTGCGGGTGCTCTACATCGCCCGCGGGGTGGGCAGGCACGAGCGGGTCGACAACGCGTGGGTGCGGGCCAAGTACGACGTCGAGGCCGCACAGTACGCCGACTTCTCCACCATGCGCGGGGACGCCTCCGACGGCCTGCCCGGGGTCAAGGGCGTCGGTGAGAAGACCGCGGCGACGCTGCTGGCCCGCCACGGCGACATGGCCGGCATCATCGCCGCCGCCGAGGATCCCGACTCCGGGATGGGCCCGGGCCCGCGGGCGAAGATCAAGGCCGCGGCCGACTACCTGGCCGTGGCGCCCGAGGTCGTGGCCGTACGCCGCTCGCTCGACCTCGAGCGCACTGGCTTCGCGCTGCCGCACTCCCCCGCCGACCCCGACCGTCTCGCCGAGCTGGCCGAGCGGTGGGGCCTCGACAGCCCCGTCGAGCGTCTCAACGCGGTCCTCGCCACCCTCTGACGGGTCTGCCGGCGGCGCTCGCTGGACGGCGGCCGAGCGGCCGGCGGATCAGGGACCGATGACGAGGAACACGAAGACGATGAGGGCGCTCCAGGCCAGGAGCAGGCCCAGGACCGCCCCGGCGGCCACGCCTGCACCGAGCGCCCGAGTCCTCGCAGGCACGCACAGCGCGAGTCCAGCCAGGGCGATCGAACCGCCCACAGCGACGACGGCGTCCGCCAGTGGTGACAGGTCTCCGTGACGGGGCACCAGCACGAAGCAGGCAACGGCTACGGCGGCGATGCCGACCAGCACGCCCGCGAAGGCCGGCACAGCGAAGGCCCGGCGCGGTGTCTCGGGGAGTGTCGTAGTCACCCAGACAGGCTAGCTGCGGGCAGCGGCACCTACGGCCGTGGCTCGCGGCGCGGCAGCCCCGATCGCGGAGCGGACACTTCCTTGGGGTCCGTCCTCGTTCGGAGTACATCGCGTCAGAAGCGGGCGTTTCTCAGGCGCGCTCGGCAAGCCAGTCCGCGGGCATGACGGCGCGGGCCGCGGGCTTGTCGACCACCTGCACCACCGGCACCCAGACCCGGTCCGGTACGTCCTGTGCGAACCACGAGAACGCCTTGATCTGGGACGCGTCGCGGATGCGGAGAGGGTCGTTGGCCTCCATCGACACAGCACTGCTGAGACACAACTCTTCAAGTGCGGGTGCGTCGAGTGCCGGTGCGATGCTTCCAAGGCCCTTGAGTGAACCGAGTTCCAGCCGAGCAAGAGACCGCAGTCGAGCCAGACTGGGAAGGGCGGTCACCTTGGGGAGCCCGTAGAGGTCGAGCAGTTCCAAGTTCACAAGATCCCCAACCGCAGATACGTCTGACAGGTCCCTGACCTGGTTAATCGCGAGGTATCGAAGTCGCTCACAGCCGATCACGAAGTCCGCAGACGCGCCGGACCCTCCCCTGACGTCCAACCAGTCGAGGTTCGGCAAGGTCCCAAGGAAGCCCCCGGGCACGTCGACGGCCCACAGAGTGAGCCTCCGCACGGGCGCGAGCCAGGCCAGGTCGTCGGGCTCGATTACCGCGTGATCTATCCGAACCTCAGCCGTACCCCGCCCTCGTGCGACGTCACGCGCCCGACCCTTCTTCGCCATGGCCGCAAGTATGAAGGTCCGCTTGCCAGACGACCGCTCTTCGACAACTGCGCGCGATCGCGGCATGAGAGCGCTTTTGTAGCCAGAAGGACCGAACGACCGAGCGACGCCAGGTCGCCGCGGAGCTGACGCCGTTGTATAGCCCTTCGGTCCTCTTGCCTACGGCGCCACCCACAGTCATCTCGGCACGACCGCGCCCTATCAGCGGCATTATGCACAGGATCGGGGCGGTCGCTCATGATGCTTCGCCTTCCGTGAGGCCGGTGAGGAGCTGGTTGAAGAGGTCGGCTCGGTGGTGTTGGCCCTTCTTCTCGGCGTCGTCGTGCTGGGCCTGGAGTGTGGGTCGGAACTCGATGCTGGTTTGGAAGAAGCTGCAGTTCTCGCAGATCGACTCGAAGGCGCAGTCCAGCTCGGCGGGGCGGGTGCAGTGGCCGTTGCCGAGGAGTCGGTGGTGCTCGCGGCGCAGCCGGGCCATTTTGGGTCCGATGGCGTCGGCGGGCAGCGGTTCGGTCTTGGCGTAGAGGGCGTCGACCTGGTCGGTGACGGCGAAGTACTCGTCGGCCACGGTGCGGTTGGCGATCTTGGCGTAGCGCAGCGTCATGTCCATGCTGCGGTGGCCGAGCATCGCTGCGATCGCCTCGAGCGACATGCCGCGGTTGATGGCTTGGGTGGCCAGGGTGTGTCGCAGCTGGTGGGGGTGGATGTGCGCCAATCCGGCTGCGGTGCCGGCCTTGTTGATGAACCTGGTGACGGTGTGGCGGTCCAGCGCTCGTCCGTTCTCCCGGGGCAGCAGCAGCGGGTGTTCGGCGGGCACGTGAGCGCTGCGGTACTGCTCGATGAGAACCACCAGGTGCGGGTGAAGCGGCAGGTAGCGGTCCTCGCGCAGCTTGCCGACCGGGACGTGCAGCCAGGGTGCGGCACCGATCTGGACCACAGCGTCGGCAGACAGCGCGGTGAACTCGCTGACCCGCAGCCCGGTGCGCAGGAGCACCTCGATGGTGACGCGGACCAGCAGCCGGGGCTCGGCCTGGGCGGCGCGGAGCAGCTTCGCGGCCGCGGCATCGTCGAGCGCCTTGGGCAACGGATGGTCTTGGCGGGGCAGGTCGCCGGGGAACATCGGCACCCGTGGTGGTGCCTGGTCCCAGCCCCACTCATCGATGCGGACGAAGAACATCCGCAGTGTGCCGAGCCGGTGTGCCAGGGTCGCGGTGGTGACCCGGTCCTTGTTCTGGCCCGGACGGGCCGCCAGCCAGGGCTTGTAGTCCTCGACGTGGCGCCGGGTGACCTGGGCGATGCTGGTGACCTCCGGGGCGGCCTCGACCAAGTACGCCGCGAACGAGCGCAGCGCCAGGTCGGCGCCAGCGACGCTGCCCGGACGCAGCACGCATCCGATCTGCTCCAGGTAGCGGCGCATCGTGGCCACCACCTGCGGGCGCACGCCCAGCTGCTCCCAGGTCGGCAGCAGCAGCGGCCCGCTCACCGGGCGCTCCCACCGGTGGTGTCCTGGTGCCCGGCGTAGAGCTGGGCGTCGAGGACCTCAGCGGCCTTGCGGTACTGCGCCGAGAGCCAGTCATCGGCCAGGTGCAGGTAGATCCGGGTGGACTCGATCGAGGCGTGTCCGGCCTGGGCCTGGACCGCCTCCAGTGCCATCCCGGCCTCGCGGAGCCGGGTCAGGCAGGTGTGGCGCAGCTCGTGGCAGGTCGCGTGCGCCAACCCTGCCCGCCGCTTCGCGCCGGCGAGCACCTCGTCCAGCCCGCGTACCGACAACGCGCGACCGCGGGTGGGCCCCTTGAGGACCACGAAGACCCGGTCGGTGTCCGCATCGGCTGGGCGTTCGGTGTCCAGGTAGGCCGCGAGGGCGGCGAAGAAGCGCGATGAGACCGGCACCAGCCGCTGGTGGCCGCCCTTGCCGTCGGCGATGAACACCCGCCGTTCCGCGACCCGCAGGTCCTCCAGCCGCAGCCCCAGGACCTCGCAGCGCCGCAGCCCACCGAACACCATCGCCGCGACCATCGCCCGGTCGCGGTGCGTGCGCAGCGCGGCGGTGAGCTGGTCAACCTCGAGGGGAGTCAGGATGCGCGGCAACCGACGCGTGCGCCGGGTCAGCGGCACCCCCTGCCCCGCACGCGAGCGTTCCCTCCGCGTGGGCAGACCGCGCGGCACCGGGTTCGCGGTGATGTCACCACGAGCCTGCAGATAGGCGAAGAACCCCGAGATGATCGACAACCGCCGCGCCACCGTACTCATCGACACCCCCACCGTGCCGTCGTCCTCACCGACCGGCTGCAGCGCCTCGGTGCTGGTGCGACCAGTGCGCTGAGCGGTGATGAAACCGAGCACGTCCCCAGCACGGACCTCGTGGGCCGGCTTGGCCACCACCGCGAAGAACACCCGCAGGTCATAGGCCGCAGCGAGCACCGTGTTCGGCCGACACCGCCCCTCCAGGAACTCCAGGTAGTCATCGACCAGCGGCATCCCGAGCCGGGCCACCACCTGCCCCGACGGCCCTCGAGAACGGATCAGACACGGATCGAGCAGCGACATCTCGGGGCCTCCAGCTCCGTCGACAGGCAGCCACAACGGCTGGTCGAAATGTCCTGCTGGATCACGTGCATAACAAGCAGATGCGGATGCTTCAGCCTGGCGCATTGTCCTGCGAGGATGAGTGCCATGACGACGAGTTCGGGCTCTCGGAATTCCATTCCCATGACACCCCGCTTGCTGCTCCTGAGCAGGTCCGCGGGAGTAGGGCTACTCGCCGGACTGTCCTTCCTCGCGGCTTCTTACCTCAGGTCTGTTGCGCAGGCGCGAGGGGACGATTCCTGCTCTACGTGTGCCGTGGAAACCTCGCTGTACGACTACTGGGCAGGCATCTCCATGGCGGTGGCTCTCGGAGCGTTGCTGCTTTGCGCTCTCTGTCTGCTCCTTTTGGGGCGCGCGAGGCGCGACACGTCTGCGCTCGCGCCCGAAGACTCGCCGCCGTGCAACGAGGATGACCGTCACGAAGCCTTCAGGAGGCCCACGCAAGCCACCTCCGACCCGGCCAAGTAGCGGCAGAACCGGATGGTCGCGGGCGCACGCTACGCGGCAGAAGCGTGCGTCGACGGTCCTGGCCGATCATCCGACCTCCGTGCGTTGCCATGCCCGCCCCTTCCGCTCCAAGGTCGCGACCAGCGCGGTCATCGCTAATCCGTAGGCACCCGTCAGCACCGCTACGCCGATGTAGGTGCCTCGGGAATCCTCACTGGCTCCAGCCGCCGCGACGGCGAACCCGATGGCTACCGCGAGCATCGCGATGCAGAACCCGATGCCGTAGAGACGCATCCCCGTCGTGATGTCCTGCGGACCATTTACCGTTCGCGAAGGCCGGAACACGGTCCAGCCGATGAACAGCGCGACCCCTCCCCAGACTGCTGCGGTCACGAGATGCGATTGCACAACATTGGCAACGGCCCAGGCGGCGGCGGCGAGCGCCCCGACGATGCGTAAAGCCTTCATGGCGTCATTGTGTCTGCCACAGCACCCTTGGTCGTACTGGGCACCGACTCGACCGCTCATCGGCAGATCCGGACGCCTCGGCTCACAGGGCTTGCTGTGGGGTCGCCGACGGTTTCGACTCCGCTGAGAACAATTGGGCTGCCGTCCGCTAAGAGGAGGTAGGGCTCGCTGGTGACGACTGTGTAGGCGGCTTCTCGCTCCGTCGCAGCGTCTGGGGCGACGGCGAGGCGCACACCCCATGCGCCGTCACTCTGGATACCGATTGGAACAAGTTCCCCGGATTGGATCGCGTCATCGAGGCGATCGTTCACTCGCTCCTCCCACACCTCGTAGCCATCGACATCGGCAAAGGCTGAGGACCTCCAGAGAGCGAGCATTCCGGCGTTGGTCGCAACGGTGGCGATGTCGTTCGCAGGCACGCGCAGAGACTATGCGAACCGCTGGACACCGCGACCGCTCATCGTCAGAGCCGGACCATTCGGTTCGTCATCACGACGACCGCGCACGACCCTGGCCGTCGACGTCCTCGCTGGGGACACCCGATCGACAGCATCGTCGCAGGTCAGCACGGGTGCAGCGCGACTGTCGGTGCCTGGTGCTTGAGTGGATGCATGCTGATCGAGACGGACCTCGCGGGTGGTCCGGTTCGGGTCGATGACCTGGACCGGGACTCGGTGCTGTGGTTCGCCGAGCAGGCCAAGGCACGCGAGGCCGCCGCAGCGCTGGCGGTGCTGCACGCCACGATCCGCTGGTGCGAGACCAACACCGTCGACGATCCCAAGTGGGCGGCGGGGTTCGGGGAGGTCGGGGGCGACCTGGACTGTCCGGAGAAGATCGGTGGGGACGGGCGCCCGATGGTCGCGGCGTTCTCCGCCGAACCCCTCGCCGCAGCGATGGAGATCTCCACCACCGCCGCCCTGACCCTCATGGCCGACGCGCTCGAGCTGGCGCACCGGCTGCCGCGGGTGATGGCACGAGTCGAGGCCCTCGAGGTGCCCGTGTGGCGCGCACGCAGCATCGCCCAAGCCACCTCGTCGCTCTCCCCCGACGCGGCCGCCTACGTCGACGCTGAGATCGCCGCCCGCGCCCACCGGGTCGGCCCCGTGGTGCTGGCCCGGCTCGTCGAGACCGCCCGGGCCCGCTACGACACCGACGCCCATCAAGAGGCCGAGCAGCAGGCGCGGGAGTCGTGGGACGTGACGCTGACCCACGGCGACGGCCGCGACCAGCGGTGGTTGGGGACCTCGTGGATGCAGATCACCGGCGACACCGCCACCCTGGCCGACCTCCACGACCTGGTGGGGCGTGTCGCCCACGACCTGCTGGCCACCCACCCCGACTTGCCCCTGGCGCGGCGTCGGGTGCTGGCGCTGCAGGTCATCGTCGACCGGGCCCGCGCCCACGGCGAGAGCCCCGCACCGAGCCGGCCGTACAAGGCCTACGTGCACCTCACCGCGACCCCCGAGGGCGAGATCACACCCCTGGGGCGAGTGGAGGACCTCGGCCCCGCGACCAGCGCGATGATCCGCGACTGGCTCACCGGCGCCCGGGTCACGGTGACCCCGGTCCTCGACCCCGACCGCGGCGACCCCGTCGATGCCCACGACCCGCCGCAGTGGATGCGCGAGCTGGTCGTCCAGCGCGACCAGCACTGCGTCTTCCCCGACTGCCGCCGCCCCGCCAGGCGCTGCGACCTCGACCACATCGACCCCTACGACCCCCACGGACCACCCGGCCAGACACACCCAGGCAACCTCGCCCCACTCTGCCGGCGACATCACCGCGCCAAGACCACCACCGACCCCACCAAACGATGGCGCTACCGACGCATGGACCACGGCCACTACACCTGGACCGGACCCCAGGACCAACGACTCGTCGTCGTCCCCGGCATCGGCACCTACTCCTCCTCGGTGACTCCGGAGTAGGCCACGACGCCGCGCCGCATCGAGGCGATGGCCTGGCGCGCCGTGCGCCGCACCGGCGAGTCACCGGCGGCGTCGGCGACCTGGCCGGCCAGGTCGAGCAGCTGCTTCATCCACCGCACGAAGTCACCGGCGGCCAGCTCGCTCTCACCGAGCACGTCGTCGAGGTCGTCGCCCTCGCACCAGCGGTAGGCGATCCAGGCGAAGCCGAGGTCGGGCTGGCGCAGGTAGTCGAGCTTGTGGTCCTTCTCGAGGCGGTCCAGGTCGCCCCACAGCCGCACCATCGCGCCGATGGCGTCCTTGGTGGGCCCACCAGGCACCCGCGGCGACGAGGCGTCGTCAGGTCGGCGAGCCTCGAAGACCAGCGTCGACAGGGCGGCGGCCAGGCCGGAGGGCGACAGGTCGTCCCAGACCCCCAGGCGCAGCGACTCGGCGGCCACCAGGTCCATGTCGGAGTAGAGCCGGCGCAGGTGCATGCCCTGCTCGGTCACCACGGCGTCGACACCCTCGTCGCTCAGGTAGCCCAGCGCCGTCAGCACCTCGCACACCCGGTCGAACTGGCGGGCCACGGTGTTGGTGCGGCTCTCCACCCGGCGGGCCAGGGTCGCGGCGTCGCGCTCGAGCTTGAAGTAGCGCTCGGCCCAGCGGGAGTGGTCCTCGCGCTCGGCGCACTCGTGGCACGGGTGCGCCTTGAGCCGGCGGCGCAGCTCGGTCACCTCGCTCTCCCACACGCTGGGCTCGCCACCGTGGGGACGGCCCGGCGCCTGCGCGCCCTTGCGCAGGTGGCGCGGCGGCAGGTCCCGGGTGCGCATCCGCAGCTGGGCGGCCAGGTCGCGGCGCATCTGCGGGTTGCGGGCGTTGAAGGAGCGCGAGATCTTCAGCCGCGTCAGGGCCTCGACCGGCTCGGGGAAGTCCATCATCGCCAACCGGCGCGACTGCTTCTCCAGCGTGACCACCAGCGGCCGGGGCCCGTCCGGCGACCAGCCGGGGTCGACCACCACGGCGTACCCGGCGAACTTGCCGGTGGGCACCTCGATGACGTCGCCGGGCTTGAGGTGGCGCAGTGACTCGATGGCCTCCGCGCGGCGGTCGGCGCGCCGGGCCTTGTTGGCGCCCTTCTCGACGTCGCTGATCTGGCGGCGCAGCGCGGCGTACTCCATGAAGTCGCCCAGGTGGCACTGCGCGGCCTCGGCGTAGCCCTCCAGCGCGTCCTCGCTCTTGCGCAGCTGGCGCGCCAGGCCCACGACGGCCTTGTCGGCCTGGAACTGCGCGAAGGACTGCTCGAGCAGCTCGCGCGCGGTGTGCCGCCCGAACTGGTGCACCAGGTTGACGGCCATGTTGTACGACGGGCGGAACGACGAGCGCAGCGGATAGGTGCGCGTCGAGGCCAGCCCCGCCAGCTCGCGCGGGTTCATCCCCGGCTGCCAGAGCACGACACCGTGGCCCTCGGTGTCGAGGCCGCGGCGCCCGGCGCGTCCGGTGAGCTGGGTGTACTCCCCCGGTGTGATGTCGGCATGGGTCTCGCCGTTCCACTTCGAGAGCTTCTCGATGACCACGGTGCGCGCCGGCATGTTGATGCCCAGCGCGAGGGTCTCGGTGGCGAAGACGACCTTGCACAGGCCGCGCTCGTAGAGCTCCTCCACGCACTGCTTGAAGGCCGGCAGCATGCCGGCGTGGTGCGCGGCCACGCCACGGGTCAGTCCGTCGAGGAAGTCGTGGTAGCCCAGCACGTGCAGGTCGTCGGCCGAGAGGTGCGAGCAGGCGTTCTCGACGTAGGCGAAGATCTCGTCGCGCTCGCGCGGGCTGGTCAGCCGCACCCCGGCGTTGAGGCACTGGGTGACCGCCGCGTCGCAGCCGACCCGGCTGAAGATGAAGACGATCGCCGGCAGCAGGCCCTCGCGGTCGAGCCGGTCGATGACGTCGGCCCGGCTGGGGATCCACACCCGGCGACCGTTGCCGACCTGCTTGGCCGGCGACGAGCGGCCGGGCTGCGAGCGCCCCCGCGGGGAGCGGCGGTCCTTGATGCGCGAGGCCGCCCAGTCGTCGCGGGCGACCTTGAGCAGGTCGTCGTTGACCGGGGCGCCCTCCTTGACGAAGCCGGCCGCGGCGTCGACGTCGGAGGAGGCGAAGAGGTCGAGCAGGCGGCGCCCCACCATCACGTGCTGGAAGAGCGGCACCGGCCGCTTCTCCTCCACGATCGTGGTGGTCTCGCCCCGCACCGTCTCGAGCCACTCGCCGAACTCCTCGGCGTTCGAGACCGTCGCCGAGAGCGAGACCAGCGCCACCGACTCGGGCAGGTGGATGATGACCTCTTCCCACACCGCGCCCCGCGAGCGGTCGGCCAGGTAGTGCACCTCGTCCATCACCACGAAGCCCAGGCCCATCAGCGTCGAGGAGCTGGCGTAGAGCATGTTGCGCAGCACCTCGGTGGTCATCACCACGATCGGAGCCTCGCCGTTGACGGTGTTGTCACCGGTCAGCAGGCCGACCTGGTCGGCGCCGTAGCGGTCCACCAGGTCGTGGTACTTCTGGTTCGACAGCGCCTTGATCGGCGTGGTGTAGAACGCCTTGCGGCCCGTCGCCAGCGCCAGGTGGATCGCGAACTCGCCCACGATGGTCTTGCCGGAGCCGGTGGGCGCCGCGACCAGCACGCCGCGGCCCTCCTCGATCTCGCGGCACGCCTGCACCTGGAACTCGTCGAGCGGGAAGGCGTAGAGGGCGCGGAAGTCCTTGAGCACCGGGTGCTCGCGGGTACGCCGGAACTGCGCGTACCGCTCCGACGGGGACAGCTCGTCGGTCGTCATGGTCCCAACCTACGCGAGGCCCCGAACCACGTGTCGTACGCCGCCGGCGCGCTCAGCCCAGCACCCGCAGCGCGCCCGGCACCGCCTCGATCTCCAGCGGCAGCGCGCCGAACCGCTCGCCGTCGGCGTACCCGACGATCCCGGGCGCCGAGACCCGCACCCGGCGGACGCGGTGGTGCTCGTAGGCGGGGTGCGAGGCGACGCTGCCGGTGAAGAGCCGGGGGTAGGTGCGCACCAGGGCCGGCTTGCTCATCGGCTTGATCACCACCACGTCGAGCAGGCCGTCGTCGAGCAGCGCCCCCTCGGTGATCCGCAGCCCGCCGCCGAAGGACGGGCCGTTGCCCACCGAGACCATCATCGCCTCCAGGTCGCGGGTGGCGCCGTCGAGCTCGAGGACGTAGGGCAGCGGCGCGAAGGTGCGCAGCTCGGCCAGGGTGGCGATGTTGTAGCGCATCTGGCCGTGCGGCCAGGTCATCCGGTTGGCCCGCTCGTTGACCACCGCGTCGAAGCCCGCGCACAGCACCGTCACGAAGCAGCGGCCTCGGCTCTCGCGGGCCAGGTCGATCGCCCGGCTGCGGCCCGCCAGCACCGCCGCAGCCACCTGGTCGGCGGCCGCGGCGGGGTCGCGGCGGGGCAGGTCGAGGTAGCGGGCGACGTCGTTGCCGGTGCCGGCCGGTACGACGCCGAGCGGCGTCGCGGTGCCCGCGAGCACCTGCGCGGCCAGGTGCACCAGGCCGTCCCCACCGACGACCACCAGGGCCTCCACCCCGGCCGCGACGGCCTCGGCGGCCAGGTCGGCCGCCTCCGCCGCGTCGGCGCCCTGCAGGTCGCGCACCGCCAGGCCCGCCGCACGCAGCCGGGGCAGCGCCGCGCCGCGTGCCGCGGCACCGCGACCCTTGCCCGCGGTCGGGTTGGTGAGCAGCGCGATCTCGCGCGGGGGCGGCATCCGCCGACCCTAGCGCTCAGCCGCGGCCCGGTCCGGCGTCGTGGCCGATGCGCAGCAGCACCGCGTAGTGCTCCGGGGACGCGCCGACGGCCTTGGCCAGCCGGCTCAGCGCGTCGAGGGCCAGGTCGGCGTCGAAGGCGGTGCCGGGCACGGCGAGGGTCAGCGGCGAGCCGTCGGTGGCCAGCAGCAGCACCTGGCCGTGGCGCCAGGCGAGGTGGGCGCGCGAACGGGTCTGGTCGTCGAGCACCGGGAGCGGGTAGGCCTCGTCCACGGCCAGCAGGTCGCACGGGTGGTGGTCCTGCTCCCCCGGCCCCTCGAGCCGCCCGGTGACCCGGTGGCCCGTGCGCAGCCCCGAGCCGGCGCGCCACGTCACGTCCTGCTCGCCCAGCCACTCGGGCAGGTCGAAGGGGTCGACCTCGGTGACCGGCCCGGTGTCGTCGGCGCGGCGGGTCACAGGGGCGAGGCCTCGTCGGGCGAGAGCCCGGCGTTGATCTTGCGCTTGGCGCGACGGCGGTCGTTGAAGCGGGCGATGATCTCGGCGACGAAGAACAGCAGCACCATCGGCACGGCCATGAACGTCATCGTGAACGGGTCGGCCGAGGGGGTGGCGATCGCGGCGAAGATGAAGATGCCGATGACGACCCAGGGCCGGTGCTTGCCCAGGCTGGCCCCGGAGACCACGCCGGCCAGGTTGAGCAGCACCACGAAGACCGGGATCTCGAAGGCGATGCCGAAGACCAGCAGGGTGCGGGTGAAGAACTGCAGGTACTCGGAGAACTCGACGATGTTGACGATGCCCTCGGGGTTGAACCCGATCAGGATCTCCAGGCCCTTGGGCAGCGTCAGGTAGCCGAGCAGGATCCCGCCCAGGAACAGCGGCCCGGCGATCGCGGCGAAGACCCGGGTCCACTTGCGCTCGTGGGCGTGCAGGCCGGGCAGGATGAAGGCCCAGATCTGGTAGAGCCAGACGGGGCTGGTGGCCACCAGCGCGGCGAAGCCGCACAGCTTGAGGTAGAGCAGCAGTCCGCCACCCGCGCCGCTGGTCGAGGGGAAGGTGACCTCGTCGCCGAGCTTCTCCCGGGCGCTGTTGTAGGGACCCAGGACCAGGTCGAAGAGCTGGTCGAAGAAGAACAGGGAGACCGCGACGGCCAGGACCAGGGTCAGTGCGACCTTGAGGACCCGGGCGCGCAGCTCACGCAGGTGGTCCGAGAGCGCCATCCGGCCGTCGGCGCCGACGGGGTGCATCGGCTTGCCGAGGAAGAGCTTGGCGATCCCGGAGAGTGTCGACACGAGGGCAGGGGTGTATCAGACGAGAGCGCTGGGCGGGACCGGGCGGCTCAGCCGTGGTGCTTGTCGGCGGGGTTCGGGGTGGTCGCAGTGCCCGTCTGGGGCGCGGCGTCGTCGGTGCGCGCCGGCGGCAGCTCGCTGGGCGACGGGTCGGGAGTCACCGTGGCCTGGGCGTCCTGGTCGTCCTTGTCGTCGTCGCGCAGGCCCTTGGTCTCGGACTTGAAGATCCGCAGCGCCTGACCGGTGCCGCGCGCGAGCTCGGGCAGCTTGGCGGCACCGAACACGATGATGACGATGGCCAGGATGACCAGCCACTCAGCACCCTGGGGCATTCCGATCATGGGGGTCATGGAGCTTCACTACCTTCTGTCGTGTGGGGGTCGCACGCGGACGGCTCGGCCGGCGAGCGCGAACGTGTCCATGCTACGTGAGGTGTTCGTAGAGACCGAGCGTCCGGCTTGCCTCGTCGAGGAACGTGTCGGTGAACTCTTCGGGTCGCACCACGCGCGCGCGCGGGGCCAGGCGCAGCAGCAGCCGGGTGAGCCAGCGCCCGTCGGCGACCAGGAGGTCGACCTCCCAGGGTGCCTCGGGCCCCTCGCCGAGCGGTCGTACGGCCTCGACGGGGTAGTAGTCCACGACCCAGCGTGCGAGCGGCGCCAGGCGCAGGGTGGCCACCGTCGTGCTGCTCGAGCGGGCGAAGAGGCCCTCGGACAGGTCGCGTGGCGGCTCGGGGTCGGTGGTGGTGCGCGAGTCGAGCACCTCGGCCGCGCTGACGCGGTCGAGCCGGAAGAGCCGGGGCGCGTCGGCGCTGTGGCAGTAGGCGTCGAGGTAGCTCCACCCCTGCCCGCTCACCACGCCGCGCGGGTCGACCACGCGCACCGACTCCTCGTCGCGTGCGGGCACGAAGTAGGTCAGCCGGACTTGGCGGCGCTGGGTGGCGGCCTCCTGCAGCCGCCGCGCCAGCAGCGCGGTGTCGACGTCGGCGCCGTCGCGGCCGGGGTCGATGCGCGCCGAGCCGGCCTCGGCCGCTGCCGCCTCGAGCTTGGCCAGGGCACGGTCGACGACCTGGCGGGTGTCCTGGCTCGCGCCGTTGCGCAGCGCGCGCAGCGCCACGATCACCGCGCTGGCCTCGGTCGGGGTCAGGCGCAGCGGGCGGGCGAGGTAGTCGGCGTTCGAGATCCGGATGACGCCGTCGCCGCCCGGATCCTCGAGGGCGTCGAGGTCGACGTCGATCAGGTCGTCGGGGTAGCCGCCCGGCAGACCGCACATCAGCAGGACCTTGAGGTCCTTGAGCAGCTGGTGGGGGCTGACGCCCAGCGCGACGGCGGCCTCGTCGAGGCGCACCGAGTCGCGGGCGTGCAGGTAGGGCACCAGGGTCAGCAGCCGGGCGACCTGGTCCTTGGCGCCCGAGGCCGCCGGGCGCGGTGTCGTCTCGCTCATCGGCGCTCCCCCGCGGCGGTCTCCAGCGTGGTGCGCAGGCGCGCCACGACCTCGGCCCGCAGGTCGAGGGGCTCCTCCACGACCACGGCGCTGCCGTGGCCCAGCACCTCGTCGGCCAGGCCGAGCGCGCTGCGCGTGAGCACGAGGCGGTCCCACGTCGTGGTGTCGTCGGGGCCCACCACGTCGGTCTCGATGCTGTCGGCACCACGGCGCAGCAGGTGGCCGGCGCCGCGCCGCACCAGCAGCACCGCCTGCTCCGGCGCGGGCGTGGGGGCCAGCCGTCGGGTCAGGGCCTGCAGGTCGGTGCCCGGCGGCACGTCGTACGCCGCCGCGGGGCCGCGGCGCCGCGCCTGGCCCTGCACGCGCGAGAGCCGGAAGACCCGCTCCTCGCCCCGGTCGGTGTCGTGGCCCACGACGTACCAGCGCCCGGAGTGCCGCGCGACGCCCCAGGGCTGCAGGTGCCGGGTGATGGTCTCGGCGGAGCCGGCGGTGCGGTAGTCGAACTCGACCTCGCAGCGCTCCTGGGTGGCCTCCCAGAAGACGTCGAAGGACGGCTCGTCGGCGCTCAGGCGCGGCTCGACGATGTCGAGGGCGCTGACGTCGACGTCGATGCCGGCGGCGCTCAGCTTGCGCACCGCGTCGGTCGTGGCCTCGGCCAGGCGCGCGTGCTGCCAGACCCGGGTGGCCAGGCCGATCACCGCCGCCTCGTCGGCCTCGAGCTCGATGGCGGGCAGCCCGAGCTGCTCGGGCTGGATGCGGTAGCCGGGCTCGTCGTCGAAGTAGGCGTCCATGTGGCCCACCTCGATCGGCACGCCGAGGCTGCGCAGCTCCTCCTTGTCGCGCTCGAACATCTTCTCGAAGGCGTCGTCGGTGGAGCCGGGGTAGAGGATCGAGCGGATCCGCTGCTTGGGCACGAAGTGGCGCTGGACGAGCAGCATGATGAGCAGGTTCATCAGCCGCTCGCTCTTGCGTACCGCCGCCATGCCGCTCCTCCCCTGCTCGTCTCGTCGTGCTGTCGTGTGCTGCGTCGTGGTGCGTCGTGCCGGTGGCCTGCTACTCGGCGGCCGGGCTCTCCTGCTCGCTCGGCGAGCCGGAGACCGCCGGGCTGGGCGCCTCGGGCTCCTCCTCGCTGAGCTCGGGCTCCTCCGCGGCCGCCTCGTCGGCGGCGTCGGCCGCCGCGGGCCGCGGGGCCACGCCGAGGATGTCGACGAGGAAGTAGAGCGTGTCGGTGCCCTTGATCTTGGCGCTCTCGCTGCCCTGCGGGCCGTAGCCCAGCTCGGGCGGGACCACCAGCCAGACCCGGCTGCCGACGCTCTGGCCGGCCAGGCCCTGGTTCCAGCCCGCCACGAACCCACCGGGGCCCAGCGTGCCCACCAGCGGGGTCGCGCCGAAGCTGGTGTCGAACGGCTTGGGCTTGGCGTAGACCGAGCCCAGGTAGTCGACCATCACCGAGTCGCCCTTGCGCACGACCGGGCCGGCGCCCTCGACGACGGTCTCGACCTGCAGCTCGCCGGTCGGCTTGGGGATGCCCTTGAAGCGCATCGACTCCGGCAGCCCGTCCTCGTCGAGCACCAGGTCGGGCGCGATGCCCTCACCCTCCTCGGCGTAGGGCACGTCGACGGGGGTCGGGCCCAGCACGTCCATCACCAGCAGCAGCGGGTCCTTGTTGTTCACGCCGAGGGCGGCGTTGCCGACCTCGCCGAAGAGCTCGGAGGACTCGAAGCCCACCGCGACCCGGTCGCCGACCCGGCGCCCGGACAGGGCCTCGGTGAAGACCTCGGGCAGCTCGTTCGAGCCCAGGTCCAGCACCTCGGGGGTGGCCTCGGCGTAGGTGCTGATCGCCGTGGACTCGTCGAAGCCGTTGCTGAGCAGGTACTGCACGAGCACGGACGAGTCGTCGTCGAGCTCGGCGCCGTCGCCCTCCGCGAGCACCTCCACCTCGACGTCGCCGGTCTGGTCGACGTCCTCGGTCCACTCGACCTCGGGCTCCTCGCCGACCTCGCCGGTGACCTCGACCGAGGAGACCACGCTGCGCACGTCGTCGGAGCCGTCCGACCCGCAGGCCGCCAGGGCCGGGATCAGCAGAGCAGGTACGAGGAGGGCCATCGGCCGTCCGGGGCGTCGCAACACCGGGAACATCCTTCACGTCGCAGGACTCGGGCGCCACCGCGCTCGCGCCGGTGACCACCGGCACCCTATCCGCCCGGCACCAGCCGGCGGGGCCGGGGCTACATGCCCTCGATGAGGCGCTGCACCCGGTCGTCGTGGGCCTTGAAGGGGTCCTTGCACAGCACCGTGCGCTGGGCCTGGTCGTTGAGCTTGAGGTGCACCCAGTCGACGGTGAAGTCGCGCCGCCGCTCCTGGGCGCGCCGGATGAACTCGCCGCGCAGCCGGGCACGGGTGGTCTGGGGCGGCACCGACTTGGCCTCGAAGATCTTCAGGTCGGTGCTGACGCGCGCGACCTGGCCGCGCTTCTCGAGCAGGTAGTAGAGGCCGCGCCCGCGGTGGATGTCGTGGTAGGCCAGGTCGAGCTGGGCGACCCGGGCGTGGCCGAGCGGCAGCCCGTGCTTGGCCCGGTAGGCCTCCATCAGCTTCCACTTGATCACCCAGTCGATCTCGCGGTCGACCAGGCCCAGGTCGTCGGACTCCACCGCCTTGAGGGTGCGCTCCCACAGGTCGAGGGCCTGCTCGATCACCGGGGTGCTGATCTCGCGCCGGTCGACGAAGTCGCGTGCCTTGGAGAGGTACTCCGCCTGGATCTCCAGCGCGCTTGCCTCGCGGCCGTTGGCCAGGCGCACCTTGCGCCGCCCGGTGGTGTCGTGGGCGATCTCGCGGATCGCGCGGATCGGGTTCTCCATCGTGAGGTCGCGCATCACCACGCCCTCCTCGATCATCCGCAGCACGAGGTCGCAGCTGGCGACCTTGAGCAGGGTGGTCGTCTCCGACATGTTCGAGTCGCCCACGATGACGTGCAGGCGCCGGTACTTCTCGGCGTCGGCGTGCGGCTCGTCGCGGGTGTTGATGATCGGCCGCGAGCGGGTGGTGGCGCTGCTGACGCCCTCCCAGATGTGCTCGGCGCGCTGCGAGACCGAGTACGACGCCCCGCGCGGGGTCTGGGTGACCTTGCCGGCGCCGACGATGATCTGGCGGGTCACCAGGAACGGGATGAGGATGTCGGCCAGCCGGGAGAACTCCCCCGCCCGCCCGACCAGGTAGTTCTCGTGGCAGCCGTAGGAGTTGCCGGCGGAGTCGGTGTTGTTCTTGAACAGGTAGATCTCGCCGGCGATCCCCTCGTCGTGCAGGCGCTGCTCGGCGTCGAGCAGCAGCCCCTCGAGGACCCGCTCACCGGCCTTGTCGTGGGTGACCAGCTCGGCGATGTCGTCGCACTCCGGCGTTGCGTACTCGGGGTGGCTGCCCACGTCGAGGTAGAGCCGGGCGCCGTTGCGCAGGAAGACGTTGCTGCTGCGCCCCCAGCTGACGACCTTGCGGAACAGGTAGCGCGCCACCTCGTCGGGGCTGAGTCGTCGCTGCCCCTTGAACGTGCAGGTGACGCCGTACTCGTTCTCGATCCCGAAGATCCGGCGGTCCATGTGTGAACACTACGACCAGCGTGGTCGTCGTGGGGGGACCTCCGGGACTCAGGGGGCGATCGGGGGCTCGTCGTCGCCCGCCGGGGCCGCGGGGGCCGCCGGGGACACGTGGGCGAGGACCTGCTCGATGCGCGCCGGGCTCAGCCTGCTGAACTTGCGCGGCTGGCTGCGGGTGCGGTCGAGGACGGCGACCTCGAGGTCCTTCGCCGCGATCGTGCGGTCCTCGGTCTCGCTGTGGCCCAGCGCGGCGACGGCGAGCGCCAGGGCGCTGTCGAGGTCGGCGTCGGGACGGTAGTGCTGCTCGAGGTAGCCGGCGACCGACTCGGCCGCGCCGCCCATGACGGCGTACTGGTGCTCGTCGGCGACCTGGCCGTCGTAGGTCAGCCGGTAGAGCTGGTCCTCGACGCTGCTGCGCCCGATCTCGGCCACGAACAGCTCGACCTCGTAGGGCTTCTCCCCGCCGCTCGAGAAGATCGTGCCCAGCGTCTGGGCGTAGGCGTTGGCCAGCCCCCGCCCGCTCACGTCACGGCGGTCGTAGGCGTAGCCGCGCATGTCGGCCAGCCGCACCCCCGCGATGCGCAGGTTCTCGAACTCGTTGTAGCGACCGACGGCCGCGAAGGCGATGCGGTCGTAGATCTCCGAGACCTTGTGCAGCGCCTGGGAGGGGTTCTCGGAGGCGAAGAGGATGCCGTCGGCGTACTGGACGGCCACGACCGAGCGGCCGCGGGCGATGCCCTTGCGGGCGAAGTCGGCCCGGTCCTTCATCAGCTGCTCGGGCGAGACGTAGAAGGGAGCGCTCATCGGCTCAGGCACCTCCGGTCAGCGGGGCGTGGGGTCCGTCGGGCCGGCCCATCCGGCCGGCGATGACGCGCTCGGAGACCTCCGCGACGCGCTCCTCCTCGATCGTGCGCCCACCCTCGGCGCCGATCAGGTGCACCATCGGGAAGATCCGCCGCGCCACGTCGGGCCCGCCGGTGGCGGAGTCGTCGTCGGCGGCGTCGTAGAGCGCCTGCACGGCCAGGGTGATGACGTCGTCCTCGCCCAGGTCGGGGCGGTAGAGCTTCTTCAGCGCGCCCCGGGCGAAGAGCGAGCCGGAGCCCACCGCGTGGTAGCCGGTCTCCTCGTAGCGCCCGCCGGTCACGTCGTAGCTGAAGATGCGCCCGGCCGCGGCGTCGACGTCGTAACCGACGAAGAGCGGCACCACGGCGAGGCCCTGCATGGCCATCCCGAGGTTGCCGCGGATCAGCGCCGAGAGCCGGTTCGCCTTGCCGTCGAGGCTGAGCCGGGTGCCCTCGATCTTCTCGTAGTGCTCGAGCTCGGTCTGGAAGAGCCGCACCAGCTCGACGGCCAGCCCGGCCGTGCCGGCGATGCCGGCGGCGGAGAACTCGTCGGTGGCGAAGACCTTCTCGATGTCGCGCGAGGCGATGATGTTGCCCATCGTGGCGCGGCGGTCACCGGCCAGCAGCACCCCGCCGGGGTACGTCGCCGCCACGATCGTGGTGCCGTGCGGCGCCAGGTCGTGGGCCTGTCCCGCGGGCAGCGTGCGGCGCCCCGGCAGCAGCTCGGGCGACTGGGAGGCCAGGAAGTCGGCGAAGGACGACGTGCCGGGCTGCAGGTAGCCGGCCGGCAGGCGCGGGTCGCCCCCGCTCACTGGCCGCCCTTCTGGATGAACGACTTCACGAAGTCCTCGGCGTTGGACTCCAGCACGTCGTCGATCTCGTCGAGGATGTCGTCGACGTCGCTGTCGAGCGCCTCCTTGCGCTCGGCGACGTCGGTCTCCGGGGCGGTCTCGACCGACTCCTCGGTCTCCGTCGACTTGCGCGGCTGCTTCTGCTCCTGGGCCATGCTCCGACCCTAGCCGACGGGCCCGCCTCAGCTGGTGAGGGCCGCGAAGAGCTCGGAGGCGCTGGTGCAGCGGTCCATCAGCTCGCCCACGTGGGCCCGGCTGCCGCGCAGCGGGTCGATCGTCGGCACCCGCTGCAGCGACTCGCGCCCCGGCAGGTCGAAGATCACGGAGTCCCACGACGCCGCCGCCACGGCGTCGGGGAACTTCTCCAGGCAGCGGCCCCGGAAGTAGGCCCGCGTGTCGTGCGGCGGGTCGTGCATCGCGTCCTCGACCGCGGCGTCGTCGAGCAGCCGCTCGATGCGCCCGGCCCGGACCAGGCGCTGGTAGAGCCCCTTGTCGGGACGGATGTCGGAGTACTGGTAGTCGATGAGCTGCAGCTTGGCGTCGTCCCAGGCCAGGGCGTCGCGCTGGCGGTACTGCTCGAGCAGCTTGAGCTTGGCCACCCAGTCGAGCTCGCCGGCCAGCGACATCGGGTCGCGCTCGAGCCGGTCGAGCACCGACTCCCAGCGGGCGAGCACGTCGACGGTCTGGGGGTCGGCGTCGGCACCGAGCCGGTCCTCGACGTACTTGCGCGCCAGGTCGAGGTACTCCATCTGCAGCTGCACCGCGGTCAGGCGGCGCCCGTCGCGCAGCGTCAGCAGGTGCGTGAGGCCCGGGTCGTGGGAGACCGCCCGCAGAGCGGAGACGGGGCTCTCGACGCTCAGGTCGGCGTCGATGAACCGGTCCTCGATCATCGCCAGCACCAGGGCGGTGGTGCCGACCTTGAGGTACGTCGAGACCTCCGCGAGGTTGGCGTCGCCGATGATGACGTGCAGGCGGCGGTACTTCTCGGGGTCGGCGTGCGGCTCGTCGCGGGTGTTGATGATCGGGCGCTTGAGCGTCGTCTCGAGACCGACCTCGACCTCGAAGAAGTCGGCGCGCTGGCTGATCTGGTAGCCGTGCTCGCGCCCGTCGGGGCCGATGCCGACACGTCCGGCGCCGCAGACGACCTGGCGGCTGACGAAGAACGGCGTCAGGTGGTGGACGATGTCGGCGAACGGCGTGGAGCGGCGCATCAGGTAGTTCTCGTGCGCGCCGTAGGAGGCGCCCTTGCCGTCGGTGTTGTTCTTGTAGAGCACGATCGGCGCCCCGCCGGGGAGCTGCCCGGCGCGCCGGGCGGCGTCGAGCATCACCAGCTCGCCGGCCTTGTCCCAGCGCACGATGTCGAGGGGCGTGGTGACCTCGGGGGTGGAGAACTCCGGGTGGGCGTGGTCGACGTAGAGGCGTGCGCCGTTGGTGAGGATGACGTTGGCCAGCCCCAGGTCCTCGTCGGTGAGCTGGGACTGGTCGGCCACCTGGCGCGACATGTCGAAGCCTCGGGCGTCGCGCAGCGGCGACTCCTCCTCGAAGTCCCACCGGGCCCGGCGTGCCTTCACGGTCGCGCTCGCGTAGGCGTTGACCACCTGCGAGGACGCGACCATCGGGTTCGCGCCCGGCTGGCCCGGCACCGAGATGCCGTACTCGACCTCGGTCCCCATCACCCGTCTGACACTCATGCCCCGAGCCTACGCGGGGCGCCTGCGCGAGGTCCGGCCGTAGGGTCGGGGCATGAGCATGTGGGAGGAACGCGTCCTGCCGCGCCTGGTCGACCGGGCGCTGGCCACGCCGCCGGTGCAGCAGCTGCGGGCAGCCACCTGCGCGGGCCTCACCGGCCGTGTCCTGGAGATCGGGTTCGGGTCCGGGCTCAACATCGAGCACCTGCCGCCGGAGGTGGTCTCGCTCGACGCGGTCGAGCCCTCCGACCTGGGCTGGTCGTTGTCGCAGGACCGGCGCAGCGAGAGCCGGGTGCCGGTGCGGCGGGTCGGCCTCGACGGCCAGCGCCTCGACGCACCCGACGCGGCGTACGACGCCGTGCTGTGCACGTTCAGCCTGTGCACCATCCCCGACGCCGCGCTCGCGGCGCGCGAGGTGCACCGGGTGCTGCGACCGGGCGGCCGGCTGCACCTGCTCGAGCACGGCGTCTCTCCCGACGACCGGGTGCGTGCCTGGCAGCACCGTCTCGAGCCGGTGCAGCGCCGCGTGGCCGGCGGCTGCCACCTGACCCGCGACCCGCTGCGGCTGGTGGCCGACGCCGGCCTGAGGGTCGAGGACAGCGAGCAGCGCTACCTGCCCGGCCCCGCGGTCGGCCGCCCCTGGACCTACGGCTACCGCGCCGTGGCCACCCGGCCCACCTGAGCCGAGCTCGTGCGTGCGGCCTAGAGGTACTGGCCGGTGTTGGCCACGGTGTCGATGGAGCGGCCCGGCTCGGTGCCCTGCTTGCCGGTGACCAGGGTGCGGATGAAGACGATGCGCTCGCCCTTCTTGCCCGAGATCCGTGCCCAGTCGTCGGGGTTGGTGGTGTTGGGCAGGTCCTCGTTCTCCTTGAACTCGTCGACGCACGCCTGCAGCAGGTGGCTGACGCGCAGCCCGTGCTGGTCGTGGTCGATGAAGTCCTTGATCGCCATCTTCTTGGCGCGGTCCACGATGTTCTGCAGCATCGCCCCGGAGTTGAAGTCCTTGAAGTACAGGACCTCCTTGTCGCCGTTGGCGTAGGTGACCTCGAGGAAGCGGTTCTCCTCGGTCTCGGCGTACATGCGCTCGACCGTGGCCCGGATCATCGCGTCGACGCACGCGGAGCGGTCGCCGCCGAACTCGCCCAGGTCGTCGCTGTGCAGCGGCAGGCCCGGGGTCAGGTACTTGCTGAAGATGTCGCGGGCCGACTCGGCGTCAGGGCGCTCGATCTTGATCTTCACGTCGAGGCGACCGGGGCGCAGGATCGCGGGGTCGATCATGTCCTCGCGGTTGGAGGCGCCGATGACCAGGACGTTCTCGAGCAGCTCGACGCCGTCGATCTCGCTCAGCAGCTGCGGGACGATGGTGTTCTCGACGTCGGAGGAGACCCCGCTGCCGCGGGTGCGGAACAGCGAGTCCATCTCGTCGAAGAACACGATGACCGGGGTGCCGCTGCTGGCCTTCTCACGGGCCCGCTGGAAGACCAGCCGGATGTGGCGCTCGGTCTCGCCGACGTACTTGTTGAGCAGCTCGGGGCCCTTGATGTTGAGGAAGTAGGACTTGACCTCGGTGCCCTGGCCCGACTCCGCGTTGCGCGCCGCGACCTTCTTGGCCAGCGAGTTGGCCACCGCCTTGGCGATCAGGGTCTTGCCGCAGCCCGGCGGGCCGTAGAGCAGGACGCCCTTGGGCGGCTTCAGCTCGTGCTCCTTGAACAGCTCGGGGTAGAGGTAGGGAAGCTCCACGGCGTCCTGGATCGCCTCGATCTGGCCGCTGAGGCCACCGATCGACTCGTAGGCGATGTCGGGGACCTCCTCGAGCACCAGCTCCTCGACCTCGGACTTCGGCACCTTCTCGTAGACGTAGCCGGCGCGGGCGTCGAGCAGCAGCGAGTCGCCGGCGCGGATCGTGTCGCCGCGCAGCGGCTCGGCGAGCCGGACCACGCGCTCCTCGTCGGCGTTGGCGATGACCAGCGCTCGATCGCCGTCGGCGAGCAGCTCCTTGAACATCACGACCTCGCCGACCTGCTCGAAGTCGAGGGCGGCCACGACGTTCATGGCCTCGTTGAGCATGACCTCCTGGCCGCGGGTCAGCTCGTCGAGCTCGACGCCCGGGCTGACGTTGACGCGCAGCTTGCGACCGCCGGTGAAGACGTCGACGGAGTCGTCGTCGTTGCGGGCCAGGAAGGTGCCGAAGCCGGCCGGTGGCTGGGCCAGCCGGTCGACCTCCTCCTTGAGCTTGGTGATCTGGTCGCGGGCCTCGCGCAGGGTCTGGGCCAGGCGCTCGTTCTGCGAGGTGACGGCGGCCAGCGAGCGCTGGGCGTCGCTGAGGCGCATCTCCAGGCCGCGGGAGGACCCGGGGCTCTCGCTCAGGCGGCGGCGCAGGTCGGAGACCTCGGCCTCCAGGAAGCGGACCTGGCCGAGCAGCTCTTCCGGGCTGCGGCCGGACGAGCGGGACTGACCGGTGTTCGAGTTGCCATCGGATGTCGACATCAGCGCACCTCCTGTGTGGCTCTCGACCCTACCCGCGACACCTCGTCAGGGAAGAGGCTCGCCGAGGTGCGGGCGAGATTTGCCGAGGCTCAGTCCTGGGGGTCCGGCTCCACGGGCAGCCCCGGCGGCCGGGGCCCGGAGTAGTCGGGGCCGTAGGCGCCCGGTGCCGGGCGCCGGGTCTTGCGCAGCGGCTTCTGGCCGGGGGCCAGGCGCCGGGCGGTGACCAGGAACGCGGTGTGACCGATCATCTTGTGGCCGGGGCGCACGGCCAGGCCCTCGACGTGCCAGTCGCGCACCAGGCTCTCCCAGGGCTGCGGCTCGGTGAAGCCGCCGTGGGCACGCACGGTCTCGACGAAGCGCGAGAGCTGGGTGGTGGTGGCGACGTAGGCGCACACGATGCCGCCGGGCACGAGTGCTCCGGCGGCGGCGTCGAGGCACTCCCACGGCGCGAGCATGTCGAGGATGATCCGGTCGCAGCGCTCGCCCGACGCGGGCAGGGCCTCGGCGAGGTCGCCCAGGGTGAGCTCCCAGGCGGGGTGGGTCGCGTCGGCGGGAGCACCGAAGAACTGGTTGACGTTGCGGCGGGCGACGTCGGCGAACTCCTCGCGGCGCTCGAAGGACGACACCCTTCCCCACGGCCCGACCGCCCGCAGCAGCGAGCAGGTCAGGGCGCCGGAGCCGACCCCGGCCTCGACGACCCGGGCGCCCGGGAAGATGTCGGCCATCGCCACGATCTGGGCGGCGTCCTTGGGGTAGACCACCGCCGCGCCGCGCGGCATCGAGACCACGAACTCCGAGAGCAGGGGGCGGAAGACCAGGTACTCGCCGCCGGCGGAGCTGGCGAGGGTGAAGCCCTCCTCGCGGCCGATCAGGTCGTCGTGGTCGAGGTGGCCCTTGTTGGAGAAGAAGCGCTTGCCGGCCTGGAGCTCGAAGTTGTGCTTGCGCCCCTTGCTGTCGGTCAGGCGCACCCACTCGCCCTCGCGCAGCGGGCCCCGGTGCACGCCGGACCAGGCCTCGGCGGGCACGTCCGGGTACGCCGTCCCCGGCTGCTGCTGGCTCGGGGTCGGCTCGTCGATCTCGGTCGGGTTCGGCTGCTCGGACACGGGCGAACCCTAGGCGCCGCCGCGGGGTCAGCGCGATTCGCGAAAGGCGCGGTCCACGTCGTCGGTGGCCAGCACCCCGTAGATCGACTCGTCGGGGTGCACCAGGAGGTACTCCGCCGACGGGGTGGAGGTGATGGCGCGCACCAGCTCCTCCCCCGTGATGCCCAGCGGCAGGCGCAGCCCCGCCTCGAGGGTCCGCGCCACGCTCGAGGCCGGGACCCAGGGCCGGCGCTCCTGCGGCGTGGCCAGCAGGGCCGCCTCGCTCACGAGGCCGACGGGGCGACCGCTCGGGTCGAGGGTGACGATGCCGCCGGCCTGCGCCTCGTTGGCCCGGCGCACGGCCTCGGCCAGGGGCAGCTCGGCCGGCACGCTGACGGTGCGGCGCGCCAGGTCGCGCGCGACCAGGCGGGGCAGTCGCGCGCGCAGGCGGGCCGAGGTCATCGCGGCGGTCGCGCCCGACCACAGGAAGACCGCGATCACCAGCACGAGAGCGAAGTCGAGCAGGTCGGGCCGCGCCCCGGTCAGGGGCTCCTGGACCAGCGGCCAGACCAGCACGGCGACGGCGGTGGCACGCCCGCCCCAGCCGGCCACGACGGTGCCGCGGTGCATGTTGCCGGTGATGCCCCACACGGCCGACTTCAGGACCCGGCCCCCGTCGAGCGGCAGGCCCGGCACGAGGTTGAGCACGCCCACCAGGAGGTTGGCGAAGATCAGGCCCTCGACCGCGAGCAGCAGCAGCCCGTCGGGGGTGAAGGGGTGCACGGCGAGAGCGACCAGCCCGACGGCGATGGAGGTGAGCGGGCCGACCACGGCGATGAGGAACTCCTCGCGGGGACGCCGCGCCTCCCCCTCGATCGAGGTCATCCCACCGAGGAAGTGCAGGGTGATCGAGCTGATCGTGAAGCCGAAGCGGCGCGCCACCACCGCGTGGGAGGCCTCGTGCAGCAGCACCGAGCCGTAGAGCAGCACCGCGAAAGCGGCCCCGGCGAGGTACTTCAGGCTCCCCAGCCCCGGTTGCACGTCGTCGACGAGAGGTGCCACGAGCACGGCGATCAGCCCCGCGACCAGGAACCAGGACGAGGAGACCAGCACGTCGCTGCCGGCGATCGTGCCGACCTTCAAGGTGCCCGGCGGTCGCGAGGACGCCCTGGGCTCGGGCGGGGTCGCGGACATCCCTCGAGGCTAGTCGACCCTTGCACGGACCCTCGTGCTCGCCCACTCCACCGAGGCTGTCGGCGCCCGCGCCTAGGGTTCCCCACATGAGCTGCACGGTCCCCTCCCCCGACGTCTCGCCGGCCGAGCGCGTCTCGACGCCCGTCGACGGGGTCCGGGTCGTGGGCGCCCTCTCACCGAGCCGGGCGGGCGACTTCGTCACCTGCCCGCTGCTCTACCGCTTCCGCACCATCGACCGGCTTCCCGAGCCGCCGTCGGCCGACGCGGTGCGCGGCACCCTGGTGCACAAGGTGCTGGAGGACCTGTTCGACCTCCCGGCCGCCGAGCGCACCCCTGCCCGGGCGGGCGAGATGCTGGCACCGGCCTGGCAGGCCCTCGTCGACGCGGAGCCCGAGCTGGCCGGGCTCTTCGACCCCGGCGCGGCGGGGCGGACCGACGGCGGGCCCCCGCCCGACCTGGCGCACTGGCTCGCCTCGTGCCGCACCGTGCTGGAGCGCTGGTTCACGCTCGAGGACCCGACGCGCCTCGAGCCCGCCGAGCGCGAGCTCTACGTCGAGGCGGTGCTGGAGTCGAGGCTGCTGCTGCGCGGCTTCGTCGACCGGCTCGACGTGGCACCCGACGGGGCGCTGCGGGTGGTCGACTACAAGACCGGACGCTCACCGGCGGTGGGCTTCGAGCAGCGGGCGCTGTTCCAGATGCGGTTCTACGCCCTGGTGCTCTGGCGCACCCGCGGTGTGCTTCCCGCGCTGCTCCAGCTGGTCTACCTGGGCAACGGCGAGATCGTGCGCTACGAGCCCGACGAGGCCGACCTGCTGGCCACCGAGCGCCGGGTCCAGGCGATCTGGGAGGCGATCAGCACCGCCCGCGAGAGTGGCGAGTGGCTGCCCAGGCGCAGCCGTGCCTGTGACTGGTGCGCCCACCGGTCCATCTGCCCCGAGTGGGGCGGCACACCCCCGCCGCTGCCCGAGGCACACTAGAGGTCGTGGCGCTGGGCCCACACCGCGGCCTGGGTGCGGTCCACGACCCCGATGCGGGCGAAGGCCGAGGTCAGGTGCGCCTTCACCGTGCGCTCGCTGATGTCGAGGCGGCGGGCGATCTGCTTGTTGGCCAGGCCGTCGCGGACCAGGCGCAGCACCTCGACCTCGCGGGCGGTCAGCTGGGGCCGGGAGCTGCCGGAGCGGGCGCCCAGGAGCGCTCGCGCGGCCCTGGGGTGGATCGGCGACTCGCCGCGGGCCACGGCCCGGATGCCGGCCAGCACGTCGTCGGGGTCGGCGTCCTTGAGCAGGTAGCCGACCGCGCCGGCGTCGAGGGCGTCGAGGATCCGCTCGCTGTCGGAGAAGCTCGTCAGCACCAGGACGTCGACGCCCGGCACCTCCGCGCGCACCCGCCGGGTCGCGGCCACGCCGTCGACACCGGGCATCTGCAGGTCCATCAGGACCACGTCGGGACGCACCTCGCGGACCACGTCGACCGCCTGCAGCCCCTCGCCTGCCTGCCCCACGACGCTGATGTCGTCGGTCGAGGCCAGCAGCTGCGCCAGCCCGGCCCGGA
This sequence comes from Nocardioides salarius, assembly GCF_016907435.1. NCBI lineage: Bacteria > Bacillati > Actinomycetota > Actinomycetes > Propionibacteriales > Nocardioidaceae > Nocardioides > Nocardioides salarius. The sequence goes on along the minus strand of NZ_JAFBBZ010000001.1, from coordinate 54,769 downwards.
TCACGGCGTGGTCGTCGACCAGCACCACCCGGATCGGCCCCGCGCTCACCGGCGCACCTCGAGGCGCACGATGGTCCCCTCGCCCGGTGCGGAGCGCACCTCGAGCCGCCCGCCGGCGTCGGCGACGAGGCTGCGCAGGCCGGTGAGCCCGAAGTGCTCGGGCCCGCGGTGGCACGCCTGGTCGAAGCCGATGCCGTCGTCGACCACCTCCAGCAGGCTGCCCGAGCCGGTGCCGCGCACGGTGACGGCCAGCGTGGATGCCTCGGCGTGGCGCACCGTGTTGCGCACCGCCTCCTGGGTCACCCGCCACAGCATCGCCACCTCGGCGGCGGGCGCGTCCTCGACGTCCTCGACGCTGGCCGAGGCAGTGATGCCCGCCGCGCTGACCGGGGCGAGCAGGTCGGCCACGGCCGAGGCCAGGCCCTTGCCGTGCAGGTCGGGCGGGTGGATCTCGGCGAGCAGCGAGCGCAGCGAGCGCAGCCCGTCACGCAGCGAGTCGCCGGCGCCGGCCAGGCGCCCGCGCAGGTGTGGCGGCACCTCGAGGTCGCGCGACACCGCGGAGAGCGAGAAGGCGGTGCCGGCGAGGTCCTGCACGACGCCGTCGTGCAGGTCGCGCGCGATGCGGCGGCGCTCCGCGTCGGAGGCGGTCATCGCCGCCTCCAGCAGGCGCTCGCGCTCGCGGCCGGCACGGCGCACCTGGGTGGTGAGCAGCCCCAGCATCACCGCCGAGATCAAGGAGAGCAGCACGAGCGGCCCCAGGGTGATCCACCGGAAGGCGCCGAAGATCTCGCTGCGCCCCTCCTCCAGGCCGTCGAGGGCCCAGTAGGCGACGAAGAGGACCGGCTCGCCGGTCTCGGTCTCGATGCGGGTGAAGATCTTGACCAGCCCGCGCTCGTCGCCCGCCCGGTCGAGGCTGCGCGGTGACGCCGGGTCGGCGAGCTCGGAGCCGGTGCCGCCCTCGCGCAGCACCCGCTGCTGGGCGCTGCTCAGGGCATAGCGCTCGCGGCTGATGATGGGCACGGCGTCGGGGTCGTCCTGGCTGTAGATCAAGGTGCCGTCGGGTGCGAAGAGGTCGACGCTGTCGACGTCGCGGGCCTGCAGCAGGTTGGGTACTTTGCGGAAGAACTTGTCGACGGCGCCGAACTTGCCGCTGAGCAGGCCGGCAGCGACGTACGGCTCGGCCGTGGTCTGGGCCAGGAGCTCGCTGACCGACTCGGCCTGGGCGCGGGCGGCGTCGCGGGCGGCGTCGTCGGCGATCACGTTGGTGGCCACGAAGATGGCGGCCACCAGCACCGCGCTGACGGCCAGGAGCAGGGCGACCGGGCTGCGGAACCAGGTGGCACGCGCGGGCGGTGCACCCAGCGCACCGGGGAGGGGGGTGCTCACCCGTTGAACGTGACGTCGCCGCGACAGATCTCGTCGCTGTCCTTGTTGCCGGCGCGGAAGACGATCTCGTCGGGGCCAGTGAAGTCGACCATCGAGCGCGCGACCCGGAAGGACCTGTCGGCGTCACGGGCGGTGACGGTGCCCTTGGCCGAGACGTCGTCGTTGTGCTTGAGCTTCCAGCCCCACTCGTCGGTGTCGTCGCTGAAGACGGCCGCGGTGACGGTCAGGCTGCCGTTGGCCTCCTGGTCGACCTTGAGCTTCCAGGTGCTGTCGGGTGCGCCGCGGCACGGACCCGAGGCCACCACGTCGGCCTTGGCCGCGGCCGGCGAGGCGACCAGCCCGCAGGGCGCCAGCCCCGCGGCGAGCAGCAGGCCGAGCGCCAGGGCCGACCGGCCGGAGGTGCTGCGCTCGAGGTGGCTCATGGTGGCCCTCTTGGTCTGCTCACCGCGCACGGACGCGGATCTCGGGTGGGTCGTCACAGGATCGCACGCGACTGACCCGGCGACCAGCAGTTCTGCGGCCGGGACCCGGTCCCGGCCGCGCTCGGCACCGTCACCACCCGGCCATCTGGGCCGGGCGCCGCTCGCCCAGGGAAGGCGTGGTGGCGTTGTCGAGCACGGCCGGTACGGCGAGGCAGGTGCCCTGCTCCCGTCGTTCCGAGTGGTTCCATGCTGCGCCCTGCGTGGTCCCGGTCACCATCGTCCGGTGGTACTAGTACCCCCGGGACGGCGCGGCTCAGCGCATCAGCAGGTCGCCGAGGTCCCGCGGGGACAGACCCTCGAGCGTGGGTCGCAGCACGCGCCGCGGCCCGGGCAGCACCGGCACGTGGTTCTCGACCACCAGCACCGTGCAACCGGCGGCCTCGGCCGACTTGGCGCCGGTGTTGGAGTCCTCGATGGCCACGCAGTCCCGCGGTGCGACGCCGAGGGCGGCGGCCGCTGTCAGGTAGGGCTCGGGGTGCGGCTTGCCGAGCTCGACCTTGTCGCCGGTGACGATGACCCGGAACGTCTCGGGCGGCAGGTGCGCAAGGATCGGTGCCACGAACCGCTCGTAGGACATCGTGACCAGCGCGCAGGCGATCCCCGCCCCACTTGCCTCGAGCAGCAGCTCCCGCGCTCCCGGCACCCAGGGCACGGCCCGCTCGACGCGGGCCACCACCCCGTCGAGGAGCTCCTCGACGATCCGCTCAGGCGTCAGGTCGATGCCCATGTGCTCGCGGATGTAGCGCCCCGAGGTCAGCAGGTCGTTGCCGACCAGGTCGAGGGCCTGCGCCCGCGACCAGGTGCCGCCGTACCGCTCGGCGAGGGCGAACTCGGTCTCGATCCAGTAGGGCTCGGTGTCGACCAGGGTGCCGTCCATGTCCCACAGCAGGGCTGCGGGCAGCCCCGGGCTCGCGTCGTCGGCCACGGGTCAGTCCTCGGGGTCGTAGCCGAGGTTCGGCGAGAGCCAGCGCTCGGCCTCGGCGAGGCTCCAGCCCTTGCGCTCGGCGTACGACTCGACCTGGTCGCGCGCGATCCGGCCGACCACGAAGTACTGCGACTGCGGGTGGCTGAAGTACCAGCCCGACACCGAGGCGCCCGGCCACATCGCCATCGACTCGGTCAGCGAGATGCCGGTGCTGGCCTCGACGTCGAGCAGCTCCCACAGGGTCAGCTTCTCGGTGTGGTCGGGGCAGGCCGGGTAGCCGGGCGCGGGGCGGATGCCCTCGTAGCGCTCGGCGATGAGGTCCTCGTTGCTCAGCTGCTCCTCGGGCTGGTGGCCCCAGAAGTCGGTGCGCACGCGCTGGTGCAGCCGCTCGGCGAACGCCTCGGCCAACCGGTCGGCCAGCGACTCGAGCAGGATCGCGTTGTAGTCGTCGTTGGCGTCCTTGAAGGCCTGCACCCGCTCGGGGAGCCCGATGCCGGCGGTCACCGCGAAGCCGCCCACGTGGTCGGCCAGGCCGGTCTCGCGCGGTGCCACGAAGTCGGCGAGCGACTTGTTCGGCACCCCGTCGCGGTGCTGGCCCTGCTGGCGCAGGTGGTGCAGCCGGGTGCGCTCGGCGGTGCGCTCGTCGTCGGTGTAGAGGATGGTGTCGTCGCCCTCGCCGGCGGCGGGGAAGAAGCCGTAGACGCCGCGGGCGCCGATCCACTTCTCGGCGACGACCCGGTCGAGCATCTCCTGGGCGTCGTCGTAGAGCCGGCGCGCGGCCTCGCCGGTGGCGGGGTTGTTGAGGATGTCGGGGAAGCGCCCCTTCATCTCCCAGGCGTTGAAGAACGGCTGCCAGTCGATGTAGTCGCGCAGCTCGGCCAGGTCGTAGTCGTCGAGGACGTGGACGCCGGGCCGGTGCGGGACCGGCGGGGAGTAGTCGTCCCAGTCGATCGGAGTGGCGTTGGCCACCGCGTCGGCGTAGGACAGCTTGGGCCGGTCGGTCTTGTGCGAGTGGCGCTCGCGCAGCGAGTCGTAGTCGGCCTTGACGTCGGCCAGCAGCGTCGTACGCCGCTCGGCGTGCAGCAGCGCGGCCGCGGTCGGCACCGAGCGGGAGGCGTCCTTGACCCAGACCACCGGCCCGTCGTAGCGCGGGTCGACCTTGACCGCGGTGTGGGCGCGCGAGGTGGTGGCGCCCCCGATGAGCAGCGGGATCTCGAGGCCCTGGCGCTGCATCTCGGTGGCCATCGTGACCATCTCGTCGAGCGAGGGGGTGATCAGGCCGGAGAGCCCGATGATGTCGGCGCCGACCTCGCGGGCGGTGTCGAGGATCTTCTGCGCCGGCACCATCACCCCGAGGTCGATGACCTCGAAGTTGTTGCACTGCAGCACCACGCCGACGATGTTCTTGCCGATGTCGTGCACGTCGCCCTTGACGGTGGCCATCACGATCGTGCCGTTGGTGTCCTTGGCGGTGGCGTACTCGGGCTTGTCGAGCTTCTCCTGCTCGATGAACGGGATGAGGTGGGCCACGGCCTTCTTCATCACCCGCGCCGACTTCACCACCTGGGGCAGGAACATCTTGCCGGCGCCGAAGAGGTCGCCGACCACGTCCATGCCGTCCATCAGCGGGCCCTCGATGACCTCGATCGGCCGGCCGCCCCTCGCGTCGATCTCGAGGCGCAGCTCCTCGGCGTCGGCCTCGGCGTAGGTGTCGATGCCCTTGACCAGCGCGTGCGTGATGCGCTCGGAGACCGGCAGCGCACGCCACTCCTCGGTGGCGGCCTCCTTGGCCTCACCGACCCGGTTGTGCTCCTCGGCGATCTCGAGCAGCCGCTCGGCCGCGTCGGGGCGCCGGTTGAGCACGACGTCCTCGATCCGCTCGCGCAGCTCGGGCTCGACCTGGTCGTAGACCACCAGCGCACCCGCGTTGACGATGCCCATGTCGAGGCCGGCCTCGATGGCGTGGAGGAGGAAGACCGCGTGGATGGCCTCGCGGACCGGGTTGTTGCCGCGGAAGGAGAAGCTGACGTTCGAGATGCCGCCCGAGACCCTGGCGCCGGGCAGGTTCTGCTTGATCCAGCGGGTGGCCTCGATGAAGTCCTGGCCGTAGGAGGCGTGCTCCTCGATGCCGGTCGCGACCGCGAAGACGTTGGGGTCGAAGATGATGTCCTCGGCCGGGAAGCCGACCTCGTCGACCAGGATGCGGTAGGCGCGCTCGCAGATCGCCTGGCGGCGCAGGAGGTTGTCGGCCTGGCCGTCCTCGTCGAAGGCCATCACGACCGCGGCGGCGCCGTACTTGCGGCACAGGCGGGCGTGGGCGACGAACGCCTCCTTGCCCTCCTTGAGCGAGATCGAGTTCACGATCGGCTTGCCCTGCACGTTCTTGAGCCCGGCCTCGATGACCTCGAACTTCGAGGAGTCGACCATCACCGGCACCCGGCTGATGTCGGGCTCGCTGGCGATGAGCTTGGTGAAGCGGTCCATGGCCGCGACGCCGTCGATCATGCCCTCGTCCATGTTGACGTCGATGACCTGGGCGCCGTTCTCGACCTGCTGGGCCGCGACGCTCAGGGCGGTGTCGAAGTCGCCGTCCTTGATGAGCTTGCGGAAGCGCGCCGAGCCGGTGATGTTGGTGCGCTCGCCGACGTTGACGAAGAGGCTGTCGCCGTCGATCGTGAACGGCTCGAGGCCCGAGAGCCGCATCGCCGAGGGCACGGTCGCAGGCGTGCGAGGCGAGTGCGGGGCGACCGCCTCGGCGATCGCCGCGATGTGCGCCGGCGTCGTGCCGCAGCACCCGCCGACGATGTTGACGAACCCGGCCTCGGCGAACTCCCCGACCACCGCGGCGGTCTCGGCGGCCGCCTCGTCGTACTCGCCGAACGCGTTGGGCAGCCCCGCGTTGGGGTAGACCGAGACGAAGGTGTCGGCGACCCGGGACAGCTCGGCGACGTAGGGCCGCATCTCGCGGGCGCCCAGGGCGCAGTTCAGCCCGATCGCGAGCGGCCGGGCGTGGCGCACCGAGTTCCAGAACGCCTCGGTGGTCTGGCCCGACAGGGTGCGCCCGGAGGCGTCGGTGATGGTGCCCGAGATGACCAGCGGCCAGCGGCGGCCGAGCTCCTCGAAGACGGTCTCGACGGCGAAGATCGCCGCCTTGGCGTTGAGGGTGTCGAAGATGGTCTCGACGATCAGCAGGTCGCTGCCGCCGTCGAGCAGCCCCAGCGTGGCGGTGCGGTACGCCGCCACGAGGGCGTCGAAGTCGATGTTGCGGGCGCCGGGGTCGTTGACGTCCGGGGAGATCGAGGCGGTGCGCGTCGTGGGGCCCAGGGCCCCGGCGACGTAGCGCGGACGCTCCTCGGTGGCGACCACGTCGGCCGCGCGCCGGGCCAGCCGCGCCGACTCGAGGTTGAGCTCGTAGGCCAGGGCCTCGAGCCCGTAGTCGGCCAGCGAGACCGCGTTGGCGTTGAACGTGTTGGTCTCGATCAGGTCGGCGCCCGACTCGAGGTACTCGCGGTGGATCGACTCGATGATCTCGGGCTGGGTCAGGGTCAGCAGGTCGTTGTTGCCGACCAGGTCGCTGGGCCAGTCGGCGAAGCGCTCGCCGCGGTAGCCGGCCTCGTCGGGACGGTCGCGCTGGATCGCGGTGCCCATCGCACCGTCGATGACCAGGATCCGCTGGGCCAGGGCCGATCGCAGCTCGTCGGTGGCGTCACGGCGCCACTCCCCCGCGCCGACGCGCTCCATGGGGGTCTCGGTGCTGGGCTGGCTCACGCGGCTCTCCTCTCGTGGGGCACCGGCGGCGCCCCGAGCGGGTCCCGCCAGCCTAGGAGGGTGTCCGAAGGCTGGACAGGGTGTTCAGATGGTGACACCGGCGCGCGCGGCGGGCGAAATCCCCGGGGAGGTGAGCTGGGGGGTGACTACGCTGGGTCGGTGATCGAGATCGAGGACGCCCCTGACCTGGTCGACCCCATCGTGATCGCGGCCTTCGAGGGCTGGAACGACGCGGCCGACGTGGCCTCGTCGGTCGTCGACCACCTCATGCTCGCCTGGGGCGCCCGGGTGGTCGGCGCGGTGGACCCCGAGGACTTCTACGACTTCCAGGTCAACCGCCCGGTCGTGGGCAGCGACGAGCTCGGGCACCGGCGCATCACCTGGCCCACCACCCAGATCGCGGTCGCCTCCCCGCCCGACCTGGGCCGCGACATCATCCTGGTCCGCGGCATCGAGCCCAACATCCGCTGGCGCCAGTTCTGCGCCGAGCTGCTCGCCGCGGTCGACGAGCTGGGCGGCGAGCTGGTGGTGACCCTGGGGGCCCTGCTGGCCGACACCCCGCACACCCGCCCGATCCCGGTCACCGGCACCGCCACCGAGCCCGAGCTGGTCGACCGGCTCAAGCTCGAGCAGTCGACGTACGAGGGCCCGACCGGCATCGTCGGCGTCTTCCAGGACGCCTGCGTGCGCGTCGACATGCCCGCGGTCTCCTACTGGGCGGCGGTGCCGCACTACGTCGCCCAGCCGCCCTGCCCGAAGGCCACCTTGGCGCTGATCGGCCAGATCGAGGACCTGCTGGAGATCTCGATCCCCCTCGGCGAGCTGCCCGAGGAGGCGCGCGCCTGGGAGCGCGGCGTCGACGAGCTGGCCGAGGACGACGAGGACGTCGCCGACTACGTGCGCGCCCTCGAGGAGACCCGCGACACCACCGACCTGCCGGAGGCCTCGGGCGAGGCCATCGCCCGCGAGTTCGAGCGCTACCTCAAGCGGCGCCAGAGCGACGACTGACCGGCCGCCGCCGCTCGCGTCAGAGCGACAGGCCGAGGGCCGCGTCGAGGACGCGGTGCACGCCGAGGGCGGCCTGGGCGTCGGAGGTGTCGGCGAGCCCGTCGGTGCCCAGCGTGGCGCGCGCCCAGTCGTCGACCACGCCCACCGCGGTGGCGGCGTCGAGGTCGTCGGCGCAGGCGGCCAGCACGGCCTCCACCACCGGGGCCGACGGCGCGCCGGCACCCAGCGACAGAGCGCGGCGCCAGGTGGCGAGCATGTCGACGCTGGCCAGCAGGTCGGCGTCGGTCCACTCCCATTCGGAGCGGTAGTGGTGGCGCAGCAGGGTCAGCCGGATGGCCATCGGGTCGACGTCGGCGTGGCGCAGCGCCGAGACGAAGACGAGGTTGCCCTTCGACTTCGACATCTTCTCGCCGTCGTAGGCCACCATCCCGGCGTGGATGTAGACCTGCGCGAAGCGGGCGCCGGGCTCGGCCACCTGGGCGTGGCCGGCGCACATCTCGTGGTGCGGGAAGACCAGGTCGCTGCCGCCGGCCTGCACGTCGAAGTCGTTGCCGAGGTGCTCCACCGCGATGGCGGTGCACTCGACGTGCCAGCCGGGGCGCCCGGGCCCGAAGGGGCTGGGCCACGACGGCTCGCCGGCCCGCTCGCCGCGCCAGACCAGGCAGTCGAGGGGATCCTTCTTGCCGGGGCGGTCGGGGTCGCCGCCGCGCTCGGGGAAGATCCGCAGCATCGTCTCGCGGTCCATCCCCGACTCCTCGCCGAAGGCGGGGTCGGCGTGCACCGAGAAGTACCAGTCGTCCTCGACCCGGTAGACCGACCCGGCGGCCTGGAGCCGCTCGATCAGGTCGATGACCAGCGGGATCGACTCGACGGCGCCGACGTAGTCGCGCGGCGGGAGCACGCGCAGCGCCTGCATGTCCTGGCGGAAGAGCTCGGTCTCGCGCTCGGCCAGCGCCACCCAGTCGACACCGACCTTGGTGGCCCGCTCCAGCAGCGGGTCGTCGACGTCGGTGACGTTCTGCACGAAGGCGACGTCGTGACCGGCGTTGCGCCACGCCCGGTTGAGCAGGTCGACGCCGACGTACGTCGCCGCGTGGCCCATGTGGGTGGCGTCGTAGGGCGTGATGCCGCAGGCGTAGAGCCGGGCGGTGCCCTCGGGCACCACCGGGCGGCGCGAGCCGCTGGGGGTGTCGTGCAGCGAGACAGCCGGGCCGCTCGCGGGGAGGGCGGGCATCTCCGGGGCAGACCAGGCACGCATGGGGCGAGCCTAGAGGGTGCCCGGCCCGGGACGAGGATCGACCACCGTCGCCGGGCTCAGAACGGCGGCCAGGGGATGGCCGGGCCGTCGGCGTCGGGGGCCGGCATGGTGCCTCGGGCCAGCAGCCGCTCACAGCGCCGGGCCAGCGCCTCGATCTCGTCGTCGGCGAGCAGGGGCACCAGCCGGTCGGCCAGCGGCTCCCCCGCTCCCCCGCACTCCGCTCCGCGAACCCCGTCGCGCACCCGTTCGACAGCGGCCCGGTCGGCGTCGGTCAACGGTGCGCCCAGCCAGCCCCAGAGCACCGTGCGCAGCTTGGGCTCGGTGTGGAAGGCGATGCCGTGGTCGACGCCGTAGCGGCGCCCGTCGCCCATCGCCAGCACGTGCCCGCCCTTGCGGTCGGCGTTGTTGAGCAGCACGTCGAGCACCGCCATCGAGCGCAGCGCCGCAGTGTCCTCGTGCACCAGGGAGACCAGCCGGTCCTCGGCGTCGTAGCCGTCGAAGACGTGCAGGTAGCCCTCGGGCGTCGACCCCGAGGGCACCAGGGTCACGGCCTCGGCCTCCGGGTCGGGCTCCTGCCACTCCTGGACCATGCCGGGGCCGTGCGGGCCCTCGCGCAGCCAGGTGCGCGGCACCAGCACCGGCCGGTCGGGGCCGGCGAAGACCTGCGCCACGACGTGGGCCGCCACCTCGCGGTGGGCCAGCACGGCGCCGGGGAAGTCCCACAGGGGGCGCTCGCCGGCGATCGGCTTGTAGACCACCTGGAGCTCGCCGATGGTGCCCAGGAAGGTGGCGTTCGACGCGGGCAGGATGCGCCCGCGCAGCTCGAGCTCGTGCTCGACCAGGTCGACCTGCTGCTCAGGGCTCACGGCGGCGGAACCCGTTGGCCCGCACGCACAGGTGGCCGTCGGGGTCGATCGGGTTGCCGCAGAACGGGCAGCTGGGCCGCCCGGCCTCGAGGACCTGCTCGGTGCGCTGCACGAAGGCCCGCGCGGCCCCGGCCTCCAGGCGCACCAGGAGCACCTCGTCGGGCTCGGGCTCCTCGAAGTCCTGGTCGACCTGCTCCGGGGAGACCACCGCGGCCTCGCTGTAGGGGAAGACCTCGATCACGATGCGCTCGTCGTCGGGGTCCCACGACAGCGTCATCGTGCCCGCGCGGAACTCCTCGTCGATGGGCTGCTCGAGCGGGTCGGTGTCCTGCAGGCCCAGGGGCGCGACGGCCGGGATCACGGCGGTGGAGGTCTCGGAGCCCATCACCTCGTCGAGCAGCTCGTCGACCCGCTCGGCCAGCGCGGCGACCTGCTGCTTCTCCAGGGCCACGCTGACGACACGGCTGCCGCTGCGGGCCTGGAGGAAGAACGTGCGGGACCCGGGCTCGCCGACGGTGCCGGTGACGAAGCGCTCCGGCGGGTCGAATGCGTGGACGACTGGCATGGCCCTCAGCCTAGGGGCGCCGCGGAGCCGGCCGACCCACCCGGTCGTGCGGGGACGGGCTCGTCGGGCCCCGCGCCGCCGCCGACGGGGGCGTCGCCCGTGCTCGCCTGCTCGTCGGCCGCGGGCGGCGGCACCAGCCACGCCAGGTCGCCGGCGTGGGTGTTGCTGGCCAGCACGTAGGGCCGCTGCTCGGTGTAGCGCACCATCGAGATCGAGGCCGGGTCGACGCCGATGCGCTGGAAGAGGTCGAGGTGCAGGCCCAGCGCGTCGGCGAGCACCGACTTGATGATGTCGCCGTGGCTGACCACGGCCCACACCGCGCCCGGGCCGTGCTCGGCCTCGACCCGCGCGTCGAGGCGGCGTACGGCGGCCACGGCGCGCGCCTGCATGCCCGCCATCGACTCCCCTCCGGGGAAGGTGACGGCGGAGGGCTGGGTCTGCACGGTGCGCCACAGGGGCTCGCCCGCCAGGTCCTTCAGCGCGCCGCCCTGCCAGTCGCCGTAGTCGCACTCGGTGACGCCGTCGTCGGTCTCGAGGACCGGGGCCGCGCCCTGCTGGGCCAGCACCGCATCCGCGGTCTGGCAGCAGCGCAGCATCGGGCTGGTCACCACCGCCGCGAGCGGCACCCCAGCGAGCCGCTCCCCCGCCCGCTGCGCCTGCGCGCGACCGGTCTCGTCGAGCTCGACGCCGGGGGTGCGTCCGGCGAGGACGCCGGTGGCGTTGGCGGTCGTGCGTCCGTGCCGGATCAGCACCATCGTGGCCATGCCCCGGACTGTAGCCGGGGACACCCGAGCCGGCCGGGGCACTAGCGTGGCCCCGTGATCGTCGACGCGGCCGTCTACCACGACGGCGTCCGGACCCCGGTGGACTGCGAGGACGCCGACTACGCGGCGCTGCGCGCCCGCGCCAGCGAGCGGGGCGGCTTCGTGTGGGTGGGGCTGCACGAGCCCGGTCCCGAGGAGCTCAGTGCCGTGGCCGAGGCCTTCGACCTGCACCCGCTGGCCGTCGAGGATGCCGTCAAGGCCCACCAGCGACCCAAGCTCGAGCGCTACGAGCACGGGCTCTTCCTGGTGCTCAAGACGCTCTGGTACGTCGACGAGGAGGACGCCGTGGAGACCGGCGAGGTCAACCTCTTCGTCGGGCCCGACTTCGTCGTCACGGTGCGCCACGGCCACGGCCTGGAGCTCAGCCCGGCGCGCTCCTTCCTCGAGTCCAGCGAGCAGGTGCTGACCCACGGGCCGTCCTCGGTCGTCTACGCCGTGTGCGACCGGGTCGTCGACGCCTACGTCGCGGTGGTCGACGAGCTGCAGGTCGACGTCGACGAGGTCGAGGAGTCGGTGCTCTCGCCCGCCCGCACCAACGACTCGGTGCGCATCTACACCCTCAAGCGCGAGATCGCCGAAGTGCGCCGCGCCGTGCAGCCGCTGCGCGAGCCGCTGCACCGCTTCAGCGACGGCGCGGTGCACGGCGTCGACCCCGAGGCCGGGCCGTTCTTCCGCGACGTCCTCGACCACCTCAACCGCACCGCCGAGCTCGTCGACAACCTCGACGCCCTGCTCTCGACCGCCTTCGACGTGCACGTCGCGCGGATCCAGCTGCAGCAGAACGACGACATGCGCAAGATCTCCGCCGGCGCGGCGCTGGTGGTCGTGCCGACCCTGATCGCCGGGGTCTACGGGATGAACTTCGAGCACATGCCCGAGCTGGGTTGGGCGCTGGGCTACCCCTTCGCGCTGCTGCTGATGGTGGCGGCCTCCGGGCTGCTGTGGTGGCAGTTCCGGCGCTCCGGCTGGTGGTGAGCCGGGTCAGACGGGTCAGGCGGTGCGCACCGCACGGATGATCTTGCGGCGCAGCACCACGCGACGGGTGCCGTCGGCGGTGATCTGCACGCGGTCGAGCTCCCAGCCTCCGTGCTCGGCACGGTCGACGAGCAGCTTGGTCACGACGTTGCGGCTGAACTCGCGGGAGAACGACACGCGGTCGAACTCCCACTCCACTCCGCGGCGCACGGGGCGCAACGGGGTGCGGGTCATGGTGCCTCCTCGAGAGGATCGGGTGCTGCGGCAGACAGTCTTGCGGACCGGCTCAAGGCTGCACGCAGTGTCGGCGCCAGTCGGGATCAGCCAGCGTCAGTCGGCCGAGACGTCGTCGAGTGCCGCGGTGATCTCGCCGGGCAGCTCGACGTCCTCGGTCTCCAGCGCGCTGGCCAGCTGGGCGGCGGTGCGTGCGCCGACGATGGGGGCGGTGACCCCGGGCCGGTCGCGGACCCAGGCCAGCGCCACCTGCAGGGGGCTGAGGTCGAGGCCCTCGGCGGCGCGGGCGACCGCCTCGACGACGCCGGCCGAGCGCTCCTCGAGGTAGGCGCCCACGAAGGAGGAGAACTGCGAGGTCGCGGCACGCGAGTCGGCCGGGGTGCCGGTGCGGTACTTCCCGGTCAGCACCCCACGACCCAGCGGCGACCAGGCGAGCACGCCCAGGCCGGTGGCCTCGGCGGCGGGCAGCACCTCGTGCTCGATGCCCCGGTTGAGCAGGGAGTACTCCACCTGGGTGGAGGCGAGCACGGTGCGCCCGGGCACGGCGCGCTGCCAGGTGGCGGCCTGCGCGGTCTGCCAGCCGGCGTAGTTGGAGATCCCGACGTACGACGCCCGGCCGCTGCTCACGGCCAGGTCGAGCGCCGAGAGCGTCTCCTCCAGCGGAACGCCGTCGTGCCAGGTGTGCACCTGCCACAGGTCGACGTGGTCGACGCCCAGGCGGCGCAGCGAGGCGTCGAGGGTGCTCAGCAGCCGCCCGCGCGAGGTGTCGACGCGCAGCTTGCCCTTGCGCAGCCCCAGGCCGGCCTTGGTGGCCAGCACCACGTCGTCGCGGTCGACGACGTCGCCGATCAACGAGCCGAGCAGCTCCTCGGAGTGCCCGTCGGCGTACGCCGCGGCGGTGTCGACGAGGGTGCCGCCGGCCTCGACGAACGAGACCAGCTGGTCGCGCGCCTCGTGCTCGTCGGTGTCACGGCCCCATGTCATCGTCCCCAGGCCGAGGCGGGAGACGCGGAGCCCGGTCGCGCCCAGTGAGCGTTGCTGCATGGCCACAACCTAGCGGCGCCGCCCGTGTGAGTCGGCGTCGGCTCGCCCAGCGGCGTCTCCTAGGCTGACCCGCGTGCTGGACCTCCTCAAGGCTGTCGTGCTCGGCCTCATCCAAGGGCTCACCGAGTTCCTCCCGATCTCCAGCAGCGCCCACCTGCGGATCTTCCCCGAGCTCTTCGGCTGGGGCGACCCGGGCGCGGCGTTCACCGCGGTGGTGCAGATCGGCACCGAGCTGGCGGTGCTCATCTACTTCCGCCACGACATCTGGCGCATCGCCTCCACCTGGCTGCGCTCGCTGTTCCAGCCCGAGTGGCGCGGCCACGTCGACGCCCGGATGGGCTGGTACATCATCATCGGCTCGCTGCCGATCGTGGTGCTGGGCATCGCGCTCAAGGACGTCATCGAGCAGGACTTCCGCAGCCTGTGGATCATCGGCAGCACCCTGGTCGTGCTGGGCGTCGTGCTCGGCATCGCCGACCGGTACGGGCGCAACGACCGGGCGATCAAGAAGATGGGCCTGCGCGACGCGCTGCTGATGGGCCTGGCCCAGGCCGCGGCGCTCGTGCCGGGCGTCTCGCGCTCGGGTGCGACCATCTCGATGGGGCGCTTCCTGGGCTTCGAGCGCGCCGCCGCGACCCGGTTCGCGTTCCTGCTGGCCATCCCCGCGGTCGTGGGCGCCGGGCTGTTCCAGCTCTCCGAGATCCCCGGCGGCGACAACGCCTACGGCTGGGGCCCCACGCTGGTGGGCACCGTCGTCTCGTTCATCGTCGGCTACGCCGCCATCGCGTGGCTGCTGCGCTACGTCAGCACCAACTCCTACACGCCGTTCGTCGTCTACCGCGTCCTGCTCGGCGGCACGGTGCTGGTGCTCCTGGGCACCGGCGTGCTCACCGCCTGACCCGCGGCCCCGGCCCGGGGGCTCAGACGTCGTCGAGGAACGTGTCGAAGACCCGCGCGCCGAACTCCAGCGCGTCGACCGGCACCCGCTCGTCGACCCCGTGGAAGAGAGCGGTGAAGTCGAGGTCGGCGGGCAGGCGCAGCGGGGCGAAGCCGTAGCTGCGCATCCCGAGGCTGCGGAAGTGCTTCGCGTCGGTGCCGCCGCTCATCAGGTACGGCGCCACGATGCCGTCGGGGTCCTCGCTGAGGATCGAGCGGTTCATCGCGCGCACCAGGTCTCCGTCGTACGGCGTCTCCCAGGGCTGCTGGTGGGAGAGGTGCTCGATCTCGACGCCCTCGCCGACGAGCTCGGCCAGGGTGGCGAAGAACTCGTCCTCGAAGCCGGGCAGGAAGCGACCGTCGACGTGGGCGGTGGCCTCGGTGGGGATCACGTTCACCTTGTAGCCGGCCTGCAGCATCGTGGGGTTGGTGGTGTTGGAGATGACCGCTCCCAGCATCCGCGCCGCGCCGCCGAACTCCTCGATCAGGTCGGGTGCGTTCTCGGGGGTGGCCTGCACCCCGGCCAGGTCGCCGACGGAGGCCAGCAGGACCTCCATGGTCGGGGTCAGCCGCACCGGCCAGTCGTGGGCGCCGATGCGCGCCACGGCGGCGGTGAGCCGCGAGACGGCGTTGTCGGTGTTGAGCATCGAGCCATGCCCGGCGCGCCCGCGGGCGGTCAGCCGCATCCAGGCCATCCCCTTCTCGGCGGCCTCGACCAGGTACATCCGGCGCCCGCGCACGGTGACCGAGAAGCCGCCCACCTCGCCGACGGCCTCGGTGACGCCCTCGAACAGCTCGGGGTGGTCACGCACCAGCACCTCGGCGCCCTTGTGGCCACCGGCCTCCTCGTCGGCGGTGAAGCACAGCACGATCGGCCGCGTCGGGATCCTGCCAGCCCGCTGCCGGGCCCGCACGACGCTGAGGAGCATCGCGTCGAAGTCCTTCATGTCGACCGCCCCACGGCCCCAGACGTAGCCGTCCTGGACCTCGCCGGAGAAGGGGTGCACCTGCCAGTCCTCGGCCGCGGCGGGGACGACGTCGAGGTGGCCGTGCAGCAGCAGCGCGTCGCCCTCGGTGCCGCCCCAGCGCGCCACGACGCTGGTGCGCCCGGGCTCGGACTCGAAGAGCTGCGAGGAGATCCCGACCTCGTCGAGCAGCGCGGCCACGTGCTCGGCGGCCTTGCGCTCCCCCGGCCCCTCCTGGTCGCCGTAGTTGGAGGTGTCCATCCGGATCAGGTCGCGACAGATCTCCACGACCTCCGCGGCGGGGTCGTAGCCGCGCTCGGTGCCGGCGTGCGCGCTGTGCTCCTGACGGGGGTCCTCGGCGGGGGTCGACATGGCACCAGCATGGCACCGCCACGGTGGCTGTCCACCCCGTGACGGGTGGGGCGCGAGGGGTCCGGGCCGCCGTTGCCGCGGCGTACGCTGGTGGGCAGGGGCCGATGCGAGGTTTCGGCCCCTGCTTTGCTACTGTTCCACCGCACTCGTCCGGGTGGCGGAATAGGCAGACGCGCTAGCTTGAGGTGCTAGTGCCCGTATTAGGGCGTGGGGGTTCAAGTCCCCCCTCGGACACTGGAAAGGCCCCGGCTCCACGGGGCCTTTTCTTCATTTCGGGCCCATGGACCCTGGGCGCCGGGCACGCCGGCCCGCACCGTGGACGGATGAGCCCACACCCCGACAGCCGGGCGGTCGCCGAGCGCGCGATGGCCGACCTGACGAACGTCCTCACCAGGACCAGCGACCACCGGGTCCTCAACGTGCAGTGCCGCCACGCCCACCACCTCGCCGCTGTCTACGACACCCCCGCGGGACTGGTCTACCGGGCCACCACGGGCCCGCACGCGCACGGGTCGAAGGACTACGTCGACACCGCCCACGACGGAGCGGGCCACCGGCGCATGTTCACCGACCTGCTCGAGCCCGGTCCGCTGGTCGTCGACGAGGTCCCCGCCTGGTGCGACTGCGGCCTGTGGTCGCTCTCGCGGGCCGACCTGCTGGCGCGCACCCGCGACGGGGGCGGCACCGTCCACCTGCCCTGACTGGGCCGCCCCACGGGTCGCGCTGGTGGGGTGGTCTCGGGCGCCGGAGGTGCTCGGTACGGTCGGGACACCACCGTCCGACGACCACCGCCGTCCGGGAGGCGCCCGTGCTCGAGTCGATGACCCTCGACGTCGCCTGGGTCCTCTTCGCGGTCTGCGCGGGCGTGATCGGGGTGGCCGGCGTGCGGCTCGCGGGCCTGGTCGACCGGATCGCCGACCGCACGGGCCTGGGCGAGGCGGTGGCCGGCGCGGTGCTGATGGGCCTGACCACCTCCCTCAGCGGCAGCGTGCTCTCCGTCTCGGCCGCGGTCTCCGGGGACGCCGAGCTGGCGATGTCGAACGCCGTCGGCGGGATCGCCGCGCAGACGCTCTTCCTGGCGGTGGCCGACATCGCCTACCGCCGGGCCAACCTCGAGCACGCGGCCGCCTCGATCGGCAACATGATCCAGGGCGCGCTGCTGATGGCCCAGATGTCGTGGCTGCTGGTCGCCTTCGCGATGCCGCAGTGGACCGTCGGCCACGTGCACGTGGTCACGCCGCTGCTGCTCGCCTCCTACGCCTACGGCCTGCGGCTGGTGCGTCAGACCCAGGCCCAGCCCATGTGGACCCCCGCCCGCACCCACGAGACCCGTGTCGACGAGCCGGAGGTGGCCAACCAGCGCGAGTCCCTGGCTGGACAGGTCGTCGCCTTCCTCCTGCTCGCGGCCACCATCGGGACCGCCGGCTACGTGCTGGAGAGGAGCGCCTCGGTCATCGTCTCCCAGACGATGCTCGAGGCCGCGCTGGTCGGCACCCTGTTCACCGCGGTGGTCACCTCGCTGCCCGAGCTGGTCACCACCGTCGCGGCCGTGCGCAACGGCTCGCTGACCCTGGCGGTGTCGGGCATCATCGGCGGCAACGCCTTCGACACCCTCTTCGCCGCCTTCTCCGACGTCGCCTACGGCGAGGGCTCGATCTACCACGCCGTCTCCAGCACGGTGGTCTTCTGGACCGCGCTGGGGGCGCTGATGACGGCCGTGCTGCTGATGGGCCTGATCCGGCGCGAGGAGCGCGGCCCGGGCCGCATCGGCTTCGAGAGCGCCGCGATGATCGTGCTCTACGCCCTCGGCGTCACGGTCGTGGTCGCAGGCACCTGAGCGTGTCGCCGGGCGCGGTGGCTCGTTGAGGGGGCACCGACCTGTGCCGCTCACCACCACGGAGGACCCCCGGTGCGCCTGCCCCACCGCCTGCCCCACCGCCTGACCACCTCGATCGCGCTGCTGGCGGCGCCCGCCCTGCTGCTGGGCCCCACCACGTCCGGCGCGGCGGGCTCCGCGGAGCCCGAGCCGGGCCCGGAGCCCGGCTCGGCGGCGTACGTGCAGCGCGACACCGAGAACGTCGCCGACGCCTACGGGCGCATCCACGGCGAGGGCGGCCAGCTGCGCAACCCCGCCTACCTGCCCGCGCTGGTCGCGCAGAGCTCCGCGCTGTCGGTGGCCCGGCTGCTGGCCCAGGCCGCCGAGCCGACCCGTCCGGCCCTGACGGCCGGCAACCTGGTGCCCGGCTGGGACGTCGGCAACCCGCTGCGTGCCTCGTGGTCGGGCACCCGGGGCCGGTCGCAGCGGGTGGCCTTCACCAACCGCTACGGCGCGCTGCTGCGCGGCACCGTGTGGGCACCGGCCGAGGGCGCCCGCGACCCCTACTCCGGCCGGCGGCTGCGTGGACCGTTCCCGGGCGTGGTGATCACCCCGGGCTCGGTGCAGGGCTCCGAGGGCATGTACGAGTGGCTGGCCCAGGACCTGGCCGAGCGTGGCTACGTCGTGCTGACCTACGACGTGCAAGGCCAGGGCGGCAGCGAGACCTTCCCGCACCCCGACGGCTCGGCGTTCCCGTTCTGCGACCCGACCACGGAGCCGCCGCCCGCCGAGGTGAGCGACGAGATGACCGGCTGCCCGGGGGTGCCGTTCCAGCAGCAGGCCAACTTCGAGGTCGGCACCCGCGACGCCTTGTCCTTCCTGCTCGCGACGCCGGCGCGACCGTGGGCCAACCCGGGCAGCACCGGGGCCGCCGTCGACGCCGCCAACCCGTTCCACCGCCTGCTCGACCGGCGCCGCGAGCGTCACCCCGTGACCCCGGGCCGGCGCCACCGGATCGCGGTGATCGGCCACTCCCTCGGCGCCGCGGCGGTCTCGCAGGTGCAGGCCGTCGACAAGCGGGTCGCCACCGTCGTGGCCCTCGACAAGCTCGGCACCCCCACCGCTGACGACGTCGACCTGCGCCCGGTGGTGCCCGCCCTCGGCGTGCAGTCCGAGTACGGCTTCGCCGTCACGCCGTGGCAGCTATCGGGCGGCAGCTCCATCCAGCCGCAGCCCAGTCCCGACGGGCCCGACCCGCGCCGCGAGAGGGCGACCGGGTGGGACGCCTGGGACGCCGCCGGGGTCGACTCGATGATGCTGGTCCCCCGCGCCTCCACCCACCTGGAGTACACCGACATCCCGCTGGTGCTGCCGGCCAGCCGCTGGGGCCAGGCCCTGACCAGCGTCACCGTGCAGCGCTGGCTCGACCGCTACCTCAAGCACCGCGGCGGGCCGCGGGCGCTGCTGCGCCAACGCATCGACTACCTCGAGCCGACGGGCGGCGGGGCCTGGTCACCGGTGCGGCTGCGCCGCGACGAGCACCTGAGCTTCTACTACTGCTCGGCCTACCGCCTCGACGCCGCCGGCTCGACCCAGCGCCGGGTCCTGCGCGACGGGGACGTCACCGACGTGGGCTGCTGACCTCGACCTGCTGACCTCGACCAGCTAGGCCGACGCGCCCTCGGCCACGGCGATGCGCAGCGCGCGCAGGTAGCCCGCGAAGCCGTCGGGCGCCCGGCCGTGCTCGCGGGCCGAGGTGATGACCGGACGCCCCTGCCGCACCGCGGGCGTCCCGGCCTCGAGGAGCGCGCGCACCAGCTCGACGTCCTCGCCGGTGCCCAGGTCGGCGAAGCCACCCACCGCCCGGTAGGCCGAGAGCCGCACCCCGAGGTTGGCGCCGTGCACGTGCAGCCGCCCGCCGCGGTGCCGCTCGTGCCACGCCGCGAGCACGGGAGCGTCGAGGCCGGCCGCGTCGGGCTGCACCGGCCCGACGAGCAGGTCGTGGCCGTGCTCGGCGGCGGCCAGGTGGTCGTCGAGCCACGACGCCGGCACCCGGCTGTCGGCGTCGGTCGTGGCCACCCAGGTGCGCTCCCACCTGTCGGGCGCGCACCCCGCGGTCCCGGTGTCGACGCCCAGGGCCCGCGCTGCCCCGACGCTGCGCGCCCCGCAGTGCACGGTGCGCACGCCGTGGGCGGCAGCGACCTCGGCGCTGGCATCGGTGCAGGCGTCGAGCACCACGACGACCTGCACCCGCGGGGCGGCGGCCTCCCGGGCGCGCACGCGGGCCGCAGCGGTCTCGATGGCCTCGAGGCAGGCGCCCAGCACCTCCTGCTCGTCGTGGACCGGGACGACCACCACGAGCGCGTCGATGCCGCTCACTCGGTGGGATCCGGCAGACGGTGCTCCGGGCCCAGCAGCAGCAGCTCGACGTCGCGGTCGCGGTACTCGGCGATGCGCGACCAGCCCGGCAGCGCCTCGAAGGCACGGTGCACCGCGGCGCCGTCGAGCGGCCACCCCTGCACGGGGTGGCGCCAGTGGGCCAGCAGCACCAGGCCGTCGCGGTCGAGGCCGTTGGCGCTCTGGCGCACCAGCTCGTCGAGGTCGACGGGGCTCAGGAAGTACCCGACCTCGCTGAGCACGATCACGTCGTAGCGCCCGTCAGGCCAGTCCTCGGGGAGCAGCCGCTGCTGCACCTCGACGTTGGCGAGGTCCTCGGTGCGCCGCCGGGCCGCCTCCACGGCCGCCCGGCTGGAGTCGACCGCCAGGACGTCGTCGCAGCGCTCGGCCAGGGCGCGGGTCAGCACCCCCGTCGAGCACCCGAGCTCGAGGACCCGTCCGTGGTGGCGGGCCGGCAGCATCGCCAGGGCCAGCGCCCGCTTGCGCTCCTCGTACCACCGGGTGTCGGCGCCCCAGGGCTCCGCCACGGAGCGGTGCAGCTCGTCGAGGGTCTCGTCGCGTGCCGGCGCCTCGACGAAGACCTCCTGCTCGCCGAGGAAGTGCGCCAGCACCTCGGGCTGCAGCAGCGTCTCGTCGCCGGGCTCCTCCGAGAGCGGTCGCACCTGGGAGGCGTGGGCGTGCACGGCGTGCCGCTTGTGGGTGCAGGTGCCCGGGTCGAGCGGCAGCCGGCGCAGGTCGACCCAGGGCGCCTCGTGGGGCTCGGCCCGGTGCCAGAACCAGATCGGGTACTCCAGCAGCCGGGCGCCGGTGCGCCGGGCGGCCGCGGCGCAGATCCGCCCCGCGGCGTCGTGGTCGGGGTGCCCGTCGTGGCGCCACGGGCCGACCAGCAGGGCGCGGCTGCCGTCGCCGACGAGGGCGCTGAGCCGGTCGGTCCACCGGGCCTCGTCGGCCTCGACGTGCCCGTCGGCGGAGCCCCACCAGTGCACCGGGACACCCTCGGCGGCACCGCCCAGGGCGTCCAGGGCCGCGCGCGACTCCTCGAGGCGCCGGGCCGCGAGCTGCTCGCGCCCGTGCGTGGGCGAGGAGGGGTGGCTCGCCTCCCCCGCGGTGAGCAGCACCATCTCGATCCGCGGGCGCTCCTCGTCGGGCAGCCGGAGCAGCCGCGACAGCAGCCCGCCGGCGCCGAGGGACTCGTCGTCGGGGTGGGCGGCCACCACGACCACGTGCTCCAGGCTGCGGCCGTCGCGGGCGGAGAGCTCCAGCGGCGGCACCCCGGACCAGCGTCGGTCGTCGTGCCAGCTGCTCGCGGGGGTGCCGGGCACGTCGTGGCGGAAGCCGGCCTGGCTCATGTCGCCGACCTCGTCGTCCACCACGGCCCCTCGTGCTCGGCCTGGCGACCGAGCGCGGCGAGGTCGCGCTCGGCGTGGTGCTGGCGCAGGTAGAGGCGCAGGTCGGCGAGCGCGGCGGCGTACGACGCGTCACCGACCTGCGGGCCCGGCCCCAGGGCGTGCTCACAGGCCGCGAGCACCCCCTCGGCGGAGGCGACGACCACCGAGCGGACCCGCGTGGCCAGGGCTGCGGCGGCCGAGCCGGTGACGCCGCCGGAGTCGACGACCGCGGCGGCCTCGGCCAGCACGGCCCGGGACGCGGTCAGGTGCTGGTCGACCGCCCCGAGGTGCAGGTGGGCGACCTGGTCGAGCTCGCGACCGACGGGCTGTGCCAGGCGCCGGGCCAGCCCGACCGCGCCGCCGTACCAGACGGCGGCCACCCCGATGCCGCCCCAGGCGAAGCCGTCCCGCTCGAGGTACCAGCCGGGGGCGCCGACCGGCGTCACCGCGGCGCCCTCGACCTCGATCGGGGTGCTCACCACGTCGGGCAGGCCGCGGGGCACCCAGCGCTCGGCGTGCTCACCCGTGCGCACCGCCGGGTCGCGCAGGTCGAGCGCGAAGAGCCCGCGGGTGCGGTCGTCGACCCAGGCGGTGACCAGCGCGTGGCTGAGGTGGGAGGCGAGCGAGCACCAGGGCTTGGTGCCCTCCAGCAGCCAGCGCTCGCCGTCGGGACGCGCGACGAGGCGCACGCCCGGGCCCTCGGCGGCGAAGACGCCCCAGGTGGCGCCCGGTCCGGCCGCGACCGCGACCCCGGCCTCGTCGAGGATCGCCAGGGCGTCGAGGTGCGGCTCGACGGCGCGGGCCAGCTGGAGGTCGTGGGCGCCCAGCGTGGCCAGGCTCTCCCACAACGTGGCGGTGGACCCCGAGGCGGGACGCGGCACCACCGCGCCGAGCGCGGCGGCCAGCTCGAGGTGGCCGCCGACGTCGCCGCGCTTGGTGCCGTCGGCCAGGGCGCCGGTGACCAGCTCGCGAGCCCCTCCGGGCTCACCGGCCCGGGCTCGTGCTCCTGCGGGCATGGGTGGGTCGAGGGACACCCAGGGGTCCATGCAGTGCTCTCCTCACGCGGGGGATGTGCGCCGCCGGCCCGGCACCGTCGGGAGCTGCTGCGTAAGAGCTCCGTACGGGCGCCGAGCCCGCGACAACTACCCCATAACCGTTGCACGGCAGCGTGAAACGCCATCGGCGTGGTTTCACCCCTAGGAGGGGGGAGGAGGTTGACGGCTAGGCTCTCGGGGTGCCTACGCCCACCCCGTTCCGCCTCGGCTTCGTCACCGGGGCCACCCCCGACAAGTGGGCGCGCACCTGGCGCGACCGCTCCCGCGACCCACTCGAGCTGGTGCCCGTCGAGCAGGAGGACCAGGAGCGGGTGGTGCGCCACGGCGAGGTCGACATGGTGCTGGCGCGCCTGCCCGTCGACCGCGACGGGCTGCACTGCATCACCCTCTACGAGGAGCGGGTGGTGGCCGTGATGGGCCACGAGCACGTCGCCACCGTCGTCGAGGAGGTCGGCACCGACGACCTCGCCGACGAGCAGCTGGTCGCGCCGCACGCGTCGGGCTGGACCCCCCGTGCGCCCCAGCTGGACTGGCCGGCGATGAGCGTGCGCGAGGCGGTCGAGACCGTCGCCGCCGGCACCGGCGTGCTGCTGGTGCCGATGTCGGTGGCGCGGCTGCACCAGCGCAAGGACGTGACCTACCGGCCCGTGCACGACCTGGAGGGCACCACCGTGGGCCTCGTGTGGCGCACCGACAACGAGGACCCGCGGGTGCAGACCTTCATCGGGATCGTGCGCGGGCGCACCGCGAACTCCTCGCGCGGCTGAGCCGCGCCGGGGCCGGCTACCAGGACGTGGCCAGCGGGCGGCCCTCGGTGTAGCCGGCAGCCGACTGCACCCCCACGACCGCCCGCTCGTGCAGCTCCTCCAGCGACGCCGCGCCGGCGTACGTGCAGGCCGAGCGCACGCCCGAGCAGATCTCGTCGACGAGGTCCTCGACGCCGGGGCGCTGGGGGTCGAGGTACATCCGCGACGAGGAGATGCCCTCCTCGTAGAGGCCCTTGCGGGCCCGGTCGTAGGCGGACTCGGCGGAGGTGCGGTTGGCCACGGCGCGCGCGGAGGCCATGCCGAAGGAGACCTTGTAGGAGCGGCCGGCGTCCTCGACCAGGTCGCCCGGGGACTCGTGGGTGCCGGCGAACCAGGAGCCGATCATCACGCTCGAGGCCCCGGCCGCCAGGGCCAGCGCGACGTCGCGCGGGTGCCGCACCCCGCCGTCGGCCCACACGTGGCCCCCGGCCTCGCGAGCGGCCGCGGCGCACTCCAGCACCGCCGAGAACTGCGGGCGGCCGACCCCGGTCATCATGCGGGTGGTGCACATCGCGCCCGGTCCCACGCCGACCTTGACGACGTCGGCCCCGGCGGCCAGCAGCGCGCGGGTGCCCCCGGCGTCGACGACGTTGCCGGCCACGACCGGCACCTGCGGGTCGAGGGCGCGCACGGCGCGCAGCGCCTCGAGCATCCGGTCCTGGTGGCCGTGGGCGGTGTCGACCACGAGGGTGTCGACCCCGGCGTCGAGGAGCTGGGCGGCCTTCTCGCCGACCTCGCCGTTGACGCCGACGGCGGCCGCGACCCGCAGCCCGCCCCGGTCGTCGACCGCCGGGGTGTAGAGCGTGGCGCGCAGCGCCCCGGCCCGGGTCAGCACGCCCACCAGGGTGCCGTCGGGGGCGACGGCGACGGCCAGCGGCGCCCGGGCTGCGTCGATGGCGTCGAAGGCCGCGCGCGGGTCGGTGTCGGCGGTGATGGTGACCGGCGTGCGGGTCATCACCTGGTGCACCTGGGCGAAGCGGTCGACGTCGGTGCAGTCCTGCACCGAGACCACCCCGACCGGCCGGCCGTCGTCGACCACGACCGCCGCGCGGTGCGCGCGCTTGGGCATGAGCGACAGGGCCTCCGCGACGGTCTGGTGCGGCGCGAGCTCGATGGGGGTGTCGAAGACGAGGTGCCGGCTCTTGACGAAGGAGACCACGTCGCGCACCACCGGCACGGGGATGTCCTGCGGCACCACCACCATGCCCCCGCGGCGCGCGACCGTCTCGGCCATCCGGCGCCCCGCGATGGCGGTCATGTTGGCGACCACCACCGGGATGGTGGCCCCGGAGCCGTCGCTGGTCGCGAGGTCGACGTCGTAGCGGCTGGCGACCGAGGAGTGCCCCGGCACCATGAAGACGTCGTCGTAGGTCAGCTCGTGCGGCGGGGCCGCGTCGTTGAGGAAGCGCACGCCCGCGACCCTACGACCCGGGGCCGACCGCTCAGAGGGTGCGACCGAACATGGCCGCGGTCTCGCGCGCGGTCGGGGTGCCGGCCTCCGGGTCGGCGCCGGCGGCGAGCAGGGCGGCCACGACCTCCTGCTCGTCCTTGAAGACCGCCCCGGCCAGCGGGGACTGCCCCCGGTCGTTGAGCGCGTCGACGTCGGCGCCGCGCTCGGCCAGCCCGGCCACCACGCCCGCGTGCCCGTGGTAGGCCCCGAGCATCAGCAGGGTGTTGCCCTGCGCGTCGGTCAGGTCGACCGGGACCCCGGCGTCGACGTAGGCCAGCAGCCTCTCGACGTGGCCCAGCCGGGCGAGGTCGAGCATCTGGTGCGCCAGCTCGGTGAGGTCGGCCACCTCGGAGAGGTCGGTCGGGTCCGCCGGGGTCTGCTCGCTCATGGGCCCATGGTGGCAGCCGCCGGGGTGGGGACCGCAGTCCCTAGGCTGGACGCATGACGTGGACTGCTCCCGGTGACCCCGCTGACGTGGTGACGCGCCTGACCGGCGCCTTCGAGACGGCGTACGACGCCCCGGCCGAGGTGGTCGGTCGCGCGCCGGGCCGGGTCAACCTGATGGGCGAGCACACCGACTACAACTCCGGGCTGGTGCTGCCCGTCGCGCTGCCGCACGCCACCTGGGCGGCGGTGCGCCGCCGGGACGACGGCGTGGTGCGGATCCGCAGCCGCCAGCAGGAGCAGGGCTGGGAGGGCACGGTCGAGGACTGTGCCCCGGGCGGTGCCACCGGCTGGGCGGCGTACGCCGCCGGGGTGCTGTGGGCCCTGGGGGCCGGCGCTCCCCCGGACGCCGAGCCGCTGCAGGTGCCCGGGCTCGACGTGCTCATCGACTCGACCGTGCCGGTGGGGGCGGGGCTGTCGAGCTCGGCGGCCCTGGAGTGCGCGGTGGGTGCCGCCGTGGTCGCGCTGCTGGGCCACGACCTCGACGACGCCTGGCGCGCGCGCCTCGTGGCCGCGACCGTGCGCGCCGAGACCGAGGTGGTCGGGGCCCCCACCGGGGGCATGGACCAGGGGGTGGCGGTCGGCGCCGGGGCGGGGCGCGCCCTGCTGCTGGACTTCGCCGACGGGTCGTCCCGCCCGGTCGACCTGGGGCTCGGGGACGCCGGCCTGACGCTCCTCGTCACCGACACCCGGGTCTCCCACGAGCTGGTCGACGGCGGCTACGGCCAGCGCCGCGCCGACTGCGAGGAGGCCGCCCGACTGCTCGGGGCGCGCTCCCTGCGCGACGTGGAGCCGCAGCAGGCCGAGTCGCTCGACGACGAGCGCCTGCGGCGCCGGGCCCGCCACGTGGTCGGCGAGATCGAGCGGGTGCGGCACTGCGTCGAGGCGTTCACCGCCGGCGACCTGCCCGCCCTGGGCCGGCTCTTCCTGGCCTCGCACGTCTCGATGCGCGACGACTTCGAGATCTCCTGCCCCGAGCTGGACGCGGCCGTCGAGACAGCGGTCGAGGCCGGCGCGGTGGGCGCCCGGATGACCGGTGGCGGCTTCGGCGGGTCGAGCGTGGCCCTGGTGCCCGAGGACCGGGTGGACGCGGTCGCGCGGGCGATCGACCTGCGCTTCGTGCGCGACGGCGCCACTCCCCCTGCGCACCTGCGCGTCGAGCCCGCCGTCGGCGCGACCGCCCAGCGGCTGGGCTGAGGGCCGCTCAGGTCGAGGAGATCCCGATCCGCCCCTCGCGGAAGGCCTCGACGAACAGCGCGTGGTCGGTGCGCACCCGGTCGGCGTACGTCGTGGCGAAGTCGGTGACCCACGAGACCAGCTCGTCGCGCCGCTCCCCGACGCTGGCCGCGACCGCCTCCTCGACCTGGAAGTCGACGAGGTCCTGGTCGCTGTCCTCGTCGGAGGCGCAGTGCACCTTCGCGGTCGCGCGCCCCAGCAGCTCGACGACCTCGCCCATCTCGTCGGGCTCGGTGATGCCCGACCACTCGAGGTCGAGCTCGTAGGGCGAGACCTCCGAGACCACGTAGCCCACGCCGTCGATGGCGGCGTGGCCCAGCAGGGGGTCGGTGTGCACCTGCAGGGCGCGCTGGCTGACCGCGGTGCGGTGGCCCTCGTGGTCGAAGTAGTCGTCGACCTCCGCGGTGTCGACGAAGCGGCTCACCGCGGGCACGTTGGCCTGCTTCATCGACAGCACGACGTCGTTGTCGAGCGCCTGGCTCTGGCCCTCGATGAGCAGGTTGTAGGCCGGCAGCCCCGCGCTGCCGATGCCGAATCCCGACTTGCCCACGACGTCGTGCAGCTCGTAGAAGACGTCGCGCGGCGAGCGCCGCTCGTCGGGGATCGTCTCGAGGTAGTCGCGGTAGGCCTGCACGACCCGCTCCCGCTCGTCGTCGTCGAGGCGCCGCACGCTGGCGTCGTCGCGGAACGTGCGGTGGCCCTGGTCGCCGCGGGTGGTGTTGGCCGCCAGCAGGTCGGTGCGCCGCTGCTCGCGGGCCTGCAGCAGCACCTCGTGCACCGGCCCGGAGGTGTTGTGCAGGTAGAGCGCGTAGTCGCCGCCGCCGCCGCCGGCGCCGTCGGCGTAGCGGTCGACCTGGTCGAGGTAGGCGCGCAGGTAGCGCTCGACGAGGTCGCGCACCTCCTGCTCGGGCAGCGCCTTCTGCCAGCCGACCAGCGCCAGGGACGCCGCGAAGCGCTGCAGGTCCCAGGTGAAGCGGCCCAGGTAGGCCTCGTCGAAGTCGTTGACGTCGAAGACGAAGCGGCCGTCGGAGTTGAGGTAGGTGCCGAAGTTCTCGACGTGCAGGTCGCCGTGGATCCAGATCCGGCCGCTGCGCTCGTCGGCGAAGTCCTCGCTCCACACCTGCGACCCGGCCGAGCCACCGGTGCGCCCGGTCACGTCGGCGTAGAACAGGCACGCGGTGCCACGGTAGAACGAGTGCGGGTCGGCCGCCATCTTGCGGTACTTGCCGCGGAAGGCGGCGGGGTCGGCCTCCATCAGGTCGGCGAAGGCCTCCCCCAGCACCTCGATGATCGTCTCGGTGCGGTCCTGGTCGTCCATGGCGCCACTGTGCCAGCCGGCGGGGCCGGTCCTGACCACCCGTTGAGCACCGGGGCTCAGCGGGGTCGGGTACGCCGACGCATCCGCCGACCCCTCACCCGGAACCAGGGTGGAGCCATGAGCACACCCACCCAGAACAGGACCACGAACGCCTTCTACGCCCAGGCCGGCATCTCCTTCGGCCTGGCCCTGCTCAGCATGGTCGTGGCCGTGCTGTACCTGCCCGTCGACCCGTGGGTCCGCGCCTTCCTCGCCCTCGGCACCCTCTACCTGACCACCTCCGCCTTCACGCTGGCCAAGTGCGTGCGCGACGCCCAGGAGACCTCCTCGGTGGTCAACCGGCTCGACCAGGCCCGCGTCGACAAGATCCTCGCCGACCACGACCCGTTCCGCTCCGTGTCCTGACCCCGACCCCGACCCCTGGCCCCGGCCCCTGGGCTCCGGCCCCGGCGCGTGCTTGACTGCCAGGGCAACCGATCGATCCCCACCGAGAGGACGCCCATGAGCTCCAGCAAGCAGCCGAGCACCAGTGCCAGCACCGCCGTCGGAGGGGTCGGACGCCGCGTCGTGGGCACCCTGCGCGTCGGCGGGCGGGTCGGCCTCCGGGTCGGCGGCCGGGCGCTGGAGCGGTTGCGGCCGGTGGTGGAGCGGGGGCTGTCCATGGCGCCGGGCACCCGGGGGAACCCGCCGGGCGAACGCGCGCGCACCCCTGCCCAGGACCGGGAGGTGCCGGACCGGTCGCCCGAGCGTGCGCCCGACGTGACGCCGGCCGACGTGGCCGCCAGGGTGGCGCCGAAGCCGGACCTCGCCGCAGCTGCTGCGAGCGACGGGTCCAGCCGTGCGCCGCGCTCGGCGCCGGGCGACCGCCTCCCGCCGCGCCGGCCCGCCCCGGCACCCGAGCCGGTGCGCCCGGCCGACTCCTGATCCCTGCTCACCCCTGCGTGCGGGGCCGCCGGCCTCCTCGGATGGTTGACTCGTGGCGTCCCGCCGCGGCCGTCCGGTCGCCGGCACCCCGTACCCCCGACCAGCTCCAGGAGGACACCGTCGTGCCCACCCCGCTCTCCAAGATCCCCGTGGTCGGTCCTGTCGCCGACGTGGCCACCGACCTGGTCACCGGCGTCGCCAAGCTGCCCGCTGCGGCGGCGGACAAGGCCGTGACCCAGGTCCGCTCGGGCGTCAGCCTGGGACGCCTGGCCGTCGAGGGCACCGCTCGTGGCCTGGTGCAGAAGGTCAGCGGGCGCGGTGCCCACGCGGCCCCGTCGGCTCCTCCGGCTCCTCCTGCTCCGGCCGCTGCTCCGGCCGCTGCTCCGGCCGCTGCTCCGGCCCCGGCCGCCCCCGCCGAGGACCCGGTCACCGACATCGACGCCGGTGCTGCCGACGTGCAGGTCGAGGCGACCCCGGCCGACGTCGCAGCAGCCAAGAAGCCGGCGAAGAAGGCCCCGGCCAAGAAGACCACTGCCAAGAAGGCCCCGGCCAAGAAGACCACTGCCAAGAAGGCGCCCGCGAAGAAGGCCGCCGCCAAGAAGGCACCGGCAAAGAAGGCACCGGCGAAGAAGACCGCCGACCAGGTGCCGCTCAAGTCCGAGCCGACGCCGGCCTCGGCGGCTCCGCCGGTGCCCGAGGGCCCCGAGCAGCTCGGCCAGCTGGGTGACGACCGCACCGAGCCGCTGTTCGACGCCTCGACCGCCAAGCAGGTCGCGTCCGAGTCCGAGACCCTGCAGCAGGGCAGCGACGGCTGAGCCCAGCGGCCACGCCGCACGACGACGGCCCGGGACCCACCAGCGTGGGTCCCGGGCCGTCGTACGTCGTGAGGGTGCGGCGCGCTACTTCAGCTGCGCGCTGGTGAGCCCCAGGACCCGGCGGGCCACGATCAGCTGCTGGATCTGCTGGGTGCCCTCGAAGATGTCGAGGATCTTGGAGTCGCGCGACCACTTCTCGAGCAGCTCGGTCTCGCTGTAGCCCAGGGTGCCGGCCAGCTCGACGCACGAGAGCGTGATGTCGGAGCCGACGCGGCCTGCCTTCGCCTTGGCCATCGACGCCTCGAGCGAGTTGGGCTCGCGGTTGTCGGCCATCCAGGCGGCCTGCAGCGTCAGCAGCCGCGCGGCCTCCCAGTCGGCCTCCATCTGCAGGAACTTCGCCGCCGCCGCCGACTGCACCACCGCGGGCCGGTCGTAGTCGATGACGACCCCGGCCTGCTCCAGCAGGTCGCGGGTCAGGTCGAGGGAGGCCTTGGCGCAGCCGATGGCCATGGCGGCCACCAGCGGCCGGGTGTTGTCGAAGGTGGCCATCGCCCCGGCGAAGCCCTGCTTGACGTCGACCTCCGGGGTGCCGAGGAGGTTCTCCTTCGGCACCCGGCAGTCCTCGAAGATGATCGTGGCGGTGTCGGAGGCCTTGATGCCCAGCTTGTGCTCGAGGCGGTCGACACGCATGCCGGGGGTGCCCTTGGGCACCACGAACGACTTGATGGCCGCGCGGCCCAGGTCGCGGTCGAGGGTGGCCCACACGACGATGGCGTCGGCACGGTCACCGCTGGTGACGTAGATCTTCTCGCCGTTGATGACGTACTCGTCGCCGTCGAGGACCGCGGTGGTCGAGATGTTGGCCGAGTCCGAGCCGGTGCCCGGCTCGGTGATCGCCATCCCCGCCCACACGCCGTCGAAGCGCTCGGCCTGCTCGTCGTCGGCGACCGAGGCGATGGCGGAGTTGCCCAGGCCCTGGCGCGGCATCGAGAGCAGCAGGCCCACGTCGCCCCAGCACATCTCGGCGATCGACATCACCGAGGCCAGGTTGGCGCCGTTCTTCGAGCCGGCACCCTTCTCGGTGCCCTTCTCAGCGGGCGTCTCGTCGCGGCGTACGCCGGCGGCGCCGGCACCCTCCGCGGCGCCCGACTCGGAGAGCCCGTCGATCATCGCGGCGAGCATGTCGAGCTCGGTGGGGTAGGCGTGCTCGGCCTTGTCGTACTTGCGCGAGATCGGGCGCAGCATGTTCATGGCGACCTGGTGGGCCTGGTCGCGCAGCGGGCGGAACTTCTTGGGGTCGTCCAGATTGATCATGGTGTGGTTGCCCTCAGACGAGGACGGCTCCTTCCATCACGCCGACGGCCCGCAGGTCGCGGTACCACCGCTCGACCGGGTGCTCCTTGACGAACCCGTGGCCGCCGAGCAGCTGCACGCCGTCGAGACCGATGCGCATGCCCTTCTCGGCGCACAGGCGGCGCGCCAGCGCCACCTCGCGGGCGACGTCCTTGCCGGCGGCGGCGCGGCCGGCGGCCTTGTAGGTGAGCAGGCGCATGGCCTGCAGCTCGATCGCGATGTCGGCGACCATGAACGCCACCGACTGGCGGTGGGCCACCGGCTCGCCGAACGCCTCGCGCTCCTTGACGTAGGGCGTGACGTAGTCGAGCACGGCCTGGCCGGTGCCCACGGCCAGGGCGCACCAGGCCAGCCGCGAGAGCCGCACGCACTCGGCGTACGTCGACCCGTCGGTCTCGCCGAGGACCGCGTCGGCGGGCAGCGTGACGCCCTCGAGACGCAGGCGGGCCATCGAGGCGGCCCGCACGCCCATGCCGGGGTCGGACTCCACGCTCAGGCCCGGGGTGGAGGACTCCACCAGGAACAGCACCGGGCTGCCCTCCAGGTCGGCGCCGACGACGAACAGCTCGGCGTCGGCGGCGCGCACGACGGCGCTCTTGAGGCCGTCGAGGACGAACCCGTCGGGGGTGCGGCGGGCGGTGGTGCTCGGCGCCAGGGCGTCGAAGAGCACGGTGGGCTCGCTGAGGGCCAGCGCGGCGGCGGGCACCTCGTCGCCGGTGAAGGCGGGCAGGTAGGTCTGCTGCTGGGCCTCGGTGCCCCACAGGCCCAGGGCGGTGGCGACCGCGCCGGGCGCGAGGGTGGCCACGGCCAGGCCCATGTCGCCGCGGGCGAGCGCCTCGGCCACCAGGGTGCCGGCCACGGCCGAGCGCTCCTCGGAGATGCCGCCGAGCGCCTCGGGCACGCCCAGGATCGGCAGTCCGATCTCGAGGCTGGCCTTGAGCACCGGCTCGGGCGCGGCGCAGGTCTCGTCGGCCTCGGTCGCGGCGGGGCGCACCACCTCGTCGGCGAACTCGGTGACCACGTCGACGAGCATCTGCTCGTCCTCGCCGGGCGTCAGGTCGAAGACGCCCTTCGGCGCGGTGCTGGGCACCCGGACCCCGGGCTGCTGGCGGCTGCCGGCCCGGGTGAAGGCGCGGTTGGCGCGGGTGGCGGCCTGGAAGCCGGTGCGCGTCGCGGTGTAGACCGCCTGCTCGGCCTGCTTGCGCAGCCCGACGCGGTCGAGGAGGTCGCTCTGGGCGAGCTTGCCGAGGGCGGCCACGGCGTAGCCGATCGGGTCGCGCACCTCGGTGCCGGCCAAGCCGTGCCTTCCCCCGGGGCGCAACCGCGCCGGGAGGCTCTTGGTGAGGTCCATGACGCTAATGTAACTGTGAGTTACACATTGCGCTACAGACGATCCGGGTGGTCCGGGTCACAGCCGCCGGCCGGGTTGGGCCGCCGGGGTGCTGCCCTCCTAGGATCGCGGGCATGCCCGAGCAGCCTGAGCACGCGCCGTACGGTCCCCTCCCCGAGGGCGGCACGGTCCGCCCGGTCACCCGGTGGGGCACCCCGGTGATGCACCGTCCGCAGGAGCCGGTGACGGCGTACGACGACGAGCTGCGCACGCTGGTCGCCGACATGGTCGCGACCATGTACGCCGCCGACGGCGTCGGGCTGGCCGCCTGCCAGATCGGCGTCGACCGGGCGGTCTTCGTCTTCGACTGCCCCGACGAGTCGGGCGAGCGCACCGTCGGCGTCGTGTGCAACCCCGAGCTCGAGCTGCCCGAGGGCAAGGAGCGCCAGCTCGACGACTCCGACGAGGGCTGCCTGTCCTACCCCGGCGCGTTCGTGCCCTGCGCCCGGCCCGACACCGCCACCGTCACCGGCACCGGCCTCGACGGCCAGCCGGTCACCTTCACCGGCGACGGCCTGCTGGCCCGCTGCCTGCAGCACGAGACCGACCACACCCGGGGCACCGTCTTCGGCGACCGCCTGCCCACCAAGCAGCGCAAGAAGCTCGCCAAGGAGCACGACAAGCTGGTCGAGGAGTACCCCGAGGGCTGGCCGGCCGACTGAGGTTCCGGGCGCCTGCAGGGGTCCCCGGTCAGTCGGGGACTCCGGCACCGGCCCTAGGCACCCCGGGCGGGGAAGGCGGTCCCGCCACCGGCGGCCAGCGCCTCGGCGACGATCTCGAGGTGCTGCTCGCGCAGGTCGTCGGGCAGCGGCGGGAGCACGTCGTCCCAGAAGGCCAGCATCGCGCCGCGGCCCTGCATCATCCCGGCGGGGCGGGCCATCGCCCACAGGTGGAAGTGCTCGGAGCCGTCGCCCCAGCGGGCGAGGTGGGTGCGCGCGACGCCGGGCACGGCCTTGACGGCGTTGCTGACGCGCTGGAGCAGCGGCCCGAGCGTGGCCAGGAGGTCGAGGGGCGCGTCGTCGAGGAGCACGTGCTCGCGAGGCGCGACCCCGCCCACGAAGGGCAGGCCGAACGGTGTGAACCCCGACCGCACCTGCCACAGGTCGTCGTGCCAGATGGTGTGCTCGGAGGGTCGGCAGTGCCCGCACTCGCTGCGCTCGAGGGTGCCGGCGCGCGGCGCCTCCGGCACCAGCATCGGCTCCAGGGGGCGCAGGGTGACGTCCTCGAAGCAGGAGAGCCGGTCCTCGACGAGCGGCTTGCCCGAGAGCCGCTCCCCGATGGGCAGGGTGCGGTGGTACGGCGAGTCGGCCGGCTGCTGGTCCATGCCGCTCACGCTAGGCGGCGGTGCCCGTGCAGGGTCAGCGGCGCGCGGTGACGTAGCAGGCCACCGCCGAGGCGGCCGCGACGTTGAGGGAGTCGATGCCCTCGTGCATCGGGATGATCGCGCGCCGGTCGGCGCTGTCCTGCCAGCGCTCCGAGAGCCCGTGGCCCTCCGAGCCCAGCACCAGGGCGACCCGGTCGAGCCCGGCGACGGCCTCCTCGACCGGCACCGCGTCGTCGGCGAGGGTGAGCGCCACCGTGGTGAACCCGCGCGCCGACAGGGTCGGCAGCGCGTCGTACCACTCGGGCAGGCGGGTCCAGGGCAGCGTGAAGACGGCCCCCATCGAGACCTTGATGGCACGCCGGTAGAGCGGGTCGGCGCAGCGCGGCGCCAGCAGGGCGGCGTCGAAGCCGAGGGCGGCGCCGCTGCGCAGGATCGCGCCGACGTTCGTGTGGTCGACGATGTCCTCGAGCACCAGCACCGAGCGCGCCCCAGCGAGGACGTCCTCGACCGGCGCGAGCGGGCGGCGCTCGAGCGAGGCCAGCGCCCCGCGGTGCACGTGGAAGCCGGTCACCTGCTCGGCCAGGTCCTCGCTCAGCACGAAGCAGGGGGCCGCCGAGCGCTCGAGCACGTCGGCGAGCCCGTCGAGCCAGCGCGGTGCCATCAGGAACGAGCGGGCGTCGTAGCCCGACTCCACGGCCCGGCGCACCACCTTCTCGCCCTCGGCCAGGAAGAGGCCGTGCTCGGCCTCCAGGTCCTTGCGCAGCTGTACGTCGCGCAGGTCGCGGTAGTCGCGCAGCCGCGGGTCGTCGGGGTCGCTGATCTCGACCAGCTCGGCCACGTCACTCCTCCACGAAGTCGCCCGGCCGCACCGTCACCGGTTCGGCGTAGTGGCCCGGTCGGGCCACGGCGACCACGTCGCCGACGACGATGATCGCAGGCGCCCGCACCCCCTGCTCCACGATGTCGTGCGCCAGGTCGCCGAGGGTGCTCAGCACCGTGTGCTCCTCGGGCATGGTGCCCTCGACGACCACCGCCACCGGGGTGGAGGCGCGTCGGCCGCCGGCCATCAGCGACTCGGCGATCAGCGGGGCGTTCTGCACCGCCATCAGCAGCACGATGGTGCCGCGCATCCGCGCGAGGGCCTCCCAGTCGACCAGCGACTGCGGGTGGCCGGGCGGGACGTGACCGGTCACGACGGTGAACTCGTGGGCGACCCCGCGGTGCGTGACCGGGATGCCCACCCCGGCGGGCACCGAGATCGCCGACGTCAGCCCGGGCACGACGCTGACCGGCACGCCCGCGGCGCGGCAGGCCAGGATCTCCTCGAAGCCGCGGCCGAAGACGAAGTTGTCGCCGCCCTTGAAGCGCACCACCCGCTTGCCCTCGAGCGCTCGGTCGACGATGACCTGGTTGATGGACTCCTGGGTGGCCTGGCGCCCGCGCGGCAGCTTCGCGACGTCGACCAGCTCGACGTGGGCGGGCAGCTCGTCGAGCAGCTCACGGGGGGCCAGCCGGTCGGCCACGACCACGTCGGCGCCGGCCAGGGCGTGCCGGGCCGCCACGGTGGCCAGCTCCGGGGCCCCGGGCCCGCCACCGACCAGCACGACGCCGGCGGTGCGCTGGTGCGCGTCGCGCACGGTCAGCCGGCCGTCGCGCAGCGCCGTCATCACCTCGTCGCGCACGGCCGCGGAGCGCCGGGGCTCACGGTTGGCCAGCACCGCCACCGTGACGCCGTCGTGGCGGCCCACCGCGGGCGTCCAGGCGCTGGCCTCGCGGGCGTCGTCGGCGCGGGTGCAGAAGACCCGCTGCGCCTCGGCCTCGGCCAGCACCGCGGCGTTGACCTCGGCGTCGTCGGTGGCCGCGACGACGTACCAGGACCCGTCGACGTCGCGGGGCTCGAAGCCTCGCTGCTCCCACCTCAGCTCCGCGCCGAGGCCCTCGATCGCGGGGGTGACCTGGGGAGCCACCACCACCACGTCGGCACCGGCCGCGATCAGGGCCGGCACCCGGCGCTGGGCGACCTGTCCCCCGCCGACGACCAGCACCCTGCGCCCGGCCAGCCGCAGCCCCACCGGGTACGGCGGTGCCTCGGTGGGGGCGCGACGGGTGGCGTCGGCGGTGGGGTCGTCGGGGAGCTCAGCCATGTCCCCATGCTGACCCGCGGCCCCGACCCGGGGGTGCACTGACCGGGTGGTGGTCACTGCGCGGGCGCCGGGCTACGTTCGGCTACATGAGCAACCTCGAGCGTCCCGTTGCCCCCGATCCCTACGACCTCCTGCCCCCGGTGCCGTCCTTCGACGTGGCCAGCACCGACGTCAGCCAGGGTGAGCCGCTCGCCGACGCCCAGGTCGGCGACGGCGGGAACACCTCGCCGCAGCTGTCGTGGAGCGGCGCCCCGGACGGCACCAAGAGCTTCACCGTGACCTGCTTCGACCCCGACGCGCCGACCCCCAGCGGCTTCTGGCACTGGGTGCTGGTCGACCTGCCCGCCGACACCACCGAGCTGCCCGCCGGCATCGGCTCCGAGGGGGCCGACCTGCCCGGGCAGGCGTTCATGTGCCGCAACGACACCGGCTCGAAGGCCTTCGCCGGTGCCGCCCCGCCGCCGGGCGACATGCCGCACCGCTACTTCTTCGTCGTGCACGCCGTGACCGAGGAGACGCTGGGCGTCGACTCCGACGCCACCCCCGCGGTGGTCTCGTTCAACCTCGCCTTCAAGACCGCCGGTCGGGCGGTCCTGCACGGCACCTACCAGCACTGAGCCTGCACTCAGCCGGGCCTCAGCCCGTCGGCCCCGCGCCCGCCCGGCGCAACAGCTCCTCGAAGGGCGTGGGGTCGGCGAGCCGCTCGTCCACGGTGGGCCGGGGCCGGGTGGCCGCCGCGCCGCCCAGGAGCGCGACCAGCTCGCCGGCGGCGCGCTCCACCCGGTCGTCCAGCCCCGCGTCGCCGAAGTCGTCGGTCGCGGCGAAGACACCGGTCGGCGCCACGACCGCGCGCAGGTGCGCGAAGAGTGGGCGCAACGCGTGGTCGAGCACCATCGAGTGCCGAGGCGTCCCGCCGGTCGCCGCGACCACGACAGGCGTCCCGTCCAGCGCGTCCCGGTCGAGCACGTCCACGAAGGTCTTGAAGAGCCCGCTGTAGGAAGCCGCGTAGACCGGGGTGACCGCGACCAGCGCGTCGGCGTCGCGCACCGACTCCAGCGCCGTCGCGAGCTCCTCCCCCGCGAACCCGGTCGTCAGCCGGTCGGCCAGCGGGTGCGCGAGCCGGCGCAGCTCCACGCGCTCGACGTCGACCCCGTCCTCGGCCTCGCCGCCGAGGCGGCGTACGACGCCGGCGGCGAGGCGGTCGGCGAGCAGCGTCGTCGACGACGGCACGCCCAGGCCGGCGCTGAGCACCACCAGCCGCGTCATGCGGTCACCTCCTGGTCGGCACGGGCCGCGACGAGCGCGGCGTGGGTCGGGGCGTCGGGCACGTGCGCGGGGCGACCCTCGGCGAAGCCGGCCCGCAGGTCGGGAAGGATCTCGCCGAGCAGGTCGAGCTGCTCGAGGACGGTCTTCAGCGGCAGTCCCGCGTGGTCGACGAGGAACAGCTGGCGCTGGTAGTCGCCCACGTGCTCGCGGAAGCCGAGGGTCCGCTCGAGCACCTGCTGCGGCGACCCGACGGTCAGCGGCGTCTGCGAGGTGAAGTCCTCCAGGGACGGGCCGTGCCCGTAGACCGGCGCGTTGTCGAAGTAGGGCCGGAACTCCCGCACCGCGGCCTGGCTGTCCTTGCGCATGAAGAACTGTCCGCCCAGGCCGACGTAGGCCTGGTCGGCACGGCCATGCCCGTAGTGCTCGAACCGCTCGCGGTAGAGGCGCACCATCTGGGCGGCGTGCGCGGGCGGCCAGAAGATGTGGTTGTGGAAGAACCCGTCGCCGTAGTAGGCCGCCTGCTCGGCGATCTCGGGGCTGCGGATCGAGCCGTGCCACACGAACGGCGCCACGCCGTCGAGCGGTCGCGGGGTCGCGGTGAAGCCCTGCAGCGGCGTGCGGAAGCGTCCCTGCCAGTCCACGACGTCCTCGCGCCAGAGCCGGTGCAGCAGCGCGTAGTTCTCGACCGCCAGGTTGATGCCCTCCCGGATGTCCTTGCCGAACCACGGGTAGACCGGGCCGGTGTTGCCGCGGCCCATCATCAGGTCGACGCGACCCTCGGTGAGGTGCTGCAGCGTGGCGTAGTCCTCCGCGATGCGCACCGGGTCGGTGGTGGTGATCAGTGTCGTGGCGGTCGAGAGCAGGATGCGTCGGGTCTGGGCGCCGATCCAGGCCAGCGTGGTCGTCGGCGCCGACGCCACGAAGGGCGGGTTGTGGTGCTGGCCGACCGCGACGACGTCGAGGCCGATCTCCTCGGCCTTGAGCGCGATGGCGACCTGGGCGCGGATCCGTTCGTGCTCGGTGGGGGTGCGGCCGGTGGTGGGGTCGGTGGTCACGTCCCCGACGCTGAAGATCCCGAGCTGCATGGTGCTGACGCCTCCGAAGATGGTTGAAATGCGAACTGCCCGGTCAACGACGGGGCCGAGCCGGATGTTCCCCCCGGCTCAGGCACCGGCCTCGACCGGTGCGGCGACCACGACCACGTTGCTGCGGTAGGCGCGTCCGTCCCAGTCCTCGCAGGTCAGCACCACGAGCCGTCCGGCGACCTCCTGGCTGAAGAGGCGCCCCGCGTCGCGGGCGATCCGGCCCTTGTCGTAGACCCGCACGCTGCGCACCTCGTAGTCCAGGTCGGCGCCGTCCGCGCGCACCGTCATCCGGTCGCCCGCCTCGAGGGTCTCGAGGTCGTCGAGGGCTCCCCCGCCGCCGTGCACGGTGTGGCCCACGACCAGGGCGCTGCCGGTGGTCGCGCCCGGGCGGGCACCCTGCGACCACCAGCCCAGCCGCTGGGGGTCCCGGGGTGGCACGAGCACCCGGCCCGGCGCCTCCACGGCCAGCACCGGGGCGTCCACGCCGAGGGCGGGGATCCGCAGGCGGTCCGGGTCGGCGCGACGGGTCTCGGCGTACGTCGCCTTTTGCGTGGTGTCGACCCCGGCCGCCACCGCGTCCTCGGAGGCCGGCGCGTCGGTCTGCGCGGAGGCCGGGGGTCGCGGCGCCTCGTCACCCGGCCGGGTCGCGACGACGGCCACCAGCACCACCAGGAGGCCCAGCGCGGCGGCTGCCGCGACGCCGAGGACCCGTCGTCGGTAGTGGTCCATCGAGAGGGGCGGCACATCCTCCACCCTGCCCGACGCCACCCCTGGCCCACACCCACCCCTGCCGGTCCGGGCCGGCTCAGCGCGAGATCCGGGCCGGGTCAGCGCGAAGTTCGGGCCGGGTCGGGGGTGGGCAGGCGGTGCAGCACCAGGACGGCGCGGTCGTCGTCGCCGCGGGCGACACGGCGCAGCACGCGCCGCGGCAGTCCAGCCAGGCCGGTGGGTCCGGCGGGCCCGGTCGGCCCCGTCAGCTCGGTGGCGGTGCTGCGCAGCCACTCGATGCCCGCGTCGATGTCCTGGCCGGGGCGCTCGACGACACCGTCGGTGTAGAACATCAGGGCGTCCCCGGGCTCCAGCCGGCCGCGGCTCGGCTCCGCCTCGGCCTGCACGGTGACACCGAGCGCGGTGCCCCGGGCGGTGTCGACGCGCCAGCCGCCGTCGGCGCGGTCGAGCCTGAGCACCGGCGGGTGCCCGGCGCTGAGCACCTCGTAGTCGCCGCTGCACAGGTCGAGGCGCACGTGCACGGCGGTGGCGAACGCCTCGTCGGACTCCTGGCGCAGCAGGAAGTCGTTGGCCGCGGCCACCAGCCGGCGTGGCGGCACCGCGCCCAGCAGGCCGCCGAGCGCGCCCGCGAACTGGAGCGCGGCGGTGCCGGCGGCCACGCCCTTGCCCACCACGTCGACCAGGATCATCTCCAGGCACCGGGCCTCCTCGTCGAGGCGGGCGACCAGGAAGTCGCCGGCGTAGCCCACCGAGTCGGCGGCCAGCATCGCGCTCTCGCTGCTCCAGCCCGCCGGGAGGGGCGGCACGACGCCCTGGCGCTGGAGCCGGTCGCGCAGGTCGGAGAGGACGGACTCGCCGAGCAGGGTCGGCAGGCCGCTGCGCTGCCGGCTCGACTGCAGCAGGACCAGGGCAGCGGCGACCACCAGGGTGATGGTGGCGGTGACCCGGGCGGCGTCGAGCTCCTGGGGGCCGACGGCGTCGGCCACCGCGACCGCGACGGTGCCCACGACTCCCCAGGTGGTGACCAGGACCAGCGGACGGAAGCGCAGCAGCAGCATCCCGACGAGGAGCCACACGAACACCGGCCCCACCGGCGCCAGCCAGTAGGCGAAGGACGAGACCACCAGGGTCAGGGTGAGCAGCACGAGCAGCACCACGGCCACGTAGCGCTGGCTGGCCGGGCTCCCCGAGCGCCATCCGTCGACCCGGTCCTGCACGTAGCGCACGACCTGCGTCCACATCTGCGCCGGCCTCGAGGTCACCGGCCGAAGACTAGGCCGTGCCGGCCCTCCGCGACCCGGACACACCCGAAGGAGAGTTTTCTTGACCGGATCAAGAAAGAGCGGCAGGGTGGTGGGTGATCCACGACCCCCAGGAGGGACCTCGATGACCCAGCACCACGGCTCCACCGCCGGCAACGGCGCCCCCGCCCCGAGCGACCGCAACAGCCTCACCGTCGGCCCCGACGGCCCGATCCTGCTGCACGACCACCACTTCATCGAGCAGATGGCCCACTTCAACCGTGAGCGGGTGCCCGAGCGCAACGTGCACGCGAAGGGCTCCGGCGCGTTCGGCACCCTCGAGATCACCGGCGACATCTCGCAGTACACCAAGGCCGCCGTGCTGCAGCCGGGTGCGCGGACCGACATGCTCGCCCGCTTCTCGACCGTCGCCGGCGAGATGGGCTCCCCCGACACCTGGCGCGACCCGCGCGGCTTCTCGCTGAAGTTCTACACCTCCGAGGGCAA
Organism: Nocardioides salarius; assembly: GCF_016907435.1. Lineage (NCBI taxonomy): Bacteria > Bacillati > Actinomycetota > Actinomycetes > Propionibacteriales > Nocardioidaceae > Nocardioides > Nocardioides salarius. The sequence goes on along the minus strand of NZ_JAFBBZ010000001.1, from coordinate 14,473 downwards.
CTGGGACCTGGTCGGCAACAACACGCCGGTCTTCTTCGTGCGCGACACGATGAAGTTCCCGCACTTCATCCGCAGCCAGAAGCGGCGCGGCGCCAACGGCCTGCGCGACAACGACATGCAGTGGGACTTCTGGACGCTGAACCCCGAGTCGGCCCACCAGGTGACCTGGTTGATGGGCGACCGCGGCATCCCGAAGACGTGGCGGCACATGAACGGCTACGGCAGCCACACCTACATGCTCTACAACGAGGCCGGGGAGAAGTCGTGGGTGAAGTTCCACTTCATCTCCGACCAGGGCGTGGAGTGCCTGACCCAGGAGGACGCCAACCGGATCGCCGGCGAGGACTCCGACTTCCACCGCCGCGACCTCTTCGACACCATCGAGGCCGGCGAGCACCCCAGCTGGACCCTCAAGGTGCAGGTGATGCCCTACGAGGACGCCAAGACCTACCGGTTCAACCCCTTCGACCTGACCAAGGTGTGGCCGCACGGCGACTACCCGCTCATCGAGGTCGGCAGGATGACCCTGCACACCAACCCCGAGAACCACTTCGCGCAGATCGAGCAGGCCGCCTTCGAGCCCTCCGCGATCGTGCCGGGCATCGGCTTCTCGCCCGACAAGATGCTGCTCGGCCGGGTCTTCGCCTACGCCGACACCCACCGCTACCGGATCGGGCCGAACTACCAGCAGCTGCCGGTCAACCGGCACCGTGTCGAGGGCGCCTACACCTACCAGTTCGACGGGCCGATGGCCTACGACCACACCGGCGATCGGTCGAAGTACGCCCCGAACTCCTACGACGGCCCCTTCTCCGACCTGACCGGGCCGGCCGAGGACGGCTGGGAGACCGACGGCGCCATGGTCCGCGAGGCGTACACGCTGCGCCCCGAGGACGACGACTTCGGCCAGGCGCGCACGATGGTCAACGAGGTCTGGGACGACGCGGCCCGCGAGCGGTTCGTCTCCAACGTCGCCGGCCACCTGGCGGGCGGCGTCAGCGAGCCGGTGCTCGAGCGTGCCTTCGAGTACTGGCGCAACGTCGACGAGCAGATCGGCAAGCGCATCGAGGACGCCGTGCGGGCCGGCCAGCACGGCGACCCCGCGCCGCACCCCACCGAGGCGCTCGAGACGGTCTGAGCCCGTCCGCGACGCACGGGGCGCCACTGTCCGTAGAGTGGCGCCCCGTGCGTGCCAAGGAGCCGGTGCTGGTCAGTGCCCACCGTTGCGGCGCCGGTGGCGACCGGGCGCTCGAGAACACCCGGGTCGCCCTCGAGAACGCGCTGGACCTCGACGTCGACTTCGTGGAGTTCGACGTGCAGCGCTGCGCCGACGGCGTCCTGGTGCTCTACCACGACGACTGGATGTGGGTGGAGGAGCGGCGGGTGCCCCTGGCCGCGCTGAGCTTCGAGGAGTTCTCGTCGCGGGCGCCGCACTTCCTGCGCTACGAGGAGGTGCTGGACGCCCTGGCCGGGGTCACCCGGGCCCACATCGACCTGAAGTTCACCTCGCCCGCCAGCCTGTACGCCGAGCCCGCCGCCACGTGGGAGGTGCAGGCCGCCCGGCGGGCGGTGCAGGTGCTGGGCGCCGACCAGGTCATCGTCACCACCCTGGAGGACAAGGCCGTGCGGGCGGTCCGCGACTGGTCGGACGCCGAGGGCCACGACCTGCTGGTGGGCCTGTCGCTGGGGCGCAGCGTGCGGGGGCTCCCCTGGCACCGCCAGGCGCGGATCCGCGCCTCCGAGCTGCTCCCCCGACTGCGCTACACCGAGTCCCGGGCCAACCTGGTGGTCGCCAAGCACACCCTGGCCCGCTTCGGCGTCGCGGCCTTCGCCCGGCGCCGCGGCCTGCCGCTGCTGGTGTGGACCGTCGACACCGAGGACTCGCTGCGCTACTGGATGCGACCGGGCCGGGCCTGGCTGGTCACCAGCAACGAGCCGGCGCTGGCCCTGACCGCCCGCGACGGCTACCCCCGCCACCGCAGCGGGCGCACCCCCCGGCCCCCACGGGCCCCGCGCACCCGGCGCCAGCCGGACTGAGAGGCTTCAGCCATGCCGCACGACCCCGTCGAGGCCGTCACCGACGTGCTGGGCGAGCCCTGGCTCGCCGAGACCATCGAGCTCGGCGAGGACCACGAGGGCCCCCTCGTCGCCACCCTGGTCAGCCACCGCACCCCCCGGCCCTCGCGACGTGCGGTGCTCTACGTGCACGGCTTCGCCGACTACTTCTTCCAGACCGAGTTCGCCCAGTGGTGGCTCGAGCGCGGCTACGACTTCTACGCCCTCGACCTGCGCAAGTACGGCCGCTCCATCCGGCCCGGGCAGACCCCGACGTACGTCACCGACCTGGCCGACTACGACGCCGAGCTCGACGTCGCCTGGCAGCGCATCACCGAGCGCGACGGCCACGAGCAGGTCGTGGTGGCCGCCCACTCCACCGGCGGCCTGGTCACGCCCCTGTGGCTCGACCGGCGCCGCCCCTCCCAGCTGGCCGGGGTGGTGCTCAACTCGCCGTGGCTCGACCTTCAGGGCAGCGTGCTGCTGCGCACCCTGGGCACCGCGGTGATCAAGCAGCTCGGCGCGCGCCAGCCGATGCGCGAGATCCGCCGCGACGTCTCGGGGCTCTACGGCCGCAGCCTGCACCGCGACCACGGCGGCGAGTGGGACTTCGACCTGACCTGGAAGCCCCTCGAGTCCTTCGCCGTGTACGTCGGGTGGTTGCGCGCGGTGCGCACCGGCCACGCGCGGCTGCAGCGCGGGCTCGACGTGGCGGCGCCGGTGCTGGTGCTCTCCTCGGACCGCTCGACGGTGCCCACCGAGATGGGCGACGACGTGCACACCGCCGACATCGTGCTGGAGGTGCCGCAGATCCGCCGCTGGGCCACGGCGCTGGGGGCGCACGTGACCTACGTGGCGGTGCCCGGGGCGCGGCACGACGTCGTGCTCTCCCGACCCGAGGCGCGCCAGCGGGCCTACGCCGAGCTCGAGCGCTGGCACCGCGCCTACGTGGGCGAGACGCCGCACCCGGGCTGAGGATCGCCGCTAGGGTCCGGGCATGAACCCCGTCACCGGACTCTCCCTCGGCCGGATCGCCATCGGCGCCGCCGCCCTCGCCCGGCCCGACCTCGTCACCCGGATGTTCGGCGTCGACGTGGCCGCCAACCCGCAGGCGGGGTTCGTGGCCCGGCTCTTCGGCTCGCGCGAGGTCGCCCTCGGCGTGGCCACGCTGGCGGCGTCCGGGCGCGGACGCACCGGCCTGGTGCTGCTGGGCGTGGGGGTCGACCTGGCCGACGCCGTGGCCGGCCACCTGGCCCCGCGCGAGCAGGGCCTCGAGGTCCTCGACGCCCGCGTGATGAGCGGCGTCGCCTCCGGCGCCGTCCTCTCGGGGCTGATGGGCCTGCGCACCGGGCCCCGTGGCCGCGCGAGCGGCCCGGCGCCCGACTAGTCAGCCGAGCACCAGCACCACGAAGGCGGTGGTGCCGACCGCGACGATCACCGCGCGCAGCAGCAGCGGCGGCAGCCGCCGCCCCAGGTGGGCACCCAGCTGGCCGCCGACGACCGCGCCGACCGCGATCACCGCGACGATGCGCCAGTCGACGTCGGCCACGGCCACGAACACCACGGCCGCGACCCCGTTGACGATGCCGGCCAGCACGTTCTTGACGGCGTTGAGGCGCTGCAGGCCCTCCTCGACGCCGATCCCGAGCACCCCCATCAGCAGCACGCCCTGCGCGGCGCCGAAGTAGCCGCCGTACACGCCGGTGGCCAGCACGGCCGGCCACACCCAGGCGGCGCCGTCGCGCGCGGCGGCGCCGGGTCCGAGCGCGGCCCGGCGGGCCGCCACCCGGCGCGAGATGGCCGGTTGCACGACCACCAGCACCACGCCGAGCAGCACCAGCACCGGGACGATGGTGGCGAAGGCGCCCTCGGGCAGCACCAGCAGCAGCACCGCGCCGAGCAGGCCGCCCAGCAGCGAGGCCAGTCCCAGGCGCAGCACCCGGGCGCGCTGGCCCGCGAGCTCTCGGCGGTATCCCCAGGCCGCGGACAACGACCCCGGGACCAGGCCCACGTTGTTGGAGACGTTCGCCGTCACCGGTGGCACACCGAAGGCGAGCAGGGTCGGGAACGTGATCAGCGTGCCGGAGCCCACGACGGCGTTGATGGAACCGGCCGCGACCCCGGCGAGCAGGATCGCGGCCGTCTCGAGCAGGCTCACCAGCGGCCGGTCACTCCGAGCCGCCGCCCGGGGCGGGGTCGCCCGGCGCGGGGTCGGTCGGCGCGGGGTCGCTCTGCGCGGACTCGCTGCGGGCCCGGCCCGGGTTGGCGGCGCGCGCGGCCTCCTCGATGGCGGCCTGCACCGCGGCGTTGCTCGAGCCGCTGCTGCCGGCGGTCTCGGGGACCTTGGGCTCGCTGGGGCCCATGTCGACGCGCTTGAGCGGGCCCTCGACCTCCTGGGGGATGCCCTTGAGGTCGTTCATCGTCGAGCCGAGCCCCTCGAGGGCCTTGCCGATCTCGCTGGGCACGATCCAGACCTTGTTGGCGTCGCCCTCGGCGATCTTGGGCATCATCTGCAGGTACTGGTAGGCCAGCAGCGACTGGTCGGGACGGCCGTCGTGGATGGCCTGGAAGACGGTCTGGATGGCCTGGCCCTCACCCTGGGCGCGCAGGATCTGCGACTCCCGGTCGGCCTGGGCGCGCAGGATCTGCGACTCCCGGTCACCCTCGGCGGTCAGGATCGCCGACTGCTTCTGGCCCTCGGCGGTCAGGATCGCCGACTGGCGCTCGCCCTCGGCGGTGAGGATCAGCGCGCGCTTGTCGCGGTCGGCGCGCATCTGCTTCTCCATCGAGTCCTTGATGGAGGGCGGCGGGTCGATGCCCTTGAGCTCGACCCGGTTGACCCGGATGCCCCACTTGCCGGTGGCCTCGTCGAGCACCCCGCGCAGCCGCGTGTTGATCTCGTCGCGGCTGGTCAGCGTCTCCTCGAGGTCCATGCCACCGACGATGTTGCGCAGCGTGGTCATCGTCAGCTGCTCGACGGCCTGGATGTAGTTGGCGATCTCGTAGGTCGCGGCCACCGAGTCGGTGACCTGGAAGTAGATGACGGTGTCGATCGAGACCACCAGGTTGTCCTCGGTGATCACCGGCTGCGGCGGGAAGCTCACGACCTGCTCGCGCATGTCGATGACGTAGCGCACCTTGTCGATGAACGGGACCACGATGTTGAGGCCGGGCGAGAGGGTGGTCTTGTACTTGCCGAAGCGCTCGACGATCGCGGCGCGCGCCTGCGGCACGATCCGGATCGTCTTGGCCAGCACGACGGCGACGAACAGGAACAGCACCGCGGCCACGATGAGGATGGCGAGACCCATGAGTTCTCCTCGGGTGTTGGGACGTGCGGGGTGGTCGAGCGGGTGGTTCTGGCGGGTGGGTCAGGACTCGAGGCGCGGGACGGGGTGCACGTAGGCCGTGGCGCCGCGGATCTGCAGCACCTCGACGGTCTCGCCCGGCTCGATGGTGGTCATGGTGTCGTACGGCGCGGCGCTCCACTCCTCGCCCGCCAGGCGGACCCGGCCGACGTCGGTGGCGCTGATGCGCACGGTGACCTGGCCCTGGGTGCCCAGGAGGCGGTCGTGGCCCAGGGTGAGCTCGGGCCCGCCGTGCAGCCGGGTGATCAGGCGGGGGCGCAGCAGCGTCAGCGTCGCCAGGGAGGCCGCGGCGGCGGCGAGCAGCTGCAGGGCCAGCGGCAGGTCGAAGGCGCCGGCCACGGCGCCGGTCAGCGCCCCGACGGCGAGCATCATGAAGATCAGGTCGAGGCTGAACATCTCGACGACGCCCAGGGCGGCCGCGAGGCCGAGCCAGGCGACCCAGCTGTTGTCGCTCCACCACTCCATGACCTCACCCTACCCAGACGCCGGGGCGGGTCTTTACCTGACGCGGCAGCTGGGGACGAGCGAGGGATCAGTGGGCGCGGGTGCGGCGCCGGGCGGTCCAGCGCTCGTCCTCGTGGGTGACGTGCAGCGGCATCCCGAAGGTCGCCGAGAGCGCCGCCTCGGTGAGCACCTGGTCGAGCAGCCCGGCCTCGACCACGCGACCCTCGCGCAGCAGCAGCGCGTGGGTGAAGCCGGGCGGGATCTCCTCGACGTGGTGGGAGACCAGCACCGTGGCCGGCGAGTCGGGGTCGTAGGCCAGCATCGACAGCGTCGCGACCAGGTCCTCGCGACCGCCCAGGTCGAGACCGGCGGCCGGCTCGTCGAGCAGCAGCAGCTCGGGGTCGCTCATCAGGGAGCGGCAGATCTGCACCCGCTTGCGCTCCCCCTCCGAGAGGGTGCCGAAGGTCCGGTCGGCCAGGTGCAGCGCACCCAGCTCGCGCAGCAGCGACTCGGCCCGCTCGTGGTCGAGCTCGTCGTAGGCCTCGCGCCAGCGGCCCACGACGGCGTACGACGCGGAGACGACGAGGTCGCGCACCTTCTCACCGCGGGGGATCCGCTCGGCGAGCGCGGCGCTGGTCAGGCCGATGCGGGGGCGCAGCTCGAAGACGTCGACGGTGCCCAGCACCTCCTCGAGCACGCCCGCCACCCCGTCGGAGGGGTGGATCTGGGCGGAGGCCAGCTGCAGCAGCGTGGTCTTGCCCGCCCCGTTGGGGCCGAGCACGACCCAGCGCTCGTCCTCCTCGACGGTCCAGCTGACCCGGTCGAGCAGGGTGGCCTGGCCCCGGCGGACGGAGACGTCGGCGAACTCGAGGACTGCTGCCATGGCGTCACCCTAACCACCGGCGTACCCTCACCCGCCGTGACCTCACCCCTGCCCGCCGCCGCCCGCCTCGCCTGGTGGGGCACGTCGTGGCTGCGCGGGCACGTCGCCGCCGACCTGGTGGTCGACGCGGTCATCGACGACCAGGCCACGCACGCCGTGGCCGGGCTGGGCGCGATGGGCCTCGGCGGGGACGGCACCGAGACCCTGGTGGGCGGTCTGGCGCGGCTGCGGGTCGAGGGCGCCGACACGATCGGCGCCGCCTTCGGCGTGGAGGGCGACCCCGTCGGGCTGGGCGGTCCGCCCGCCTTCAACGCCGCCGCGCTGGAGGCGGGCGAGGCGGTGGTGGTCACCGGCGCCGCCATGCGCGCCCTGCCGGGTGCTCCGGCATCCGTGGGCCTGGTGCCCTGGGTCGTGGGTGCCGCGACCACGTGGGTCGCCGAGCCGGCCGGGCGCCGCCAGCTGCCCGACGTGGGCGAGGCCGACCGGGCCCTGCGCGCCGCCCTGCCGCAGACCGCCGACCTCCTGGCCGCCCTCGAGGTGGCGCGCTGGCGCCCCGAGGTGGCCGACCGGCTGATGGACCTGCGCCACCGCGACGGCCTCGACGCTCCCCCGGGAGTGCCGGCACGCTGCGTGGAGCTCGCCGCCCGGGGGCTGCAGGCCCTCGAGATCGCCGACCTGGCGCTCGAGGACGACGGCGGCGCCATCACCGCCGCCGAGGCCCAGGCGCGTGCGCAGGCGCTGCGTCCGCTCGCCCGGGCCGGGCGCCGGGCGCTGGTGGCGGCCTGCTCGCCAGAGGTGTGGCCGCCGGCCTGACCGGCCCCGCGGGGTGGTGCGCGGAGCCCGGTGTGTGACGTAAAGGACCGATGACGGACCATGTGCGCATGCGCAAGAGCTCGTGGTGGCGTTTCCTCGTCGCCGTCCTGGTCCTGGTCGGTGCCGCCCTGCTCACCCTGGGCTCCTCGCCCAAGCTGGGCCTGGACCTCTCCGGAGGCACCCAGATCACCCTGGAGGCGAGCTCGACCGACACCGTCGAGGCCAACGCCGAGAACACCGACCGTGCGGTGGAGGTGCTGCGCGGTCGCGTCGACGCCCTGGGCGTCACCGAGCCCACGCTGGTGCGCTCGGGCGAGAACCGGATCCTGATCGAGCTGCCCGGCGTCGAGGACCCCCGCGAGGCGGCGGAGGTCATCGGCCGCACCGCGCGCCTGACCTTCCACCCGGTGCTCGGCACCGACCCCAGCATCGTCGGCAACACCGGCGAGGAGCCCGAGGAGGGCTCGCAGCAGCCCGACACCGACAAGCAGGGCCGCTTCGCCACCACCGACGAGGACGGCTCCCCACTGGTGCTCGGCCCGGCCCAGCTCGAGGGCGACGACGTCTCCAGCGCCACCGCCGGCATCCAGGAGCAGGGCGTCCAGTGGGTCGTCGACGTCGAGTTCGCCAGCAAGGGCCAGGACGCCTGGGCCTCCCTGACCGGCGACGCCGCCTGCTTCCAGCAGGGCGACCCCCAGCGCCGCATCGCGATCGTCCTCGACAGCGAGGTGATCAGCTCCCCGCAGGTCCAGGACTCCACCTGCGACGTCGGCCAGCTCGGCGGGCGCACCCAGATCAGCGGCAGCTTCACCGAGTCCTCCGCGCAGAACCTGGCGCTGCTGATCGAGGGCGGCGCGCTGCCGCTGCCCGTCGAGATCATCTCCCAGCAGGTCGTCGGCCCCACGCTCGGCGACGAGGCCATCGACGCCTCCTTCCAGGCCGGCCTCATCGGCCTGCTGCTCACCGGCCTCTTCATCACCTTCGCCTACCGCCTCTCCGGCTTCCTGGCCGTGGTGGCACTGGGCTGCTACGCCCTCATCTCGTACGCCGTGCTGGTCGCGCTCGGCGCGACCCTGACGCTGCCGGGCCTCGCGGGCTTCGTGCTGGCCATCGGCATGGCGATCGACGCCAACGTGCTCGTCTTCGAGCGGGCCAAGGAGGAGAGCTCCGAGGAGAACGCGCCCCCGGCGAAGGCGATCTCCACCGGCTTCTCGAAGGCCTGGTCAGCCATCCTCGACTCCAACGTCACCACCCTGCTGGCCGGTGGCCTGCTCTTCTTCCTCGCCACCGGCCCCGTGCGCGGCTTCGGCGTCACGCTGACGATCGGCGTCGTGGCCTCGATGTTCTCGGCGATGGTCATCAGCCGGGTGCTGGTCGAGTTCGCCACCTCGCGCAAGGCCGTGCGCCGCCGCCCGGCGCTGACCGGCTTCGCGAAGACCGGCAAGGTCCACGACGTCCTGCTCGAGCGCAACCCCGACATCATGGGCCGCTCGCGGATCTGGCTGGCCACGTCCGCGGCCGTCGTGGTCGCCGCGCTGGCCGGCATCGGGCTCAACGGGCTCAACCTCGGCGTGGAGTTCACCGGCGGCCGCGTCCTCGACTTCACCACCTCGCAGGCCGCCGACGCCGGCGACGTCGAGACCGTGCGCGCCGACCTCGACGACGCCGGCTTCGACGACGCCGTGGTGCAGACCTCCGGTGACGGCGACCTGGTGGTCAAGGTCGGCGACGTCGACAACGACCAGGCGCAGGTCATCCGCGACACCGTCGCCGCCGCGGTGCCGGGCTCCGACCTCGAGTCCGACTCACTGATCGGGCCGTCGCTGGGCGACGAGCTGCGCAACAAGGCGCTGATCGCGCTGGGCATCGCCCTGGCCGCCCAGATGCTCTACCTGGCACTGCGCTTCCGCTGGGTCTTCGGCGCGTCGGCGGCGATCGCGATGCTCCACGACGTCTCGATCGTGATCGGTGTCTTCGCCTGGCTCGGCCGCCCGGTCGACGGGGTGTTCCTCGCCGCCGTGCTGACCGTCATCGGCCTCAGCGTCAACGACACCGTCGTCGTCTTCGACCGCGTGCGTGAGAAGTGGCGCGGCACCCGCGAAGGCGCCGTCACCTTCGCGGAGTCCTGCAACGAGGCCGTGCTGGCCACGGTGCCCCGCACGATCAACACCGGCCTGGGCACGATGTTCATCCTGGGCGCGCTCTTCGTGCTCGGTGGCGACTCGCTGACCGACTTCGCGCTCGCCCTGCTCATCGGCCTGGTCGTCGGCACCTACTCCTCGGTCTTCACCGCGACCCCGCTGGCGGTGCTGATGCACCGGGTCTGGCCCGTGGAGCCCCGCGAGCCGCGCTCCAAGAGGGTCGAGCGGGCCCCCGACGACAGCGGCGCCGTCATCTGAGCCTCCCCGCGGCTCACCTGAGCCGGGCCAGGTAGTGCCCGGCGTGGCGCAGGTCGCGCACGCGGCGCTCCCAGGTGGTGCCGACCCCGAGCAGCAGCGCGCCGGCCGCCGCCAGCAGGACCCACTGCGGCGTCGCTGCGGCGTACGGCGCCAGCTCGCGCAGCACCAGGAGCCCGCCGGCGACCGCCCCGACCAGCAGCGGCGCCTGCCAGCACAGCCGGGCGCCACCCAGCACCAGGACCAGGCAGCCCAGGCCCAGCAGCAGGGCGCGCCACGAGACGGGGTCCTGGGCCAGCACCCACAGCAGGCTCGGCAGCACGGCCAGCACCAGCCCGGGCAGCAGGGTGGCCACCGAGCCCCGCTCGGGGGCGCGGCGCAGGGCACGCAGCCCGACGACGAGCAGCGCGAGCGCGGTGGGTGCGGTGTAGGCCTCCGGGGCCTCGACACCGATGTCGGCCAGGCGCACCCAGGTGGCGGCCGCGAGCAGCAGGCCACCGGCCCAGGCGACCCGTCGACGGCGGTCGTCGGTGAGCGCCCGGGCCACCAGCAGCGCGCCCAGCAGGGTCAGGTGCAGCGCCGAGGAGACCGACCGGTCCCCCGCCGCCAGCACCCCGGCCACCGCCGGCCAGGGCACCACCAGCACGGTCGCCAGGTCGACCTCGGTACGTCGCGCCACCAGGGCCAGGACGCCCACGACCAGCACCGTCGCCGCGCCCCGGGAGGCCACGTCGACGCCGGCCAGCTCGCCGACGGCCCACAGGGCCGCCGCCCCCGCGACGGGCAGCGCCGCCCAGGCCTCCGCCCCACCCGGACGGCCCGCGAGGGCCCGGTAGCCGCAGGCGAGCACCACGAGACCGGCCGCGACGGCGGCCAGGGCCGCGCTGGGCAGGGCCACCACGCCGCCGGCGGCCCCGACCACGAGGCCCGACCAGACCGCACGCCGGTTCCCGAGCGCCACCAGGCCCGTCGCGGCGAGCGCGAGCGGCAGCACCACCGCCGCCAGGGGCGCCTCGAGCAGGGCGGCCGTGGCCAGCGCCGCGACGGCGAGCGCGGCGCCCACGGTGACGCCCGTGTGCCGCTGCCGGGCCGCCGGCGCCGCGCCCAGCGCCGCGACGCCCAGGGCGAGCACGGCCGGCACCAGCAGGCGGGCGTCCCAGGCGGTGGCGGGCGCGTCGACGCGCACGCCCACCGTGGCGTCGTACACCGCGGCGACGTCGAGCAGCGCCTCCAGCGCGACGGCGTGCAGCGACACGACCGCGACCAGCACCGGCAGCACGAACGCCAGGGCGACCCCGACCGGGACGACCCGTCGTCGAGGCAGGACGCGCGCGGTGCCCGCGGCCGCCAGGCCCCACACCGCGACGAGGGCACCGGTCGCGACCAGCACGGCGTCGGCACCCTCGTCGAGGGCCGGCAGCACGAGCACCAGGCTGCCCAGCGACATCGCCGCCACCTCGGGCAGCACGGCCACCGCGCCGCGGCGCACGAGGGGGTCGAGCAGCGGCAGCAGCGCGAGCGCGGCGGCCACCAGCAACCAGGTGACCCCGCCCTCCGCCCAGAGGCCGCGCAGGCTCAGGTCGGCGCCGTTGTCGGCCAGGGAGATCGCGAGCAGCACCAGCCAGGCCACGCAGCCCACCACGCCCGCGGCGACACGCAGCACCCCCAGCCGCGTGCGCGCGGCGAGCACGACGAGGGCCGCGGCGGCCACCACGCAGCCCGCCCAGACACCTGACGCGCTGGCGGCCCCGCCGTCGGCGGTGCGCTCCTCGACCACGGCCGCCAGGGAGCCGGCGAGGCCGAGGAGCGCCGGTGCGATGACCAGCTGGGCGACCACGGGCCGTGCCCCGGCGAGGCGCAGGTGCAGGGTGGACAGCGCGAGCCCGGCCGCGACGACCACCGCACCGAGGACGAGCCCCGACCCGCTGGTGCCGGGCTCGGGCGCCCAGCCCGACTGGCCGGCGCCCAGCACGTCGAGCACGACGAAGCCGAGGGTGACCGCGCAGAGCGCCTCCGCGGCCGCGACCAGGTCTCGACGCGACAGCAGCACCGAGGCGCCGCCGGCCGACACCGTCAGCACCAGCAGCACGGCGGTGCGCCCGGCAACGCCGAGCCACGACCAGGCGACCGCCAGGAACACCACGGCCGCGACCAGCAGGCAGGCGGCGCCCAGGGCCAGCAGCAGCTGCGGCACCGTGGCCTGGCCCAGACGTCGAGGCACCAGTCGTCGAGGCACCGGTCCTCGGCGGGTCCGGGGCACGGTCCCGGTCGCCGGCGCCCGGGTGGGTGCGTCGGCGCGGGCCCGCAGCCGGACCACCAGCTCGTCGGCGTGGCGCAGCGTGGCCAGCAGCTCGTCGGCGAGCGGGTCACGCAGCGGCAGCCCGCAGCGCGGGCACGCGTCGGGCTCCGGCGGCAGCACCGCCCCGCAGTCGGGGCACAGGTCGGGGCGCGCGTAGCTGGGCATGGGTCCAGCACACCGCGCCCGGGGCGTCGCCGCCACGGTCGAAGGGCTCAACCGCCTGGGTACGGGTGCTCATCTCCCGTGCCGGCGGCGCTAGCCTCGTGCCTGCGATGAACCAGCCACTCCCGCCGCCGGACGGCGTACGCCCCGAGACGCTCCTGATCACCCTGACCGGTCGCGACCGCCCGGGCGTGACGTCCTCGGTCTTCGCGACCCTGGCGCGGGCCGGGGTGGAGGTCGTCGACCTCGAGCAGATCCGGTTGCGGCGCCGCCTGATCCTCGGCGTGCTGGTCACCGTGCCCCAGGACGCCGCCGGTCTGCAGCGGGCCGTGGAGGAGACCGCGGGCTCGCTCGACATGAGCGTCGAGATCGAGGCCGGCACGGGCGACACGCGGCCCCCGGCCCGGGGCGGCTCCCACGTGACCGTGCTCGGCACGCCCCTCACGGCCTCGGCGATGGCCGCGGTGGCCGGGCGGATCGCCGAGGCGGGGGCCAACATCGACCGCATCGAGCGGATGGCGCGCTACCCCGTGACCGCCTTCGACCTGCACGTCTCGGGCGCCGAGCCGGAGCGGCTGCGCGAGCTGTTGGCCCTCGAGGCCGCCAGCCAGGGCATCGACGTGGCGGTCCAGCCCGCCAACCTGCTGCGCCGCGGCATGCGGCTGATCGTGATGGACGTCGACTCCACGCTCATCCAGGGCGAGGTGATCGAGATGATCGCCGCCCACGCCGGCTGCGAGGCCGAGGTCGCCGAGGTCACCGAGCGCGCGATGCGCGGCGAGCTCGACTTCGAGGAGTCGCTGCGCTCGCGGGTGGCGCTGCTCGAGGGCGTGCCGGCCCGCGCGCTGCACGAGGTCTACGACGCCATCCAGCTCGCGCCGGGGGCGCGCACCATGGTGCGCACGCTGCGTCGCCTGGGCTACCGGTTCGCGATCGTCTCGGGCGGCTTCACCCAGATCACCGACCGGCTCGCCACCGAGCTCGGCATCCACTTCGCCCGGGCCAACGAGCTCGAGATCGTCGACGGCCACCTGACCGGGCGCATCGTCGGCGAGGTCGTCGACCGGGCCGGCAAGGCCCGGGCGCTGCGGGAGTTCGCCGACGAGATCGGTGTCGACGTCGCCTCCACCATCGCCATCGGCGACGGCGCCAACGACCTCGACATGCTCGCCGCCGCCGGGCTGGGCATCGCCTACAACGCCAAGCCCATGGTCCGCGACGCCGCCGACACCTCGGTCAACGTGCCCTACCTCGACGCGATCATCTACCTGCTCGGGATCAGCCGCGAGGAGGTCGAGGCCGCCGACCGCGCGGTGGGCATCACCACCCCCGCGCCGCCCCTCTGAGGTCCGCCGCTGTGGCTCTCAGCCGCGGGCGACGTGGTGGGCCAGCACGGTCGCCGACTCCTCGGCGAGGTCGGCCCACGCGGTGCTGACCGCGAAGACGGTGAGCGCGCTGGTCGGGTAGCCCCCGAGCAGCGCCGTCACCGCCTCGGGGTCCCCGTCGCCGTCGTCGAGGACGTGCGCCAGCGAGCCGATGGTGGGGTTGTGGCCCACGACCACCAGGGTGCGCACCTGCGCGGGCACCAGCCGCACCAGGTCGAGCGCCGCGTCGGTGCCGGCCTCGTAGAGACCCCGGTCGAGGTCGGCGGCCAGCTCCCAGCCGGCGCCGGCGCACATCTGGTCCCAGGTCTGGCTGGTGCGCACCGCCGCGGAGACGAGGGCGTGGTCGGGAGTCACGCCCAGCTCGGCCAGCCACCGCCCGGCGGCCGCGGCGTCGCGGCGCCCGCGGGCGCTCAGCTCGCGCACGGCATCGGTCGCGGCCGCGCCGACGGCCTGGGCGTGCCGGGCCAGGACCAGGCGTCGGGGGGCGGTCTCGCTGCTCACCGGCACACTCTCTCAGCCGCGCGGGCGCCGATCCAGCACCACCGGGCCCGCGTCACCTGCGGGGTGAGGTGGCTCATGCCCTAGCGTGTCGCCATGCCCAGAGGTCCCCTGATGATCATCGGCGGCGCGGAGGACAAGCTGCGCCGCCGCACCGTCCTGCAGGACTT